>NZ_KE159653.1:425112-711845 GCF_000403375.2 Paenibacillus barengoltzii G22 | reverse complement strand
CTAGCTAAGATGAACGTAAAACAAAGACAGCCCTCCAAATTGCTACATCTCGTAGGTTAAAATGGATAGTGATTAACCCAAACCATTTCAGAGCTACATAGCAAAGGAGAGCTGATACTATGCAGTCTACCACAAAATTCGTCGGTTTAGATGTATCCAAAGAAAAAATTTCGGTTGCGATTGCAGATGTGAGCGGGGAAGCTCCACGCTATTACGGAACCATTCCCCACACACCGGCAGCGTTACGCAAGCTTATCAAAGAGCTGGGAGCGGCCGAAACGCTATCGTTTTGCTACGAGGCAGGACCCACAGGTTACGAAACCTATCGCTGGATCACCTCCATGGGGGCCCACTGTGTCGTCATTGCTCCATCGCTCATTCCCAAACGCCCCGGCGACCAAGTGAAAACAGATCGACGGGATGCCGAGCAACTCGCGCGTTTGTATCGTGCAGGAGAGCTCGCTCCCGTTTACGTCCCCGAACGGGAAGATGAGGCTCTACGGGAATTGGTTCGCGCCCGTGAAGCTGCCAAGGAAGATGCCCACCGGGCTCGTCAGCGGGTCTTGAAGTTCTTGCTCCGTCACCAGATAGAGCCACCGGCCACAATCAAGCGTCGCTGGACGAAGAAGTATCGCGTCTGGCTGGGGCAACTGGTATTCCCGTACGAGCCCATGCAGGTGGCCTTCGATGAGATGCTTCATGCTTTGAATGAGATCGAGCAGCGCATGGGTCGCCTAGAAAAAGCACTGGTAGAGCAAGCGGCGACCGGCTCCAAGGCTTCGCTAATTCAAGTTCTTCAGTCCTTACGCGGGATTGGATTGCTCACAGCCATCACCCTTGCGGCTGAAATCGGAACCTTTGCGCGTTTTCGCTCCCCAGCCCAACTGATGGCGTACTTGGGACTGGTCCCTCGTGAGTATTCCACGGGCCTAAGTACTCGTCGAGGCAGCATGACCAAAGCCGGAAACGGCCGCTTGCGCCGGACTTTAGTGGAGTCCGCTTGGAGTTACCGTCATCGTCCTGCCGTGAAGGGCGATCTCGCCAAACGACTAGATGGCATGCCGGCCGACGTACAACTGTTGTCCTGGAAGGCCCAAGAAAGACTGCATTCCAAATACCGCCATCTTGTGTTTGGAAAGAACAAACACAAGAATGTGGCCGTCGGTGCGGTGGCCAGGGAACTGATTGGGTTTGTATGGGCTGTTGCCCGAACCGTGGAACAGCCCGCCGCATCCTAACAGCTTTTCGATGATGAAGGACGCAGGGGACCTTGCCCCCTGCACCCCCACACTCGCCGTGTGGCGTTCCTCATCTTCGATGAGGAATTGCAAAAGTGTTGATTTGTAACTACCCGCTTGTCAAGGAAGACGCTTGACAAGCTCACGCCTGAGCACGAGGCCCGGGAGCAAACGAAGGTTTGGGAGAGAAATTGCGTTGTCCGTTTGCACTAAGTTTCGGAAGGGACTGAACGTGCGTTTCTAGCTTGCAAAAGCTCTCCTTGACGAAGGCATAACATGTGGTAACCAACCCACGGATAGCAGCGTGCCGACCGTCGCTCGCATTTTTGCTCTCGCGCCACGTGCTCAGGCAAGGTTTAAACTGAGGGCTTGACAAAAACGTTCATAGCAACGGACTCCAGTGCCGTTATTCCAACGTTTACAAGAAGGTTGGCAAAGTAACGGACCTGAGCGACCTTATTTCATCGCATAGTGCCTGAAATCACCAGTTGGGTGCCAAATAACGGCCGTAGTGTCCGTTACATCGGGAAATATGCGGGAAATGGGCAAATAGCGTCGCTGAGGTCCGTTAGCGCTGGCATGCTTCGGGTAGGTCGGGACAAGTTTTAACGAACATTTTTGGAGGGTGGTGCATACACTTAGGAACACACGAATGACCAAGAATCGATCATGAAATGAATTCCGGCATCGTCAACGAGCGGGGTTATCTACGGTCGACGGTAACCATCATCAGCACCAGCCAACATCTGCAACACCAACTCTACATCGGCGCTAGCCAACGTCTGTACCAGTTTAACAGCAGCACCAGCCGAGTTTCGTTCCTGGAGTTACGAAGGCGACCACTAAATGGACACCACCCCGCAGTGTGACGACAACCCTATCGCGACAATTACCGGCAGCGGCGGTTGCGCCGGGATCAAGGGAGGAAGATACGATGACATACGAATTGGCGAAAGCGCAACTGCTGCGCCGTGGAGTGAAGCTGGAGGATATCGCTCAAATTGTGTATTCGCTGCAAACGGCGTATCATGCGGATCTGACGCTGGACCAATGCTTGGAAAGCGTTAAAGCCGTGCTGCAGAAGAGAGAGGTTCAATACACCCTGTTTACGGGAATTGCACTCGACGAACTGGCTGAACAGAAGCGGCTTCCCGAACCGCTGCAGGAGATCCTGGAGGCCGACGAACCGCTGTATGGGGTGGATGAAACGATGGCGCTGGGCATCACGAGTGTGTTTGGAATGATTGGCCTGACGAGCTTCGGCTATTTGGACAAGGTCAAACCGGAGATCATTGGGAAGCTGAACAATCGCGGCGAACGCATTCATGTGTTTCTTGACGATTTAGTCGCCGGACTTGCCGCAGCGGCATCTGCGCGGATCGCCCATAAACATGAACAGGCCACGATCTACCCGTCGAGCTCCTCTTGAAACGAACTAGAGCCGCTTGTCATTGGACGAGATTCCTTCTCAACCAATGCCCTAGTCCCAGTTCCGCTGATAACATCTTTCAGAGAAAGCCTGCTGTCCCTTTGAACCTAGCGCCGGGCTCTGCGGCAAAATCCGTTGCCATGACCCGCTTTCTGCGCGGGTTTCCTTTTGTTGCGGGATTTTTGAAAATTATGTTATCATTACTCTATTATACGGGCTCAAAGATTAGGTTAGGGGGCTTTGAAAAGGGCATGTGGACTGTTATGTATATTGCGCCTACCGCGAAAGTCGCGGATATGATCAAGACGAAACTCACCGAAGAAGGCTTCCTTGTCCAAACACGTCCTGTTAATTTATCCAAACAGCAATACGAGATTTTAGTTCCTTCCGGGGAACTAGAAGAAGTGCAAGAAGTGTTGAATTCGATTTTGCATCCTTAGCAAAGGGATTCGAGATTCCTAGTGCAGATGAGGCCTAGTAGTGCGGGTTCATATAGGGTCATCTGGGTTTTTATAGACTTTGTGGAACTGCTACGATAAATAAACGGCTGAAGAGGTGTAGTTGTGTTCAAAGATTTGTTTCAGAAGAAGAGGAAGTACGCGACCATTCCCTCAGGACGAACCGGCAATGAAGAGGGCACGCCGCAGGCAGATCGCCCTAAACGCGAAATTCCGGAAGGCCTGATGAATAAATGCGGCCGTTGCGGTGCGATTCAGTACAGCAAAGAACTGGAGAAGAATTTGATGGTGTGCCCTTCCTGCGGACACCATATGCGGCTGAACGCTCTGGATCGGATTCGCTATACCTTTGATGAAGGCAGCTTCACGGAGTACGATGCTGACCTGATCTCGGTCGATCCGCTGAAGTTCCCGGGGTATGCCAGCAAGCTGGAGCAGCAGGCTTTGAAATCGGGACTACGCGAAGCGGTCGTGACCGGCGAGGGGACCATCCATGGCTATCCTGCTGTGGCAGCCGTGATGAGCTTTGACTTCTTCACCGGGAGTATGGGATCGGTTGTAGGGGAGAAAATTACGCGTGCCATCGAGAAGGCCATCGAAAAACGTCTGCCGATGATCATTTTCTCCACATCGGGCGGAGCGCGGATGCAAGAGAGTATCCTCAGTTTGATGCAGATGGCTAAGACGAGCGCCGCGTTGGCCCGACTAAGCGAACATGGTGGTTTATATATCTCAGTCATTACAGACCCGACGACGGGTGGTGTATCGGCTAGTTTTGCCATGCTTGGCGACATTATTGTGGCCGAGCCCGGGGCCGTATTTGGTTTTGCCGGAAGAATTGTCATCGAGCAGACGATTCGCCAGAAGCTTCCGGACGATTTCCAGACGGCGGAATTTAACCTGCAGCATGGTCAGGTCGATCTTGTCGTGAACCGCAAGGATATGAAATCGACGCTGGCGAAATTGCTAGAATTGCACGGCGTGAAGGGAGGAGTATAAATGGCTGGTGAATTGCCTTTTGAGACGCCTCTTGTGAAGTTGCGTGAGAAGATTTCCGAACTGGAGCAATTTGGCAAAGAGAAGGGAATCGATTTTACCGAAGAAATCGCGCGCTTGGAAGAGCGTTACCGGCAGCTGGAGGAAGAGATCTACAGCAACATTTCTCCCTCCCAAAAGATGCATCTGGCCCGCCATCATCAGCGCCCGACATCGCTGGATATGATCGGCTTGATCTTTGAAGATTTTATTGAACTTCACGGGGACCGGTTGTTTGGGGATGATTTGGCTGTTGTTGGCGGTCTCGCGAAGCTGGGCGGCGTGCCGGTCACGGTGATCGGGCAGCAGCGGGGTAAGGATACGAAGGATAATATCGCCCGCTTCTTCGGCAGCGCGCATCCTGAGGGCTTCCGCAAGGCGCTGCGGTTGATGCAGCAGGCGGACAAGTTCCGTCGGCCGATCATTACGTTTATCGATACGAAGGGGGCCTATCCGGGAATTACGGCGGAGGAGCGCGGACAATCGGAAGCGATCGCACGGAATCTGCGTGAGATGTCGATGCTGCGGGTACCGGTCATCTGCGTGGTACTCGGAGAAGGCGGAAGCGGAGGTGCGCTTGCCCTTGGTGTAGGCAACCGCGTGTTGATGCTGGAAAATGCCATTTACTCCGTCATTTCGCCAAACGGGGCGGCCTCGATCCTTTGGAAGGATGCCTCCAAGGCCGATCAGGCGGCGGAAGCGATGAAGATCACCGCTCAAGATCTGCTTGAGATGGGCGTTATTGAAGAGATTGTTCCCGAACCGCGCGGCGGCGCACACCGGGATTATGATTCGACAGCTGCCTCGATCAAAG
The DNA here is from genome assembly GCF_000403375.2 of Paenibacillus barengoltzii G22. Lineage (NCBI taxonomy): Bacteria > Bacillati > Bacillota > Bacilli > Caryophanales > Paenibacillaceae > Paenibacillus > Paenibacillus barengoltzii. The sequence goes on along the minus strand of NZ_KE159653.1, from coordinate 706,871 downwards.
AGGCGTTGTTGCGTCATCTGGAAGAATTGTCCGACCTGAACTCGGATGAGCTGGTGGAGGACCGTTATCGGAAATTCCGCAAAATCGGCGAGTTTCAGGTAGCAGGCAAGGCAGGAGAGCCGAAGGCGCAAGGAACTGTGGCACCGGAAACGGTGGCTGAAGTCGCGGGCCTCCCTGAGGATGAGACGTCTTCCGAAGCGTCAAGCGAACCGGAAGCAGCTTCGCAGGTCCAAACTGCCAAGCCAAGTTAAAGTTTCACAGCGATAACCTTACGGGGGAACCTATGGGACCTCCGGTAAGGTTATTTTCGCTGTTCTCGGGAAATACTGGAGGTTTAGACGCCGAAAAACCCTATTGCTTAGCCAAGTCGCTAGGCGCATAATCATGGATAGTTCGTTACAATATGATAAACTTCCTATACAAATCGACAAAACTGTAGTAAATTTAGTTGTTGGAAAAGATTATATAGAGAGAACTATTTTAAACGGAGGAAACCCAAATGCGCAAAACAAAAATCGTATGTACTATCGGTCCTTCTAGTGAATCGTTAGAAAACATCAAGAAGCTGATCATGGCCGGAATGAACGTCGCTCGCTTGAACTTCTCCCACGGTGATTTCGAAGAGCATGGGAACCGGATCAAGAACATTCGTCAAGCGAGTGCGGAGCTGGGGAAATCGATCGCCATACTGTTGGACACCAAAGGTCCTGAAATCCGTACCGGTAAATTGAAAGAAGAGCCTATCGAGCTGGTACAGGATGAATTCATCACCTTGACGACCGAAGAAATTCTCGGCGACAAGAACCGAATCTCCATCACGTACAAAGATCTTCCTGGAGATGTGGAAGTCGGTTCGACGATTCTGATCGACGACGGTTTGATTGGTTTGACAGTCGTTGACATTCAAGGAACGGAAATCAAGTGCCGCATCGTCAATGGCGGAACGATCAAGAGCAAAAAAGGCGTTAACGTACCCGGCGTAAACATTTCCTTGCCAGGCATCACCGAGAAAGACGCTAACGACATTAAGTTCGGGATCGAGCAAGGCATCGATTTTATTGCTGCTTCCTTCGTTCGTAAAGCGAGCGACGTGCTTGAAATTCGTCAACTGCTGGAACAACACAACGCAACTCATATTCAAATCATCTCTAAAATCGAAAACCAACAAGGTGTTGACAACCTTGATGAAATCCTCGAAGTATCTGACGGCCTGATGGTTGCCCGCGGTGACCTCGGCGTAGAAATTCCTGCAGAAGATGTACCGCTTGTGCAAAAACGGATGATCGAGAAATGTAACCGTGTGGGCAAACCGGTTATCACGGCTACACAAATGCTCGACTCCATGCAACGCAACCCAAGACCTACGCGTGCAGAAGCCAGCGACGTAGCTAACGCAATTTTTGACGGTACGGACGCGATTATGCTCTCCGGCGAAACGGCTGCCGGGAAATATCCGGTGGAATCGGTACTGACGATGTCTCGCATCGCAGAGAAAGCCGAATCCGCTTTGGAATATCGTGAAATCTTCGTTAAACAAAGCAATGCCCAACAAACAACCGTTACCGAAGCGATCAGCCAAGCGGTTGCCAACTCGGCGCTGGAGTTGAATGCGAAAGCGATCATTACTTCGACGGAAACCGGTTATACAGCACGGATGGTCTCCAAATATCGTCCGAAGGCACCAATCATCGCTGTGACGACGGAAGATCAAACGCTGCGCCGCCTGGCTCTGAACTGGGGCGTAACGCCGGTGAAAGGTGATATCGCCAGCACGACGGACGAAATGTTCGACAAAGCGATGAAGGGCGGCCTGGATTCCGGACTGGTCAAAGAAGGCGACCTCGTTGTCATTACGGCTGGGGTACCGCTCGGACGTTCCGGATCCACGAATCTGGTGAAAATCGGGCAAATCCGCAAGTAGCTTAAGGTTCATATACATCGACTTCAAGTCACAAAGAAAGCAATGGGGCCCGCTGAGGGACCATTGCTTTTTTTGCCGCTGAACGGGAACGGAGCCTGCGGCAGCATCACGGAAATCAGGAAGGAGCGGAGAAGGGTGTACGTATGCGAATTGACCATTGAGCCGAAATATTCGGAGTTTGACATGATGGGGATCATTTACCATGCGCGTTATATCGAGTGGTTCGAGCAGGGAAGGCTGCAGCTGAGCCGGAATCTCGGCTTTGATTATTTCGACATGGAGCAGGCGGGGTATATCTCGCCCGTTCACGAAATGAACGTGGAATATAAACGCGGGATCCGGTACGGGGATACGGTCCTGCTTAAGACCCGGGTCATCGAGAACAACGGGGTCAAAACGGCCTACGGATATGAGGTGTATAACGGGGAAGGCACGTTGTGCGTCGAGGGTTCTTCTTCGCATTATGTCGTTCGCCGCGAGGATTTCAGACCGGTGCAGTTCAAGAAGGTGTTTCCGGAATGGTATGCGGCGTTGGAGGAAGCCCGAAAACCGTAAAATTTTGATTATGTGACGCGGAGGCGGTAAAATACAAGTACAGGAATGTGATAAAGGAGTCCTGATATGCGTAAATGGATAGCCGCTCTCATCGTGTTGATTCCGATTGTTGAGTTTTGGGGGTATATGTACGTCGGCGAGAAGCTGGGCGTTGGGAAGACGATATTTTTGACGCTGGCGACTTCGGTCATCGGCGGGTTGATGATGCAATTTGAAGGACGTAAGGTGCTCGCGGATGCCCAAGCTCAGATGAGCGGCGGCCAACTTCCGGGACGAATGGTCCTAGATGGCTTATGCGTATTTGCCGGCGGGATTCTGCTGCTGATCCCTGGCTTCATTACCGATATCATTGGGTTTACGATGGTGTTTCCGCTGACGCGTATTCTCTATCGGATCCCGCTGATGAAATGGGTCAGCAAGAAGATCAAGGACGGAACGATTACGTATTTCCGCCGTTAACTCTGGTGGCAGGCAGCCCCTAAACAAGTCAAGAAAGGCATCTCGTCTCGGAGGGACGGGATGCCTTTTTTTTTCAAGCGTGAAGCTAATTCTATCTCAATCGACCATGCAAAATATAGTTCCGCAAATCCCGGACAACACCTGCACGGACGGCAGCACCCAGGATGACCAGCGTCACCGGACCGATGATCAGTCCCAATGCGCCAAACAGCTTGAGCCCAACAAACATGGCGATCAGCGTGGGCAGGGGATCAAGTCCTACGCTGCTGGCCAGGACCTTTGGTTCAATGAGCTGACGGGCCAGCAGGATGACGCCGTACAAGACGGCCAGTCCAATCCCCAGCGTGTCGTGACCGGTGGCAAAGGCGTAGATGAGCCAAGGAATCATCACTGTACCGACACCGAGATAGGGCAACAGGTCGACAAGGCCGATCAGCAGGGCGTAGGTGAAGGCGGAATCAACGCCGAGAATAAGCAAGCCGATGAGAACGATCAGTGCGGTGATCGAAATCATGATAAATTGCGCGCGCAGATAACCCGATAACGCCCGCTGAAGGTCGCGCCAGATGGCGCCTACGGTTTTGCGGAACGGCGCAGGGACCGAGGCGGCCAGAAATCGCATATCCCGCTCCCAATGATTGCTGATAAAAAAAGTAGCCAGCAGGATCACTCCAAGAATCACCCCTAAATTCGGGAGAGAAGAGAGCAGGTTGACGATCGTTTCCAGCACGTGATTAATGAGATGGGAGACAAACGATCCGAACTTTTCGGCGGTATTGTCGATGTTTTTGTGGATCGTATTTTCATAGCCAGGGTTATCCGCAATAAACCGGTTGATTTCAGTAATGATCGACTGAATGCCTTCGCTTTGCGTCCATGAGATCAGCAGATTTCTCCACTCCGCGATTCGATGATCAAAGGATTCGGCGAAATGGATGAGCTCCTTGACCAGCCGTGTTAAGGCCGCGGACACAATGATTCCTGCACTGCCTACATAAATGAACAATGAGAGGGTCACAGCCAGCCATTTTGGCACTTGCAAGTGTCTTTGGAGCCACAGGACCAACGGATTCATCGCGTAGGCGATCAGCCAGGCGATCAAAAATGGATAAACGAGCGGGAGCAGCCAGTAGACCGCCAGGACAGAGACGATGAGGACAACGCATATCCAGCTGCCGCGCAGCACGCGCTTGACAATCACGTGATCCAAGTGGCATCTCCCCTTTTTCCCAAAAAACCTGTCCTAGTTCAACTCTATGATTTGTCCACCCCGGATATTCCGCTATGCACATTTTTTGGAATATGTGATATAATTCATTGCACAACTGCAATCGTTTACAAAATTTCTTTATTGTTGTGATAAAATCATTTAATGTACCCGGTGGTGTCGAAGCGGTTCCCATGTTTTCGGAAATCCAGTATGATGAAGAAGTAAGCGGTGGAGCTCTATTAATGCATTTATAAGCCCGTTATTGGTTAACTTCGAAAATTTAAAACTTTCAATTTTGAGAGTGTTTCATGGGCTTGTTTGCTCACAAAATGTTAACAAAGGAGAGATGAATCATGACAGCTACGAAAGGCCTGGAAGGCATTGTTGCGGCAACCTCTTCGATCAGCTCCATACATGATGGCGTTCTCGCTTATCGTGGTATCAATATCGACGAATTGGCGGAACGTGCGAGTTTTGAAGAAACAGCTTATTTGTTGTGGTACGGTAAATTGCCTAATCAAGCCGAATTGGACCGCCTGCGGCAGCAATTCAGCGATTATGCCGAAGTTCCTGAAGCGGTGCTAGAACAGATGAAGCTGTATCCGCAGACTGCTAACACGATGGCAGTGCTTCGTACTGCCGTATCGGCTCTTGCTTTGTATGATGAGAACGCCAATGACAACTCCCGCGAAAGCAACCAATTAAAGGCGATTAAGCTGCAAACTCAAATTCCAACTCTGATTGCCGCGTTTGCCCGGATTCGGGAAGGCAAGGAGCCTGTGGCTCCGCTCAAGAACGTATCGATCGCGCACAACTTCCTGTATATGCTGACGGGCGAAGAACCGGATCCGATTGCCGTTCGCGCCTTAGATCAAGCGTTGGTGCTGCATGCCGACCACGAGTTGAATGCTTCGACGTTCTCTGCACGGGTCACGATCGCAACGCTGTCTGATATTTACTCCGGAGTAACCTCCGCGATTGGCACCTTGAAGGGACCGTTGCACGGCGGTGCCAATGAAGCGGTAATGATTATGCTGGCCGAGATCGGGACGCTCGATCAAGCGGAGCCGTATATTCTGAAGAAGCTGGCCAATAAGGAGAAAATTATGGGCTTTGGCCACCGGGTATACAAAAACGGCGATCCGCGGGCAAAACACCTGCAAAATATGTCCCGCCAGTTGAGTATTCTGAAGGGCGATAGCACATTGTACGATATTTCTGTCAAAGTGGAACAGTTGGTTACTTCGCAAAAAGGGCTGAAGCCAAACGTTGACTTCTACTCTGCTTCCGTCTATACGATGTTGGGCATTCCGCGTGACCTGTTTACGCCGATTTTTGCCATCAGCCGCTTGTCCGGTTGGACAGCTCATATTCTGGAGCAGTTGGAAGATAACCGTCTGATCCGTCCTCGTGCGGAATATACCGGTGCGACCAATCAGAAATACATTCCTATCGAACTAAGATAAACCGCAATACGGGAGCTCCAAGGAACATTGTGGTAAAATGGAGACCGTGAGATGCAGCAAACAGACTTGAAGGAGGAAAACGTAAAAAATGTTGAAACTCGAAAAGTTTGATCTTCCTACTGAAGGCGAGAAAATTACAATTCAGAATGGGAAGCTCCAAGTGCCGAACAACCCGATCATTCCGTTTATTGAGGGCGACGGGACTGGCCGTGATATTTGGAAAGCTTCGAAACGTGTACTCGACGCCGCCGTGGAGAAAGCCTACGGCGGTGAGAAGAAAATCGCTTGGTATGAAGTGTTCGCCGGCGAGAAGGCCTTCAATACATACGGGGAGTGGCTGCCAGCAGATACGCTGACGGCGATCCGTGAGTATATCGTGGCCATTAAAGGACCGTTGACAACGCCGATCGGCGGCGGTATCCGCTCGCTGAACGTAGCGCTCCGTCAGGAGCTGGACCTGTACGTCTGCCTCCGTCCGGTCCGTTACTTCCAAGGCGTGCCGTCTCCGGTGAAGCATCCTGAGCTCGTGGACATGGTGATTTTCCGGGAGAACACCGAGGATATCTATGCCGGCATCGAGTATAAAGAAGGCTCCGAGGAAGTGAAGAAAGTACTGGCCTTCCTGCAAAACGAAATGGGCGTGAAGAAGATCCGCTTCCCGGAAACGTCCGGTATCGGGATCAAGCCGGTTTCGGAAGAAGGTTCGAAGCGTCTCGTCCGTGCAGCGGTTGAATATGCAATCAAGCACGGCCGTAAGAGCGTGACTCTGGTGCATAAAGGCAACATCATGAAGTTTACGGAAGGCGCGTTTAAGAATTGGGGTTATGAAGTAGCGGAAGCTGAATTCGGCGATAAAGTGTTTACTTGGGCTGAATACGACCGGATTAAGGAGCAGTCCGGTGTGGATGCAGCGAACCAAGCACAGAAGGCGGCAGAAGCCGAAGGCAAGATTATCGTGAAAGATGCCATTGCCGATATTGCGCTTCAACAAGTATTAACGCGGCCGACGGATTTTGACGTCATCGCTACGCTCAATCTGAACGGCGACTACTTGTCCGATGCCTTGGCTGCACAAGTTGGCGGTATCGGTATCGCGCCAGGCGCTAACATTAACTATGTCACCGGCCACGCGATCTTCGAAGCCACCCACGGTACAGCTCCGAAATATGCCGATCTCGACGTGGTAAACCCGGGCTCCGTCATTCTGTCCGGCGTCATGATGTTGGAGCATCTGGGCTGGCAAGAAGCTGCGGATTTGATCTATAAAGGCTTGGAAATTTCGATTAACAACAAAACGGTGACCTACGACTTTGCCCGCTTGATGGACGGAGCAACGGAAGTGAAATGCTCCGAGTTTGCTGATCATGTCATCAAAAACATGTAATCGTTCATTTTAAGCTACAGCAGGACAATCTCCGTTGAAGTAAGCCCTCCCTAGCGTTTGGCAGGGAGGGCTTTTTTACCTTGTAATTCAGCAATTTCTTTGGTTACCATTCTTTGTTTCCATCCATAAAGAAAATAGATTATAATAAATGTAATTGACACGAAAGGACGGTTACGTTCATGTACCAAGTTATGTTATTCCTACATATTGTCGGCGCATTGGCGCTTGGCTTCTATCTGGTTCTGCCGTTTGTACTCGGCCGGATCGGCAAATTATCGCTGGCAGCCCAGGAGGGTACGGTATCAGCAGTGATCTCTTTGAACCGATACGCTCAAATCGGGCTGATCATCCAATTGTTGACGGGCGGTTATTTGATTGGACAAGGCGATTATTCCGTCGCATGGATGATCGTGATCGTGATCTTGTATTTAGCGATCGGTGCATTTAGCGGAATTATGGGCAAGCCGCTGCGTTTAGCGCTGGATGGCATTCGCAAGAATCAAACGGTGACGGCAGAGGAAGGGAAGCTTCGTACATTAAGCGCTCTGCTCTCTGTGACGGTGTTGCTCATTTCGTTCTTTATGGTGTTCAGCACCATCATTTAATGGATCAAAAAAAGACCTGCCGGTATATTTACCGTCAGGTCTTTTTGTTGAACGCTGTTTAAACAGCGTTGGCGCTAAGTTCAGGAAGGACTTTGATTCGCCTTTTTCAACTCGTCCAAATGGGTGAACATTAATTTTAAAATATCGAGCGCCAGTTGCTTCTCTTTCGTAGAACGGTTCATGACGATCTGTTGGATCTGATCCAAGAAATGATCGTCACTAATCTCAATCGAATCGTGGAGCAAATAATCAACGGTAACACCCAATTGATTCGCCAATTTCACCAGCGTTTCCAGGGATAGACTACGTTCTCCCCGTTCGATTTGCCCTATGTATGCGTCCGAAACTTCAATGCGTTCGGCGAGTTTTTCCTGGGTCAAGTGCATTTTATGCCGTTCTTGACGCAGCCTTTTCCCCAATGCCTCGTAATCCATATTACCCCTCCTGTATTTACCTTAAGTTAGAACCTGTTGGAAAGATAATAAACTACAGGTTTTGTTTGTATTTACTGAAAGTACGAATTGGGTTATTATGGAATTACAGGATTTACTAAATTATATCCTATTATTTATTCTTACTAAATATAAGGAGATCATGTATGTCTTCCTCATCAACATCAGTATCAATTATTATCGCAGTCAAGAATAATGGAATCGATTTGTACACGACGATGGAATCTTTGAAAGTGTCGCAGACGACCTTGCCGTATGAAGTGATCATCGTTGATGAAGGTTCGATTGACGGGTGCTGTGATTTCTTGATGAACTATCGGTTTGATCAGCCGTTTCAACGGATCAAGGGGGAGCCCGGAACATCGGCGCGTAATCTCGGTGCAGCGCATGCTAGGGGGGATTATCTGATCTTCAGCGGCTCTCATTTATATTATGATGACGGATGGATGGAGCGGCTGTTGGAGCCGCTTATGCAGGGACAAGCCGATGCCGTATCCCCGGCTTTTGAGAAGAGTGAACGTTCCACCGTCCCGGCCAGCAAGGAGGTCGGAGGGATGATTGGCTTGTTGCGCCGCTACCCGATCCAGCGTGCAGATCAGAACCTGGACATCCCGTGGTTGTCTTGGGAATGCTTTGCCGTCGGGCGTGGTACGTTTCGCGAGATGGAGGGGCTGGTGGACGGCTTTTTCGGCAAGGATGTGGAGACGGCGGAATTTTCCTTGAGGCTCTGGTTGCAGGGGAGAACCTGCCAGATTGTCCCGGATGTGACGTTAATGCAAGTCTTCCGTCAGAATTTCCCCTATGACAATAGCCGGGAAATGTGGGGTGTGGATCTACTGACCCTTGCGAACTTACATTTTGGGGATGAACTGACTTCGGTTTGTAGGGAACAGGTGAATCAGGCGTTTGGCGAAGAGTTGTTGGAAGCAGCACAGCTCAGCCCACTGGCATTAGCTCGGAAGGAGAAATTTGCTTCCCTGCGGAAGCACGATGCAGCATGGTTGTTTGAACGATTCGGGGTCCATTGGAAATCATAGACGGATAAGCTGGGGATGTCAGGCTATCCTAAGAGGTGAGTGAGTGGACAGGTACGTTCGTACCGAGGTTCACCAATTACCGTAAAGGAGGATGCAGCAATGGCAGGTAATGGACAAGCGAAGCAAACCTTGCCGCCTCAGCATCAAAACCATCAGCCAGGTATCGAATCCGAGATGCACCCGCGTCCAGAATATGAAGGGAACTACAAGGCAGCAGGCAAGCTAAAGGGCAAAGTGGCGTTGATCACCGGAGGTGACAGCGGTATTGGCCGGGCGGTGGCGGTAGCTTACGCTAAAGAGGGTGCCGATGTGGCCATCGTTTACTTAAATGAACACGAGGATGCGAACGTGACTCGACAGGAAGTCGAACAAGAAGGACGCAAATGCCTGTTGATCGCCGGTGATATCGGCGACGAAGCATTTGCCGAGAAGGCGGTACAACAGACGGTACAGGAGCTCGGAAACTTGGACATCCTGGTGAACAATGCGGCTGAGCAGCATCCGCAGCCAGACATTACAGCCATTTCGGCGGCACAACTGGAGAAGACATTCCGGACGAACATCTTTTCCATGTTTTATTTGACGAAGGCAGCGATGCCGCATTTACGCAAGGGCAGCTCAATTATTAATACGGCATCGGTAACGGCTTATAAAGGCAACCCGCAGCTGATTGACTACTCCGCCACGAAAGGGGCAATTGTCAGCTTCACGCGGGCGTTATCGATGAACGTTGTTGGAAGCAAAGGCATCCGGGTGAATGCTGTTGCCCCGGGACCGATCTGGACGCCCCTCATCCCGTCTACCTTCGATGCGAAGCAAGTATCCGAATTTGGTGGAACAACGCCAATGCAACGGCCTGGTCAACCGGAGGAGTTGGCTCCGGCTTACGTCTTCTTGGCTTCGGATGATTCTTCGTATATGAGCGGCCAGGTGCTGCATATCAACGGCGGTGAGATTGTCAACGGCTAGCCTTCAGGCTAAGATTCTGAGATTGGATCAATTCATGTAATCGAACCCTCAGGAAATTCGGCACAGGACCGAACAGCTTGAGGGTTCTATCCGTTTTTTTCGCAGAATCAGCCCTTTATAGAAATTGTTCAGTGATAAATCTCACTGAATTCGGAGCTGATTTTGGACAGAAATCGTCAACCGAATCGAGTTCTTATGTTATTATGAATCTAAAGAATGCGATATGTTAACGACATCATGGGATGAATCATATTTTGCGCCAAAGGTACTAACAAGATGGCAGGGAGAGGGGATTCTTGGATCATGCACCAGTTTGAAGAAAGCGTATACGAATTGATTGTGGAAGCTTCAACGAAATTGCCGGGCGACGTTCGTCGTGCAGTGAATCGGGGCCGTGCCTTAGAAAACCGGGCGACACGGGCCGGGTTGGCCATGTCAACCATTGCGCAGAACATTCGGATGGCAGAGGAGCAAGTTTCACCGATCTGCCAAGATACCGGGATGCTCACGTTTATGATTCACACGCCGGTAGGGGCGAATCAAATTGAAATGAAGAAGGCGATTCACGCTGCGGTGAAGCGTGCCACGGAAGAAGGTAAGCTGCGTTCCAATTCGGTGGATTCACTCACCGGAGCGAACAGTGGAGACAATTTGGGTCCGGGGACGCCGGTCATTCATTTCGAGCAATGGGAACAGGATTCGATTGACATCCGGCTGATTTTAAAAGGCGGCGGGTGCGAAAATAAAAATATCCAGTACAGCCTTCCAACCGAGTTAGAGGGACTGGGCCGAGCCGGACGTGACCTTGACGGTATTCGTAAATGCATCCTGCATGCCGTGTACCAAGCGCAGGGGCAAGGATGCAGCGCAGGATTCCTTGGCGTGGGCATCGGCGGCGATCGGACGACAGGATACGAGCTCGCTAAACAGCAATTGTTCCGCCCGCTGGATGACGTGAATCCTAATCCGGATTTGGACCGACTTGAAAAATATATTATGGAAACCGCCAACCAGTTGGGGATTGGAACGATGGGCTTTGGCGGAGAGGTTACCCTGCTGGGCTGCAAAGTCGGGGCGATAAATCGGCTTCCGGCAAGTTTCTTTGTCTCCGTTGCTTATAACTGCTGGGCGTTCCGCCGTCAGGGCGTGGAGATTGATCCAGCAACCGGCGCAATTCGGGAATGGCTTTATGAACGTGGCAGCGAGGTGCCGGTTGAGGACGAATTTGAGTCGGTTGCAACTGAAGCCGCTGCGGAAGGGACACCTGCGCCAGCCAGCCGAGAAGTAGTGCTGCAAACCCCGGTAACGGAAGAGCAAATCCGCAGCCTGCGGGTGGGAGATGTAGTCATCATCAATGGGGAAATGCACACTGGTCGGGATGCGCTGCACAAATACTTAATGGATCATGACGCTCCGCTGGATTTGAACGGTGCGGTCATTTATCACTGTGGACCAGTTATGCTAAAAGACGAGGAAGGATGGCACGTGAAGGCGGCTGGACCAACGACCAGTATTCGCGAAGAACCGTATCAAGGGGATATCATGAAGAAGTTTGGCATTCGCGCCGTAATCGGTAAGGGCGGCATGGGGCCGAAGACGCTGGCTGCCTTGAAAGAGCATGGCGGCGTGTATTTGAACGCGATTGGCGGGGCAGCACAGTACTATGCGGAATGTATCAAGAAGGTCAACGGCGTTGATTTCTTGGAATTTGGTGTTCCGGAAGCGATGTGGCACCTGGAGGTCGAAGGTTTTGCAGCGATCGTGACGATGGATTCGCACGGGGACAGCTTGCATGAAGGCGTGGAAAAGGATTCGTTGGCGAAGCTCGCCGCATTTAAGGATCCGGTGTTTAAATAACCATGAAAACCTTTCGCTCGCGCCTAACCCTCATCCTGATGATTTTGCTGGGCATTTCCATGTTGGCCGCCGGACTAACGATGGCCCAGATGTTTAAGAATATGCACATTCGTGCGCTAGAAGAAAATATGGCCCGGGAAATTAATTTGCTGGAAGCTACTGTGGATTTCGTTCCCGCCCAAGGGAATCCCGAGGCTGAGGCTTACTACGAACGTCAAGCGAAGAAATTCGAAGAGCTGACCGGTTCCCGGGTCACGTTCATCACCCTGGACGGGAACGTTATTGGTGATTCGGAATCCGACCCGGAGCATATGGATAACCATGCCCATCGTCAGGAGATTGAATCTGCAGCAGGCGGGAACGTCGGGAGTGCAATTCGGTACAGCGATACGATTGGCCAAAATATGCTGTATGTCGCTCAACGCGTGACCGCCGGCGGATTTGACGGTTATATTCGGCTTTCGATGAGTTTGGCTGAGGTGGAGGAAGGGCTTGCCCAAGCTTGGATGTGGCTTTTTGGCGCGTTGCTTGTTTTATTCCTCATCGCGGGGCTGGTGAGCTATCGAGTGGCTTCGGGATTAACAAGGCCGCTGGTGCAAATTACTCGCGTAGCTCACCGGATTTCCCGTTTTGATTACGACGCTAGAGTGAAATTGGCTCGGAAGGACGAAATCGGTCAGCTGGGCATGGCGATTAACGGAATGGCGGACAGCCTTCAGCAGCAGCTTAAGCTGATCCGAGATAACGAGGATTTGATGCAAAGCGTCCTCGCCAATATGACCGGAGGTATTCTTATGGTCGATGCCACTGAGCATGTCGCCTTGATTAACCGGAAAGCAGAACGCATCCTCCATACGAAGGGCGAGATGGTATTGGGCAAACCGTATCAGGAGCTTAAGCGAAATTACGAATTCGTGAAATTTATGGAGGAAGGCATCGCCCGGAAGGAAGCGGTACAGGAAGAACGTAATGTCTATGATCCCGAAGAGAAAATTTTGCATTTCGACGGGGTGCCGATGTTTGAGGATAATGGCAACTATCGCGGCATGTTGTTCCTGGTGCAGGATGTTACCGAAATTCGTAAGCTGGAACGGATGCGCAGCGAATTCGTAGCCAACGTGTCCCACGAATTGAAGACACCTATTGCCGCGGTCAAGGGCTTTGCCGAGACGCTGCTTGCCGGCGGGGTGAAGGACGAGGAAACCACCCGTTCTTTTCTGCAGATCATCTATGACGAAGGCGACCGGCTGAACCGGCTGATTGGCGACCTGCTGGAACTGTCCAAAATCGAATCGAAGCGAGTACCGCTGGAGTACGCGCCTGTGCAGTTGAGCGAGCTGTTTGACAGCTTGTATGAGGTGCTTCTCCCGGCTGCGGAGAAGAAGTCGATCTCGATGTCGCATGACGTGCCCGAGCATTTGTTTATCGAAGCGGACGAAGACCGGCTGCGGCAAATCTTCATGAATTTGCTGTCCAATGCGATCAGCTATTCCCTGGAAGGCGGGAAAGTGCGAGTATCCGCTAGCATCATAGGCGAAGGCGGGGACGAGGAGAAGGTGCGTATTCTCGTCAGCGATACGGGGATTGGCATTCCGAAGAAGGATTTGCCGCGAATCTTTGAACGGTTCTACCGGGTGGACAAAGCTAGATCTCGCAGCTCCGGCGGGACAGGACTTGGTTTGTCCATCGTCAAGCACCTTGTCGATCTGCACCGCGGCAGCATCCGCGTGGAGAGCAAGGTAGGCGAAGGGACAACGTTTATTCTGGAGCTGCCTCTGATGCATTCTTTGGATGATTAAGAACGATCCGGGGACCATAAAATAAAGGAACTGACCCCATAGTGTGAGACAAATTAAAAACACCTTCAAGAGAATGCAACCATGTCGTATGATATGGGAGACAACCTTGGAGGTGTTTTTTCGTTGGCAACCCGAGTAAGCTACCCAAAAGAGATTAAGATGAAGGCTATTGAAATGAGAATGGCTGGTATCCCAGTGAAAGAAGTTATGGAGCAATTGAACATACGACATGATTCTCAAGTGAGAACATGGATGCGATGGTATCGTAACGGAGAAATACATCGGTTTGAGCAGCCTGTAGGTAAACAATATAGCTACGGCAAAGGACCGGAATATACGTCAGAATTAGAGAAAGTAAAGGCAGAGAATAGGTTTTTGAAACAGCAGCTAGATCTCCTAAAAAAGTACAACGAGATGGAAAGGGGGTATCCTCAAAGATTGTAGTGGAATGGATCAAATCGATCCAAGGAGAAGTTAGCGTGGCACAAGCCTGTGCCTGGGCGGGACTCTCTCGTGCTACCTACTATCGCTGGAAGGATAAGTATGGAAGCAGGGATGCCGATCCTGTGGTAGAGAAAATCCGCGAACTCTGTTTGCAGCATAAATTTCGTTATGGATACCGTAAAATCACCGCTCTACTTCGGAAAGAACAAGCGATTAACCATAAACGAGTGCAACGGATTATGCAGCGTGAAGAGCTGCAATGCCGTGTCAAAGTCAAGAAACGCAAACCTACAGGGCAGCCAGCCTATATAGCAGAACACTTGCTAAAACGCCAATTTGAGGCCGATCAACCTATGCAAAAACTCGTTACGGATATTACGTATTTACCGTTTGGAGGAAGAATGTTGTATCTATCAAGTATCCTAGACTTGTTTAACGGAGAAGTTGTGGCATACAGTATAGCTGACAAGCAGGACACTGCGTTCGTACTGGACACACTCCGTCAGCTGCCCAATCTACCAGGTACGATACTTCACAGCGATCAGGGGAGTGTCTACACTTCCCAGGCGTATCAGGAAGCTGTAAAGGAAAAGGGCATTACCATGAGCATGTCCCGCAAGGGAACGCCCGCTGATAATGCCCCCATCGAATCGTTTCATTCCACGCTAAAGTCTGAAACGTTCTATCTCGAAGGTTTAACGAGTACAACGACAGCAATCGTTGAACAGGTCGTTCGAGACTACATTACTTACTATAACTCAATTCGCATTCAAACAAAACTAAACAACCAGTCACCGATTGATTATCGACAACTGGCTGCTTAACTTGCAAGGTGTTTTTGATCCCTGTCTCACAAACGGGGGTCAGTTCCTAAAATGTAAACCGTTTTTTGTTGAACTTTACACTACGTTAACATTGCCGTGATATGCTGGGCTTGTCATTAAAGTGATATTGGTTCAGACATGAACTTGTACCGCTAACAAATGGAGGGTACTATGACTCAACGTCTATTGGTTATCGAAGATGAACCGACGTTATCCCGGCTTTTGTCTTACAACCTGACGAACGAAGGCTATGAAGTTATCGTAGAGGATCACGGGCAAACCGGTTACGAAACCGCACTTCGGCAGGATTTTGATCTGATCTTGCTTGATTTGATGTTGCCGGGCATGAACGGTTTCGAGATCATGACGAAGCTTCGCAGCGAGGGCGTGAAGACGCCAGTGATTATTCTGACCGCCAAAAATGCGGAGGAAGAGGTCGTCCAAGGCTTGAAATCCGGTGCTGACGATTATATCACGAAGCCCTTTGGCGTTGCGGAGCTGCTGGCTCGCGTTGCTGCTGTTCTCCGCCGTTCCACCGGCCAGGAAGAACGCGAGCAGCCAGCCAAGCAGGATACTTCCCATATCGTGCTGGGCCCCTTGGCGATCTACCCCGAGAAATACGAGGTGACGCTGAACGGGGAACCTATCACGCTGAGACCTAAGGAATTTGAGGTGCTGTTGTACTTGGCCCGCAAGCCCGGTGTGGTCATGACTCGAGACGATCTGATGAACGCCGTGTGGGGATTTGATTATATTGGAGGACAGCGGACGGTGGATGTGCACGTCAGCTCACTGCGCAAGAAGCTGGAGCTGGATCCGCAGTCTGTGCATATCGATTCCATTCGCGGTGTCGGCTATAAGCTGGTTGTCAATAAGAAGCAAGCGTCCATCATGTAACTTTGAGGGTGGACGTTCTTTTTTTTTTACATAGACCTAACATCCTAGGTGCAAAGACTTAATATTCTCCCTCTATGATTAGATTGAACGCAGTGTTTACATATGGGGGAGTGAAGCAGGTTGGTTAAACAGGCCATAGCAGTGCTGGAAAGCTCGACAGATAAAGAGACAAAGAGCGGGACAGCAAGCGGCGAAGCAGGCGAGATTCACCGTGCGGCATCGGTGAGGTATGAGGAACGCTCGAATGGAGGGCAGGCAGGAGCAGGCAGTAAAGTGATCACAACGGTGGAAGCCCGTTCTTTCTGTCGCAAAGTACCGGTTATTGGCCCGGAGGTTCCCTGTCGTCAGGTGATGGGGCAGTTTCAACGTCAGCCTGAGCTTCCGTGTATCGTGGTTTGTGATGATGATCACATACCTCTGGGGCTGTTGATGAGGGATCGGTTTTTTCGCCATATGGCGGGTCGGTTTGCTGCTGATCTCTTTTATGAAGTCGCAATATTTCAGTTTGCCGAGCAGCAACCTTTGATTTGCGAAGGTGATACGCCTGCTGGTGAACTGCTGGATCTGGCGTTGGGAAGGGAGGGAACCTCCTTCTACGATGGTCTGATCTTAACCGATCAAGGGAAATATTACGGAATCCTGACGATTCAGGATCTGATGCAGATGTCCCGGGAGCTGCAGCGGGAGGCGGATGAAGCGAGGCAGGCGGCGGTGCGTGACAGCCGGGACCGGATCGTAGAGATCGAATACTCGATGGGAGATGTGGCGGAATCGGCAAAACGAAGCTGGCAGGAATTAGAACAGATGAACGCATTATCGTTGGAGGGGCGGCAAGAGCTTGAAGCTGTCAAGGCGTCGTTTACCCGGGTGCTTGAGATGGCTCGTTTCCAAGAGAAGCAAATGGCCAAGCTGCTGGAGCAGATGCAGCAGATCTCATCAGTGGCGGATCATATCCGCCGCCTTGCGGACCAAAGCGGCATGCTTGCGATGAACGCCTCCATTGAAGCGGCACATGCCGGCGAGCACGGCCGCGGTTTTGCAGTCGTCGCCTCCGAGGTTCGTAAGCTAGCCTTGCAGACCAAGCGCTTCTCAGAGGAAATTAGCGAGACATTGGGGGCTGTAAATCACTTCATTCAGCAAACGGCTGCCACCGCCACTTCAACTGTGGAGGAGATGGCGGAGAGTCATGAGCGGGTTGTGAACGCGGACGGGACGTTCCAATCGCTGGTGGAGTCGGCTCGGGTGGCAGAGCAGCGCAGCCAGGAGATGTTTCGCTCATCCGAAATGGCGGCCGAGCGAACGCGAATTGTGCTCATGGAGCTGCAGCATTTAACATCACTTTCGTAAATTTTTACACTCCGTTTACAATGTAGCCCATGTCATTTTACATAAGTGCGATAGAATTCAATTGATTGACACAAGATAAATCGAGAATATGTGTACAGGAACTAAATCGATCAAGAACTAGCACGGGCTCGCGATTGGCGGGCACCGTGCTTCAAGTTTGCTGGCATTCCCCGGTCTGTAACCGCTTCTTCGAGACGTGGACCGGTGACATAGACGTATTTTTGGTGAAGGAGAGCTGCAATGAAACCGATCATCCGGATTCAAAAACTAAACCTATACTATGACCGATTCCATGCGTTAAAGGACGTTTCCCTGGATATTCCGGAAAAAGCCATCACCGCATTCATCGGCCCCTCCGGCTGCGGAAAATCGACGCTTCTCCGCACATTGAACCGGATGAATGATATGATTCCGGGCACGCGGATTGAAGGGGTTGTCCGAATTTCCGATACGGACATCTACAGTGATGATGTCGAGGTAGAGGCTTTACGCAAACAGGTAGGGATGGTGTTTCAGCAGCCCAATCCTTTTCCGAAATCGATTTATGACAATGTAGCTTACGGTCCAAGGTTACACGGCATCAAGAATAAAGCGGAGCTGGATGAAATCGTGGAACGCAGCCTTCGCCAGGCTGTACTGTGGGACGAGGTGAAGGATTTTCTGAAACGGTCGGCACTGAGTTTGTCTGGCGGGCAACAGCAGCGGCTTTGCATCGCTCGGGCGATCGCCGTGCAGCCGGATATTTTGCTTATGGATGAAGCCACTTCAGCGCTGGACCCGATCTCTACCCTCAAAATTGAGGAGCTGGTGCAGCAATTAAAAGATAACTATACGATTGTGATGGTCACTCATAACATGCACCAGGCGGCTCGCATCTCGGGGAAGACGGTCTTCTTCCTGAACGGAGAAATTGTGGAAGCGGATGATACGCAGAAGCTCTTCTCCACGCCGCAGGATCTACGCACTGAAGATTACATTTCCGGTCGTTTCGGATAACAAGGAGGCTGCAGCAAGATGATTCAAAGAAAGGAATTTGATCAGAATCTGGAGGATTTACGGCAGCTGCTGAGAAAGATGGGCGAGCATGTAGAAGCGGCGCTGACGGAGGCAATCCATGCCCTGCAGGCGCTGGACTCGGCCAAAGCGAAAACGATCATTGAACGCGATGTCGAGCTGAACAAAATGGAGGAGCAAGTGATGGACATCGGCTCGCGCCTGATCGTGACGCAGCAACCGGTGGCCAAGGACCTGCGGCGGATTATTGTAGCGTTTAAAATTTCCAGCGATTTGGAGCGGATGGGCGACTTGGCCATCGATGTCGCGAAGGTCACCCTGCGGCTGGAAGGCCAGAAATTAATCAAGCCGCTCATCGATATCCCGAAGATGTCCGAGCTGGTTGTTCTAATGGTACGAGAATCGCTGCAATCGTATTTGGATGAGAATACCGATCTGGCTTATAAGATGGCCAAGGATGATGACGAAGTGGATCACCTGTACAGCCAGATGATTCAAGAGTTGTACGGATATATGATCAATCACCCGGAATCCCTCCAGCAGGCGATGCTGCTGACGTTGGTAGGCCGATACATCGAGCGAATCGCCGACCATGCAACCAATATCGGGGAAAGTGCCGTTTACCTGGTGACCGGGCATCGTCCGGACCTGAATCAATAACTTTCAAGAGGAGTTTTACGTGCGTCCAACCGGTCGCAGCTTGCGAAATTACGCAGGCTGCGGCCGGTTTTTCTTTTCCAAGACCGGCTTTGGTGTTATCGAGATGGCCCCTGTGTTATCATAGGATAAGGTAGAATAATGTGGACGAGGTGTCGTATGGAAAAATTGATTCTTATAGATGGGAACAGCATCATTTACCGGGCATTTTTTGCGATGCCGCCGCTTACGAACTCCAACGGATTGCATACGAATGCCGTTTACGGTTTCACCAATATGCTGTTGCGTCTGATCCAGGAGGAACGCCCTACCCATATGTTGGTTGCCTTTGATGCGGGCAAGGTGACGTTCCGACATGAAGGGTATCAGGAGTATAAGGGTGGACGCGAGAAAACGCCGCCGGAGCTGTCCGAGCAATTTCCGCTGATGCGCGAGCTGCTGGAGAGCTTTGGCATCGCCTGGTTTGAACTGTCCGGTTACGAAGCGGACGACATTATCGGCACCTTGAGCAAACGAGCGGAAGAGGCTGGTCACGAAGTGCTGGTTGTGACCGGGGATAAGGATATGCTGCAAGTCGTCAGCGATCGGGTGAAAGTGGCGTTAACGCGCAAAGGTGTCAGTGAAGTTGAGCCTTACGGCCCGCAGCAAATCGAAGAGAAATATGGACTGAAGCCGCTGCAAATCATCGATTTGAAGGGGCTGATGGGAGATACGTCCGATAATATTCCGGGAGTACCGGGAATCGGCGAGAAGACGGCTTTGAAATTGCTGCATCAATACGGTTCCGTTGAGGAAGTGCTGGCCCATACCGACGAATTGAAGGGCAAGATGAAGGAAAATCTGGTGAATCACGCCGACGATGCCCGCATGAGCAAGCAGCTGGCAACCATTTTCCGCGAGGTTCCGATTGAACGCTCCTGGGAGGAAATGAAGTTTGACGGCATTCCGGAGGAATCCGCGGTGCCGATGCTGCGCAAGCTGGAGTTTAAGTCGCTGCTGGAGCGGATGAACTTTGCCGGCGGCGAGCATGCAAGCGGTGAAGGAGCTCGCGCGGAGCAGGTGGACATCCAGGTGACCACGGTGGACTTGGACAACCTTCAGGAGCTTACGGCCGATTTGCCAAACATCGAGGGAATCATCGTGGAGTCCCACGGGGAGAACCCGCATCAGGCCGAAATGATGGGGATGGTGCTGTCTACGGCCAGCCGTCATTATTACTTGCCTTTTGACGTGTTGCAAGCGGAGGAGGCGGCAGATGTACGTGCTTGGCTGGCGGACGATCAGGTGCCCAAGCGCGGGTATGATCTGCACCGGGCTGACTTGGTGCTGTTCTGGCATGGTGTAGCGTTTGCTGGAGCTGAGCACGACGTTCAGCTGGCGGCTTATTTGCTTGATCCGACGGAGAGTGATCAGACGATCAGCGGGCTGGCTGTGAAATACCAGCTGCCGCAGGTACCTGGAGACGACGAGGTGTATGGCAAAGGCGCGAAGTTCAAAGTGCCGGAGCAGGCAGTGTTAAGTCGTCATCTGGCCCGCAAGGCGGATGCATTGCTGCGGATCCTGCCTTTGCAACGTGAGGACTTGGCGAAATACGAGATGGAGAAATTATTTTATGAACTGGAAATGCCGCTGTCTCGGATTTTGGCCGATATGGAGAAGCAAGGGGTTGCCGTTAACAAGGAAGCCTTGAAAGAACTGGGTGTAGAATTTGAAGCCCAAATCCATAAATTGGTTGCGCGCATTTATGAAATCGCCGGCCAGGAGTTTAATATCAATTCCACGAAGCAATTAGGGGAAATTCTGTTCGATAAGCTGGGCCTGCCGGTCATCAAGAAGACGAAAACCGGCTACTCCACAGATGCGGAAGTGCTGGAGAAGCTGGCGCCTTATCATGAGATCGTGCAGTTTATTTTGGAATACCGCCAGTTGGCCAAGCTGCAATCGACCTATGTCGAGGGGCTGCTGAAGGAAATTTCACCGAAGACCGGCAAGGTGCATACGTATTTCCGGCAGACGATTGCCGCTACCGGCCGCTTGAGCAGCCAATATCCAAACCTGCAGAACATCCCGATTCGGTTGGAGGAAGGCCGCAAAATCCGTAAGGTATTTGTACCGTCTGAGGAAGGATGGTTTATTCTGTCCGCGGACTACTCGCAAATCGAGCTTCGGGTGTTAGCGCATATTTCCGGGGATCCGGGGCTGCAGGAAGCGTTCCTGCACGATATGGACATCCACACGAAGACGGCTATGGACGTGTTTGGCGTAGGCCCGGATCAGGTGGACGCCAATATGCGGCGCTCGGCGAAGGCAGTTAACTTTGGCATCGTCTATGGGATCAGCGACTACGGCCTGTCCCAGAACCTGAACATTACGCGGAAGGAAGCAGCTCGCTTTATTGAGCAATATTTTAATGCCTTCCAAGGGGTTCGACGTTACATGGATGAGATCGTGAAGACTGCGAAGCGTGATGGATATGTGAAAACGCTGCTTGAGCGTCGCCGTTATCTGCCGGAAATTAACGCCTCGAACTTCAATTTGCGTTCCTTCGCGGAACGGACGGCGATGAATACGCCAATTCAGGGGACAGCTGCGGATATCATCAAGTTGGCGATGGTACGCATGGACGAGGAACTGCATAAGCACGGATTAAAGAGCCGCATGCTCTTGCAGGTGCATGACGAATTGGTGTTCGAGGTGCCGCCGGAAGAGCTGGAACTTATGAGCAAGCTGGTTCCGGAAACGATGGGGAAAGCGTTAGAGCTCTCCGTACCATTAAAAGCGGAAGTATCGAGCGGATTAAATTGGTACGAAGCGAAGTAAGCTCCGCCACCCCCGACAACAACTTAGATTGAGGTGAGAGGATATGCCGGAATTGCCGGAGGTGGAAACGGTCCGACGGACCTTAACCCAATTGATCGTGGGCAAGACGATCCAAAGCGTGCAGGTGTTTCTGCCGCGCATCATCCAACGGCCGGATGATATCCGTCGGTTTGAAGCCGAGCTTGCCGGCCATACCATCTTAGAAATTGGACGCCGCGGCAAATTTTTGCGGATCATCATGGACGGCCTGGTGCTCGTCTCCCATTTGCGGATGGAAGGGCGTTACGGGGTGTATCAGACCGGTGAAGAGGTGGAGAAGCATACCCATGTCATCTTCCGGTTCACGGACGGGACGGAGCTCCGCTACAAGGATGTACGCCAGTTTGGGACGATGCATCTGTTCGCTCCTGGGGAGGAGTTTACGAACAAGCCGCTGGTGAAGCTGGGATTGGAGCCGCTGGAGGAGTCGTTTACCCTTCAAGCCTTCCAAGACAAAATCTCCCGGAGAACGACGAAAATTAAGTCGGCGTTGTTGAACCAGGAATACATCGTTGGTTTGGGGAATATATATGTAGATGAAGCATTGTTTCGGGCGGGCATCCATCCGGAATATCCGGCGGACAAGCTGAACCAGACACAGTTGGAGCGGCTCCATACCGCCATCATTGAGACGTTAACCGAAGCGGTAGAAGCAGGGGGTTCCTCCATCAAATCATATGTGAACGGACAAGGGGAAATGGGGATGTTCCAACATTCCTTGCGGATGTATGGTCGCCAAGGAGAGCCTTGTCTGAACTGCGGAGGGCCGGTGGTGAAGACTGTCGTAGGAGGGCGGGGCACTCATTTTTGCCCGAACTGTCAGCCGCCATATCGGACAAGCACACGCGCACGCACCAAGCAAGGTTAAATGAGAGAGATTTGTGAGGTGGATAGGGTATGAACATCGGACTGACTGGAGGCATCGCAACCGGGAAGAGTACGGTTTCCCGATTGTTGGCCGAGCGCGGAGCTGCCATCATCGATGCGGATGTGATCGCCAGAGAGATTATGGAACCGGGATACCCGGTATTGGCCGCCGTCAGCGAACGTTTTGGCCCGGGCGTGTTGAACGCCGATGGGACGCTAAATCGCAAGAAGCTTGGCGAGATCGTCTTCTCGAACCCGGAGGAGCGCAAGGCGCTGGAGGCCTTAACGCACCCGGCGATTCGTGCTGAAATGAAGCAGCGCATGGAAGAACTGGAAGCAGCGGATCCTCACAGATTGGTGGTAGCGGATATTCCGCTGCTTTATGAATCGGGGCTTGATCCGCTCTATGAACGGATTATGGTTGTTTATGTCCCTCGCGAGGTACAGTTAACCCGGTTGATGTTGAGGGACGGGCTGTCGAAGGAGGCAGCCGAGCAGCGGATCAACGCCCAAATGGATATCGAAATCAAGAAAGAGAGGGCGGATATTTTGATTGATAACAGCGGTGGACTTGAGGAAACGAAGCGACAGATAGATGACTTTTGGCGGGATCAGGGACTACGATGAGGTGGCTTCGCAAAAAAAGAGTCTTGCTTCTGTTGTTTATCGGTTTCATCACCCTTATCTTTTTTAATTCGGCATGGCTTTCGTTGTTTTATCCGATTCACTATAAAGAAGAAATTCGGCGGCATGCCAAGAACAACGGCCTGGATCCGTTTATGGTTGCGGCGATCATTAAGGTGGAGACGAACTACAAATCAGGAGTGGAGTCCCGGAAAGGCGCGCTCGGGATTATGCAGATCATGCCGGATACGGCGGAGTGGGTAATTTCCAAAGCGAAGTTGCCCGAAACGACGCTGGATGATATCCGTAACGAGACGGAAACGAATATCCAGATCGGCACCTGGTATCTGAGATCGCTGTCCCAGCAATTCGACGGCAACAACATCGCCATGATCGCTGCGTATAATGCCGGACCAACCAATGTGAAAAATTGGCTGAAGAGCGGGCGATGGGACGGACGATTGGAGACGGTGCAAAATATCCCGTTTGGCGAGACCCGACATTATGTCCAGCGGGTAACCCACTACTATAAACAATATCTGAAGATTTATGATGATTTCTAAGGGGGCCTAAGGTGATAACAAAAGAAAGCATTGACCGGCCTACGCCAGCCAATGCTCTCTTCAGTTGATCGGTTATTTGAATTGACCTGCCAGCTGTTGTTCAGCCAGAGTCACCAAACGTTTCGTGATGTAACCACCGATCGAACCGTTTTCGTAAGAAGTCAGGTTACCAGCATATCCGTCTTGTGGGAAAGAGATGCCAAGCTCCTGAGCGATTTCATATTTCATTTGATCCAAAGCTCCGGATGCTTGTCTAACCACCAGGTTGTTCGAAGAGTTATTATTTTGGGCCATGATTTGTTCACCTCCTTGTGGTTGGTAACAGTATTATGTGCCGGACTATGAATTTCAATCACATGATTTTGCAGTAATTTATTGCCATCCGGTGTGACAAGCCGTGATGACGTTATTTTAAGGGGAGGTGTTCTAGCTTGAAATGTCCTTATTGCGACTATTTAGGCACCAAAGTGCTGGATTCGAGACCGGCGAACGAGAACCGTTCGATCCGCCGCCGGCGGGAATGCGAGAAATGCAATCGACGGTTTACAACGTTTGAAATGGTGGAAGAAGTGCCGTTGATCGTGATCAAAAAGGATGGAAGCCGCGAGGAGTTCAGCCGAGAGAAAATGCTGCGCGGTTTGATTCGAGCTTGCGAGAAACGTCCGGTTTCCGTTGAACAGCTGGAATCTATCGTATCCGAAGTCGAACGGTCCCTGCGCCACTCGGCGAACGCTGAGGTTGAGAGCCGGCAAATCGGGGAATTGGTGATGGAGCAGCTCTACCCGGTGGACGAAGTTGCTTATGTGCGGTTTGCCTCGGTGTATCGACAATTTAAAGATATCAACATGTTTATGAAAGAACTCAAAGGACTGCTGTCCAAAAATACAGGGGTCAACGAATAGCTTCATTTCTCAAAACACTCTTCGCCGGTTGGCGCGAGTGTTTTTTTATTTTTTGCAAAGAATAAACCTAAAGGCTCAGGATTCCCTCGCATTTTACACAAAGTTTACAAAACGAGAACACTGGATTGATCTTCGCTTTCTATAATCAAACTGTAAATCAATTAAGGGGGAAACCTAAACAATGAAAAAGAGTATGTTATTGGTTTTGACTTTGATGCTGAGCTTCGCGCTGGCAGCTTGCGGTCAAAACAACGCGGCACCAAACAACACCGCCGGCACCAACGGAAGCACTACGGATGAAGCATCCGCGAGCAACGGGGGGAATGCAGCGACATCGGAACTCTCCGGGTCGATCTTGGCGGTAGGTTCCTCGGCTTTACAACCTTTAGTAGATCAAGCTTCGAAAAAATTCATGGATCAAAATCCGAATGTTTCTATACAAGTTCAAGGCGGCGGCAGCGGCACAGGGTTGACGCAAGTTTCCGGAGGCCAGGCAGATATCGGGAACTCCGACGTCTTCGCAGAAGAGAAATTAGATGCGGCTCAAGCCAGCGAACTGGTTGACCATCAAGTTGCCGTTGTAGCAATGGCAGCTGTCGTGAACCCAGACATCACGGTCGACAATTTGACGAAAGACCAACTGGTTCAAATTTTCACGGGTAAAATCACCAACTGGAAAGATCTTGGCGGTCCAGACCAAGCGATTCAAATCGTAAACCGTCCGTCGAGCTCCGGTACTCGGGCAACGTTTGAGAAATATGCGCTGGGTACAAAAACAGAGGACCTGCAAGGTTCGATCCAAGAAGCTTCCTCCGGTACGGTTAAGAAACTGGTTGGCGAAACGCCGGGGGCGATCGGATATCTGGCCTTGTCCTACCTTGACGATACGGTCAAAGCTGTGAAGTACGAAGGCGTGGACGCAACGGAAGAAAACGTAGCAAACGGAACTTATCCGGTATGGGCTTATGAGCACATGTATACGAAAGGCGAGCCAAACGATGTCGTGAAAGCCTTCTTGGACTACATGGTTTCCTCGGATGTTCAAGGCGACAACGGCGACGTAGTAGAGCTTGGCTATATTCCGATCAGCAAAATGCAAGTGGAACGCGATGTTGACGGCAACATCACGAAGAAATAACCAGCAGATTCGATAACATCATATCAGTGCGGCAAGAGGCGGACGGTTCTGCCTCTTTCTGTGCTGTTCTTAAAGGGAGAGGTTTCATGGCTCAGTCCGGCGGAAGAAAAAAAATACAACCGCATATCGTCGAGGAATGGACCGGCAAAATTTACGCTTCATTTTGTATCGTATTGCTGGTGGTTACGATCTTCTCGATGGTTTATTACGTAGCAACCAAGGGGTTAAGCACTTTTGTTCAAGACGGAATCTCACTAGGTGAAATTTTCGGCAGCACGAACTGGAAGCCGGATGGGGAGCCGCCGATGTTTGGCGCCCTGCCGTTTATCTTGGGCTCGTTCAGCACTTCGATTCTGGCGGCGCTGATCGCAGCACCGCTTGGCATTTGCGCAGCATTGTTTATGGTTGAAATTATGCCGAAGTTCGGCAAGAAGTATTTGCAGCCGGTCATCGAGCTGCTGGCCGGGATACCTTCGGTCGTGTATGGTTTTGTGGGGCTTAGTATCATCGTACCTTTTTACAGGGATATTTTTCCGGGACAAGGTCTGGGGATCTTGGCGGGAGCGACCGTACTGTCGATCATGATATTGCCGACGATCACGTCGATCGCCACCGACGCCCTGTCTGCCCTGCCTCCCGGCTTGAAAGAAGGTTCCTACGCCCTTGGCGCTACGCGCTGGCAAACCTTGTCGCGGACCGTATTGCCGACGACGATGCCGTCCTTGTTGACCGGGGTGGTCCTTGGCATGGCTCGGGCTTTCGGGGAAGCCCTGGCGGTGCAGATGGTGATCGGGAACGCGCCGCATATCCCGCGCTCGCTCTTTGAATCCACCTCGACCTTGACCAGCGTCATTACGCTGAGCATGGGGAATACGGTCATGGGCACGACGCAGAATAACGTCCTCTGGACGCTGGCACTAATCTTGATGCTGATGACGTTTGTATTCGTCTTTATCGTGCGTTGGCTGGAAAGGAGAGCAAAACGATGAGCGCCAAAACCGTCGACAAAATCGCAACAGTTGTTATTATCGCTTTAGCTGGCTTAATTGTCTTGATTATGGCGGGGTTACTCGGCTTTATTTTAGTCCGGGGGCTGGGTCATATCAGTTTCGATTTTCTCACGTCACCTCCTGAAACGATTAAGGCAGGTGGCGGGATCGGCCCGCAATTGTTCAATTCCCTGTTCCTCTTGGTCTTGACCATGATCATCACGATTCCGCTTGGGATCGGTGCGGGGATCTATATGAGCGAATACGCCAAGCCGGGAAAAATCACCGATTTTATCCGTTTGATTGTTGAGGTCTTATCCTCTTTTCCATCGATTGTGGTAGGTTTGTTTGGTCTGCTCGTTCTCGTGAACCTGTTTGGCTTTGGCTTCTCCCTGTTCTCAGGGGCGTTAGCTTTGACGATCTTTAACCTGCCGCTGATGGTGCGGATTACCGAGCAAGGGTTAGCCAGCGTGCCGCAGGCGCAAAAGGAAGCCAGCTTGGCGCTGGGCTTGTCCAAATGGAAAACGATCCAATCGGTGATGCTGCCGATCGCCATGCCGGTGATTCTGACCGGGACGATCTTGGCGGCGGGCCGCGTGTTCGGCGAAGCAGCTGCCCTGTTGTTTACGGCCGGGATGAGCAGTCCGCGGCTCGACTTTAGCAACTGGAATCCGTTGAGCCCTACGTCCCCGCTGAATCCGTTCCGTCCGGCGGAGACGCTGGCGGTTCATATCTGGAAGATCAATTCCGAAGGCTTGGCGCCGGATGCGCCTGAAATTGCCGCCGGTGCGTCGGCCGTCCTGATTTTGACCGTGCTGGTGTTTAACTTGCTGGCTCGCTGGCTCGGACGCGTGATGCTCAAGAAATTTACGGCGACGAAATAGGAGGGCGAAGCCAAGTGTCAAATATTGAACTATCTACGAAAAACTTAAGCGTCTATTACGGAGAGAAACAAGCCGTTAAAAATATATCGCTCGATTTCGCTTCCCGGCAGGTAACCGCCTTGATTGGCCCTTCGGGCTGCGGCAAGTCCACATTCCTGCGCAGCCTGAATCGGATGAACGATTTGATCCGCGGGGCGAAGATCACGGGGGAAATCTGGATCGGGGACGACAATATCAATGATCCGAAGACCGATGTCGTGCTGCTGCGCCAAAAGATCGGCATGGTATGGCAGCGGCCAAACCCGTTCCATAAGTCCATCTATGAAAATATCGCTTTTGGACCGCGTTACCACGGGATTCGGGACAAGAAGAAGCTGGATCAGATCGTTGAGGAATCGCTCACCAAAGCGGCCCTTTGGGACGAAACGAAGGACCGACTGCACAGCTCCGCCTTGGCCCTGTCCGGCGGCCAGCAGCAAAGACTGTGCATCGCCCGATCGATTGCGGTCAATCCAAGCATTATCCTGATGGATGAACCGGCGTCGGCGCTGGACCCGGTATCCAGTGCCAAAATTGAAGAGCTGATCGCCGAGCTGAAGCAGGAATACTGCATTATCATCGTCACGCACAATATGCATCAGGCGGCTCGGGTGTCGGAAAAAACGGCGTTCTTCCTCATGGGGGAACTGGTCGAGTACGGCGATACGACCAAAATCTTTACCAATCCATCCGAGAAACGGACAGACGATTATATCAGCGGCCGCTTCGGATAAAAATTCTTCTCTCCATCTCCCACTAAATCAGGACTGGACCCGGGGCGGGGAATCGCCCCGTCTGCGGACTCTTTTAGATTGGAAAATCTCCGTATATACTGATAACATAAAGAGTGGACTCAATTGGCGTGGGCAGCGCCTGGTATTGGTTAAAGGAGATTTGGATGATGAACGTTTTGGATTGGATTGAAAGGATGTTTGAGCATTACGGCTATTTTGTTCTGCTGCTCGGACTTCCCATTGATTTTATTGCGCTGCCGCTGCCTCCAGGTCAAACGACGCTGACCTATACAGGATATTTGGCTTATAAAGGCGTGCTGGATTTCTTGCCGGCTATCCTCGCCGGATATGCTGGAGCGGTGATCGGGGTGACGATTACCTATTTCGTCGGACATCGGGTCGGCGCGCCGTTGATCGAACGTTATGGCAAGTGGATTATGGTCAAGCCTTCCCATTTAGAGAAGACGAGGCGGGTCTATGAGAAGTACGGCAATCGAATGCTGTTAATCAGTTTCTTTGTGCCGGGTGTAAGGCAGTTTTTTGGTTATTTTGTAGGCATTATGCGCATTCCTTTTCGAACCTTTGCCCTATATGCTTACACAGGAGCCGCACTTTGGGTCACGGTTTTTGTAAGCATCGGCTTGGTGTTTGGTGAACAGTGGCAAGTTGCCATCGACCTGATTGAGAAATATTTAAAGTTTTTCTTTATTGGGCTGGGGGCGTTACTATTGGTACTCGTATATTTGAAATGGCGGAGATGGAGGCTAAAAGTGGCCAAGTTGTCACGTTAACCTTTTAAAGGCGCTGGAGAGCTCACTCCGGCGCCTTTATTTATTTCCGTTTTTTCTTTTTATTTTTGCTTTTGATTCTATTATTATCCTTATTTTCAGGGTTGCTTCGGTGCAATATGAAATCGTCAAGCAGTGTCTCCTCAAAGCCACCGCCATTCTGCGATTTTTCCTCTTTCAGTTTCATCAGGGAGAGCAAATCGAAAATATCTCCAAGCACGGTGAACCCGGCGCCGATAATGGCCAAGTCGTCCGAGGAAAGGTCATTTTCTTGGATTCTTTGGTATTGTCTCCTCTTTTTTCCTCCCAAGAGCACCACCTGCTTTTAAATCGACTTATTTCATCTTATGCAAATGGCGTTTGGCTTGATTAGGCGTGAACTGGGCTACAGCCGCCACCTCCTCTCCAGCAAAAGTACTGGGGGAACGGATACCCATTTTCGCCCCTCTCCGCGAATGTCCCGATCGTTCACAGGCGAACCGTAATATGATGTTCTATATTTAAAAAGGAGGGAAAACAATGTCGGGATATGAAAATGGCGTAGGTGGCGTAGGTTATGGTGGTTTCTGGACTTCCACAGGGACGATTCTGGTTCTCTTCATCCTGTTGGTTATTGTATCCAGAGCACTTATCGTATAATTGAATGTGTACCCCATGCAAAGGCCCTGCTTCAGCAGGGCCTTTGTTCTGTATAGCTACCCTTTCGTACCCCCTTGCAACCCAAACCCCTTGGACATAAACCGTTGGGACAAGATGTACAGTACGATGGACGGGATCGCATACATAATGGAGAAGGCTGCAAGATTGCCATACTCAATCATCCCGTACTGACCAAAGTATTGGTATAACTTCAGGGAAGCGGGGAAGTTCTCCGGATTTTGCAGCAAAATGTATGGAACAAAGAAATTCCCCCAGCTGCCCGAGAAGGTGAAGATGGCGACCGTGCAAATCCCCGGCACCATCAGCGGTGCTACAACTCTCCGAATCCCCGTAAATACCGAGGCCCCGTCGACCCATGCCGCTTCCTCCAGATCCAGAGGGACGGAATCCATAAAGTTCTTAAGCATCCAAATGCCGTAGGGCATCGATGAGGCTACGTAGAACAGGATCACGCCAAAGATTTGGTCATACA
Organism: Paenibacillus barengoltzii G22; assembly: GCF_000403375.2. Taxonomy (NCBI): domain Bacteria; kingdom Bacillati; phylum Bacillota; class Bacilli; order Caryophanales; family Paenibacillaceae; genus Paenibacillus; species Paenibacillus barengoltzii. The sequence goes on along the minus strand of NZ_KE159653.1, from coordinate 676,455 downwards.
GCTTCAAACTGAGAAACAGCTGGTAGACCGGAACCATCACCGCCGTTATCGGTAAGGAAGTCATAAACAGGATGGTCAACATAAACGGCTTCTTGTATTTCATTTGATATCGGGACAACGGATAGGCGGCCAACAGTGCCAAGAGGACGACGAGCAGCGCCTGCCCCAGCGACATGATCAAGCCGATCAGGAATGCGCGTTGGTTCTGGCGGCTGGTGATCACGTTGATATAATTATCCGCCGTGATTCGCTGGGGCATTTTTAGCGTCTGCATGGCATTGGGATCGACCGAAGCAACTACCACCCAGAGCAAGGGTAAGACGAAGCATATGCCGATGATCGTGAGGATCGTATAGGGCAAGATCCGGTAGATGATTTTCCGTTGTTTTGCGTTCATAAGAGGTTCTCCTTGCACTTGGACTATTTCAACGATCGGGTATAGAACAAGCTAAGCACGATTCCGATGAGCAGTAGCAGCAAGGAGATCGCGGTTCCGTACCCCAGTTGATAGTTCACGAAGGCTTGGTTGTACATAAAGATGGGCAACGTGGTCGTAGACGTTCCCGGGCCTCCACCGGTCATGGCATAAATCAAACCAAACACGCCCAATGTCTGTAACGTGATCAGCATCATGTTGGTCATAAACGAATCTTTGATATAAGGGATGATAATCCGAATCAGTACCTGCCATTTTGAAGCGCCATCGACCACTGCCGCTTCTTCTACCTCGCTGGGCACGTCGTCAAGAGCCGCTTGAAAGACGAGCATCGAGAAGGCGGTACCGTGCCAAATGTTCGCGAGGATGATCGTCAGCATTGGAACAGTATACAGCCAGGTGACTGCCGGAAGCCCCAATGAAGTGATGATCGAGTTCAGCGTCCCTTCGTCACCGAAGAAGCTGTATAAGCATAGCGCACATACGATTTCCGGGGTGACCCAGCCGGCGAGGACGATCGTGCCAATCACCCGCCGGAACGTCCGGTTCTTGCGCTTCATCAGGAGGGCGATGAATAAGCCGAGCAGCTGCTGGCCAATCACCGCCGAGCCAAATAGGAAGACCAATGTGTTCCAAATGCTAATCTTGACCGTCGGGTCCTTGAACATGTGAATATAGTTGTCGAACCCAACGAATTTTAACTCTCTTGCCGATTCCCCCGTTAATGCCAGGTTCGTAAAGGAATAGAAGAACGTAAGGAAGACAGGGGTGATGAAAAACACCAGCATTATCACAATCGAAGGGAGCAAGAAGTAAAGCCACGTGTACGAGTTGCGATTTCTGGAATATCCTTCAGCCGTCATGCTGCTCATGGTTCGTTCTCCTTCCGGAAGGCAGTGCTTTGCCGCTTATTCGAATTCGTCATTTTCGGATGACAGCGTCCTCGCCTACGATGCGGGTGACGTCTTGGGCGTATTTTTGGGCGGCCTCTGCAGGGGAGGTGCCTGTGGCGACGGATTCCACCATCGTCTGAATTTGCGTCGATACTTCCGGGTATTTCTCTTGAGCAGGCCGGAATTCGGCGTTCTGCAGATATTCCGTAGCGATTTCGTTAAACGGCATCTGCGTGTATTCCGGATCTTTGGCGACGTCAGCTCGCACCGTAATATTGCCTGAGGAGGTGACGAGCTTCTTGCTGTTTTCTTTGTTTAACGCGTATTTGATAAACTCCCAGGCTTCGTCTTTATGCTTGGCGTTGCTTGGAATGGACAGCGCCCAACCACCAGCGAGCGTGATGGAACCTGGTGCCTGACCTTGACTCGTTGGCATCGGAGCAAAGCCTAGCACGTCCTTGTATTCCGGCCATGGAGAAGCGCCGGTTTCCAGATAGTTGCCGGTAATCCACGAGCCGTCGAGGGAGATGGCCAGCTTGCCTTGAGGCAAGTATTCTCGGGAAGCGGTGTTGCCGGCCTGCCCGTTCAGCACCTTGGAGAGCGGCGGGCCGAGTTTCTCTTTGTTTACGGTTTCAATAAATCCTAAAGCATCTAAGATCCCTTGGCTTTCGATAATCCATTTTCCGCTTGCATTCTCATAGAGTCGCTCACCGGTGCCGTAAAGGAGCATTTCGTACGTCTGCATGGAGGTGGCTTCCCCGGTCGCCTTGCCCATGTTCATCCAAATCGGGACGATGTCCGGCGCTTTTTCCTTAATGGTGCGAGCTGCATCCAGCACTTCCTCCCAGTTCTTCGGCGTCCACTCTTCCGGAAGGCCGACCTGCTTAAAGATCTCTTTGTTATACCAAAGACCGCGGGAATCCGTATTGTAAGGTACGCCGTACACTTTGCCGTCGCTGGCGGTAACGCCTTTCTTCATCGCCTCGATAAACGAGCCGTTCGACCAATCCTCCCAGTCCTTCAGCCGCTCATCCAGCGGTTCCAAATAACCGGCGCTGGCGTCGGAATTGAGAATAAACGTATCCTCGGTCACGATATCTGGAGCGGTATCTTTGGATTTCAAAGCTAAGGCTACCTTCGCAAAATAGTCCCCTTCCGAGGCTTGAATCGGGGATGGCTTGATTTCAACATCTTTGTTCGGGTAATCGGCAGCAATCTCGGTGAGCCAACGGTACAATGTGCCTTTTTCTCCGGCTCCGTCATCGCGATACGTCACCGTAATCGTTGTTTTGCCGGAGCTGCTAGTCTTGTCGCCCGACCCGGAACAACCGGCTAATAGCGCCCCGCCTAAAGCCGTACACAACAATACGGAAGCGATGGCCCAACCTCTTTTTTTCATCAATGCCATGTTTGATCCCTCCTTGGTTTGTAAATCTCATCGTGTTAAGCGCTTAACTCGATGGTTTAACTTATGAATCAATTCTGTGTACATCCCTTCCAGTAAAACATACTTGCCGAAGATTCAATTTATTCAAAAAAACGTCACGAATAATATTGATATCAAAAAACATTGATTAACTGCATCGCGACTGAGGGGGACATCCACGCAAAAGGCGCGGCTGGTTGGTTCCAGTCGCGCCTTTCACTTGGTGTTACTCTTGCCTTGCCCTTGTTTACATGCGATCCGGAGCTGGCAATCCGATGACCTCCAGCACCTCTGCGATGGTCTCCTTAAATTTTGCCGTAAGCCATAGGCGGTAGGTCTGCCGCTCGGGCTCGGCTTTTAGGATCGGACAGGCGGTATAAAAATGATTAAACAAGGTAGCGAGCTCATAAGCGTAATGACAGATCGGTGTTGGGGATAGTTCCTCACACGCAGTGCCCAGCGTATCCGGCCATGCCGCGATTTGTCTCAGCAGGACGTGTTCCGCACGATCCTGAGGGGCGATGTCCTCCGGAAGCTGAAGCGATTCCGCCCGAGGAATCCCGTCGGCGCCGTTTCGATCTGGTGGAACAGCCCTTCCATTCGGCCCGTTTGCTCCAGTTCATTCTTTAGGAGCGCGGCAATCTGTAGCGGCGGTTGGCGCAAGGTTTTGGCCAGCTGCATCGCGATGTTGGTCGAATAATCCCCATGTTCGGCACGGGAGGGGCGCTCAATTACAATGTCTGGCAGCTCCTCGACGCTGTGTCCAAGCCTTGAAAGGAATTGCTGTACGGTCGTTTTCAGATGCTTCTTCATCCATCTACTGATCATTCCATCCACTCCTCCTGGGCAAAAAAATAAGCCCTCATCTCATCAAAGAGACGAAGGCTTTACGCGCTCGCGGTACCACTCTTGTTGTTAAACTCTACGTTTAACCACTCTGAAGGATAACGGTCTTGGGCCGTGGTTGCTTACTTTAGTTTGCGTTCAGCAACCATTCTCATGGGTCCGCTTCACTGTCAGCCCTGTACCGGTTTCCACCTTCCCGGCTCGCTTGGACTAGAACGGACAGTTACTCTCCCAATCGTCGAATGTGGGATATTTTGTATTATTATATCCGGTTCGATTGGAATGTCAATTCGACTTTTCCTAAAAACAATCCTTGAATAGCTCTTTCGAGTAGAATTACTAAATTTTGGTCATACTCTTACTACTTCCATCAGAACAAAGGAGCTCGTAACATGCAACAACCGGACGAGTTTGTCGATAAACTGCAGCAAAACCTGGAAAGCCTTAGTGAACTTTTTGGGAACAGTTCGGACGTCGTGTTCCGTCAGCTGTTACCGGTGGACCAAACCCAGGTCACAATTGTTTATATTGAAGGACTTATTGATAGTCAAATCTTACAGCAGAATGTCATTCGCCCGATTCTATAGATCACCTCTGACGGGGAGATGACACCAACCCAGCTCAAAGACAAGGTTGTAAACGTAGGCGGTATCACCTTAGTGAGCAACCATGAGGATGCGAGTAATGGAATGTTGTCTGGCGGAGCATTGATTCTGATCGACGGGTATAAGGATGGTTTGCTTGTTTCGATTCCCGGGTTGGAGGAACGCGCTATTTCCGAATCGGATACCCACCCGATCATTCGGGGACCGAAGGACGCATTTACGGAGGCGATTCGCACGAATACCTCCTTGGTCCGCCATCGGGTGAAGGATACACGGGTTCGCGTCCAGACGATTCAGGCTGGCAATAAAACTAAAACAGAGCTCGCACTTATGTACATGGATGAAATAGCAGATCAACAGATCGTAAGTAAACTGAAAGACAAACTCAGCAACCTCCAAGTGGACCGCGTGCTGGAGGGCGAATATATTGAGGAAGTGATGAATCAGGATAACAAGCTTACGATTTTTCCCATGCTGTACAACACGGATCGTCCAGATACGATTGCGGCGGGTGTCATGGAGGGGCGAATTGCGATCTTTATTGACGGAACGCCGTTCGTTCTTCTTGCGCCCTCTTTATTCGTCGATTTTCTGCAATCTGCCGAGGACAATTATCAATCGTATCTCTACGGGAGTGTAACCCGGCTGCTTCGTTATTTCTGCATGCTGATATGCTTGTTAGCTCCTGCACTGTATATCGCATTAACCACCTATCATCAGGATTTAATTCCAACGGTGTTGTTATTGAGCTTAATGGCGCAACGCGAAGGGGTGCCTTTTCCGGCTTTTCTCGAGGCGTTAATCATGGAAGTCGTGTTTGAAATCCTGCGGGAAGCCGGTCTTCGGATGCCGAGAACGATCGGTCAAGCCTTATCCATCGTGGGGTCGATCGTTATTGGACAAGCCGCGGTCGAAGCGGGAATCGTTTCAACCGTCATGGTGGTCGTCGTAGCGATTACGGCCATAGCCAGTTTTGCGATTCCGTCATATTCCATGTCGATCCCGATTCGGATGCTACGTTTTGGGTTCATGATGATCGCCTCAACCCTCGGGGTCTACGGGTTGACTGTTGCTTTTATCATGCTGGTCGTTCATTTAAGCGGGCTGCACTCCTTCGGCGTCCCGTACTTATCGCCCGTCGCTCCCTACAAGCCGCGGAAGCAATCGGATGCCATCCTCCGTTTCCCTTACCAACCTGGAGCTAAAGGACCGTAGAACCCAAGGAGATGATCCCTGTGTACCGACAGGAGAAGCGTTTTTTTCTTGTTTCCATATCCCTCGCATTAATTCTGCTGCTGACAGGTTGTTGGAATCGCAATGAATTAAATGAACTTTCGATTGTGCTCGCTATGGGAATCGACAAGAAGGATGACCTTTATGAGGTCAGCCTTCAGGTCGTGAATCCCAATCAAATGTCGCGGAAGCAATCGTCTGAACGTACGCCGACGTTCGTACTTTCGATGCGTTCTGATTCCATTAGTGAAGCTATCCGCAAAATGGTGGGCATGTCGTCACGGAGATTGTATATGTCCCATTTGCAAATTTTATTTGTGGATGAAGCCACGGCCCGGGAAGGTATGCATGAACCGCTGGATTGGCTGTTGCGTAACAATGAGATTCGGCCCGTCTTCGATCTGATTATCGTTCGGGACCATTCAGCGAAGGAAGCATTAACCTTCGTGACATCCACGGAACTTTTTCCCGCCCTGGATATGCATAAGGCATTAAAGCTGTCTTACAAAAGCTGGGCTCCGAACGTATACAGCCGAGCCAAGGAATTTCTGGAGAGTTTAAACAAGGACGGGATCGAGCCGGTCATCACCGGATTAAAGCTGGGGGAACAGGCCGATAAAGCTCAGAAGATGGATAACGTGAAGCAGTCTCCGCAGCATGCGAACTATTTTTTCAGCGGTGTGGGTGTCTTCCAGGAGGATCGCCTGGTTGGTTGGATGAACCCGTCCGAAAGCCGGGCTTATAACTATTTGACGAATCATGTGGACAACAGTCTTTTCAAAGTAGATTGTCCGAATGCGAAAGAGCATTTTACGTTGGACGTCATCCGGCCCAAAACGAAGTATGATCCTAAGATCGTGAATGATCATCCGGTCCTCGATGCTACCGTGTACATTGAAGCCAACATTAATGAACTGAGATGTAAGAAGGTCGATCTCAATAAAGAGGAGGACCTGTTGAAGCTGCAGAAAATTGCTGCAGACCAGTATGTAGAGGCGATTAATCGAGGGATTCGGAAAGCTCAATCGTTGGGTACGGATATCTTTGGGTTCGGCGAAGCCTTTCATCGGGCATATCCGGCAAAATGGCATGTATGGAAGAACGACTGGGACAAGCGCTTCGAAGAGCTGGATGTGAACTTGCGTGTGACTCTGCAAATCAAGCGAAATGGGAAGATCGTCAGTCCCTACGGAATGCCACAGAATAAACAGGAGTGAGGAAGAACGTGCTATACGTTTTATTGTTTGTATCATTGGCGATATCGGCCTTGGAATACCAGAGGATGTTTCATAAAAAAGAGTTCAGGGATCTCGCCGTACATGCTTGTTTCCTAAGCGTTGGCATCGTTCTCCTCGTACTTCAATTGCTTCATATTCAAGTACCGTCACCGCTATTGGCGATTCAAACTTTATTTGAACCGGCTAGTATGTTGATCGCTAAATTGCTATCTTGAGGAGTATTGGAATGAACAAACGGAGTATATCGGTAAGGCAATTCGCATTATGGATTTCAATGTATCAAATCGGCAGCGCCTATCTCCTCATCCCATCGAGTCTTGCCGCCGTTGCCAGACATGATGCCTGGATCTGTACCGCAGTGGCCGTTGCCATTCATTTTCTGCTCATCCCGCTCTTAACGGCAATTGCCGGACAAATGCGCGGGATGTCCTTTGTTCAGCACCTTCGTCGTCTAATCGGCACTCCCACTGGTTCGGTGTTGTCGATCCTATTCATTTTGCTGTTTCCTTACTTAATCCTTATCTTAACGTTGCGAAATTTAAGCGACTTTATCACCATATCGATTATGCCTTTAACGCCTCCTTATGTCGTATTGATGCTCATGCTAGTCGTGGTTGTTTATTCGGTCTGGTCAGGGGTGCCGACGATTGGCCGCAGTGCGGAACTGTTATTCTTCTTGCTGCCAGTGATTTTCCTGCTAGTTGGCCTCTCGCTGCTGTATGGGACCCATTGGACGAATCTTGCTCCGATTTTGGAGTATGGCTGGAAACCGGTGTTGCGGGGTCTTTCTCGTTATTAGCCTTTCCTTACTTAGAAACGATTGGATTTCTATTTCTTGTTCCGGAGCTTCCGAAATCCAAAAATTGGAGTAAGGCGGTCTGGATTGGATCAGCCATTAGCGGGACCATGTATTTGCTGATGATGGTACTAACAATCGCGACGCTCAGTGAAGGGGTAATGGCCAATCTTACGTTTGCCAGTTATTTTGTGGCCCGAACGATCGAGATCGGTGATTTTTTTCAACGGTTTGAGGTTGTGATTACGGTGTTTTGGTACATCTCGATTTTCTTTCGGCTGGTGATGTTGTTGCATATCTCCGTACAGGGGCTCGGCGAAGCCTTTGGATTGAAAAATAAGAATACGCTGTTTCTCCCGCTGGTGTTGCTTGGCATCGTGGCCTCCGGCATCATCTGGCCCAATTTCGCCTATTTGATCGACTTTATGAAGGTTTGGCCGTTGTACGCCATGATCTTCGGAATCGCATTTCCAGTCTGCTTGTGGATCATGGGGAAAGTGAAGAAGCTGAAGACATGAAGTGAAGGTGCGTTTCAATCACCAATCCATCGGCCTGTGGGGTAATCAGGGAACGTTGCTCGAAACGATGTCTTGTGATACATTATTTTCCATAGTGGATATTTCGATATTTCGGTATGAAGCACATGCCGCTTCGATCTGGCTTGCTCTTGGAGCAGGGGGGATCGGGGCGGTTTTTTTATGGACTTTTGAAAGGGAGTGGCAAGGATGAGTGAGTTTGATGCGGTTTACTTGGAGTGGTTGGAACGCCAGATCAACGAGGAGACAAACTTAAGAAGAAAGGAGTTTCTCAAAAAGGGATTAAGCCGAGGGACAACGGACTTTCTGCGGTACATTTGGTATCCCGCCATCGGAAACCTTAACGATCTCTATCCGGAGTATGAGGTTCGCGACTTTAACAATGGCTTCCGCTATCTCGATTTAGCCTACATGCCGGGCAATGCCAAGGGGTGCATCGAGATTCAGGATTATCGAAGCCATGCTCGGGATATCGAGGCCGGGCGGTTTAAAGATCTTTGTATGAAGCAAGCGTTGTTAGCGCTAGACGATTGGCTGTTCTTGCCGATTGCCTATCTATCGATTCGGGAAGACCCGGGGGTTTGCAAGCAGCTGGTCTTATCCTTTGTGGGCAAGTTCCTGTCCAATGCCGTACCCTCCAACCTCCATTGGGCCGAAGCGGAAGCCTTGAGGTTTGCCAGACGACTGATGCGCCCCTTTACCCCGGGAGAGCTCGCGGACCATCTCAGGCTATCCAAGCAGCATACCCGCGCGATTCTACGTGCGATGCACAGCCGAAAGTTACTAGAGGTCGCAGGCGGTAGACAACGGTATCGAACGTTCCAACTTCCGAGCGCGCGGTAGGGGCAGAGGGACGCTGGTGGTGGCAATGTAATGGACTCGGTGAGTTCGTTGATGGTGGCAGGATGTAACTGAACTCGGGTAGATCGCGGGGGTGGCTGGATGTAATGGGTTCGGGTGGTTCCTTGGGGGTGGTAGGATGTGACTGGGCTCGGGTAGATCGCAGGGGTGGCAGGATGTGCTGCTAGACTAAAAAGTAGACATGGAGAACCGAGAATCGGGTAAAATGAATCTATCCAAATTCGAGGTGCTACCATGACGAAAAAATACGATAAAGAATTTAAACTGCAAACGATTCAGATGATCCAGGAAGAAGGGAAAGCGGTGGCGCAGGTCGCCCGCGAACTGGGGATCAGCGACAACACCCTGTATCGTTGGATGGCGGAATACAAGAAAGACGGCGCACAGGCCTTTCCAGGCAGTGGGCAACTGAAAGCCGACGATAAAGCAATGAGAGATCTTCAGAAACGCCTTCGTGATCTGGAAGAGGAGAACGACATCTTAAAAAAGGCGATGCACTACTTCGCCAAAGACCGGCGCTGATCTATGCCTTCATCCACGATCATCGCTTCAAGTGCCGAGTCTCGAAGATGTGCGAAGCCTTTGAAGTATCCCGAAGCGGCTATTACAAATGGACCCAGCGAAAAGCCAGCAAACGTGAAAAGCGACGTCGCAAGCTGGAGCGGCGGATCCGTCGTATCTTTCTAGAATCCCGTCGATTATATGGAAGCCCCAAAGTAGCAAAAGAACTGCACAAGCAGGGCATACGAGTGTCCGAGAAAACAGTCGCTCGGATCATGAAGGAGCTGGGTTTACGTTCTCGCACGGTGAAGAAATACAAGGCCACAACCAACTCGAAGCACAACCTGCCTGTCCAAGAGAACGTGTTGAACCGCGAGTTTAATCCGTCCGCTCCAAACAAGGCCTGGGTGGCTGATATTACGTATATCCCGACCGATGAGGGTTGGCTATACCTGGCAAGCATCATGGACCTGTACAGTCGTAAAATCGTTGGATTTCACATGGATGAGCGAATGACGAAAGAACTCGTGTTAACGGCGCTGGACCGCGCCCACAGCCAGCAGCGACCGTGCGAAGAGGTTCTGCATCATTCGGATCGCGGCAGCCAGTACGCTTCTCATGACTACCAGGCGCGGCTGCGCACCTACAAGATGAAAGGCAGTATGAGCCGCAAAGGGAACTGCTACGATAATGCGTGTATTGAATCGTTCCACAGTGTGCTTAAGAAAGAACTTGTCTACTTGGAGAAGTTCAAAACACGCAAGCAAGCCAAGAAACGCATTTTTGAATATATTACCTGCTTCTACAATGGAAAACGAATCCATTCCGCGATTGGGTATTCTACGCCCAATGAGTGCGAACGTATGTACCGATCTGCCGCATAATTTTCTCGATTCTTTGTGTCTACTCTATTGACAGAGGTACAATGTAACTGAACTCGGGTAGTTCGCTGAGGATGGGAAGTTGCTGTTGGTGCGTATGCTGTTGTTCGTGGGAACGCAAATTGCTGGTGAGAACGCTATATTGGCGTAAACACTATTTCGGTGCCAACACTATACTGGTGCCAACGTTATTGCTGGTGCGAATACACTTACTGTTGCGAATACACTTGCTGGTGCAAACGCTCTTACTACTACTAACTCTAACGCTTATAAGCAACGCTATTTGCACAAATTTGCTCTCGAGAAAATTCTAACGATGATGAGACACTTTATTGCTGTGAAAATTGCGAAAAATGGGGGCAATACCGGGGAATAAGCACTGTGGTAAGCGTTAGAATCGCAACATGGCCTTTTTGGAGCAAATAAGTTCTGTGGCAAGCGTTAGCGGTTGGAGGGTGGGGCAGATAGTCAGGGCGAGCAGGTCTAGTGGTTGTAAGGAGCAGGAGATGAATTGGCGAGTAACTCTAACGCTTATAAGCAACGCTATTTGGGCAAATTTGCTCTCGAGAAAATTCTAACGATGATGAGACACTCTATTGCTGTGAAAATTGCGAAAAATGGGGGCAAAACCGGGGGAATAAGCGCTGTGGTAAGCGTTAGAATCGCAACATGGCCTTTTTGGAGCAAATAAGATCTGTGGCAAGCGTTAGCGGTTGAAGGGTAGGGCAGATAGTCAGGGCGAGCAGGTCTAGTGGTTGTAAGGAGCAGGAGATGAACTGGCGAGTAACTCTAACGCTTATGAGCAACGCTATTTGGGCAAATTTGCTCTCCAAAAAATTCTAACGAAGATGAGACACTCTATTGCTGTGAAAATTGCGAAAAATGGGGCAAAACCGGGGAATAAGCGCTGTGGCAAGCGTTAGAATCGCAACATGGCTTTTTTGGGGCAAATAAGATCTGTGGCAAGCGTTAGCGGTATTTCGGGGGCTAATGGGGAGTTAATCAGCGGATAATCGCGAGTGAAGTAGCGGTAAATCAAGAGTTAGATAGCGCTTCATCGGAGTTAATCACTAATCACTGGTTAGTTGAGCTTACTTAACGGTATCGGAGTTCATTGGAGTTCATGGAGAGCATAATTAACGCTTCATTGGAATTCATCGAGGGTTACCCGTGAGCGTGCAACGGACCTACAGAGAGTGAATCACAGGCGTGGGGAATGCGCCCACAGGCCAACGGGAATCAAACATGGGTCACCAAATGTGGTAGTATGAAGAATAACCTGATTCATGTAAAGGAGGAAAAAAGTGAGTTCATCGATCAGCTTGCATCTGTGGTTCGAAAAAGAGGCGAAGGAGGCTGCAGAGTTCTATTGCTCCGTATTTCCAGAGTCCCGAATCACTGGGGTTACGACGCTAAACGATACTCCTTCGGGGGATTCCGAAATGGTTTCGTTTACCATTTGGGGGTTTCCGTTTGTGGCGATTTCGGCGGGTCCGTACTTCAAGTTGAATCCTTCGATTTCGTGCATCGTCAATTTCGACCCCTCTAGAGACACCAACGCCAGAGAAATGTTGAATGAAGTGTGGAACAAGCTGTCTGACGGCGGGACTCCACTTATGCCGCTAGGCCGGTACCCCTTCAGCGAGTGGTATGGTTGGATTCAGGACAAGTACGGGTTTACATGGCAGTTGATGTTAACCAATCCGGAAAGGGAACCGCGTCCAGCAATTGTTCCGTCCTTGATGTTCACCGGCGATAACTGCGGCAAGGCGGAAGAAGCGCGTGAGTTCTACCTTTCCGTATTCCGGAACGCGAAACCGGGCACGATCGTCAAGTATGGTCCCGGACAAGAGCCGGACCGGGAGGGGACGGTCATGTTCACCGATTTTATGCTGGAAGATACCTGGTTTACAGCGCTGGACAGTGCGCATGCTCATGGGTTCGGCTTCACCGAAGCGATTTCCTTTATGGTGAACTGCGACACACAGGAGGAAATCGATTATTATTGGGAAAGTCTCTCTGCCGTGCCTGAGGCCGAACAATGCGGTTGGCTGAAAGATCGTTATAGCCTCTCTTGGCAGATCACCCCGTCCGCCTTGGATAAGATGCTGACCCAGGGAACCTTAGAACAACGCCAACGAGTGACGCAGGCATTCCTAAAGATGAAGAAGTTTAACCTAGAGGAGTTGCAACGGGCTTTTGAGGGATAATAAAAAACGCCCCGGGAATCCCAGATGATAGATCAGGATCCGCGGGGCGTTTTGCGCCACAAAACTAAAAAAACAGCCCCGATGGACTGCTACATTCATAGATATGGTGGAGCCTAGGGGGATCGAACCCCTGACCTCATCGCTGCCAGCGATGCGCTCTCCCAGCTGAGCTAAGGCCCCGTGAGCGACTTCTTTATTGTATAAAAACGGAGTCAAGCTGTCAATATCCCTTCAGCGAAAAAAGTGCCCTTCCTCCCATCCGGCCATCTCGGTTGCCGAATGGGAGGATCCCCGCCAGTTTCACACGGTCTACAATTTGATGGTCGTGATTCTAGCGGCTGGGACGATCACCTGCCGTCCTGATTCATCGACCATCTCCAGAGCATCAGGATGCACAGCGATCAATGTGCCATGGATGACGGAGCCCGTCGTCTCAATGATGATACTGAGACCGATCGAGGCTTCAATTTGCTGCCGGGTCGCGGAATCCGGGAAGGAGGCGGCATCAAGTGCATGCTCCAGATGCTCCACTCGGCTGGCTAGCAGCTCAAGTTCTGCTTGCAGCAGGCGAATTCGCCTTCGCAACGGTTCGTTTAGCAGAAAGCGCAGGAGGGTCATTGCGATTCACCTCTTTTCCCTCTAAATCTCGTCTCTAGTAAATGAGACAATATATCATATGAAACTAGATTGATAGAGTTTCGGGAGTGCCTTACTTTCCGGCAGATACCCTTTATGTTATGCTGAAATGAGATACGGAATCGTTAAGAAGGAGAAGGGTGAATTATGATCAAGCATATCGTATTGTTTAAATTGAAGGATGCATCTCCGGAAAATGTGGCACGTACGGTTGAGATACTGCGCGGCATGCAGGGTAAAGTAGAGCAGCTCAGAAGCCTTGAGGTGGGCACCGACGTGATCCGTTCCCCTCGTTCCTATGACATTGCGCTCATTGCTACCTTTGATTCGCTTGCGGATTTGGAAGGATATCAAGTTCATCCGGAGCACAAGAAAGTAATCGAGCATATGAGCGAAGTACGCGAGAGTCAGGTCGCAGTCGATTTCGAATTTTAGACTGGACCAAAGGAGGGAATCCCCTTGTATTATGTAAACCGGGAACAAATCGAACGCAGGCTGGACATGCTGCCAGAATTGCTGCAGGCCCTTCGTGAAGCGGCGGAGGCCAACTCCTCCCTGCTGGGGCGTTATGCAGAGGAACGAGCATTGCATCTGGCGCTGGAAATCGTAACGGACGTCGGCAGCTATTTAATCGACGGGTTTATTATGCGTGACGCCAGCAGCTATGAGGACATTGTAGATATCCTCTTGGATGAAACGGTCATCGATGCGAAACTGCACGTTACGCTCATCGAACTGGTTCGACTGCGGAAACCGTTAGTTCAGGAATATTTTGCTTGGGATCGCCAGGAGGTCGAAGGGCTAAGGGGGCGGTTGCCCGAGGCTTTGCAGGATTTTTCGGCCAATGTGCTGAAGTACCTGGAACAGGAAGGCGTCTAATCTCAGACAGACAAGCCCAATTTTTTTCCTTACAAGTGTGACCGGACAGACCCTTGCTGCTTATAATACATTATCGATATGGGCATTCGCGGAGAAAGCCAAAAAGGAGAGATGAGTCGTGAGCAAAGGAAACAAAGGTTGGATATGGGGGGCCGCCATCGGCACGGTTGCCGGTGCGGTAACGGCGTTGTTATTTGCCCCCAAAGCCGGGAAAGAGCTGCGTAAGGATATTGCCAACGGGGCTCGTCAAGTCGGAGAGAAGACGCAAGAGGTTGCCGGAAAAGTATCGGAGCAAAGTACCGTTCTTGTCGGCAAGGTGAAGGAAGCCGCTGAAGTGTTGATCAGTGAAATCCAAAGCCGTCGTTCCGACAAGATCACCGATGAAGAAGAGGTCATTGCTCAAGTCTCCGAATTTGCAGATGAAGAAGAGGAGACGGTGACCGAAGAAGAGACAGTGGCCCTTGGCGTCGTAACGGAAGAAGAAACGACGGAAGCCGTTGAAGCGACTACTGCAGCTGTGGAAGCAGCGGCAACTTCCGACAAAGAGGAAGGCCAATAATTCGAACGGCTGTCCACAGTGATCGCCCGAAAAAGACCCGCTCCCGGGTCTTTTTCCCGTTTTCTCCGCCCTTGCGGGTTTTCTTGCACTACAAATTGAGTTAAGATTTAGGTACCCTCTGTGGTGCGAAGTCATAAAGTAATGAGAAGGATTTTACACTAAACATAAAGGAAGCGGTATGTTCGTGCAGCAAGCCATCGCCATATTAGACTCGGGAGTGGGAGGCCTCACCGTCTGCAAGGAAGTGATGAGGCAGCTTCCCAGAGAGAAAATCATTTACTTCGGCGATACGGCCCGGGCTCCTTATGGCCCAAGGTCGCCCGAGGAAGTCCGCTTGTTTACCGAGCAAATCGTCGATTATTTAATCCAGTTCCATCCGAAAATGATTGTGATTGCCTGCAACACCGCCACAGCGGCTGCACTCGATTTCATCAAGGCCAAGGTGGATATCCCTGTCATTGGCGTCATTCATCCGGGTGCCCGCGCAGCAATCAGCGCGACCAAGACCGGAAAGATTGGCGTCATCGGGACGGTAGGCACGATTCGTAGCGGGGCCTATACGGTAGCGCTACGTGAGTTAAATCCGCAAATCGAAATCGTTAGCGAAGCTTGTCCTGAATTTGTTCCGTTAGTAGAGCATGGGTTGTATGAAACGAAGGAAGCGCTGCATGTGGTGGAGCGATCTCTTCGGGAGATGAAGAAGCAGCCGATGGACTGCTTAATTCTAGGCTGTACTCATTATCCGTTCTTGAAAGACCCCATTCAACGTGTCATGGGGCCAAATGTGAAGTTAATTAGTTCTGCGGATGAAACTGCCCGCGAAATCAGCACGATTCTACATCAACGGGGATGTTTGGCTCGCGGTAACGGTACTCCCGTGCATCAGTTCTTCTGCAGCGGGGAAGCCGATATGTTCCGCAAGATCGCCAGACAGTGGTTGGGTGAGCAAGTCGAGCTGAGTCCCATCGTTTGGCAGGTATCCAGTCCTGTGGTGTAACAATCAAAAAAACCTTTGGGGGAGCTTAACAACCCGCCCAAAGGTTTTTTTGAACCACGTCATAGAAACTGTCGCGCAGCACATGTGTCTTTCGTTACGGACGAATGATTCGAATAGAGCCGGGTTCCAAGGTAGCGCGAAGCGGCGTAGTAGCCACGTGCTCTCCGTCACCTAAAGCAAGACGCGGCAGAGAGCTGGAAATCGTAATGTTTTGGCCCTTCAGCATCGTGACGAAGGAGAGCTTTGTATGACCTCCAAACAAGACGGTAGGAAACAACAGGAGCAGCTTCAGCTTGGAGCAATCGTGCACGACGCACAGGTCGAGCACCCCGTCGTCCGGCTTGGCGTCCGGACAGATGGTCATGCCTCCCCCATAACTGGAAACATTATTAATCGCCGTCAGCCAGGCGGACTCGAAATGGTAAGTGGTTCCGTCGCAGTCGAGCGTTAACGGTCCGGGACGATAGGTAAGAAGGGTATGAAAAATACCGATGATATAAGCTAACCTGCCTAGTCCCAACGCATTGCATATTTTTTTGTAGCGGCTGTCATTGACATTGCTGGCAACTTGAGCGTCAAAGCCGACCGCCAGTGCAGTCAGCGTGCGATCTCCATCGATGGAGATAAGATCAGCTGCCGTTGACCGGCCGCTCAGCAATACCTTCAGCGCGCCGCCAACCCGGCGCGGGATGCCGAATCCGCGGGCAGTGTCATTGCCTGATCCGGCGGAGAAGACCGCCAGCGGCACGCCGGACTGGTGCATCGCAGGCAGCAGGCTATGGATGGTGCCGTCGCCTCCGATCACGCCCACCGCGCGCCAAGACACTTCCCCGGTTAGCTTGCCCTGAAGGAATGTATGCGCTTGCTCGGCGCTGGTGGTGTAGACGTGCTCGTAAGGAATACCAAGCCGTTGCAGCTTTTTGCTGATTTTATTCCAAATCCGGCGACCTTCGCCGTTACCCGCATTTGGATTGACGATAAACAAGTACATGATGACTCCCCTATCTATGATGGCAACGCCAATTTGGCTTATTTTCAGTCTACTGAAGATTAGAAAAAATGAAAATCAAAATTTTTAAACCCCGTTGATCAACGAAAGGAGTGTAGGCCGTGCAATTGATCGCCATGATCACCATGCTGATCGACCATGTTGGGCTGCTGTTTTTTCCCGGAGATGTTCTCTGGCGGATAATCGGACGAATTGCTTTCCCGATCTATGCCTACGCACTGGTCCAGGGTTATCAGCACACCTCCAATTACCGGAAGTACGCATCACGGTTGCTACTGATCGCTGTGCTATCACAAATTCCTTACCAGTTGGCTTTCGATACGAACGGTTTAAACGTCGTGGCGACCTTATTCGTATCTTTACTGGTGCTACGCATGCTGGATTCGTCGAAGCCGGGGCCGCTGTCCGCGATCATTATCGCTGTTGTCTGCGTGATTATGGAGGTGCTTCCGTTTGATTATGGTGCTTACGGTCTGCTGCTGGTGTTGATCTTCAAATTTGCCAGCCAAGGAAAAGCGGTAGTGATGCACTTGCTCCTGAACATGGTCTATCTGTTCGCTTACGGCTGGGTGATTCAACTGGCCAGCATCCTGCCGACGCTGGTAATTGCCTACGGGCCGGAGCTGTGGCGAAAGCTGGAAGCCTGGCGCCTTCCCCGCTGGGTGTGGAGAGCTTTTTATCCTGCGCATTTAGTGGTGCTGGCGATCTTGGTGTACTTTTTGTAGAGAGAGTGGAACAAAGATGATGATGGAAAATCCGGGGAGGGTCCCGGATTTTTTGCTTGAGCCATGAACCGTGGTACAATAGGGTATCCTAAGTAGCAGCTGTACTTACAACGAAACGGGAGGGATAGAGATGAAATGGAAAAACTGGTGGTCGCTTCGTCGGTGGTCCCATATTTTTCGCCGAACTCTCCCGCTGCTCACTTCGGGCAACATCCCGCTCACGGATAAGCTGCTGTTGGTTGTACCGGCGCTTGCATATTGGGTTCTGCCGGATGTGCTGCCGTTGATTCCGATCGACGACATGGCGGTAACGATGCTGCTTATGGATTGGTTTGTGACCCGAGCGGAGCGGAAATATCCGGATGCTTCACCTTGAGCCTTGCTTGTTGCGCTCTGTTTCTTTACAATAGGAATGTTAAGGGAAGCCATTTTGTGCGATAGGAGAGATCATATGAGAGTCAAAATTACCCGCAATGCGGCGAAAGTGATACAGAAAGAACTGGCCAAGGAAGAAAATCAAGGGCTGACGCTGAAGGTATTCATTACCCATTCCCATGGCGACCATGCTCACTATGGCCTGGATTTGGTCAAGCCTAGCGAGAACGACCAAATCGTCAAAACTGACAAGGACATCGATGTCATTGTGGGTGGCGATGATCCGTTCCTGGATGGCGTGAAGATCGATTATTTGTATTTCCCAGAGGAAGGCTTCGTGATTACCAACCCTTCCAAAGGCAATCATGGGGATCACTAAGCTAAGTTTTAGCTAACGATAAAGAAGGGACTTGGCATGGCTAACGATATTCGGATTTGCGATAAATGCAATCATATCCGCATGAAGACGTTTGTACCGAAGCTGCAAAAGCTCGCGCCGGACGCCGAGATCAAAATCGGCTGCAAATCGTATTGCGGTCCGTGCGGCAAAAGAGCGTTCGTATATATCAACGGCAGATACGTCAGCGCACCGACGGAGGACGAGGTGCTGGCGAAGGCTGCGCCTTTTGTGAAGAAACCGAAGTGAGAGGATTAGAAATGAGAGACCGTCGGAGCTGGAACTCCGGCGGTTTTTTTAAATGTTATCAATTGTTTGGGATTCCGCCCTTTAAAGAAATCATGTCTTTCCTGCGATAGACACTGTAGATGAGGCCGATGGCGGCTAACTGAACCAACATCTGGTCCATACCGTAACTGAGAAAAGGAAACGGAACAGCGGAGAGGGGGAGGAACCCCAGCGACATTCCCATGCTCCAGAGGAATTGAATCACTAATAATGCTCCGATGCCGGAAATAAGCATCTTCCCATAAGGATCTTTGACCGATTTAAACATTCTGGTGAGCTGAAGGATAAAGAACAAGATGAGTAGAGTGATAATGATTCCGAAAGTCCAACCCATACTGTAGATAAGATAAGTAAAAATATGATCCGAGTGGATGTAGGGGAGAGTTTTCATCGGCGAGCCAAAGCCATGTCCATTCCACCCCGCCGACCGGACGGCTTCATCGATTTGTCGATAAAGGTAGCCAGCTCCATTGGGATCTCGTTGACGTAGTAAAAATCCGAGCAACCGATCTTGAACGCGTTCGCTTAGCAGCAGCGGCAAGAGGAAGGCCGCTGCGACAAATGCCAGGTATGCAGCCGCCCATGGACGTGCATATCTGGAGATGGTTAGCAAAAAAGCGAACGTGGCTGCATATAGCAAAAGGCTAACAGACGACGGGATGTAAGCAAACAGCAGTACGGGGAGGACGCCGAGGAGAAGGAGTTTCCCTAAGCTTTTCCCGTATCCCTCATTTTCTTCGGCCCTGGACAGCAGCCCGGCTGCCGCTACGATAAAGAGATAAGGGCAGAGTGCCGTCACACTGATTCCCCCGAAAATATAACTCCGAGCGCCATTGATCTGCGAGCCCCAAAACTGAGCAGCCAAAATAAGAGCGGTTGACAATCCGAAGATCATCCATGAATAGCGATATAACCGTTGATGATGAACTCGGCTGATGAAGAACATCACTACCAATCCGCTCGCCATGTAGATCGCTTGTCTGACAAACAAACCATCCTGGTATCCGAGTTGAACAGCATACATCGCTAGCAGAGCTAGGGTCAGCATGAGTCCCAAGAACCCTAACATCAACCGGCTCCGTCTCGGAAATCGCTGAATTTGTCGCCCGTAACCCGGGATCGTTGGAGCAAGTCCTAACGACATTGAGTTATTTTGACAATCTGAACTTGGCCGAGAAAATCAACATCCCGGTGTTATACTCTGCAGGTTTTAAAGATCTGATCTGCTGGCCGGAAACGATCGCAGCGGCTTCATCCGCCTAGCTCGATTTCGAATGCGTGCGCATGAACTGGCGAGGGGACATGCCTTCAACCTGCTTAAACGCTTTACTGAAGGAGTATATGTTGCTGTAGCCGACTTTCTCAGCGATGGTGGATAAGGACAAGCGTTGAAAGATCATCAGTTCTTTGGCTTTCTCCATCCGGTAGCGGATTTGAAACTGATGAGGGGTCAGGTCGAACGTTTGCTTGAAAATACGGGAGAAATGGAACACGCTGAGGCAAGCGAGCTTCGATAACGTCTTCAGCGGGACCGTTTCGTTGTAATGCTCCATGATGTAGGTGACCGCCAGCTCCATGGCACGTTGATGCATGACCAGATGCGCGTTGTTGTTCGCCCTCAGCCCTTTTTGCAGCAAATAAAGGATGCGGAGCACCAGCGCTTTCTGGATCAACGGGTAGTCGGCATCACGCCGCTCGTAGGCATGAATGATTTGCATCAGCGTCTTGTGTACCTCGGCATGGTTGCCGATCCGCAGGACGTTGGGAAACCCGAAAGCCTGCCCCAGTATGTCAGGCCGAAGCCAAGCCAGCTCTTCCTCCGTGCATTCGCTGCGATTTTTGAAATTGATTGGTACCTCCTCAAAATCCTCATGATACAGCACATCAAAATGAATGTGCGGCATCCAACATTCTCCCCGCGAGTCTATGAACTCATGTTCCACCCCCGGTTTGAACAGTAAAATATCTCCGGGCACCGCAACAAACGTATCGTTCTCCACACGAATGGTGAGTTCCCCTTTTTCCATATACAACAGTTCATAGTCAAAAATGATGCGAGGCGCCAGCTTCATCGTGTCCACCCGGTGGTTCCAGGCTCTTCGAACGTTGGGTGACAGGCGATGTATCAGGTTCGAGGGAGTCAAAGTCGGATTGTCCATCGGTACCTCCTGTGTAGACAATAGCAAGAATGGATAACAAATCACAAATCCCAACATGGAAACCGGGAGATAGGATCATGTAAAATTTGATATGAAATCGCTTACATCATAACATGATCTGATTCGAACCGAAAGGGGCTGCAGATGGTGGAAGCGAAGGAACAGCCTGAGGCCGGATAAGGCTAGGGACTGAGTCACGAAGCGTACGTAGAGATATGTTCCATCAATAATGAAGGGGAGGGACGACGATGAACCCATTTAACGGACTAGATCTAGGATTAGGCAACTTGTACCGGTTGTCGCCGGCGAAGACAAGATCAATCAGTGCGGAGAATTTTACCGGCGCTAAAGGGCAAGGCGGCATGGCGACAGAAGGAACCGGGGCGGAGTGCGCCCGTGATCTTGGGCAAGGCTGGAAGGTCTCCCCGTCGGTAAATATCGCGGCAGGCCAGACCTTTACGGTGGCGGAGATCGACGGGCCGGGTGCGATTCAGCATATTTGGCTGACCTGTTTTCCAGAAAGCTGGCGTCATATGATCTTGCGGATGTACTGGGACGATGAGGACACCCCAAGCGTGGAGACACCGCTGGGCGACTTCTTCTGCAACGGCTGGTGCGAGCGCAGCAACGTCAGTTCGCTGCCGATCGCGGTGAATCCGGCCGGCGGGATGAACAGTTACTGGGTGATGCCGTTCCGCAAGAAGGCCAAAATCACCATCGAAAACCGGATGGATTCGGCGGTTGTCTTGTATTACCAAATCGACTACACCTTAACCGAGGTACCGGACGATGCTGCGTATTTTCACGCCCAATGGAGAAGAAGCAACCCGGTTTGCTACAAGGACGTGCATGTGCTGTTAGACGGCGTATGCGGCAAAGGGCATTACGTCGGTACATATCTGGCGTGGCAGGTGAACAATAATGGCTGGTGGGGGGAAGGCGAGATCAAGTTCTACATGGATGGAGATCAGGATTTCCCGACCATTTGCGGCACTGGCACGGAGGACTATTTCGGCGGGGCATGGAACTTCGAGCAACCCAAAGGAGAATATGGCTCCTACTCCACGCCATACTTAGGGCTTCATCAGATCATTAAGCCCGACGGCCTGTACCGAAGCCAGCAGCGCTTTGGCATGTACCGCTGGCATGTCATGGACCCGATCCGCTTCGAAGCGGATTTGCGGGTGACGATTCAGGCGCTGGGCTGGCGCTCCGGCGGCCGCTATTTACCGCTGCAAGACGACATCGCCTCCGTCAGCTACTGGTATCAATCCGAGCCGCATGCCGCTTACCCGCAGCTGCCGGATAACGATGGGCTGGAAGTCATCTAACCAGCCAAAGGAGGGGATGACATGCAAAGCAGCATTTCGCCTGGCCCAGACTGACAGATGACGTGCGGGACTGACGGTTCAAGCCGATCGGATGCATCGGCCGCGAATCCAGTGTCTCCCCCCATCTTGCTCGTTAGTTCTCCTTGCGGAACTCCGCAATCAAATCGGAAGTGATGATTTCGTCTGAGAAGCGCAGGCGTTTCATCGCTTCTTCGTGCTTCGCGCGGCATGCCTCGATCTCGGTAATCTTCCGATTGGTCAAGTCGTGGCAGCTGCCGTTCGTAAACAAGTTATCGTCGGATGGAATATAGTAGCGCTCGCCGTCTGTATACGCGCCGGAGCGCAGCACGACCAACCGATCCCTTGCACGTTCACTTCCCAGATCGGCAAATAGATTATTCCCCATCATGTAGTAGGAATCTGAGGAAAAACCTAACAGATGCAGCAACGACGGCGTGAGGTCAAGCTGACCAGCAGGCTCCTCGTAGACACCGGCATGTTGACCATCCGGCAGATGGATAAGCAGCGGCACCTGATTCATGATCTGGTGCACATCAAGCTCGCTCAGCGATTTGCCGAAAAACTGCTCATACACCGCTTTGTCGGTGATCGAGTTGTCGTGATCCCCATAGAAGGCCAAAATCGTATGATCCCACAATCCTTCCTGCTTTAAGCCCTCCACGAACTCTCCAAGCGCGGCATCCACGTAATGCACGGCCTGCAAATAATCGCCGAATATCGTGCCCTTGAATTCGCCGGTATCCAGTTCCTGCAATCCAGCCGGCAGCGTATAAGGATGATGACTCGATAAGGTGATCATAAACGAATAAAAGGGCTGTTTCTCCTGAGCCATGATCGTGAGCGACTGCCGGAAGAAGGATTTATCTCCCAGCGACCAGCCCAGAGGCTCGTCCAGCTGGAAGTCTTTTTTGCTGTAAAACCGGTCGTAGCCCATCGCTTGATACATATTGTTCCTGTTCCAGAAGCTGCCCTCGTACGCGTGAAAAGCATCGGCAGTATAGCTGGCTTCTGTCTTCAGAATCTGCGGCAGCACGTCAAACGTATGGTTCGGATAACGGACAGCGACCGAGCCTGTGGGCAACGGATGCAAGGAACTGTTGGAGGAGAAGTCCGCATCCGAGGTGCGCCCTTGACCGGTTTGATGATAGAAGTTCGAGAAATAGAGACTCTCACCCATCAACTTGTTGAAATTCGGCGTGATTTCTTGGCCGCTTATGGTTTTGCCGATCATGAAATTCATAAAGGCTTCGGCCTGAATGACGATCACATTGCTGCCAGCATACTTCCCAAACAGGGCATTGTCCGCATGGCGGCGCTGGCTAGCTTCGATGAACCACTGGCGGATCTCTTTCTGCTCCTCGGCGCTGACCGTTTGGCCGCCTCCGAGATGCTCCTTGAGGTAACGGCTTGCATCATAGTAATGGAAGCCTAGCAAGCCGGTCACGTTGTATAAGGAGACGTTCCACCAGTTGTTTTCGAACAACCCGACTGCCCAGGTTTGGGTATAAAAGCGAATGGGCCCCAGCGTAAGCACAAAGCCAAGTACAAAGACGCCGATCCCCGTATATAGGCGGCGGAATCTGCGCCAGCCGAGCGTACGGCGGGAGGTGCCGCTAAAGGAAATGGGCGAGAAGGAGCCGCCCCCCATGTTGCTGTAGCTGCCGGTGCCGCGGAGCCAACCCGAAGGATGGCGGTTACCGCCTCCGTGTCTTATGCGGCGCACAGCCATAAACACCGCCCAAACCGCCCAATCGGCGATCAGCCACAGATCGGCAACGCGGATCAGCTCGCGGATGCTCCCGCCCAGATCCCCAACTTGTCCAGCTTGCAGCAGGACGGGCACAGTGAGAAAATCGCCAAAATAGCGGTAATAGACCAAATCGGCGAAGATGAGTACGGTGAGCAGCACGTTTAGCACTCCCAAGGCGATACTTCTTCCCTGTGGGGGCAGCCATAACGTCCAGAACGAAGCCAGCAGAATGGAACCGATGGCGATCAGATCGTCCAGCAGGTTCATGTCGATGTAACGGGCATGCAGATTATTATGCAAAATGACCAGTTTCATAAAAATCGCGGCCACAAAAAAGAAATAAACAAAATGGCGGTACTGCAGCCGAAGGCGGAATCGATTGCCGAAACCACCGCGATGAGATGTCAAACGCAGCATGACGACCTATTCGCTCCTTTCCTTGCTAAGGTGTAAAAGGGAGAGACCCTCCCTCTGCACCTAATGGCGCGGAGGAAGGGGCCCGAGATACTGCAAATATTGGCATTCGATACGCCCGTTGAACAGCTTGCGGCGCTTGTCCGCTTTGCGCTGGAAGTCGTGCTCGAACTGCTTGGTTGGTGTCAGTGCGAAAAAAGACCACGTCGGCAGTCCGGCCATCACTCTCCCGAGCTGGGCGATCAGCTTGCGCACTTCCTTCTCTTCCCCAATCCGCTCACCGTATGGCGGGTTGGTGATCATCACGCCGTAATCGCCCTGCGGCTGGACTTTGGCGGCAGGCATGCAGGCGAACCGGATTTCGTTCGCCAGCCCGGCGCTTTTGGCCGCGGCTTTAGCGATTTCGATCGCGGCCGGGTCAATGTCGCTGCCGGCAATGTTCAGCGGTACATCGTCTCGTACCGCGTCAATCGCCTCGTCGCGCGCTTGCTGCCACAGCTCTGGCGGCACAACCGGCCAACGCTCGGCGTTAAACGTGCGCCGCAAGCCCGGCGCAATGTTCCAGCCGATCATCGCTGCCTCGATCGGCAACGTTCCCGAACCGCAGCACGGATCGTAGAACGGACGCACCGGGTTTTGATTCCAGCGGCTGAGCAGAATCATCGCCGCGGCCATCGTCTCCTTGAGCGGTGCTTCGGTCGCGTGCTTGCGGTAGCCGCGCTTATGCAGCGCCGGACCGGTCGTGTCGAGTGTCAGCAGCGCTTTGTCGTTAAGCAGATTCACTTCAATCACGTATCGCGGTCCGGTTTCTTCGAACCACTCGGTGTGATAGGATTGCTTCAGCTTTTCGACAATCGCTTTTTTCACGATCCCCTGACACGCCGGCACACTGCTAAGCTGCGATTTGTGCGAGCGTCCCTCCACCGGAAACTCTCCATTAACCGGGATAAAATCTTGCCAAGGCAGTGCCTTGGTGCCTTCAAACAGCTCGTCAAAGGTGACGGCCGTAAATTCGCCCATTTTGATAAGGACGCGATCCGAGGTTCTTAGCCACAAATTACAGCGGCAAATATCGATGAAATCTCCGGTGAAATTCACCCTGCCGTTCTCCACCGCCGTATCTTCATAACCTAATTCTTTGAGTTCACGCGCCACCACGGCCTCCAGGCCCATCGGGGCGGTGGCGATCAGTTGCAAAGGTCCAGCCATATTTACGTCAATCACTCCAGCTTCGCATAGACTTGTGAGAATAGCGGAAAAACCATACAATTCAGTATAGGCCAATGTCTAACAAGTTACAAACGGTTCTTAAGTATGAACGGATGAAAGGAAGATTATTCGATGCTGACGCCGGAGGAATACGGTGATGAATTATACGCCAAGGATGAAGTGCTGGAACGGGTAACCCAATCCATCGCCAACCATGGGATGCGGGATGTGTCGATTGCGCCGGGATATGGGCGGCTGTTAACGCTGCTCGTCAAGCTGGCCGGAGCCAAATCCGTGTTGGAAATCGGCGCGCTGGGCGGATACAGCGGCATTTGCATGGCGCGGGGATTGCCTGCGGACGGGCGGCTCGTGTCCTTGGAGTTGAAGGAAGAGAACGCCGAACTGGCACGAACCAATTTGCATGAAGCCGGATACGGGCAGATGGTGGAATACATGGTAGGCCCCGCGCTGGACAGCTTGCATATTCTGGAGCAACGGGGGGAGCAGTTTGATTTCTTTTTGATCGATGCGGATAAGGAAAACTACCCGAACTATCTCGAATATGCGATCAAGCTGGCGAAACCGGGAGCGCTGATTGCCGGGGATAATATTCTGCTGCACGGCCGGACGTTAAATCCCGACAAAAATGGACCGTCGGTACAAGCGATGCGCAGATTCAACGAGATGATCGCCACGGACGAGCGTCTGATCAGCACATTGCTGCCGGCATATGACGGGTTGTCGCTGGCGATGGTGAAGTAAGGCTTCCGACAAAAAGAACTATAGGGTAAGACAAGAACCTGCTGTAATGGCGGGTTTTTTAACGCGGCAAGTTACCAAGGATGTACTATATTTTACAAAAAATAAATAATTCTTCACAAAAATGCATCGAATCATGTATAATTTGGACATCAGTAATTTTCCCCAGTATTAGCATCCTCCTCTATTTATGTTAATTCCCTTCATGATCTTATGTGTACGCAGTTATGGTATAAGCTCCTTTGGGAGTTTATATAGACTTCCTTCAGAAAGGGGGGCGTTTAGGGTTCCTGCAGAAGGTTGTAAAAGTTAGAATTTGAAATGCACAGCCAAGGATCAGACATAAGGCACATTTCCAATTTCAAAGGAGGGACAAGCATGACTTCAACACGGCTAGCACAATCGTTAGTTTTGAAGGCGCTTACTTCTTTGTTGGTCATGGTGATTGCTGGAATCGGAATGATCCTGTTATCGGAACAAGCTTCGGCTCACGGCTGGGTGGACGGGCCGGCAAGCCGGGCGATCTTGTGCAAAAATGGCCAGAATACGGACTGCGGTGCGATCGTGTACGAGCCTCAGAGCTTGGAAGCGCCCAAGGGCTTCCCGAATGCCGGACCAGCAGATGGGAAGATCGCGAGTGCTAATGGAGCCTTCCCTAAGCTGGATGAGCAATCGGCCAACCGATGGACCAAAGTGAACTTTTCGGCCGGAACGAACACCTTCACCTGGAAATTTACCGCCCCCCATGCCACGGCAAACTGGAAATATTACATCACGAAGCCGGGCTGGGACCCTAATGCCCCGTTAACGCGCAATTCCTTTGATCTGACACCGTTCTGCACGGTGAACTATGGCGGGGTGCAGCCTCCGTTTACGTACTCGCATACGTGCAACGTCCCGGAGCGGACAGGGTACCATGTGATCCTGGCTGTCTGGGAGATCGCAGATACGGCGAACGCCTTCTACAACGTGATTGACGTCGATTTTGGCGGCGGCAACTCAGGAGACACGACCGCTCCGACGGCACCAACCGGGCTGGCGGCAACGGCCGTTACCTCGAACTCGGTTACGCTTAGCTGGAACGCCTCCAGTGATAACGTTGGCGTCACCGGCTACCGGGTTTATAATGGCAGCAACTTGGTAGGTACGGTGTCGGGATCCACGCTGAGTCATACCGTGACTGGGCTGAATGCGAACACGTCCTATACGTTTACCGTCCGGGCGGTGGATGGAGCGGGCAACAGCTCTTCGCCGAGCAACTCGGTGACCGTGACGACAAGTCCGGCCGTGAACGATACCCAGGCCCCTTCGGCTCCCGGTAACCTGCATGTTATGGGGACACCAACGTCCTCCAGTGTGACGTTAATGTGGAGCCCATCGACTGATAACGTGGGGGTCACAGGCTACCGAATATATCGCGGATCCACCTTATCTGTAACCGTGTCTGGGACGGAGACCAGCTTTACGGTAACCGGACTCAGCGCAGCAACTTCCTATACGTTTACCGTTCGTGCAATTGACGCGGCCGGCAATGAATCAGCAGCCAGCAACACGGTGCAAGTGACGACAGCGTCGGCTCCTGCTGCGCAACCTTGGGCCCCAAATACCGCGTATGCGGTAGGGGAGCTGGTCAGCTACAACGGGGAGATCTACGAATGCCGTCAGGCTCATACTTCCCTGGTCGGTTGGGAGCCGCCGAACGTGCCGGCTTTGTGGCTGCTGAAATAATCTGAAACTCAAATCCCTCGGCTTTATTGCCGGGGGATTTTTTCGCCGAATATTAGTTATCGGGGTTTGAACAGCGTTGGAGGACGAAAACAGCGTTCAAGTCCTGTGATGGTGAATGAAAGGATTTGATTGAAATTGAATGATTATGATAGAATATGATTGTTTTATGCTGAGGATACGAACCGATGGTGGAGTTGGGAGGGGAATGATGTTAACGGAAGAAAGGCATCGCCGGATTATGCGACGGTTGCAGGAGGCAGGTACGCTTAAGCTTCAGGAGCTATGCGTCATGCTTGAAGCGTCCGAATCCACCGTAAGGCGCGATTTGGCGGATTTGGAAGAACAGGGACTGCTTCGCCGGGTACATGGCGGCGCGACGCTCCCGATGATGCCCGGAGGTTTGGAGCCCGGGATGGCGGAGAAGTCTGCCGTCCATCTCCCGCAAAAACAGCAAATTGCTGAAGTTGCGTCGGGCTTGGTTCGCAGCGGGGAGGCGATCTATCTGGACGCGGGTACGACGACCTTGGCCATGATCCCTTATCTGCGCGGGAAATCGATCACCGTCGTGACGAACGGCTTACCGCAAGTGGAGGCGCTGCTTGAGGCAGACATTCCAGTGTACCTGCTTGGAGGTCTGGGCAAAAAACGCACGAAAGCCCTGGTCGGCAACCTAGCGCTGGAGCAGTTAACGCATTTTCGGTTTGACCGGTGTTTCCTTGGGGCGAATGGGGTTCATCCCGAGGCGGGGTATACGACGCCGGATCCAGAGGAAGCCGCATTAAAACGCCGTGCGAATGAGCAGTCCTCGCTCACCTATGTACTTGCCGATTCCAGCAAAATCGGGAATGTTGCTTTTGCCAAGATGTTCGAGCTGGAGCGGGCGGCCCTCATTACAGAGCAGGTTCCGGAACACTGGCGTAAGCCCATCTCGGAAATGACAAACCTAATTGGAGGATAATCCATGATGATTTACACACTTACTTTAAATCCTTCCATTGACTATATCGTGGAGGTTGACCGCCTGCAGCTCGGCGGGCTCAATCGGATGAACCGAGACCTGAAGCTGCCCGGCGGGAAAGGGATTAACGTCTCGCGCATCCTCAAGCGGCTTGGGGCGGATACGACGGCTATGGGGTTCCTTGGCGGCTTCACTGGGGATTTTATTGAAGAAGCTTTGCACAATGAAGGGATTCCTGCTGATTTTGTACGCATTCGCGGCGGAGAGACCCGGATCAATATTAAGCTTAAGCATGGCGAGGAAACGGAAATCAACGGTTCAGGCCCAGTTATCGCGCCGGGAGAAGCCGATGCCTTGGTAGAGAAGCTGTCCATTTTGAAGGAAGGTGATTTGGTCATTTTAGCGGGCAGCTTGCCTTCCTCGCTTCCTGGCGATTATTATGAGCAGTTGATCCGGATGTGCCAGAAGCAGGGAGCCCAGTTCGTCATTGATACCACGGGTGAACCGCTGCGTCGGGCGCTGCCTTACCGCCCGCTGCTTGTGAAGCCCAACCATCATGAGCTGGCTGAGCTGTTTGGCGTCGAGATAGAGACGCGGGAGCAGTTGATCGCATACGGCCGCAAGCTGTTGGAGGAAGGGGCACAGCACGTACTGATTTCGATGGCCGCGGAAGGCGCACTGTTGATCCGCGATAACGAGGTCTACCATGCGAATGTTCCGCCCGGCAAAGTGCGTAACTCCGTGGGTGCTGGCGATTCAATGATCGCCGGATTTACGGGGACGCTCGCCTTAGGAGGAGACTTCATGGAGGCGTTCCGGGCCGGCGTAGCCTCCGGCAGCGCTACCGCTTTCTCCGACGATTTGGCCGAGCGTACGTTGATCGAGGAGCTGCGGGCGAAGGTGAGTATTGAGAAGATTGGATAAGGAAACAAATAGAAGACCCCCAACCGCAGATTGGGGGTCTTGCCATTTATCGAAGTAGATTCATGGTCCGTCGTGATACAAATGCGCCCAGCCGTTACCGATGACTTGCGGCCGGCGAGGATTGCCGTCGCTCTGTTGGTAAGGCCGCAGCCCGTAACCCTGGTTGTAAGGCGGATGATAAGTATGTGGCGTCGAAGTTTGCTGCGCTTGAGCTTGCGGGTTTGGTTGATGACAGCCCAACGGAGGACCGATGATTACCGATTGATTTAGAGGGGCGAACGCAGCTCTTACTTTTTCTACATCCAGACAATAAGTATGGGCGAACGCTTCAGGTGGAGTCAGCCGCAGCATATCGGAGGCGAGAATAAATTCTGGAATCGGTTGATCAAAAATCGCCAGAAACCGCGTCCCATCCATCGTCGCCGTGTCGTAATGCCACCACCCTTGCGGGATACTGGTCGCCCATCCGGGACGGGTGGGGTAATGCTTCAATTCTTTGGTGAATGGATTGATGATTGAGACCACCACTTCACCCGAAAGGCAATACACTAGCTCTGAAGCGTTTTGGTGAATGTGCATTTCGACGACGTTGCCTTTGTCGAGGTAGGTATCAAAAAAAGACATATTCCCCAGCGTGTTTATCTGATGAATGGAAAGCATGTTGATGAAGTTCCGTTGATCTTTGCGGAAGGTCGTGTTCTGGTTAACGTCGTACGTGAACTGTGCGTTGGGTGATGCGAAATCCATATAAGAAACCGCCATGTTGTTCCCTGCCTTTCCTATGTATAGGCACTATTTCTTCTACAGAATATCTATGTTTGAGATCGGGTTGATATGTATGTTTTGGGGAATCTTATAGGAGCCTTCGGGTTTGCTTTTTCGGCAGACGGTTTGTATGATGAGGTCAAAACAGCATTTACATAAAAAGGAGACGGGTTCATGAGTAACGTTCCGAAAATACTGATCGTTACCGGTGCGGTTCTTATCGTGATTGGTTTGCTGTGGATGTTCTTGGGAAAGTTCCTGCAACTGGGGCGGCTTCCGGGGGATATTGCGGTTGAACGGGGCAATTTTCGGTTCTACTTCCCGATCGTGACGTGTATCGTGCTCAGCGTTGTGTTCTCTTTAATCATGGCTGTAATTCGGTGGTTTATGAAGTGACGCCTAGGGTCTCGCTGGTCAAGAGCTGGCTGCTCGCCGCTCTGTCTGCCCCTACCGCCGTCAAAAGACTGCAAAAGTGTAGTTTTTTTCGGCCAAGTCGCCGAAGTAGAGGAAAAACCTGCAAAAGTGCAGGTTTTTTTGCTTGAAACAGTTGATTTGAGTTAAATCGCAAAAAATAACTGTATTTTCGCAGTTTTTCTTCGGCTGCAACGAATGAGGCGCGTTACTGGTAGCTGTTCTTCGTCTTAACGTCATTATACCTGGCAGAAGGGATCTTTGAACACTACTCAAGGGACAGTTCCATGAGCTAATGCGCACCGTCTCCATATTTGTTGACGTAATGCGATAAGGCCAAGAGCGGCCAGATATATCGATAGCTGTGATAATGCACGTAAAAATAACCCGGCAGCCCGGCTCCCGTTGGATACGTGGAGGGCCAATCCTCCTCATGCAACATCGCGATCAGCCGGGCAACGCCCCGTTCGATCTCGGGCGTTGGCTGATCATGGACGGCGATCAATGCATCAAGCGCCCAGGCGGTTTGGGACGGTGTGCTGGCCTGAAGCGGGACGTACCGCCTCACCTGATCGCTGCGGCATGATTCGCCCCAGCCGCCGTCCGGGTTTTGGATGCGCCTCAGCCAATCCGCCGCCTTCGCGATCCCCGGATGATCGGCGGGCATGCCCACGGCCATCAGCCCGGTGAGCGCCGCCCAGGTCCCATAGATGTAGCATATCCCCCAGCGGCCATACCAAGAGCCGTCTCCCTCCTGATGGCTCAGCAACCAATCCGCTCCGCGGGCCACCCAATCCTGCCGAACGCTCAGCTTGGCGAAGTTGCCCAAAAACTCCAGCGTCCTTCCGGTCAAATCCGCTTCAGAAGGATCGATGGCTGCGGACTTCGCTCCTTCAATCGCCAGCCAGGTGAGCATCTCTTTGTTAGTGTTCTTTTCAAAGGCTGGCCAGCCGCCGTCGTTATTTTGCATCGACCAGACCCAGTTAAGCCCGCGGTTCCATGATTCTAATACCTCACAATCGTCGGCATGAAAGGCGGACAAGGCGCGGAGGGCGGCGGTGGTGTCGTCGACGTCAGGGACGAA
Organism: Paenibacillus barengoltzii G22; assembly: GCF_000403375.2. Classification (NCBI taxonomy): domain Bacteria; kingdom Bacillati; phylum Bacillota; class Bacilli; order Caryophanales; family Paenibacillaceae; genus Paenibacillus; species Paenibacillus barengoltzii. The sequence goes on along the minus strand of NZ_KE159653.1, from coordinate 644,615 downwards.
CGTATTCGTCTCGGAGAACCCCCAGCCTCCGGGGACGATACCTGAATTATGAATCTGCCAATCGCCGGGGCGGTGATGCTGGCGCTCCCGCAGGTAATCGGCGGCTCGTTGTATGGCCGGATGTATAGGTGAAACCCCTGCTTCTTGCAAAGCATAGGAAATCAACGCGGTATCCCATACGGTGGAGGGAGAGTTCTGGATCGTGACATAGCGTGTTCCCCCTTGGCCACCGCGGTCCACCGCAAACTTCATCTGAGATAATCCTTCCACCGCACGCTGGATCACCGGATGCTGCGGCTCGTATCCCAGCGCCAGCAAAGCGAACACCATCAGCACCGTACAACTCGCGTACGTGTACAGCGTCCCATCGCTTTCAATTCGATCCAGCATATATTGCTCAGCCCGGTTAACGGCGGCATGTCGGATACGTTGCGGCGTACCTACCAAATGCGCCAAGGCCGATTGGATGAGCTTCAGCGGTTCCCGGCTTTCTGGAGTAAGCGTGAGCGGGTCTTGCTCTTCGCTGCGCGCGTCGATAAACAGCTCGCTTAAATCCGGCGTTCGCTTTGACCGGGCGCGAAAATTCCGATCGGCCATGATCAGAAGCGGTACGAGATGCACCCGCGAATATCCGGAGAAATCATAAAAGTTCAGAGGTAACGCTTCGGGTAGCAGCAGAAGTTCGATGGGGATGAGCGATAAGGAGGTCGGCCAATCTCTCTGTCCGGTGGCGGCCAGAATGGCTTTGGTGAGCAGGCTTCGGACGTGCCCAATGCCGCCCCGGTCCAGGATATAACGTTTCGCCCGTTGAATCGGTTCATCTTCCGGCTTGCTGTACCCGGAGTACAGCAAAGCGTAATAAGCCTCAGCCGTAGCGGACAAGTGGCCTTCCTTGTCGTCATGGTACCAACGCCAGCAGCCCTCTGGTTCCTGGGCCGCAAGGATGCGATCGTGCAGCTGTCGGATCAAATCTTCTTTGTCAATGTTTAACGTACGAAAAAGAATGATTGTGCAAGCGTCAATCGAGATGCCGTTTTCGAAGCAAAAGCGCCACGTGCCGTCCAACTCCTGCCGCTCTATCAGTTCCTCGGTTAATCGTTGGATTTCTCCCCGGATCTCGCCCATGTACTGTGCCATCCTTGCTCCCTCCCTCGACCTGTCACCTCATTATATGAGCGGGCAAGGGTGGGCATGATGCATTCATGAGCAGCCGTTCCTCGATGGACCCGGACGATCCGCGCCTCAATGGCGACAAGCGAGCTTGGTTCTTCGAACAGACAAGATCACGAAATGGTGTAAAGTCCGGCGATTATTCGGTATAGTAGATGGAAGAAGTTTGGTGATGAGGATCCTAAATTGAATGTTACCTAAAAAGAGAGGGAACCAAGCGATGACGACAAGACTATATTTCGACGATGCCTATTTGACCCATTGGACCACCCGCATCAAGGACAAGCTGGAGCGGGAGGATGGCATTTACGTTGTTCTGGAAGAGAGCGCCTTCTATCCCCATGGAGGAGGTCAGCCCAACGATACCGGACGGATTGGAGGGATTCCGGTTCTGGATGTGATCAGTGAGGGCGATGTCGTGCTGCATAAGGTGGAGCGTTTCCCAGAGGAGGCCGAAGTACGCTGTGAAATCGACTGGGATCGCCGGTTTGACCACATGCAGCAACATAGCGGGCAGCATTTGCTATCTGCGGTTTGTCGCGAGCTATATGAAGCGATGACCGTGAGCTTTCATCTGGGTGAAGATTATTGCACCATTGATGTAGAACGTCCCGAACTGTCTGCGGAACAACTGGAGGCGATTGAACGCGAAGCGAACCGTCATATTTATTTGAATCACAAGATCTCCAGCTACTTCGTTACCCAGGAGGAGGCGTCCCGACTGCCGCTGGTGAAGCCGCCGAAGGCGGTCGACCGCGTCCGCATCGTGGAGATGGAAGACGTGGAGTACAACGGTTGTGGAGGTACGCATGTGGCGGCGACCGGTGCGATCGGGATGATTAAACTGCTGAAGACCGAGAAGCAGAAGGGGAATGTCAGGATCTTTTTCAAATGTGGGTACCGGGCCCTCAGAGAGTTTCAGGAGCAGCAACACATTTTAGTGACCATTACCGCCAAATTGAAAACAGGCCGGGACAGCATTCTGGAGCGCCTCGACAAATGGGAAGATGAGCAGAAGCGGTTGCAACGGGAGTACGATACGTTAAAAGAAGCGATGGACGAAGTAACCGTACGTGAGCTGCTGGAGAAGCGCGCAGGCGGGATCATTGCGCAAATCTATGCGGACAAGTCCTTGAAGGATTTGCAAAGCCTTGCCCCAAAGCTGACGGCCCAAACTGATGCAGCGGTCCTGCTGGCCGCGGAAGCGGAACAGAAGGTGGTGCTGGCCCATAACGGCAGCCTCTCGCTGTCCTGCGGAGCCTTCTTCAAGGAGCATCTCTCTGCTTATGGAGGCAAAGGCGGCGGCAGCGACAAGCTGGCACAGGCCGGCTTCAGCAGTTGGGCGGATGCGCTGGCTTTTTATGAGTTTGTGAAGCAGACTTTATCGTGAAAAAAATACCGGGCGTCATCCATGCGGATGCTCACGGATCAAATCGACAAAACGTTGGACCGCTGGAGACAGCGGTTCGTTTTTTCGCGTATAGACCGAGATCGTATTCATCAGGTCTACGCCTTCCACGAAGACGCGGCTCAGTAGTCCGCGCTCCACGTATTCCCTAACCACCAGCGCCGAAACGAAGCTGGCCCCGTACCCGGCAATCACCGCCTGGACGGTTTCGTTTAACCCGTTAAATTGCAAGGCGATGCGCGGCGCCTGTGCATTGTAGGTCCGGCATAACGCCATAAACCGCTCCCGCGTGGAGCTGCCGATCTCCCGCATGACGAAAGGCTCCCTGACCATGTCGTGGAGGGAGACGCGCTGTCCCGCATACCGATGTTTCGGGGGGACGACAAACCACAATTCGTCCCGGAACATTTCCTCTGCATGAACCGATTCAGGGTAGGCTTCCGGCAATCCGCCGTAGATCGCCAAATCTACCTCCAAATTCAGCAGTTGCTTTAGCGCATCCGTCGAATTTGTCGTGTTGATGCTCATCTCCACATGCTCGTATTGCGATTTAAATTTCGCGATCCAAGTCGGGACGAGGAAATGCGCGGGCAAATAAGTGGCTGCCAGCCGGATATGCCCCAGCTCCCCCATTTTATAGTCTTGCAAAAAATGCTCGATCTGCTGCTCTACCGCAAAGAGGCGTCGGCTGTAGGTAAACAGCTTGTCCCCGACGTCGGTTAAGGCGATGCCGCGTCCTTGCGCTTTCAGCAGGGGCAGTCCCAGTTCCTTTTCCAGCTTACGGATCTGGGCGGAGATGGCCGGCTGGCTGATGTTTAACAGCTCCGACGCGCGCGTCACACTGCCTGTCTCCGCAATGACGTGGAACAACCGCAAGGCGTGTAAGTTCATTCCACTTAAGCCCCTTTCAATTCATAACTTATATCTATGATTTACTTATAAAGATATATTATATTTATGGGTCTAAATCAACTACAATGTCCTCAGCAGGAAATATAATCGTATGCCAAAAGGAGCTGAGGCAGGAATGAACCAGGAAAAACTCGTATATGATTACGATCGGCAGGGGACAAATTATGCCGGATATCGGCGGACAGATCCGCGTATTGCGCGGTATGTGTTCGAGGCGTTGGGGGATGCCCAAACGATCATCAACGTGGGCGCTGGAACCGGGTCCTATGAGCCGAAGGACCGGTATGTCGTCGCAGTAGAACCTTCCGCAACGATGCGCAATCAGCGGAGGGCGCGCGGAACGGTTCCGGCCGTCAACGCCTGGGCGGATGCGCTGCCTTTTGATGATCAGGCTTTTGATGCGGGGATGGCGATGGTCACTGTCCACCATTGGCCTGATTTTCGCCATGGCCTTCAGGAGCTGAGAAGGGTGACGCGGGGGAACGTCATCGTCTTGACCTTTGATCCGGATGCGCTCGATTCGTTCTGGACGGCTGAGTATTTTCCGGAGCTGATCGAAGTCGAGCGGCGGCGTTATCCGAAACCGCAGGACATTCTTGAAGCGCTGGGAGGGGGAGGGCAGATCATTCCGTTGCCCATTCCACTGGATTGTATTGATGGATTCCAGGAAGCTTTCTACGGCCGTCCGGAAGCGTTCCTGATCCCCGAGGTACGTCAGGCCCAGTCAGCATGGGGCTTCTTGGCGGAAGGCGTGGAGGAGCGCCTGGTTCAGCGCTTGGCCGATGCTTTGAAATCCGGGGAATGGGACCGCAAATACGGGCACTATCGGAACATGCCAACCATGACAGGGTCACTCCGGCTGATCGTCAGCGAATCCGAAGCATGAAGATAAAGTCCACATTCTTATAAGCTGTCTTCACCGCATACGCGTGGGAGGCGGCTTTTTTGCGTTTCCTTTACTGTGCGATGACGATTTTGACGCCCCCTTGATCCATGGCTAACGTTCCGCTGACATCCAAGCTATACACTAGCAGAGGAATTGAACAACCATCTCAACCTTCATAAGAAAAAGGAGGCTTCCCTCATGAGCGAGCTGGATCACCAGGTGAGTCTGCCATCAAGGGGCCAATCCGTAGCATCGGCTTCTGCAGCGACTCGTCGACCTGCCCGCGCCGCAACCTTAAGACAACAGAACATTCGAGAACATGCGCTGGCCTATACGTTTCTGGCTCCGTCGTTGCTCCTGTTTGTCGTGTTTTTGTTCTACCCGCTGCTAAAGTCGGTGTACTTGAGCTTACACAGCACGGACCCGACTGGTCGGATCGCCGCATTTGTGGGCTTCGACAATTTTACCGGCCTTTTTGCCTCCGGCTTATTTGTCAGCGGGATGAAGGTGACAGCACTCTTTGCCTTATTCACCGTGCCAACCGGCATGCTGATCGCGCTGGTGCTCGCAGCATTCACGCATCATCTTCGACGGGGGAGACGGTTTTTCCAATTCGCCTACTCGCTGCCGTTGGTACTCTCCGTTGGTTCAGCGGCGGTCATTTGGAAGTTTCTGTTTCACCCTACTTTAGGTATGCTTAACTACTTACTTGGCTTGGCCGGCGTGGGTCCGGTACCTTGGCTGATCAGCCCGGACTGGGCTTTGTGGTCCGTGTCGCTGATGACGGTCTGGATGAACTTGGGCTTTAATTACATCATCCTGTCCAGCGGGATGCAGGGAGTTCCCGACGAGCTGTACGAAAGTGCCAAGATCGATGGAGCTGGTCCGATGACAACGTTTCGCAAAATTACGCTGCCGCTTCTGTCGCCCACGTTATTTTTCCTGTTGGTGGTGTCCGTCATCAGTGCATTCCAATCGTTTGGGCAGATCAACATTCTGACATCGGGCGGGCCGATGAACCGGACGAACGTCTTCGTCTACACGATCTACCAAGAAGCCTTCGTCAACTTCCGGTTTGGTACGGGCAGTGCCCAAGCGCTTCTACTCTTCCTGGTCATTCTGCTATTGACCTTGATTCAGTTCAAATGGGTAGAAAGGAAAGTCCACTATCAATGAACAAGCTGACCTTTAACCATATCATTGTGTTGTTGTTCATGACCGTAGCTGCGGTTCTCATCCTTTATCCTATCGTTTACAGCCTGTTTATGTCCGTCATGACGCCGCAGGAAGCCAGCGCCTATCCACCGCATCTGGTGCCGCATTCGCTGCATTTGACCAACTTTGCCGAGGTGCTACAGATCGTTCCGATTGCCTTGTTTATCGGGAACACCTTTCTGGTCTCCGGGATTGTGATGCTTGGACAATTGATCACCGCCAGCTTGGCAGCCTATGCCTTCGCCAAGATGGAATTCAAGGGCAAAGGCTTGATGTTCAGCTTATTTGTCGCCACGATGATGGTTCCTTGGGAAGTAACGATGATCCCCAATTATTTAACCGTACGCAGCCTGAATTGGTTGGACAGTTACCAGGGGTTAATGGTGCCGTTTTTGGCCACTGCTTTTGGGACGTTTCTGCTTCGCCAGTTTTTCCTGCAGCTGCCGAAGGAGCTGTTCGAGGCCGCGAAAATCGATGGCTGCGGGCATGTCCGTTACTTTCTGTTCCATGTGCTTCCGCTTTCTAGACCGGCGCTTGGAACGCTGGCGGTGTACTCTTTTTTGAATATGTACAACAGTTACTTATGGCCGCTACTGATCACCAACAGCAAATCGATGCGCACGGTGCAAATTGGCATCTCCATGCTGGAATTTCAGGAGACAACCTCTTGGAATCTCGTATTCGCAGGGATTACGTTAGTCATTCTACCGTCCCTGCTGTTACTGGTGTTTGGACTTAAGCAACTCGTTCGCGGGATGGCGGCCGGGGCGCTGAAAGGCTAAGGAAATATCAAAATCATTTTACTTAAGGAGAGGTTCGAACAATGAAAAGGTTTTGCTTCAAAAGCATGCTGCTGGCCATGGCAGCGTTGATGATCGTTATTGCCGGGTGCGGCGGGAATGGGAATGACGCAGGAAGCAGTGCGGCAACCGGGGGAACCAATACCCGCAGCGACAATTCGGCAAGCGCCAGCTCGGGGAAGAAGCCGATTCACCTGACCTGGTGGCACTCGATGTCAGGGGCGAATGAGAAGGCTATTAACGAGCTCGTCTCGGATTTTAATGCGAGCCAATCCGATATTGAAGTGGAAGCTGTGTTCCAAGGAAGTTACGATGAGAGCTTAAATAAGCTGAAAGCTTCGATGGGCTCGAACAGCGGCCCACACTTGATCCAAGTGTACGAAATCGGCAGCAAATTTATGATCGACTCCAAGGCGATTACACCGGTGCAGAAGTTTATTGACGCAGACGGCTATGATCTCTCGCAGTTAGAACCTAACATTACTCGCTATTACACGATCGGCGGCCAGTTAAATGCTATGCCGTTTAATACGTCGAACCCGATACTTTACTACAACAAGGATGCCTTCAAAGCCGCAGGTCTGGATCCGGAAAATCCGCCGAAAACGTTTGAGGAGTTTGAAGCGGCAGCTACCGCGTTGAGCAAGAAAGGGCAGCCAGGCGCGGCGATTGCAGTTTATGCTTGGCTCATCGAGCAGTGGTTTGCCAGCCAAAATGCCGATTACGTGAACAACGGCAACGGACGTGAAGCGGATGCCACCGAGTCGCTGCTCGCATCGGAGGCGGGGGTGAACATTCTGGAGTGGTGGAAAAGAATGGTGGACAACGGAGTTGTCGCTAATTTGGGCCGCAATACCGATGACACGGACGCTGCCTTTGCTGCAGGCCAAGTGGCGATGACCTTAAATTCAACGGCGGCACTGCGTAACATCGTAGGAGCGGTTGGCGACAAATTCGAAGTAGGCACTGCCTTCCTGCCAAGACCCGCCAGCGCCAAAGAAGGCGGCGTGATCGTTGGGGGCGCAAGCTTGTATATCATGAACAACAAATCGGAAGAAGAGCAAAAAGCGGCATGGGAGTTTATTAAATACGTAACCTCTCCGGCTGCGCAGGCGAAATGGAGCGTAAACACCGGCTACTTCCCGATCACGAAAGCAGCTTACGACGAGCAGGTGCTGAAGGATAATATGGCGAAATATCCGCAGTTCCAGACCGCTGTTGATCAGCTGCATGCATCGACGGAATCTACGGCGACCTCCGGTGCGTTGATGGGCGTCTTCCCGGAAGCGCGTCAATTCGTGGAAGGGGCGATCGAGGAAGTGCTGAACGGACAAAAACCGCCGAAGCAAGCATTGGAAGACGCCGCCAAGCAAATTACCGAGAAGATCAAGCAGTATAATGCGACGGTGCAGAAGTAACTTTATATTTTTGAAGAAAAGTCGGGAGATTGTCCCGGCTTTTTTTACTTGGGATATTTAACTGTAAATCCTAACGTTAATTTCGAAGGTATTCCCCATCTGCGAAGAATAACAGTAAAACCTGCCGTTAATTTTGGGGAAAAGCGCACTATCGCGCAAATTTGTCCGAAATAACGTTACTTTTTGCTGTTAATGATGCTAAAACGGCGGATTGGCCTCGAAATAACAGTTGGTTTTCCCGTTAATTATCTTCGGTTCTCCGAGCAGTAAGACCGCTGGTCGACACTATTTACATAAGTCAACCTCTTACAGCCTACCTCGGCGCTGGCATTCGCGGCTTTGGATGCGAATACAGCTTCACGCGCACCCAGAGCATATTAATCAGCAGCAGGATGCCGGAGATTACAAACAAGCCCTCGATACCGATGTACCCGGCGAGAAAGCCGCCAATCAGCGAACCCATCATGTTGCCCAAGGCGAGGGTACTGCTGTTAAACCCAAATGCCCGGCTCTCCATGCCGTCCGGGGTGTAAAAGCGGATCAGCGCGTTGACGCTAGGCAGCAATCCCCCCATGAACACGCCCATCAGGAACCGAATGGCGATCAATTGCCACACCGTCTGTACGAACGCCTGCGGAATCAGCGTAGCCGCCGCTCCAATCAGGCAAAAGGTCAGAATACGGTGAGCGCCCAGCTTGTCGCTGATTCTGCCGAGTATCGGCGAAGTGATCATATTGGAAATGCCCGTCACGGCGCTGACAAATCCGGCCCAGAACGCCACGTCTGCGGTTTGTCCATGAAGCTTCTCCACATAGAGAGGCAGCAGCGACATCGGGCTCAGCATCGCAAACTGCAGCAAGAAGGTTACGGCGAATAACGCGGTGAGCTGCGGCGTTTTGTTCAGCTCCAGGAAGCCTTGCAATACAGAAGGCTGCGGCGTGTGCAGCGCCTCCTCCCGATCGAACTTCTCGCGTACGAAGAGGAGCGCCAGCATGGATGCGATAAACAACAGCACCCCTGTAATGTAAAAAATCGGACGAAATCCGATCCACTCTGCCATCAACCCGCCAATTAAGGGGCCGAGGATCGTGCCAGCCACGTTGCCTGACTGGATCGTGCCCATCGCGAAACCCATTCGCTCTTTCGGCGCTGTACCTGAGATCAGTGCGACAGAAGCGGGGTTAAAGCCGGAGATCGTTCCGTTTAGCAACCGCAGGCCAAGCAGGTGCCACGGCTGGGTGGCGAAGCCCATCAACGTAATGACGATGGCCATGCCGAAGCCGGAGCGGAGCAGCATAATCTTACGTCCGTATTTGTCGGCGAGCTTCCCCCAGATCGGTTGAAAAATAAACGAAGTCGCGAAGTTAGCAGCAAAAATCATTCCAGCCCACAGCCCAATCGCCCGCTCTCCATGCACGTGCAAATCCCGCGCCAGATACAGCGAGAGGAACGGTGTAATCATCGTCATCCCGGCGTTGACCAGAAACTGCCCGAACCACAGCACAATGAGATTTATCTTCCAAGTTTTCAATTGTGCTTTCACTTCCTTTCGCTGAGGTTCTAGGATGCGTGAAAAACTTAGAGTTATACCAGTATACACCATTGAAAACCGGGATCAGGGCATTCTTCATAGCATCTTCATCCGATTGTCATAGGTTCGCCACGTTGTGATAGTTGTTACTTACTTTTAAGTAGGGCATAATGTAGATTAGAATGTTTATAGTGTAGATTGAATGTTCAGTTATCAAAATTTGGTTTCTACGAGTATTGGAGGCGTGCGGTTTGGCTTATAATGATCGCTTGATCCGGGCCCTGCGGAAGCAGGAGGTGGATCGCCTTCCGGTTTGGTACATGCGCCAGGCGGGCAGGTATGATCCGGATTACCGGAAAATCAAAGAGAAATACAGCTTATTGGAAATTTGCCGGCAGCCGGAGCTGGCGGCGGAAGTGACCATGATGCCCGTTCGTAAGCTTGGCGTGGACGCGGCTATTTTGTATTCCGATATTATGAATCCGGTTGCTTCACTGGGCGTTAAATTCGATATCGTCAAAAATATCGGCCCGGTCATCGAAGAACCGATCCGTACGCTTGCGGATATTGAGCGGCTTCGACCGATCGACGTTCACAAGGATTTATCGCATGTCTTGGAAACGATTGCGATTTTGGACAAGGAGCTGGATGTGCCGCTGATCACATTTGCCGGTGCTCCGTTTACGATTGCCAGCTACTTGATCGAAGGGCGGCCGTCCAAGAGCTATATCCGCACGAAAGCGATGATGTACGGCGATCCAGAAGCTTGGTTCAAACTGATGGACAAGCTGGGTGATATGGTGATCACCTACCTTCGGGAGCATGTAGAAAGCGGAGGCAAGGCGTTCCAACTGTTTGACAGCTGGGTAGGCGCGCTCGCTCCGAAAGATTTTCAGCGGTATGTACTACCAACGATTACCCGTATTTTTGCCGAACTTCAGGATTTGGATGTACCTAAAATTTATTTTCCTGGTGTCAGCTCGGGAGAGTTGCTGCCGACATTAACGGATATCGCTGCCGATGCCGTTGGCCTCGATTGGCGGGTATCGATTACAGAAGGCCGGCGCCGGACGGGCGGTAAATTTGCGATGCAAGGCAATTTGGACCCGTATGTGCTCACTGCACCAATGGATGTGATTAAAGCGCAAGCAAAGGAAATTATCGATGACGGCCTGACCGCCCCTGGATATGTGTTTAACCTGGGCCATGGTCTGTTTCCGGAGGTTTCGCTGGAAAAACTGCGCGAGCTGACGGAATTCGTACACGAATATTCAGCAGAAGCCATCATGCATCAACCTGTACGGCGTGCGTAAGACTAAGCCGCATTGAATGTAGCCACACAACTTTTGTACTTGAGGTGAATTGATATCGTGAAGTCAAAAATCGGAGTTTTGGTGATGTCTTATGGCACGCCGCAAAGTATGGATCAGGTTGAGGCGTATTATACGCATATTCGGCGTGGACATCCTCCAACCGCAGAACAACTTCAGGAGCTGGTCAGCCGGTATGAGGCGATCGTAGGCGGGGTGTTCCCGCTGCGCGCCAATACCGATAAACAGGTTGCCGCTCTGCAGGAGAGTTTGAACCGGATGTCCGCGAACCTAGATGTTGAATTTGTCTGCTACCAAGGATTAAAACATGCTCATCCCTTTATTGAAGATGGCGTAGAGCAGATGGCGAAAGACGGCATCCGTGAGGCGATTGGCATCGTGCTTGCTCCGCATTATTCCGTAATGAGCATCGGCGGGTATATTAAGCGGGCACAAGCGAAAGCGGAGGAACTGGGAGTGTCGGCACGCTTCGTAGAGAGCTATCATATGCATCCGAAGCTGATTGAGGCGTTCGCCCAACGTGTATCCGCTAAGCTGGATCAGTTCGAGGAGGCTGGCGCTTTGCGTGATGAAGTGAAAGTGCTGTTCAGCGCTCACAGCCTGCCGGAGAAAATCTTGCAAATGGGCGATCCGTACCGGGATCAACTGCTGGAGACGTCCCAAGCGGTTGCCGAGAAAGCCGGTGTGAAGAACTGGCAGTTTACGTGGCAAAGTGCCGGACGTACCGCTGACCCTTGGCTTGGGCCGGATATTTTGGACACGTTGAAGGAATTAAGCGAGCAACAGGTAGAGGACGTCTTGGTGGCTCCGGTTGGTTTCGTGTCGGACCATCTGGAAGTGCTGTACGATTTGGACATCGAAGCTAAAACAGTCGCCAAAGAGCTGGATATGCGGCTGGAGCGGATCGAATCGCTGAACACCGAACCTTTGTATATGGAAGCGCTCAGCGACGTCATTATCAAATCTTGGGAAAAGAGATGAGAAGGCATGCGTGATTCTTCACGTCAAGTGGTCATTATCGGCGGGGGGCTGACCGGTCTGTCCGCGGCCTTTTACGTTCGGAAATTTTACAAGGAACGGGGTGTTACCCCGCAAATTACGCTGCTGGAGAAGGGGAGCTCCCTAGGCGGCAAAATTGAAACACTGGAGAAGGACGATTTTGTGATCGAGAAAGGTCCGGACTCTTTCCTGGCACGCAAGACGGCGATGATTGATCTGGCGAAGGAGCTGGGGTTGGAAGGCGAACTCGTCTCGATGAATCCGGAGGCCAAGAAGACCTACATCGTCAGCGAAGGGAAGCTGCATCCGATGCCTTCTGGGCTGGTGCTGGGCATCCCGACCGAGCTGGGGCCGTTCTTGCGCAGCGGTCTTGTCTCATGGAGTGGCAAAGCCCGGGCGATGCTGGACCTCGTGATGCCGCCTCGGCTCAGCGAAGAGGATGAGTCGCTTGGCGCATTTATCGAGCGCCGGCTGGGTGCCGAAGTGCTGCAAAACATCACCGAGCCGCTGCTCGCGGGCATTTATGCTGGCGATACTTACCATCTCAGCCTGCAATCGACCTTCCCGCAGTTTGGCGAGGTGGAACGAGCTTACGGCAGTCTGATCAAAGGCATGATGTCTGGGAAGAAGCCTACGGAGACGCACACCGGCACTAAACGCAGCGCCTTCCTCACGTTCCGTAAAGGATTGAAGACGTTAGTGAACGGCTTAGTCGAGTCGCTGTCGGATGTGGATTGCCGCTTGCACACTGAGGTGGTGGAACTTCGTCGCACCGGAACGGAAGTGTATGAAGTTGTCCTTGCCTCGGGCGAGGTGATCCCAGCGGATGAAGTGATCGTTACGGTGCCGGCGTTTGCCGCTGCTGAGCTGCTGCGGCCGCATGTGGATGTGACCGCGCTGGATGCGGTGAACTATGTGTCCGTGGCCAATGTGGTTATGGCCTTTGACCGCGAGGATGTCACCGGGCAATTTGACGGCTCCGGCTTCCTCGTGCCGCGCAAAGAAGGCATGAACATTACCGCCTGCACATGGACCGGCATCAAATGGCTGCACACGAGCCCGGACGACAAAATGCTGCTGCGCTGTTACGTCGGCCGCTCCGGCGACGAGGAGAAGACGTTCTTGCCTGACGAGGAGCTGCTGGAGCTGGTGCTCGGCGATTTGAAACAGCTGATGAACATTACGGCTCGGCCGTTGTTCACAGAAATTACCCGGCTGCCTAAATCGATGCCGCAGTATCCGGTGGGCCATCTGCAGCAGGTTGCGGAGCTGCGCAGCGAGCTCACGCAGAAGCTGCCCGGCGTATATGCAACAGGAGCGGCGTTTTACGGCGTTGGTCTGCCTGACTGCATCAAGCAAGCGAAGGAGCTGGCGGAGCAATTGGCCGACCAGCTGAAGGTCGCTCAAGCTTAAGGCGATGGCCGGCTAACCGCCCTGACATAGGACTTCCTGACCCCTTGCCCGTAAAATAGGCGAGGGGTTCTATTTATTTCCTCAGACCTGATATAATAAAATCAAACGGTCGGCTTTACAACGCGAAGGAAGGGGGACAGCGCCTTCCATCGTAACGATAGATCTATGCAAAAAGGAGTCCGTAATGTACCCACCAAGGTCGGAAAAATACAAGAAAAAACAGCAGGAAAAAAAGCGGCGTCAAAATCGGATTTGGCTGACGTTGAACTTGACTCTCATCACTTTAATTTTCGTGCTGGGAGCTTACTTTTATTTGGAGGAACGCACTGGTCAAGCGAGATTGGACTCGGGAACGGAGCAGCAGCTGCCAGGAGCTTGGGGCGACAACGGGTCAGTTGTTGGCGATACGACAAGCGAAGATGCTCCTAGCGTGCAGCCGGAGGACAACGATGCTGGGTCTGCAGGAACGGAAGACGAGAAGGGGCAGAAATCCACGAACCCAGGTGAGAACGCATCCGGTGAAAATAACGCCGCCGTTACCGGCGACGAGGATCAAGAGGGAGCAGCGGATTTGCCGTCCAATGGTGGAGACTTAAGCGAGGCAGACGGCAAAGGGGATCGGCTGTTGGTTCATTTTGCAGGGGACACCATGTTCTCCGGCAAAGTGGAGGAGCGGTTAGAGAAAGCGGGCTATGAGCTTCCGTATGAGTACGTGCGAGGATTATTCCAGAACGACGATTTAAGCGTTCTGAATTTGGAGACGCCGGTTACGACCGGCGGGGAGCCGGCGGAGGACAAAACCTATGTGTTTAAATCGCCGCCAAAGGCGATTGGACCGATGGCTCAAGCCGGCGTGGACGCTGTGAATTTGGCGAACAACCATGTGTTAGACCAAGGGGTTTCCGGCCTCCTGGATACGATGAAAGCTTTGCGGCAGCAAAACGTGATGTATGTCGGGGCTGGCAAGAACAGTAAGGAAGCGTACGCCCCAGTTTATGTGGAACGCAGAGGGATTAAGATTGCCCTGTTTGGCTTCAGCCGGGTCGTCCCGGAGCCGGGATGGGTGGCCGGAGCGAACAAACCGGGCGTAGCCTCGGTCTATGCGCCGGAAGCTGCGTTGAACGCCATTCGAGCGGCGCGCAAAAACGCAGATCTCGTATTCGTGATGGCCCATTGGGGCAAGGAGCGGACGACCAAGCTGGAGGAGCACCAGCAGAAGCTGGCGCACGCCTTCATTGACGCCGGTGCGGATCTGGTCATCGGCGGTCATGCGCATGTAATGCAAGGGCTGGAGCAATACAAAGGGAAATGGATTGCCTACAGTACGGGCAACTTTATTTTTACGAAATCCAAGGATCCGAAGACGTGGGAAACTGCGGTGTTCGCCGCTTCCTGCACACGTGACGGAGATTGCGATCTGAAGCTGATCCCGTTCCGTACGGAACTCGGGCAGCCTGTGCCGATGAACGCCGAGGACGGAAGCAAGCTGTTAAAAGAAATCGAGGGCTTCTCACCGGGGGTAAGAATCTCCGAGGACGGAGAAGTGAGCACCTCGAAGACCGGGTGGATTCAAGAATCTGGTACTTCGCTGTTGGGGGATGACCAGACCTAAGTGGAAGGATCGTTTCCGATCAGAAGGAGGCGAGAGCATGCGTAACCCATGTGTTGCTCATCGCGGTTTCTCAGGAATTGCTCCGGAGAACACGATGGCTGCGGTCCAGCTTGCCATGGAGCAGGAGGATGTCCACTGGATCGAAGTTGATGTACAATGTTCAAAGGACGGCGTGCCTTTGTTGATTCATGATTTTACGCTGAACCGCACGACAAACGGAAAGGGACCGGTCAAGGACAAGACTTGGGCGGAGCTGCAAACGTTGGATGCGGGGAGTTGGAAATCCAAGGCTTACCGCGGGGAGCGGCTGCCAAGCCTCGATGAATTTCTCGATGCCGTCGCCGGACGGCTGCGGGTCAATCTGGAAATCAAGACCGAAGGGAATATGTACCCCGGGCTGGAGGAAAAGGTGGTCGCTGCGGTCAAACGGCGGCATATGGAGCATGAGGTGGTGCTGACTTCGTTTGAACCGCGAATCCTGGCGAAGCTCAAGGAGATCGGACGAGGAATCCGCACAGGGCTGATCATCGATCGGCAGCCCAAAGATTTGCTGTTGCGGCTGAAGCTGTTGCACTGTTCGTTCTTATCGATTTATTATCGGGCATTAACCGCAGAGCTGGCTGCCAAAGCGTTCAAACACGGCATTGAAGTGATGGCTTGGACGATGGATGATGTGAAGTCGCTGCGGAAGGTGGCGGCGATGCATCCTGACATCCTGCTCTGCACGAACCGGCCGGATGTTTGGCGCCAAGCGATCGTAACGGGAAAGTGAAAATATCGATTGGGAAACCATAATCCCCTGGAGGAGAAGATGACGATGAACAAATTGATCGCTAATGTGTATTGCGTAGGCCGGAACTACCGGGCGCATGCTGAGGAGCTTGGCAATGAGGTGCCAACTGAGCCGATGATTTTCCTAAAACCGTCCCATGCGGTGACCGCCATGGACGGCAGGGGGCTGGAGCTTCCGGCAGACCGGGGTTCGGTGCATTATGAAGCGGAATTGGTGTTGCGGATCGCCCGCGATTATAAGCCGGGGATGACGGTTGACGAGTTAGTGGATGTGATCGCGTTTGGGATTGACTTCACGCTGCGTGACGTACAGAACATCGTCAAAGATAAGGGGAATCCTTGGATGCCGGCCAAGGGCTTCCTGCAATCGGCGCCAATCACGCCATACATCGCTTTTCCCGGGACGGTGGAAACGGCGAATGAAGATTTCGTGCTGCGGAAGAACGGGGAGATTGTGCAGCGCGGCAATATCAGCCGGATGATTTTCCCGCTGCAGCAAATTGTGGATTATATCGCTGAACATTACGGGCTGGGCGAAGGGGATTTGATTTTCACCGGAACACCTGAAGGGGTCGGCCCGGTTTATCAAGGGGACAAGCTGGAGCTGTCCTACGGCGACAAAGTGCTGGGCAGCTGCACAGTGGCGGTTGGTCCTTCGGCAAAATGATGATGGATTGGATTATTGGGGCGCTCTGCGCCCTAATCGTGTCTGCAGCCGCCTATAAGAAGCGATCGTTATCGCTCTCCGGCATGCTGGCGGCATTTATTATGGGAACGGTATACTACGGGGCCGGCAACTTGTTCTGGTTTGGGATCTTGCTGCTATTTTTCGTCAGCTCGTCGATCTTCTCGCATTTTCGCGGGGAACGTAAAGCGGAGCTGGAGAAATCGTATGCCAAGAGCGGCCGCCGGGACGCAGGGCAGGTGCTGGCGAACGGCGGGCTGGGGATGCTGGCTTGCCTCGGCAACCTGTTTTGGCCGGATCCGGCATGGGCCTACTTCTTCGTTGGCACCATGGCTGCGGTAACGGCGGACACGTGGGCAACGGAATGGGGCGGTCTTAGCAAAAGCGAGCCGCATTCGATTCTAAACGGCCGCCGGGTTCCTCCAGGAACATCGGGCGGAGTGACGCTGCTGGGCAGTACGGCGGCGCTGGCCGGTGCGGTATGCATTGGCGGGGCAGCTTGGCTGCTGCGGATGTGGACCGGAGATGACACTTATGCCGGAGTAGGTTCCGCGTTGCTTGCCCTGGTGAAATGGGGGCTGATCGGCGGAATCTCCGGATTGGCCGGGGCCTTTGCCGACTCCTGGCTGGGCGCGACGGTTCAATATATGCATCGCTGCGTCGTTTGCGGCAAAGAGGTAGAGGTAGCGACGCATTGCGGTCATAAGACCGTGGTGCTGCGAGGTTTTCGCTGGATGGATAATGATATGGTGAATTTACTCAGTTCCCTGGCAGCCGGCTTGTTGGCTTGGGGAATTGGGATGATAGGATAAAGTAGGGATTTGAGCATGAATATATTAACGGTGGAGCATCTGACCAAAACCTACGGGGAGAAAGTGCTGTTTCAGGACGCTTCCTTTGGGATGGGCGAAAACGATAAAATCGGCATCATCGGCGTCAACGGAACGGGTAAATCTACGTTTCTGAAGGTGATCGCCGGTCTGGAACAAGCCGACTCCGGCAAAGTCGCCATTAACCGGGACGTCCGCGTGACGTTTCTGGCGCAAAATCCCGAATATGACCCGGACATTTCTGTGTTGCGCGGCGTGTTCCAAGGCGGCGGGCCTGAGCTTCAGGTGGTGTCCGCTTATATGGAGGCCGAGGAAGCGCTGGAACGGGAGCCGGGGGATGCGGGGCGGCAAGCGGAACTGGCGCGGCTGTCCCAGGAGATGGATCGATTGCAGACATGGACTCTGGTCAGTGAGGCCAAAAGCGTCTTGTCCAAGCTGGGCATCACCGATTTTACTCAGAATATGGGCAGCTTGTCCGGAGGGCAGCGAAAGCGCGTTGCGCTTGCTTCGGCGTTAATCCTTCCATCGGAGCTTTTGATTATGGACGAGCCCACCAACCACATCGACAATGAATCTGTTGCTTGGCTGGAGTCGTATCTTCAGAAACGGCGTGGGGCGCTGCTCTTGATTACGCATGATCGCTATTTTTTGGACCGCGTCTGCAACGTAATGCTGGAGCTGGATCACGGCCGGTTGTTCCGCTACGAGGCGAATTACAGCCGTTTCCTGGAGCTTAAGAGCGAGCGTGAGGAGCGAGAAGCGGCCTCCGAACAGAAACGGCAAAATTTGCTGCGGGGTGAGCTCGCCTGGATCCGCCGCGGAGCCAAGGCACGCTCGACGAAGCAGAAAGCGCGGATTGAACGGTTTGAGAAGCTGCAAGCGGCCAAGACGGAATACAAAAGCGATAACCTCGAAATCTCAGTGGCTTCAACGCGGTTGGGACGCAAAATTTTGGAGATCGAAGGGCTTCGCAAATCCATCGAAGGCCGTCTGCTCATCGGCGATCTGACCTATACGGCGGTCCCGGGAGACCGTGTTGGGATTGTGGGTCCCAACGGCAGCGGGAAGTCGACGTTGCTGAACATGATCGCCGGGCGAATTGAGCCGGATGCCGGTCAAATTGTGCTGGGCCAGACGGTGAAGCTGGGTTATTTTACTCAGGAGCATCAGGAAATGGACAGCCGGCAACGGGTGATCGAATATATCAAGGAAGCGGCAGAGGTAGTGACGACGGCGGACGGCTCGCGGATTACCGCCTCGCAAATGCTAGAGCGCTTCTTGTTCCCGCCGGACATGCAATGGACGCCAATCGGCAAGCTGTCAGGCGGTGAGAAGCGGCGGCTGTATCTGCTGCGCGTGCTGATGGGAGCGCCTAACGTTTTGCTGTTAGACGAACCGACCAACGACCTCGATATTCAGACGTTAACTGTGCTGGAGGCGTATTTGGACGAGTTCCCCGGCGCCGTGTTTGTGGTCTCCCATGACCGGTATTTCCTTGACCGTACCGTGGATAAGATTATGGCATTTGAGGGTGGCGGAGTCATTGCTGTTCATGTGGGTGACTACAGCGATTACGAGGAACGGACACAGGGCAGCGATGCGCATGGTGCTGGAAAAGGGAGCGAAGGCAGTTCAGCGGGTTCAGGCTCGCGGAAAGCCGGCACTTCGGAAGCTGTGGCTTCCGGAGGTTCAGCAACCGATGCCAACACGGGCAACCGCAATGCGGGGCGCGGGGAGAAGCTGAAGTTCAGCTATAACGAGCAGCGGGAGTTCGAAACGATCGACGCGACCATCGAGGCCGCCGAGCAACGTCTTGCCGCTATTTCCGAGGAAATGGAAGCGGCGGCGAGCGATGCGGTTCGCCTGCAAGAGCTGATCCAACAACAGCAGGAAGCGGAGGCGGAGCTGGACCGCCTGATGGAGCGTTGGACGTATCTGAATGAGCTGGCGGAGAAGATCGAAGCCCAACGGAACGGGTGAGGGTGGTTGTGAGTGTTCATGCACTTGGGCGCTGCGCTGCAATTTCAGTCCAGCCTTGGATGTTGTACTTGCAACAGGTGCAGGAATGATAGCCACCCCAATTGTACTCGATTTTTCGCGTACATTTTCTCTATTATGCGGTAATCGCCCGTAATCTACTCGATTTTTCATATAGAATTGAGGGATTTGCGGTTCGGAAGCCGAAATGTATATGAAATTTCATATAGATTTCGGCGAAATCCCCAAAACGAGCGAAATCTAATCGATTTTTCATATATAATAGTTCGAGCGGGCGGAATATGGCGGCTTAAAGGTTTTTTTGATTGCCCATTAGTCCTTAAATTCACTTATAGTGAGGAATTAGAAGGATATTTTTACGCCAACTAGGATAACTTCATAGGGAAATCCTTGCAGTCTCTTAATCAGGGAGAGCAAGGATTTTTTTACTTCCTTGTAAAATACCAAAATTGACCATAGTATGAAAACAAGATATATTTATTTCATACATATAATTCCAACCTCATTTTATCTAAAGAATGTGTGGTGAGAAAGCCAATGAGTACAGCAACGATTCTGGCGGAAGTTCACTGCTTTATGAAAGAAAATGAGTTAAGTTTAAGTCAATTCTCTGCCAAATTAAATATTAATGCGGGGACGTTAAGTTATATTCTCAATGGTAACCGCACCTTAACCATCGATCATTTGGATCGGATTTCAGAGGTCATGGGCTTACCCATGGGGCATTATTATGATCATTATATTAGCGATTATCTGCAAGAGAGAAATCCCGATTGGCGGAGAGTGGCTCCGTTTCTTCGGAAATGCGCTGAGTTAAACAAGCTGGATTGCATTCGCAGAACGATATGTATGTTACTGGATAATTTGACGTATTCTACGTCCTTATTCGAATTGGCCGAGGAGTTTTATGAGAAGGAATTATATGGTGCTGCGGAAATTTTGTATGAGAATGTAGCCATGAGTGAAACGAGGCAGCATTCCGAGCGATTAGCTTTATGCCAGTATCGGTTGTTTAAAATTCGGATTGGATCAGATCAAGCTCACAACCTCAAAATTGCTTACCAATTTGAACCTTTCGTAGATCGTTTGGATGAAGTTACACAATTGGATGCGCTTAAGGATTTGGCTAACCTGTACCGTTCACTTCGGGAGTGGGACCGGCTTGAGGTTCTAGCTCTCGAGATGGAACGCAAAGCACGCCTGCTCTATTTCAGTAACAGACGCTCAGAAAAAGAATTTTACGAAATGCAACGTCGGCTTAACAGACCGATGTTTGTTTATATTGTTTACGCGAAACTATTGTGTGCAGAAGTGTATGATGGTAGAGAAGATTATGCTAAAGCGTTGGAATATACTTATCAGTATGCTGACTTGAGCTGGGTGCGTGAAACGGATGAAGATACTAAGCATTGGTTAAATTTATTTCGAAAATGGTCGAGGGCCAATATCTGTGTCAATCGACTCAAGAGTGGTGAAATTGATTATCTGCCGGAATACGTAGAGTTTATGGCAGAAAATCTTGATGAATTCATACAGTCCATTTCGAACGTTATGTATGCTGCGAACCGATACAGTATTGATGTAGATCATATTCTAGAAAAATTTAAGTCGGAAATCGAAGCACATATCAATCTCAAACAAACAAAAGATTTATATAAAGATCAGGTTCTACCTAATTGTTACAATCAATTTTTATATGACCTTACTAGTTATTACCTTCGAAAAAAAGATTACATAACGGGTTTTAATTATTTGATGCAAGGTCTAGAAAATTCAGTTATAATAAATAATAAGGAAGCGCTTCTAGATTTTATGGTATTATTTGAACATCATAGACATATGGCTTCTATAGAGATCTGTCAGAAATATAACAAGATCGTATGTGAGGTGAAACGGAGTTTATGAAATCTAAAGTTGTTGTTTTTCTAGCAGTGCTCATTTCTTTAGCTTTTACTGCTCCAAGTGCAAATCATGTTGATCATCCTATTACCATTGCGATTGGTCAAAATGGCGGCGCATAATAGACTTACATAATGACTACTAGAAAAAACGCCTGTTCGTTAATTTAACGAACAGGCGTTTTTCTCTTACCGAATCACAATTATCTGCCGCAATTCGCGAGAATCGCCGTATAGCTTAGTTTCGGCGGCGTTTAGCTGCGCGGAGCCGTCGCCGTCGAGGAAGATACCGTCGACGAGCCCGCCGTCGGCCAGGGTCGATTTGACGGCGGTGCGGAACGCTTCGGCGGTGCAGCGGGTGGGGGTGACGATCAGCCACAGCCGGCCGCTGGCATCATACGCGAGACCGGAGCGGAGCCGGTTCTCATCGGGATTCGGCAAGTGCTCGGCTTCTACCGCTGCGGCCCGCCATCCAGCGTCATCCGGCAGCTTCATGCTGACGCCGCCTTGGGCAAAATAGCGGGTGCGGTCCGTAACGGCCAGCTCGCTTGCGGCGGAGACCACCTGCACCGAGAAGCTGCCCGCAGCGCCGTCCCAGACGAGCGTGCCGCGGGCGTATTTAGCGTTGAACCAGCCGGAGCCGTAGCCACCGGCCGTACCTTGGACCGGCTGATCGTTGATTACTGCCAGCGACAACACAGCATCGTTATAAAAGAAACCGCCGTTCATCCCATACACGCGGTAACGTCCCAACGGCTGATCCGCCGCCCGCAGTTCAATTCGCTCCGGATCGGCGACTAAGGCATGCAGTTTGACACCGTTTGCTGCGGTAAGCTCATGATATTCATAATGGCGGGGGATCAGGTAGCGGCTGCCCCAGCTCATCATCAGCAGGATGATGAGAAAAATCGCCATGACCGAAGCCATGGCGATTCCCCAGCGTTGCTCCTTAATCGGCAACATAAGCTGCAAGCAGGCGAGTCGTATTGATGACCGCCAGTTTATGCGTCCGCTCCATAGCGTGCGAGGCATGCACGCCCGGTCCGATTAGCGCGGCGCGGATATTGTGGCCGCCCCGCAAGGAAGCCGAGGCATCAGAGCCGTAATACGGATAAATATCAACAGCATGTGGGATGCCAAGGCCTTTGGCCAGTTCAATCAGCCGAGTGGTCATCTCATAATCGTAAGGGCCGCTGGAGTCCTTCGCGCAAATGGAGACATCGGTCTCTTTGCAGCTTAGATCATCGCCCATGGCGCCCATATCAACGGCGATCATTTCGTTCACGCCATCCGGAATCCAGGAGGCGCCGTGCCCTACTTCCTCATAGTTAGAGATGAGGAACACCAGATCATGGCGCGGCGTCCAGCCTTCACGGCGGATCGATTCGATCAGCCCGAACAAGGCCGCCACGCTGGCTTTGTCGTCCAGATGACGGGATTTAATGAATCCGCTAGGCGTGATTACAGCGCGGGCATCAAACGAAATGAAGTCGCCAACTCCAATCCCCAGCTTCAGCACGTCCTCTTTATTTTCCACCACCTCATCGATCCGGACCTCCATGTTCTTCTCCTCGCGTTTGAAATCGCGGGCGTCACTGTAGACGTGAACGGAAGGATGGGTCGACAGGATCGTGCCGGTATATACCCGTCCGCTGCGGGTGTGGATTTGGCAGTATTCGTTCTCGATACTGTTCATCATGAACCCGCCAACCGAGGTAATCGCCAGCGTACCGTTCGAACGGATGGCGCGCACCATGGCACCTAACGTGTCCACATGGCCGCTGAGGGCGATGCGCCGCGACGAGTCGCGTCCAGGAATGGTCAGGATCGCGCCGCCTTTTTCATTAAAGCTGCAAGGCACGCCCAGTGCTTCGGCCTCTCGTCCGATAAGCGTCATGATATTGTGGGTAAAGCCGCTTGGGCTTGGGGTGTCCAGCAAAGTTTTGAGAAAATTTAAAATATAGGTTTCATTCGGTTGAATATTCATGGGAAACCTCCTTAAGATAGGTGGGATGCTTTAGTCCGCATTAAGACTGGATAGGGGAGTCCTCCTCCGCCGATTCAGCTTCTGTTTCAGCTTCATGGCTGGCAGCTTTCTTCTTTTTACCGCGCTCTGGTTTCTCCGGTTCCGGGAAAACATAGCCGGTAGCTTCCTGGATATGTACAAGCTTCGCATGCAGTCCCTTGACTTCGCGTTGCAGCCGATAACCGCGGTAAATGCCAAACGCCCCGACGATGATGCCGCCAAGCAGCGTACTGCCAAGGATCAGCAAAATTAACGGCAGGCTGACGGAGCCAAACAGCAAATTGACCTGCACCGGATCGACGTTGATCACTGCAAATACGGAGGTAATTAAGGCAAAGACCAAAGCCAGAATTAGGGACCATTGGATTTTCATGAGGGTACACCTCCTTCTAGGACAGTATAAAATCCCTTGTCCGCTTGGGGCAAGGGATTTTGTAGTCGATAGGGGCCAGGACAGATTAACTCGTCAACTGTTCCATTTGCTCGATCACGTTCTCGAACACGCTCATCGCTTCGCGGATCGGCTGCGGCGAGGACATGTCGACCCCGGCTTTTTTCAGAATGTTAATCGAATAGTCGCTGCCGCCGCTCTTCAGGAAGCCGAGGTAACGGTCAACCGCCGGTTTGCCTTCTTCAAGAATTTGCTTCGAGAAGCTGGTCGCTGCAGAGAAGCCGGTAGCGTATTTATAAACGTAGAAGCTCGTATAGAAATGAGGGATCCGTGCCCATTCCATTTCGATGTCCTGATCCACAACCATGTCTTTGCCATGGTATTTCACGTTCAAGTCGTAATAAATTTCCGACAACTCCTGCGGCGTGAGCGATTCACCGGCTTCCGCCCGCTCATGGATGAGCTTCTCGAATTCGGCGAACATCGTTTGCCGGAACAACGTGGTCCGGAACTGGTCAGCGTAGTAAGTCAGCAGGTACAGCTTCTGTTTCGGATCCGTGGATTTCTTAAGCAGATAATCCATCAGCAACGCTTCGTTGGTTGTCGAAGCGACCTCAGCCAGGAAGATGGTGTATTGGGCATCACGGTATTTCAGGGCTTCATCCGAAAAATACGAATGCAACGCGTGCCCCATCTCATGCGCCAAAGTGAACATGCTGTTCAGATTGTCCTTATGGTTGAGCAGCACGTAAGGATGGGTGCCGTAAGCGCCCCAGCTGTAAGCGCCGGTGCGTTTGCCTTCGTTCTCGTACACATCGATCCAGCGGTTTTCGAAGCCTTCGCGCAGCACCTTCAGGTACTCCTCGCCCAGCGGCTGGAGTCCTTCCGCGACAATTTTCTTCGCTTCTTCATAAGGGATTTCCCATTTGTATTCCTCAACGAGCGGAGCGAACAAGTCATACATATGCAGTTCGTCAACGCCCAGGAGCTTCTTGCGCAGCTTCATGTAACGTTGCAGGAGCGGCAAGCTTTCATGCACGGCGTCGATCAGGTTCGTATACACTTCCTTCGGAATGTTGTCCCCATAAAGAGACATTTCCAGCACGGAAGGATATTTGCGAACCCGCGAGTAGAACATGTTCTTATTTACGTTCGCGCTCAGCGTGGCAGCGATGGTATTTTTCTGCTTCCGATAGGTTTCGTAAACAGCTTTGAATGCCCGCTCGCGAACTTCGCGATTAGGATTCTCAAGGAACTGAATGTAGCTGCCGTGGGTTAAATCCACTTCGTTTCCGTTTTCGTCTTTGATTTTCGGGAATTTCATATCGGCATTGTTGATCATGCCAAAAATTTGCTGCGGCGCCTGCGACAAATTGCCCACTTGGGCAAGCAACGCTTCTTCCGTTTTGCTGAGAACATGCGCCTTTTCACGTTTGATTTCCTGCAAGGTGAACTTGTAATCCGCCAGCGCAGGATCGTTAATCAGCTTGTCGAGCTCCTGCTCCGGCAGGGCCAAAATTTCCGGCGTAATAAATGACAAGGCCTCGCTGACTTCAACGCTTAACTTTTTGGCTTTTTGCACTAGGGCCTGATATGTAGGGTTGGTGGTGTCCTCATCGTGATGAAGATGGGCGTATACGTAGAGCCGCTCAATTTGCAGTGAAAGCTCATCTTCCAGTTCAAACACGGCTTTGATATGTTGTGCATCCGTCAGTTTGCCTTCGAATTCGGCGGCTTTGTCTTTCAACGCCTTAAGGTCGTTATACGATTTGTCCCAAGCAGCTTGATCAGGGAACAAATCCTGGAGCTGCCATGTGTGCTCTTTGGGTACTTCAGAACGTTTCATTACGGTGCTCATCGGAATCCTCCTTTGGTCTGGGTAATATAAGGTCGGCTGGCCCATCGCAGCACTGCCCGGGAATGCGGCAGCGAGCAGGGAGCCGGTGAGCAACAGGGGAATCGCACGTGAAATGCGCTTCGATCGCATACCAAGAAAACCTCCCTTTAGAATATCGGGAGCCCAACGTGATCCGAACCTTAGGGTCCAGTTCGCTTTGGGCATTTTCTTAGTATGACCGCCTGCTGCAGGAAATATAGGGGATCAAACAAGGAAGCTGTAAATCATCAGCCCAAACGCCAGTGCAATCAGCACGACGGAGGCTAGGGCAAGACCACGCCTAAGACGCGGCTCCAGCCGATCCTTGTTCAGGATGACCACGATGCCCAGCGCAAAAGCGCAAATAATGAAGATCAAGAGATTGGAAGTGTCCATCATAATCCATGCTCCGTTTCGTACGAGATTGAACGGCGGGCTACACCTGTTTAAACGCGTTCATAATTTCATTCCATTCCGCCTCGTTGCCGGTATATTCCTCTTTCGGGAACCGGCGCTTCACCCAATCCATCATGGCTGGGCGACTGAGGAAGGTGTGCGATTCCTCGCCCCATTGGTCGGAAATTTCACGGAGAACGATGTATCTGCCCTGAACTTCTACCGTCATCATATTCCATTTGTCTTTTTTGTAGATTTCGTGTTTTTTGATCATCTCTGACGTTCTCCAATCTTTGGCTTTGCTCCGCAGGTATGAAACCCGCAGTATAGTGGGAATATTTTATGTAAAATGATAACTCACGCCCCCGAGGAAAGCAAATGAAACCATACGATTCTGGCGGCGTTTTTCGTGCGAAAAGTTGTGGGCAAACAGACACGTTGCATTGTCGGTGGGCATAGAGTATAATATGGGTATTCGTCAATGATGGCGATTATTTTTAGGAGGTTGTTCATTTGAAAGGTACAGTTAAATGGTTTAACGCAGAAAAAGGCTATGGCTTCATCCAAGTTGAAGGTGGCGAAGACGTATTCGTACACTTCTCCGCTATTCAAGGTGAAGGTTTCAAAACTCTAGAAGAAGGCCAAGCCGTTGAGTTCGAAATCACTGACGGCAACCGTGGTCCTCAAGCTGCTAACGTAATCAAATTATAAGATCAATTCCGTTTAACGGATCACTTATAAAGTTTGGTACTAAGCGCGATAATGAAAGACACAGCTCTTTATAGGGCTGTGTTTTTTTGTATACATAGCTAGAATAAAAATAAACGGTTGAATTGGTGACAATCTGTTGTCACCATTCGTTTGCTATAGTGATGATAACGGGAGGGGAACCCAAGCGCGATGAACCGAATGGACCGGATGATGGCGATTGTGATGGCACTGCAGCAACGTCCGGAGACCGCGCAATCCTTAGCGGACAAGCTGGAGGTGTCCAAGCGGACGGTGCTTCGCGATATGCAGGCCTTGGCGGAAATCGGCATTCCTTTGGTTGCGCTTCCAGGGCCGGGCGGCGGTTATCGCCTGATGGACGGCTTTCGGCTGCCGCCGCTGCAGCTGGACGCCGGGGAGGCGCTGACCGTCCTGCTGGCTTTGGACGGCATCGGCAAATACGCCGACAGCCCTTTTCGCGAGGCGAAACGGACCGTCGCCGACAAGATCCGCTCCGCTTTGCCCGAGCAAATGCTGGGGCAAATTGCTCCATTGCTCCGGCACGTGGAGATGGAGGTGCCGGAGCGCGGCATCCAGGCGCCGTTCCTCAGCGCCTTGATGGCGTATGCCGCCGGCGGGAAGTGGATCCGAGCGGAGTACCGCTCGCTGAATTATCGCCGGCAGCTGACGTTGAAGCCGCTGCGCGTATACGCCGCGCACGGCTTCTGGTACTGCGAAGCCGAGTCACTGGAGCACGGGGAGAAGCGAACGTTCCGCGTCGATCGCTTCGTTGAGGCGGCCGAGATCCCTCCCCCACCGGGCGCAGGTGGCGGCAGGGGAGAGGCCGCCAAAGGGGCGACCCCCCGGTCGTCAACCGGGAGAGAGGATTTCCGGCTGCGCGTGAAGCTGACGTATCGCGGTTCGCTGCTGGCGGAGCAGGATCCGCATTTTGGTCAGGAGGTGCAGCAGGTGGGCGAGGCCGAGTGGCGGCTCGAATGTACCCTGCCGGGTTCGGAATGGGATTGGGCGGTTTCCTATTTCTTTGGTTTTGGCCGGGATGCGGAAGTCCTTGAGCCCCAGACGATGCGCGAGGAGCTGCATCAGCGCGCAGCGGAGCTGGCCGAGCGGTACCGGATTTAACCCGATCTCGCCGGCTTGAACGTGTAGACGCGTTGATTGCGACGAAAAAAGGAGGGTGAATGCATGAAACCGAGATTGTCAGTATTAACGATAGGTGTGGAGGATTTGGATAGAGCGGTGCATTTTTATCGGGATGGTCTTGGCTGGGCGACGGAGGGGATCGTAGGCCAAGAGTTCGAGCACGGAGCGGTTGCCTTTTTCGATTTGCAGGCGGGACTGAAGCTGGCGCTGTGGAAGCGGGCGGATATCGCCCATGACACTGGTCTAACGCTTCATGCTCCAAGTCCAACGGAAGTTACGCTGGGCCACAATGTGGCGAGCAAAGCAGAAGTGGATGAGGTGTTGGAGCAAGCAAAAGCCGCAGGAGCGAAGATCGTGGTTCCGCCTCACGACACGTTCTGGGGAGGATATTCCGGATATTTTCAAGATCCCGACGGGCATTTGTGGGAGGTTGTTTTTAATCCCGATTGGGTATTCGAATCCGAAGTGATGAAGGAGACGAGGATGTAGATGAAAGAACGGAATGTGTTGGAACGTGCAGGTTCGTTTATTTATTCGCATGCCCGGCTGCTCGATCGCAAGCGGTTTGCTTACCACTTTGAAGGAGGTAGCGCGGAGGAGGTGCTTCGTGCACTTCGCCCGTACCAGAACGCAGATGGCGGCTTTGGCCATGCGCTGGAGCCGGATATGCGCGGTCCGCATAGTCAGCCGGTGGCCACGGAAACGGCGTTGTTGGTGATTCGCGAGGTGAGCGGATTTGGGGCGGAGTTGATGGACGGTGTGCTTCGTTACTTGCGCATTATGACACTGCCGGGCGGCGGCTTGCCGCGGGCAACTACGGAAGTGAACCGATATCCGCATGCACCGTGGTGGACGACCGAGCAGGACGGGGTTCCCTCGATCAACCCGACGGGAAGCATCATCGGCATGTTGCTGGGGCAACAGGAACGCACCGACTTTTTTCATGAAGATTGGTTCCAAAAAAATATCGCCTTTCTCTGGGAATGTATAGAGCAAGGCCTTCCCGGGGATTACCATGACGCTGTCCAGTGGATTTCCTTCCTGCAGCACGTACCGGATCAGGAGCGGGCGGCGAAAGCCCGATCTCGGTTGGATGCTTGGCTGACGGGGCCAAACGGAATCGAGATGGATCCGCTTGCTGAAGGGTACGTTCACAAAGTGTTGGACTATGCACCAACGCCGGAAAGCTATGCAGCGAAGCTCATCTCGGAGGAAGACACCATGAAGCACCTCGATTGGTTGATCAACACCCAGCAGGAGGATGGCGGATGGGCGCTGACGTTCCCGGCGGTCAGCCCGGCGGGCGAGCAGGAATGGCGTGGTTGGCTTACCGTCGAGATTTTGAAAACGTTGAAGGCTTACGGCCGGTTGTCCTAAGCCAGATTAGAAAGAGGCTCATTTCCAACAGGTTGCTGGAAAGAGCCTCTTCATGTTCTTTACTCTACGATCCGCAAAATCTCGGATACGTCCTTCCGCGGCACCGGCTTGGGTGAGATCGCCGGATGACCCAGCGCGATGACCATATTCACTCCGCGATCGGCAGGAATGTCGAGGAATTCGCGCAGTTTATCTTCAGCGAGCAGCACTGGTCCGGTCATCGGACAAGTGGCCAGGCCTTTGGCATGTGCGGCCAGCATCAGGTTTTGTGCGGCCAGACAGCTGCTCTTCAGTCCTTCTTCTTCCCAAATTTCAGGCGTGACGAAGGAGATCGGGTCAAAAATTCGTTCACGGAACTTCGATGTGTACGGCGTAGACAGAACTACGATTAACGCTGGAGCGCCGGAAAAAGCGGTAGCATAAGGACCAAATGATTTTACAAGCAGCTTGGCTTCCCGATCCTTCCCCTGTTCGGTGGCACGTGCTGCGATTTCATGCAGGCTGGCCCAGGTAAAATCCTCAATCTGCTTGATTTTATCTGCGTTCATCACGACGATGAATTCCCAGGTTTGCGAATTCGTGTCGCTGGGCGCATAGCGAGCGCAGTCGATAAGATCCTCGATATCGGAAATGCTGACAGGCTCTTGAGTAAATTCCCGGATACTGCGGCGGGTTTGAAGGATATCCCGAAACAAAGCGAAATCCATGCGTTTTCACCTGCTTTATCAAATTTAACACCAGGTACTATCATCTGATAATAACTATTATATAGGAAGAGTTGTCCTTTGAACAGAGACAAACAAGAGGCGAAGCGCCGTGATGGCACTTCGCCTTGATTTTTTAGGCTTTATGCTCGAATTTTGAGGGGGTGCTCTCTCCCGGTCCCTTCTGAAAATAACGGCTGGCAAACCCAATGCAGGCAACCAGTGCCGCGCCCATCGCCGTCAGGTAGAACGGTTGGCGCCCGAGCTGTTCAAACATCACGCCGCCGAAGGTTCCGCTGAGCAGTCCGGCGAGGCTTGACCAGACGATGGTGTACAAGGCCATACCCGTGGCTCGGAATTCGTCGGGGATTAGCCGGGTGAGCATGCGGATGGCTGTGACATAGAAAATGCCAAACGTCACACCGTGCATCGCCTGGATCGCCAGGATGCCGTAAGGCGACCCGGTCAACCCCATCAGCAGGAACCGGACGGCGAACATCAGGCTGGCGATCAGCAGGAGCGGCAGCTCTTTATATTTTTCCCCATGGAAGCTGAGGTAGATAAAAACAGGGATTTCTGACAACGACGAGGCAAGCATTGCCCAACCGATGAGATTCTCGCCCGCTCCCAGTTCCTTCAGGCTGATCGAGATAAACGCTTCGTTCATTCGCATGCCAATCGCCAGGCAGAAGACGCAGCCAAAGAACCAGAGCAGCTCTTTCTGCCGCAAAATCCCCCAAATGCCTGATAGGTCCATCTTCGCCACAGTGGTTGGCTGGTCCTTGACGAACAGGATGAATCCTAACGCAAGGCCGGCGATGGCAATCGACACCCACATCGTATTGGAGGAGCCGATTCGGGCAAGTACGTAACCGATAAGCAAAGCAAAGAAAGCATATCCGAACGATCCAAACAGACGGATGGAGATGAAATGGATGCCATGCTGCTTGGCGGTTGTAATCGAGATCGTATCCGACAATGGAAAGACCGGATAGAAGAAAAAGTAAAACAACGTAATAACCGCCATGATGATCGAAAATGAGGTCGATGCCGATAAAAGAAATGTCAGCGCAATTTGCCCGATCAATAGGATGAGCAGAACTTTCTTAATCGTTTGGTAACGGTCGCTGGCCAGACTCCACAGCAAGTTGGAGATGACGGAGATCATCGGACCCAGCGCGTACAGCAAGCCGATCTGGCTGGTCGAAAATCCCAGCTGGGCGTAAAAGAGCGGGAAGTAGGAGGAAACAAGGACACTTGTTCCATATATGGTAAAGGTAAAGGCGCGCAGCCATGCGATATCCGTGCGGGCCGTGGTTTTCCGATTCATGGGGTTTACGTACTCCGTTTCTGCAGTCACATCTTTTTTTGCGTTACGCTAGCAGTATACCAGAAATCTAGAGATTCGGCGGCAATAAAATTTCCGTTTTGTTGACGAAAATCCTTTATACTAATCTTAAGAAGGAGGCGAGACACCATGATCGAAGGATTTGTATACGATGAGCGGCTGGATATCCATGTTCCGATGCTGGAGCGCCCTTTTGACGAATATGAGCTGGATAAACGGCTGGCGATGATCGCCTATTGGGAGGAAGTCCGCGGTAGAATTCCTACGAAAGTGATGATGCTGGAGCAATCTATTGAGCACAAGCTGAACGAAATGAGCGAAGAGACCGACTTTGAGCGCAGCTGTCGTCTGAACGGGGAGATCGCCGAGCTGGCCAGCCAGATTAATGATTTGCTGATTTGGTACCGGACGGTCCAGGAAGAGCCCTCGGTCAAAAGACATATGTGATTTTGTTTATTTGTGCTAAAAGTTGGATCATATTATAATATAGATTGGTTTTCAGACAGGCCGTATTAACAACGCAGTGGAGGCAAGCCATTGATTGAACTTGAGCAAAGCCGAAACCAATTCCCGAAGGAGCCGATCCGGCTGATGAGTCGGGTTTATAAATTTATTTTGCCGGATGTCCATGAGGAGTTGGAGCGTTGGCGGAAGGATGCCGATGCGATTCCCAATCCTGAGCTAAGGCGACAAGCTTTGGCCAGCATCGCGACGAAGAAGTTCCATTGCCAGGGCGGTGCCGTATATGCGGCTGCCAATTTGCCGATGCGTCACGTCTTGATTCCGCTTATCGTTGCGTTTCAAACGATCAGTGATTATTTGGACAATTTATGTGACCGAAGCACTTCCAAGGATCCTGAGGATTTCCGGCTGTTGCACCAGAGCATGCTCGACGCGGTGAACCCGGAGGCACAACTGCGAAATTACTATGCCCTTCGCGAGGAGCAGAATGATGGCGGTTATTTGCACCGACTGGTGAAGACTTGTCAGACCCAAATTGCTGAATTGCAGGGTTACTCGGCAGCTATGCCGTACATCGTTGATCTTGTAGGACTTTATACCGATTTGCAGGTTTACAAGCACATCGACCCGCAGGAACGCGAGGCGAAGCTGCTCAGCTGGTGGGCCGAACATGAGCACCGTGCGCCGCATTTGCGATGGAATGAATTCGCGGCAGCGACAGGCTCCACCCTTGGGGTGTTTATGTTGTTCCTGGCGTCCAGTCACAAAGGGCTGGATGAACAAAGTGCCAAGACGATCCACGCGGCTTATTTTCCGCATGTCTGCGGGCTGCATATCCTGCTGGACTACTTGATTGACCAAGCGGAGGATGAGCTTGGCGGGGATTTGAACTTTTGCAGTTACTACGATAGCAAGGAAACGATGTTGAGCCGAATCACGTTGATCGTCGAGGGAGCGCGGCAGGATATCCGGAAGCTGCCGGCTTCCTCGTTTCATAAAATGATCATTGAAGGCCTGCTGGCCTTGTATTTATCGGATCCGAAGGTCAGCCAGCAGGACGAAATCCGCGAGGTATCCAAACGGTTGATGCGCCGGAGCCCGTTGATGCGGTTGTTCTTTTTCGCTAACAGCCTGTGGATTCGCAAGCATCTTTAAGATTTCGTGCATTTGTTAACTTACTTACAACTGAATTAGGAGGAATTATCATGTCAGCAGTTAAAAAAATCGCAGTGCTTACCAGCGGAGGAGACTCCCAGGGGATGAATGCAGCTGTACGCGCCGTTGTCCGCAGCGGATTGTACTACGGTCTGGAAGTTTACGGGATTCAACGCGGCTATCAAGGCTTGCTGAATAAAGACATTTTCCAAATGGACATTCGCAGTGTTGGCGATATCATTCAGCGCGGGGGTACGATTCTTCAATCCGCACGCTGCCTGGAGTTCAAGACGCCGGAAGGCCAACAGAAAGGCGCGGATATTTTGCGTGAGCACGGCATCGACGGCCTTGTGGTCATCGGCGGCGACGGCTCCTATCAAGGGGCAGAGAAGCTGAGCAAGCTGGGCATTAAGACGATGGGCTTGCCGGGGACGATCGACAATGACATCTCCTTTACGGATTACACCATCGGTTTTGATACCGCAGTTAGCATCGTTGTGGACGCGGTCAACAAGCTGCGGGACACGATGTCCTCTCACGAACGGGCTTCTGTTGTTGAAGTGATGGGCCGTCATTGCGGCGATATCGCGCTGCATGCCGGTTTGGCTGCAGGTGCAGAGACGATCCTTGTACCGGAAGTACCGTTTGACCTGAACGAAGTTGCAGACCGCATGAAGCAGAACTTTGAAAAAGGGAAACGCCACAGCATCGTGATCGTAGCCGAAGGCGTTGGCAGCGGCGAGGACGTTGTACAAGCGATCAAGCAACGTCAACCATCCGTTGAACCACGTGCAACGGTGCTGGGTCACATTCAACGCGGCGGATCACCTACGCCGTTTGACCGTAACCTGGCCAGCCGTCTCGGCGACTTTGCCGTGCGCAGCCTCATTGCCGGTGAATCGAACAAAGCCTGCGGCGTGATTGGCGGCGAAATGGTATTGACCGACATCGAGAAGGTCGTCAGCACGAAGAAGCCGTTTAACATGGAGCTGTACGAGCTGGCATCGCGGTTGTCGCAGTAATGATATTTAATGCTAGGCCTTATTAACTAAGGGAGTCAGGTTTATGACCTGGCTCCTTTTTTATAAATTCAAATCCATAGAGGGGTTGACAAAGAAATCCAAGATGTTAATATAATCACATCGAAATAGTTGGAATTTAAAATATCGCTGACCGGGTCACCGGAGGCTCAGCAGACAGAGACGCTTGCGTCTTGTCTACTGGGCCTTTTTTGTTCCATTGAAACAATGGGGAGGTAGATAGGATGTCAGAACACGCAAAAATCAAGTTCGAGAATGTGACGAAAACGTTCACCGTCCGTGACCCTAAAAAAAGCGGGGCAGCTCAACTGTTTACAGCGGTCAAAGATTTGAACTTTACCGTCAGGGAAGGAGAGTTTCTAACGCTGGTTGGGCCAAGCGGCTGCGGTAAATCAACGCTGCTGGATATGATCAGCGGCTTGTCCGCTCCGACCCGCGGGAGAATTCTGATGGATGGCGAGGAAATTAACGGTCCGGGTTTAGATCGTGGCATTGTGTTTCAGCAATACGCCTTATTTCCTTGGAAGACGGCCCGGGGCAATATTGAGTTTGGTCTGGAGGCCAAAGGGGTGCCCAAGCAGGAAAGGAAGGAACAAGCGGATCATTTTCTTTCCCTTGTTGGGCTGGCATCCTTCGGCGACCGATATCCGCATGAGCTGTCCGGCGGGATGAAGCAACGCGTCGCGATCGCTCGCAGCCTTGCGTTTAACCCGGATGTGCTGCTGATGGATGAACCGTTTGCGGCATTGGATGCACAGACGCGGGAATCTTTGCAGGGGGAACTGCTAAGGATTTGGGAGCAAACGAAAAAGACGATTATTTTTATCACCCATGGGATTGATGAAGCTGTTTATCTGGGTGAACGGGTTGTCGTTCTCACACCAGGCCCAGGTACGGTTAGGCATATCGTCGATGTCCCGCTCAAGTCGAGACTCGACGATGCGGATGTTCGCTCCCATCCCGATTTCGTCAAGATCCGTCATGAAGTCTGGAATTTGCTTCACGAGCCGGTGTATCAAGGAGCTTATATCTAAACGAAAAAGGAGTGGATACGAATGGAAACCGCAAAGTCCGTACCAGCAAGCCTGCCGGCAAGAAAATTAAAAGTAGCTCTGGTTGCAGGTCTGCGCAAATTGGTACGGCAATCGATTGTTCTGATTGGCCTGTTTCTGCTATGGGAAGCCGCTCCCCGATTGGGGCTGGTCGATCCGGCATTTTTGCCGCCGTTCACTGAGGTGGTTAGGTCCTTGGTTCACTTGATCACTTCGGGTGAATTGCTCCAACACTTTTCGGCAAGTATTGTCCGATCGCTGACCGGATTTCTGTTGGCCTTGATTGTGGCCATTCCGTTAGGACTCATCATTGGCTGGTACCCTACAGCGCGGGAGCTGCTAAATCCGATCCTTGAACTGTTCCGGAATACCGCAGCGCTGGCCTTGCTTCCGGTGTTTATGCTGCTGCTTGGTATTGGGGAGACCTCCAAAATTGCGATTGTCCTCTTTGCTTGCGCCTGGCCGATCCTTCTGAATACGATCGCGGCCGTTGGCAACGTCGACCCCTTGCTCATCAAGTCCGCCAAGTCGATGAAGTTATCCTCCTCCAAGCTGTTCTTGAAGGTGATTTTGCCGGCCTCCGTGCCAACGATTTTTACCGGAATCCGCATGGCTGGGACAGGGGCGATTCTCGTATTGATTGCCGCTGAGATGGTCGGGGCGAAGGAAGGGCTCGGGTATTTGATCACGTATTCGCAGTACAACTTCGAAATTCCGAAGATGTATGCGGGGATTCTTGCCATCTCCTTGCTGGGTCTGATCATTAACTACGGTTTAGTAAGTTTAGAACGCAAATTATCGAAATGGAATACGCAGACGAACGGCTAATTGAAGAGATTAAGGTTGGGAATAACGTCAATCGACGTTTTTCTTATAGTCAAAATATGACTAAACAAATTGGAAAACTAGGAGTGGTGAACGATGTCAAACAAGCAAATGAAATTGGGAGCTTTCTTTAATTTGCCGGGGCATCACGTGGCGAGCTGGCGGCATCCGCGAACTGAGGCTCATCGTACGTTCGACCTCGAGTACTTGCAGGACTTGGCACGGTTAGCTGAGCAAGGAAAGTTTGATATGATCTTCTTCGCCGACGTCCTTGGCCTGCGCCCTTCCGGTAACCAGGCAGCATCGGCCCTTAAGCTGGATCCGCTGATTATTCTCGCTGCGCTTGCGTCCGTCACTAAACATATCGGCCTCACCGCGACGTTGACGACGACCTATAACGAACCTTATCAAGTGGCACGAAAATTCGCGGCGATCGATCACTTATCGAAGGGGCGTGCGGCTTGGAATGTCGTCACCTCAGCCAATGAGCGGGAATCGCTGCTGTTCGGCAAGCCCAAGCATCTCGAGCATGCCCGCAGATATGAACGGGCGGATGAGTTTGTGGAAGTTGTGAAGAAGCTCTGGCTTTCCATTGAGCGGGAGGCGATTGTGCTAGACAAGGAAGGCGGCCGGATTCTGGACGTTGAGAAGCTCCACCCGTTGGATTTTGAAGGCGAGTGGTTTAAAGTTCAGGGGCTGCTGGACGCACCTTCCACGCCGCAGGGGCACCCGGTCATCGTACAAGCGGGTTCGTCGGAGGCAGGCAAAGAGCTGGCAGCCAAAACCGCAGAGGTCATCTTCACCGCTTGGCAGACGCTGGAGGAAGCCCAAACGTTCTATCGGGATGTGAAGGGCCGACTGGCGAAGTATGGACGTAAGCCGGATGATCTAAAAATCATGCCGGGGGTGTTCATCACGGTGGCGAAGACGGAGGCAGAAGCGATTGCCAAGCGGAAGGAGCTGAACAGCTACATTTTGCCGGAAGTTGGCTTGGAGTATTTGTCTAACTTCATCGGGACCGATCTGACGGGCTATGACGTGGATGCCCCGCTGCCGGAATTTGCAGCGTCCGAGGACAAGACGAATCCACAGATTCGCTCCAATCTGATCCGTGCGCTGGCCGAACGTGAAGGATTAACCACAATCCGCGAGGTGTATGAGCATATTGCCGGAGCACGGGGGCACCGGGAAATCGTAGGTACGCCGGGGCAGATCGCCGACCAACTGGAGGAATGGTTCCTGAATGAAGGGGCGGACGGCTTCAACATCATGCCGCCTACGTTCCCGGAAGGATTTCGCGATATCGTCGAGCTTGTCATTCCGGAGCTGCAGCGGCGGGGTTTGTTCCGTACGGAATATGAGAGCACCACATTACGAGGCAATTTAGGGTTATCGGTTCCCGCTTATCCTTCACGCCAAGAAGCGCCATCCGCTTTGATCTAATTCCAAACGAACATAAAGGTCGGTGTAAGCAAATGCATAAATCAAGGAGACAATCCATAACACTGCTGGCAGTGGTGCTGGTTGCCGGGGCCTTGCTGGCGGGTTGCGCCGGAGGCAAAGCTGGGGCAAACGGGGGCGAAGATAAGGTGCTCCAATACAATTCATCTCCGGGTGCGGTGTCATTTCCGGAGCTGGCTGAGGATCTTGGGTTTCTGGGGGATGTGAAGCTGGAGTCTATCGGCAGTACGACAGGGGGGCCGGAGAGCATTCAATTAACGGCTACGAGGCAGACTGATTTTGGGTCGGCGTTTAACGGGGCGATTATTAAATCGGTGGCCCAGAACGTCAAGATCAAATCGGTGGTCGGCTCGTACGGCAGCGATAAAGATACGTATATCGGCGCTTATGTGTTGGAGGATAGCGCAATTCGGACAGCTAAAGATTTTATCGGCAAAAAGGTCGGTGTTAATACGTTAGGCGCGCATTTGGAATTTATGACCAAGGATTACTTGCGATTAGGCGGATTAACCGATAAAGAAATCAGCCAAGTTACCCTGGTTACCGTGCCTTCGGGAAATGCGGAGCAAATTTTGCGCAGCGGGCAGATCGATGTTGTTCTCTTAAGCGGCGTAGCGAGAGACCGGGCTTTGGAAAAAGGCGGTCTCGTGGAATTATTCAAGGATATCGACGTTTATCAGACGGAGTTTACGGCAGGGGATTATTTTTTTACTGAGGAGTATATCAAGAAAAACCCGAATACGGTAAGGCAATTTGTTGAAGGTGTCGCAAAAGCCATCGAGTGGGAGCGTACTACGCCGCGAGAAGAAGTGATCAAGCGAATGGAGAGCATCGTTGAGAAGAGAGATGGCAAAGACGCAACCCTAAATCTGAAATACTGGAGGAGCCCGGGGATTGCTACGGAAGGAGGGGTGATCACTCCGGATGAATACCAGCGCTGGATCGATTGGTTGGTTAACGAGGGTGAACTGAAGGAGGGGCAGTTGAAACCGGAGGATCTGTATACCAACGAATTTAATCCCTATGCTAAGTAACCGTTAGAGATGACGGGGGCCGTTCCGTTGATGGGGCGGCTTCTTCTTTCTGCCTGTTGATGAACCTCCACGATATGGGTAAGTCTGCTATCATGCTATAATAAGTTGAGCTTAAGGATCAGAGGGGGATCACACATGTACCTGTATCGATTGGAGGCCGACACCTCCGCCGGTCCGTTTACGATTATTATTGCCGCCGATGGGGAGGAGAAGGCGTTTGCCGCGGCGGAAGAGCATTTGCAGCGGCAAGTGCTGCCCGCTCCTACAATCACGGAGCTGACGATTGTGGAGAAGAAGCGGCTGGTGCCTGGGGCAGGGTACGTCGTGGCCATCAGCGAACCGCGCTAAGGACAGAAGCCCGTGACCGAAGGAAGGTCACGGGCTTCTCTTATTGCGCTTCCGCCGGATGAATCAGGCGGCTGGCTATACGGCGTTGGATCATGATCAGGCGATATAGCAGCAAGACAGCGGCCACAGCCAGCCCGGTAATGAGGCCAATCCAGTATCCGTAAGGGCCTTGCGACGTGTAGTTGGCCAGGAAGTATCCCAGCGGGAGGCCGATGATCCAGTAGGCGAGCAACGAGATCCAGAAGCCGGGACTGACGTCCTTATACCCGCGCAGCACGCCTTGGGTGGGCGTCGCAATGGCATCGGACATCTGGAAGAAGATCGCGTACACCAGGAAGTGCTTGATTAGCGATACAACTTCGGGTTCGCTGGAGTAGAACTGGGCGACGCCTGTACGGAACAGCATCAGCAGGACAGCGGTGGCCAATGCCATAGCGGCAGCGGTGCCGATGCCAAGCGCTGCGTATTGCCGGGCGTCCTTGAGCCGGGCAGCACCGGTCTCGAAGCCGACGAGGATCGTCAGCGCCAGACAGATGCTGAGCGGGATCATGTACAGCGTTGAGGCGAAGTTGTTCGCCGCTTGGTGAGCCGCGATCGTGACGGTATCGAACCGGCTCATCAGCAGCGTCACCGCGGCAAAGACCGCCGTCTCGAAGAAGATCGCGAAGCCGATCGGGACGCCGATACGCATCAGCTCCCACCATTTGGTCAGCGATACGCGATGCAGCTTGCTGAACACGCCGTACGCCGCGAACGGTTCCTTCCGATGCACGATCCACAAGGCAATCAGGAAAATGCACCAATACGTAAAAGCCGTAGCGATTCCGGAGCCGATGCCGCCAAGCCGGGGGAAGCCGCCGCGGCCAAAAATAAGCAAGTATCCGGCGCCCACGTTTAACGGAAGCGAGATCAGCGTAATCATCATCGATATGCGCGTTTGCCCGAGCGCATCGATAAACGAACGCAGCACGATATAGCCAAACAATGGGACGATTCCTGTGGAAATTGCCACTAGAAAATAGAAAGCCACATGATGGACCTTGGGCTCAAGGCCCATCGAATTCAGCACAGGGGAGACCGACAACGCACCGGCCAGCAGGACAACCAGGCTCACGGCTACCGATAACCAGATTGCCTGAATAACATGATAACCTACTTTATTCTTCTCTCCGGCCCCTACGAGCTGAGACACGATGGGCGTGATGCCCATCAGGATCCCGCTGAGACCGGTTTGCACCGGAATCCACAGGCTTGATCCGATCGCTGTTCCCGCCAGGTCTGCCGGACTTGCATGGCCGGACATCATCGTATCGAAGAAGGTCATTAGCGACATCGTGACCTGGGTGATCAGAATCGGAACTAAAATGCGTAAAAATTGAGCGTATTTCTGCTTCAGGGTATACGTTTGTTTCATAAAACCACTTAACTCCGATCATAGTAGTTACTTGAGTACAAGCCCAACCAAACCCAAACCCGGGCAACAGGCCCGGGTTCGACGGCGGTGCAGCTTTATTATTCATAATCGACGCCGGAAGTATAACGGTTGGAGGCGTTCCAGAGCAGGAACTCATCCACCTTCATTTCCTTCAGCGCCCGAATTTGTTCTTCCACTTCATGCTTGCCGTATTTGATATAATGACCGCTTCCCAGCCAGCTGGCCGTAAAGTCTTGAATCCACGGACGGATGATCGGCTGCTTCTCGCCAAGTTCCGCGAGTTTGGTCTGAGTATCCTTCACCGCACCCTTAATGGTCTGGTAAGGAGCTTTGTCAGGGTCCTTGGCATTAAACCATCCGGTTGTATAATGGCTTGGATAAATCATCGGAGAAATGACGTCCACGTTGTCGGAGATCTTCACAAAATCCTGGCCGATGCCTTCTGCCGCAGGCACAGATGCGGCGTACCCGAAAATATCAACGGACACCCGAACTCCTAACGGTTCCAACTGCTCCTTGGCGTATTTAACGAATGAGGAGACGGCATCAACGCGGCTCATCTCATTTTTCGTATAGATCAGACTGTCTGCTCGCTTCTCGAAGCCTTCCGGGAAACGCACGTAGTCGAACTGAATTTCCTTAAAGCCTAATTTTGCTGCTTCCTTTGCAATCTCAATATTATAATCCCAGACCTCTTTGTTATAAGGATTTACGAAGCTGTCTCCCTTGCCGTTGCTCCATACCGATCCGTCCTTATGGCGGAAGGAGAGCTCCGGATGCTTCTTGGCTAAAATCGTATCCTTAAACACGACGATCCGGGCGATTGGATAAATATCATGCTTCTGCAAACGGGCCATTAACGCATCGATGTCGCGGATGAACGGCTGCGGTTTCCCCCATTTGATGAGATCGGAATTATCCGTCTTGTATGTGATATACCCTAAATCGTCCTTAATGTCGATGACCATCGCATTCAGCTCGGTCTGATCGACGAGATCAACAAGCTGATCCATGCGGGATCCCCCGGCACTGTAAGCTGTAACGTAAATCCCCTTCACTTTCGGAGCATCTACCTGCGGGTCTACCTTCAAATCCGATGGTTTGATAGGATTGTCCAGGCGGCCTTCTGCTAGATTTACCTTAAATGTGTGTGCGACCGATGTCCACATCGTGTTCGCCTGCACGGCTTCGTTCCCCGCAGCCTGCTCTTGAGGCGCTGCTCCGCTGCCTGTTCCCAAGGCCAGAAGTAGTAATGTCCAGATGATGTTCACATGATATCTCTCCCTTGTATGCACTCGCTGTTTATTATATCGGAAGAGGAGCCCCTAGAGGGAACAGGAATGTCATAATTGGTAAAAAGTTTCAGAGTTTCATAGACGAGAAAAGCGCAAAAAGCCGTTTCTCCTGCATAAGCAGAAGAAACGACTCATCCTGCATGGAAGCGTTACATATTTTAATGAAGCAACGCCGGGTTTTGATGTTCGCAGATGCTGAATTGAATAATCTCCAGCGCATCCTGCGGTTCCAAGATGGTTAGGCCATCTCGGAGGAGAATCGTAGAGTTCAGTTCCTTTTGATTCAGAAAAGGCAGCATATCCGGAAACCACTTCTTTACGATTTGTTCCAGTCTTACCGTTTCCATTTCCACATCCATCACCCTTTCCTTTCAGAATCATTCGCCGCGGAATCAATCCTAAATCGGAAAAGCAAAAAGCCTGTGAAATACGGGGTAAAGCTGAACCCTTTAAAATTGTGAAGGAACCGCTGTGATTATTATAACAAAGAAGCAGCCGTTTGAAAACGGCTGCTTCTTTCAAGAAAATGCTTAACGACGTCGAAACGCGCCCATCACCCCGACCGTTTCCACGATATTCACGAAAGCGGCGGGATCGGTTTGCTTGATGATTTCCCGCAGTTCAGCCAATTCATAGCGGGTCGTGACGGTCATCAGCATATCTTTTTCTTTGTGGGAAAAAGCGCCCTGAGTCTTCATCAACGTAACCCCGCGCGGCAGCGTCAGCAGTCGTTCCAGCAGTGCTTCCGTTTTGTCAGTGATAATAAACAACGTGACTTTGATATGACTGATATGAATCAGGTCAACGACTTTGCCGGTAATATAGATCGAGACCATGGATGCCAGAGCAAGATCCCAGTTGCCTTCGAGATACCCCATCGCAAGGATGACAATGCCGTTTAGTCCGACGATCACATTGCCAACGGGGAAATCTCGGAAGCGGGTCACGATCGAACCTACGATATCGAAGCCGCCAGACGAGCCGCCGACGCGGAACGAGATCCCGCAGCCGATGCCGACGAGCACACCGCCGAAGACCGCAGAGAGCAGGGTATCCGACGACAGCAGCTTGTCCGGTGTCGGAATCAAGGTAATGAACCAGGTTGTAGCGGCAACCGACAGGATGCTCAGTCCGATAAATCGTTTTCCCAGCAGAAACAACCCGGCGATCAGGAGCGGTACGTTATAAGCCAGATACATCGTGCTAATATCGAGGGGAGTGAAGTAGGCGGTCAGCATCGCTAGCCCAGACACGCCGCCGCTAAGCAAATGAAGGGGCACGAGGAACAGGTTAAAACCCGCAGCGATCAAAGCCGCCCCGAGTACAATAACAGTCGCATTTCTAATTTCTTTAAACACTATCGTTCACCTCACGAAAATAAAGGAAGTATCCCAACCTGCTTGCTGGTATTCCATTTATGTTTTGTGCTATAATGTTTGAGATATTCTTGAGTAGGTACTCTTTTCCATTTTTCAAGCTAGTACCAAGCTAGTTCTATGTAAAATTTACAGGCGGATTGGACAGCCTATAAACGTTTGAAGGTCCCCCAAGGTCAGGTATTGAGCGTGGGCAAAGCAGGACTAAACGCTACTTAAGAATACCGTTAAGCTGGTGGAATGTCCACTATATAGAAGGAGTATGATACATTGAACACATTCGCAGATTTCGGCCTAGAGCCTAAAGTATTGCAAGCTATTACGGAACTTGGATTTGAAGAAGCAACCCCGATCCAGGCAAAATCGATCCCGATCGCATTGACCGGTCGTGATTTGATCGGACAAGCACAGACGGGGACAGGGAAAACCGCGGCTTTCGGTCTGCCGCTCATCAACAAGATTCCGAAGGAAGAAGACCGTATTGTTGCGCTGGTTATGACCCCAACTCGGGAGCTGGCCATTCAGGTCGCTGAAGAAATCGGCAAGCTGTCCCGCTTTAAAGGCACCCGCTCTCTTCCCATCTACGGCGGACAAGACATCGTACGCCAAATTCGCGCATTAAAGAAGAAGCCCCAAATTATTATCGGTACGCCGGGCCGTTTGCTTGACCACATTAACCGGAAAACGATCAAACTTGACGATGTTAAAACCGTCGTTCTGGACGAAGCCGACGAAATGCTCGACATGGGCTTTATGGACGATATTCAATCGATCCTGAAGCTGGTTCCAGAAGATCGCCAAACGATGCTATTCTCCGCAACCATGCCGGCCAATATCCAGAAGCTGGCTCAGCAGTTCCTGAAAGATCCGGAGCATGTGTCCGTTATTCCGAAACAGGTCAGCGCGCCGCTCATCGATCAAGCCTACATTGAGGTGCATGAACGTCAGAAATTCGATGCTTTGACCCGGTTGCTGGACATGGAGTCGCCGGAGCTGGCGATCGTATTCGGTCGGACGAAGCGCCGCGTGGATGAATTGTCCGAAGCGCTGCAGAAGCAAGGCTATTCCGCCGACGGCCTTCACGGGGACCTGTCGCAGAATCAACGTGACAACGTCATGCGTAAATTCCGTGATGGCAGCATCGACGTTCTCGTGGCAACCGACGTGGCAGCCCGCGGTTTGGACGTTTCCGGGGTAACCCATGTCGTGAACTTTGACCTGCCGCAGGATCCGGAAAGTTACGTTCACCGGATCGGCCGTACCGGCCGCGCCGGGAAAGAAGGGGTCGCATGGTCCTTCGTGACGCCGCGCGAAATGGATCACCTTCGCTTTATCGAACGGATTACCCGTCATAAAATTGCTCGTAAGCCGCTGCCAAGTATTGCTGAAGCGATCGAAGGCAAGCAACGGATTATTGCAGAACGCTTGATCGAGCTCGTGGAGAACGGTGAACTGAACGAGAACAAGGGCATCGCAATCCAGCTCCTGGAGCAATACGATTCGGTGAACCTGTTGGCGGCTGCGTTTAAGCTGATTACGGGCGACAAGAACGAAAAAGTCAACATCGAGCTGACACCAGAAGAACCGATCCGTGTGAAACGCCGCAATCCGGACATTCGTTCCAGCGGACGCAAGCCTTCGGGTTACGGTAATCGCGGCGGGGGATACCGTCGTGATTCGCAAGGCGGTCGCGGAGGTTACGGCAAAGGCGGTTACAATCGCGACGGCCGTGACTATCGTTCCTCTGATCGCAAGCCGCGGACTGGTTCGAGCGCCGGGGACCGCAGACCTTCGAAATACGATGGTAACTCCTCGTTCGATAATTAATCGAACGAGAAGCTTATCCCATATCTTAAAATGAAAGAAGACGGAGGATTCTCCGTCTTCTTTGTGTTTGTGTTCATTACAGGAAGATCGTGCGGCTCACGATTACGAGCAGAATGAACAGAACCAGAATCGTACCCGTGGAAGTCCAGAATCCACCGCCATATCCTACACCGGACATGTGATAACCTCCTTTGATGATGTTGATGGTTTGAAGTTACGGTATATACTATGGCACAGCGGCCCGATGAGATTAGACACTTACCCAAAGCCGCACAAATTAGGCGCTGGAACGAGCTGGACGAATCATGTATAGTTATTATAGGCAGAGCGATTCCACTATACAAAGCTTGAGAGGGGA
Organism: Paenibacillus barengoltzii G22; assembly: GCF_000403375.2. Classification (NCBI taxonomy): domain Bacteria; kingdom Bacillati; phylum Bacillota; class Bacilli; order Caryophanales; family Paenibacillaceae; genus Paenibacillus; species Paenibacillus barengoltzii. The sequence goes on along the minus strand of NZ_KE159653.1, from coordinate 600,062 downwards.
ACTTTACTTGGAATACAAAGGTTTGATGGGCGGATTTTATAAAATTACCGAATGGATTATGCGTATTGCCGGCAGTAACCTGCTATGGCTGCTGTGCTCCTCGCCGTTTATGATCGTGCTTGCTATGAAGCTGCTCTTGTTACTGCAATCACCGACGCCTCAGCCGGAGACACTCACGATTTGGATCATGGGTGTTTTGGCACCGTTTACACTGTTTCCAGCAACGGCCGCTTTATTTTCCGTGACCCGGAAATGGGTGATGGGGGAAAGTGACTTGAGTATCATCAAAGTCTACTTCAAAGGGTACAAAGAAAATTACAAGCAAAGCATGATCGGCGGTATTTTCTATACGATCCTGTTCGCGATTATGTATGTGGACTATGAAGTGTACATGAATCAGATGAACAACCTGCAGATGATCGGCATGGTGATGCTGTTCTTCCTGTTGATCTTATCTCTATCGTTGTTTAACTTCTTCTCGCTGGTGGCCCACTACCATCTGGGTGCACTTCAGTTGATCAAGAATGCGATCCTGTTTACGATTCTTCGGCCGTTCCGGACCCTGTCTACCCTGATCTGCGCGGGTGTGCTCGGGTTTCTGACTTTGCGCTTCGGCTGGTTGATCTTCTTCGGGTTCGGCAGCTTAACTGCCTTCGTGGCGTTCTATAACTTCTACATCGCTTATAACAAGATCCAGGAAAAGGTAGAACGGATGCGCCAAAACGAAAATGCCTCCAGCAGCACCCAGCAAGACGATGAGGACTTGGGACTTGAACTTCCGTCGAGTGACGAAAAAGAGAAGGATTGAAAAATGTCAGAAATTGCCATCCCCATCCTTGTCAGATGAGTTTACATTTGCTTAACGAAGCCGTATAATAGGTTTACGTCCTGCGATGTGCGTTTCGATTTCCGTTATTTTGAACCAATGACAGTTATCTCGGGAGACCTACATTGCGCCGCCGCTGAAAGGCCCTATCCATCGGATGAGGGGACTTCATAAGCGTCGTTGCGGTCACCCACCTGCGGGTGCAGGTTCGAGATAATGTAATCGGACGGCATAGGCGGGTCTATTAATGAAGCATGAGAATGGTACCTTGTACTCTTTTTGCCAATGAAAGGGGACAAGGTGCTTTTTTGTTTGTGCCAAAATGTTCAACCTCGCTTTTGTTTGTCTGCCAAGAATGTTAAACTAGAGATTAAGAAAACGCATACCCAAGTTACATAGGGCAGGATCGTGAAGGAGGAAGAACAGTTGTCATTTAAACGTACGTTAATCGGCATTTTCCGCAGCCAAGAAGGAACCAGCGACCGTGCGAAGATGCCCGAACTCAAAACGAGATATTATCAATTATCCAAAGAGAAATGTTGGGAGGAAGTTTCCTCAACGTTAAAGAAAATTCCGGGCTATAAAGTACTGCATGAAGTGCCGTCCGTAGGCGAGATCACGTTGGAGAAACGGACCAGCCTAGGTCGTGTCATGGACATTACTGTATCGATCGTGGGCACCGGGCCGGTACGGAGCGCGATTGATATTTATTCGGCGACACGTGGATCGATGGGGGACCTCGGCGCAAATTACCGGAACATCCTTCAACTTTTCTCTGTGCTGGATAAGAAGCTGGCGGCTTATAAAGTATCTTCGAACCAGTAAACCCGTATGGTTACGACAAAAAAAGCGAGCAGGGAGATGCCTCTCCTACTCGCTTTTCGTTTGTACCGAAGTCCTCGGCTTAAGAAAGCAGCGCTTTTACGGCAGCTACCGGTTTTTCGTAATCCGGATGCTCGGTCATTTCCTTCAAATATTCGACGTATTGGATCTTATTGTCTTTATCAACGACAAACACGGCACGCATGTCGAGCGCGAACTCTTTGATCAGTACGCCGTAGGCTTTGCCAAAGGAGTTGTCTTTATAATCCGAGAGCGTGATGACGCGGTCCACGCCAGCAGCGCCGCACCAGCGAGCTTGGGCAAAAGGCAGGTCTGCGCTGACCGTCAGCACAACGACGTCATCGCCAAGACCGGCAGCTTCTTGGTTAAACCGACGGGTTTGCGCGTCACAGACGCCGGTATCCAGTGAAGGAACAACGCTGATCAGTTTGATTTTGCCGGCGAAGTCCTGGAGTGTAGCTTCTTCCAGCAAGTTTTTATTTAAGCGGAAATCTGGGGCTGTATCGCCAACTTTCAGTTCCGGGCCGATCAGCGTGATCGGATTGCCTTTAAATGTAGCTACATTTACGCGTTCTTGGGCCATGTTTATTTCCTCCTAGACAGATGGATTTATTCAATCAAATTTAATTATAATCGTTTTGAAAAGAAAATGTCCAACATTAGGAAAAACAACGGTAAGGAGGGGATCCGTTTGATTTTCATACGATACGAAAACTGGCGAAGCTACCTGCGATATTATCCCGTCACCTGCTTGCTTCTGGCAGCTAACATCGTGATGTTTATCGTCCTTGCGCTGAATGGGGGATCGACGAACCGGATAACCTTGCTCAGATTTGGGGCGATGAGCGATATCGAGCCCTTTGCCGGGGAAAGCTGGCGGTTGTTTACGGCGATGTTTCTGCATAACGGGTTTGATCACCTGTTTTCAAACTCGTTTGCGATTTTGGTCTTTGCGCCGCCGCTGGAGCGACTGCTGGGCTGGTGGCGATATGCCTTGGTCTATTTGGGCAGCGGACTGGTCGGCAACCTGATCAGCATGGGGGTGTATCAGTTTAGCTCGGTCTCTCATATCTCAGTTGGGGCCTCAGGCGCTGTCTATGGGGTGTATGGCGCGTTTCTCTACATTGCCTTGCTGCAGCGTCACCTAATGGATGAAAGCTCGCGAAAAACGCTGTACAGCCTTCTCATTATTGGGGTGATCTATTCACTATTAGTTCCCAAGATTAACCTAGCCGCTCATGTTGGCGGGTTGGTTGGCGGCTTTTTGATCTATGGACTTCTTGTCCGTTTGTTAAAACGGCGTTGAACCAATGGATTGTAAATGGTACATTAAATTTAGAGTATTATGTCATCAGAAGATGTTCGATGTTCGTAGCACATGCGAAATGGAGCGATCAGATTCGTGGAATTGAGACAACTGCAGTATTTTGTAAAAGTGGCGAGGAAAGAGCACGTGACTCAGGCTGCCGAGGAACTGCACGTCGCCCAATCGGCGGTAAGCCGGCAAATTCACCAGCTCGAGCAGGAGCTTGGCGTTAATTTGTTTATGCAGAAGGGCAGGAATCTCCACCTTACCGCTGTGGGCCAGCTATTCTGCAGCCGGGTGGAGATGATTCTGAAGGATCTCGACCGGGCCGTGAGCGAGGTGCACGAATTTCTCGATCCGGAGCAAGGGGAAATTCGCTTAGGCTTCCCTAATAGCCTAGGTATTCATATGATTCCTAGTGTAGTGGCAGAATTCCGCAAGCTGTATCCCAATGTGAAGTTTCGGTTTAGGCAAGGCACTTATCCTACATTAATTCGGGATGTAGTTTCGGGAGAAGTGGATTTAGCTTTTATTTCTCCGTTTCCGGAAAATCATGATCAAGTCACCGGTAACGTGGTATTAACCGAGGATTTGGTAGCCATCCTTCCGCCGGGGCATCCTCTGGCTGGGGAGCAGAGCATCAAGCTCAGCCAGCTGAAAGACGAGAAGTTCATTTTGTTCAGCAAAGGATATTCCTTGCGGCCAATCGTTTGGCATGCCTGCCTGGAGGCTGGGTTTACGCCGAAAATCGCCTTCGAAGGTGAAGAGACCGATACGATCCGCGGGTTGGTTGCCGCTGGGATGGGCGTCAGTCTGCTGCCGGAAATGGCGCTGTTTCAGAGCTTTACGCTTCAGCCGATCCGTGTGCGGATCTCTGAACCGAAGGTGACTCGCACCATCGGGCTGATCCATCGGGTCGACGAGAAGCTGCCGCTGGTAGCCCAATCGTTCCGAATGTTCCTGCTGGAATACTTTGGACTTCAGGTGGATACGCCGCCAAACCAACAGAAGTAATGGAATCATCAAGAAGAACCTATTTACGAGGTAGGAACGAAAAAAGGCTGCACGATCTCGAGCCGATTGGGCTCGGTACCGTGCAGCCTCTTTTTTTGAGATTACAGGTTATTCGCGGTTGCTTGTAAAAATCAGAATGTAGCGAAGCAACTCCAGAATGGAAATCAACGCGGCAGCTACATAAGTTAATGCTGCAGCATTTAATACTTTGCCAACACCGCGTGCTTCATTCGGCGAAATGAAGCCTTGTTGAAGCATGACTTTGCGGGCCCGATTGCTGGCGTTGAACTCCACCGGCAGCGTCACGATCTGGAACAATACGGCCGCGGAGAAGAAAATAATCCCCAGACCAATCAGGTTCAGTGCGCCGAACAGGAAACCGGCGAGCAGCAAGAAAGGAGCAACCCCCGAGGCGAAGTTCACCACCGGGAACATCCGGTGACGCAGCACCAACATCGGGTACTTCTGCTTGTGCTGAATTGCGTGTCCGACCTCGTGGCAGGCAACGGCTACCGCAGAGATGGAGCTCTCATAATACACCGGCTCCGACAAGCGGACAACGCGGTGAATCGGGTCGTAATGGTCCGTCAGCGCGCCGCGCACCGGTTCGATAGGGACATCATAAAGCCCGTTCGCATCCAACATCCGTCTTGCGGCATCATGACCGGTTAAGCCATAAAGGTTCTGGACCTTTGCCCATTTGTTAAAAGTGCCTTTCACCCGAAACTGCGCCCACAAGGACAACCCAAATGCGAGCAGAATGGGAATCAGCATCACGTCTGAATACATGAATCATTCCTCCATATGATTTAGTTATCAAAGAAGCAATTGAGGCTGATCAGGAGTATGGGTTAGGAAAAGGGTCCGTGATTTAAGAGCAGCCGAAGAGCTTCCATGCAGGCCAAGCTTTGCGGCAATATATTGGCGAAAGCGCGTTTGGCCTGGTTCGGTTGTAAGCTGGAAATGAGCGGCTCCAGTTCTTTGACCTCGCGTTCCAGCTGCTGCATATGGAGCTCCAGCGAGCTTAGTTTCTCCGTCACTTGTTCTTCCGGAGAAACCCGGTGCCACTGGTCCAGCTTCTCGCGGATCTCTTCCAACGTATATTTCTCCTGTTTCAATTGATTAATACGTTCCAGCCTGGTCAAGGTTTCACTACTGTATAAACGATAATTTGTCTGGGTTCGCTTCTCCGGGGAGATCAGCCCGAGCTTCGTATAATAATCGATTGTACGCTCGCTGACATCAGCTGCCTTCGCTAACTCTCCGATCCGGTACAGTTTCTTTACTCCAATGTCATCACTCTCCCGACAATTCCAAAGGATAGCATTCTATATTTATTCTATTTATCCCCATAATACTTAACAACAAGCATACAGTCAAACGTCATACTTTATTTTTGTCAGTAACTATAAGGTGTGTTATTAAAATACCTTACATACAATGTAATAATACATGCAATTTGGCGATTTTTTTTGAAAAAAGTATTGTCATCCCTGAATCTTTCTCTTATAATCACATTAACAATTCATTTTGTGTTAGGAAACTTAACATTGGGGGAGTGTTCAAAATGAAGAAGAAGTGGCTTTACGGGGTACTCATTTTTCTTGCATCGTTTGCGTTTCCGGTCTCGGCGTTCGCAGCGGAGGGAGAGGTTACCGCTCCGGTTCTGGAGCTGGGCCTGAACTCGCTTTTCGTATTCGTCGCAGCCATGCTCGTATTCTTCATGCAAGCAGGCTTTGCTCTTCTTGAAGCGGGTACAGTTCGGATGAAGAACGCCGGACACGTTGCAGGTAAAACCGTCCTCACCTTGGGGATTGCTATTCTTGCTTGGTGGCTGATTGGTTTTGGCTTCGCTTTTGGCGACGGCAACAGCTTCCTAGGTACAACCGGGTTCTTTTTTGGAGGAGAAGGGGATATCGGTTCGTTCAGTGTATTTGCTGAAATCGGCGTACCATTAAATCTGATGTTCCTGTTCCAAATGGCGTTTGCAGCAGTATCGCTGGCGATCGCCTGCGGCGGGATGGCAGAACGTGCCAAACTCAGTGTCTACATTATCTTCGGAACAATCTTTATCGTATTGATTTATCCAATTGTCGCTCACTGGGTATGGGGCGGCGGCTGGCTTGGTAACTTGGGAATGCAAGACTACGCTGGTTCGACGGTAGTTCACTTAACGGGTGCTACAGCGGCGCTTGCAGCAACGATTCTGCTGAAACCGCGTCTTGGTAAATACAATAAAGACGGTAAACCGAACAACATTCCAGGTCATAACCAAGTGTTGACGGTACTCGGTGTTATCATTTTGTGGATTGGCTGGTTTGGTTTCAACCCAGGTAGTGCATTAACTCCTTTGGGTGATGGATTCTTCGGTTATGTCTTGATGACAACGAACCTGGCTGCTGCAGCTGGTGCAGTTGCTGCATTGCTGATCTCCTGGGCAGTTCTGGGCAAGTCGGATATTCCAAGCATGCTGAACGGCGTGCTGGCGGCTCTCGTAGCGATTACTGGTTCTTGTGCTTTCGTTGATGCTTGGGCTTCCGTAATCATCGGTGCGGTTGCAGGGATCTTGACCTTCTTTACCGCTAGATGGTTTGAACGTGCTGGTGTGGATGATCCGATTTATGCCTTCTCCGTACACGGGATCGCCGGGGTATGGGGTGCGGTTTCCACCGGTCTCTTCGCAACGCCGGAGCTGGCTGAGACTACAGGTGTAGGTAAAGCAGGCTTGTTCTACGGCGGTGGTTTTGGGCAATTAGGGGTTCAAGTGTTGGGTGTTATCGGGACTTTCGCTTTCGTACTGGTACTGTCGTTCCTGATTCTCGGAATTATGAAATGGACGATGGGGCTTCGCGTTACAGAAGAAGAAGAAACGATGGGTCTGGATATCAGTGAACATGGTACTTATGGGTATCCGGAGCAAATGAGCTTACTGAACAAAACAACTTCGTCTGGTATTCCTGCGGAATAATTGAAGACAGAGATCCTGGCGTGAGGCGTCCGGAAGAGAAAGGAAGTTGGGCTTATGAGTCATGAGACGGCCATGAACAACGCAAATTTAGACGCGATTCGGTCCGCCGCAACTCCCGGTTCGCTAAGAGCGGCCAGAATCGATGAGCAGAATCGCTTGTACAGCAAACTGACAACGATGCCGATTCAGGATTGGAACCGTGAAGTCTCGGACCTACATGATGCCGTCATGACCCAAGCTTGCCGATGCTGTGAAGAAGAAATGATCCAGGAGGGCTTCGGCCCTCCTCCTTCGCATTATGCCTTTATTGCGTTTGGAAGCGCCGGTCGGGCGGAACCCACGTTATGGAGCGACCAAGATAACGGTTTGATTTACGGGGATGGTGATGCGGATCAGCTGGAAGTCTACTTTGAGCGCTTTGGTGAGAAGCTGTCAGAGATTCTCGAGCAGGTTGGTTATCCCCCATGTCCGGGCAAGGTGATGGTGTCCAATCCGTTATGGCGGGGCAACCTTGACGCGTGGGAGAAACAACTGCTGGAATGGCGAGATATTTTGGCTTGGGAACAGGTTCGTTACTTGATGATTGCCGCCGATTTGCGCCATATCTGCGGGGATGCGAATCTAACCGATGGCTTGCGCAAGACGATGAAGCGGATTATGGAGGCGGATCAAGGCGGTGAACGCGATGTGGTGACGGCCATTTTGCGGAATACTGTCCGTCACAAAGCGGCACTAAATGTGTTGGGGCAAGTGATCACAGAGCAAAGCGGTGAACATGCCGGGGAATTTGACGTGAAATACGGGCTGTACATCCCGATCGTGAACGCCGTACGTTACTTGGCTTTGCAATACGGGATCGAAGCCTCGAACACTTGGGAACGGATTGCTCAACTTCTTCAGCTTGAGGCTGTTCCGACACGGTGGCTGGAGTCGTGCAGCCGCGCGTTTAATACGGCGGTGAAGCTAAGATCGCTTGTATCACCGGTCATCGAAGACGGCTTGCTCACGGGTTCTCATTACCTGCCCCAAGAAATGCTAAAACAGAAAGAGCTCCGGCGCGAGCTGCGGGAATCGCTCAGTACGGTCAAGGTCATGTACCGCACACTCCAAAGGCAGCACCGGTATGCGGAAAGGAAATGGTTATGAAAGAACCGATGAAGGGAAATGGTGGTTTTTGGGATGCTTTTAAGGGCGGCGGAGTGTCGCCAAGGATCGCCTCGATGCTTGGTGCCCCCAGCGCACAGCAAATCGCTTTCGTTCGTTCATTAACCAAAGGACAGCGCCGTCCGGAGACGCTTCACGTTCCGCTGGCTGAATTGAAAACGGCCGTCTTCGATTTGGAGACTACGGGATTTCATTACCATTATGGTGATGAAATCTTGTCCTTTGGAGCCATAAAAGTGGAGGGGGAGCGAATCACCGATGAGGTGTATTACTCGTTGGCCAAACCGGCTTGCCAAATTCCTGAGCGAATCATTGAACTAACTGGAATTACGCCGGAGATGGCTCAGTCAGCTCCATCCTTGCTGGAGGCGTTGCGCGAATTTATGGCATTCGTGGATGACCGGGTGTTGGTTGCCCACGGCAGTGCCCATGACAAAGCTTTTTTGGATGTGGCGTTATGGAAGACCACCAAAGCTCATCTCGGGCATCGGGTGCTGGACACGATGATGATCGCCCGGAAGCTGGAACCGGACCGGCGTATCTCTGGCAGCCTGGACGATTGGCTGGCCGTGTACGAGATTCCAGTAACGAAGCGACACCACGCATTGGAAGACTCCAAGATGACAGCTCAGCTGTGGACCGCGTTAATCCAACGGTTGAAAGAACAAAACGTGATTACTTTGGGAGATCTGTACACCTTCTTAAGCCGAACGTAAGCCTTTGCTGGCCTAGTTTTCACGTAACTTGATGGGCAGCAGACGATAACCTCCTGAATAAGCACTTATCCCATACGCGTGTAGCATGAAGCCGTCCGGTTCGCCGGGCGGCTTATCGTTTGATGGATTCATCCGACCACCAATTAGGTACAATTGAAGGCGATCGGCAAAATTCGGAAGCTGACGCAAATCCTCTGACGATGGCTGCGGCGGTGAAGTGGGGTGGGTGTGGTAGACGCCAATCAATCGCGGATCAAAGCAACTGCGAACCCAGATGGCGGGGTCGAGTTCAAAAGCGTGCAACGGAATCTGCGAATGGTTCGCCACAGGAAGATAACGTTCAATGGTGCCGATGCGGCCGTTCAGCGATCCAAACAGCAGCCCGCAGGCTTCCTCCGGGTAACGATCTTGCCCATCTTGCAGCATTTCGTCACGAATATGCGGCGGCAAAATCCAGGATTGATTCATTTTGCATGCTCCCGTCGTGATAGGTTAGAGTTCACCTTTTTCTCGATCCATTGTAACAAATCGTTAAAAAAGGGTACAATAATTACGGTAAACATAATCTTCAAAACCAGATGAGGTCATAAAAGGACGGGCAAAAGATGAAACGGAATCGATGGATACTTGCCGGGTTGCTAGTGTTGCTGGTTATCGCTCTGCTGGACCGTGGGGGACAGGAGGGCTGGTTTGGCAGCTTCCTCAGCGGCTCTAAGGGAGACAATAACGAACCTTCGCTTGGCGCCATGGCAGCCGAAGGGGCTCCGAAGCCAGGGACGACTGCGCCAACGTTCGAGTTAACCGGTTTGGATGGCAAGACGTATGAGGTTGGGGGCAAGCGGAATAAAGTGCTGCTTCTGAACTTCTGGGCGTCCTGGTGCGATCCGTGTAAGGAGGAAGCGCCTGAGCTAAAGGCGTTATCTGAGAAATACAAGGATTCACTGGACATCTATGCCGTGAACGTTACATTATACGATAACCTGGATGAGGCCAAGGCCTTCGTCAAAAAATATGGCTACACCTTCCCGGTTCTCTTGGATGAAAAAGAGGAGCTTTACCGGAAGTATAATGGTATTGCCTTTCCGACCAACGTGCTGATTGACGAACAAGGCGTGATTCGAGACGTCATCGTCGGAGTCATTTCGCCGGAAGAGTTAGAAGCCAAGATCAAAAGCTTGATATAGCACAGAAAAAAGCCCGAATCACCGTGAGTAACGGAGATTTGGGCTTTTCGCATAAGAGATGGCGTTTAATGGTTGACGAGTCCCCATCCGGCGGAAGGAATCTCTTCGTAGTCCTCCCGTTTCGTCTGTCCCAGCAGCGCGTAACGGATGGAGTCCACTAGCGCTTCCCAGCTCGCTTCGATGACGTTGCTGGACACGCCAACGGTATTCCAGGAATTGTGATAATCCTGGGATTCGATCAATACACGTACCTTCGATGCGGTAGCATCTTTGTCGTCGAGGACGCGCACCTTGTAGTCCGACAAATGCATATCCTTCAAGCCTGGGTAATAGGTAATCAAGGCTTTGCGAAGCGCATTGTCGAGGGCGTTAACCGGACCGTTGCCTTCGGCCGCGGTGTAGACGCTGACTCCGTCAATCTTCAGCTTGACGAAGGCTTCAGAAACAACTGGACGGTCAGCGGTCTTCTCAACGAGCATCTTAAACGATTCGAAGACGAACAGTTCCTTCATATCGCCATTCGCCTGACGCAACAGCAATTCAAGCGAGGCGTCAGCGCCTTCGAATTGATACCCTTGATGCTCCAGTTCTTTAATCTTGGCGATAACTTGTTTGGTGTTCTCGTTCTCCGGATTGAACTCGATTCCCATCTCCTGCGCTTTGGACAGGATGTTGCTTTGTCCGGCCAATTCGGAGACGAGCACGCGCTGACGGTTACCGACCAGTTCGGGAGCGATGTGTTCATACGTCCGTGAATCGCGAAGGATGGCCGAGACGTGAATGCCTCCTTTATGGGCGAACGCGGCGTTCCCGACATACGGCTGGTTGACCGGCATATGCACGTTGGCGATCTCACTGATGTAACGGGCGGTATTGGTCAGTTGCTTTAACCGGTCAGGTTCAAGCACTTCGTAGCCGAGCTTTAGCTGCAGATTTGGAATAATCGAGCAGAGGTTGGCATTCCCGCAGCGCTCCCCGTATCCATTCATCGTCCCTTGGATTTGGCTTACGCCGGCACGGACGGCACTAAGCGAGTTGGCGACGGCCAGCTCACAGTCGTTGTGGGTATGGATGCCCAGCTTCGAGCCGGGAATGACTTGGCACAATGCGCTGACAATATCATACACCTCGTGCGGCATAGTGCCGCCGTTTGTGTCACACATGACCAGCCAGTCTGCGCCAGCCTCTTCCGCTTTGCGTAAGACAGAGAGGGCGTATTCCGGATTGTTCTTATACCCGTCAAAAAAATGTTCCGCGTCAAAAATGACCTCGAGCCCTTGCCGCTTCAGATAAGCGATCGAATCGAAGATCATGGCGAGGTTTTCCTCTAACGTCGTTTGCAGCGCGGTATGCACATGGAAATCCCACGATTTACCAACCAGCGTCGCAGCTGGAACACCGGCTTCGATCATCCGATTAAGGTTAGCATCATGTTCGGCTAGGCTGTCTTTTCGGCGTGTACTGCCAAAAGCTGTAATCTTGGCCTGCAGCTTCAGCTCCTTGACCCGCTTAAAAAATTCGATGTCCTTCCCGTTACTGCCCGGAATTCCACCTTCAATATAATGGACCCCAAGGTAATCCAGCTTTTTGGCGATCTTCAGCTTATCGTCCGCCGACAGGCTGATGCCCTCGCCTTGGGTACCGTCTCGCAAGGTTGTGTCGAAGATGGATATTGGCTTTGACATGATCGAAGTATCCCCCTTTAGCAATGGATGAGGGTGGTTAGCTCTCCCCGAATGTTTAGTTTTTAATTAATAATTATAACATCAACATGTTAAATGTAACATGCTTTTTTGAGAGAACAGAAAGTATAAACTTCTTGCTCCTTAGCGATATTGACCGACTTTCCGGGGACAGGTATGCTGAACTTAGGAGTAACGTATGATAAACGAGGGGTAGGAAATGAGAGATACCGCTGATTTTTACCCGGCGCGGGGTAGAGTCATTTTACATGTCGATATGAACGCTTTTTATTGCTCGGTTCATGAGGCGGAGGAGCCGGACAAATATCGGAACCGTCCTACGGCGGTAGCGGGAAGCGTGGAGCTGCGCAAAGGAGTAATCGTCACCTGCTCGTATACCGCGCGCAGAATGGGAGTCTCGACCGGAATGACCGTCAGCCAGGGGCTGAAGAAATGTCCTGAGCTAATCGTCATCCAGCCGGATTTCCATCTATACCGCAAATATTCCCGGGCGTTTATGGACATTGCGTACGAATACACGCCGCTCCTTCAAGCGGTTTCCATCGATGAATGTTATCTCGATATTACCGGCTCCAAGCAATTTGGGACCCCGCTTGAAATTGCCAATCAAATCCAACAGCGGATCCGTGAAGAACTAGGCCTTCCCTGTTCGATTGGGATTGCGCCGAACAAGCTGCTAGCCAAGATGGCCTCAGATATGAAAAAACCAAACGGGATCACCGTGCTGCGCATCCGGGACGTGCCGAAGCTGCTGTGGGACAAACCGTGCAGCGACTTGTTTGGCATCGGCCGGAAGACGGCCGAGAAGCTGAAGTCGATGCGAATCTATACGATCGGGCAGTTGGCGGCTGCCGACGAACGCAAGCTGATCGAGCGGTTTGGGGTGGCCGGTGCTTGGATGAAGCAGGCGGCGAACGGCAGGGACGATTCGCCGGTGAGCGATGAGCGCGAGCGGAATAAATCAATTGGCCATACGACCACCCTTCCGCGGGATATCAGCCGGATGGAGGACGTGCAACGCGTGCTGTTGAACATCGCCGATCAAGTTGCGCGTCGGCTGCGGCGGCAAAATCTGATGGCCCAGACGATCCAGATTACGATCCGCACCCCGGACATGAAGACGATCACCCGCTCGCAAAGTTTGGATACCGTCACCGAACAAGCGGAAGTGATTTACCGGGAAGCCTGTGAGTTGTACCGCCGCCATTGGAGCGAAGATAAGCCGGTTCGACTCCTAGGAATCACTTTGCAAAATTTGGTTCCCAGGGAGGAATCGGCGTTGCAACTGGATCTGTTTGATTATGAGCGGCAGCCCAAAAAAGAGTCATTAACGCGAACAATGGACATGCTAAGAGATAAGTTCGGAGAAGATGCTGTGCTGACGGCAGGAATGTTGACCGATGATCCCTCGGCATTAATTCGCAATCATCGCATTCGCGGAACTTCGTTGCAAACCGACTTCCTTCGCCAGAACCGGGACGAAGAGGACGACCCTGCTCGTTGAAGGAATTATCACCTATCGGGATTGGAATAATACGGAAAATGAATTGAAATTGTAAACTATTTATATTATATTGATCATGGTGTTATAAAAAGCACCGGACTCGTACCGTTTATTCAGGAGGCAGATAAGAGATGGCGAAATATACTTGGGTTGAGAAGGACACATGTATCGCTTGCGGCGCTTGCGGCGCAACAGCACCGGATATCTACGATTATGACGATGAGGGTTTGGCCGAAGTAATTTACGGCAATGACGGCAACCGCGGGATCACGGAGATTCCGGAAGATCTGTACGACGATCTCCAAGACGCTTGCGACGGCTGCCCAACGGATTCCATCAAAGTTGCAGATGAGCCATTTAATAAAGAAGGCTAAGCCTTTGGAATAACTGCTCAAGGAACGCCCTGCGCCGATTTTGGCGAGGGCGTTCTTTTTTTACGGCGGTCAGGTAGCTTTGTTTGGTGCTTTTGCAGGATTATCCCGTTCGCTCAGGTCTTCGTCCTCCTTCCTATGAGCTATCCTATTGGATCAGAATGAATAGGAATTTGCCTTCCAACAGAATGGGTTCTGAACGAAAGGGATAATCGTGCAAAAGAGCTGTCCAGCCTACGACAGGAGTCCGGCAGCATTTTGATCATGAGGCCTGCTTGCTGGGTACATAGTCGCGAAATTTTGAGATTGGTGAAAACTGGGTAAGGAACGGTATTGTTTTTGCCGATATAAGTAATGAAAGGGATTTCTCAACGACTCTCTAATTGGAGGAACTGATGGGGAACTCGGCTTACCTTAAAAAATATGTGGAAAACCACCCACATAATAAAATGGCTTGGTATCTGCTAGGTAAAGAATATGAAGCAAGCGGGCAAGCGGGGAAAGCCCGCTATTGCTATATTCAGGCGGGCAACGTGTACGAGGCGTTTGAATCCAGCAAAATTCCGCTGCCAGAGGAAGTACTGGCCGGTTATAAAGAAGGGCTGTTGCAGGAGTCGCACCGCAAGGAGAAACGAAGCCGCTTCCTGCGCAAGCTCAGTCTTGCGCTGCTTCTTGCGCTGCTGATGTGGATTCCCTCGGCGGCTCACGCGCCGGGGGAGGGGGATCGACAGGCGGCGGTGCCCGTGAACGCCGTCGATGCAGGTGCCAGTGACGATGCCGACAACGAGGAGGCATCGGAGGAACCGCTGAAGCCCGCCGGGGATGAGGCGGGCGGAGGCGCGCCTGCGGGAACGCCGGCTTTCGCGGAGCCGGCGTTCACCGCCATCGGCTTCGCCGGCGACCCTGCCGGGACGCAGGCGGCCGCCGTAAGCGGTTTGCTCGCGCTGCAGCAGCAAACCGCAACCCCTCTGCTCCATGCCGTAGCGCTGGGCATGGAGCAGGCCGGCGACTGGCTGGTCTGGTCGGACGACCTGCCAGTCGCGTATGGCTTGGAGCAGCGTCCGGCCGTGGGGCGGACGGCGCTCCAAGCCTATGATGCGCGCGCGTGCGAATGCGCGCCGCCGGATTCAGCCGCGCTGCAACAGCGCGCGCGGCAGTGGATCCCGCAGCAGGAATCGCTGGGCGTGCTTGCCTCGGCGATGATCCACTACAAGCAGGCGAACGGGGCATGGCCTGCGAGCCTGCAAGACCTGGCCGGGCCATATCCCGACAACTGGATTGCCGGAACCGATCCGACCATGGAGCAGGCGTTTCAGCCGTTGCTTGCACAGTTAAAACGCAAAGGCGTTGACGGCGCAACCGGAAATGCGAATGGGCAAGAAGAGCTCGCGAAGGGGATGGCACCGGGGCAGCAGCCTTTTTTTGCCGAACCTTATGAAATGATCGTCGATACGGACACGCACACTTTGGCAGTGGTCAGCGGTAACGTCTTGATTCGAAGTTATCCCGTTGGATTGGGCGGCTCGCAGACACCGGTGGGTACGTTTGTTATTTCTGAAAAAGTGATCAACCCGAACGGGAAGGATAACGGCGAATTTGGCAGCCGCGGCATGCAGCTATCCGATACGAACTACGCGATTCACGGAACAAATGAGCCGGATAGTATTGGAAAGGATGAGTCGTTAGGTTGCGTCCGGATGGGGAAGAAGGATGTGGAGGAGCTGTTTGATTTGGTTCCGAAGGGAACGAAGGTGAGGATTGGGAAGGGGATTTTGCCGAAGCTGAAGAACGTCCCGGAGGAGCGTTTCGCCCTGGGCGATAGACAGGATCAGACTAATCCCCACCGCACTTACCATTGGCTGAACTAGCTTAGGTTACAATCAAAAGGACGGTAGTCACGATGACCAGCGCGGCAACGATGGATATGGACCAGATGAGCGCTTTCTTGTTGACTTCGTCCTTTTTCTTCTGGAGTGTAGGCGGCATGCGCTTGGCAGACATGATCATTTCCCCTCTCTAACCTAGTTTTAAGCGATATTAGAGGTGCTTTCCCCCTTATTGTAATGGCTTTCACGGCAAAATTCCATCACCTTGTTGTATCTTTCACGTGGCATATAGGTTAAACTTTTCTTTTCCAGCGGAAACAGCTAAACTGATATTAGCAAAAATGCAAAGCGTAAGATCGGAGTGAACTGTACAACGTGTTGTATCGCACATTGGGAAAACCGGTATTTTTTCGGATGGATCCGGAGAATGCCCATCATCTCGTTATCAACGGATTACATACTGCTGCTGCCGTTCCTGGAATGCTGCCGCTCTTGCGCGGAATGTACGGCGTGCCGGAAGCTCCGGAGCTCGCGACGGATTTATTTGGAATTCATTTTCCTTCCCCGGTGGGGTTAGCTGCCGGTCTTGATAAAAATGCCGACGCGGTGCCTGGTTTCTCCGCCATCGGATTCGGATTTATGGAAGTAGGTACGGTCACGCCGCTGGGACAGCCCGGCAATGATCGTCCAAGGTTGTTTCGCTTGCCTTCGGACGAAGCGTTGATTAACCGGATGGGCTTTAATAATCGCGGAACGGAGGCGATGGCACAGCGTCTAAAGGCGCTGAAGCACCGCCCGATTCCGATTGCCGTCAACATTGGCAAAAATAAAATCACACCCAACGAAGAAGCCTATCGGGATTACGAGAAATGTATTTCGGATTTATACGAATACGCCGATTTCTTCGTTGTGAACATCAGTTCACCAAATACGCCGGACTTACGTAAATTGCAGCATGGCAATGAGTTAGCTTCGCTGCTGACTGCAGTAACGGATCGGATGACGGCCGAAGCGAAGCGGCATGGCAAATCCAAAGCAGTGCTGGTTAAAATCGCGCCGGATGTAAGCTTTGATGAGCTGGAATATATGGTCGACACCATTCGCAATAGCGGCGTTTCCGGCATAATCGCCACCAATACGACGTTGTCGCGGGACGGCCTCACGCACCAGAACGCTCGGGAAACTGGAGGCTTAAGCGGAAAACCGCTGAACGCGCGATCCACAGAGATCATCTCGCGCGTGTATCGGCAAACGGAAGGCCGATTGCCGATTATCGGATCGGGTGGGATTTTCACAGCGGAAGATGCCTATGCCAAAATCCGGGCTGGCGCCAGCTTAGTCGAAATCTACACTGCGTTGATCTACGAAGGCCCGGAAATCAACCGCAAACTGCATCGCGGCTTGCGGGAGTTGCTGCGCCGGGACGGCTATCGCCATATCTCCGAGGCGGTTGGGGCGGATCTCCGATAAGCTAAGCCGGCATCGATTCAAGCCGGGGGACAGAAGACAGGAGGCATAAGGATGGACAGTAGAGATTGGGGAACATTTTTGCTTCCATATGAACAAGCGGTAGAAGAACTGAAGGTTAAATTCAAGACGATGCGCGCCGAGCTGAAGAAACGCGAAGAGTATGCGCCGATCGAATTCGTAACCGGACGGGTTAAGAAAATCTCCAGCATTTTGGACAAGGCGAAGCGGTTAAATGTGTCCATGGACAATCTGGAGACCGGAATCGAGGATATCGCGGGCATTCGCATTATGTGTCAGTTCGTTGAGGATATCCGCCGGGTGGCGGAATATATTCGTATGCGTAAGGACCTGAAGGTTCTTTACGAAAAGGACTACATTACAAACTACAAGGAAAGCGGGTATCGCAGCTTCCATATGATCGTGGAATATCCGGTGCAAACCGCGCTGGGTCAAAAGCAAGTGCTGGCCGAAATTCAGATTCGTACGCTGGCGATGAATTTTTGGGCGACGATTGAGCATTCTTTGAACTACAAATATCGGGAAAGTCTGCCTGAAGAAATGCGGGGCCGGCTCAAAAAGGCTGCCGAAGCTGCATTCGTACTGGATAATGAAATGTCGAGCATTCGCCAGGAAATTTTGCAGGCGCAGAAGAGCTTTGAGGACGATTCTAACGTGGTTTCCTCCGTGCTTGCGTCGATTCATCAGCTTTATTTTTACCATCTGGTCAAAGAAGCCATCGAAAGCCAGGATCGGTTTAACCGGTTGTGGGAAGCGAAGGATTTTGATGGGCTGAAGCAGCTGCAGGTCGAACTAAAGGATCTGATCAAGCTGCACAAAAAAGTGGAGGAGCCCGGGGATGAGTTATGAGCCGCTGTTTGTGGCGTATCTCGTATATTTCAACCGTGACCGCGATTACTTCGAGTGCCATGAGGTGCTCGAGGAATTGTGGCTAGAGCAAGGGCATGATCCGCTGTATAAGGGACTTCTGCAGGTCGCTGTCGGATTGTTCCACGCACGGCGCGGCAATTTGTCCGGCGGGCGGAAGATGCTGAAATCCGCTTTAGAGCGGATGGCCCCCTATCCGGAACACACGCTGGGCATCGACCTGGGGAAGCTGCGCCGGGACACGGAAGCGTACGTCCGGCAGCTGACAGAAAGGAGTATTCAAGCTTTTACGTATTACGACCTCACGATCCAGGTGCTGGACCCGGAGTTGGTACGCCTGGTGGCGGAGGCCTTTAGTAACATCGCTCCGAACATTCCGCAGCGGCGTACGCCGCAGCGCGGGGAGAAGCATGCGGAGCGACAGCGGAAGCTGGAACAAAGGAAAGCGCGTGAACAAGGCTGAGAGCGGCCCGTCCCCCGGTGTTGGGGAGACGGGCGTTTTTACGGTATGCCGTTTGCGCAAGGGTGCAACCAACAGGATTGAAACAAAGAATGGATGGGACAAGCATGGCGGTTCAACTACCAGAGGAATTTATAGAACGGATGCGCGGGCTGTTGGGCGAGGAAGAGTTTGCGAACTTTTACGCGTCTTATGACAGTCCTAGATTTGCAGGAATCCGGGTTAATACGCTAAAGATTGATCCGAAGGACTTCAAGGCGATGGTGCCGTTTGATTTGCGGCCGATCCCTTGGTGCCGGACAGGGTACTACATCGAGGAGCAGGCAAAGCCGGGCAAACATCCGTATTATCATGCCGGGCTATATTATATTCAGGAGCCCAGTGCGATGGCGCCGGTGGAACTGCTGGACGTTACTCCCGGAGAGCGGGTGCTCGATCTTTGCGCAGCTCCTGGCGGGAAGTCAACGCAAATCGCAGCGAAGCTGTGCGGACGTGGGATGCTGGTCACCAACGATATCAACACGGAGCGGACGAAGGCGCTCGCCAAGAACATCGAGCTGTACGGGGTTCGAAATGCCGTTGTGCTGGGGGAGTCGCCGGAGCGGATTGCGCGGGCGTTTCCTTCTTTTTTCGATAAGATCCTGATCGATGCGCCTTGCTCGGGCGAGGGCATGTTCCGGAAGGATGAGGATATGGCGCGGAATTGGGAGCCCAATTGGGTTCGGAAATATGCCGACATGCAGCAGGAAATTTTGAACTCGGCTGCGGCCATGCTGGCGCCCGGCGGGAGAATCGTCTATTCTACCTGCACGTTTGCCCCGGAAGAGAATGAAGCGACGATCGCCGAGTTTCTGCTGGAGCATCCGGAATTTCGAGTAGTGCCTTTGGGTTTAGATTATGGTATCGCACCCGGACGGCCGGAGTGGCTTACTTGGCTCGCTGAGCGCGGGGAAGGCAAGGTGTATCCGCCGGAAATCGCCGCACAAACTGCCGGCTGTGGTCGGCTATGGCCGCATCAGGTGGAGGGCGAGGGGCATTTTCTCGCTGTGTTGGAGCGGCAGGGGGAAGAGCAATCCCTGAAGGAAGCCGAAGAAGATCGTAATGTCTCCTCCAAATGGGAAGAGAACTCTCGCGATAAACGGAATTCCCGTCAATCCCATCGCTCCCGTACCGGTGCAGCTCGTGATGCGAAGGCGGTGGACGATCGGGAGGTGCTGGAGAGCTGGCGGGCCTTTGCTCAGGAACAACTCGCCGGAGCGGAATTGCCGGGGGAACCGCTGCTCTTTGGCGGCAACGTCTATTTGTCCCCGCTGGCGAAAGAGCGGCTGGACGGCTTAAAAGTCGTGCGCCCCGGATGGTACGTCGGAACTGTGAAAAATGGGCGTTTGACACCTGGACAACCTTTGGCCACGGCACTGTCTCCGACCGAAGCGGCGCGGGTATTGGACCTCTCTTCTGCGGACGGTGAGGCGATTCGGTATCTGAAAGGTGAGACGCTGCAGGCGGACAAGGAACGGATTCGTTGCCAGGAAGGCGCCAACCCCAAAGGCTATGTGCTGGTCACGGTTGACGGTTACTCGCTGGGCTGGGGCAAATGGCAGGACGGATTGCTGAAGAATGAATATCCCGCCGGGTGGAGGTGGACATAAAATGAGTAAAGGCAAGAAGACGCAGCGCTTGGACAAAATATTAGGCCATCTGGGTTACGGCACCCGGTCGGAGATAAAAAAATACGTTAAACAAGGCCGGGTCACAATCAACGGTGCGGTTGTCAAGGACAGCGGCATGCAATGTGACCCGGAGGTTGATGTTGTGGAGCTGGATGGCGAGCAGATTTTTTACCGCGAATTCGTCTATTTGATGTTACATAAGCCGCCTGGTGTGATCTCAGCCACAGAGGATATGAGAGAGAAAACCGTCATTGATTTGTTGCCGGTGGATTTTCAAGTGTTCTCCCCGTTTCCTGTCGGTCGGTTGGACAAGGATACAGAGGGTCTGCTGCTGTTGACCAACGATGGTCAGCTGGCACACGATCTGTTATCTCCGCGCAAGCATGTGCCGAAAACGTACGAAGCCGTTGTTCTCGGCCATGTGGGAGATCCGGAAGCTGCACGCTTCCGGGAAGGCGTCGAGCTCGACGACGGTTATGTCACCTTGCCCGCTGAGCTGAAGGTGCTGGAGCACCGCGTAGATACCGACGGAACTCCTATCTCACGCATCCAGCTGACGATCTCGGAAGGGAAGTTCCATCAGGTGAAGCGGATGTTCGAAGCCGTTGGCTCGCGGGTGACTTACCTGAAGCGCATATCGATGGGCCCGCTCGTTCTTGACGAGACCCTGCCGCTAGGCGCTTTCCGCGAGCTGACCGAGTCCGAGCTAGAGTCGCTGCGAACTTACAAAAACCCTGCAGCCCCTAAAAAGCAGCCTACAACGTAAAAGCACAATAGTAAGCGAATCCCGCAGGGAGAGCGTCGGGTTTGCAGGAAAGAGATAAAGAAGCACGCAGTAGCACCAACAAACCAGCGGTTTGCGCAACAGTAAGCGAATCCCGAAGGGAGAGCGGTGGGTTTGCAGGAAAGAAATAAAGAAGCACACAGTGGCATCAACAAACCAGCGGTTTGCGCAACAGTAAGCGAATCCCAAAGGGACAGCGGTTTGTTTGCACGGCGTAGAAGGATAAAAAGCCCCGCGTCGCAGTTTTCGTACCAGCAGGAGCGCCTCAAGTAGAGCGTGCCCGCAGGGCGACAAGCGGCTTAGAGCACACAAGTCTGCCCGGGTGCTCCGAGAGAAGCAGAGTTGAGCAGTACGGTTTACCAGGGAACCCGGGAGCGCCAAAAGTTAGACGTACCCGAAGGGGGAAAAGCGTTCCACAAGCCAACCTAAGCGATTCCCCAAAGGGGAGAGCGTGCAGGAGCGCCTCTGTGCCTCCTACGTTCCTCCCCTTTGCGGGAGACCAGAGGGCAGCAGGCCCTCGGGCCCCCTCCCTTACGGTAAGGGAGGGATGGGGAGGGTTGAGACAGAGAGACAGAAAGGAGACCACACCATACATGAAATATAAACTAATTGCTTTGGATGTTGACGGCACGCTGCTGACGGACGACCACGTCCTGACGCCAGGAACGATCGAGACGATCCGCGCCATCGCGGAACAAGGTGCAGAGTTTGTGTTGTGCACCGGCCGGGCTCCTCGGAGCTCGATCCCATATATGCGTGAGATTGGCTTGGGCGGCTACGTCATTTGCCATAACGGTGCAGCTACGGTGGATGTGCGGACCGAGGAGGTTATCCATGAATTTGCGATGAATCCGCACGGGCTGGAGCCGTACATGGAGTATTGCCGCAAACACAACATTCATTTTGACGTGAATACCACTTTTACGTTGTATGTGGAAAATCTGGCCGGGCTGACCCAAGAAACGCTGGACGTGTACCACCAGTTTTTTATGGAACCGGAGGATATGCCAGCCTGGGCAGATTTCACCCAACCGATCGTGAAGTTCACCGCAGCCGGCGGGATGGAGGAGCTGGATCGGGTGTATGCTGACTGGAGTCAGTGGACGCAGGAGTTTAATATGCTGCGCAGCGGCGATTTCTTCATCGACTTGATGCATAAAGACGCCTCGAAAGGAGCGGCCCTGCAGAAGCTGGCGGAAAAACGCGGAATCCCGGCGGAAAACGTGATGGCGATCGGGAATTATTATAACGATATCACGATGCTCACCTATGCCGGACTGGGCGTAGCGATGGACAATTCGCCGCTCGACGTAAAAGCTGCCGCCGATGCCGTCACGGCCTCGAATAACGAGGAAGGCGTGAAGCGGGCGTTGGAGAAATATTGCCTGGAAGCCTAACAGCGTGAACATAGATCAAGCCGAGCCCGGAACCGGGTTCGGCTTTTTTGGTGTCTCTAAGTGGTCAGTCCAAGGACATTTGCGGCGGTGGCTCGGTTTCTTTCAAGGGATGGGCCTTGCGGCGGTGCAGCAGCCAGACCATGGCAACGGAGAAGCCCAGCAAGGTGAGGAGCGTTCCCCCGGCGAACCCCAAGGTTCTAGGCGCTACGGCTTCCAGCAGGAAACCGGAAGCGAGCATGGCGACGCCCATCACGGTATTTTGCAGGGTGGCTAAGCCGCCGAAGAACCGCCCCTGCCATTCACCGGGAATCAGTTGCATCAATACCGTCTCGTTGCAGGCGTTGCCCACGCTGGTGATGACCGCCGATAAGGCCAGCAGCCCAACCAGCAGGAGAAAAGACGGCGATTGGCTGCTGATCACTTGAGAGATTCCTTCCAGTCCAAGGGTGAGGACCGCGGCGGTCCGCATATGACGGGCCATCTTGCCGGCGAGTCCAGAGCCGATCAGCATCCCGGCACCCAGCGCCCCATACAGCAGCCCAATGCCGACGTCTCCCATGTGAAACACTTCAGAGGCGTATACGCTGATCAGCACGTTAAAGATCCCGTCCCCGATCGGCCAAATGGCAAAGACAATCAGCATGATTTGCAAAAAGAAAGTCTGACGTACCAGCCGGCGAAATGTGGTGGATGAGGGCATCGCGGGCTGCGAGCTTGACTTAGCCGCTTCTGCGTCGATCGCGTCTGCTCCGGCTACGGGCTGCGCTGCCGGATTCAAGCGAAGAAGCAGCAGGCCGGAGACGAGGAAGGACAGGGCGTTCAGCACAAAAGATACCTGGCTGCCAACTGCCGCAGCGAGGATGCCGCCCGTGACAGAGCCGCCGATGAGCACAAAGCCCGTCATCGCCTGCTCTAGGCTGTTTACCGCCAGCAGGTTCTCCCGACGGACGAGTCGGGGAATGAGCGACATGCGGGCCGGGGCGTAGATCGCTTCGCCCGCGGACAAGGCAAACGAGCTGACATAGATGATCCAGACGTCTCCGGCATCGTGAACGAGAAGCGGTGTTAATGCAAAAAAGATCCGGACGGCGTCGGTGAAGAGCATGATCGTTTTTTTGGTAAAACGGTCGGCAAGCCACCCGCCAATCGGTCCAAAGACAAGGTAGGGAACGAGGCGAACCGCAAAGGTGATGCCGACGGCCAGACCTGAGCCGGTCAACGATAGCAGCAAACCGAGGACAGCCACCTGACTGAAGCGGTCGCCGATGCCGTTCACCAGACCAGCCGCAAACAGGCGGCGGTAGGAAGGTTCCTGGCGCAGGATTCGTAAAGATTTCATGGGATGAGGCCAACTCCTTTTATACATCTGTCTAATTAAATGATTATCGAATTGCATTCGCGAAAAAAAGGCAATAAGGCGAAAAGGCACGGCCAGCCTTATTGCACGGCGAGATATTCCTGAACCGCTGTAGTTGCAATCAGGATGGGCTCTTGTCCCAGAGCTCCGGCGGGTTCAACTCGTAAATATCATTTTCGCGGTACATGAAATGGTTCATGATAAACTCCCGGCGTATCGTCGCATAATCCTCGTGGTATTGCCGAATATACTCGTTGATTTCTTTTTCCGTATATTTGCGGTGCGGCTCCAGGCCTTTGACGAGACGTTCGAGCACAATCAGCTTCTTCTTGCGTTGGGCTGGCAAGTGCTTAAGGGTGCCGTCTCTGTTAAAGAAGTTGTCCTGGATCGCGGCTTTGCGTGCCGCCGCTTCTTGCTTGTCCTCGGCCGCAGAACTCGCCTTGCCGACTTTTAGAATCGCTTGAGCTTGTTGGGTGAGGCTTTTTTCGTTCAAATAAAAATAAATCGTATTCTTGTCGCGGCGTTCGTACACCAAATCCGCCTCCCTTAACTTGGTCATATGGTGGGTAATCGTCGGCGGCGTGACGCCAAGCTTTCCGGCCAGTGCTTGA
Source organism: Paenibacillus barengoltzii G22 (assembly GCF_000403375.2). Classification (NCBI taxonomy): domain Bacteria; kingdom Bacillati; phylum Bacillota; class Bacilli; order Caryophanales; family Paenibacillaceae; genus Paenibacillus; species Paenibacillus barengoltzii. The sequence continues at coordinate 576,003 of NZ_KE159653.1, read as the reverse complement.
CCGTGTAACGGGCCGTTTTGAAGCAAGGCGATAATCCGGATCCGGGTCACATCGCCAACAGCTTTATGAAAATGAACTAATCGGTCGAGCTGCATCCTCATCCCTCGCTAATTCGATAATCGTTTAATTAGATGAGTGTATTATTTCACCCTCGGTGGTTTCTTGTCAAGGGATAAAAAAAGAGGTTGGAATCCAGGCCGGATTCCAACCTCTTTACAGGCTCGTTGCTGCATTACACCAGAAGCGAACGGGAAACGATCACGAGCAAGATGAACAGTACCAAAATTGCTGCCGTTGAAGTGAAGCCCCCTCCATGGATTCCACTCATTGTTATTCCTCCCTTACGTCAGGATGGTTTCCCGTTTTTAAAACGAGATAGTTCATTGTATGCAACAAGGAGGTATACGTTTGGACATCCGGCAGGAGTGACCTGCAAATAGGCGCATTCAAAACTTTAATGACGCAATCCTTTGGGCAGGTGATTTTTCAGCTGTCCGCCGCTGGCTTTGCCCCAGCCCAGCGGATGTTGGTCGTCGCCGCAGGCGACGGTCACGAGGTGCCAGCCGCGTAAGGAGGCTGGCACCTCAAGCGTCTCGCCGCGCAGGTAGGCGGCGACGAGCGGCGATTCCGCGTTGAGCGTCCACAGACGCGGGGCGGCTTCATCTGCGCTGAGCGCCATCGCCAGCGCATGGGCGGGCTCAAACCGGCCTTTGCGGACGTCGCCGAGGTGCAGCCCGGCGCGCGGGACTTTCAGGCCGGTTAAGTGTTCCGGCGTCAGCGCCAAACCGCCGCTGGCCGGAAGCAGGTACAGCGCCTCGCCGAACAGAAGCGGGGTGCCTCCGGCGGGAGGCGTGAAGGCAGGAAGCTCGTCCGCCGCCCAAGCGCGGAAGCTGTCCCAGGCTGCTGCGGCGCTGCGCTCGGACGGACCGGAGCGGGCGCCGCGCTTGCGGTCGCGCTCACGTCCGCCGCGGCGGCCGGAGTCAGCTGACTCCCGATTGGCGACAGCAGGGGTGATCGCGGGGGCCTTCTCGTCATGATCCCGTTCGATCAGGGCGACGTAATGGCCTTCCCCTTGTTCGCGGTGCGGCCAAATTCGCTTCTCGGCGATCAGGCGCAGGAACGGGTACTCCGCCAACAGACGGGCGATGGTGTCCTCGTTCTCACGACGGTTAAACGTGCAGGTCGAGTAGGCAAGCCGCCCTCCGGGCTTCAGCATCGCGACCGCGTCCTGCAGGATGTCCCATTGCCGGGAAGCACACAGCTCCACGGCCTCCGGAGACCACTCACTGATCGCGTCGGGATCCTTGCGGAACATCCCCTCGCCGGAGCAAGGGGCATCCAGCATGATGCGGTCAAACGCAAGCGGGAAGCGGGCGGAGAGCGCAGGCGGTGCTGCCTGCGTCACGACGGCGTTCCGAATGCCGAGACGCTCCACGTTTTCCGCTAGAATGCGTGCGCGCTGCGGGTGAATTTCGTTGCTGATCAGCAGACCTTGGCCGGCCATTTTGGCAGCGATTTGGGTTGTCTTGCCGCCGGGGGCAGCCGCTAAATCCAGTACCGTCTGACCGGGCTGCGGGTCAAGCAGCTCCACGGCGGACATCGCGGAGGGCTCCTGAATATAATAGAGACCGGCAGCATGGTAAGGGTGTTTCCCCGGCCGGGTGGATTCCTCGTAATAATAGCCTGTCCCGCACCAAGGTACCGGACGCAAGGCGAACAGCTCCGCGAGCTTGCCAGCCGCCGGGGAGGACGGAGGAATTTTTAACGTATTAAATCTTAGTCCATAGGTGCGAGGCGCATCATAGCTTGCTAGGAATGCCTCGGTCTCGGCCGGGCCGAGCAGGGCCGTTATCGCTTCAACGTAAGAGGTTGGCAGGTATGGATTGCTCATCGTTGTTGCTCCTTCCACAATCTAAAAAAGGCCGTCATAGGCCGGAACATCTATACTTCAGCAGTTTATCATATCCCTTTTTATTCACAAAAGAGGCAGTTGATCAAGCAGTGATTTTTTAATGACTCGTAAAAAAGGGGAATGGATGTTCCTTCCTGCCTATGGCATAATGGAAAAAGAAGCGGATTTAAACGCAAAAAACGTACGACATGCAAAGGAGAAGCACAATGAAACTGCTGCAGGCTTTATTTTTCCCGCCGGAACAGCCCGGTGGCGTATCGTCGATGATTCCGTACCTGCAAGATCGGTTTAATCCTCCACATTGGGAGATGGAGTTGTTTTCACTGCCCAAACGGATCCGTTCGAAGGGGAGCGATCCCGTTATTTTCCATACCTTTGATTGGCAGCAATACGGGGACAGCCCGATCGTCCAAAAATACGTGCAAACCTATCGCGACTATTTGTGGTGGACCAAGCTGCGATTGAAACAGCCGTACGATTTGATTCATGCCCATCACCCGATCGCAGGGCTGGCGATGAAGGAAGTGTTCCCGCAGACGCCGGTGATCCAAAGCATTCACTCGAGTTATGAAAAAGAATTGATTCTCAACGGTCGCATCCGAGAGAACGGGCCGGAGCACCGGTTTCTTACGTCGCTGTACCGCGAGCTGGAGCATCGCACCGATCGGTTGCTCACCGTATCGAAATCTTTTGCCGAGTATTTGGCGCCGTATGTGGACGATCCTGCGGCTATCGGCGTGATCCCGAACGGGTTTGATGAGAAGCGGTTTAAACCGGTCCCTCATGAAAATGAAGTCGCTCAGCTCGTCGCCGTCTGCCGCCTCGTGCCGGCCAAAGGGCTGGACACGTTGCTGCATGCGTGCGCCGAACTGAAGAAGCGCGGCCATAACTATGTGCTGCACATTATTGGCGACGGTCCCATCCGTCAGGAGCTGGAGCAGCTGGCGCAACGATTGGGCATTTATGATGATACGATTTTTTACGGGTATACGCTGCATCCGGAAGAATTTATGCCGTTCTTTGATATTTTCGTATTGCCTTCTCGGGCGGAGGCCTTTGGCAATGTGTTCGCTGAGGCTGCGCTGTGCAGTCTTGCGCTCGTTGGAACGCGGATCGGCGGGATTGCTGAGCAAATTGAGGATGGCGTGAACGGTCTGCTGGTGCCTCCGGAAGATCCGAAGGCGTTGGCTGAAGCGCTGGAGAAAGTGATCGTGGATCCGGATTACCGTTATCAGCTGGCCCGCAGCGGATCGGAGAAGGCGAAAACCCATTATTCGCTGAATCGGGTGGTCCACGAGCTGAAGAAGCTGTACCTGCAATTCAAATAGGAAAGAGTTGTTGTGCGGATGAAAGCCTTTCGTTTTCTACACGCAGCCGATTTGCACCTGGATACCCCTTTTTCGGGGATGTCCGGGGTGCCGGATCGGCTGCGCGAGTTATTGCGGGAATCAACCTTCACTGCGTTCGAGCGAATGATTCGGCTTGCGATCGAGGAAGCCGTTGATTTCGTGGTGATCAGCGGCGATATTTACGACGCATCGGACTCTTCGCTGCGCGCGCAGCTGCGTCTGCGCGAGGGCTGGGACAAGCTGGGAGAGCACGGGATTCCGGTGTATCTGATTCGGGGCAACCATGACCCCTTGTCCGGCCGGAGGCTCAGGTTGGCCTTGCCTGATCATGTGACGGAGTTTGGCCCCAAAGTGGAAAGTGTGACCGCCGTACGGCGCAGCGATGGGGAGCCGGTGGCGGTGCTGACCGGGGCTTCTTATCCAACTCCGGCGGTGCATGAGAACTTGGCGATTCAATATCAGCGCGAGCCAGGCTCGGACCTCTACCACATCGGGCTGCTGCACGGCAACGTGGACGGCCAGGAGGGGCATGACGCATACGCCCCGTGCTCGCTTCGCGATTTGCAGGCCTCGGGATACGATTATTGGGCGCTGGGTCATATCCATAAGCGGCAGACTCTCTGCGATTCACCGTGGGTGGTGTATCCCGGCAACATCCAAGGGCGCAGCTTAAAGGAATCCGGACCAAAGGGCTGCTATTTGGTGGAGGTTGCGGAGAACGGTGAAGCGGAGTTGTCGTTTCGGCGACTCGATCAGGTGTTGTGGCTGGAGAGCCGCTTGTCCATCGACGGGCTGGCAACGGAAGAAGCTTTGAAGCTGAGCCTCGAGGAGCAACTGGACGAGCTGCGGGAGGCCGAGCCGGATCGGATGACGGTCGTTCGGTTGATTTTGACCGGGCGCGGGCCGCTGCACGGGATGCTCCAATCGGGGCCGGAAGCGGCAGAGCTGCTGCAGGAGCTGCGGCGTAAAGAACTGGGACGCTTTGAGGCCGAGGCTGTGGAAGCAAGGCAGGGCGAAGGCATCGTATGGCCGGCCGGCTTCAAGCTGGAAACTGGGGTGGAGCTGGACCGTGAGGGGCTGCTTGCGGAGGACAGCTTCCTCGGTGAGCTGTTCCGGTTAGGAGAACGCACAGCAGCTGAACCTGAACGGGTGGAGGAGTTGGTTGACACCGCGCTGGCGCAGGTGGCAGAGAACCGGCAACTGCGACGGATCTTGCAGGAGCTGAACCCGGAAGCCAAGCGGGAGCTGGTTCGCCGGGCGGAGGAGTTGGCCGCGGCCTTGCTGAATGATGACACGCCGACGTCGCGGGAAGGGAGAAGCGTCTCATGAAGCTGGAACGGATGCAGATCAGCGGCTTTGGCCGTCTGAATGGCCTGGACGTGGAGCTTCCGGGGCAAGTAACGGTGCTGTACGGTCCCAATGAAGCAGGCAAAAGCACGCTGCTGGGCTTTGTCCGGGCGATGCTGTTTGGCATCCCTACCCGGGCGGCTGCGGCTGAACGGTATGAGCCGCTGCGGGGCGGTGCACACGGCGGGGTACTGACGATCCTGGGCGCTGACGGAACGCGCTGGATGATCGAGCGCTATGCGCAGCCGCCGGAGGGACGAAATTTGCCGGGCACGCGCGGCGACCGGCTGCGGATTACGCGCAGCGATGAACAAGGCGGCGTGCGGGAGGCATCGCAAGAGGAAATGCAGCGGAAGCTGCTCGGCGGCATGTCCAAGGCGATGTTTAAGCAGCTGTTCGCCGTGTCGCTGACGGAACTGCAAGAAGTAGGCGCCTTGCAGTCGGAGGAGCTGAGCCGTTACCTGTTCCACGCCGGGATTGGCGGCGGAGCAGCGGTGCTGCGCGGGGAGAAGCGCTTGGTCCAGGACATGGACAAGCTGTATCGGCCGCGCGGGCGCACGCAGGAAATCGCTCAGCTCCTCCAGGCGGTGGAGCGGCTCGAGCGCGAGGCCGAGGCGGCCAAAGCGCTGCTGCCGCGTTACAACGACGTGCTGGAGGAGCTGGAGCGGCTGGCCGCGCAGCTGGCGGAAGCCGAAGCGGCCCGCGCCGCGCGCAGCCGGGAGACGGCCCGGCTGCAGCGAGCGGTAGGCAGCCGGGCCGATTGGCTGCAGCGCGAGGCGCTCCGCGCGGAGCTGGCGGCGCTGCCGCCGGTCGCCCGCTACCCCGCGCAGGGGGCGGCGCGCTGGCAGGCGCTGCAGGCGGAACGCGAGCGCCTGCAGCTGGAGCGCAGCGAGTGGGCCCGGCGGCGGGAGGCGCTGCAGGCGGAGCTGGCGCGGCACCGCCCGGATGCGGCGGTGCTGGCGCAGGAGCCGGCGCTGCGGCAGCTGGCCGGCCTCCTGCCGGGCTACGAGGCCCGGCAGGGCGAGCTCGCCGAGCTGGCGGCGGAAGCGCTGCAGCTCGAGAGGCGGCTGGCCGAGTGCCTGCGCAGCATCCACCCGGCATGGGGCGCGGAGGAGCTGCGCGCTTTTGCCGGGACGGTCGGCGAACGGGAGAGCGTTCGCCGGTTTGCGGCGCGGTTTGCCGCGTACGACAAGGAGATGGAGCTGCTGCGGAGCGAGCGCGCCAAGCTGGAGCGGGACGCGGCAACCGCGGAGAAGGCCGCTGCGGCAGCGGTCGCGCGGCTGGAGGCCAGCGCCGCGGAGGGGCGGCGGCAGTTCGCCATGCTGGTCCCGCAGCAGCCGAGCGAAATCCGCGCGCTGTGGAGCGAGCTGCGCGGCGAGCTGGACCGCTGGCGGGAAGGCCAGGGGCGGCTCGCGTCCGAGCAGCGGGCGGCGGACGCCAGGGCGCTGGCGGAAGCGCAGATGCGCGCGCTGTACCGCAAGCTGCTCGCCGGCTGCGGCCTGCTGACGGTGGCGCTGCCCGCCATCCTGTGGCTGACGGCGGACGCGCCTTGGGCGGCCGCCGCCACGGCAGCAGCGCTGCTGGGTCTGGACGCGGCCCTGGCGCGGGCCGCCTTCCGCAGCGCATCGCCTGCCGGCGAGCGGCGGCTGCGCCGCAGTGCGGCCGCGCTCGGCGCTGGCGACGACGCCGGCCCGGAAGCGCGGCTTGGCGCGCTCCTGTCCCGGCTCGTCCGCCATCCGCAGAGCGCCGCGGCCGCTTCCCGGTCGCGCAGCGGGGCCGCCCCTTCGTCCCGTCCGGTGGACTGGGACGAGGAGGAACGCCAGCTGCGCCGGTTGATGGAGGCGTGGCTGCTGTGGGATCAGCGCCACGCCGCGCTTCAGGGCGAGGCGGAGGCCGCCTTGAGCCAGGCCTCCGCCGCCCGGGACGAGCTCGCGGCTGCTGAACGCGAGCTGACGCGCCGTGAAGCCAACTTTGAGGAGTTGGCCGGGCAGTGGGAAACGTGGCTGACCGAACGAAAACTGTCCGCCGATCTGTCCCCGGAGGCGGCAGCAGACGTGTTCCGCCTCGCGGAGCAAGGACGGGACTGGCTGGCCCGTTTGGATGGGCTGGCGGTTAAGATGGCCGCGCTGCGTGCGGAGAACGAGCGGTTTGAACAGGAATGCTTGGCTTATGGAGACCCAGCCGCCCCTGATCAGGCCGCAGCAGTTCTGCGAGCAGCTTTATCACGCCTAGACAGTGCGCTCGAAGCGCGGAAACATCACGACCAGCTTTCCGCTCAGTTGTTACCGCTGGAGGAAGAGGGTCAGCGCTTAGACGATCGGTTGCGGCAATTGCGGGAATCGGAGCAGGCGTTGCTCGCCGAAGCGGGTGCAGCTGACGGGGAGGAGCTGCTGCGTCTTGGGGCTGCGAAGGAACGGCGGGAAGCTTTGGAGCGGGAGGTGCGGCAGCTGGAGTTGATGCTGTTTGCAGGACTGGACGAAGCGAAGCGGGAGGAGCTGGAGCAGCTGCTGCGGATGACGGAGGAAGCGGAGCTCCTCCAGCGCTTGGACACGGCGGAGCAGGAGCTGGCGCAAGCTGAAGCTTGGCTCGGACAGCTCCAGGAGCAACGCGGACGTTTGCTGCAGGAGCAGGAAAGCTTAGCCGCCCGCTGTTTACGGGACGATCTGATGCAGCAATTGGAGGAGCAGCGGGCGGCTCTGCGCGATCGTCTCGATCAGTATGCGGTGATGGCGGTGTGCCATGAACTGATTGGCCGTGCACGCCGGGTTTACGAGGAAGAGCGGCAACCTGCGGTGCTGCGAGCCGCGTCGGGATACTTCGCGGAAATGACCGGCGGCACCTACCGCCGCATCGTCATGAAGATCGGCACGCAGGAGCTGATGGCGGAGCATGCGGAGTTAGGTCCGCTCGAAAGCGCACGGCTTAGCCGAGGGACCGCGGAGCAGCTGTACTTGTCGATGCGGCTGGCTTTGTCCGAAGCGGTATCGGGTTCTCATCCGCTGCCGTTGCTGCTCGATGACCTGTTCGTCAACTTTGACGAAGGCCGCCTGGTAGGGGCGTTGTCGGTGCTGCGGAAGGTTGCGGACCGCCAGCAACTCATTATGATGACTTGCCATGAGCATGTGGTTCGGCATGTCCAAACCTTGCTGCCGGAAGCCAAGATCGTGCATATGTAAATTGATCATGTAAGTTTAGCAGCGCAAGAGTATCATTGATAGACAGCCAGAAGGTCCCCGGGGGATTAGCCCCTGGGGGTTTCTTTTTGCCGATATATCCCTAACATGAGCGCCCAAATCAAACTGAACAAGCCAAATACAGGATACAGCACCGACAGCAGGGAGCTGAAGCCAAACTGGCTGGTGATATAACAGATACACAAAATCGTAACCGAAATCAGCATCGGCGGGACCTGAATCCGTTGTTGCAGTTGAAGGGTCACCCCATAGATGTCGGCAACAAAGGTGCTGAAGATTTCCATAAAAATAAGCAGCACATAGATCAGTTGGATGGTGGTTCCCAGCTGCTCGGCAATGCTGCCCATCGGGATTTCGTATTGCACGATCCCTGGCATGTAAGCCGACAGGGCAAAATGACCGGCCATTAGCATAAAGCCAACGCCCACGCCGCCGAGAACGCCGCCCAGGACAATCACCCGGCGGCTTTCAGTATGGCTGCCGATCGGCACAAGCACTGCCTGAGCCATGGACAAGTTAAAGGCTGCATACATCAGCGGCGCAGCCCAAGCGGCGATCAGCGGATGATCCGTCTCCAGCGACAGAAAACGAGCCGCCCCCGGCGAGCCCGCGGTATTGGTGATAATGGCGAGGGAGAGAATCAGCATCATCGGGACCACGATGGAGTTCAACTGCAGCACCCCTTTGATTCCCCGGCCCAGCAGCAGATAGGTAGCAATCAAAGTGATCCAAAGGCCTGTCTGATAATGCAATCCCAGGTGTTCCATAAAGACGGAGCCGGCGCCTGCCAGCATCACGCTATTGACACCGATGAGCACGATCAACGTAAAAATGCTGAGCGCACTGCCGATCCGTTCGCCAAACAAACGGCGGTTTAAGTCTTCATAGGAAGCTGCTTGAATCGTTCGAGCGAGCAGCATCATTTTGGTGCCAAGCCAGACGAACAGCAGCGTAGATAGCAGGATCGTCAATACGCCCCATTTGCCGTACCGGGTGAAAAACTGAAGAATTTCCTGTCCCGTCGCGAAACCGGCGCCAACGACGGTGCCGATGTAGGTGAAGGCGATCTGCAGAACTTTTACGGCATTTTTCATGGTTTTCCCCCCGGTTCTTGTGCTATATATAGTACAAGGTATGTTGTCCAAGAACTGGACATGACTTAAAACCTATAGGTCGTCCAAAAAGTCATCTTTCGAGCGCGGCAGAAGCAGTTGCAGTTCTGGCTTAACGGTGAGCTGTGGCAGGGTTGTGGCAGACTTCGGCGATGGTTCATGATTCGTCCACGTAACGGAACTGAGAGACGTTATTTGCCGGAGTAACGAGCTTCGCAGATTCTAACGGAACGAGAAGACCTTATTTGGGCAAAATGGAGCGGATTGACCGGCAAAATGGTCGAATAAGGTCTCTTGGTTCCGTTAGCGCGGGAAATAGCCGGGAAATGGGCAAATAAGGGCCGTACGGTCCGTTAGCCTCAGCGTCAGCCTCAGCAACCGCCTGCTTGGGGGGGCGAACCCTGTCAGTGCACAGGCGGCGAACGAAGTAATGCGTACGGTTCAGACGCTTCCCGAGCCGCACGCACTGTCCGGGCTGCGTATCACCGGGGCCGTACGAGGCGCAGCGGATCGCCCATGCAGCATGCAGTCAGGCCCGATAGCACCTAGGCCCCGCGCAGCCCGGCTGATCGCCCTATACGGCCCCCCGCCTGTGCCGCACACAGACCGGGCCGGATACGGCGCACACGGCCAAGCCGCACACCAGCGGGCCTCACATACAACCCAGCCGCAGCAAGCCGCTCCCGATGCGGACTCGAAATCTGACTTGTTGGACGAAGCTATAGATTATGAGCTGTGGAGGAAACGATATGGAATTGTTAAAACAAAAAATCATCGAGCAAGGGGTTATCGTCTCGGACCAAGTGCTGAAGCTGGACGGGCTGTTGAACCATCAGGTGGATCCGCAACTGACGATGGAGATGGGCAAGGAGTTTGCCAAGCGGTTTCGCGATCAAGGGGTCACTCGCGTCATTACGGTGGAGTCGTCGGGGATTGCGGTGGCGTTTGCGACCGCTTATGAGTTAGGTGTCCCGCTTGTATTCGCGCGGCGGAAGAAAACGCTGCTGGCAGAGCCGGACATGCTGTGCGAACGCGTCCCTTCGTTTACGAAAGGGATCGTGACGGACATTCTGGTGTCCCGCGATTTTCTTGGAGAGAACGACCGGGTATTGTTCATTGACGATATTATCGCAAATGGCGACGCGGCTCGGGGATTGATCCGAATTATTGAACGATCCGGGGCAGAACTGGTTGGAGCGGGCATCGTCATTGAGAAATGCTTCCAGCCCGGAGCCCAGGCGATTCGGGAGCAAGGGATCCGTCTGGAGACGCTGGCCCGCATCGCATCGTTGGAGGGCGGACAAATCAGGTTCGCGAACTAAGGACAATCGGGCGAAGAAAATGCAGCCAAATTACGGTTAATCCTTTGCAGGCCCCCGTTTTTTCGCTATAATGAGGATTACTAGGGAGAGGAGGCTAAAAGAATGGGGAAAGAATTGGCAGTAGACGCGGAGTTTTTTCTTTCGAAATTGTCCGAAGCGAAGGTAACTTTTGAACGTGCCCTGGATTGCAAACATACCGAGTTTGATGACCTTTATCCCTATATGCTTGAACATCCCCAGTTTTTCTGGTACAAACGCTATGTAGCATGGTCGCAATTGTTAACGATAGCCGGGCTTTGCCAAGAGCTCGATGTGCCCTGGAAGGAACAGTTCAGCCCGCAACAAGTAGGGTATTTGGAGCAAAGAGTAATGTCGGCCAAAGTGCTTGATTTCTGGTTTGAAACGAATGACAGCAGGGAGCACGCTTCGCGCTAATCCCTTGCGTAGGTTCAAAGCAACCTGATGCAGTCCGGTGCTGCACCGGCTGCTGCTGAAAGCATTCAAAGTTCGAAGTCCCGCTAGTTCGCTGGCGGGGCTTTTTCTTGTATTCCTCAAGGGTGGAAGATGGACGAGACCGGCAACTATTGTATAATGATTTCCAGGAGGTGGGGTATCCGATGATCTCGGATGAATTATTAGACCAATACCGGCTGTCCGGAGAAAAAATACGCGTCGTACGCGACGGCCTTCCGGAGAACGACGTGCGCGGAATCGTGGTGGCTTGGGACGATACGCATGTATTAATCCGCAAGCCGAACCGCAACGTGGTGAAGCTGGACCGCAGTTACATTTATCAACCTGCGAAAGAGCCTAGAGTTTCGCCGGTGGATTAAGATATGAGGGAACAGGGGACCTTAAGGTAGGAGATGAGCCTTGAGGTTCCCTTTTTCCATGCGTTCTCTTCGGGATGAACTTGCCGTCTGTGCGGTTCCATTCAAATAAGCGCGCATCCGGGAGGTTATCTCCTGCTGCAGGCCGGCCCACAATATCCGCATATTTCCCCGATAACCCCGGCAACGGTATTCCGCCTGAATGCCGTTCTCATCCTGGTGAATGCGTTCAATGGCGATGTTCCGCTCGCGGAGATTGCCTTGGATTTCCGAGAGGACCAGCGCTGCGCGGCGCTCACCGCCCCGGATCAGTTCAACGTAAGCTTCGGGGCTCTTCAGCAGCCCGCTTTGCTCAAGGATTCGGGCGTCTCTTTGAAATACTCTCTGCAGAAAACCAAGCAGCAACGCGCTCTTGATCAGCGCGAGTTCTTCTTCCTTCATGCCGGGAACGGCCATAGCTCAACACCTCTTCATACGAACTTATGTTCTTATCATAACCCAATGGATGATTTTTAATCAAGGGGGAGGATTTGAAAGTTAAGTATTGACTTTTGGGTGTTGGACATGGTATGATTTATCTTGTCGCTGCAAAATATGATTTTGTACGATATCGACTATGCGGTCGTGGCGGAATTGGCAGACGCGCACGGTTCAGGTCCGTGTGGGCTAACCCCCCGTGGAGGTTCGAGTCCTCTCGACCGCATCGATTTTTAACGAACAAGAGCTCTTGATTGACCTTTATGGTGATCGAGAGTTCTTTTTTTGCTCATTGTTGTGAGAGATCGTGTTGACAAATCCCCAGAGCCAGCCTAATATCAACTTAACTTAAACGTTTAAGTTTAGAACATTAATCGTTTAAGTTAAATTTGCTTGCCGAAGGGATGGTTACGAATGGGAGCGGAAATCGTTACACTTGCTAATGTGTACTCCAGGTTTTTGGGCAATGCTCGGGAGGTTTATGTCTATTTGCCTCCTTCTTATGAGGAAGCGGAGCATCGTCGGTACCCGGTGCTTTATGCGCAGGATGGACAGCATATGTTTGCGTCTGATTCTAAGGGAGACTCTTGGGAGATGCACCTAACGGCCGAGCGGTTAAGCCGGGAAGGTCGGATGGAAGAAGTGATTATCGTGGCGGTATCGTCCATTGAGGATCAACGGGGCTCGGAGTATTTCCATGATCATCCGGGAGTTCGAGAAGCTTTCCATACGACTTGTAAAGGGGATCTGTACGAAAGGTTTCTCATTGAGGAACTGAAGCCGATGATCGATGCTAAGTTTCGGACATTAACGGACCGGGAGCATACGGCGATCATCGGTTCTTCTGCGGGCGGACTTGTCTCTTATCATATCGCTTTTCGTCGTCCGGACATCTTTGGACAGGTGGCGATCCTGTCGCCTTTTCTGGTGCATGCGGTGGTGAATGAACCAAGGGACCATATGAACCATCTTGAACCGGTACGCGAGCAAAAAATATACCATTCCTTCCCGGTCAAACCGCCCGCGCTGCGCGTTTGGGTCGATATCGGCGGTGCGGAGGGGCTGATCATGCCTCGTCACGTCCGGGCGTTTGTGGATGAATTGATCCAAAGCGGTTTTGCGCCGGGCGAGGATTTGATGTTTTTACTTGATGAGGCGGCGGGCCACTCCCAAGCCGCTTGGGCCAGACGGTTGCACTCCCCGCTGCTGTATCTGTTTGGCGAGATCGGACGTCCGCGCAGTATCAGGCTGGACGGGAGAAGACAAGTGGGGCTGCAAGGGCATCGGGTTTGGCTCTATCCCCAAGTGACCTGCGACACAGGCTTCGAAATGAGTTTACTCCAGGCAGACTATACGGTGGACTGTCCGGAAGTGCTGACGGTGGGACCGGACGGCTTGATCGTTCCGCAGGCCGAAGGGAAAGCTGATGTAACGGTCAGCTTCGGCGGGCTTACCGCACTGACGAGCATCGAGGTGATCCCGGACTTGTCCGAGCACGTGCAAGTTGAAATCAGCGTGACCGTTCCACCGTCTACCCCGGCGGATGCTCGAATTCACGCGGGGTTCGAAATCCCGAAAGTTCGAGACGGGTTCTATCAGGGGAGCTTCTTGCTGCCTAGAGACCTGGTATTTGATGTGAAGGTATCGCGAGGCTTTGGATTCCATGAGCGCAGGGCAACGAGCCGACGCTTTGACACCTCCGAGCCGGTTCGTCTGCATTTCATCGTGGAGGAGTGGGAGGATGACCCAACTGCCTAATCCTTTATGGACCAAGGCAGTAGCGATTCCCTTCCGGGATATGGTATCATCCTACCAAAGTGCTAGAGATTTGATGAGGTGTTGGCCGTGAAAAAAGCAACCATGAAGGATATTGCCCGTGAAGCGAAGGTTTCGGTGGCAACGGTTAGTTACATTTTAAATCATGTGGACAACCAGAAAATTACGGATGAAACGCGCTGCCGTGTGTTGGAAGCCGCGAAGAAGCTAAATTATATCCCCAGCCTTGCGGCACGTTCGCTTGTCCGGGGGAAATCCGGCATGGTGGCCTTGCTCTTCTGCCGCAGCGAGCGGGACGGGTTATGGAAGCAGCTCTATTACGGCAGATTAGCTGAACGGATGGAGATGCTCTGCAATCAGGCAGGCTATCACCTGCTTGTGCTGGGGATGGACGCCTTGCGGCCCAATCCAGAGATCATCCGGCAGCGGGAGGTGGATGGGGTGCTGTTGGCCGGAGTGAAGCAGGACGTCTTCCGGGACATTTCCATCCATTTTAGCTTTGGGGTTCCGATCGTACTGCTCGATACCCATATCGACGATCCGCTGTTTCATAAAGTTGTGATGGATTACCGCAAGGCGTTTACCTTATGGAGAGAGCAATCGGCCGCGACCGCACGGCGCTTTCTGGTGTTGGATGACTTCACGAATGAGAACACGATGAAGATCATCATGGATGCGGCAGAACTCGAACCGGAAGCCATTTTCGTGCTCACAGCGGACAACGTGGACCATTTGCCCGATTTTCTGGCGCGGTTTCGAGGGGGCGCCGGGATTGTGATCAACGAGTTTGTTGGCATGCTTGTTGCGAACGCCTCACGAGGACTGGACGTGGATCTGACCGTCCTTTGTACGAGCGGCTGTCCTGAAGTGCTGCCTTCGACGGTCCACAAGCTCACCTCAGAAGCAAATCGCGGACAACTGGAGGTTGCTTTTCAGATCATGCAGTTTTATATCGAATCGAAGGACAACCCCCCTTCAAATGCAAGCTCCAAAACTCAAGTGGGATATGAAGAATACGTTTCGATTCCATTGCAGCAAGTGAATGCCGAGGGCTAACTTCCCTCCGCTTCGTACGCCTCTTGCCACGATTATCCCTTTCGTTCAGGAAGCTATAAGCCGGGAGCGGGCAAGGTGAAGTGAAGGGAGAAAGCAGGTGCAGTGATAGGCGGTCATCAAGCGGGTTGCGGGTTCCTGAACAAACGGGATAATCCTGCAAAAGCTCCGGCCTATTTATACCTCCGCCCCCGCCGCAGCCTTACATCGATTTCCGAATGCTCCCCGGCGAATGCGCTGCTGCACCTTCCCGATACTGCCCCGGTGTCATCCCCTCTATCTTACGGAAGGAGCGGATAAAGTTCTGCGAGTTGTTGTATCTCAGCTTGGCCGCGATCTCCTTGACGGGCATTTCCGTATTGCGCAGCCATTCTTTCGCCATCTTGAAGCGGTACATCGTGAGGTACTCGCTGAAGGAGCAGCCCGTTTCTTTCCGAAAAATGCTGCTGATGTAGTTCGCGTTGTAATGAAGACGGGCGGCGCAAGCCTCCAGGGTTAAATCGGTGTCGTACTCGTGGTGAATCAAATCGATAATTTTCTCCGAAATATTTTGGTACTGGGCGTTTTGCCGGTTATGAAAGATGCGGATCATCGGGTGAATGACCGTCGTCCAGAACCAATCCTCGATTTCTGCTTTGGTGTGCAGCCCAAACATCTCTTCAAACAAAGAACCGCTGCCTGCAGGCCGGATCTGGTGCAAGGCGATCCCCGCTTCCTGCATCATTACCAGCAAATTATTCAGCAGGCGGGTCAGCGGGATTTGATATTCCTGCGGCGTCAGCTCTTGGTTGAACATGGAGTTGAACAGCCGCGCATTCACTTCCTTGGCCTTCTCCGTTTCCGCCAGCTTAATGGCGTCTAGCAGCTCGTTTTCCTTATGCGTCGGATAGTTCACGTTCAGGACATGCTTGCCGGAGTTGAGGTTCTCGTATTGAATAATGACCCCCGTCCCGAGCTTCATCCGATATTTTAATGCCTCCATCCCCTCGCGGTAAGCGATGGGCAGTTTTGAGATGGACTGAAATGACAAGCTTAGACCAATGCTGACATGGACTTTCAGGCATAGATGGATTTCGTGCTGCAGCTTCTCCGTCCAAGTATATACGGTTTGGTGGAACGAATCAGGCTCCTCTTCAGCACTTCCGATCAACGTCACGATGGTTTGGTCCATAATCACCGGGGTGAACCGGCTGCGGGGATCCAGCAACTCCTCGATGATATTTTGCGCGGCGAACAGCAGCAGGTTAAGATCCTTTTTGCCATAGGCTGATTCCTCCGTAAAATCCAGGGCTAAGGTTAACACCGTCATCGTTCGCCAAGCGCGGATCTGCTCCTGGTAGCCGTATTGTTCAAGCTTCTCTAGTAATTGGCTTTTGGTGTAGCGTCCTTGAAACGCTTCGATCAAGGAGAACGCCCGCACTTGTCGGATATGCTGCCGAACTTCCGTTTCAAGCTGCGATTTGGACTGGAACAAACGATCATACTCTTCACCAATGAGCTCAAACTCATCGGCATGTGTCCGGCGAACATCGGTTTTGCGCCGGCCGATGAGATGCAGAAGGCGTTCGATCGGCGAGTACATCCGGCGGGAGCCGAACCAGGCCAGCCCGATCGACAGCACTAGCATAAACAGGCAGACATAGAAGGTGAACAGCCCGATTTTTCCGGCTTCCTGGGTCAGGCTGCCGATTGAGGTGACCGAGAGATACATCCATCCGTTCAACTGGGAGCGCAAGTAGGTGACGGCATAAGCTTTCTTGCCGATGTGCGTCTGAAACTGCCCGGAGGGATGAGTCTCGTCCGCGAGCAGGGAGGTATTCTCCCATCCGGTCTCCTCTAGTTGACGGCCGATCAACGAAGGATCAGGGTGCATCAGGATTTGCCCGTGCTCATCTACGACAATCACCAGGTCCTCGGTCTGAACGTCCGTTGCCACAACGTCTTGCAGGCTGCAGGCAGGAAAATTGGCTAACGCCAGTCCGTATTTATGTAAGCTGGAGACCGGCAGCTTCTTGATCAGGCTGATGCTGTAATGGCAAGGTGCTGAATCCGCATTCTCCTCGCTATAAAACCAGGAGGACGGCGTTAACATCCAGGTGGTATCATTAGGCGTATCCATCAGCTGTTCCAGACCTTCACGGTCCTTATATTCACTCATCCGATACAATCCAGAGTTCTTCACCATCCAGTCCTGCTGGAGATTCATCAACACGACATCCTCCAGCTTCGTATCGAAGGATTGCATGTTGCGGATTTCATTTCGCAGGTCATTATATAGTTTGAAATCGCTTTCAGATAACGGGTTTTGAAGAGCCCGCTTGAGTACGGTCGAGTTGACGACTTGATTTAATGTTTGGTTGACAGTTGTTAACTTCCGTTCTACATT
The DNA here is from genome assembly GCF_000403375.2 of Paenibacillus barengoltzii G22. Lineage (NCBI taxonomy): Bacteria > Bacillati > Bacillota > Bacilli > Caryophanales > Paenibacillaceae > Paenibacillus > Paenibacillus barengoltzii. The sequence continues at coordinate 559,245 of NZ_KE159653.1, read as the reverse complement.
GGAGTTAATTTGCGAAATTAGCTCAATTTTGCTTCGGTTGACATTTTTTTGGATTTCTCGGGTTGAAGTCAGATAGGAAAACGTTCCGATGAACAGGACGGGCAGTGTACTTACGGCGATTGTAAAAATCATCAGTTTGCTTAAGAAGCTTAAAGGTTTCACCAATCTCAGCACCTGACCTTATCGTTAAAAAGTCGTTCATTCCAAGTGTATGATGTCTGTCAAATAATAGCAATAATCATCTCGTGAGGCAATAATCATTTTGTATTATTCTTCGGTTTGAGGGGGCTTTGAGCAATGATTAGAACAAAAGGCGGGGACCGCGGGTTATTCGCGATGGCGTTGCTCTTAATCGTGCTTGTACTCTTGGTTTCCTTGCTAAGCGGGTGTATAAACCGGGATACGCAACTTCAGGCATCCGATTCGGATCGGCCGTATTTGTCCGTTTTGGTGCCGCTTCACTTTCCTCAGCCGCCATCGAAGGAGATGGTAGCCAAAATCGAGGAGTTAACCGACGTGCGACTGGATCTTAGATGGGTGCCGGAGGGCGTTTATACCGACAAAATGATGACGGGGTTAGCCACCAACTCCTTGGCGAAGGTCAGCTTTGTGAAAGTATCGGATTATCACATGGTGAAAAATTCGATTCGTTCCGACGTCTTCTGGGAAATTGGGCCGTATTTGGCAGAGTTCCCGAATCTGAGCAAGCTGGATCCGAACATATTAGATCAGACGGCCGTAGACGGCAAGATTTATGGGCTATATACCGAACGCCCTTCTTCACGGCAAGGGGTCATTTTGCGCAAGGATTGGTTGGAGCGACTGGGTCTGGAGGAGCCCAAGACACTGGATGAGCTTTATGAAGTGCTGCGGCAGTTTACATACGGAGATCCAGATGGCAACGGGGAGCAGGACACGCTTGGTGTCGTAGACCGGAACGATTTGGTTTACGGTATTTTTAAGACGCTCAGTTCCTATTTTGGCACCCCCAACAACTGGAAGATCGAGGACGGCAAGGTCATTCCGGAATTCATGACGGATGAATATTTGAATACGATGAATTTTATGAAAAAGCTGTACGACGAGAAGCTGATCAATTCGGATTTTCCGCTGACCAGCAAAGAGGTGCAACGAGATCGGTTCATCCGCGGAGAGGCGGGCGTTCTGATCGGAAGTATGACCGACGTGCAGCGCCTTGCCATTGAAGCGCGAGCCATCAATCCGGATGCGGACTTCACGCTGGTGAACCGGATTAAGGGGCCGTACGGGTACAAAGTGTGGTCGATTCCGAATTTTAACGGTTTGTATCTATTTTCAAAGAAAATGATTCCCACCGAGCAGGATCTCAGAGACGCACTTCGGTTCTTCGATCGGACGATGGATCGGGATGTGGCTAATTTAATGAAATACGGCTTCGAAGGCAGACACTACCGGACAGAGAACGGGATGGTTATTTTGCCGGAGGAAACGTCGCAGCTGCGGGTGAACGAGGTGAATCCGCTATATTCGCTGATGATCGCCGATATTAGTAACCCCAATGTGATGGAAGTCGCGCAAAAAGAGCATTTGACGCAAATTGCCGAGCAGCTGAGTAAAGACAATGAAGCCTTCCTGGTGGATGATCCGACCGTTTGGCTCAGCTCGCCGACCTATGACGAGAAGAGTGCGGAGCTGTCCACGATTATTAGCGATGCCACCTACAATTACATCCTGGGGCGCATCGACGCCCACGGCTTTAACCAAGAGATTGAGCGCTGGAAGCAAAGCGGCGGTCAAGTTGTCATTCAAGAATTTGAGAAAGCGCTATCACATCGATAATCATTAGTTCAGGTTTAGCGTTGAGCCGCTGCCGTTATGAGGAAATGATTGTTTCCGTACCCACGTTGTGGCGATACCGTGGAAGAGTAAGCAATCCAATCCATGGGAGGTCCAAAGGTTATGAAGAAACAATCCTTCATCCTCATTCTGACCGCACTGTTAGCGCTAAGCGTTGTGCTGGCTGGTTGTGGAAGCGCTAACAATAAGGGGGGCGGCAATTCAGCAGCGACAGAGCCTGCCGCAACCACGGCGGATAACGGCGGGAACGCTGGCGCAGAGGCGGAGAAACCAACGGAGATTACGATTATGCTGCCGTTAAATACGTCGGAGACGCCGCCGGATACGATCAAAGCGGAACTAGAGAAGCTGACGAACACGAAGCTGAACTATCAGTTTTTCCCGGCAGACACGTATGAAGAGAAGCTGAACACCGCATTTGCCACGGGCTCCTTGCCCCAAGTGACCTACCTCAAAAACCAAACGACATTTATTCAAATGAAAGAAGCGATTAAGGACGGACAGTTCTGGGAAATTGGCCCGTTGTTAAGCGAATTTCCGAACCTGAACAAATTGAAACCGGAAATTCTGAACAATACGAAGGTGGAAGGCAAGCTGTACTCCCTCTATATCGGCAGACCGCTGGCCCGCCAGGGGATCATCTACCGCAAGGATTGGGCCGATAAGTTAGGCTTGTCCGCACCGGCTAATGTGGACGAATTGTTTGAAATGGCCAAGGCGTTTACTGAACAAGACCCGGACGGCAACGGTCAAAAGGATACGATCGGGATCGCTGACCGGAACGAGCTTGTCTATGGAGCGTTTAAGACGGTATCCGCTTGGTTTGGCACACCAAACAATTGGGGGGAGAAAGACAGCCAGCTGTTGCCGGAGTTTATGTTCCCGCAATATATCGATACGATGGATTTCTTTAAGAAGCTGCGGGATAACGGTTACATTAACCAGGATTTTGCGGCAACCAGCAAAACCGATGCCGTCAATATGTTCACCAGCGGGAAGGCCGGGCTTTATATCGGCGGGTCGATGCAGGACATCGATTCTCTCAACAAGGATCTGATCAAAAATGTGCCGGATGCCGTACTCGACACGCACAGCATGGTCGCTGGTCCGGACGGGAAGTTTGCGCAATGGATGATTCCGGGCTACAACAATATCATCCTGTTCCCGAAATCGGCGATCAAGGATGAAGCGGAGCTCAAGAAAATTTTAGCGTTCTTTGACAAGATGATGACGCCGGAAGTGGCTAACTTGATGTACTGGGGCATTGAAGGTACGCATTATACGGTCGTAGAAGGCAAAGCCAAGGCAGCGGATAACAAAGAATTAATCGAGCGTGAAGTGAAGCCGTTTAAGGACAGTGTCATCGGCGAACCCGAAACCAACGGCATGTACGAAAGCTACAATACGCTGCCAGGCCGGATCCATGCGGAAGAATTAATTAAGGAGAACGTCAAAGTAGGCGTCCCTGATCCTACAACAGCGCTGGATTCACAAACCTATACGGAGAAAGGCGTAGAGCTGCAGCAGTTGATTACAGACGCGACGTATCAATATATCTATGGACAAATCGACAAGGCGGGCTTCGAGAAAGCGATCGAGCAATGGAAGAGCCGGGGCGGCTCGCAGATTATCGAGGAATATAACGCAGCGAGATAACGTCTGTTTGAAGGACCTCACGGGAGGAGATTTATATGAGAGAAGCAACTGTTTCATCCTCCGTTGCGCCAAAGCTTCCGTCGCCCGATCGACGCACGAAGGCCGCACAGCTTCGCAAACGGCTGTGGCGAAATAAATGGCTGTATGTGATGCTGCTGCCCGGCGTGCTCTATTTTATCATCTTCAAATATTTACCGATGTACGGGCTGATCATCTCCTTTCAGGACTATAAGCCGTATAACGGTATCCGGGGCAGCGAATGGGTAGGAATGGAGCATTTTCAGCGGTTGTTTACGGAACCGGACTTTATGGTCATTTTGAAAAACACAGTGATCTTGTTCGCGCTCAACCTGTTTATTTATTTCCCAGTGCCAATCATTCTGGCGTTAATGCTAAACGAGCTAAGAGGGAACTTCTTCAAAAGGCTGTTCCAAACCTTCGTCTACTTGCCGCATTTTATGTCCTGGGTCATTATCGTGTCGATTACCTATGTGATGGTGACGATGGACGGCGGGATTATCAACGAGCTGTTGGTGTACTTTGGCTTCGAGAAGATCAACTTCCTGTTGAACCCCGACTGGTTCCGGCCGATGTACATCCTTCAGGTCATCTGGCGGGAGGCCGGCTGGGGGACGATCATCTACCTGGCCGGCATGGCGGCCATCGATCCCGGATTGTATGAGGCGGCGCGGATGGACGGAGCCGGCCGGATGCGTCAGGTATGGCATATTACGCTTCCATCGATCCGGGGTGTGATCATTACGCTGTTTATTTTGAAAATCGGGCATGTGCTGGATTTAGGCTTCGAGCATGTCTATCTGCTGTTGAATTCGATGAACCGGCAGGTTGCGGAGATTATTGATACGTATGTGTACACCGCAGGTTTGCGGCAAGGACAATACAGCTACAGCACGGCGATTGGATTCTTCAAATCCGTCATTGGCCTGATCCTGGTTATGCTGGTCAATAAACTATCCAAGAAGTTCGGGGAGGAGGGCGTTTACTGATGGTGGAGGATCGATCGATCAGCGGTCGTATTTATGCGGCGATTAATTTTACGCTGTTGGCCATAATTTCGTTGATTACGGTGCTGCCCTTCGTGCATGTCGTGGCCGGTTCTTTTACGACAAACGCAGAGCTGGCGGTAAATAAATTCGTGCTAATTCCCAAAGTGTGGAGTTTGGAAGCCTATCGGTTTATTTTTTCGACGAACACGATTTTTAGGGCGATGGGGGTTTCCGTTGGCGTCACGCTCGTCGGTACGTTGTTCAGCATGCTGCTGACGGCGCTGATGGCATATGGGCTGGCGCGTAAAGACCTTGATGGCCGAAGAACCATCAATTTTCTTGTTGTTTTTACGATGCTGTTTAACGGCGGCTTGATTCCGACGTTCCTGGTCGTGAAGGAGCTGGGGATGATCGATACGTATGCTTCCTTAATCATTCCTTCTGCGATCAGCGCATTTAATATGATCATTCTGAAGAACTTCTTTCAGAACATTCCGGAGGGTTTGGAGGAGTCCGCGCGGATCGACGGCTGCAACGACTTTGGCATCCTGTTCAAAATCGTGCTGCCGCTGTCCATGCCGGCCATCGCCACGATCTCCCTGTTCTATGCGGTGACGTATTGGAATACGTACATGTCGGCGATTTTGTATTTGAACGATAGCGCCAAATGGCCAATTCAGGTGCTGCTGCGACAAATCGTCGTGCTCGCGAGCGGGATGGACCACAGCGCCGAGTTGGATGGAACCGTGCCGCCGCCGGATCAGACAATCAAGATGGCGGTCATCGTGGTTGCCACTCTGCCGATTTTGCTGGTTTATCCGTATCTGCAGAAGCATTTTGCCAAAGGAGCTTTGCTGGGATCGATGAAAGGGTGAGGGATCGATGGCGATGAAATCCGAAGCGGAAGGAGTTGGAGAAAGATGGGGCAACGTCCAGACTCTCCTTTAGCATGGGCGAAGACGGCATGCGATTCAATGATGGACATTTACCAGGATGCGGGAACTCTCCCTCCCGCTCATCGCTGGCATTATCATCAAGGCGTCTTTCTGTGCGGGATGGAACAACTGTGGGAGGTCGTTCAGGAGGAGAAGTACATCCAGTACATTCAACAATATGTAGATGACTTGGTGGATGAGCAGGGCAATTTGATGTTCGCCCGCGATGAGCTGGATGCCGTGCAGGCTGGTTTGCTGCTGTTTACGTTATATGAACGAACTGGGAAAGTTAAATATCGGAAAGCTGCCGATAAACTGCGTTACCTGTTGCTGACGCTGAATCGCACGAGTGAGGGCGGTTATTGGCATAAGGATAAGTATCCGTATCAGATGTGGTTGGATGGACTCTATATGGCCGGGGTCTTTTCGCTCAAATATGCAAATGCGTTCGGGGAAGCAGGGCTTCGGGCTGAAGTGCTGCACCAGGAGAAGCTGATGCGCAAACATATGCTCGACGCCAAAAGCGGCTTGCTCTATCATGCCTGGGACGAGAGTCGGCGGATGCCTTGGGCGGATCCGGAAACCGGCTGTTCCCCGGAATTTTGGAGCCGCTCGCTGGGCTGGTACGGCTTGGCGCTGGCTCAATTCCTCGATTTGCTGCCGGCAGACGAGCCGGGGAGGGCGGAGCTTGCGAGGGCGTTCTCCAGTTTTGTAGATGCGCTGATCCGTTATCAGGATCAAGAGAGCGGGCTCTGGTATCAGGTGGTTGACAAAGGTGATCGTCCGGATAACTGGCTGGAAACGTCGGGCTCCTGCTTGTTCGTATACACCTTGGCTAAAGCGGTGCAGCAAGGACTGGCCGGTGAAGATGCCGGGCGTGCCGCATTGCGGGGATACGAAGGGCTGACTCAAGTCGTGGAATGGGACGATAAAGGCCGTCTGGTGTTACCGGATATCTGTATCGGTACATCGGCGGGGGATTATGACCATTACGCGGCGCGCCCGAAAGTGAAAAACGATCTGCACGGGGTGGGCGCGTTTGTGATGGCCTGCACCCAAATGGAAATGCTCCTCAGCAGAAAGGAAGATCCTGCGGATGTGCACGTATAATATCGTTGATTATGGGGCTGTGAAGGACAGTGGGGTTCCGGCAACCGCAGCCATAGCGGCCGCAATTACGGCAGCAAGTGAAGCCGGCGGAGGCACGGTGCTCGTGCCAGCAGGAACGTTTGTGACCGGAGCGATTTTCTTGAAGAGCCATGTCGAGCTTAGGTTAAGCCCTGGGGCGGTGTTGTCCTTCAGCACTAACCCGGATGATTATCCGGTCGTACAGTCCAGATGGGAAGGGGTGCAACGGGAGGTCCATGCCTCCTGCATCTACGGGGAAGATCTCGAGAATGTGTCCGTCACGGGGAACGGATGCATCAACGGGAACGGCCAGCCCTGGTGGGAGAAGCACCGGAACCGGCCGGAGGAGCTGCACTATCCGCGTCCGAAGTTGATTAGCTTCGACCGCTGCCGGAGGGTGACGATTAGAGACGTCACATTGGTCGACTCCCCTAGCTGGACGGTCAACCCGATTCGCTGCCACAACGTGACGATTGATAACGTATCAATTCTGAATCCGGCGGATTCCCCGAATACAGACGGAATTAACCCGGAATCGTGCTCGAACGTGCGAATCAGCAACTGCCATATCGATGTCGGGGACGATTGTATTGCGATTAAGGCAGGTACGGAGGAGACGGCGGAGCGGGTTCCCTGTGAGAACATTACCATTACCAACTGCACGATGATTCACGGTCACGGCGGGGTGGTAATCGGGAGCGAGATGAGCGGAAGTATCCGGAACGTGACGATCTCGAATTGCGTCTTCCAGCACACGGACCGCGGTATTCGGCTCAAGTCCCGTCGCGGGCGGGGAGGTGTCGTCGAGGATATCCGCGTCAGCAACCTCGTGATGGATAACGTGATCTGTCCCTTTATTATGAATCTATATTATTTCTGCGGTCCACGCGGCAAGGAGAAATATGTGTGGGACAAAAATCCGTATCCCCTTACGGAGGAAACCCCGCAGTTCCGCCGGATTCATTTTTCTGACATTACCGCGCGCGAGGTGCATGCCGCTGCCGGTTTCTTGTATGGATTGGCGGAGCAGTACATTTCCGAAATTACCTTCGACCATATCGAGATTTCCATGGCCAAGGACGCGATTCCCGGCCGTCCTGCCATGATGGATGGAATCGAGGAGATGGTGCGGCGCGGGTTCTACCTGGGAAATGTGCGGGACATACGATTTAACCTAGTGTCGATTGAAAACCACGAGGGTCCGGCTTTTTATATTGAACACGGGGAGGATGTAGAACTTACGGGGTGCCGCTCACTCCGAACCGCCAAGCCGGAGTCTTTAGTGGAGCGACATTAAGAGGGGTGCAATTTTCGGGTTGAGGGCGCAAATATCGGATTTTCCGCCCGGGCAGCAGCCGGGTGCTATAATGGTGGCGTACAAACCGATCAACAGGGGGAGGACTCGAACGATGCACGAACATACGGACCGCTCGCGGGTAAAAGGCTTTCTCCGCGCAGAAGGAACAAAAATCGTCAACGGCGATGGAGAGGAGATCCTGCTGACGGGCTGGGGACTGGGTAATTGGCTCTTATGCGAAGGCTATATGTGGTTATCCCATCACTCCCGGTTCGATCGGCCACGGCGGATAGAGGCCGTCATTCAGGAATTGGCCGGAGCAGATTATGCCGAGCAGTTCTGGAAGCGTTTCCGAGAGAATTACGTGACCCGCGAAGATATCCAGCGCATGGCGGAGCAGGGGTATAACTCAGTCCGCATTCCTTTTAATTGGAGAGTGCTGATGGAGGACGAGCCGGGCATTCGCTGGAAAGAGGACGGGTTCGCATTGATCGACCGCTGTTTGGATTGGTGTGAGGAGTTTGGCCTCTACGCCTTTCTGGATATGCATGGAGCGCCCGGCGGACAGACCGGAGCTAACATCGACGACTCGATCGACGATTTCCCTCGCCTGTTCACCGATGAGGACAGCTGGAACAAAGCGATCGAGCTGTGGAAGGAGTTGGCGCGGCGGTATCGCGACCGCTGGATTGTCGGCGGGTACGACCTATTAAATGAGCCGGTTCGTCCCGGTTTAATGGAAGGCAAGCACGAGGATTACCTCGTTCGGCGGCTGGCGGCATTCTATGAGGAAGTAATCGCAGCGATTCGGGAAATTGACGACCGGCATCTGCTGTCGGTGGAAGGGCATCACTGGGCGACGAATACGGCTGTATTTTATAAACGTTATGATCCCAATATGGTGATCCATTTCCATCGGTACGCTTGCAAACCCGGCAAAGAAGCGTACGAGGAGTTCCTTAAGCTGTCCGAGACGCTGGACCAACCGCTATGGCTTGGCGAGACCGGGGAGAATGAGCTGGAATGGTTTGCGGCGATGTATCCGTTAGCCTTGTCGCTGGGTATCGGCTACAACTTATGGCCGTGGAAGAAGATGGAGCGCGCCAATTCGCCGTATTCGGTGAACAAACCTGATGGCTGGGACGAGCTGCTGGCTTATGTCGAAGGTGGAGCACGACCAAGTTATGAGCGCACGCGGCAGATTCTTGATGCTTATTTAGATAACATCAAGGTAGAGAACTGCACTCCCCGTCCAGAGGTAACCGCGGCGGCCTTCCGCAAGCCGGGTTGTCGGGTTCGCGGTACAGATTTTGATGAGCTGCCGGGCAGAGGCATCTCGTTCAGCGGACGCCGCACGGAAGGGAACATTTATAAATACCGGGCCCAAACGGGCATGAAAATCGTGCCGATCTCGGATGAGCCGCAACCGAAGAAGTTCGGGTTTGATTGCGGCTGGCAAAATCTCGCGCTCGAGCTTGCGGACGGCGAGTTTGCCGCCTATTCGTTCTGCGGCATCGAGGCAGGCAACACGGCGATGCTGGAGTTGATTTGCCGGGAAGAAACGGTGATCGCGTTGAAGCAGGATGGGGTTGAGAGAGCGCGTCTGACGATTTCTCCAAGCCGAGATGTCAGCCGCTACAGCGCCATACTTGTTGAGGCCGCGAAGACCACGCTAACCGTTAGTGTGGAGGCGGGTCGAGTCGAGTTGCATGCCATTACAGTGGAATAAATTGAAAAAAAGCCTTGACTCTTTTCGCGGCGCATGATATTTTATATCTTGTCGCCGCGAAAAATGCTTTAACGGCTTTCGCGGAGAGGTCACATTAAGCGGTCGTGGCGGAATTGGCAGACGCGCACGGTTCAGGTCCGTGTGGGCTAACCCCCCGTGGAGGTTCGAGTCCTCTCGACCGCATCGTTTAAACTGCAAGAAGCTCTTGAATTCTCCTGTAGAATTTAAGAGCTTTTTTGCATACTAGGCATAAACAGCAACAGCGGAGTGAAAGGGATAATCACGTAAAGCTGCGGGCAAGAGAGTAATCCATACAAGCGAGGTGAGGCCGAATTGTTCCGTGTGGCGATTTGTGATGATGAGAAGCAGCAGCGTGAGCAGATTAAGCAGATGCTGCTTACGTTATCTTTTAAAGCCAATATCGAATTTGATATCGAGCTGTTCCCTTCGGGAGAGGCGCTGGTGGCCCATTATGAACAAGGGCAGACGCCGTTTCATATTCTCATTTTGGATGTGGAGATGGGCGGGATCAACGGCATTGCTGCAGCTCGCAAAATCCGGGAGCTTCAGCATCTGGATGAGCAGATTATCTTTTTGACGAGTTATCCTGATTATATGGTGGAGAGCTTGGACGTGTTTATTTTTCAATATCTGATTAAGCCCGTTGAGCCCTCCGTGCTGGAGGAGAAGGTGCTTAAGCTCTGTCATTACATCCAAGCGCAAGAGAAGAAATTTCTGATCGTCCAGTCCGGCTATGAAGAAGTGGTGCTGAAGCATGAGGAGATTATCGCGATCGAATCCGCCAAGAGCCTAACGATGAAAAATAAACTCAAGGTTATCACTGTTTCCAAGGTGGTTGAAAGTAAGGGGCTGATCACGAAGTATGCGGAAGCGCTAAAGGACAGCCATTTCTTGCAGATCCATCGTTCGATTATCATCAACCTCAATCACGTGGTTAAATTTGCGGGCAATTTCGTACAGATGTCGAACGGGCTGGAGCTGCCAATCGGACGCTCGAAAGTGAAAGAAGTGAAGGATTTCTATACCAAATATAAAGTGATGAAGGATATTACCCATGATTCCATTTAATCTTCCGATTCTGATCAGCAGCGTGTTTGTGCTGGGGTTTCAGATTATTTTCTTCTTTGATTCAGTGTTTGGAAGAGCGGCCCGTAAACCGCAGCGATTCGGGCATTTTGTTCTATTCGCGTTGTTGGCATCGGTCTATTTGACGCTTGATTTGGAATGGTTTGCCTCCGGCGTGGCACTGCTATTGATCTATAGTCTGGCGGATACGTACCAGGTTGAGTTGAAAAATAAACTTATGTTTACCGTGTTGTACGGCGTGTTGATGTCGATTGTGAATTCGCTGTCCATTTTTATTTTCTATACGCTTGATGCGGATGAATTTCGGGACTTTGAACCTACCAATTTTACGGCGTCCGCGAAAACCTTGTTGCTGTCCTGCATTTTGATGTTTGTCGTCATTCAGTTGATCCGGATGGTGGCCAAACGGCGAACGTATCCGTTAAAGCCCGGCTATTACCTGCTCTTCCTGTTCGTACCGGTGTTCAGCATCTATCAGGTCAATTTGCTGGCGGCGACCAGTGAGAAGAATCTGCATTTCTTCATTTGGGTCATTGGGCTGTTGCTCCTGAATGTCTTGGTGATCTATATGTTTGACACGATGATGGATAAGTTCCAAATCCAGCAGGAGAACTTCCAATTGCAGCGGCAGATGGACTATCAGGACGCCAACTATGAAAAAACGGTACATAGCTTCAAGTCGATTAAACGCATCATCCACGATACAAACCAGCATTTTCTATATATCGAAGAGTGCATGAAGCGCGGGGATACGGCTGCGGCGTTAGAGCATATTCGGGTTACGCTAAATAAGGTCGAAGACGCTTATCATCGGGTGAATACCGGCCATCTCGTAATCGATGCGCTGGTGACCAATGCGCTTAACATCGGTGAAGCGAACGGCATTCGGATCGATACACAGCTACAGCTCCATTCGCAGGAGCTGAACATCGACCGCTATGACCTCTGCGTTGTTCATGGAAAGCCAGAGACGGCAAAACATACTATGCGCTGGACGAAAAAATCAATTCGTTTTTTTACTTGTCCACGGCCATTATCAACAAAACGTTAGCGCTTGATCTGGATTACGGATATGCCAACGGCGCGAAGATCGTGGATGCGAATCAAGCGGTTAACGTGATGGAAATTCCGAATATGAACGGCCGGGATGCGTTTGATTTCAAATTCTCAAAGTCCAGCGGCGCAGAGATTTTGGATGTAAATGGTCAAACCTACATTCGCGAGGACGGGATTCCGAACCTTTACGCTGGTAAGGAATCGAAGATTACCATTCAACCAAGCGGCCAGGCAAGATGGTTTCACATTCAGCCGTCCTTGGCCGGGCGGACGATGACCGTGAACATGGAAGGTAGCGGCGGCTTCATCGTATATGACGAACAAGGGCTGATGGTCCACTCGTCGATCATTCGTAAGCAAAATTCCATTCCACTGCCGGCCGGCGGGAAGATCGTCTTTGGCGGGCAGGCAGGTGATGTATTCCGCATTCATTTAAGTAATAAGTAAATAATCCGATATAAATCCAAAAGCCGCTAACCTGGCATATGTTGCCGGGCAGCGGCTTTTTTCTGTACTCAGGTGGGTTCTGGAGAGAAGCCTGGGCTTACAGTGGATAAATATTGGGCGTAACCCGGATCGAGCCTCGCCAGCTCAGCAAAATAGCTCCCAATTCCATGATTGGTAGATAATGAAGTATCGGCAAAGTACAAGGGATACGAGACGGGGACATGTCGGTAGTAGTAGGTTTTTCCTTGTTTGGGCAGCTTGAACACGGTTGGAGGGATGTGAGTCACCGCATCAAATTCATTATGAATCCGGTAACTGTTGGGGACCTGCTTCGCAAAAGCTTGCACGAAATCCGGATCACCAACGCGAGGAGAACCAAACGTAAACAGGACGGGAACCCGGTTCGTATTTGCGGCGAGATCCATTGCACATAACGTTGCCAATGCGGCTCCCAGGCTGTGGCCCGTAAGATATAACGTTCTGTCCTCCGGCAACTGGCGCAGCGCGGAGTGAATCTGGCGGCGGGCCGATCCATATATACCGGTAAATCCCCGGTGCGTAAGGCCGGCATCCTTGGCCCACTTGAATTTCTGCTGCGTTGCGATGGCATCGGCGATCCAGTTGGAAGCCGAGCTGGTTCCCCGGAAGGCGATGATGATCTCGTCCGTCGATTGCCAAATAAAACCAAAGCGCTCCCATTGTCCAAGCAAGGATTTCGCTTCAAGGGGTTCGAACAGCGTATACGGCGGCGGGAGGACAAACGTACCGTCCGGATTTGTGAATTGCGCATAGGTTTGGCCGCAGACGGCGGCCAGGAACAACGCCCGTTGAACTTGGGCTTGGTTTAATTCCATCTTACATCCTCCCTTCGCTCCTGCTTCCAATATATTAAGAGCAAAGAGGGAAGATGCTACAGAGCCGGGAGGGTAACCGAAAACAAAGCGCCCCCGTGCGTTTGGTTGGCGGCCTCAATCCGACCGCCGCAGCGTTCAACGATCGCTCGGGAGATGGCGAGTCCTAATCCGTTTTCGCCTTCTTTTCCTTTCACGAAGCGGTGGAAGAGGTGCGGCAGCAGCTCCTCGGAAATTCCCCTGCCATCGTCGGTAACCGTGATTCTCACCTGATCTTGATCTACGCTGACGCGGATAGTGATCGCCCGGTCGGCATGTCTGGCGGCATTGGCGACCACGTTCAGCAGGGCTTGCGACAGTTTGTCCGGGTCGGCGCTTACGGCCACCTGTTCCGCGGCTTCGTCCGCATACTCGATCGCCAACTGGAGGTCCCTGTCTTGCAGCAGCGGATTGACGCGTTCCACGGTCTCCTCCAGCAACTCTTGAATCGCAACTTTTGCCGGATGGAAAATATCCGCCTCGCTATCCAGCTTCGCGAGCAGCGTCATCTCCGAGACGATCCGCTTCAACCGGCCGCTTTCGCTTAAGATGATATCTAATCCTTTTTGCGACTGCTCCCCTTCAAAGACGCCGTCACGGATCGCTTCCGCATATCCTGAAATCGACATCAGCGGGGTTTTCAACTCATGGGACGCGTTCTGAAAAAATTGCTTCTGCACTTGGATATAGCGGTCCAATTCCCCGGCCAAATCATACACGGACTGAGCAACGATCCCGATCTCGCCCCCGGCTTGAATGTGCCTGACTTCCGCGAACCGGCGTTCCTTCACTTTCTTCAGTTCATCCCGCAACTTCATCAGCGGGTTGATGAGCTTGCGTGTAATGACGAGGCTCAGCAGCAGGACAAGCAAGGCACCGATTCCAAGCACGATCAGCAACCGGACGTATAAGGCCCGTTCGATCGCGCTGACAGTGCTTTTGGGGGTGACGAGCGTCAAGGTTCCCTGGGGCAGGGCACGGACCGCAACGATATAACGGTTGTCCTCCCCATCCTGCAGTGCCTGCAGCTTTTTCGCGTCAAGCGGATCGGTTCCGGTGATCGTAATGGACTCCGCAGCGATCCCGCGAGTTACCGAAGGCTGGGAGGGGAGGGTTCTGGACAGAACCTTCCCTTCAGAATCCGCGAAAATCGCTTGGACTCCGTAAGCGAGAGGGACGTCGGATTCTTGCCAAGCCGCACGGTTTAAGGGCAGTTCGGCCGGAAGGAGCTGATGTTCCATGCTGATTGCCACGCTGGCGCTGAGGGTATTCATTTCCTGCTTTTTCGCTTCGATTAAATGGTCCAGGAGAACGTAATGAATGATGACGGCGGTAGCTCCCAGGATCACGGCCAACAGCAATCCAAACGCCAGGTTAATTTGATGGACTAATTTCATGAGGGATCCCCACCTTCCATACGCATGCGATATCCGTGTCCCCAAACAGCTTCGACGGGGAGGTTTTCGATTTTTTTGCGCAGACGTTTAATGAGATGGTCCACTGCCCGATCGCTGCCGAAATAATCGTCGCCCCAGACCAAAACCAGCAATTCTTCCCGGGTAAACGCACGGTTCGGATGCTCTGCGAACGCTTGGAGCAAAGAAAATTCCTTAAAGGTCAGGTCGACCTCCTGTTTATCCCAGAACACGCGTCGCTCATCCAGCAGCAACTGCAGCGGGCCGAGTTCCAGCATGGATTTGCTGTTGTTGGCTTCGACCGGCACATCGGAGGTTCGCAGCTTGTCCCAACGCTGCAAATGCCTTTTCACCCGAGCAACTAGCTCTCTAGGGCTGAAAGGCTTAACCAAATAATCGTCGCTGCCGAATTCGAGCCCCATGATCTTATCCACTTCGCTGTCTTTGGCGGAAATCATGACGATAGGGACGTCGGCTTCTTCCCGGATTCGGCGGCACAGCTCATACCCGTCCATTCCCGGCAGCATGATGTCGAGAACCCAGAGATCGGGCGGGTCGTTCCGCCATAACGCCCAGGCTTCCTCGGCGGTGGCCACCCCGAGGGTGCGGTAATTTTCTTTCACCAAATAGGCTTCCACAAGATTACGGATATGCTGATCATCGTCCACGACGGCGATAAAATAGTCGTTCATGCGTTTAACACCCCTTCCCGTCATATTATACCAACGGCGTCTCCACTTGCGGCTGCTGCCATCGTTTTTCCATAATTCCACCAAACTCCTGACATCACTTAGGGATACACTTGGACGTGCAAGACAAAATCCCAATCAAGGAGTGTGTTTCTGATGATGAACCTTAGTAACCGAAAGATCTTGCAAAACATCGCCTTGTCGACGCTGCTGGTATCGGCGATCGCCGGTCCCACGGCAGCAAGTGCCAAGGAAGCGGCAGGTCCGGACGAGGTCGCTCAAACGGTGGCCATCCCGGCGATTGCGACGGTGAAGTTCGAGGATCCGGCAGCCCTCGCCAAACAATATGCACCGGAAACGGCCACAGCTTGGAGTAATCTCTTGAAAAAATACGAGGAGCTTGCCGTAAAATCCACACCCACTGCCATAGATATCAAACTGGCTCCAACCCCAAATGGAACTGTTCCGGCGGATGGACAAGGAGTCCAATTCATTAACGTGACGAAGGGGCAGGAAGGCTTCGCGGTGAAACTAAAGGGAGGGCTTCACATCACGGGAGCTGGAGTTCCAGAAGGAACCCGCAAGGGCGAAATGGTGACGTTGACTACGGTTACCCCGATTGCGGATGATTTGCTTCAAGGTCAAATCGATTTGGGGAAAGCGGTGGAGTCGAAGGACACGAAAGCCATCCAGTCGGCTCTGGCCGATTTGTTCGAATTGTATGAGGCGGAAATCGCCAAGCTGGAGCAAGTGAAGTCCGAGTAACCAAGAGGTTGTTGTTGCGAGGAAAAAGGTTGGAAGCATAGAACGCGAGGATATATCTTCGTGATAGAGGCAAAACCCCTGACCTATATGGTTATGGGGTTTTTGTTATGGCGGGAGACCAGCGAGCGGGAAAATTCATCCTCGCGGGTGCGCGATCGTCCCGGTGTTATTATAATAGGGACAACAACTCCTATAGGAAGGTAAAGGGTGTGGCTGTATGATGTGGTTAATTCTAATCATTGTTCTGATCTTGGCATTTGGATTGATTGCGACGATAAGGATCGGACAATCGCAAAGCAACCGGGAGGAAAATTCGCGTTATACCCAACAAACGGGCCAGAATTGGCTCCGCCTGGGCGTGATGTACGCTATCGGTGTGCTGGCGGTTGTGTTAGTCTTAATCCTGTTCATGTAATTTGATCATTTTTATATCGAAGTTACGAATGGAGGAACAACCATGGATACGCGGATATTGGCCCTTAGCCCGGAGCGCCTGGAGGACTTCAAGGCGTATTGTCGCAAGCATGGCCAGGTGGTGGACGATTCCTTTCTGTATGAGGAGGATTTAGCGGAGTTCCAAATTCACGAGGAGCATCCAACCTATCTCGCCGTGAATGGAGAGGGGGAAGTGGTTGGGGCGGCCTCGATGATTGCCGACGCGTATCAGCGCAGGGGGAAGCAGGCGCGTTTTCGGATTTTTCACACCGAGACGGAAGATACGGCGGTGTATCGCCGCTTGCTTGATGAGATTGTGAAACATGGCGAAGGTTTGGCCAGTATGTTTATCTTTGTGCCGTCGGTGAACCCCGGACTGATGGAGCGCGTTGCGCAGTTAGGTTTTCAGGTGGAGCGGTACTCCTTCCTGCTGGTGAACGAGCCGCTGCAGCCTGCGCCCTATGAGTTGCCGGAAGGTTACCGCCTCCGCGCGTTTCGTCCCGGGGAGGACGAGGAGGCCTGGTGCACCGTGCGGAATGCCGGCTTCGCCCAGTTAAAGGGCAGCCAGACGCCAATCACCCAGGACATGGTGGCGAAGTATTCCGGGGAGGTGGATTATCTAAACGGCGGCATGCTGTTCCTGGTGCACGAGGAACGGCCCGTCGGCATCGTTCGGTGCTCGGATGACGAGTACCTGGATGCGCCGATTATGAATATCGGATCCTTGGCCCTCCTCCCCGAATATCAAGGGAAGGGACTGGGCCGCCTTCTGCTGCGCCGGGCCTTGGAGTTTGGCCGGGAGAACGGATATGCCCGGGCTATCTTATGCGTGAATGCGGAAAATGAACGGGCGAAGGCATTGTATCTACAGGAAGGGTTCAGAGAGACGGAATATGCGGTGAACTATCGGCTCGACCTGCGGTGACGGTGACGCGGTGGGATGGTTCCGCTTCTCTTTTTTCTGTAAACGCTGTCACGACGAGTGGGAATGGTTAAATGCGGAGGGGATGGACATGAGAGAGGTTTGCCGGATCCTGATTGTTGACGATGAGCTATTGGTGCGGCAGGGGATTAAGCACCATTTGGATTGGGAGCAGCAGGGATTTCGAATCGTCGGCGAGGCGGCCAACGGCCAGGAGGCGCTAAAGCTGGTGGAGCAGCTGTCGCCTCATATCGTGATTACGGATATCGTCATGCCGGTGATGGACGGGGAGGAGTTCACCCGCGTGCTGAAAGCCCGCTACCCACAGGTCGAGGTGATTGTGCTCAGCAGCTTTGGGGAATTCGAGTATGTTCGGTCCACGTTCCAAAGCGGTGTGGCGGATTACATTCTCAAGCCGAAGATGGAGACGGAGGAGCTTCTGCAGGTGCTGCAAAGAACCGCCCGCAAAATCCCCGGGCTTGCGCTCCAGGAAACCGAGCGCTGGAGCCTGCCGCTGGAGCGCCTGCTGGAGAGGTTGATCGACGGTTACGAGCCGGAGGAGGGGGAAAGCCGGCTGGCGGCAGCTTTCCCCTACGAGCGGTTCCTGCTGACCGGCACGGATGCCGGGTGGATGGCCGGGGAGCCGGAAGGGTATCTGGAGGGACTTGCGGCAGGGCTCGAGAGCCGATTACAGGAGCTGTCTGTTCCGGTGCGGCTCCAAAGTATTGTTACCGGGGACAAACGGTTGCTGATGCTGCTGAATTTTTCCGATGCGGACAGCCAGGAAGTGATTGAGGCGATTCGCGAGTACGCGCGGAACAAGGCGGAGGCGATGCCGGAGACAACGTGGGTGATCGGCAGCGAATTTGCGGAGCTAAACGATTTGGGGAGTATGTATCGGGAGGATTGGCTGAAGCTGCTGAGCTATCGGTTTTATTTTCCGGGGATAACCGTCCTACAGGCGGATGAGTTGCCCCCAGCTCGCGGTCTTCCTGCGTTCGATATGAAGGAATTACTGTCCGGGCTGAAGCGGGGGCAGGCGGAGGAAGTTTTTGCACGAATGCGAGAACTTGCCGCCGAAGCGGCCGGTTGTTACTTGCAAACGCCATTTGAATTCAAATCGTTCCTGGGGAATGCGGTCTTCCATGTCACCCTTGCTGCCTTGGAGCTTCATCGTGAGGCGAAGGAACTGGACGGGTTAAAATACGCTTACTTCAAAGCGATCGATGAAGCGCAGGATGCGACGGGTGCTCTGCAGGCGTTTAACACGTTCTTAAGCGAAGTAGAATCGATCGTTGCCGCCCGCGTTCCGCTCCCCGGCGACGGTAACATGAAGCTGCTGCTCGACTATATCGACGAGCACTATGGCGAGCCGCTCACCTTAACCTCGCTTAGCCGGCATTTTCATTTTAATCCGTCGTATTTATCGAGTTATTTCTCTGCTCACAATGATGAGGGGTTCAGCGAATATTTGAACCGGGTTCGGATTGCCAAGGCGATGGAACTGCTGCGTTCAGATGGATTGCCGATCTCGGAAATCGGCAGCCGCGTCGGTTATTCGGACCCGAGTTATTTCACCAAAGTGTTCAAAAAACATACGGGATTGTCGCCGCGGGAATACCGGCGGCAGCAGCTCGCCAAGAGGGGATGACGGATGAAGTTGATCGAAAAATTTCGCCGCAGCCGTCTGATTTCCAAACTGTTCATCGTCATGACCGTCAGCATCGTTGCCGTGTGTCTGCTCACCTCATTGATCACCATCCGCATGGCGGAGCGGCTGTTCGCTGAGACGTTCAGTATCACCAACGGGAAGGTATTAAATCAGATCAATACTGGACTGGAATCATTTAACGATTCCGTCGTTAATGCCGTCACGTTTGCCTCGCAAAGCGGTTCGGTGAAGACGTATCTCACCGGCGGGGATACGAATTCGGTGGCGATGTCGAAGGTTTACTACCGCATGGCGGAGCAGATGGAGCAAATCTCGTCCAATCTGGGGGCATATGATGTTGCTGTCACCATTATCGGGGTTAATGGGCGCAGCTATTCCACCGATCCGTATTATTGGCCGGCGTCGCCGCAGGATCTTTCCGACGATCCGTTAACCCGCCAAGCTGCCGCCGAGCCGCTGCGAGTGTTGTACCAATACGATGAGCGGGACGGGAAAGCGGGCAAGGAACGGTTTATTGTGGCTACGAAAGCGTTGGTCGACCGAACCGGCGGGCTTAGTTACGGGATGCTCTATATCGCGATACGGGAGTCAGAGTTTCGGCGTTTTTTTGCCAACTTTACCAGCAACGGCAACGATGTTTTGGTGCTCGATCCTTCTGGAGTCGTGGTCTCCAGCAACCGCACGGAGCTGATCGGCGGCAAGTCGCCGGAGCTGCTACGCGATGTGGAGACGCTGAAGCGCGACCAGCTCGATTATTTAAACGGTACAGCGTTTGGTCAAGATGCCATCATTCTGGCGAATGAGCTTCCGCCTTATCATTTCTATCTAGTGAATCTGATCGACCGGCAGTACACCGCCGGGCAGATCATGAACATCCGCCAACTGGCGCTGATCTGCTTGACTATCATTGGCGCTGCGCTGCTAGTTGTGTTCGTGATCTCACGCCGATTAACGCTGTCGTTAACCCGTTTGGTTCGGCTGATGTCGACCATCACAAAGAAGGATTTCCGCAATTATATCGCTGTCAGCGGCAGTTATGAGGTAAGAGAGCTGAGCAAGGCGTTTAACTATATGCTGGACGAACTGAACGATTATGTGCACCGGCTGCTGGAGACGCAGAAGGAGCAGCGGAACGCCGAGCTCGCCGCATTGCAGCGGCAGATCAACCCGCATTTTCTTTACAATACACTCGCTTCGATCAAGTTGTTGGTGCAGAAGGGCAATAAGGAGACGGCCGCCGAGACGATTAATGCGCTGATCTCCCTGCTGCAAAATACGATCAGCAATGCCAACGAAACGATCACGATCGAGCAGGAACTGGAGAACTTGAAAAACTACGTATTTATTAAACAAGTCCGGTACGGCGACCGAATCAAGGTAAGCTATTTCGTGTCGCCTGACTGTATGCATTGCAAGGTCCCGAAGCTGATGCTTCAGCCGTTTATCGAAAACGCCTTTTTCCATGCGTTTAACGTCAAAACCGAAGGGACGATCTACATCCTGATCTCGAGAACAGAGCACACGCTTGTGTGCGAAGTGGCAGACAACGGGGACGGGATGGAAAATGGCGGACAAGAACTAATGCTGGAGCAGCACACTTCTGACGAATCAGTTTCGGGTACTTCCAAGGGGCGGAGACGGAAGCCTGCGGGTATCGGTATTCAGAACGTTAATCACCGAATCAAGCTGTTGTACGGAGAGTCCTACGGTGTACAGATCTCCAGTGTTAAAGGGCAAGGGACGCAAATTCGCATTGTGCTCCCGTTAATGGAGGAAACGGACGTTACCGGGGATGCGGTCTAAAGATTTTTCCATTTTCCAAAAAAAAGACCACTGCCGCGAAAGCCCCTCCTTCACACGGACAAGAAAATCACCAAACCACACAAAGATATTCCTAACGGCCGGTTCAACCGCAATGCTATCCTAAAAGCGAGCAAAAGGAAGCGCTTACTTATGAGTTGAAAGCGCTGCCCATCATTAAACATGAGGGGGATGAACCGAAATGAGAAAAAGCTTGATTGTGCTGCTAGCCAGTTTACTGCTAACGCTGGTGGTGTCTGCTTGTTCCGGAGGTTCCGGAACTTCAGGAAACGGTGGGAACGCGGCAAATCCAGGCAATTCAGCCGATTCGAGTGCAGGAGACGGCGTGGGAGCGTCGCAAGGCAGCCAGGAAATCACAGTTTGGGCTTGGGATCCCAACTTCAACATTGCGGCATTGAACCTGGCCAAAGAACGCTATGAAGCGAAGCATCCCGACGTGAAGGTGAACATCGTAGAATATGCGCAGGACGATATCGTGCAGAAGCTGAACACCGGGCTCAATTCGGGAACAACCAAAGGGCTGCCCAATATTGTGCTGATTGAAGACTACCGGGCGCAAAACTTCCTGCAGGCTTATCCGGATGCATTCCGCGATATGTCTGATGTGATCAAAGCAGAGGATTTCGCCGAGTACAAAATCGGGCCAACCAGCTATAACGGCAAGCAATACGGCGTTCCGTTCGATTCCGGAGCAACAGGGCTGTATGTGCGGACGGATTACCTGGAGCAGGCAGGTTATACCTTGGACGATGTAACGAACATCAATTGGAACCAATATATCGAAATCGGCAAGAAGATCAAGGAAGTTACCGGCAAAGATATGCTGACTCAAGATCCCAATGACCTCGGGTTAATTCGGGTGATGGCGCAGTCAGCAGGAGAGTGGTATCTGAAGGAGGACGGCAAAACGCCAAACTTGGCGGACAATCCGGTAATCAAGGAAGCGCTGGAAACGTACAAAGCGATGTTTGATGCGAATATCGTCAAGATGAATTCGGACTGGAGCCAATTCCTGGCGGCCTTTAACAACGGAGATGTCGCGACCGTGCCTACAGGTAACTGGATTACGCCGTCCGTGAAAGCCGAGGCCTCCCAATCCGGCAAATGGGCGGTTGTCCCAACGCCGAAACTCGCGGGCAGCGCCAATTCCGTGAACGCCTCGAGCCTTGGCGGCAGTTCATGGTATGTCATGAACCTGGACGGTCAGGACGCGGCAGCGAATTTCCTCGCGGAAACGTTTGGTTCGGACAGCGAATTCTACTCCCTGCTGCTGGAGAAGATCGGTGCGATTGGTTCGCTGAAGGCAGCCTCCAGCGGTTCTGCTTATGATAAAGCCGATGATTTCTTTGGCGGCCAGAAGATTTATGCAGATTTCGCGAAGTGGACGGAAGAAGTGCCTAAGGTCAATTACGGGCTGCACACCTATGCGATTGAGGACATTCTGGTCATCGAAGTCCAAAATTACTTAAACGGCAAAGATGTGGACAGCGTCATGCGCGACGCTCAAGCTCAGGCTGAATCCCAGCTGCAATAAGCGAAGCGAAAGGAACCAGTGAAACCTTGGGCTGTTCCCAGTTCCAAGGTTTCACTGGTTCTGAGGCGGCCTTGCGGACTACAAAGAGAAGGAGATGAAATCAATGAGAGCATCCGGGCCTGCACTTCGCTTGCGCTGGAAAACATCGATTGTCGGTTGGTCTTTTGTCCTTGTTGCGGTGCTGATGATCGCTTGGTTTTATTTCTATCCGATGATCCAAGCTTTCATCCTGTCGCTGCAAACCGGCACCGGTTCGAATCTGACCTATCACGGGCTGGGGAATTACCGGCGGTTGTTTACAGACTCCATGTTCCTGACCGCGGTCAAAAATACATTGATTTACCTGGTTGTTCAGGTGCCGATCATGGTGTTGTTGGCTTTGGTGCTGTCCGTCGTGTTAAATGACCGGAATTTGAAGTGGAAAGGCTTCTTCCGCACGGCGATTTTCCTGCCTTGCATCACGTCACTGGTCGCGTACTCGGTCATTTTCAAGTATCTGTTTGCAGGCGACGGATTAGTGAATCTGATGCTGCTGCATTTGCACCTCATATCCGAACCGATCCCCTGGATCACCGACCCGTTCTGGGCGAAGGTGACGATCATTATCGCGATCACTTGGCGTTGGACCGGATATAACATGATTTTTTACCTATCAGGGATTCAAAATATCGAGCCGACGATTTACGAAGCGGCCAAAATCGACGGGGCGTCGGCGGTGACGCAGTTTTTCCGGATTACGATTCCGCTCCTGAAACCGATCATCTTGTTTACTTCAATCACTTCGACCATCGGCACGTTGCAGCTGTTCGACGAAGTGATGAACATTACGCAGGGCGGACCTGGGAACGCCAGCTCTACGATCTCGCAGTACATCTACAATCTCTCGTTTAAATACTCGGCAAATTTCGGGTATGCGGCAACGGTGTCGTATTCCATTGTCGTGATGATCATACTCTTATCCATCATCCAGTTTAAAGTGGCAGGTGATCGCGATGCTTAGAGCGGCCAAACGATTTTCGATGTATGCCTTCCTCGCTGTGGCGGCGTTTGTCTCGATTTTTCCGTTTCTATGGATCATCGTGAGCTCAACGAACCCGTCGGTGGACGTCACCCGGGGCAAGCTGCTGCCAGGCTCCCATTTTATGGTGAACCTGCGCAACCTGATGGATTCGGTTGATATGTTAAATGCGTTGAAAAATTCGCTGGTCGTTTCCGTCTCCACGACGCTGCTGGCCTTGTTGATCGCTTCATTGGCGGGGTATGGCTTCGAGATTTACCGCAGTAAAGCGAAGGACATCGTATTTAATGTGCTGCTGCTGTCGATGATGTTGCCCTTTGCAGCTTTGATGGTGCCGCTTTATCGCATGTTCGGCCGCATTACCAATCTGTTGCCCTTGATCGGCATCGATACGCTGGCCGCGGTAGTGCTGCCAACCATGACGACGGCGTTTCTGATTTTCTTCTTCCGCCAGAGCACCAAGATGTTCCCGAAGGAACTGTTGGAAGCCGGCCGAATAGACGGTTTATCCGAGCTGGGGATGTTCTTCCGGGTTTATGTGCCTACGATGAAAACGACGTATGCGGCAGCGGCGATCATTACGTTTATGAGCAGCTGGAACAACTATATGTGGCCGCTGATCGTGCTGCAGACGCCACAGAAGCAGACGGTGCCGCTGCTGATCTCGACGCTGGGTTCCAGCTACTCACCGGATTACGGACTGATCATGCTGGCGATCGTTATTTCAACGCTTCCGACGGCCATTGTATTCTTCGTGATGCAGAAGCATTTTGTGGCCGGGATGATCGGGTCGGTCAAATAATTGAGAGACTCGCCATTAGTGATAAGTTGGCAGCCAATCGCCATGCGCTTCGATTAAGTCATCGCACAATGCGATAATATCATCGATGGACAACTCGGCGGACGTGTGGGGATCGAGCATGGCAGCATGGTAGATATGCTCCCTCTTACGGGTAATCGCCGCTTCGATCGTCAAGAGCTGGGTGTTGATGTTCGTCCGGTTTAACGCAGCGCATTGCGGCGGCAGATTTCCTACATAGGTAGGCGTTACGCCGCTGGCATCCACAAGGCAGGGAACTTCCACGCACGCTTCGGATGGCAGGTTCGGGATCAGCCCTGTGTTCATGACGTTGCCTCCGATCTTAAACGGAACATTGGTTTCAATGGCTTCCATGATGTACGAAGCGTACTCGTGCGTGCGTTCATGCTTCAGCTCCCGGTTGTTCACGAGCTCTTCGCGCATGCGCTCCCAATTCGAGATTTGCT
Source organism: Paenibacillus barengoltzii G22 (assembly GCF_000403375.2). Taxonomy (NCBI): domain Bacteria; kingdom Bacillati; phylum Bacillota; class Bacilli; order Caryophanales; family Paenibacillaceae; genus Paenibacillus; species Paenibacillus barengoltzii. The sequence goes on along the minus strand of NZ_KE159653.1, from coordinate 534,620 downwards.
CGACACAGCGGCGCGGGTATTCATCCAGCGGAATTTGGAAACGATCGATCAGTTCAGGGTAATTCCGTTTGATGAAATAGGGATGATATTCAGCGTTATGCTCCGACGATTCGGTCACGTAGTAACCAAATTTCAACATTAATTCGAAACGGACCATATCATGATGCGGCTGCTTTTGCTTCTCTGCCGCAAGTCGTTTGATTTCGGGATAGAGGTCAACGCCGTCCCGGGTAACTTCGAGCAGCCAAGCCATGTGGTTGATGCCTGCGATTTTTGCCTGAACCCCGGTTGCGTCCAGACCTAGGCTGTCGAACAATCCGGGCACGCAAACCTGCACGCTGTGGCAGAGACCCACGGTACGAACCTGGCCATATGTATTCATGACGTTGGTCAACACGGCCATTGGGTTCGTGTAGTTGAGGAACAACGCGTCGGGACACACTTCTCGGATATCTGCGGCAAAGTCCAGCATTACCGGAATGGTCCGCAGATTGCGGAAGATACCGCCGATCCCCACTGTATCGGCTATCGTTTGGCGCAGCCCGTATTTCTTCGGAATCTCGAAATCCGTGATCGTACATGGATCGTATCCGCCGACTTGGATGGCGTTGATCACGTACTTCGCACCTCTCAGCGCTTCCTTCCGATCGGTGTAGGCTTTGACGACACACGTGCTGCCGCTGCTATGCTTCAAATTGGTTAGCATGTTCTCGGAATCTTTGAGGCGCTGCAGGTCGATATCGTACAAAGCCAGCTCGAAGCCTTGCAACGCGGGAGTCAACATACAATCGCCTAGTACGTTTTTTGCGAATACTGTACTTCCAGCCCCGATAAATGTAATTTTGGACATGTTTGATCTCCTCCTTTTTCCTCCTCAATATAGCTTTCCGGCTGATGGAAAGGTATGGAGGAATGAAAGGGAAGTATGGAGGAATGTTGTATTTTGGTCTGCCATCCCTTACGCTAGGGAGAGCAGGCCACTATGCGTTCAGGAGGTTGTGAGGATTGTTTCCCGATCACGACTTGTTTGAAGTCCAGATGAACCCCGATGACCGAGAGCGGGATATCACGATTTTGTTTAGCGGACAAGGGCGGCCGCACCCGAACCATCGCATTGGGCCGTCCGTGCATGACTATTTTTTGCTGCATACGGTGTTTGAAGGGAAGGGGATGTTTACCTGGGGAGGACGGGAATACCCCTGCCAGAAAGGGGATACCTTTGTCATTTTTCCCGAGGGACTGTTCACTTACGAGGCAGATTCGCGGGATCCGTGGCATTACGCATGGGTTGCGTTAAGAGGACCGGGGGTCCTTCGGCAGTTGGCGGATGTTGGCATTACACCGGATAAACCGGTGGTAAGTTCTGAAGAGCCGGAGGAACTACGGGAGTTATACGCTCGGCTGCGATCATCGTTTCGTCAAAGCGACCCTCCGCATTTGGAGAGTCTTGAGGCAGCGGGCTGGATGACGCTGCTGCTGCATCATTTCGGAAGGGTGAATCGGGAGCACCTGCCTCGTAACGCAGCGAAAGAGCCAACGATGATCGACCGGCAGGTAGAGCAGGCGATCCGCTGGTTCCAGCTGCAGTATCCGCAGCAGATCGGTATTGAAGAGCTGGCGCGCAATTTAGGTTACCATCGCGCCCATCTGTTCAGCGCCTTCAAGGCCCGGACAGGACTGTCACCGAAGCAGTACTTAACGAAGGTCAGGATCGAGAAAGCGAAGGAGCTGCTCACCGGCCCGTTAACCATTGACCAAATCGCTTCCTCCGTAGGTTTTAACGATGCGTTATACTTCTCGCGGCTATTTAAGAAATCCACGGGTATGTCCCCTAGTGAATATCGCAGCAGGAGTGGAAGGGGATAGGAGGACAGCGCTCAGAAACATGCAAAAGGCGCTGTGTGCAAACAACGCCTTTTGCGTGATGTTCTAATCCCCTGACCAGCGCTGCAGCACCATCAAGGCGGCTCCTGTGGCTACGGCGGATTCGGTTAGCTGCCCTTGGGTGAAGAGCGGATTATACTGAGGGTAATGGTACGCATTCTGCTTGGCGACCTCCACCGCAGTATCGAAGACGAGCGGGTGCGCGTTGATCAGCGGGCCGCCCAATACAACATATTCAGGGTGTAACGCATTAATCAGATTCGCCAGCCCGGTTCCGAGGCAGACCGCCGTCTCCTGAAATTGTTCCTTAACCAGTGGATCATCCTGCGACAACGCGTCAACCAGAGTCGCGAAGTTGATCTGCTCCGGGGCTAGGCTGGACAAGACGCTGTTGCGGCCGCTCTTCAGCTCTGCACGTACCCGATCTTCCAGCGCAGGCACGGACACGAAAGCCTCCAAGGCACCGGAGTTGCCTTTATTGCGGAGCTTGGGTCCGTTCATCTGAATGATCATTTGTCCAATCGCTCCCTCGGTATCGGCGGCGCCCCGAAGAATCCGGCCTTCTGACATAGCGGCGGACCGGATATTCACGCCGACGTGTACGTAAAGCGCATGGCGGATCGTGTCCGAGCGCAGGGCCCAGTGTTCGCCGATCAGCGCGGTGTTGGCGCCGTTATCTAGCTGGGCCGGGATACCCAATCTCTCTTCAAGCATGGCACAGATCGGGACGTGGCGCCAGGACGGCGCGGGGAACCACTCCGGTTCGAGGATGATGCCATTCTGATGATCCAACGGGCCTACCGCCCCGATGCCCAGGCCCAGTACGTCGGCGGATGTGATGCCATGCTCATGAAGAAACCTTTTGGCCGTATCGGTAACAAGGTCGGCCAGCACCTCCGGTGTCATGTGTTCATCCATTTTCCAACGAGCCAACGACAACGGGGTCAAATGCATATCATACAAACCGAGAACCGAGTAAATTCGGGAAATCTCCAACCCTAAGATATACCGGTACTTCGGATTGGTTTGGAACAAGATTGGCTTGCGGCCGCCGGTCGAGTTCCCCAGCCCGGAGATCACGAGCAGCCCCCGGTTGGTCATCTCCTCCAGGAACCGCGTCATGCTGCTGGGGGTGAGTGAAAATTCGTTCATTAAATCGGCTTTGGAGACGGTGCCGAGAAATGAGATTCGGTCATAAATCTGTTTCTTAATAGAAGGATTGGAATGAGTCAACATTGATTAAGGTCTCCATTTCCAAGTTCATACTGCGGGATATTTTTAGGTATCAAATATAAAGTATAAAGGGAGTTGGAGTGTAAAACCAGCCCCTCTGAACTTTGATCAGAACGATAGATTAAGGATTTTCCTGTTGACTCTCTGAAAAAGAAGTGATAATATATATTCTGTTGCTGCAAATGATTGCATCAACTATTTATGCGGTCGTGGCGGAATTGGCAGACGCGCACGGTTCAGGTCCGTGTGGGCTAACCCCCCGTGGAGGTTCGAGTCCTCTCGACCGCATCACTTCATCAATGACAGGCTCCTGATCTGCTGTTTCTAGCAGAGCAGGAGCCTTTTTGATTACTCAATATCTTAATCAGGCGCAGCTGCAGGCATCCAACCAGTTAGCAGCGCTCCGCCTTCCGAATGGTTACCTGCGGAGAGCTCACCTCCGTGAAGCCTTACAATTCTTTGTGAAATGGTCAGCCCTAATCCGCTGCCTCCAGTTAAACGATTTCTAGATGCTTCACCGCGATATAGAGGTTCAAAAACTCGATGTAGTTCTTCCGAGGAGAAGCCCGGGCCGGTATCACGGATCATAAACTTTATCTTGTTACCTTCTTTATCACATTGAACAACAATTTCACCATGCGAGGGTGTGTGTCTGACGGCATTATCCAACAAATTGTTTATCGCTCGCTCCAATAAATGCAGATCACCGTTAATGAAGCAGTCGTCTGCAGCATGGGTCGAGATCGAGAGGTTCTTTTGGCGAGCTAGCGGACTTAAACTTTCAACCGATTTCAGGATGATGAATTTAAAATCAATCTTCTGATGATGAAGATCCATCTGCACATGCTCCATCTTTGTAAATGTGAACAGGTCCTCTACCAACCGGTCCAATTGCGCCGATTTTTCCTTACAAACCGCCAAATATTTGGTTATTTTATCCGGGGATTGGGCAATGCCTTGCTCCAGACCATCCAAGTAACCTCGTAAGGCGAACAATGGGGTACGCAAATCATGAGCAACAGCTGTAATCACGAATCGGCGCTCTTCTTCCAATTCCGCTTGTTTTTGAAAAGCTTTTTGCATTCCATTCACCATCACTTCGAATGCATCGCGTACCTCAGAGATTTCGGTGATATAGGATCTAGGCAACTCTACGTCCCAATCTCCTGCAGCGATTTTTCTAGCTGCAAAGCTCATCTTTTCGAGAGGCTTTAGAAGAAACCTTCGCATTTCAACACCGACAATAAAAAAAGCTAACAATAGCCCGGTAAATATCGAAATGAACTTAGCCGCATTTGACTTCGGAAGATAAATCATGACCTTTCCAAGTAAATGACCGTCCTCTATAATGGAGAACCGTTCGGTAGAAGGCAATACGCCATGGCTCTGCGGATTAGAACGGTAAATTTCTTGATCTGATGCAGATAGAATAGCCGCTTCCATTTTCGCTTGTTGCAACTCATGATGCAATTGGTTTTGCCAATTCGGATCCCTCCATTTGTCCGAATTGGTTTCGATCAGCCGTACGATCTTCTCGATCCATTGTCCTTGCAGAATCTCGGCTTGAGATCCATTTTTTGCGAAGCTGAGCGTGTTTGTCTCTATGAAGTGTGTTGTCACATAAAAGATCCACGGCACTAGCATTATGAAAAAGAAAAGCAGTAAAGTAAACGAACGAATACGAAGTGTTCTCATCTTAACCTCCCTCGAAGCGATACCCTATTCCCCATACGTTGACTAGGTATTGAGGATGGTTCGGATCGGATTCAATTTTTTCGCGAAGTCGACCGATGTGCACCCGAATCGTATGCCTGTCGCCTACTCCATTCCAAAATTTCGAAAGTATCTGTTCATATGAAAAAACATGCCTGGGGTGTTCGGCAAATAATCGCAATAATTCATATTCCCTCGGGGTGAGCACTATACTCTTCCCATCCACGAACACTTCTCTTGTGGATAGATTTAACTTGATGCGGCCAAAATCCAGGATTCTCTCACTCATTTGCAGTTGGGAAACAGAACGTCGTAGTACAGCTTTAATCCTGGCTACAATTTCACCGGGTGAAGCGGTTTTGACAATATAATCATCACCGCCGAGCGTCAGGCCGCGAATCTTGTCCACATCGTCGCTGCGTGCGCTCAAGAAAAGGATCGGAACGTTACTCTTCTCCCTAATCCGGCGACATAACTCAAACCCGTTTTGACCCGGCATCATGATGTCAAGAACAATACAATGAATGGAATTCTGCTCAAACAATGTCCAAGCTTGAATAGAATCACAAGCGGTTATAACGCGAAAATTTTCGTACTCTAAAAAGTCGCTCAATAGTTCAACAATGCTTTGATCATCGTCTACAACCAGTATGGTACTGATTTCACTCATGAATATCCCACCTTTGAAAACTAGTTTATCATTTAACCCCATGCAACAAACAGAACCACCTAATTTGTGATGATTTGTTTATTGTTTTGTGACCTTTATACAACTTCATTTGAGATACTCGTTTGTTACGATACTTCTTGCCGAGTCGGACAGCAAATATCGCGAGTTAGGGCTTTTCTACGCAAAAAACGGATGAAGGAGGTTGACATATTTCCCAGATACGATCCGCAGCTTCGAGAATCAATCGACTGACTTTGAATATGAGGAGGATTATGGATGTTAACGGTTCAAGTCGTGCTTTTTGATGGCTTTGACCTTCTGGATGCCATTGCGCCTTACGAGGTTTTTTGTGCCGCGGCAATGTATGCTGAACACGCGTTAAGCGTAGAATTCGTCACCGCTGAAGGGCCGAGAATCGTCACCAGCGGCATCAACGGGTTAAAAATTGAAGCGAGCGGCAGACTGAACCCGGAACGTACGGGCATCATTCTCGTACCTGGCGCGTCGGGTGACGTCGAAGGAGATGGGCCGAATTCGCCCCCAGCCATTCTGTCTCGGGCATTGAATACGGAATTGGCTGGATTGATTGAGCGAGCACTCGGGCAAAAAGACATCATCGTTGCCACGGTTTGCGGCGGTTCCCTGTTACTGGCCATGGGGGGGCTCTTGGAGGGCAGACCGGCGGTAACGCATCATCTGGGCATGAATGTACTTGGAGCAACCGGAGCCATTCCCGTTCCTGCACGCGTAGTGGATAGCGGCGATCTGGTTACTAGCGGCGGCGTTACTTCGGGACTCGATGTAGCGCTGTATCTGGTGGAACGCGAGCTTGGACCGCGTATCGCGCACGCGGTAGAGCAGCTGTTCGAATATGAACGGAGAGGAACGGTCTGGCGGGAAGAAGGAAGGGCGCCTAGCTCTCACAAGGCAGAGACCGACGAAGAAACGAACATCGCGACGAACAATACGGGGATGATTTATGATACCTCGGAAATCAAATTACCCGGAGAATCTGAATTCGACGGGGATTGGGATACGACAATTGCTACGCCTGTTGGGAAACTGGAGGTCAAGCTCTCCATTTCCATAAGGAATGGGTTGATCCAAGGCCAGGCCACACAAGGGGATGAGACGGTCGAGTTTATAAACCCCTTACTTCAGGACAATAAGCTTACCTGGTCGCTGCGCGTCACGAAACCTATGCGGTTAAATCTAAAATTCGAAGTTATCGTGCGTGGAGATGACATGATTGGATTCGCCAGGGCCGGCATACTGCCTGCATCCAAATTAACAGGCAAGCGTGTTACCTAACCCATAAATGCGATTTGGCAATTAAAATGAGGGGATGGATCGCATGAAGGAGTGGAAAATATCATACGGCCTTTTGGCCTGCATCAGTATTCTATTTATCCTTTACGCTTTGGTGGCCAATTTTATTATCGATCCCGAAGCAAAGGCGTTTATAAGCCATAAAATCGGCCTGAAGCGCGAACTTAATCTTCCGGTCTGGATCAACGTTATGCACGTTCATGTTGCGTTTGCCTGCATCGCCATGGCGACAGGGTTGCTCAACTTCTCCAACCGCGTCCTTGAAAAAAGCCGCAAGTTCCACCGTATAAACGGCTACGTTTATTTAGTATCCGTCCTTCTTGTCGTGATTACTTCCGGATATATGGCTCCTTATGCTACCGGAGGAAAAATAAGCAGTATGGGGTTCAACGCTCTTAATCTAATATGGCTGTTTATCACCATTACGGCGCTTGTACAAATCAAAAAGAAACGCATCATTCGGCACCGGAACTGGATGATCCGAAGTTACGCCTTTTGTTTTACGAACATGACAATTCATCTCATCACCTCCCTTTTTTATCAGGGATTTGGTCTCATTTACGCTACCAGCTATACAATTGGCGTTTACGGCTCTATTGTGCTGCTGTTGATCATTCCTAACATCATTATCAGAAATATCAATCGATCCAGAAAGGCAGTGTAGGATGAAAAAAATTATAGGAGTACTCATGTCGTTTGTACTAGTTCTATGTCTAGTTACCTCTACAGCAAGTGCGAATTCAACAGAGAATAATGATCCATTCAAAGACAAAAGGATGTATGTTCAAATCGTCTTGTTCGATGGTTTCGATCTGCTGGACGCATTAGCACCATACGAAGTATTCGCTGCTGCGGGAATGTACTCAAAAGGAAGTTATTGTAGCTACAGTATGTGGTGGTACACTACTGCCTGCGATGGGAGGTTTGTTGAAAGATAGACATGCGGTTACCAATCAAATAGGCATGGAAGCGTTAGGAGCTCTTGGTGCAATTCCGATTGAAGCAAGAGTCGTTGAAGATGGTCCTCGCTTCGTAAGCGGGGGAGGCGTGACTTCGGGTCTTGATGTGGCCTTGTATTTGATTGATCGTGAGTTAGGTCCCCAAATCGCAAATGCTGTAGAAAAGTTATTCGAGTACGAGAAAAGAGGCACGGTGTGGCGAGCGGAAGGCATTGCGCCGATCAATTTTAACGAAAACTAATACCGATCCGATAAGAGCAACAGCGGCAGACTAGGATGCAAAAGACCCTAGCCTGTCCGCTGTTGTTGGCTCGATCACAGGCCAAAAGAATGCAACTGGCCTTGGTTTGGCTAAATTTTCATGAGACTGACTTGCATCTTATCCAAAACAAAGTTATCATAGATACATAAAGTCTTTAATTTGAAATGGAGGAGTGCTATGAAAATTCACAAGCAACTGATTATGCGTTTGAGGTGATGTTCTATTTTTTAGTGGCAACAACGCCGGACAAGATTACTAGACCCATTTTATGACAAATTAAAGATATTATATATCCATAGTATATTTAATTGAAAGGAAGATCACGATGGCTATTCAACATGCGAAAGATTCTACTTTTAAAGAGATGGTGCAGACGGAAGGGATAACAGTAGTGAATTTTTGGGCTGCTTGGTGCGGTCCATGCAGAATGTTTGCACCTGTATTAGAGGAGTTTGAAAAGGAAGCAAATGATTCCATTAAAGTCGTTAAAGTTAATGTAGACGAAAATCCGGTAACCTCTTCACAATTTCAGATTATGAGCATACCGACAACCATTATATTCAAAGATGGACAGCCTCTATATAAAGAAATAGGCATATTGTCGAAAGGTGAACTGCAGCAGCTTGTTGCCTCCAAATAAATCAACAAAAAAGGGGAGATTCTTTTGACTTATGATTGTGCTATTATCGGCGGAGGCCCGGCAGGACTCAATGCGGCTCTGGTACTTGGACGAGCCAGACGCAGTGTTGCGTTATTTGATAACAGCCAGCCCCGAAATGCGGTTACACATGCTTCTCATGGATTTATAACAAGAGACGGTGTGACACCAGCTGAGTTTAGGCGTATTGCATATGAGGAGGTTCTGGGGTATCCCTCCGTTGAACTTTTACCTTGGGAGGTAACCGAGATTCACCGGAATGATCACAGGTTCGTCGCCGTGGCGTCAACCGGAAAACAGATTGAAGCACGCAAATTACTGATCACCACGGGACTTAGGGAGATTTTCCCGGATATTCCAGGTTTACGTGATTGTTATGGAACAAGTTTGTTCAGTTGTCCCTACTGCGATGGTTGGGAGCTTCGAGATCAGCCGCTAATTGTTGTTTCCGAGAACTCTGGAGTGTTTCATATGGCCAAGCTGCTCTATACCTGGAGTAAAGATCTTGTGATTTGTACAAATGGGCATGCGGTTCTGGACAACGATCAAAAACAATTGTTGAAATCCAGAAACATCGAAGTGGTTGAACAAGCAGTAACGATGTTTATCGGTTATGAGGGGAAATTGCGGCAGGTGGAATTTGCGGATGGCACACGAATCGAGAGAACGGGAGGATTCATTACACCGGAATGGAAACCGAAGGCGTCTTTTCAGGGTTCGCTTGGTTACGAGGTAAATGAGTTTGGCGGTATCGCCACAAATGAGTGGGGCAAAAGCTCGGTTCCAGGTGTGTATGCCGCCGGGGATGCAGCTTACGTAATGCCTTCCCAGTTGATTTATGCCGCAGCAGGCGGAAGCAAAGCGGCGATTGGCATCAACATGGAGCTGACAGAAGAGGATTTCGTTTAGCTCTAAGTGGACATGTCCTTCTCTTGGGGAAAAAGTTTCTTATAGAGAAGGACTTTTTTCAAAAGTCATAAGTGTAATGGCTACATATAACAGAAAGGGATGAAGAGGATGATGACGAACGATTTTTTTAATGATGCCGTTTGGGAAGCAGCTTGGAAGAATGATCCAGATACAGCGGTTAGCAAAATGAAAAAAGCTGGAATTGATCCAGCACATACTTTTGACCATAGGGCAAAGTCATTTAACGAGCAGGCGTTTAGCGAAGAAGGCAGGCGAAGAACAAAACGGATTATGAATTGGCTGGAAAGTCAGGGTGTGACATTTAAAGATATCTCCATATTAGACATTGGAGCGGCCTCAGGCGGATTTACCGTGCCATTTGCGGAGAGAGGGGCTAGTGTTACTTCTGTGGAGCCTAGTCTTCCATTAGTTGAGCTATTGAAAAGTAATATAACGGGATTAAAGAACGGGAATGTAGAGATTGTGGCTGAGCCTTTTGAAGACATTGATATTCAAGCAAAGGGGTGGGAAAAAGCCTTTGATTTCGTATTTGTCTCCATGTGCCCGGTTATTGTCGATTGGGACAGTGTGGAGAAAGTGCTGAGCTGCGCACGACAGTATTGCTATATCAGCCTGTCTGTCGGCTTCAGGGAGCACAGTCTGGTAAAAGAGATTTGGCCTTTGGTCACTGATCAGCCCATGAAAACGGAACATTTGGAAATGGCTTATTTGCTCCATTTACTGTATCTCAAAGGGTATTCCTATCAGTCGCTCGTAACCCGGGAAATGAAATCTACAGAAGTATCTAGAGACACGGCGCTCCAGGAGGTTATGGAATGGCTGAGAATTTTCGGTTTGACTGCGGACGACCAGAATAGGAAAATCATAGCCAATTATTTGGAACGGACCTATCCGACGGATAAGGTTGTCATCCAGCAGGGTGGGCGTTTTGGCAAGGTGCTTATTCAATTGAAGGATCAGAGCATGTACACCGGTGTCCAAGAATTTCCCCATAAGTAATTTCTTTAACTGTATAATGGATAAAAAATATCTGTAATATCTACAAACTGGAGTGTCTGTAGTAAATTGAGGAACGTTATGAAAAGAAAACCTGTAATCATTGTCGCATCTCTAATCGTCGCGAATTTTTTGGCACAACTCATGCAAACCATGCTGAACACGGCTTTGCCACAAATGATGCTTGACCTTGGAATCCAGGTCAATCGGGCGCAATGGCTGATCACCGTCTATCTTCTGGTTTCTGGAATTGTCATCCCTGTGACGGGATTCCTGATCGGAAAATACTCGACGAGAACCCTATTTTTCGCATCCGCTGGGGCCTTTACGACAGGGACGCTAATTGCCGGCTTCTCCGTCGACTTCACATTGATCCTATGCGGACGAATTATTCAGGGGATTGGCGCCGGATTGCTGGTACCAGTGTTCCTGAATACGATTATCCTAGTGTTCCCAAAGGAAAAACTCGGGGCAGCGATGGGGCTGGCCAGTCTCATTGTGGGACTCGCCCCTGCACTGGGGCCGACGATTTCCGGCTTCGTGATTCAAAATCATTCTTGGAGAATCTTATTCTATGGGGTGGCGCCCATAGCGATCGCGAACCTGTTTGTCGCATATTATTGCTTGGAAAACGTTTGGGATACGCATAAAGCGAAATTGGACTGGAGATCTATTCTCTATTCGAGTTTGGGCTTCGGTTGTCTGTTGTATGGATTTAGCATCCTTAGCGATCAGGGAAAAGGGATTCAGTTTGCGCTGACCTTCCTTATCGTGGGATTCGCAGTGTCGTTTCTGTTTGTGAAGCGCCAATTCAAACTGGCCGTCCCTTTGCTTGATTTCAACGTATTTCGTTACCCGAGATTTACTTATGCATCGATTATAGGCGTAGTCCTGTTCATTGTGATGGCCGGGGTGGAACTGCTGCTCCCGATATATGCACAAAATGTCAGGGGACTACTGCCTAGAGAATCGGGGCTAATGTTGCTCCCAGGTGCATTGCTGATGGGGGTGTCCGGAGTGGTTTCGGGTAAAATCTACGACCGTTATGGCGGTCGCTATTTGATTCGGATTGGCTTCTTCGGGATAGCCGCCGTAACGGCCCTATTAACGATAGCGCTATCGATTCACGCTCCGTATGGTCTGTTGGTAGGGTTATATGCGTTGCTTATGACCGGGGTCGGTTTTATGATGACCCCAATTACTGCTTTTGCCATGGCAAGCTTGCCGAATTCGATGATGAATTACGCTTCGCCGATGACCACGGCCATACGTACATTGGGCATGTCAATGGGCGGGGCTCTGCTCATCACCCTGGTGACAATTACCGCAGATTACAGCTCATTATCTTTTCCGATCAATATGCATCAAGGAATTCAAGCCGCATTTTGGTCACTAGCCCTCGTTGCAGCGAGTGGTTTTCTTCTTACCTTCTTTGTTCCATATGGTAAAGGTTCAGTGGAATATAACGAATAAAGGAGTAATAAGGGAGGCGATATTTGACATAAGCCAATGTAAAAAGTTATTATGGGCACATAAAGTCCATAATTGAGGTGAACATCACGTTATGAAATTTTCTAAAGCGACAAACTATGCTCTTCATACGATGCTCTTTCTTGCCGCATTCCCGCCGAACAAACTTATCGGCGTACAGCAATTGGCGGAGAGACAAGAGGTTTCTCCAACGTATTTATCCAAAATCCTTACCAAGCTGGTCAAGGCAGGAATGATTGAATCGACTTCAGGAGCCAATGGTGGATATCGCTTAAAACGGAATTGGGAAGAAATCTCGTTTCTCGACGTGATTCAAGCCATTGAAGGCTCCGCCTCCTTATTCGACTGCGAAATGAATCATGGATCAGAGTGTTTAGTTCAGAAGGTGATGGTATCGGCTGAAGAGAAAATGGAGGACTTTTTAAAAAAACAAAAATTATCTGAGATTGCTAAGAAAATGACAGTAGTTCTTTGAAGAAAAACTGTTTTTATGAGAATGGTTTATTTTATTAAACCGTGTTCACGAAGAAGAGCTCTCGATATACCTTAATGGTGAATCGAGAGCTTCTTTTGCATATTCGGAAACTTGTCGAATGCAGGAGCCTGGAGGTTCTGGTTTAAACTGAGAAAATAAGTTTTAGACTCACATGGTGGTGCTGAACGGGCAGTATAACGCGATACAGACTCTGTGGTGTATATAAGCTGAATGCTTATCTGAAGGCAGTCCCCTCAGCCAGGGCCCAGTTAAAGATCATTTATTCGTGAGGGCTAAGGGCTAACAAGCGTTTCAGGTTATCATCAATAAACAGATTATCCGCACTGTTGATTCCACGGCCGGCAAAATGGCCCCAGATGGACGGAATTGGCTTAAAGTCGGCATTAGGCATAAACTTGGCTTCGTATGCATTATCGTCGGCTGAGCAGAAGAGGTCCGTGCTCCCCGGCATGATGCAGGCTAGAGCTTTAATGCTTTTAAGCGCCTTCTCAAAATCCCCGTTGTATGAAGGGTTCGCACTAATATCTGCATGCTGGCCTGTCTCTAACATGGCCAGTACATTATGCGGATCCATCTTCATGAAGCTATGTTCCCAGACCTCGGTCACAAAGGCCTCCAAGGAGTCAAAGCCTAACTCCCGGTACAGCTCCTCCCTATAAAACGCCTGCGACAGTCCCCATCCGGCATAAACCCGGCCAACGGCGCGCATGTCTTCGGAAGTCAGCTGGTTTAGCTTGCTTGAATCAAAGCCTACTCCTGCCAGCAGCGCGGCCTTCAGACTGTCCAGCACCACAAAAGTATGAGGCCAAGTTTTGGCAATTCCCGCGAAAGGCGCAATTCGTTCCACCATCTCCGGGTAACTTGCCCCCCACTGAAAGGCTTGAATGCCGCCCATGGACCAGCCCACTACGAGTGCGATCTTTTGAATGCCAAATTGTTCGGTCACCAGCCGATGCTGGAAACTAACGTTGTCATAGAGGGTTACCTTGGGAAAATGAGCTCGGTCAAACGGAGGGGCTGTGTTGCTGGGAGATGAAGATAACCCGTTGCCCAGTAGATTGGGAACGATAATAAAATATTTGTCCGGATCCAGGGCCATTCCGCTGCCAATCAGCCATTCATTCTGAGTATGCTGGTCACCAAATGCAGTCGGATAGACGATAACATTATCTTTTTGTGCATTTAGTGTCCCATAAGTCTTATATGCTAGAAAAGCGTTCGGCAAAATCACTCCTGATTGCAAGGTGACATCACCCAAATTAAAAATTTCATAATCCATCCTAGAGGCCTCCCTTCTAAATGAAACCACATGTTCAAGGTCAGATGTGATTTCTTGTGTTTAGTATAGAGTCGTGATACTCTCAGGGAAAGTGAACATAATTCACAATAGTATTCAATAATTTTGAAGGTATGGGGGATCGATAAATGGAGCTGCGTCAACTGAATACGTTTTGTACGGTTGCGTCAACCTTAAATTTCACTCGGGCCGCAGAGGTGCTGAACTACGTACCCTCTAACGTTACCATGCAAATAAAAGCCTTGGAGGAGGAGCTGGATGTTCGTCTCTTTGACCGCTTGGGCAAGCAGTTGGTTCTCACCGCAGCGGGTAAACGCTTTTTGATACATGCCCGGAGCGTTCTGGACAAATTGGACGAAGCACGCAGCGTTGTTCATGATAACGAGTCTTTAAGCGGTACTCTGACGATAAGTGCCAATGAGGTTATTTGTGTGTACCGGCTTCCTGCTGTCTTTCGGCACTTTCGTTCGCAGCATCCCAGCGTTCGTCTGATCTTCCGCTCCGTTCCCAATCAAGAGCTCAAACAATCGCTTTTTGAGGGGAACTCAGATATCGTCTTCATGCTTGACGAGCCCATTCGCTCAAGCGGACTTGCCGTAGAACCGCTGCTGGAAGAAACCTTCCGCCTGTTTGCTGCTCCGGATCACCCGCTTGCTAGGCAAAAGGAGCTGCAGCTGGAGGATTTTCACGGAGAAGTGTTCCTGACGAATGAAAAAGGCTGTCCTTATAGAACCATGATTGACCGGTCATTTGAGAAAGAGGGCATTGACAGTATTACGTATTTAGAGTTTCAAAGTGCAGAAGCCATTAAACAATGCGCCATTTCGGGAATCGGTATAGCTTTTCTCCCAGAAATCGTAACGGAAGCCGAGGTAGAGCGCGGTGAACTTGTTGCCCTTCCCTGGCAAATTCCCGATCTGCATGTGTATACACAGATGTTATGGCATAAAGACAAGTGGCTTTCACCCATCCTGTTGTCTTTCATAGAAGCGGCGAGAGAAGTTCTGACTTAACCCCCCTTTTTTTGTCGGGATACAATCAAGGACTTTAGTTTTCACATGGGAGGAAATTGATGGATCTATAGCGTCTCACGCACCGGGAGCAACTGCTGTCGAAGTTGTAAAGTGTTCTAATGTCTGCAAGGAAGCTTCTGCGTTATATGGATGTAGAAGGAAAGAAGGCGGATTCGTATTTCGAACTTAATGAACTGAGAGAAGTTGGCACGCCTAGTATTAACATTATCACACTGACGGGATATCAATATACTGAGGCAAGTTTCTCGGATATTATCACTACGCTTATCACTCTACTAAATAAATCCGCAAAAATAAAAATCCAAAATAGATATTTTTTAAAAGCCGATTTTTGTATGGATTATTCATGCAAAAAATCGGCTTTTTTTGTTTTTATTAAAAAATGAGAGGATGAATAAATATGTTCAATTTATTTAGAAAAGAGAATCGTATTCAAGCCGAGGTCACTTCTTTTATATAACAAGAAAAATATCGGAGTAAAAAGGCGGATGAGTTTATTCGGATGCTCTCAGAAGCCATCCCATATGTTGCAGAAGAAGTATGGGGGTTGCGAGATAAAGAAATTACGATTGGCGATAATATTGTTTTTCAGTTAGAGGAAAAACGATTTTACCTCATGGAAGAGATAAACGACACAATACAAGAAGTTGAGAGGTTAAAAGGGTAATTATACTGGAGAAGCGTGCAGGTAATTATGAACTATGCTAAAGATATGATCGAAGATATACAGGGTTACCAACATTCCTCCAGCCTCTCTTAAATTGAGGGCAGCATTATAGCAGAAATACGTCAATATAAACAACGATAAAGGCCAAGCCAGAACAGCTCCGACAATTTTACGAATACAGGGGGACTACAATCGTCGTCCCAAACTCGAACAAAATCATCAACGAAAACAGTTGTTTGGGGCTGATTGAAACTTTGCTCAATGACTGTCTCTCCATTAAACCGGTGTTGTTATACTGTAATTATTCGTAATCCTTCCCTTATTTATGAGACAAAAAAAGGAGCTCCAGCGAGAGGATCTCACTGAAGCTCCTTGGGATTTGTCAGTCATTTGCATCAGTTACCCGGATCAGGACTTACTCGTTCCAAGGCGAATGATGAATGCAATCGCAGAAATTGGTCCGTTTAAAGTCAGGGATCATTGCAGCGCAAACGTCGGCTTTAATGTTGCCGAAGGTCGTTTCTGTTTTGTGTTTGAAGCCCTCGAAGAACGCGGGGATGATCCGGTTCTTGAAATCGTTGCGCGGGAAAGCTGTTACGATCTCATGGCGCAGCTCTTCGGAGATGGCATCAAAGTTTTCGCCCATAACGTCATAACCAACCCCATGGTAGAGCAAGGCGACTTCCGGTTCTTTGTACTGGGCAACGCCGATGGTAGTATGCAGAGCGATGGCATCCCAGACCAAGCGGATGGATTCCTGCGGCACACCGTGGCTGTTCAGGAAGTCGCGGGCGGCGTTCGCACCGTCAACTTCAAAGCGCTTGTCCGGGCTGCTGTAATGCTTGGTGAGCCCGAGATCATGGAACAAGGCGCTGATGTATAGCAACTCGGGATCATATTTTACGTTGTTCTGGGTACCCTGCAGGGCACCAAACAAAAATACGCGATTTGAGTGGTTCCACAACAATTCGTCTCCGTATTCACGCAACAGTTCAGCGGCTTCTTTGGCAAGTTTACTATCCGGTATTTTAACATCGGCGATCAAGTTCGACATGGTGATTCCTCCTTAGGTTTTATGATTTCTCTCACGCATTCATCGTACCTTTCGCTCTATCTATTGATCAATACGATTGTTTCGATGATAATAATAGATAGATTAAATCGATAGCGTGAGTTTAAGGAAGGATGGAGGAGCATGGAAATTCGGCAACTGGAGTGCTTCAAGGCGGTTTGTCAGGAGATGCATTTTACAAAGGCGGCTGAACGGTTGAACATCTCGCAGCCTACGCTTAGTTATCAGATCAAGCTGTTGGAGGATGAACTAAAGGTTCCGTTATTTAATCGGATTGGTAAGAAGATTACGATGACTCCGGCGGGGGATATTTTGCATAAATATTGCACCCTGATTTTTAACGCCTTGGAAGGGGTTCAGCAGGAAATTTCCGAGCTGCATCAGTTGGAGCGCGGTGATTTGACGGTAGTTACGTTGATTGGTGAATTAAATGAACTCATTTCCGGGTTGCTTGGCGAATTTTATCCGCGGCATCCCCGCCTGCACCTCAAACTGCTGGGGGTTGAAGATGTTGTCGAGTACGTGGTGTCGGGGGAAGCGGATTTTGCCGTGACGATCCTGCAGGAGGGGGACGAGCGGTTTGAAGTCATTCCTCTCTATAATGAAGAATTTTATTTCGTGGCTTCACCGGATCATCCGCTCGCCGGACAGGCTTCTGTTGATTTCGATCGAATTGCGCATGAGCCGGTAGTGATGTTTCCCGAGACGCACCGTTGTCGCCAGCTGGTTGATGCGGCCTGTGCACTCAAGGGGTTTACACTGCACCCCCATATCGAAACGACGACCATTGACTCTTTGCTGCAGTTAGTCCGTTCCGGCGCAGGCGTAACGATTCTGTCTAAAACACTGTTGGAAATGTACGACTTGCAAAAACTATGTCTGCTGCCGCTGTGCAATCCATCCTTGACTCGAACGGTAGGAATCGTGTATCTCAAAGACAAATACCTATGTGCGGCGGCACAGGAATTCATTGCGTTGATTCAAGAACGGGTCCAGAAGTTGAAGAAAATCCAAGTACAGGACTAAATAGCTTATAATGAGAATGCAAGATCATGATTCCTCCAAAAATCAAGAGCGGCCCGTCTTGAAGAACCGTATGTGCCGCATCCGGTGCTGGGGATGTAGCCATCCAACCGCCCCTGGGGAGAAGCCTGTTTTAGTGCTTCTCCCCAGGGGCTTTTTTATATCAAGCAGGGTTAAGGCGATGCAGCGCATGTTTCCCGACAGGGACAGTCATACTAGCAGAAAAGGAGGCTGGTGTGGATTGACGACGGGGGAAATCGCTTTTTACTTTTTGCTGTACGCGTTATTGGGCTGGCTGCTCGAAAATGTGTACAACTTCTTTACGCAAGGCGTGTTCTGGAAGGAAGGCTTTATGAAAGGACCGTTTAAGCCAATGTACGGCGTGGCCCCGATTCTCTTGCTGTGGCTTGTCCAGGAAGGAGGACACCGGCCGCTGCTTACCGGATTGCTGTGCTGCATCATCCCAACCGTAGTGGAAGGAGTTAGCGGCTGCTTGCTGCTGATGTTGTTTGGTCGCAGATGGTGGGATTATTCGGGGCAGCGCTTCCAGCTTGGAGGGCATATCTGCCTCAAGTTCTCGGTGTATTGGGTCGTTCTGTCGATATTGATGCTGAAAGTGGTGCACCCTCTGGCGGAGCAGGCTTATCGAAGCGTTTCTGCTGTCTGGCTGGTGGTGGGTCCGGTGCTGCTCTTATTATTTGCCATTGATCTGGCATGGACCTGTCTTACGCGGCGAAGAGAATATCGCGGGAGCTTGATCTAGCCCATCGTTGACAAGAAGAAAGGAGGAAACCTCATGTCCGAGTTCAATCAAATGGTTCGACGAATCCTGATCCTGGCGGTCGGCGGTCTTACTGCACTGTTGCTAACGACCTCGATTAGCGGTCAAGCCGCGCCATCAGCAAATCAGTTCGTGGAGAACTCCAGTACGGAAACAGGTGAATTGAAGTCAGCAGCGCATGATTCTAAAGCCTCCCTTAAACCGCGTTCTGCTTCCCGCAAGGTGGCGGTCATTATTGATGATTTAGGCAACGGGATGGAAGGTACTGAGGAAATCCTCAACCTGCCGATCAAATTAACCGTGGCGGTTATGCCATTCTTGGAAACGACGCAGGAGGATGCGCGGCGCGCGCATGAACGCGGGCACGATGTGATCATTCATATGCCGATGGAGCCCAAGCAAGGCAAGCCGGAATGGCTAGGACCTGGGGCGATCCTCACCAGCATGTCGGACGAGGAGATCCGGCAGAGGGTAGAAGCTGCGATTGACCAAGTTCCCTACGCCGTTGGAATGAACAATCATATGGGCTCGAAGGTCACCGAGGATGAGCGGGTGATGTCGGTGGTATTACAGGTGTGCCGTGAGCGGGGGTTATTTTTCATTGACAGCCGAACGAACTATCGGTCCGTTGTTCCCCGTTTAAGCGAGGCGATGGGGCTGCCTCGGTTGGAAAACAATATTTTTCTGGACGATGTTGGCAGTGAAGCCCACGTGACGAAGCAACTGCGGCAAGTTCTGAACATGCTGAAGAAGGGGGAGCGCAATAGCTGCGTCACGATTGGGCATGTTGGTATACAAGGGAAGAAAACAGCGGCTGCTTTGAAAAAAAATATCCCGATCTTACAATCCGAAGGCATTGAGTTCATCGGAACGAGTGAGCTGGTATGGGAACAATTTAGTCCCAGCCTACAGCTGGGACCGGGGGTTACATTACCGTAAAGTATTCGGCGATGCCGCGATACAACGCTTCGGCAATCTTCTGTTGACCGCGTCTGTTCGTGAGAATAGCGCGGTCTTCCTCGTTGCTGAGAAAGCCCATCTCTACAATGACGGCCGGACAATCAACATGGTTAAGTAAGTAAAACGGTTTGCCAAGCTCCGGACTTCGGGAAATGTCCAGTTGGTAGAACCGCTCCAGCGACCGTTGAATCGAAGCAGCCAGCATCGCGCTGCGTCCTTCGTTCTGGTGGAGTACAAGCGGTCCGCGTTTCGCCGAGTTCCGCCCCCAGTTGACATGCAGGCTGACGACGATCGAAGCTGGCAACTGTTCGCTAAGTTCCTTGCGCTGTGCCAAATCCCGCAGGTGCCGTGAGCGGCTCTGAAGCCAACGGTTGTCGTCGCTTAATGCGTAATCACCAGTTCGGTTAAGAATCGCGCGGTAGCCGTGGCTTCGGAGGACGACGTAAAGCCGACGCCCGATTTCGAGATTGATGTCCTTTTCTAGAAATTGCTTATAGGACGTGCCGCCGTCAATTCCGCCATGGCCGGCATCGATAAGGATCACCGGCTCGGGGAAGGCATGCCTGAGGTCATTGCCTTCATCCGCCGCAGTCGCAATACCGCAGCTTCCCGAGGCAACGGAGACCGTGAACAGGAGTGTTATCAGGCATCGTATCATCTTTCCCATTTGTCTCACCTTTCAGGAGATACTTCCTCTATAGAGTGAACCTGCGGCGGAGAAATCATGCATTCCGCGGCTTCGTCAGATGCCTGGAGGATTTGTGGGTTTAAGGCAGGGGGAAACGGCACAAACTAAAGCTAACGAAGAACGACAAAGCGAGAAAGGAGCTTATCTCCATGGCTAAAGGTGACGAGCTGGTCAAATATATCACCGAACGAGTGGTAGATTACGTGGAAACTCCGCGGGAAATCCGCCGTGAGCGGTCGAAAGCGAAGGAACCGTGGAGTCGGCGCTGGTTCGGCATGATCCCGTTCTCCATCTCCTTGTGGGCGGGGCAGCTTCCCAAGCCAAAGAAGAAAGAAGTCCAGAGAAAAGAACAGGCCTCCCACTCACGGGAAGTTTGAGCAAGCCAAAGCTTGAACCCGGTTATGAATGACAGCCGCCTTCTGTCCCGAAAGGGAGAGGGCGGCTGTTTAAGTTAGCATAGTGCAGAGGCATCCTTGGTCTTGCTATAGCCTTCGTCAACGCCATCTTCATCGTGACCTGCTTTGCAACTCACTACCCTGCGTCAACGTACCCTATGCTTCAATTTATCCTCGTTGTACGAACTCATCTGTTAACTGGATCAACAGGTGAATGCCTTCGCGAATCTGAGCCTCATTTTGAAACGAAAAGCTAAGCCGGATCCGTTCGTCTAATTCTCCCAAGGGATCGCAGATCGTTCCGGGGACAAACGTCAACCCGCGACGGATGCCCTCGGTGAGCAGTTGATTGGAGTTTATGCCTGCAGGGAGGCGGACCCACAAGTTCAATCCGCCTTGCGGACGGTACCACTGCCATCCGGTGCCCGGGGCGAGTGCTTGCTCCATGACGTCCCGGCGAATCTGCAGCGCCGTCCGTAGCTTCTCCAGGTGCTGTTGGAGCCGCTCGGACTCGAAGCAGTGCTGGAACAGCTTCTGGTTGACCAGCGGCGTGCCGTTGTCGGCCAGCGATTTGGCCGTCAGCAGCGGGGCCATGACCGCTGTGCGAGCGGCAACGGCACAAATGCGCAGCCCCGGCGCCAAATATTTGCTGAAGCTGCGCAGGTATACGACCCAGCCTTCGGTATCGTAGGAATAAAGCGGCGGGGGAGGCGGCATATCGAAGTAGACGTCATGAACCGCGTCGTCCTCGACGAGCAGGCAACCGTAGCGCTCAGCCAGCTCGACCAGCCGCTTGCGTTGGCTGGCCGGCACGGTATATCCCGTCGGATTATGAAACGTGGGATTCATATAAAACATCCGGGGCTTATGGCGTTTCAGATAAGCCTCAACAAGGTCGAGATCGTATCCGTCCCGATGAATCTCCACAGGCAGGAGACGCGCGCCTCGCTGACGGAAGCAATCAAGCGCCGAACTGTAGGTTGGGCGTTCGACCAAGACATAATCCATCGGACGAAGATAAACGCCCGCCAACAGGTCGACCGCTTGTTGTCCGCCAGTCGTAATCAGCAGCTCGTCGGGGGAGACCTGAAGCTTATCTTTCCGCTGCATATCTGCACAGAGCAGTTCCCGCAGCTCCTCGTCCCCCTGGACGGACGAATACGTGCCCAGCAGCTTAGGATAACGGTCGAACACCTGCTTCACGTGGTCCGACAGGAACAGGTTCGGCAGCAGATTCGGGTCGATGAGCGCCTGGGAGAACGAGTAGACGGCGGGGATCTGGTGAATCTCGCTTAACGAATTTTGCAGATACCCGGTCCTGTGCCAAGCGACAGGAGGAGACGTGGTTCCGCCTGCTCTGCCGGTGCCCTGGTTGGAACGGGGGGGACTCCCATCTTCGGGTACAGCAGGTTTTGTGGACGGTCGGCTTCCGGACACGAAATAACCGGATTTTTCCTTGACGTAAATGGTTCCGCGCTCTTTCAGCACCCCGTACGCCCGGAAGACGGTTAATCGATGAAGCTGCAGCTCGCCTGCTAACTCACGTACGGAGGGCAGCTTATCATGCGCTTTCCAATCCCCCCGATCAATCCGGTCTAAAATATACTCGATCACTTGCGTATACCGAACTCTCCGGGGTTGTGCCAGCTTTGGTCTTACGTTCATCGTCATCCTCCTTGCGTTGTGCCGTGAGTTCTATTTTAAACCGAAAAACCGAGAATCTGTTCTATCCCGTGTCATCTGTTCTGTTCTCTTTCCTGTATGATACAGATCAACAGCTGAAAGGGGAAGATTTTCGATGATTGTGATCAACTATTTCATGATGTGTCTCGTGTTTGGCACGACGTTTTTAGCGATCAAAATTGGCGTGGATCATGCTGCGCCTCCATTCTTTGCGGCAGGGGCCCGCTTCTTCGCCGCCGGGGCAATTCTGTTTCTGTGGATGGTTTGGAGGAAAAAAGCGAAGTGGTCTCTGCTGCTGCGCAAGGAGATGCTGGTGACAGGCGCTTTGTTGACCTTCGGGACGTTCGCCTTGTTGTACTGGGCGGAGCAATACGTCACCTCTGGCGTCGCTGCGGTATTATCGGCTACCGGGCCGCTCATGATCCTGTTGATGCAGATGATGGTGCTGCGGCAAAAAGCGACCGGACGCGCTGTCCTGGGTATTCTCATCGGCTTGTCCGGCGTCATGCTGCTGGTGCTGCCCAACATGGTGTCAGTTCAGGCCGGGTCCCGCTGGGCGATCGGCTGCGCGGCGGTGTTGATCGGGGAAGTGGTGTATTCGGTCGGCGCGTTATATACCAAACGAGTCACGGAGAATTTTGCTGCCGTCTCGCCGATTGCGCTGAATGCGGCACAAATGATCTACGGCGGCTTGCTGCTGTTCCTCCTGTCGGCTTTTACCGAACGAGTGACAATGGGAGATTTGCTGGAGCCGACGGTGCTGGGCTCACTCATCTATTTAACCGTGGTGGGGTCGATGGTGGGACACAGCTTGTTTTACTGGCTGGTGGCCAAGACTAACCCGGTGTTTCCCTCGACTTGGCTGTACGTATCGCCGCTGATTGCGATGACAATTGGCGTGTTGTTTTACGGCGAAACGGCCGGATGGCTCGCGGTGTTAGGCGGGGTTGCGATTATTGCCGGCACGGTGCTGACCAATTTGGACAGCTTGCGCCAGCTGCTTCGCAGGCCGGCACGATTGACGGCACAGGCTGCCGCAGAGGGAGGTACGGGTTCGACGACGGGGTCGTAGGGGAGGCCTGAGAAGATGTCTGGAAAAAACTGCAAAAAAGAGCACTGCCAGCAAACAGCAGTGCTCGTGTCAGGTCTCGCATTTTAAAAAGTGACGAATTTCCCGCTCGCCATCAAGGCATCCAGCGCGATCACCCGGAGGGTCGTGTCGGTGCCCGTAACGACGTAAACGGCTTCGGTTTCGGTCCCAGCTTCTGCCGAAGGGGCGGTTAGTGTCTCGGACAAGCTGTCGTTCTTCCAGATTTGATAGCCGTAGACCGGCAGAGGGAAGGAATAAGTGCGTTCGGCTCCGGAAGCCGCATAGACGAGCTTCTGGCTTGTTGTTAATTGACCGATGAAGTTGTTCGGCTTCAACGTCAAAGGCTTGGCCGTCATCCATAGCAGGTTATCGTAAGGATCGAAGCGGGATGACGTATACACCATAGCGGCGGGCGATAAGGCATCGCGGCTGCCGGCGGCCAGCCGCGGCGGCGCGTAGCCGCCCGCCTGCTTGTCCCAGCTGCCCGTCGTCTCGGGCAGCCATTCGCCGTCGGCGGCATTGACGTAGCCGGGTTCACCGCCCTCGGGCAGGTGAACCCTCCACGCGGCCAATGCCGGGCCGGCGTAGAGCGGGACGGCGGTCACGCGTCCCGCAGCGGCTGCGCCGAGGCCGCTCTGCCGCAGGGCGGCCTCGAGCAGCGCCGGGTCGAATACGGAATAAGCGCCCATTCCGTATTCGACCAGCTTGTAATCTCCGCTCTCTGTCGCGGAGATGATGAGGTAGCCGCGCGGCGTTCCAGCCGCACCGCCGGCGGCTACGGTGACGAGCCAGCTGTGCGTGCCCGGTCCCAGCGGCTCGATGGCGGCGCCGGCGCCAGCCCAAGCCGTAAACGGCTCGGACTGGGCCAGCTTGTCGATGGCCTCGGCGGCAAAGCGCCGCAGCGCCTCCGGCGCTGGCGTATCCGCCGTGGCCCGCAGCGTCGCCAGCGCGACCGTCCCCGTCCACGCGTCGGCCGCGCTGCCTGTGCCTTCGGCGGCCGCTGTGCCCAGGCCGCCAAGCCCTCCCGCTGTGCTGGCTGCACTATATAAGATGCTTGCGCATAAGAGAATTTTGCAAGTAATCGATCGTTTCTTCAGGTTGGTTCGGGAATAACGCGGTTGCAGCATGAGATCGCCTCCCTGGCAATTCGTTTGGCACCTTGGCCATTAAATTTCGATTGCTTGTCCATTGTACCGAAGCCGGTCCAAAAAGGATGTTACAACCTGTCGCGCGGCTGGTCTGCCAACCGCTTCTATTTTTGCGGTCTTTTAGCGAGATCCGTCTATTTGTCGTTACCTCGGCGAACGCAGATGAAAGATGCCGCAGCCCATGGCGGATACGACAATTCTCGGCTCATATTGCCAGCGGATTTCCTCCCGTCTCGCTTCATATTGCTCCGTTGCGCCTTGCGCCCGCTCGGGTTCAGGATCTTTGATCAAATCCTTGTAATAGGCGTCGATCAATGCCAACTCATCGCTCAGCCGTTCGCGCGCTTCCTTCGCCCAGCTGTCGTCATAGGCCTGGATCCGTTCGGTCAGACGCTGTTCTAATGCCAGCCGACCGGCATCCAAGGACAGGCGGGTAGGCTCGATATGGATATTCTCTGGCAATCGGGGAACCAGCGGCTTGCCTGCGATTCGCGACTGAAACGATTCATCGACCGTACCAGACTGCAAGGATACCCCGTAAAAATGGAGCTCCTCCCGCTTCATATCACAGCAGAACTCCACCTTAAAGCAAACCCCGAGCCACGGCTCATAGGCGGCGGGCAGCAGGGCGGTTCGCTGCCGTGGTCCCGGCTCCTCGAACAAGTACACGTAGCGGCCGCCTTTTCGTGCCGCCTCAAAAATCTGTTTGAGCCGCGGGCTGCCAAACGCCAGCTCTTCGCGCTGAATCCGTCCGGGGCCAAGCACCGGCAGCGGCCGGACCGCGCCAAAGTAACGCCCCAGCAGGGTGTCCTCCTGGGCGGTTTCCATCGGTTGCCCGGCGTTCGCCTGCTCTTGAGCTGCTTTCGCTTTCTCAGCCGCTTGATGCGCCTCCGGGTCAAAAATAAACGAAAACGACATCGTTTCCGGCTCCGCTCCGGTCCGATCGATGAACCCCCAATAATAAGGGCGGTTCGTCAAATCACGGTCGGCGCGAGGGGAGAGCTTCACCGTGACGTGATGGGGCGATTTTTCGAGAAACTGGCATTCCGTCGCTTCCAAATAAGTCATCACAAAATCGCGAATCTGCTCTCGGGTCATCGACATAACCGTTTAACCTCCCAAGAGCTGCTGCAGGCCGCCGCTGTCCCCGCGGTCTTCGGCTTCTGCATCCAGCTCGGATTTAATCGTATCGAACTTGCGTCCCAGCGAATCGACGCGGCTGGCGATTTCCTCGTCGCTGCCGGATTCCAGAATGATTTGGTAGAGGCTTTTTTCCAGGGAATGCTGCTTCTCGAACCGTTCCAATATCACATCCAGGTGGCCGATGACCATTTCGAACATATTGATCTTCTCATGCAGCAAGTGAAGGATGTGTTCTTCAATCGTGCCTTTGGTGGACAGGTTATAAATATGGACGTCATTGGTTTGCCCCAAACGATGGACGCGGCCAATCCGCTGCTCCACACGCATCGGGTTCCACGGCAAGTCGAAGTTGATCATCTGGTGGCAAAACTGCAGATTGATCCCTTCGCCGCCCGCTTCAGTAGCGATCATGACCTGAGCGCGGCCGCGGAACAGGTCCATCATCCAGTCTTTTTTGCCGCGATTCATTCCGCCCCGATACGGCACCGCCGTCATTCCGCGCTCGCGGAAGTATTTCAGCAAATACTCCTGCGTCGCCCGATACTCGGTGAACACGATCACCTTGTCGTTCATCTCGCGGATTAGCTCCATTGCTTTCTCCGCTTTGCTATTGGCCTTGATCTGACGGATCAGGTCGACGAGATCCCATATCCGGTCGCGGATCGGGGAGTCTGGAGCGAGCTTCTTCGACAAGTTCACCAGCGTAACAAATACGGCGTCGCGGCTGCTGCACACCTCGCGCTGCAAGGTGACAAGGGACAGCATGCTGTTCAGGTCGCCGCCGTTGGCCTGATATTGGTCTTTGACAAAGGAAGTGACCCCATCATACAGATTCTTCTCCTCAGGGGATAACTCCACATCGATGTTGCGGACGATCCGCTTGGTGAATTCCAACTCTCCGTCGCCGCGCCGGTTACGGATCATGACCTTGGCCAGCTCATCCTTCAACTGCTCCTCATTCTTCGGCAGCCGCTTGTCAACGACGAAGTTGGCGGCAAACTCGCTTTGACCGCCCAGTTGTCCCGGCTTCAGGAGCGTGATCAAGTTAAACAGCTCGCCGAGGTCGTTTTGCACCGGGGTGGCGGTGAGGAGCAGACAATATTTTTTTCGCAGCTGCAGCATGAACTGGTAATTTGACGTTTTCTTGTTTTTCAACTTATGGGCTTCGTCCACGATCACCAGATCGTATTCGTTGTTGAGCAGAATGTTCTTATGTGGGTCGCGCTTTGCCGTGTCCATGGACGCGACCACTACGTCGTTGTGCCAGGAATGCTCCTTCTTCTGGGCAACGGCTGGAATGCCGAACTTCTGGTTCAGCTCCCGAACCCATTGCAGCACCAAGGAGGCGGGCACCAGGATCAACGCTTTTTTCACTAATCCGCGCACGATATATTCCTTTAAAATTAAACCTGCTTCGATCGTCTTCCCCAGTCCCACCTCGTCAGCCAAAATGGCTCGTCCGCGCATCTCGAACAGGACTTTGCGGGCAGTTTCCGTCTGATGGGGCAGCGGGGTGACGTTGTTCAGATGCTTTATGCACTGCATTTCCTCAAAGCTGGTCACAAGCGAAGCGGTTTCGGCCTCAAGGGCAAGGTTAAACAGCTTCCAATCGTCCCAGGGGCCGCCCTTTTGATGCCGGGTCTCCAGTTCGTTGAACCAGCTTCGGTCGAAGTCGATGGGAATCGGGGCGTGCAGGTCTGGCGACGCGGCCGGGTGGGGGGAAGGGCCGGAGGGATGTGGATTCATAGTGTAAAACCTCCCTTTCGGTGCGTAATTATCAGCTCGATTACGGTGAGAAGAAATCCGAATCAGGCAGCTCTTGTGCTTAAATTGCAGACGTAGGTGTAGTATGGACGAAAAGGAAGGAGTTCATAACTTTGGAAGGGCAGGAGGGGAGGCGGGATGCTAACTTTCTGATATGTAAAAAAGCCGGTCAGGGATTATCTCCCGGACCGGCGAATATCTGTTTACTCGATTTTACTCTGCTTTCACCAAGATCTTGATTTGGTTCCGCTCTTTGAGGAGTCCTTCAAAGCCTTCATCGATGGCTTGGTCCAGCTTAATGCGCTTCGTCACCAGCTTGTCCGCCGAGAAGTACCCTTGAGCCATCAAGCTGATTACCGCCGGGAAGACATCGCGATAGCCGATAATGCCGTTCACGGTGCGTTCCTTCATGACGATGTTTTGCGGATGGAGGGAAGCTTCCTTCTCGAAAATGCTGACGATCATCGTTTCGCCGCCAATTTTGGTGGATTGGATCGCTTGGGTGAGCACAGGAGAAACTCCGGTTACTTCATAGGCGACATCCACACCGCCTTGAGTGCGTTTGTGAATTTCCTCAACGGCATCGTATTCTTTTGGATCAATGACAATGGCGCCAAGCTCGGCAGCTTTCTGTTTCCGTTCCTCGGACAGCTCGACTGTATAGATTTCCGATGCGCCTGAAGCCTTCAGCGCTTCGATCACGAGCAGACCAATTGGCCCGGTGCCAAAGACCGCGGCTTTATCGCCTACTTTCAATTTACTGGAGCGGACAGCGTGAAGAGCTACAGCGGATGGCTCAACCAGAGCGCCTTGCTCGAAGGATACCGAATCCGGGATTTTGTGCAGCATTTGTTCCGGTACATTGGCATATTCGGAGAATCCGCCGCCTCCGCCCGCCAGGCCGAAGAAGCCCATTTTATCGCAAAGATTGTATTTCCCTTGTTTACAAGCCTCGCAGGTTCCGCAAGCATAAATCGGTTCAACGACAACGCGATCGCCTACAGCTACGCGGGTGACGCCTTCGCCAACCTCAACCACTTGACCGGAGAATTCATGTCCCATGACGATTGGCGCTTTATCTCCGCTGAGCGGGTGGGTCTCCAGCGGAATGAATATCGGGCCAGCTACATATTCATGCAGATCACTGCCGCAAATGCCGCACCATTCCACCTTGATTTTCGCTTTACCCGGTTCCGCCTTCGGCTCCTCGATGTTCTCCAGTCTTAGGTCCTTGACGCCATGCCATCTTAACGCTTTCACTTGAACTCATCTCCTCGTAAATTATGAACCTCATATACTAGGTTACTCCTTTTTCGCGGAGTGGCATCGATCAATTGTTAAAATTGTGTTAATTCAAATTCAATTAAACTTAGGAGATGTTTCCCTGGTTTCTTGGAAATGGTTACAAAGCGGTTTCATAGTTTTGAGTCTGAAAAATAGAGAGAATGGAAGGAAACGGGGGGTTGGGCCAGATGAAATCGGATTAAAGCCTAAAATTTCACTCTGAACTGCTATGACAACGAGATATTGTATAGTATAATGGTATTCGCACACAATATATTGTGATTCATACATATGATATTACCGTTTACAGGGTGTGTGCTGCGGTGATCAAGTGGGCAGATTCCGGCTTGATACAGCGTTTTTTTTCGTTTTTTTGCCTAATTTTCACTTCAGGAAACGAGGCGAATGACCGATTAATTAATGGATACTCTGAATCAATTTTTAGGAGGGTGTTTTCTTTGAAAACTGTGCAAAAACAGCGCCTTGAGGGGCTAAGTGAGAAAATCTTCTTGGACCGGTACGCCTGGAAGGACGCAGATCCTAGCCACGCTAAAGTAGGCGATGTCGTACTTGTTCTGACGAAGGACGACCCCAAATTCCCGACGAAGGAAGTAGGGGAGGTTGTTGCCCGTGACGGTCGCAAGGTCACGGTGAAGACCCGCCGGGGAGATCTGGTGGAGACCGACGTCGAGAAGCTGACCCTCAATATCGAGAAAACGCCTGAAGAAATGTGGGACCGTCTGGCCAAAGCGATGGCTTCGGTAGAGGAGACGCCGGAGAAACAGAAGGAATGGGAAGAGAAATTCCGTTATATTCTGGATGATTGGAAGCTTGTTCCGGGCGGACGGATTGCAGCTGGCGCAGGTGCCAGCGATGAGTTAACTTTGTTCAACTGTTACGTTATTCCTTCGCCGAAGGACAGCCGGGGCGGCATTATGGAAACTCTGTCCGAAATGACCGAGATCATGGCTCGCGGCGGCGGTGTTGGGATTAACTTGAGCTCCCTTCGTCCGCGTCGTGCGATCGTTCGTGGCGTGAACGGCTCTTCCAGCGGTGCGGTTTCTTGGGGCGGCTTGTTTAGCTACACCACTGGTCTGATTGAGCAAGGCGGCAGCCGTCGCGGTGCGTTGATGCTGATGATCAATGACTGGCATCCGGATGTGCTGGACTTCATTACCGTGAAGCAAACGATGGGCCAAGTGACCAATGCGAACCTGTCGGTTTGCGTCAGCAACGCCTTCATGAAAGCTGTGAAGGAAGACCTCGATTGGGAACTGGTCTTCCCGGATACAACTTATGAGGATTACAACGAGGTGTGGGACGGCGATCTTGATAAATGGAGAGCTGATGGACGTAAAGTCATCCACTACCGTACCGTCAAGGCGCGTGAAATCTGGCATACGATCATCGAATCGGCTTGGAAATCCGCTGAGCCGGGCGTGGTCTTCATGGAATACTACAACCAAATGTCCAACAGCTGGTACTTTAACCCGATCATCTGTACGAATCCGTGCGGGGAGCAAGGGTTGCCGGGCTGGGGCGTATGTAACCTGTCGGCGATGAACTTGTCCAAGTTCTACGATGAAGAGAAACATGATGTCGCATGGGATGAACTGGCGACAACTACGCGTTATTCGGTTCGCTTCTTGGACAATGTCATCAACAAGACGCCTTATCATTTTGAAGAAAACGAGAAGAACCAGAAGAAAGAGCGCCGCGTCGGCCTCGGAACGATGGGTCTGGCCGAGCTGATGATCAAGCTGAACATCCGTTACGGCAGCCCGGAATCGCTGGAATTCCTCGATAAATTGTATGGCTTCATTGCGAAGGAAGCTTACTTGGCCTCTGCGGATATCGCAGAAGAGAAAGGCTCCTTCCCGGCATTTGAAGCTGATAAATTCCTGCAAAGCGGCTTTATGAAGAACATGACGGAAGTGTATCCGGAAGTTGGCGAAGCAGTTCGTACCAAAGGGATTCGCAACGTCACCATCATTACCCAAGCGCCAACGGGCAGCACGGGGACGATGGTAGGCACCTCGACGGGGATCGAACCGTACTTTGCCTTCAAATATTACCGTCAAAGCCGTCTCGGCTTCGACGAGCAATTCGTGCCGATCGCTCAGGAATGGATGGACGCGCATCCGGGCGAACCGTTGCCGGATTACTTCGTAACGGCGATGGATTTGTCTGCGGAAGATCATATCCGCGTACAAGCAGCCATTCAACGTTGGGTGGACAGCTCGATCTCGAAAACGGCCAACTGCCCGTCCGACTTCACGGTTGAAGATACGAAACGGCTGTATGAACTAGCCTTCGACTTGGGCTGCAAAGGCGTAACGATTTACCGTGACGGCAGCCGCGACGTGCAAGTTCTGCAAACCGAGAAGAAAGAGGAGAAGAAAGAGGAAGCACCAGCTCAAGCTAGTGCACCGGCAACTCCACAACCGGCAAGTGCTTCGGTTCAAGCTAGCAGCCCAAAAACCGGCGAACAATACAAGAGACGCCCGCAAGTGCTGCATGGAGCAACGTATAAAATTAACACGCCGTTTGGCATGGCTTATATCACAATCAATGACATGAACGGGACTCCAGGTGAGATCTTCTTGAACGTAGGGAAAGCGGGTTCTGACGTATTCGCGATGGCCGAAGCCCTTGGCCGCGTCTGCTCGCTGTTCCTGCGTTACGGCGACCATGGCGAGAAGGTTGAACTGCTGATTAAGCACCTCAAAGGCATCGGCGGAACGGGAGCCATCGGCTTTGGTCCGAACCGTGTAGAATCGATCGCGGACGCCGTCGCCAAAGCGTTGGAGACACATGTACAAAACGGCCCATACGGGGACCACGACCCGGCTCCGGTAGCCGCAACGGTTGCCCAAGAGACGGCGCACGTTCATGATACAGCAGACGGCTCGCATGGCGGCCACAACCACGGCAGCGCACCAGCCACCTCTCGGGACCTGTGCCCATCGTGCGGATCGGCCTCGCTGATCAACATTGAGGGCTGCAAAACTTGCAGTAACTGCGGATATAGTAAGTGTTCTTAAGCAATTCAATAACACCTTAGGTCAGGCGACTTTTGCCTGACCTTTTTTTGTTGTCAGAAGTATAACTTAATACCCCTATCTTCGTATGCCTTCCCCTACCACTTGAATATTAGCAACAGTCCGAAGCTTCAAATGGGGATAGTGCGCTTTCCAGGTGTCTTCCTCCCAATGCCGGGTCTTGCTCCGGACAAAGTCGCCTATGCCGAGCGGATCAATTTCATTTCGCTGGAACTTCCACATGAGTTCATTCCCTGAACGTTCTAAATTTTCCTTGAGTGCTTCGCGTACCTCTTCGATCGTATGTGAGGAAAAATTCTCACCATTCAAATCCGACACGGTGACCTTCATGTTCAGCATAATGTGGATTTCGTCCTGTTCTAGGTTATCCGTCGATCTTATGAGCTGATAGGTCGGCTTAGTCCGTATTAGTTGAACGGTGATAATCGTTCCGGTTGGCAACTTGACACTGATTCTGCCGTTATGTTTTTCCTCCAGGAGAAGCTTCAAGGTCGTCATTTCTTTCACATTAATGGACGTTATATACTTATCGTGTTTAAACAGAGCTAAGCCGCAAAGAGTGACTTTATGATCATCATCAAGTTTTATCAACGGCAGGAAGGGGTCTATGCCTCTCCCTAAGAGGGCGTACTCGAATAGATGAATGTCTTGCTTCGGAAGGTATCCGTATTCGATATTCTCCTCAAGTAATCTTTCTAGGAACATGCCTTTTACTTCTTTGCCGTTGAAGTCTGCATGCAGAAGCTCCTTCGCCGTCCCATCGACTACCGTTAGATGCATTTTTCGAGTCGATCTGCCATCCCGCAATATCACATCCAGATCTTTTTCCAGGCCCTGTGTTGCCACTTCCTTTCCATACAAGAACACCGTAGTTTTCGAGGGATAGATGCGTCGATTGATTTTCCTTTGCATCTTCTCAGTAATCTCTGCCTTGGTAGGACCTGCAAGCGTGATCACTTGATCCGATACCGTTTCTATATTTCCAGGGCTGAAAGATGGGAACGCGAAGGTCAGTTCGATTTCATTATTATCGACAAAATCCACCCCGCCTGTCAGCGGTAAGGCGATTCGATCCACAATCTCTTGATCCACACATGCGTTCATCAATAAGCAGCACAAAAATATCGGAATGAACTTGCTCATGATACTTTCCCTGCCTTTGACCGGATGAGATGCAGGATATATAGGAGAGGAATATATCCATACAGCAGATATAAGCTGAAGTTGGATAATATAGTTTGAATCTTCTCCATGATCTCATCGCTCGATAAGATACAAAAAATGGCAAGTACGATAATCAGGATGACCGGTACAGCATGTTTCTGTTTCATGTTGCTTACCGATTTCAGAATTCTGGCCGCCGACCATAGACATAAACAGACGATCGGCATAACCCGGAAAACATGGATGGCTGCCCCCATAAACTCGAACCGTTCGAGAAAAGGGAGTTGTACGAATTTAAATTTTGTCATGACAGGCCATATTTCCTTAGCCAGCTGTTCAGGCTTGAAGAGCAGAATGGAGAGAAACATCGATAACAAGTAGGTAACCGTCGTCGCAGCGTTTCCGGCATGGGCCCATCTTTGAGACTTTGGAGCATTTTTGACGAATATGTAATAAAAAAATAACAATTCAAAGCCCATATAGGAGAACGTGATAGGTTTGGATGCTTTGATAAGCTCTGCCACTGTATGTTCAAAAATGGGAGTCAGATTGCGAAAATGAAAATAGGGTGCTGAGAATACGAGTGTAAGCACCAAAACTTGGGTCGTCAGGGTGAAGGCGCAGATCCCTGCAATGGTGCGGATGCCGCCGGAAACAATGTAATAAACCAGCAGGAAAATCACGAAGCCGAGTACCCATTCGCTAATTTCAGGAAACAGCCAGGCTTGAACGAGTTTAATATACGAGCTCACTTGGAATGCGGCTGTTACCATGAAATAACAAAGAAACAGGAGGTTGAATACATGTCCTGTCCATTTCCCAAGCAATTGCTGATGAATTTGGATTAAGTCAGCGTTGCGTCGGGTCAATATTCTATACATCAGGAAAATAATAAGATGAACGCTTATCGCGCTTATTAGAACCGATATCCATACATCTTGTCCGGCCCATTGAATAGCCGGGGTAGGCATGGACAGGTAGCTAAGCCCATACTGAGAGGAATGGATCAATACCATGACATAAAAATCCGATACCTTGAAGCGATCCTGTATGGGTGGCGACTCCATGACATGTACCTCCTCTGTTCAATAATCGTCCGTATCCATCGGATTTTGGGACTTATTCCCTCTATTGTTTACTTTTGGTGTACGGAAGTAGGATGGGGGACGACCCATCTTGTCGAATTGCAGCCTTATGAGCGTATCGAAATGATCCTTCGAACGCCATGGGTAGAAAGGGGCCAGATAAGGCATTCCAAGTGATGTCAGCCTGATCAAGTGGGTTATAAGGAATAGGGTGCAAATGGCTATGCCGAGCACTCCCCATAAGTGAGCTGCAATAATAAACGGAAAACGTAATAGCCTGATCGTGGTGCTCATCCGAAAAACGGGAATCGTAAATGACGCCATCGCCGACGAGGCAACGATAATCAGCAAAATATTGCTTGTTAATGCCCCTTCCACAGCGGCAGTACTGAGTACAAGGCCCCCAACGATACTGATCGTCTGCCCGATCTTGGTCGGCAGTCTAGATCCGGATTCCCGGAGCAGCTCGATCACAAGCTCCATCAACAGAACCTCTACAACAGGCAAGAACGGAACATTCATTCTCGACGTGATGATCGTGGGTAAATACAAACTCGAGATGCTTTGGCTGTGATGGGTGACAATCGCTACATATAGAGAAGAAGCAAATATGGAAAAGACGATGGATACGATCCGAAGCAATCTTAAGGCAGAACCTACGATCCAAGGCAAGAAATAATCTTCGTAGGAGACAAAAAACAAACCTATATTAGCTGGTCCCAGTAACGCGGTAGGGGAGCCATCGAGCATAATACAGATTTGACCAACCGATATCGCCCAAGAAATTCGGTCAGGACGCTCCGTTCCGAGCAGCTGGGGGAAAATCGATTTCGAATTGTCTTCAATCATTTGTTGGAGGATCGTAATATCCGGGATAACTTTAAACTCTATATCCTCAATACGCTGTTTGATCGTTTCGATATTTTGTTGGTTGGCAACCCCTTCCATATAACAGATGGCCACTCTCGATTTAGACATATTGCCAATCTTTAGTTCGACAATACGCAGGTCAGGGACGGGAAGACGCTTGCGCACAATGTTGATATTGGTATCCAAGGATTCAACCAGCGCTTCCTTGGAGCCCTCCACTGTCGATTCTACTTCGGTTACGGTAACTTGACGCCCTTTGTCGGCGGTGGCATGAACAAGAAGACATTGGTGAGCCTCGAGTCCGCACTGAATAGCCACATATCCCCTTAACAGATTAGAGCGAATGGACTCCATATCGGAGGTGAGCTTCTTATCCGCAACAGGCATGATTGGTAGAAGCTGCTCCAATGTCAGCTCGGATTTGATGTGGACCAGGGTATCCATAATATGTTCATTTAGTACTTTTGAATCTACGATCGACTTGATATAACCTACATAATACGATTGCCCGCCAATCATGTGCTCATAACATTTGAAATCTGTTGAAAAATATAATTCCTTCCACATCGGAGGCACACGATCCATAACTGAACCCCATTTCTTATAACGTTAAACATTAACATTATTGGTACAGATGAGAGGGACTATTCCAATATTTCAATGGATATCATGGAAATCATCGGTCAAAATAAGAAATGAACCCGGTTTAATACCGGGTTCATTATAAACGGGCTGATTAAAGTTGCTGCCCACCAGATACTTCAAGACGTGTCCCATTTACCCATCCAAATTCATCTGTACATAAAGATGCAACAACCCCGCCAATATCATCGGCTTCCCCAACTCTGCCTAAAGCAATTTGAGAAGCAATAAATTCGCGCATGTGCTCATTATCTCGCACCGCACCTCCTCCAAAATCGGTTGCAATGGCTCCTGGAGCTACAACATTGACTCGAATCCCCCGTTTACCCCATTCTTTGGCCATATATTTCGTGAGAACTTCAATTGCACCCTTCATGGCTGAGTAAGCCCCAAACCCATCAATAACAAAACGTGTTAGGCCCGTTGAAATATTGATGACTCTTCCATTATCGGAAATGAGCGGGAACAACTTTTGGGAAAGGAAAAATACGCCTTTGACTTGCACGTTCATCAGATTGTCGAATTGCTCCTCCGTCGTTTCCATAATTGGAGCATGAACTCCAAAACCTGCATTGTTAACAAGAATATTGAATTGCTCGCGATCCCATTTTTCTTTTAGCAAAGTGGACAACTGCGATACAAATGTATCGAAAGAGGAAACATTCCCGGCATCCAATTGTAATGCTGCAGCTTTTTGGCCATTGTATTCAATCTCTTTAACGACTTTTTCAGCTTCTTCCTTCTTCGTATGATAAGTAATGATGACGTCAATTCCCTTGCGGGAGAGAGCCAATGCAGTATTTCTTCCTAGGCCTCTGCTGCCGCCCGTAACGAGTGCGATCTTCTGTGTTGAATTCATAATGTATTCTCCTTTGGATTGGTTTTATTTTGTCCCACTTGTTATCTTATTGCTCGTGGTCTATAGTGAGTATATTGGTTTGAGTTAACTCTAAGTCAAGGAGGAATTTTTTTGAATTACACCATTCATGAAGTTGCTAATAAATTTGGCCTGTCTACCCATACGCTCCGTTACTATGACAAAGAAGGTCTAATGCCATTTATAGGGAGAACCAAATCCGGTAACCGGGTATTTAGCGAAGCGGATCTCAATTGGGTGAAGATGGTTTGCTGTTTGAAGGATACAGGAATGCAAATTAAAGAAATCAAGAAATACGCGGATTGGTGTATGGAGGGCATGCGAACAATCGACGAAAGAAAAGCAATGCTCATTGAGCATCGCAAACAAGTCGTAAAGCAAATGGAAGAACTAAAGAAAAACCTGGAACTTATAGATTCTAAGATCGCAATCTATGATGATCCAGAGTTGGCCGAAAAGATGTACGGAGGCCTCGAGAAGTCATGAGTTGAGCGGCTGTATTCAAGGTCTGTTCAGAAGTAGTTTACCTTCCCTCAACTAGATACTAATTGCATCGCTCAAAGGATTCCAAACGGGCAGATAGTATGGGGGGAAGTGCCATTGAATGATCGGCTCTGTTCTACTTAATTGGAATTGCCATGGAGAACATAGACACCAACTGTTTTTCAGGTACTCTATGGCTTTTTCTAATCACAAGGAAAGAAATCAATTTCTGAAGAACTTTCAAAGTATAAAAAATAAGGATTTGCAATAAATGATCTCTTTTCTATCAGCATAAAGAAACCGCTTTTTCGAAAATGGTGATTCCAACAGACCATTTTCTAAAAAAGAACGGTTTCTTTGTGCAATCATTTAAAAGACATAGGCGTTTCTATAAGTATAATATACAAATCAGCTTAATTATGATTGTATTGATGAGTGGTTCTTATAAAATTGCCTTGTACTTGTTGTGATGCTCTACCGCAAGCACAACTGTATGTTTTGACTTCATACCAATTGGTAAGATTACAGTTTACTGCTTGTTGACTTCCATCCGGATTTTTAATGATTGCAGAATGTGATCCCCCGGAATATCCCACAGATTGAGTTCCGACAAGAACCAATCTATGTTGACCGTCAGCGTAGTAATCACAGGGTAATGCTTGTGGTTGAATGGTCATTTCAGGATTCAAGGATTGAGCGGATGATTGAATTTGAATAGGTGTAATCGCTTGCTCCTCTGCCGAAACTGAGCCGGCAAATCCTACTAGTAGAAAGAAAGTAGAAAAAATTAAAATGGTAAAATTTCTCATAAATTTCACCTCCTCCCAACTATATTATCACTTATTTACATTTATTTGTAAATATAAACTTACAAAAAAAGAAATTAATGGTATAATCTGAATAACAATAAAAATCGGAGGTTAACGTTTGTGAGAAACACGTCGTCCATAAATTTGTCAGCAATCATTGTTCTCATTTTGCTAGCAATCGCTCTTTTATTAAGTGGATGCTTTTACGCATCCCCTGCGACGGAAGAATTCGGGGTAGAAACTACAGTCAAGGAACTATCATCCCCAAAGCTTTTGGGAAGGTTGACGGGAACGGATGGAAATTTGAAAGCACAAAGCTTGATCGAAAATCATTTCAAAAGCCTGGGTCTAAAGCCTTTATTTTCAGATAGCTATTTACAGAGTTATTCCCATACGATGTTTCAACCGGATAAGCAGGAATTCACGCTAAACTTTCATTTAGAGGATGGATCAGTAAGGAGATTAACTTACGGCAAGGACTTTATGGAGCAAAGAGTCAATGAACGGTTTCATACTGTCTCTCCGCTCTCTTTTGATTTGCAAGACTCTCATATAGAACAGAAAATTGCGATAATCGAAGACAGCGCTAAACTCTCTCAAGCCTATGAACACAAACCTCTGGCAATCTTAAAACGAAGTGATACTTTTATGAAGCTCCTGCCTGAACCATCGGATGGTGTTCCGGTTTTACAGATCAGTCCTGATACGGCAGATTGGCTAAATCATCATCGTAAGGAAGTTCGAAATGTTGAAATCGGAATGAAATTACATGCTGAAGAAATTACCGCATCCAATGTTGTAGGATATCTTCCGGGAACACAGAGTGAGGAACATCGGCATGCCATCGTCTTGTCGGCACATTTTGACCATGTGGGTTGGGTAGGAACAGGGAAGGATAAAACGATTTATCAAGGGAGTTTGGACAATGCCTCCGGGGTTAGTGCCTTGCTGCAGCTAGCATCTATATTAAGTACTGTATCCGCGGCAGAATTCGAAAGCGACCTCATTTTTGCGGCCTTTAACGGAGAAGAATCCGGAATGCAGGGAAGTAAAGCATTCGTCAAGCAGTTAAGTGATAAATATGATCATGTGTATAACATTAATATTGACTGTTTGGGACTTAAGAATGGCAACAGAATGCTATTGGTCGGGAACCCATCGAGCCCTTTGCTTTCCGCTTTAAACACTTACATGACGAAACGGGGGATATCGTCAACAACCGAAGGAACCTATGGTGGGAGTGATCATCTTTCATTTTTGGAATCTGGTTTTGAAGCAGTCACCATTACACAGGAAAATATCCAAGGTTTCCATACAACTGACGATACCCCGGATCATCTCGATTTCAAGCTGCTTGATCAATATGTCGAGGTCTTATCCAATTTTATTCTGGAACAAGGGGATTCTCCTGAGTTTGTTCATGGTGATCAAACTGTTCAATCGCAAATCTCTCCACTCATGTCTGAACAACAGGCAACCATGAGTGAGCTGCTAGAACAAGCTGAAAAAGAGCGTGAGAGTTTGCGATTGGGAGAATACAAGCTGATAGGTCCGGATGAACAGCCGCTGTTGGTGATTGGATCGAATGAAACATTCACAGATAAAAGTTCTGCGGAACAAGCTGTGGTGGGCTTGATGTTGCCTGCGAAGATTGGTGAATATGCTTTTGGCTCCGCCATTGTCAACTTAACGTTTCCCAATACGGAGACCAACGATTTTAATGGCACAGAATTAAACAAAGTTTATAAATATAAATCAGAAATCACGACGGAAGATATCGAGGGATTGGGACTGATCTACAAAGACGATCATGGAAGAGGCGTCTCTATATCGATAAGTAAAACGAAATTCGACTTCGAAGGGCAAAACATAAGCGAATCAAAAAAGATATATAACGGTCACGAGTATACCGTCATATATACGCCTGAATATGTCATCTTATCAACCGAAGCAAACGTTCGCGGACAGCAATATTTTCTGCAAATTTATGGGGGGAAAGACCACCAGGTGGGCGGTGAAGGAACGTCGTTTGTGTTTAATTGGACAAGCGAAGACCTGCCGTTGGCGCTAAAATGGACGGATGGGATTGACTGGGGAGCGTTGATAGAAGGCATGGGCATTTAATGGATTCTCTATCCTAAAGAGGCTACCTCTCGGGTCAAAGTTAATGACCTTCTGAGGTAGCAGCTCTATATTGCAGCATGAATCGGCTATGCCAATAAGGCAGGCTGTCGTGGGTGAGTCTGTCGATTTCGGCAATCCATTAGTCATTTCGTAGGTTTGACTAATCTGCTACCCTGTTTATCATTCTTTAATCCGATACTTGCGATTAATGCGACGATCACTGCAATGGTAACCACCAGAAATGAATCGGAGTAGTTTACGACATCTAAACGATACATTGGGTTTAACGGAAAGTTAGCATCTCTCCGTGCATGCAGAAATGCTCCAACGAGGCTAGCTCCTGCTCCTGCCCCAAGATACAGTGCCCCCTGAAAGAATCCCATACCGACTCCAATCATATCCTTCTGAAGAACTTTTACAGCAGAATTCGTAGCGGGTGAATTAACTAAAGCAAAAGCTATTCCCGCCCCCATGACTCCCACTGAACTCATAATGGGGGATGCCCCTGAGGCAAATGTCGACAAGAAAAAAGTAGAACTTCCCATCACGATTAGTCCAGTGAAAATAAGCGATTTGGTCCCAACACGATCCGATATTCGGCCAACCCATGGCGAAAGGAGTGCAACAGCCGCGCCACCTGGTAAAAGTGTTAAACCTGCTTCACCAGGAGTGAGTTGGTTAACTTCCAAATTAAGCAACGGTACGTATACAAGGACTGCAAAATAGGAAAACGCAGACAAAAATGCTACAACCACGGAGCTCACATAGAATTTATTTTTGAATAAGTCCGGTCGTACGAATGGATTTCTTGCCACGCCAATACGCCAAATGAATCCAATCATGGAAATAAGGGAACCCAAAAGACTTCCTAATGTAGACAATGAGGTAAACCCTTGCGTTACCCCCAAAAGGAATAGTCCCACGGCAAGACCTAACAGAGCACCACCTGCCAAATCAAATCCTCGCCCGGCTTCATCTGCAGTTATCGGTTTATTTCCTGGCAGAGCAAAAATAGACCCGACTACAGTGAAGAGTGAGAGGATAAAGGTTATCCAGAATAAAGCAGGCCATCCCCATGTTTGGCCGACAACGCCGCCGAAGATCGGTCCTAAGGCTGTTCCTATACCAATACATCCCGCAATGACTCCTAGTGCGGTGCCGCGTTTCCCTTCTGCAAAAAACTTCGAAACCGCCACAACAGATAAGACCGGTATGGCAGACATTCCAGCTCCTTGAACCATCCGGCCGAGTACTAATACGGGCAGGCTAGGAGCAAGAACGCAGATCAAACTTCCAATGCTCAATACAAAAGTGGCAAAAGTGTACAGCTTTTTGAGTTCAATAAAATCCGACATTCGTCCGTATAGAGGAATACCAATAGCAAGTAGAAGTGTAATTCCAGTCACTACCCAACTCACTTGAACTGTCGAAGCTTGTAAGGATTCGCTAATGAGACCAAGAACAGGGTTCACCATATCCACCGTGATGGCTGCCAATAGGGAAGACAAGACAAGGACCATCATGAATAATTTTGTGGACACCCTATTTTGTACAGATTCATTTTGTTTTGACTTTGTTTTCATTTGGAAAAGCCTCCTAAAATATGTGATTGCTTATTTTAGGAGGCTTTGTCATCTGATTTCTTTACCACGTACATTCACCCTACCCACATGTGACAAAGGTTGGAGATAAAATAATAGACCTGCAGGGGCCGCTATTGTCATTTTAGGTCAGAAAAAAACGGTTTTTACGGAGACGATTTAAAACTTATGACATTATGACATTATTATGAAGCAACTGAGTCTGACAAACAAGAGCACGAATTCATGATAATCGTTAAATCTTAATTTTAATAGCTTCTCTAACACTTTAGCTCGTTGTCTCCATGAATCATTTAAAGATCCATTTTTCATTAGTTTACATCAATTTGTATATTGGAATTACTTCAACCTAAGCTGACAAGCTTAGGCTTTTTTCTACATTCAGAACTTATTACGTATATTTAATATGTCAAATAAAATGTTCCACAAAAATGAATATAAACGCCATTTAATTCCTAGAAATTTACACATTTTAAGCCTTGTAGGTTGGTTTTACAAAAAATATCTTGGAATTTTTCTTATAGCATATTGAATATATTCATTTATATCGAATATTATTAACACATAGAAAGAAAACGCTTGCAACTAAGGGGGGAGTCTATCGCAAAGTTAGCAGCTTAGGAGTACAAGTCACTAGAATCCATCCAACGAAGCTTTAGGAGGTGAACACAGCATGGGATCCAGCAAATTACGTAAAATTTGGTATTTCCGGCATATTTACTTGTTTTTGCTTCCGGCGATCATTTGGTATTTGATTTTTGCCTATTATCCGATGTACGGCATTTTAATAGCGTTCAAAGATTTCAAATACAATCTGGGTATATTAGGGAGCCCATGGGCTGGCTTTAAGTATTTCGAACAGTTCCTTAACGATTCCAGCTTTTATGATGTCCTCCGCAATACCTTGTCGATCAGCGCGCTTAAGCTGATTTTCGGATTTCCGGCGCCGTTGATTCTGGCTTTGATGCTCAATGCGGTGATGCACGGAAGGCTCAAAAGAGTGTTCCAAACGATTTCTTATTTGCCGCACTTCGTTTCGTGGGTTGTTGTTGTGACTTTGCTGCAAAAAATTCTGTCCCCGAACGTCGGGCTGATTAATGACATCCGGTATCAAATGGGGTTGGAACCGATCTTTTTTATGGGTAAGCCGGAATTGTTCTATCCGTTGGTCGTCATATCCGACATCTGGAAAGGGGTCGGCTGGGGATCGATCATTTACTTGGCTGCGTTAACGAACATTGATCCTCATTTGTATGAGGCGGCGGAAATCGATGGGGCCGGAAGGTGGAGTAAGCTGTTTAAAATTACGCTTCCCAGCTTGACGCCAACGATCGCGATCCTGCTCATTTTCTCGCTCAGCGGCATTCTGAACGCAGGCTTTGACCAGATTTGGCTGATGCAAACCCCGGCGACCTTAAGCGTGTCGGAGATATTAGACACTTATGTGCTGAAGACAGGACTCCAGCAAGGGCAATTAGCTTATTCTACTGCCATCGGTTTATTCAAATCAGCGATCTCACTTGGGCTCATTGTGCTTGTCAACTATATCTCCCGAAAAGTGAGCGAGGTATCGCTATGGTAATAAGCCAACGGCAAGCATGAGGAGGTTGTGCGCATGGGGGCGAAAAGGCTGACGTCGGCGGACCGAATTTACATGGTGCTTAACTATTCGGTGTTGTTTATATTTTGCGCCACGGCGCTGTATCCCTTTATCTATTTCCTTGCCCTTTCGTTTAATGACGGCTACGACGCGATGAAGGGCGGAATCTACTTTTTTCCGAGAGTCTTTACTTTAGAGAATTATGCAAAAGCGTTTACCAATCCATTGATCTTAAATTCGTTTTATGTATCGATCGCCCGAACCGTGATTGTAACGGTTGGTTCGGTATTATTGACGGCTTTGCTGGCCTACGCGCTGTCGCGGAAAGGCTTGCCCGGCCGGAGGTATATTGTCTTCTTCTTTTTCTTCACCACATTGTTCAGCGGGGGCTTGATCCCGACCTTTATTCTGTTCCGGCAAATCCACATTCTCAACACGTTTTGGGTATTGGTGCTGCCTTCCCTTTACAGCTTCTTTAACGCGATTATTATGAAAACCTTCTTTGACGGAATTCCTGAAGCTTTGTCCGAGTCGGCCCGGATTGATGGTGCCAGCGAATTATCCGTATTCGCCAGAATCATCCTGCCGCTCTCGATGCCGGTACTGGCGACCATTGCCTTGTTTGTTGGGGTCGGGGTGTGGAATGACTGGTTCACGGGGCAGTTTTTTATCCAAAATGAAAAATTACACCCTGCAGCGACCTTTCTAAACAAAATGATTAGTGAAGCTTCCTTCCAGTCGATGACTTCGTCGTCGGGGAACAGCGGTTCTGCGATTCAGAACATGACCGAATCCCAACTGGAGCTGCGAGGGGTGACTCCGGAGGCCTTGCGGATGACGTTCGTCATCATTATTACGACACCGATCATTTGTGTGTATCCGTTTCTCCAGAAGTATTTCGTAAAAGGCGTATTGGTTGGCTCGCTTAAGGAGTAGTTGGTATAAAAGGCGAAGCCTTTTATATAAAAAATGTTCATTGAAAGGGGAGTAGAGTATGAGCAAGAACGGGTTGAGGAGCGGTTTGATCATCACACTGATCGCCATTCTGCTGACAGCATGCGCAGGTTCAGGAGGGAATAAGGAGGCGAGCACGGTTAACTCGGGTTCGAACGAGCCGGGGAACGTGAGTGAGACGGGGGCTGAAGAAATTAAGCCTGTCACCTTAACGTACCTCAGCGCCTGGAACGGCGGCGGGGGTGCTTTTCCACAAGATCAGGAGAATAATCCCGTAGCTCAAAAAATCCGGGAAAAAACCGGGGTTACCTTGAAAATGGAATCGATCACGACCAGCGAAGTAGAGAAATTGAACACGATCTTCGCTTCCGGTACCGTACCGGATATCGTGAATGCCCCATTCTGGTCAACGACCGGGGGAGAAGGACAAGTTATCAAGAAAGCGGCCATGGAAGGCCAGATTCTGGACTTGACTCCTTATCTGGATAAATACCCGAACGTAAAAAGACTTGTGACGACCGGGATCGCGAAAGACTTTAACGAGTTCGATCTGAACAGCCCGGATTTTGAAGGAAAAACCTATCTCATTCCTACCGAAACTCCAGACGGAACCCCTGAGAGCATTCATAACTGGAACTACGGCCTTTTTGCCCGGGGAGATATTCTGAAGGCACTGAATGTCAAAGCCGAGGAGATCGACACGCAAGAAGAGCTGTATGATCTGCTGGTTAAGATCAGAGACGGCGGATTTAAGGATATTGCCGGCAAGCCGGTTATTCCGGCAGGTACGATGTGGAATGGTTGGGACTATGGCCAATTCCTTGCCGGTTGGTCCGATTACAACATCTCCGACTATCGTGAAGAAGACGGGAAGCTGATCCACTGGACGCAATCCAAGGATCATGA
Organism: Paenibacillus barengoltzii G22; assembly: GCF_000403375.2. NCBI lineage: Bacteria > Bacillati > Bacillota > Bacilli > Caryophanales > Paenibacillaceae > Paenibacillus > Paenibacillus barengoltzii. The sequence goes on along the minus strand of NZ_KE159653.1, from coordinate 489,793 downwards.
AGAACGGCTGCTCTACATGAGAAAGTTGCTGAACGAAGGGCTGTTTGACCTTGAAGCCTTCAGCAATACGAGCACAACGGCGAACGAAAAGCTGACGACAGGTAAGCTCGCTGTATTCGGTGCGCAACCGATGTTAGCGGAGTTGTCTAAGACGCTGTATAAGACGAATCCGGAAATGCAATACGAGCTGCTTGGCCCGATGAAGAATAAGCGCGGTGAAATTCGGACGCAAGTAGAGAAACCGGGACGTTCCGGCTTCCCTGTCCTGTTCTTAAGCGCGAACATCAAGGACCCTGATGCAGCATTGCGTTACATTGATTACGTAAACAGTGAGGAAGGTCGTTTATTGGCCTACTACGGTATTGAGGGGACGCACTATACGCTGGAAAATGGGATTCCGCAATGGATTCCGGATGTGAAGAAGCAATTTGATGAGAACCCGGATCTGAAGAGAGACGCAGGGCTTAATTTCCTTCCGGGAAGATTCATTGGCGCCTTCTCTGATTCCGTCACTTGGCCGATTCCAGAAGACCAAAAAACGCAGTGGCAAAAACTGGAGGAGAGCTTCTCGGCCAGAATGCCGATCAAGATCATCGACAAGGTTAGCGCGAGCTACCTGGCGAGAGAATGGCCGAAGTATGACGAGTTTATCAATAAGACCAGCAGCTTGAATTTTGACGATGAATTTAAGAAAGCCCTGTTTGCCTCGTCGGATCAAGAAGCTCTAAATATTTTGCATAAAACTCAAGAGAAATTCCGAGATGCAGGCGTAGAGGAAATGGCAGCGTTTGTGGCGCAAAAAGCGGCAGAGCGGGATGATGTAGGGTTCTAAGCCCTACTCATCCTGAAGATGAAGGAGGGAACGAGGATGTTAAACGTGGCGATGTTAAGTAAGTGGCATGTGCATGCAGAGGACTATGCCAGAGTGTTACAGTCCCATGGGAATGTGAAGATTACCGCGGTCTGGGACGAAGAACCTGAACGCGGAAGGGAATGGGCTGCCCGATTGAGTGCGGACTTTGAGGCGGATCTGGACACTCTTTTGCGGCGGGAAGATGTGGATGGGGTAGTGGTGGATGCCCCTACGAGCATGCACGCTGATGTCATGGTGGCTGCGGCGCAAGCCGGCAAGCATATTTTCACCGAGAAAGCGATGGCGCTGACCACGGAGGAATGTGAGCGAATATCGGCAGCGGTACGTGAGGCCGGCGTTAAGTTCTGTATCTCCTTCCCGGCCCGCACGAGACCGCAGGAATTGTTCGCAAAGCAGCTGATCGATGACGGAATCCTAGGGGATGTGACACTTCTGCGCATTCGGAACGGGCATGACGGGGCATTAAACAATTGGCTGCCGGAGTACTGGTATGATGAGAAGCAAGCCGGCGGCGGGGCGATGATGGATTTAGGCTGTCACCCGATGTATCTTGCCAGCTGGTATTTAGGAAAGCCAAAACGGATCACTTCCATGTTCCACTACTTCACTCATCGCGCCGTGGAAGATAATGCACAATGCTCCATCGAGTTTGCCAACAACGCGGTTGCCCTGGTCGAAACCAGCCTGGTGACGTATCGAACTCCTTCTGCGCTTGAAATTTACGGTACAGAAGGCACATTGATCATCTCGGATTCGAACGTGAAAGTCATTTCGAAGAAATTCGATTCCCCCTTCTCCGGATGGATATCGCCAACACAGCTCCCTGCAGCGCAGCCGCTCCCGATCGTTCAATGGGTGGATGCCTTGCTTGAGGATAAGCCGATGCCGTTCGGACTGGAAGATGGAACGAAATTAACAGAGCTTCTGGAGGCGGCCTATATCGCCCACAAGGAAAATCGAACGGTGGAGTTCAAGTAGCGCGGAGGAGGGGAACGGATGAGAACGGTAAAAGTAGGGATCATCGGTTGCGGACTCATTGCCAATGACAAGCATATGCCGAGTTTAGCGAAGGTGGACAATGTGCGGATGGTAGCCTTCTGCGACTTGATCCCGGAAAGAGCTGAGGCTGCCGCGAAGAAATTTGGTACGCCGGATGCCAAGGTGTTCACGAATTATAAGGATCTGCTGGCGCTGGAAGAGATCGAGGTTGTACATGTGTTAACCCCCAATAGTTCTCATGCCTCGATTTCCATCGATGCGCTCGAAAGCGGCAAACATGTCATGTGCGAGAAGCCTATGGCGGTCACGGGTGCTGAGGCAAAAGCGATGTATGAAGCTCACTTGCGAAGCGGCAAGAAGCTCACCGTCGGTTACCAGAGTCGATCCAGCGCCAAGAGCCAACTGCTCAAGAAGATGATCCAAAATGGCGAACTGGGAGATATCTATTTCGCCAAAGCGGTGGCTACTCGCAGAAGAGGTGTACCGACCTGGGGCGTGTTCTTGGATAAAGAGAAGCAAGGCGGCGGCCCGATGATCGATATCGGAACTCATTCCCTGGACCTGATCCTCTGGTTAATGGATAATTATGAACCGGAAAGCGTCGTCGGCAGTGTGTTCCATAAGCTGAAATACACCGAAAATGCCGCAAACGAATGGGGCTCTTGGGATCCGAATGAGTTCGAAGTCGAAGACTCCGCGTTTGGCTACGTGAAATTCAAAAATGGAGCTACGGTCATCATCGAAACGAGCTGGGCCTTGAATATTGCAGATGACGCGGGCAATCTACTGTGCGGCACGAAGGGCGGGGCGGATTTTAATAACCGTAAGCTGCGGATCAACGGCGAGAGAGACGGAAGCTTGTTCGTGAATGAAATCGATGTCGATCCTAACGCAAGAGAACTGTTCCGCGGGGAGAAGTTGACCGATTTCGAGTATGAAGCCAAACAATGGATTCACAGCTTTGTCAACGACACGGAGCCTCTCGTGAAACCGAGGGAAGCGATGATCGTATCTCAGATTTTGGAGGCGGTCTATCAATCCGCGGAAACAGGGAAGATCGTTTATTTTGATCAGGAATAAGTACGTATAAGGCCGTGAGGCGTAAGCTTCGCGGGACAGAGGGCATGAAAACAAAATGGGGCTGTCCAGAAAGTCAGTGAAAATTGACCTCTGGACGCCCTGTTTTGATAAATGTTAAAAAAAGGAACAAAATAACCTAATTTTCCTGTAGAATGAAGTTACCACACAACAATCTACAAAAGGCGTAGCTCGGCGTGATTGATGAGATGATTGAAGCCATCCCGGATGAGCAGTTGTTTGCTCACTATACGGCGAGGGCTAAAGAAGGTTCACACGGAGTTTGGGATTGTGGCTTTGGCTCACAATCTGCTTAAGGTGGCGGGTATCCGCCAAGCTACTCTATCAATCAAAATATATATTATATTTACAAAAATGCCATTGACTAAAAATAATAAGAGAATTATTATAAAAAGGTATATATTGACATTTAAGAGGATGGAGGTAATTGAATTTATGAAAACTAGTTTCAAGTATTTGGTGGCGACGTCTGTAATTAGCATTTCTCTTCTTGCAACTGCTGTGCCTGGATTTGCCGATACAGCGCTAAAAGCATCGGGTGGATGGAGTGAATCAGGAGGCTATTATATTAATCAAGCTAGATCAACTGGCGTAGGTATTTTCGCAAGTGATAGTCCCGATAAACATTATGGTGAACGTCGTACAAAAACAGAAGATCATGGTGAGACTGTATTTTACGCAGCTTATGGTTACACTATTTGGAAGGATACATACCATTATACAACTGCAAGGATGGAAGATAACAAAGGAAATGTGAGAACAACTAGTGGTAGACAATGGGGAACTGGATATACAGAGGCACAATCTCCATGGTATGCACCAGGTATATTTGAAAATACTGAGGCCAGAACGTACTGGGGACATTAAGCTTAACTCATATTGGGACATAAGTAGGATTAATATAGTGAAAAGGTTACTCAATCTATGGATTCGGATTAAGTAACCTTTCACTCTTTAACCCAAATGAAATGAGGAAAATGAATTGATTACGCTAAGAAAGAAAGATGCAGTTCTTTACATTGTTTTGACCGGTCTATTTTTATTCTTCTGTATCTTTCAAACTTATTTACATAAGCAAGAAGAGTTTAATGAAATTTCTAATGAACTATATACTAATCATCATAAAGTTCTTATTAATCAAGGTGATGATCGGTGGTTAAAGGAATTGTCGGATTCCGATTGCAGAATTTTCGCAGAATATAATAGCACCTATCGAGCGTTATTGAAAAATTCAGGGGAATGGTCTCCTCCAATAAGATCGGGGCATTATTTCTTAGAAACAGACCAAGGCCGCAAGGCAGTGGTTGGCAATGAAATGAGAAAACAAGTATATGAACGCGGAGGAAATAAATATATTACTTTTCAAGGAGTAGAATATGAAGTCACCGGTTTTATGGGGGCTTCATTTGCAAGTTCGATAGATTATTTAGTATTACTTATTAATCCTGAACTTCCGAATATCCCTAAAAATACTAGAATTATTGTGGATGGCGATAACGAATCTACAGTTGAAGAGTTAGTTGAAAAAGTTGTAAGCAAAAACCCCCTTATATCTCAGATTGAAAGTACACAGAAAGGTGTAACTAGAACAGCAGAAGTATCATTTTTTAATTTTTTGTTATTCGTTGAAATGTGCATTCTTATATTATTCACTATTACAGCTTTTATAAGATACTGGTATGAAAAAGAAAAGAAAACCATTCGTGTTTTGTTCCTCTTGGGCGTTTCGAAAAGAAAAATATATCAACAAATTATAAATAAATCACTGCTAATTGTGATTTTTTCAAGTATTTCCACATTTTTTGTCATTTATATCTTTGATTCATTCATCTTATTTAATTTGGGTTCGATGATTTTGCTGACATTTATTTTCTTATTTAGTGTTTGGCTATTGTTGAGCTTATTTTTTTATAATGATCATGCAAAAGGAAAGGTAACCAGGAATGATCCTCAATGAATATAGGTTATTTCTAAAGAAATATAAATTTTTGGTACTCATCATGTACTTGCAAATCACAGTTTTTTTAATCCTTTTTGGAACGTTTGTTGCTTTTCTACAGCAACTTGATTATGAAAGTAGGAGCCTTGGTGAAATATATGAAGGAAAGGCGGTCTATCAATTACTGGACAATTATTATGATGGGGAAAAGTATCAAGATTTTAATAGTCAATCGGACTATTTAATAAAATTAAAAAATTACTATTCGATGCTAAATACTTCAACCGATTTTCAATATTTGGCAATGTTTAATCATCACATTCTACTGGAAGATAAAGGCCTTCCGCTTAAATTTGTTGAAGGTTACGAAAGCGGGGGAGAAAAACACCAGGAAAGTATTAATGGAACAGTATATACAGCAGTAAAATCATTTCAAATGAATAAAAAAGCTGCTGATTTTTTTCATCTAAATACGTCGGAAGGAACAATGTGGGGCGAGGACGATTTTAGTAATTCTACCAATACCATGTCAGTATTATTAGGTTCTTCGTATAGAAAGATCTATCAATTAGGTGAAGAAATATCCATAAAATACTACAATAAACCACAAAGAGTAAAGGTTATTGGGTTCTTGAAGGAAAATAGTAAGTTGTTTTTTAATAATAATCCGGAGTTTTATCTTGATGATTACATAATTATTCCATATAGAGAATATGGGAATCCAAAATCAGAGGAAGATGAGTTGTTTCAACAAATAAATTATTTTGCCATGATTAACGGTTTTATTGTTACTGAAAATAATACTGTACAGACTCAAAAAATGTTTCAAAGAATTGATGCGATTGCAAAGCAAAATGCTATCGACTATTCTTTTATCGGTTTGAATCCACATTTTCTAAAATATCGAGGTTTGCTGACAACACTATTAGAAAATAAATCGTTGGTGCAATCATTCTTTTTCGCTATGATTTTTTTAAATTTGTTAATTATTAGCTATATCATCATTTTGCAACAAAAAAGAAGATTTCCTTTTTTATTTATTCATTTTATAAATGGAGCCACTAAGATGGAACTTATCAAAATGCAATTTTTGGAAATTGGAAGTGTTTTCCTGGCAGCTTATTTATCCGCGTTTATTATTATTGATCAAGTTTTAAAATTGGGTGATCTTAAAACACAGTTTATTTTGTTACTGCTGAGCATAGCTATGAGCGTTATTTCGTGCATTGTCCCCGCTTATAAGCTTCTGTATACACCATTCGTTATAAATCATGAAGAAGAAGGGGGAAGAGGGCAAAATGCTTATTGAACTAGCTGGAATCACTAAATGTTATAAGAACGGAAGCCAATACGTCAATATTTTAGAGGATTTGAATTTAAAAATTCATGAGGGAGAATCAATAGCAATAAAAGGGAAGAGTGGTTGTGGAAAATCAACTTTACTAAATATTATAGGTGGGCTTCTTCCTTTCGATAAAGGTGTAATGCTCTTCAATGGTACGGATATCTCAAAACTAACAGAAAACCAAAGAGCCGAGTACCGCAAAAAAAATATTGGCTTTGTAACTCAAAATTTCCATTTGCTTGATGACAGGAATGTTTTTGAAAATATTGCCCTCCCGCTACAATATCTTGGGATGCCAAAACATCAAATAAAGGCTAGGGTTGAAGAAATTCTTTATGATCTGGATATTGAGTATACAATAAAGAGAGAAATTTCAACATTATCTGGTGGTGAACGTCAACGGGTTGCTATTGGACGTGCTATTGTAAAAAGACCATTATTGCTTTTGGCAGATGAACCTACCGGTTCACTTGATGAACAAACCGAAGAATCGATTTTGAAAATATTTAGTTCTCTGCATCAACAAGGAGTGACGCTAGTCATAGTTACTCATGACGATACTGTTGCAAAAAGTTGTCAGCATATATATAAACTACAGCATAAGGAGTTGCATTCTGTAAGTTAGTAAATTAGTATTCAGTAAAAATATGTACAAATTAACGAAGTCTTCACGTTAACAAATATTCAGACAATAAGGATGTGAGAGCCAAAAAGCCGACGGGGCTGTCCAGAAAGTCAGTGAAAACTGACCGCCGGACGCCCCGTTGTTGTCGACTACTACAGAACGGTTACTCGCAAAAGGTTTACTCCTGTCACGGTATCGAAAAGCTGTTGCGTGAAAATCTCCCGGCCATGTGGCTGGCAGCCATGCAGCAGCCCGACTTCCGCACCTTGAACGATTTCCGTGGTGTGCGCATGAAAGCGTTCATGGACGAGCTGTTTGAAACGATGATCCAAAAGCTCATCGCAGAAGATCGAAGCTAACGCCAATAAGTATTCGTTTGTGTGGAAAAAATCCACGCTTCGCTCTGGGGAGAAGCTTAAGGAAAAGGTGCAGGCGACCGGAGCATCTTTATGTTGCTCGAATAAATTGGACAATAACTTTATCGTAGTTTGCCAATTCTTCGACTAGAACGCACAACTGTTTAATAAGCACGAGGGCTAGTCTGGATTTGGCTCTTACAGTAGCTTCAGGTACAGGAATTTGAGGACTATGTGCAATCCGAAGGATTTCCTCCGCTTTTGACTCCGGTGATTTATGGCGACATCCGGAGTTCCTCAATAAGCTCATTAGAAATTGTTAAGGCTCTGAGATTAGCAAATTCCTTACGTCCTATATCAGCCAACAGCTTAGCGTTTATAAAGTCTGTTTTCGCTCCTGATGGTCTACGCTGGCGATCTACAACCTTTGGATTAAGTGGATAAATACGAAAACCTTCCTGTAATAAAGCGCTGACCAGCAATCCCCGACTAGTTTCAATAAAGCAGTAAGTTTTGTCTTTGGGAATATGCAGTTCTTTTAAATGTTCAGTAAATTTGATGCTAGACTTAAAAATGGACACGGAGAATCGAGAATGCGAAAATAAAATCAAATCGACTCGAGGTGTCCGAAAATGGCTAAACCGTACGACAAGGAATTTAAACTACAGACGGTCCGGATGATTCAGGACGAGGGAAAGCCGGTGGTGCAGGTCGCCCGGGAACTGGGGATCAACGACAACACCCTGTACCGCTGGATGGCGGAGTACAAGCAGAGCGGACAGCAGGCCTTCCCAGGCAGCGGGCAACTGAAGCCTGACGACAAAGCGATCCGCGACATGCAGAAACGAATTCGTGACTTGGAAGAGGAGAACGAGATCCTAAAAAAGGCGATGCACTACTTCGCGAAAGACCGGCGCTGATTTATTCCTTTATCCACGAACACCGCTTCCAGTGTCGTGTTGCGAAGATGTGCCAAGTATTCGATGTATCCAGAAGCGGTTATTATGCCTGGGTGAAAGCAAACTGAGCGTCAGAAACGCCGTGAGGCGTTGGAGCAGCACATTCGTCGGGCTTTCCTGGACTCGCGAGGTCTATATGGCAGCCCGAAAATCACAAAAGTGCTGAACGGACAAGGCGTTCACGTGACGGAGAAAACCGTTGCCCGTATCATGAAGGAGCTTGGCCTCAAATCCCGAACCGTGAAGAAATACAAAGCAACAACCAACTCCAATCATCGGCTGCCGGTGCAAGAGAATGTACTGAATCAGCAGTTTACAGCCGAAGCGCCGAATCAGGTGTGGACAGCGGACATCACGTATATCCCGACCGACGAAGGCTGGCTGTATCTGGCGAGTATTTTGGATGTATGCACGTGCAAAATCGTCGGTTTCCATATGGACGAACGGATGACGAAGGAACTGGTCATCCAAGCGCTGGATCAAGCCTACAGCCTGCAACGGCCGCGCGGCGAAGTCCTGCACCATTCCGATCGCGGCAGCCAATATGCTTCGTACGACTATCAGGCGCGTCTGCGCAAATACGGCATGACGGGCAGTATGAGCCGAAAAGGCAACTGCTACGACAATGCCTGTATCGAGTCTTTTCACAGCGTGCTGAAGAAGGAACTCATTTATTTGGAAAAATTTCAAACGCGTGAACAGGCGAAAAAGCGCATCTTTGAATATATCACTTGTTTCTACAATGGGAAACGGATTCACTCCGCGATTGGATACATGACGCCCAATCAACGGGAACGTATGTACCGTCTTTCTGCGTAGTTCTCTCGATTTTTTGTGTCCATTCTATTGACAGAGGTCCACTGAAGAATATCCAATGGGATTGGGACACCGCTTGGGTTAAGGGAAATCTCATTCATCAGGAGGAAGTGCTGGAGGAATCGGAACACCGTAAAGTGGAGCGAACCGGCCTGCATTCCCGGCAATTTATCGAGACCTTCCGGTACACCTTCTCGCAGTCGATCGACATTGAATGTAACGACAGCGTCCAGGTGCTGAACCTCGTAGAAGGCGGGCAAATTACGATCTATAGTAAGACCGACGCTTTTCCCCCATTCGATGTTCACTACGCCGAGACGGCGATTGTCCCGGCAGCCGTAGGCACTTACTCGATCCGGCCTTCGGGAGTGTCGGAAGGGAAGAAGGTCATGATCATCGTTGCATCGGTTCGCTAAGCTCGCACGAATCAAAAATTGATTATAGTCCGTGAGGCGTAGGCTTCGCGGACTTTTTTTGTTTTTTATCCAAAAATCGGTATCAGATGCGCAGATGCTCTCATACAATGGAACAAATCAAATTATCGATAATCGATAAACGATAATCGAATGGAGACTGAGAAGGATGCCAAGCAATGAAATCGTCCCGTTGGTGAATTCCATCAGCGAACAAATTTATTTAAGTCTAAAGAGCAAAATTCTTACTGGGGAGTTGGCTCCCGGAACCCGACTGCTTGTGCTCGAGATCGCGGGTCAATTCCAGGTGAGTCAGGCGCCGGTGCGAGAAGCGCTGGAACGGTTGAAGCAGGAAGGATTAATAACCGGGATTCGGAACAAGGGGTCGGTGGTGTCCAACATTACATCCAAGGAGATTCGAGATCTGTTCATCCTCCGGGAAATCATCGAGGGCTACGCGGTTCGCACGACGATGCCAACCTTAACGGAGGCGGATTACGAGGAACTGGAAGCGATGATCCAGCGCCTGGAGAAGTCCGTCGAGCAGAATGACACGCTGCAAATTCTCGAGCTAGATATGGATTTTCATGGCTTCTTCTATAAACGTTGTGACAATCAAGCCATCCTGGAGCTATGGAACCATATGCGGACGAAGGTGATGCGCTTCATGGCCATCTCGAATCGGCATCATACGACGAAAATGTTGGCCGATTGGCATCGGCTGTTGATTGACGCCCTTCGGACCGGGGACAGTGAGGCGGCGGAGGCAGCCTTTATCGAGCACATGCACGCCTACAAATTCATTCATTTGGATTAGGTGCTTGCACACGTTCATTGTTTTTCAAAAGGGGGAAAGAGCATGCTGAATGAACGTCTGGTGTTGGACCAGCAGGCGATCACGACCTGGATGAGTGACCGTCTCCTGCGGTATTTAGTCTCCGGGAGCACAGAAGCCAAGGTAGACTTGAAGGAATGCTTGACCCGGCTTCAGTTGAACCCGTATTACACGTTTCCAACGATTGCGTTGTTGGAGCCGAGTACTCCCGCTGATCATGATTACGATAAGCTGGCTTATTTGGAGTCTATGCGGGAATCGCTTCAGGAACAGATGCCGCGAAGCAGTATCGCCTTCCTGGCGGGTGATGGACGAATTGGGCTGCTGTTCTCATGGGTGTCCAAGGAAGTGCTGGAGCGGCTGCAAGCGGTGCTTCGGGAGCGTTTCGATTACCCAGTGTATATCGGAGTAGGGAAGCCATGCAGCCATTTGAGGGACATTCACCTCTCTTACCGGCAGGCGGCTTGGGCGTTACAGAGCAAGTTCTACAGCGGAAGCGGGCAATTGATGTACTATGGGGAGCTTCGCCGTTTAGAGCCTATCAACCGTTACCCGGCCAAAGAAGAGCAGCAATTGTATGATCATTTCCGGGCGGCGGATTCGGAGGAAGCGATTGCGGAGGCGGTGGAACGGTTTTATTCTGCTGTGTTGGAGCAAGGTCCGATTGACATCAAGAGCATGTATGAGCTGACGATCCGCATGTTGGTTGGCATGGAAAGAAGAGTGGTTGCTGACGAACAAAATGTAGGCGCTTACAATCCGTTTGAAGCGACATTATTGGTTAAGTTAAGCACACTGGAGGAGCTTAAACGCTACGTCAGCCATTTTTTGACCGGGTTGTGGAAGGTCGCCTCCCCTGGCTTAAAGGAACGGGAGCATCATCGCAGCATCATTAAGAAGTCCATCCACTACATGGAGCAGGAATGCCAGCACGCTTCCCTGCAAAGCGTGGCACAAAAGGTGTATATGACGCCAACCTATTTAAGCCTGCTCTTCAAAACGAACACCGGCAAGACGTTTATTGAACATCTGACCGATATCCGGATCGATAAAGCCAAGGAAATGCTCCGGACCACTCACTATAAAAACTACGAGGTAGCGGAGAAGGTTGGATACCAGGATCCGCGTTATTTCAGCCAAATCTTCAAGAAGAAGGTTGGGGTTTCGCCAAGCGAATATCGAGAGTCGGTGAGCAAATAAAAGAAGGGAGCGGCGCAGCGCCCGCTTCCTTCCTTTTTTGGAGCAAACTCATCTACAGTCGAACATCCGAACGGCGGCCGCCATCCTGTTCGTTCCGGCGCGCCTCTTCGAGCTCCTTCTCCCATGTTAAATGGCGGTATTCTGCAGCTGCCTCGTCGCTTTGGAACCATTGGATGAAGTCCTCCCATAATGCGGTGGGCCAAGCGCCGTCAATCTGCGCGGTTGTGTAGACCCCTTCCTTCAACCGGATGAAACCAAAGACGTCGCGAACCTGGGATTTCTCCGCCTGTTCAACGGTCAGTTCGGCAAGATGGGGAGGGATGAAGATGACGCCTGCCGGCGTTCCCAGCACGACGTCGCCGGGAAGGCAAATCGCCTTGCCGATCCGGGCAGGTACGTTCATGCCTACCATCGTGACATCCCCAATTGCCGTCGGGTCGCTGCCGCGGTAATAAATATTAATGTTCTTGATTTCGGCCACTTGCTGATTATCCCGAATACCGCCCCAGATTACGGCGCCGCCTCGTTTCGTGCGGGTAGAGATGGCTGTCGACAGATTGCCGCCGACATAGGTGCCGAGATGGATTTTATCGAACATATCGACCACCACGACATCATCCTCGACCAGAGAATCGATCACCCACTGGTTAAAGAAGCCCCTTCGTCCCTCTTGCTCATGACCGTAATGGAGCAGCGTTTCATGAAGATCGGGCCGCTTCGGCACCATCACAGCCGTCACCGCACGTCCTACCATCACCTGATCGGGATGGATGATCTTGAAATCGCCTTCAAACTGAAACGTATAGCCACGGTGCCAGAGCGGACCCCATGCTTCCTCCAGCGTAATTTTACGAATTCTTCGCAGGACGTCATCCGGTACCTTCGGACGTCCGTTCTCAAAGCGATCGCCCTTCCACAGCGGCGTCAGTTGAATGATGTCTTCCGGATTATCAAATTTCATTGAAGCGCCTCCTCCCAGCTGGGTAATTGTGAAGCCTTGTCGTTCGATATGACTTTATTGTTAGGGACGGCGGCTCTTTTGTCGATGCGACTATCTTAAGGCTTTTTGCCCGTTGAATCATAATTTTTCCTACCGGCACGCCGGAGGATGAGAGTGAAATCCATGAATTTTAAAAAATCAAACAATATCATAATTTCCTCACCTTCATGGATGAAAGCGCATTCGAATACAGTAGAACTACATTCTTAATCTCAATCACGGATTGCAAGAGGGGAGGAATCCATAGGATGGCTGCACAAATGAACGCTTCGAACGAGGGAGGAATCGCTGAACACGCCGTCCGAAAGCGCGTGAAGACCGGCGCGAATCACCTGGCCGGATATATTTTTATATCTCCGTGGCTGATTGGCTTTCTATTGCTGACGTTATGGCCTATCGCTCAATCGTTTTATCTGTCGTTTACCGACTATTCCTTGCTGGAAGATCCAGTTTGGACAGGAACGAGCAACTACGTCAATATTTTTACCAATGATTCCACCTTTACGAAATCGTTAAGCGTGACCTTTACATTTGTTTTATTCTCCGTGCCGCTGAAGCTGCTGTTCTCGCTGCTCGTCGCGATAGCGCTTAATCAGAAGCTGAAGGGGATGAACCTGTACCGGACAGCGATTTACTTTCCTTCATTGATTGGCGGCAGCATTGCGGTTGCGGCATTATGGCGCAACATGTTCGGGTTAGACGGCTACATCAATCAGGTACTAGCCTGGTTTGGCATCCAAGGCGTGGGCTGGATCACGAACCCGGATACCTCTCTGGGGACACTCATCTTGTTAAATACGTGGCAGTTCGGCTCAACGATGGTCATCTTCCTGGCTGGACTGAAGCAGATTCCGCAAGAGCTTTACGAATCTGCGGCGGTGGACGGTGCGGGCAAGTTCCGACGGTTTATCAGCATTACCATCCCAATGTTGTCTCCCGTCATGTTCTTTAACTTAATTCTCGGCGTTATCGGCTCCTTCCAAACCTTCACCTCCGCTTTCATCATTACCAAAGGCGGCCCGATCAATTCCACTTATGTGTACGCCTTATTCTTGTATGAGAAAGCGTTCAAGCACTATCAGATGGGGTATGCGTCAGCGCTGGCCTGGATTTTGCTGGCGATCGTTGGGATTTTAACCGCGATTAATTTTGCTGTCTCCCGCTACTGGGTGTTCTATGAATCGGAAGGAGGGGGCTCGAAATGAAGCTGGGCTCCAAGTTAGCGAATCATCTGCTCCTTACGCTATTTTCGTTCCTCATGCTGTATCCAGTGATTTGGTGGATTGGCGCTTCTCTGAAGAAGACAGAGGAGCTGAGTTTACCGACGTTGTGGCCCAAGACGCCGATTTGGGAGAACTACATCAAAGGCTGGCACTACTCCAACGATTACACGTTTGCTCATTTCTTTGGCAATACGCTGCTGATGGAGGTGGGGAACGTGTTTGGCGGTGTGCTGACCGCCGCCATCGTCGCTTATGGCTTCGGCAGACTGGATTTCAAGTTGCGTGGTTTCTGGTTCTCAGTGCTCTTGCTGACCATGATGCTTCCCGGCCAGGTTACGGTCGTTCCGCAGTATATCCTGTTTAACTCCTTTGGCTTCGTGGACAGTTACGTGCCACTGGTGCTGCCGCATTTCTTCGGGGGAGGCGCGTTTTTTATCTTCCTTCTGGTCCAGTTTATTCGCGGGATTCCCCGTGATTTGGACATGGCAGCGAAGATCGATGGTGCGTCCGTCTACGGCATCTTTGGTTGGATTATCTTTCCGCTGATCAAGCCGGCGCTTGTGACGGTTGCGATCTTCACCTTCATCTGGAGCTGGGACGATTTCTTCTCGCAAGTGCTGTACCTCAGCTCAGTGGATAAATTTACGGTTGGGCTGGCGCTCCGGGGATTCATTGACCAGTTCGAGATTCAGTGGGGACAGCTGCTAGCGATGTCGCTGTTGTCCGTCATCCCTTCTGTGCTGATCTTCCTTTTCGCGCAGAAGCACTTCGTGGAGGGGATAGCGACAACAGGACTTAAAGGTTGATTTCTTTTTTATCAAAGTGGGTCTTACGCTTAGAAATCGGGAGAAGAAGAAAGGGGATATCGATGATGAGAAAAGTAAAATGGATGAGCTTTGTTTCACTCCTACTGGCGCTGTTGCTGGCCCTGACGGCTTGCGGCAGCGGTGGAGGCGGTGGCAGTGCCGGCGGGAATGGTGGAACAGGAGGTAACAGCGGTGAGAAGACGCTTAGCATCATGTGGTGGGGAACGGACGCGCGTCATGAAGCAACGCAGAAAGCGTTGGACCTGTATTCGCAGCAAAACCCTGGCGTGAAATTCAAACCGGAGTTTATGGCTTGGGACGCGTATTGGCAGAAGCTGCCGACGTTAGCAGCCTCCAAGACGATGACAGACGTCCTTCAGATGGATGCAGCTTATATTCAGGAATACGTCAGCCGGGGACAACTTGAGGATCTGTCCGATATTGACCTGACCGGCATTGTGGATCCTAACGTGATCGAGAACCTGAAAATTGACGGCAAGCTGTACGGCATTCCACTGAGCCAGAACGCCCAGGGAACGGCCTTCAACAAGGTCGAGTTGGAGCAGTATGGCATTCCGCTGCCGCATAAGGACTGGACGTATGACGAGTTTTTCCAATGGGCAAGGGACGCTCGTGCCAAGCTGCCGGAGGGTAAATACCCGATCGGCGATACAACCACTTGGGACTTTTATAACTATTATCAGACGGCGATGGGGAAACCGCCGATTATGTCTGACGGTGGAAAGACATTTACGCTCGACAAGGACCTGTTCATGAAGTTCTATCAAACCTATGAGCAGTTCCGTAAGGACAAAATCGTACCTCCTGCCGAACAGTCAGCCGCCTTCCTTGAAAACGATCCGCAGGCTGACCCGATGGCAAGTGGAGTGGTCATGACGAGAGGTGCAACCACCGGTTCCGTCAGCGCGCTTGAACTGCTCATGCCGGGGAAGGTGGGCGTAGTGAACATGCCGGTTGGTCCTACAGGCGGGGGCTGGGCACAGTCCACGATTTTCCTTAGCGTCAGCACCAATTCAAAGAACAAGGAAGAAGCTAAAAAGTTCGTTAAATGGTTTATCACCGATGAAGCCGCAGGCGATGTGCTGGGTTTGACCCGCGGCATCCCGATCAACCCAGATATTTATAAGAAGCTGGAACCGAATCTGGAAACCAAAGATAAGCTTGGGAAAGAAATTTACGATATGTCTGTAGATAAGGCGTTGCCGTTCTATTCTCCGGCTCCTGGCTTCTCGGAATGGGTCGATACCTATAAGAAGGAGATGGACGCGGTGACGTTCGGTCAGCAATCGATTGAAGAGGCCTTTAACAAGATCGACAAGCTCGGCAAGGAACTGGCGGCCAAGGCGGGCAAATAAGCGATAGAAAGCGGGGAATTACCAAATGCAGCTTGCGGAATTTCTTTCATCTAAGCCCGATCAACTGTGGTATTTGTCGAAGCAGATGAACATCAATTATGCGGTCAGCGGGCTGCCGTGGGACGAGAAGACGGAGAAGCCATGGGATTTGATGCCGCTGATCCGGATGAAGCAGCGGTTTGCCGATTTTGGGCTGACATTATCCGTGATTGAATCGATGCCGCCCAGCAACAAGATTAAGCTCGGGACGCCTGGCCGCGACGAGGAGATCGAGATTTTTCAGCAACTTATTGTGAATATGGGGGCTGCGGGCATTCCCGTACTTTGCTATAACTTTATGGCGCAATTTAACTGGTTCCGCACATCCACGACAACCCGAACGCGAGGGGGTGCGCTTGTCTCCAGCTACGATCACCGCTTGATGGCGAATGCGCCATTAACGGAAGCTGGAATCGTGACGGAGGAGCAGCTGTGGGAGAACCTGCATTATTTTCTGGAAAAAATCGTTCCGGTCGCAGAATCCGCCCGGGTGAAGCTGGCGCTTCATCCGGACGATCCGCCGATTTCGCCAATTCGCGGCGTATCCCGGATTTTGACGAGCGCGGCGGCGTTGCAGCGGGCGATCGATCTGGTGCCCAGCGCGTACAGCGGCATCACGCTGTGCCAAGGGACGCTGGCAACGGCCGGCGAAGACATTCCAGCGGTGATTCGGCATTTTGCCAATCAGCAGAAGCTGTTCTTCGTTCACTTCCGCGACGTGAAGGGCACGCCCGAGAAGTTCGAGGAAACGTTCCATGACGATGGTCAGACGGATATGCTCGAAGCGATGAAGACGTATTACGAGGTAGGCTTTGACGGTCCGGCGAGACCGGATCACGTGCCAACGATGGAAGGTGAGAGCAACGAAAACCCGGGGTATGAGCTGCTTGGCCGTCTGTTTGGCGTCGGTTATATTACCGGCTTAATGGAGGCGGCGGCCAAGATGACCCCAGGTTCCGCTGCCCGATAAGGATATTCGAGAGAAGGATCGTCTTGACCGGCAGATGCCGTTAGGACGATCCTTTTTTTACAAACACATAAAAAAAGCAGCAGAGCGTTAACTCCACTGCCGATCGTTAGAATAATGATAGTTCCATTGGTCTGTAGATTCCCAGAGGCCGCCGATTTCCGGGTGAAGGTGAGCTGCCAACACTTCGTCATTGAGATCGTCGATTCCAAGCCCGGGGGCGTCCGTCAGCGTAATGAAGCCGTTCTGGACGATTCTTTCCGGAAGGCGGCTGCCAATCACGATGTCGTCCCACCAATCTACGTCACAGGAATGGTATTCAAGTGCAAGAAAGTTCTCGGTGGCGACGGCGACGTGAGCCGCAGCGAGGCAGGCGATAGGGCTTTCGGCCATATGGATCGCCATGGCCACACCGTAATCCTGTGCCATGTCTCCGATTTTCTTCGTCTCAAGGATGCCGCCGGCTGTCAGTACGTCCGGGTGGATGACGGACACGCCGCCGGCTTCGAGCAGCGGCTTGAAGTTTTCCTTCAAATAAATGTCTTCGCCCGTACAGATCGGCGTCGTCACGGCGCGGGACAGGCGGGCGTATTGGTCCGTGTACTGCCACGGAATCATATCCTCCATCCATGCAAGATTGAACTTGTCGATGCGCCGGCCCAGCTTGATGCAATCCTCCAGGCCGATATGACCAAAGTGATCGATGGCCAGCGGTACATGACTGCCGATCACGGAACGGACCTCAGCGACGTATTGCTCCAGCATCTCGAGTCCTTTTTCGGTAATGTGAATGCCGGTGAAAGGATGAGGGATGTTGAATATGTCATAATGGCGGTTTTTGATTTCACGAAGCTCTTGTTCGGTAAGGTTACCTTTGTCTCGGGCGTACCGGCGCTTTGAGATCTCCCGCATGTCCTCCAGGAAGCCGAGCGGTGCGCTCAGGGTGCCTGGTTCGTCGATGATCTGTCCGATGCCAAGGTCCATCTTCAGGAAGGTGAAGCCGGCCTCCATCCGTTTCTTCAGCGCCTCGCCCATTGCTTTGCCGGTGTCTTTGCCCACAACGTCCGTGTCGCAATACATGCGGATCCGGTCGCGGAACTTGCCGCCTAGCATTTGATAGATCGGCACTCCGTACGCTTTGCCGGCCAGATCCCAAAGTGCGATCTCGAGTCCGCTGACGCCGCCGCCTTGACGGGCATGGCCCCCAAACTGCTTAATCCGGCGGAACAACTTGTCGATGTTGCACGGGTTCTCTCCGAGAAGCCGGCTTTTTAACATCAGGGCATATACCTTATCTGCGCCGTCGCGGACTTCCCCAAAGCCGACCAGCCCTTGGTTCGTGTAGACCTTGATCAGGCTGCTGTGGAACGGTCCTCCGACGATATCGGTAAAGCGGATATCGGTAATGCGGAGCTCCGAAGGGCTGGAGGAGGTACGGACATGGGCCAGCGTTTCTTCGTATGTTTCTTTATTTACCATGAAATCACTCCTTAGCGAAGGATTGGCTGCAGCCAGCAGCCATGCGGGTTATAAGAGCATGCTCCCGCCATCGAGTCGAATGGCAGAGCCCGTCATGAATTCGCTTTCGTCTGATGCGATGAAGCAGGCGAGATGAGCCACATCAATGGGGAGGCCAACGCGCCCCAACGGAAACTTCTCTTGTTGCTGCTTACGCCGTGCTTCCCGTTTCTTCTCTGCATCCGGATCGTCCGGTGAGATGCGGGGGGATTTGCCCACATCTACGGCTCCCGGTTCAATTGTGTTCACCGTGATGCCATAAGGTGCCAGCTCGATGGCGCTTTCCCGCCCCAGCATGCGGATCGCACCTTTGGTCATGGCATACACCGGGTCAAAATCAGTGGGGCGTTTGGCGTGCACCGACGAAATGAGGATAATTCGCCCGGTTCCTTTTCGTTTCATCCCGGGTATTACAGCTTGGATGCATTGCCAGTAGCCCTTCACATTCGTATCGAACAGGAGATCAAATGTCTCACCATTGTGTTTGAATAGATCGTAATTCAACTGTACGGCAGCATTGTTGACCAGAACATCAACTGGTCCAACCTGGCTTTCGATCTTGTGTATCATCGCGTTATTTTCCCTCTGCTTCGAAATGTCCGCCTGGACAATCAAGCAATGGCCTCCCGATTCGTCTATTCTCCGCTTGGTCTCCAGTACGCCAGCTTCACTCCGGTTATAGTGAAGAGCGGTGACAGCGCCTTTCTTGGCCATTTCCACGGCAATTCCCTGACCGATGCCAGTTCCGGATCCGGTGACGAGAACGACTTTGCCTGTTAAACTCATGGCGAATCACTGCTCCTTGGTTGTCTCATTTTGTGATCCATATAATGAAGCAGGAATCCTCCGTCCAGCCGCAGATCCGCGCCGTTTACGTAACGCGCCTCGTCTGATGCCAGGAAGCAGGCAACATTTGCGATATCGTCCACTGTCCCCAGCCGGGCGCTCGGCACCTTGGTTTCGTAGCTGCGATAGAGCGTGGTCAGCGAACTGCGGAATCGCTCATTATCGCCTGGGATGGGGCCGGCTTCAATGGTATTCACACGGATGCTGTGTCGCCCAAGCTCAAGGGCCGCTTCTTTAGCAAGCAGCTTTATGGCGCCTTTGGAGGCACTGTAGGCGAAGGAGGAGCCGTTAGGTTTCTCAGCATGGATGGAGGAAATATAGATGATGCAGCCAGACTCCCGTGCAGCCATCACCTTCCCGGCAGCTTGCGTGCAAAGAAAGGCCGATTTTGCGTTGATGTTGATCACCTCGCGGAACAATGCTTCAGAGCCGGCTTCAACGGAAAAAGGTACGAACAGGTCATGGTTATGGATCAGCACCTGCAGGGCACCAAGCTCCCGTTCTGCTTGCAGCACAAGTTCGTTTGCGTTGGTGCCGGAGCTTAAATCGACATTGCTTACGAGCACTTTGGAGCCGGAAGCCTTAGCCAAGTTGATTTCAGCTGCAATCTCTATGCCATTGGACGGACTGCTTAGCAGGAGATGGGCGCCATCCTTAGCCCAGCGACGGATCAATGCTTTGCCCGTCGGCTGGTCGGCGTCTGTAATCCAAACGACTTGCGGTGATCGCTTCATACATCACCTCCGAATAGCACGCCCAAGTCAGGGCGGCTAGCTATGACACACTTTCATCATAAGTTTCGACCGTTCCGGGTTCGAGACGTGAAACTTATGATTTTGTTTGATTTTTTTAGGAAGCCTTTCGTATGATGGGGATAGCTTGATTTCTTGGCAAGGGGGATAACTATGGAGCCAGTTTCTCCGAAAATATCGGCGTTCCAAGGAGTACACCAGATGAATATCCCTTTAGCGGCTGGCCCGCGGCATTCCGTTGGACTTCGTTCGGACGGTACAGTGATGGCTGTAGGAGATGCCCGAAATGGCCAGTGTGATGTCAGCGATTGGCGGGGGATCGTGGCGGTGGCGGCAGGTAATGTTCATATGGCAACGAACACAGGAAAGTCGCATACCGTAGGGCTTCGTTCGGACGGTACGGTGGTTGCCACGGGCTGGAATGGGCATCAGCAATGCGAAGTGAGCGAATGGAGCGGAGTCGTAAGCATTGCGGCTGGTTGGCGCAGAACGCTTGGGTTAAGAGGCGATGGTACGGTGGTGGCCGTGGGGCGGAATGCGGAAGGCCAATGCGAAGTCAGCAGTTGGCGGGATATCGTGGCGATCGCAGCAGGGGATTGGCATACCGCTGGTCTGAGCGCCGACGGTACCGTGATCATGGCCGGTAACAATCGCTACGGCCAATGTAATGTGAGCCAGTGGCATGATATCAAGTCCGTGGCGGCCGGTTATCTCCACACCGCAGGTCTTCGATCGGATGGCACGGTCGTAGCCACAGGGTCGAACAAGCATCACCAATGCGAGGTAGGGGATTGGCGCGGAATTATGGCAGTTACTGCCGGTAGCTACCATACGGTTGGATTGAAATCGGACGGCACCGTAGTGGCAGCGGGCTCGAATCAATATGGTCAATGCGAGGTCAGCAACTGGCGTGAAATTGTTGCCATTGCCGCAGGATGTGCGCATACGCTTGGTCTAAAGGCGGATGGCTCGGTTGTGGCGACTGGCCATAATGAGTACGGTCAATGTGAGGTTAGCAAGTGGAGAGGGATAAATTTGTTACTTTAACCCTATTTAACACTATCAGCATATCTCATTAATATTGGCCCTTATCATAGAGTACAGAAACTCAAAACACATAGGAGGTTCGAACTCTATGAAACTGGCAAAAAGCATGCGTTTAAAAGCAGCATTTGCGATAACAGCAGCGACAGCTGAAATCGCAATCTCAGGGTCCTTGAGGATGAACTTCCTCCCATAAGCCTTGCTTCCACTTTCACTAAAAAATGTGAGAGGGAGGCAGGGCTTTTTTGGGTTCGGGTGATGTTAGGAAAACTCTCAAAGTTCTGAAATTTGTCTAAAATTAATTTAAAAATAGGACTATACGCCTATCTTACATTTTAAACCTGAAAATTTTCGTTTTGTTCATTGTTTTTTTCAAGACCACTGCTATAATCTTACATAACAAATCGAAATATGTCGAAAATCACTGTCGAATTCGACATAATCTGATCTTTTTCGCATAAACCACCTTCATAATTTTCTGGGCAAAATTACTGAAAAGTAATGACGCAAAGCCATGGGTCTAAAGTTCTGAAATAGAGCTATGATTGCCAGGTTGCCAATGACTGAATTGCTGAATTCATGCATTGACGATGCCCTTCCAGACAACTAGAAGGGTTTTTCTTTTAACGGATAACATGAATTCGGCAACGAAGGTGTAATTCTCAAACGGGAGAGTCTTATGGCTCTCTCTTCGTATAGGGGAGGTGAAGTGATGATTGAAATTTCAGATAAGGAATTTATCAAATTAGCCGGTTATATCAAAACAAATTTTGGGATTCATTTGAGCGACGAGAAGAGAACGTTGGTAATGGGCCGATTGTGGAACGTCTTGAATTCGCTGAACATGGAAAATTTCTCGGACTACTTGAACTATATTGCTACCGATCAGAGCGGCGAAGCCGCAAGAACGTTTATCAATCAGATGACAACCAATCATACATACTTTATGAGAGAATCAGATCATTTTGATTTGTTTCGCGCCAAAGTTCTCCCCGAACAAGTCCCCAAAATCAAAGATCGAGATTTGAGGGTGTGGAGCGCCGGTTGTTCCACCGGGGAGGAAGCCTATACTTTAGCCATCCTGATCAATGAATTTTTTGGAAATGCTCGGCTCGGATGGGATACAAAGCTGTTGGCGACCGATATATCGGAAAAGGTGCTGATTGAAGCTAAGAAAGGGATTTACAGCCGTGAAGAGGTTGCGCTGTTGCCGGAGCGTTGGAAACATAATTATTTTCATCCGCATGGGATGAACCAATATGAAGTGAAGCCCAAAATCAAAAACGAAGTGGTTTTCCGGCGATTTAATCTCATGGATCCGTTCCCCTTCAAAAAGAAGTTTCATGTGATCTTTTGCCGGAATGTGATGATCTATTTTGACGCAAGTACGCGCATGCAACTGATTCACAAATTTTACGACAGTCTAGTCCCCGGAGGGTATTTATTTATTGGTCATTCCGAAACGATCCAACGGGATCACACCAAATTTAAGTACGTGATGCCTGCGGTTTATCGCAAAGAGTAACGATTGGAGAGTTGCCTGGATGCAGGTCAGAAATAAGATTAAAGTTCTGGTCGTAGATGATTCTATGGTGTTTCGCGAAATGATTGCCCGCGGGATTACGACGGACCCTGACATTGAAGTTGTAGCTACAGCTGCGGATCCATTCGAAGCAAGGGACAAGATATTAAAATATCATCCGAATCTCATGGTCTGCGACGTGCAAATGCCGAAAATGAACGGGATTGAATTTCTTCGGCGCTTGCTGCCTCAGTATTCGATTCCCGTTATCGTGGTCAGCGCGATCAGTTCGTCCGTGTTTGACGCCTTAAACGCCGGTGCGATTGATTTTATCTCGAAGCCGGATAACAAGTTATCGCATGTGGAGAAGTTTATCGAAGAACTGATCGAGAAAATCAAGATTGGCTCGAAAGCAAAAATTGTCCATCAACCGAAGAAACTGGCCGCTTCTCCTGCCGATCCGCCAACGAAGCTGGTTACTGCGAAACCTGCTACAACCAAGAAAGTGATTGCCATCGGGGCTTCTACCGGCGGCACAGAGGCGATTTATACCGTGTTAAAGTCGTTGCCCAAGGATATGCCAGGTATCGTTATCGTTCAGCATATCCCTCCCATGTTCTCGAGAATGTTCGCCGAACGGCTGAATCAGAGCTTATCGATTCGTGTGAAGGAAGCCCAAACAGGCGATACGATTGAGCGGGGCAAAGTGCTGATTGCACCGGGAGATAAACATATGCGAGTGAAGCGTTCCGGAGATCATTTCGTGGTCGAATGTTTTGCAGGCGATAAAGTCAATCGCCATTGTCCCTCGATTGATGTGTTGTTTGAATCCGTGGCGAAAGAGGCGGGGAATCAATCGATCGGAATTATCTTGACCGGTATGGGTTATGACGGAGCCAAAGGATTGCTGGCTATGAAACGCAAAGGCGCCCGAACTATTGGACAAGATGAGCAATCCTCTGTTGTATATGGGATGCCGAAAGTGGCCTATGATCTGGGAGCAGTAGAGAAACAAACCTCGCTGTCTAACATTTCTCATGTTTTAAGTACGATGCTGTAAAACCGTCTTTATTGTAGGGCATTCATTGAATGCCGGTCTCACTAATTAGGTTGGGTTAAACAACTGAAAACCAGTGACGCAAAAGCTTTTTCCTTTAATTTATTAAACCAGTAAAGGGTACGACATCCACAGGAAGAATAGGGAGGGAAATGATGGGATATCAGCAAGGCGACCCCATATTTGAGGCATACATTACCGAAACCTCTCAGCTGGTCGAACAGCTGGAAGAAATCATTCTGACTTGTGAGAATGCGAATTTCTTCTCAGAAGAGATGATTAACGAGATTTTTCGCATCATGCATACGATTAAGGGCTCTTCCTCGATGATGCAATTTCATAATATAGCGACCTTATCGCATGCATTAGAAGATCTTTTTTCATATTTACGTCAGCACCATCTCAAATTGGAAGATTGGTCTGAGTTGTCCGATTTGATGCTGGAGGGCGTTGACTTTACGAAAATTGAGCTCCATAAAATCAAACATGGCGAGCACGCCGATGGAGATTTTACGGCAATCACGCAGAGAGTTAAAGGGCTATTAGGCTCTCTTGAACAACAACGTTCTATTACCAAAGCAGATGAAAGGGCTTCTCAGGCTGAGATAGTTCGACCATCGAACAATTTTAAAGCTCAGATTCTCTTCACTGAGGATTGCGAGATGGAGAACATCAGAGCGTATCAAATCGTTCATCAACTCAAGGATCAGCTCGAGGATTACTGGCATATTCCGGAGGACGTGCTGGAAGATCCGACATCGGCGGAGACGATACGAAATCAAGGATTTCAGTTGTTTATTCGGACGAGCAAAACGTATGACGAGATCTACTCGGTGCTCTCCCAAACCAGTTATCTGAAGTGTTTGGAACTAGAGCAGGTTGAACTAGACAGAGAACAAGCGGTTTCAGACAAGGAGAAAGCTCAAGAGGTCCAAGATGAGGTTCAAGGAGAGGGACAAGTCGTTCAAGAAATACAAGCTCTTCCTGATTTGCAGAACATTGTAGAGAAACCAAGCTTTTCTAAGCCCGCGATCGTGGACAATCCAACTGTTAAAGAGACGAAGAGTTCAACAAGCGGTTATCAAGGGAAATCCATCAACGTAAATGTGGGCAAGTTGGACGAGCTGATGGATTTGGTTGGGGAATTAGTCATCGCGGAAGCGATGGTCACTCAAAACCCGGATATTATCGGCTTGCAACTGGAGCAGTTTCAAAAGGCTGCAAGTCATTTACAGAAGATCACCAAGGAAATTCAAGACAAGGTGATGGAAATCCGCATGGTTCCGCTAGCCACAACGTTCCAACGAATGCATCGGGTTGTGCGGGATATGAGCAAAAAGCTTGGGAAGAACGTACAGTTACAACTGTTAGGTGAAGAAACGGAAGTAGATAAGAACATTATTGAACATATCTCAGATCCACTGATGCATTTGGTGAGAAATGCGGTTGATCATGGTTTAGAAACCACCCAAGAGCGAATGGAGGCAGGGAAGCCGGAAACCGGAACCTTGACGCTGGAAGCGCTCAATGTTGGCGGCGAAGTCATGATTATCGTGAGAGATGATGGTCGGGGATTAAACAAACAGAAAATTTTAGAGAAGGCAAGAGCGAATCATCTGCTGCATAAATCCGAAGGGGATATGACCGACAAGGAGATCTTCAACCTGATTTTCCTTCCTGGATTTTCGACCAAGGAGAACATCACGGAGTACAGCGGCCGAGGCGTTGGGATGGATGTCGTAATGCAGAACATCGCGGCAGTTGGCGGAACGATTTTTGTTAACAGTGAACCCGGTAAGGGCTCAACCTTTACAATCAAAATTCCGCTTACGCTCGCGATCATTGACGGGATGAATGTTCGGGTGGGAGATGCCCAGTATACGTTACCTACGACGTCGATTAAAGAGTCGTTTAAGCCTCTCGTTAAGGATCTCATTACTGATCCGCACGGGAACGAAATGATCATGGTTCGGGGAGAATGTTACCCGATTCTACGCATTCATGAACGGTATCATGTACCTACAAATACTATCCAGTTAACCGATGGCATTTTGATTATGGTGGAACAGGATGGCAGAGGGTTATGTATTTTTGTGGACGAGCTGGTCGGCCAACAACAGGTTGTTGTCAAAGCGCTGCCGCCTTATATAAGAGGATTTAACACCGTTGAAGGGATATCCGGTTGTACCTTGCTGGGGGATGGGGATATCAGCTTGATTCTGGATGTTCAAGGCTTATTAAAAATGAAAGAAGAGGAGTGGTGAAGATGTCGGAGGCCGTTCGAGAGGATGTAGATCTTTTGGAGGAAGACTCGCAAAAGGATAAGTACTTGACCTTTATTGTGGACGAAGAATGCTATGGGATTGAAATCAGGTATGTAACGGAAATTATCGGGTTGCAGAAAATTACCAGCGTGCCGGAAATGCCCGATTTTGTGCGCGGAATCGTGAATTTGCGGGGCAAAATTATCCCGGTGATGGATGTACGGGTACGATTTAAGAAACCGTTCCGGGAGTATATGGAGCGAACATGTATTGTCGTCATCGACATCAATGAATTATCGATTGGCTTGATTGTTGATAGTGTGGCAGAGGTAATTAGCATCCCGTCCAGTGAAGTCGTGGCACCGCCGGATCTGAATCAACGAAGCAATCGCTTTGTGATGGGTATTGGAAAGGTGGGGAATGAAGTCAAGCTGTTACTGGATTGCGAGAAGCTGCTGAACGATTACGAAGTAGATCAACTATTAAATAATTAAAAATGGGGGCAACAAGTATGAATTGGTTTAGAAATATGAAAATAGCTACAAAGCTGATTTCCGCCTTTATTATTGTATCTTTGATTGCCGGAGCCATGGGAGCGTTTGGGATCTTTAACATGCGCAGCGTGGAGAAAGACTACAAAAATTTATATGTAAACTTTGGTACATCATTCGGAGATTTGGGTTCAGCCGGTATTAACTTCAATGCAATTCGGGTTAAGGTATCAACCATTATTATGAATAAAGACCCCGAAGTTCGTGAACAACTCGTAAGTGAAATTGCTGAATTAGATGCTGACATGAAAGCATACCTTGATAAATTCGAAGCTTCTATCCAAATGGATAATGCCCGGGAACTGTTTGCATCCTTTGAGAAATCGCTCGCACAATATGATGCGACCCGTGAAGAAGTGGTTGAGCTCGCGCTCGCCGGCAAGGAGGATGAGGCATCGGCTTTACTCACGTCGGAGGGATCAAAGACTGCAAACGCAACGAATCAATTAATTGAAGAAATGTTTGAAATGAGAAAAAACAACGGATCTAATCTATCCGCAGAACTCTCGGCTCAAACCGATTCGACAACCGTTACAATGGTTGTCATCGTAGCCCTGATGATGGTCTTGTCCATTGGCTTTGGGATGTTCATTTCTAGAATGATTAGTAAGCCGGTTCAAAAACTGGTTGAGTCTGCAGATCAGATTGCCGATGGTGATTTGAACGTCGTCGTTGACATCTACAGCAAAGATGAAATTGGCGATCTGGCAGCTGCGTTCCGAAAAATGTCCGATAACTTAAACGAAACGATGAGCAACATTCAAACCGCTGCAGATCAAGTTGCTACGGGAGCTAAAGAAATTTCGATCTTAAGTACGACGCTTTCCCAAGGGTCAACGGAGCAAGCCAGCTCGGTAGAACAATTAACCGCATCGATTGAAGAAATCGCCTCGCAAACCCGCAAGAATGCGGATTCTTCGAATGAAGCCAATGAGTTGGCGGAAGCTGCAAGACAAAATGCAATTCTCGGCAATAATCAAATGAAAGAAATGCTCGGCGCGATGGATGAGATCAATGCGGCTTCTGAAAATATTTCTAAAATCATTAAAGTGATTGACGAAATTGCGTTCCAAACTAATATTTTGGCACTAAATGCAGCGGTGGAAGCGGCAAGAGCAGGACAACATGGTAAAGGTTTCGCGGTTGTCGCCGAAGAAGTCCGGAATCTGGCTGCACGTTCTGCCAATGCCGCTAAGGAGACAACGGAACTGATTGAGGGCTCCATCAAGAAAGCAGAAGGCGGAACCGTGATTGCGAAAGAAACGGCCAACGCGCTGCAACAGATTGTTGATGACATTGCCAAAGTTGCAACTATTATCGGCGATATTGCTTCGGCATCGAATGAACAGGCGATTGGAATCAATCAAATCAATCAGGGCATCATGCAAGTATCCCAGGTCGTACAGACCAGCTCGGCGTCTTTGGAAGAAGGAGCCGCCACTAGTGAAGAGCTGTCCAGCCAGGCAGATTTGTTAAAGGAGCAAGTGAACCGCTTCAACTTAAAGAAAGTGCATGCGGGTTCCTATCAATCCATGGATGATATCAGTCCTGATCTTCTTCAATTATTCGAGAAAATGTCTGCCAAGAAATCAAGATCTCGGTCAGGAAATCATTCGAACGCGGAGGCAGAACAAATCACGAAAATTGATCTAAGTGATATTGAATTTGGCAAATATTAAGCGTTAATCTATCTTAATATGTAGACCTAAGCTCGCACCAATCGGTGCGGGCCTTTTTTCGGTCAGCCGAAAAACGAATACACCGAGACGAAATCTGGAGCATATCCCTACGACTCGATCCCAAGTACAATAGATACAGAAAGGTGAAAGTGCTTACATTACTAGACTTGAACAGCTTGGAGGTCAGAGGAGATGGATATGAAGCCGTCGACGCAACCCGCAGCCATGCAAGAGATAGAGACGCCGCCTTCATCAAGGCGAAAATGGCTGAAGAAACTTTACTCGCAAAGACATATTCAAATTATGGCTTTGCTTGGCATCGCTTGGATGATTATTTTCAACTATATTCCAATGTACGGTGTCATTATTGCTTTTAAGGATTACGACATTATCCGAACGATTGCAGAAGCACCATGGGTTGGTTTGGAACATTTCAAAGAGTTTCTGTCCGATGAAAATTTCGGCTATGTGATCAAAAATACGCTGGGGATCAGTTTCCTGAAGCTGCTCACTTTTCCGTTGCCCATTATCTTCGCCTTGTTCCTGAACGAGGTTCGCTCGCTCCGGTACAAGAAAGCGATCCAAACGATCTCCTACCTGCCCCACTTCCTGTCTTGGGTCGTACTTGGCGGGATCCTGGCAACTTGGTTGTCGGATGTAGGGATCATCAACGAGATCTTTATGGCTTTGCATATTATCGATAAGCCGATCTCCTTCTTGGCGGAGCCGAAGTACTTCTGGACGATCGTCATCACCTCGGATGTCTGGAAGGAGCTGGGCTGGTCCGCAATCATCTATTTGGCGGCCATTACAAGCATTTCGCCCGAGATGTACGAAGCGGCAACGATTGACGGAGCTGGGCGTTTTCAGCAAATGTGGTATGTGACGCTTCCAGCCATCAAAGCGACGATCAGTATTTTGTTCATTCTGGCAGTCAGCGGTGTGCTGAACTCCAACTTTGATCAAATCCTGGTGTTACGTAACTCACTGAATGATAGTGCAAGTAACGTCATTGACTACTATGTCTACTACACGGGGATATCCTCGGGCCGTTATTCGTATTCAACAGCAATCAACTTGTTCAAATCTGTGATTGCACTAGCTCTGCTGCTGATTGCGAACCAAGTTACCAAAAAACTCAACGACACTTCGTTGTTTTAGGCCAAGGGGGACCTGCTTATGTTTTCATTACGCCGCAGAACAAAAGGCGATGTCGTCTTCGATACAGTTAACAATTTAGTGATGCTCGTCGTATGTTTTGTTACCTTGTATCCGATCTGGTATGTGTTGGTGAACGCTTTTAACGACGGGAAGGATGCGATGCTTGGCGGTATCTACTGGTGGCCGCGGAAGTTCAGCTTTGAGAATTTTGAAGCGGTCTTTGAAAATCCCGGCATCATGACAGCGATGGGGCTCACCGTAGCCAAGACCGTCATTGGGGTGGTCGCACACGTCTTCTTTACGGCGATGGTCGCGTACGCGTTCTCTCGCAGAGACCTCATCGCAGGAAAGTTCTATATCTTTATGGGAACGATCACGATGATCTTCTCAGGAGGGCTGATTCCAACCTTCCTCCTCATTCGCGATTTGCATATGCTCGATAAATTTATCGTTTATATTATTCCCGTGTTGTTCAGTTTCTTCGATCTGATTATCTTCATGACCTTCTTCCGGGACATTCCCGATGGTCTGGAGGAAGCAGCCCGAATCGATGGAGCAAGCGATTGGACCGTCTTCCTGCGGGTCGTGCTGCCGGTATCGCTGCCCGTTCTCGCCACCATCGCTTTGTTCCATGGGGTGTATCAGTGGAATGACTATTTTACGGGGATCATTTATGTCAACAACGAGAACCTGCAGCCAATTCAGACGTTCCTGTACCGGGTTGTGGCACAGTCCAGCTCCAATATCATGACGACAGCGGTACAGGGGAGTGCGATAACCAAAACGGTCACATCCCAATCGATCAAGCTGGCAACCATGGTCGTGACCACCTTGCCAATCGTATTTGCTTATCCGTTCCTGCAACGCTACTTCGTTAAAGGGATGATGATCGGCTCGATCAAAGGTTAAGTGTAAGACTCTGGTAAACTCGCTCTATCACAGTTGGTAACTCCTCCGAGCCGCATTACGACGGCTCTGGAGTTGCACATAAATGGAATTACATCAAACGAGAAAAGGGGTAAAAAAGCATGGGCATGAAAAGCAAGTCCAAAAAAGTGATGATGCTGCTGATGGCGGCCATCATGGTCCTGTCCCTGGCTGCTTGCGGAGGCAATGGCAATAGCAGCAAAGAAAGCGCTAACAATGCTGCTGCGAACACCAACAGCAATACCGGCACGCAGGACAGCGCCGATCCGGCTGCAACACCATCGGCAGACGAGCCGGGATGGAAATCCGATACGTCCCCCATCACCTTCGATTGGTACCTGAACTTTGCTTGGTTCCCGAATAAATGGGGCGTTGATCCAACCTCCCAATATGTCACGAAGAAAACCGGCGTGAACATCAACTTCATCGTCCCTGCCGGGAATGAGAACGAGAAGCTGAATACGCTGATCGCTTCCGGCAAGCTGCCTGACTTCATTACGCTGGGCTGGTGGGAAGACGGTGTGAAGAAAATGATCGAAGGCGGACTGGTGGAGCCGCTGAACAAATTGGCGGAACAATACGATCCGTACTTCTTCAAGGTCGCTGATCCAGATAAATTGGGGTGGTATACGCAACAAGACGGGAACGTATACGGTTATCCGAACTCTTCCTCGTCTCCGAAAGACTATGAGAAATACGGCGACAAGTACGTATCCAACCAAACGTTCGTCGTACGTAAAGATATTTATGAAGCGATCGGCAGCCCAGACATGCGGACTCCGGAAGGCTTCGTTGCTGCTCTGAAAGCCGCTCAAGAGAAGTTCCCTGAAGTGAACGGGCAGCCGCTGATTCCGCTGGGATTGCATGAATTTACGGCTACCGGTAACGACTCCTTGGAAGGCTATCTGCAGAACTTCCTGGCAATTCCGAGAGAGAAAGACGGCAAGCTGTACAACCGTGAAACGGATCCGGAATATATTACTTGGTTGAAAACGCTGCGTAAAGCGAACGAAGAAGGCTTGTTGGCGAAGGACATCTTTATCGACAAACGCGCTCAAATGGAAGAAAAAATCGCGCAAGGCCGTTACTTCGCAATGCTGTACCAACGCACCGACTTTGCAGCTCAACAAGGTACCTTGTATCAACAAGATCCAAACAAGATTTACATCGCCGTGGACGGTCCGGCTAACTCGAAACTGGATCCGCCTACGTTAAACGGTCCTTCGATCTCCGGCTGGACAGTAACCCTGATCTCCAAGGACGTGAAGGATAAGGCTCGCGCGATCAAATTCCTGACGTACCTGATGAGTGAAGAAGGACAGAAAGACCTGTATCTGGGTGAAAAAGGCGTCAGCTACGATACGATTGACGGGAAAGATCAATTTAAACCAGAAGTATTTGATCTCATGAATAAGGATCGTTCCGCTTTCGATAAGCAATATGGTTCCTCCTTCACATTCTGGATGATGCAAGATACGAACATCATTCAGCAATGGCAGCCTGAATCGGTAGAACCGTACAAACAATTGGAAGACTGGACTCGTGGTAAAACGGTAAGCGTCTCCGAGTTCGACCTGCTTGACCCGCTGGCCAACTCGGAAGAAGGCATCATCCTCGGCAAGATCAAGGATCTGCGCGGCAAAACGTTGCCGAAGCTCTTGATGGCATCGTCCGAAGCTGAGTTTGATAAGATCTGGGCGGATTACATCAAGAAGCAAGAAGATCTGGGGCTTGCCAAAGTCCAGGCGTTCCAGCAAACTAAGTATGAAGAGAACAAGAAGAAACTTGGCAAAGAATAATCGTTAATGCCCAAAAAATGCCCGCATTCCGCGGGCTTTTGGGCTTTTATTCAAAGGAGTCGCTCGGCATATGGGAAGAAGCAAACCTTGGACAGCTTGGTGGGAGTCATTTAAATATTGGTTTGGGCGCCGCTCGCTTCAGAGCCGCCTGCTTGCTTCGTATATCTTTATCATCTTGGGCCCCAGTGCGCTGGTGTCCTATTATTCCTATGGTTTGATTAACAATATGTATATCCGTGATGCCGAGGACAAGAACAACTCGCTGCTGGAGATGGAAATCCAGCATATTGAGACACAGATTGAATCGATGGTACGGGCGGTGCAGGTCGCCTATGATGATATCGAAGTTCGAGATTATCTTGCGAATACGACCGAACCCGGCACCGAAGAACTGGTAAATTTCAGTAACCACAGCTTCAAAAGCCTAACACGCATTCAATATTACAACCCGAATGTGGAGCATTTGCGCCTGTTCTCTAGCAGCAACGTGACCGAAATTTGGCCGATTTTTTTCCGGGAGAGCCGGGTGGCGGAAGAGCCGTGGTATCAAGAAGCGAAGGAATTAAAAGGCATGGAGTCCTGGTCGTTCTTACACAATGATCCAGACATCATGGAACGCTATCAAGGGCAGACCCCCGCTCCAACGCCCAAAGTGTCTTTGCTGCGGGAAATGAGCATTCCAGCGAATCATCATGTTGGAATGGTTCAGGTTGATATGCTGCTCGAGAAGTTTAGTCCAAGGACTTATGCGGCGGTTCCGAACAGTGACTCGCAAATGGTGCTGATGGACAGCAAAGCCCAGATCTTTACCCGTGAACGAGATTCTTATCTCCAAGCGAATCCAGGACTGGAGCAGGCGATCCGGGAGCGTCTGATGCACTTCAAAGAAACAGGCGAATGGAATAATGACTATAAAGAGAACGGAAAATCATTTCTGCTGCTGCACAAGCCCATCGAACGAATCAATGCGGACTTGGTGAATGTCGTTTCGATGGACGGTGTGTTTAAAGAAATTTCACATATGCGGAATATATTGATCGGTGCCAATATCGGCTTTATTACGTTGGTTACGATCATTGCTTATATTCTTAATGCGTTTATCCTGAAGAATCTCCGTGTGCTGACGGAAGAGATGAAGAAAGTACGACGCGGTGAGGCATACAGCGGCATTACGATCCGTGGCGGCGGTGAGGTTGGCGAGTTGGCGCATCATTTCTCCAAACTAATGAACACCATTAATACGCTGGTGGCTCAAGCAGTTTACAAAGAAGCGCTTACGAAAGAAGCGGAGCTCCGAACGCTTCACAATCAGATTGATGCCCATTTTTTGTATAATACGTTAGAGAACATTAAAATGCTGGCGGAGATCGAAAATCAAAGACAAATTTCTGATGCGCTGACTTCTCTCGGAGGCATGATGCGATACAATTTCAAATGGTCCGGGGAGTACGTCAAGCTGCGCGATGAGCTTCGCCATATCGAAAATTATATCGATGTGATGAATATCCGGTTTGATGAACCCATCGACCTGCGGCTGGATATTCCGCAGGATCTCCTGGATATGGAGATGCTCAAAATGTCGCTTCAACCGATCGTCGAAAATGCGGTGAAGCACGCTTGGGAAGGGGATGAGACGGGGCCGCGGAACATCTCGATTCAGGTGCAGCAATTGCCGCAAAGTGACATTCGAATTGTCGTCAAGGACAACGGAAGAGGGGTCGACGAAGCTTCGCTGGCTGAATTGAACCTGGAACTGGATAAGGTCGGCCTTACGGATAAAGCTCCGGGGAATTTTGCGCCGAAGCCGCCAAATCAATACGGAATTGGCCTTCGCAATGTTCAGGAGCGCATTCGCTTATATTATGGTAAACAATACGGCCTCAAGGTTTTCAGCGATCAAGGACAGTATACAGAGGTAGTGATGATAATGCCGAAGGTGCTGTTAACGGGGAGGGTTGGCACAGATGAGATTCAAACTATTGATCGTGGATGACGAGAAGAATATCCGTATTGGGCTAAAAACGATGATTGAACGGGAGTTCCCGGAACAATTCGAGATCTCGATGGCAGCTCAGGGGGCAGAAGCCCTCGAGCTGTATCAGGCCCAAGGCGCTGATGTGATCATTACAGATATCCGCATGCCCGTCATGGATGGCATTGCACTCATCGAACAAGTATCGGAAGGACCGCAGCCCGCCATTCAAAACGGTCGACCACAAATTCTGATTCTGAGTGGATACGAAGATTTTCGGTATGCCAAAGCCGCGATCCGGTATCAGGCGGTGGATTATTTGCTCAAGCCGATTCGCCGGGATGAGCTGTTTGCCGCGCTGCGCAAGTGCGAGGAGAACATCGCGAAGCGTTCGCAAATGGCTGAGCAGTTAGCCGTGACGGAAAGCTATCGACTGCAGGTACAATCGGTACGTTTGCAGGAGCTCCTGTTGCAAACGGATTTGAGCGAAGAGGATATTGGCATTTGGAGTTCCGAAATCGGTTTCGACCAGTATACTTTACCTTTCTCGGTTGCAGCCTTGATTTACAAAAATTTAGATGGCAGTCGCATGAAGAAAGAAGATCTAAAGTCGCTTGCCGAGCATATGTTTGAAAGCGTGGATGGGATTCTCAGCGCTACCTTGCTGGATCGCGATGGGCGAATGATTCTGGTTGGCGGCCCTAGAAGCAAGTTTGAGGATTTGTCCC
Source organism: Paenibacillus barengoltzii G22 (assembly GCF_000403375.2). Taxonomy (NCBI): domain Bacteria; kingdom Bacillati; phylum Bacillota; class Bacilli; order Caryophanales; family Paenibacillaceae; genus Paenibacillus; species Paenibacillus barengoltzii. Next base: position 455,103 of record NZ_KE159653.1, on the reverse strand, counting down.
TATTGGCGGCAGAACGGGAACTTGACGGGATGCTGATTGGTGTCAGCCAGGAGGGGAGCAGTCTTACGGACCTGCCGCGATGTTATCGTCAGGCCTGTGAAGCGTTGAAATACACGTTCATCTATCCGAAAGCCCGGTTAATCTGGTATGAAGAAATGAATTCGAATCGCTTGTTTCTTCCCGTACCAAAGGAGGCCATTCGCAAGCTGGGAAATATTCTGGGGACGAATCGAGAGAAGGAAATTGGGCCGCTGTTGCATGAGATTTTCCGGGTAGATCAGCTGCCTGAATTAGATATTACGTATCTGGAATCAGTCAGCCGGCATATGAACGAGCAGGTATTGGATGAAGTGTTCCGGGTGTATGGAGAAGCATCCGTAGATGTGCTGAAGCTCTATCGCAAAGTCGGGGATATGTCGAGTTTCTGTCATTTTCATGATTATTTCCGATCACTGGAACAGCTGCTATTCGATCTTGACGCCTATATCAAGGAAATTCGATCCGCCCACAGTGAGCATGGCGATATGAAAGAAGCCGTGGCGTATATCGAGAGTCATTACCACCGTCCATTAAATATGGCAATCGTCAGCAATCATGTCTCGTTGAACTACTCCTATTTTAGTGAGGCGTTTAAGGCGTATACCGGGGAAAATTTTGTCACCTATTTGAAAAAAGTCCGGATCCGCAAAGCGAAAGAGCTGCTCGAAGGCGGCTCCACCAAGCTGTCGGAGATCAGCAATGCGGTGGGGTTCGAGAATACCCGCCATTTCTCCCGCGTCTTCAAAGAGCTGGAGGGAGTGTCACCGCAGGAATACCGCGATAAGTTGGTGGCCGGTAACGGGCGGCAGATGTAACCGTTCATAGATAAAGGGAGAGGAACGCGCGGATAAGCCCGTGCTTTCCTCTCCCTTTCGTTTCGCCGATGATGGGGTCAGACGCTTGCTTGGCAGTCCGGTCCGGACTACAGGCTCAACTGTTTCATTGCTTCCTCCGGGTAGCGAGGGCCGGAGGCAGCTCCCTTGGGAGCGACCTCATCGATCCGCGCCAAATCCGCCTTTGTCAGCTTGACGTCAAGCGCGCCGACATTTTCCTCGAGATAGCGTCTGCGCTTCGTTCCCGGAATCGGCACGATATCCTCTCCCTGGGCTAACAGCCAAGCGAGCGCCAGTTGGGACGGCTCGCAGTTTTTCTCAGCAGCGATTTCCTTGATCTTCTCGACCAGATCGAGATTTCGCTTGAAGTTCTCGCCCTGGAAGCGCGGCGAATTGCGGCGGAAATCGTCCTCTGCGAGGTCCTCGTACTTCCGGATCTGACCGGTCAGAAATCCCCTCCCGAGCGGGCTGTAAGGGACAAAGCCGATGCCGAGCTCGCGGCAGACCGGCAGAATCTCATCCTCCACATCGCGGCTCCACAGCGAATATTCAGTTTGCAGCGCAGTTATCGGATGCACGGCGTGCGCGCGGCGGATGGTGGACGGTCCGGCCTCGGACAGGCCGATAAAGCGTACCTTGCCCTCCTTCACGAGCTCGGCCATGGCGCCGACGGTTTCTTCAATCGGTGTATTGGGATCGACCCGATGCTGATAATAGAGGTCGATGTGATCGACGCCAAGCCGACGAAGGCTCGCTTCGCAGGCGGATCGAACATAATCGGGCTTGCCGCTGATGCCGAGAAACTGCCCCTCCGGACCGCGTACATTGCCGAATTTGGTGGCGATGACGACTTCATCGCGATGGCCTTTGAGCGCTTTGCCGAGCAATTCCTCGTTCTTCCCCACGCCGTACATATCGGCTGTATCAAAGAAAGTGACGCCGAGCTCCAGTGCGCGGTAGATGGTGCGGATCGATTCTTCTTCATCGCGTCCGCTGTAGAAGTCGGACATACCCATGCAGCCGAGTCCGATCGCCGACACCTCAAGCCCCTTGCCCAATATTCTCTTCTTCATTTTCGCTACCGCCTTTCTCCCTTAAATTCGAATTAGCTGTCTTCGCTATACGTCTTCGAGTGTTCGTCGTGCCGGTGACAAGCTCGGATCCATTTGCCGCCGACCTGTTCCGTTACACCCATACTAGCACATATAGCTTACCTCCCTTTCGGTGAAACAATCATAGCACGGCCTATTACACATTTCAATATACAAAAATAATATTTTGTAACTCGAATCTGAGATTGGGGTGGGGAGAGTAACATGAAATATCAAAAAAAAGCCATGAAAGAGAGGGCGCGAAGATGGTTCGGCTATAGGGCCAGTAGACGTGGGAATAGCCCTAAGAGCACCGATGATGTATAATTTATCCAAGTGTGGATTGAAAACGCTTTATTTTAGTTGACCCAGAAGTCTGCTGCGGATAAGACCATTTCGGAGGGGATGAAGGGGAAGATGAAACGGATTCCGATGATGCTTCAGTTAGGAATCATCCTGTTCTGCGTCATGGCGGTTCCTGCGATTATTCTGACGTTGTACAGCGGAACGCAAATTTTGCGGTATTCAGAGAAGGCGATTGCCGAATCTTCCCTGGCGGGGCTGGATGCGAACCGAAGACTAACCGAAACGGCTTTAAACAATCTGGCGCAAGATACGGTGCGGCTGACCGCGAACCGGGTGTTTGACCGCATTCGTTCGTTCGAAACGTATGCTGAGTTACAGGGGAATTATCAACATGTCAGCCAAGCTCTGGTCGTGCTCCGGGAGCTGGTGAATTTGAATCATCGGGTGAACGGGGTATATTCCTCTTATTTCTACTTAAGCGATGCAGATTATGTGGTCTCAACTGACAAGGGTATCACTATGCTGGATCGCTATGAATCGTTGGGCTGGCTGGATGAAGCGTTGGCCGGACGCCGGGGGATTAGCGGCGTATGGTACCCGCGCCAACTGGCCACCGGGGAGACCGTTATATCTTATGTCTTGCCGCTCAGCCGCTTGTCCACAACCACCCGTGGCACGATCGTAGTCAACTTGCGGGAAAGTCAGATCGGCACGTATTTACAGTCGACGGAACCCGAGGAGCAAGGCTATGTGCTGTTAAATGCGGACGGGATGATCCTGTCGCATAACGACAAGTCGCTGCTGCTTACCGAGGGGCGCGATCAACCATATCTTCAGAGCATTCTAGAGAGCAAAGCGGAGAAAGGGTACGCCTTCCACGAACTGAATGGGGAGCGCCTGTTATATACGTGGTCTTATTCCAAGCTGTTTGACTGGTGGAATGTAAACGTCTATTCCATGGACGCGCTCATGACCAAGACGAATAAGCTGCAGCATAATATCGTTTGGTTGACGGCCGTCGTAATTTTTGCCGGCTCGGTGTTGACGGTGTTCCTTGCAACCTGGTTATCCAAACCGTTGCGGGAGTTGGTGAGGACCGTAAGATCCCGCGGCAGTCGAGGGGTGTCGGACAAAAATGAACTGGCCTTCCTCAACTCGGTCTTCCAGCGGATGCAAGAGGAAGAGGAGCAACTGTATAAACTGCTGCAGGAACGGGAGCAGGATGCCCGCAGTTTGACGGTTCATCGTTTGTTGCGCGGGGAAGAGGTGCAGTCCGTAGAAGAGATCTTCCCCGAAGCGAATTACCTCGTGGCGGTCCTCTCGATTGATCGGTATCGAAGCTATGTGGACGCGACAAACCCAGAAACCCGCAGCTATCACCGGTATTTGATCGTCACCCATAGCGAAAACGTGTTTCCGCCTGGGATATCGGCGAGGTGTGTTTATCAAGGTGAGGGATGCTTCGCCGTGGTGGTCAATTTCGGAGAAGGGGAAGCCGATTGCGGTTACGAAGGCATTAAGGAAGCGCTGGGGACGCTTCGTCAGTATGCCGGAAAATTGCTGGGGCATACCGTGACCGTTGGCGTCAGCAGCCGGACAGAGAGCTGCTCCGAACTACAGGACCACGCGGCGGAGGCGATGGAGGTTATCAAGCAGCGCATGGTGAACGGCGGCGGCGGGATCTCCTTCTGGAGCGAGGAGGATGAACGCGGGCGCGGCAAGCATTATCTGTATCCCGTGGACAGCGAGAGACGGATCCTTAATTACTTGACTGCGGGTGAGCTTGAGCGGCTGCTGGAGGAATTAACGGCGATTCGTCAGGAAATTCAAGGATCCCCGTCAATTTCCTACGACAACATCATGTTCATCTATCATCAGTTAGTTGGGGTTACGATTAAGCAGCTTCGGGAAAATCAAATCAACCCAACGCGGATTTTTGCCGGGCGGGGAAACATCTATTCCTCCATCGCGTCGATGGACACGTTGGAGGAGTTGGATGCGTATATGCGTGAGTTCTACCGCGATATTGTTCAATACCTGGCTCGCAAGCCAGAGAGTGACGCGGGGTATGGAGATCGCATTCTTCGTTACCTGGATGCGCATTATTGCGAAGAGATCGTCTTTGAGGAGATGGCCAAAGAGATTGGCATCAGTTATTCCTATATGCGAAAGATCGTTTACGAGACGACGGGGACCAGCCTGATCGATTACCTTAACCTGCGGCGCATCGAGAAAGCGAAGGAGCTGCTGCTGGAATCCGGGATGACGGTGAAGCAGATTGCGGCGGAAGTGGGTTACGGGAACGTCCAGAGCTTTAACCGGTTTTTCCGGAAATATGAAGGGATGCCGCCGAGCGGTTACAAGGCAAGCAAGCTGCGGAGCTCGGGATAGATACGGTGGAGCTGTATTGCTTCGGAGAGAGCCGGGGCATATAGCTCCATTTTTGCTACAACCTATCAAATTTGATCTTTTTGCTGCAGGAAACAAGCGATTTGCAGGCTTTAGAATCAAAAATGAAGCTTAGTATCAAAACTCATGATTTACGGCGGCCGGGCGGGGCGGTATGATTTGACACAAACTCACCATCGCTAAACCGCAAGATGAGATGGAACCGAGTCCGAAACGAGCCAGGCCAGAATGAACGAGGAGGTGAATGTTATGAAATTTGTAAGCGCTTCAAATGTGAAGTCCAAGCCAAAGCTGGACCCTTCGTTAGGTCGGGGGGCCGCATTTTATCTTCGACGGGATTGGGAGCTTTATGTGCTGCTGCTGATTCCATTGTCCTTTGTACTCTTGTTCAAATACGCACCGATGTCCGGGCTTGTGCTCGCCTTTAAAGACTACAAAATCGCCCGGGGGTTCTGGGGCAGCGAATGGGTAGGCTTTGAAGTGTTCACCGAGATCTTCGGAAAACACGACTTCGGCCGTGCGGTCCGCAATACGTTGTTGCTGAATACGCTCGATCTGGTTTTTAGCTTCACGATTCCTGTGCTTCTTGCCATTTTGCTTAATGAAATCAAGAACGTGAAGTTCAAACGGATGAATCAGACGTTGCTCTATCTGCCGCATTTCCTGTCCTGGATTATTATCGGGGCCATCGCTTATCAACTTCTGAGCGAAAGCAACGGCGTCATTAATAATCTCATAGCGATGATGGGCGGGACACGCATTCCCTTCCTGCAAGAAGATTACAACTGGCTGGTCAGTTATCTGGCGATCGGTGTCTGGCAAAGCATGGGCTGGGGAACGATCATCTACCTGGCCTCGATGAGCGGCATCAACCCCGAGCTGTATGAGGCAGCGACCGTGGACGGTGCCGGAAGGTGGCGGAAAGTATGGAATGTGACGCTGCCTTCGATTCGCCCAACGATCGTCACGCTGCTCATCATGAATTTGGGCCGGGTCATGGAAGGATCTTTTGAACGAATCTTTGCCTTGCAAAATAAAGCGACAACAGAGTTCACGACGACGATCCCGGTATTGGTGTACCGCTGGGGGATTGAGAGCGGGAACTTCAGCCGCGCCACTGCACTGGGGCTGTTCCAGTCTGTCATTGGACTCGCGCTCGTGCTGATGGCCGATCGGGTCGCCAAGAAGCTTGGCGAAGACGGGTTGCTCTAAGAAAGGAGGCGAACCATGAAAGCATCCGCAAACACGCTCCCGCTGCGTCGCAGCAAACGCTATGATATCTGGGATGTCCTCATCCATATCACGATCGTTCTCGCCTCGCTCGTATGCCTGCTGCCGTTTCTCCACGTCGTCGCCAAATCATTAAGCGATGACGCGTATGTCATCGCGAACAAGGTGTTCTTATGGCCCGAAGGGTTTACCTTGGAGGCGTACAGTAAAATTTTTGCTGACGCCAGCATCCTGCGCTCCTTGTATGTGTCGGTGGTGGTGACGGTGCTGTTCACCTTGCTGGGCATGATCATTACGGTTTGCGCGGCGTATCCCTTATCTCGCAAGCAACTGAAGGGCCGTACGACGTTGACCTTTCTCTTCATGTTCACCTTGTACTTCAGCGGCGGGATCATTCCCGAATACATGCTGATTAGCAATCTCGGTATGCTGGATACGTGGTCGGCGCTGATTCTGCCGCAAGCGTTCAGTGCTTTTAATCTGCTGATCATGAAGACGGCGATCTCCAGCAGCATTCCGGTCAGCCTGGAGGAATCGGCGCGGATCGACGGTGCGGGGCATTTCCGCATCCTGTGGAGCATCGTGCTCCCGCTCTCCAAGCCCATCTTGGCTACGTTGTCGCTGTTTTACGCGGTGGGGCGCTGGAACGCTTATCAAGACGCTCTTTTTTACATTAAACAACGGGTGGATTTACGGCCATTGCAGCTCAAATTGTATTACCTGGTCATTCAGGCGAGCGAAAGCTTCCAACTGGAAGCGACGCAAGTATCGTTAAGCAATCCCGAGGTGCTCAAAGCCTCGTGTGTTGTATTCGCTACCCTGCCGATCTTGTTCGTGTATCCGTTCATCCAGAAGTATTTCGTCCAGGGGGTCATGCTCGGGGCGGTGAAGGAGTAGCCATCTATTCAAAATAGGGGGAATCGACATGGGTAAAAGGTTCACTTGGATCTTATGTTTGGTGATGATCATTGGTTTATTGTCCGGCTGTATGGGAGGCAGCAGCAAGAGCGCCAATTCGAACGACAACACCACGGAGCCGTCTCCTTCCTCCAACACGAACACCGATGGCAAGTATCCCGATTATTCGACGGGTTTTCCGGAGAGGGTCACGCTTGAGCTTCCGGTTTATGAAAGGGCTTTCGAAGGCTGGAACGTAACTGACAACTATTACACGCGTTGGATTCAACAACAATTCGGCGACAAGTACAACGTTGACGTGAAATTTATTCCGATCACTCGCAGTAACGAGGTGACGGATTATGAGCAGCTGCTGGCTTCGCATAAAGCGCCGGATATTATTTTCCATTATGATATGCCTCAGGCTTTGGCCTACTACGGGGAAGGCGTGATGCAGGAGCTGGATTGGAACGAAATCGCGCATTATGCGCCTACGTATTGGAAAACGATGGGGGACACCATTCAAAAGTACGGGGTAGTCGATAAGAAAAACGTGTTCTTCTTCGGCGAGCGCCCCAGCTTGGACAGCTTCACGACGCTGATCCGTAAGGATTGGGTTGAGAAGGTGGGGATGAAGGTCGAAGATCTGACTTCTCTCGAAAAATATAATGAGCTGCTGGGCAAATGGCGAGATGCAGGCCTTGGCGTCGGCGGCGAAACGTTGAAAAAGAACAACTACACGTTTAACTACGCGTTCCGCGATTGGCCGATCGACGAGAAATACCGTGCTCTTTACTCCGACTTGGGCGTTGCCGATCTGACCACCGCCGATACGGAGCGTTACTTGCGCAACCTGAACTATCAATACAATAACGGCCTGATTGATAAAGAATTTTATCTGCGCGACGACGAGAACAAAGCCAAGGCTGAATTTGTAGCAGGGAAAACCGGTACCTTCAGCTTCTATCTCTCCAGCAACACTGACGTAATCACCTCGACCTTAAAAAATAATCCGGATGCCGAGTTCGCGGTACTGGACCCGCAAGCCGGGGTACCGGAGGGACGGAAGCCGCAGGGACGCGCTTACTGGCCGTTTGGGATGATCATGGGCATTAATTATGAGTCCTCGGATATGGAACGCGCAGCGGTATGGATGTATCTGGAATGGATGAGCCAGCCGGAGAACCTGTTCTTCCTGCAAAACGGCGTGGAGGGTCAAAACTACACGCTGGATGCCGATGGCATCGCGGTGAAAAATCCGGATTTTAAAGGAGATTCTGTCCTCTCGCAAAATAACAACAAAGACTATTGGTGCCTTGTGGTTGAAACGGTGAAATACGATGATCCGGTAAAAATGCGCGAAGCATATCTCCGCAGCATGTCGCCTCCAGGGCATGAAGATTTGGCGAAGGATTCGTTAGCTTATTACGACAAATATGCGGAGTACCGTACACCGGACGCTTTGTTTAGCGTGGTGCTTGAGAAAGTAAATGAATATAAAGCGGATCTGAATTCGTTGTTCCAGGAGCTGTATGTCAAGATCGCGATCGCGCCGGAGAGTGAGTTCGATGCCACCTATGAGGCGGCGAAGAAAACGTACCTTGATGCCGGATACCAGGAGATTTTGGACGAGAAGCAAGCGGCGATTGATGCCGGGAATTACAAGTAAGAGTTAGCCGTTCACACGAAGGGAGATGGAAAGATTGAAACTGAAGGCAGCCCCTTCCGAGTTGAAGCAAATTGCCGGGAGCATCGTAGAGTACACCTTCGGGATGGACCTGACCTGGGATTGGCCGTGCGGCGTGGCTTATTACGGGATCAGCCGGGCCTTTGAAGCAACAGGGGAGCAGGCTTATGTGGAGCGGATGGCGGAGTGGTGCGACGAGTACATCGACGCCGGGCTTCCGGTGTGGACCGTAAACTCCTGTGCGATGGGACATATGCTGCTGACATTATATGAACAGACGAAGGAGCAGAAATATCTTGATCTCATCCTGAGCAAAATCGACTATCTGCAGAACCAAGCTCCCCGTTTTGGGGATCGGGTGCTTCAGCATACGGTATCTGCGAGCAATGATTTTCCGGAGCAGTGCTGGGCGGATACGTTGTTTATGGCGGCCTACTTTATGCTGCGCACTGGTATCATGCTAGACGAGAAGCCGCTCATCGAGGATGCGCTGCACCAGTTCTACTGGCACATTAATTACTTGCAGGACGAAGACACCGGCCTCTGGTATCATGGGTACAATCACATCGGCCAAAATCATATGTCCGGGATTTTCTGGGGGCGCGCCAATGCTTGGGCGGCGTACACGATGTCCCGTGCGGCGAAGATTTTGCCGGAAGCTTACCTGTATCCGTCGATGATGCATATTTGGAGTTCCTTGCGCGATCAGCTGGCGGCGTTGAAAACATTACAGCACGAGGACGGATTGTGGGGCACGGTGCTGGATTACCCGGCTGCTTATGGTGAAGTGTCCGCGACAGCGGGGATCGCGGCGGCGATGGTCATTCAGGGCAATCCACTGCATGCCAAATATGTGCAGAAAGCGTTAGATGGCGTACTCCAGAACGTCACCGATCGCGGGCGGGTGCTCAACGTATCCGGCGGTACCGCCGTGATGAAGGACATCGAAGGGTATCTGGGCATCGACAAGAAGTGGGCCCAGGGCTGGGGGCAAGGGCTGACGCTGGCGTTGCTGGCGGCTGTTCTCGAAGACGGCGGCTTGCAGGCGGACCTCTAATCTCGAACTTGAGTCAGTGATCACACGAAGAGCGGTGAGATCACTGGCTCTTTTTTTCACACGATTGTCAGATTCTCCATCTTGTGAAAGCGCTAAAATTTGAAATATCATAAAATTAAATATTCAAAGTCGCGCCTAGGCGAGGGAGCAACAACAACTGTCGCATACTTGATGGCATTACGTGCATACTATTCGCGGCGTGATCTTGGATAGGTCCAACAATTCTATGAATGAGGTGCATGACGAATGAAGCTGGATGGAAAAGTTGCGGTCGTCACAGGTGCAGCATCAGGGATGGGCAAAGCGATCGCGGAGCTATTTGCCGCCGAGGGAGCTAAGGTTGTGGTTTCGGACTTGAACCTGGACAAAGCTCAGGAAGTTGTGGACGGGATTAAAGCGAAAGGCGGCGAAGCGATTGCCCTTGTGGCGAATGTCGCGAAGGAAGAAGACGTCCAAGGATTGATCTACGGGACGGTCAGCCAATATGGTACGGTGGATATCCTGATTAATAATGCGGGAATCATGGATAACTTTGTGCCAGCCGGTGACCTGACGGATGAGCTTTGGGACAAAGTCTTTGCCGTGAACACGACAGGGCCGATGCGGACGATCCGCAAGGTGCTGCCGATTTTTACAGAGAAAAAATCGGGGGTTATCGTAAATGTAGCCTCGGTCGGCGGGCTGTTTGGTTCCCGCGCCGGTGCAGCATATACGGCATCTAAGCATGCGGTTATCGGTCTAACGAAGAACGTCGGATTCCAATACGCTATGCAGGGAATCCGTTGTAATGCAATCGCGCCGGGAGCGGTAGAAACGAACATTGCTTCAACCCTTACAGCGATCAATCCGTTTGGCATGGAGCGGGCACAAGTCGGTATGGGCGTAAATCCAGGCACGGGCCAACCTGAGGAAATTGCTAAAGTCGCTCTGTTTCTCGCTTCGGATGATTCGAGCTTCCTTAATGGTACGACGGTTACGGCGGATGCTGGATGGACAGCGTACTAAGTCATTCGATTACATAGGAATAAAAAAGGGCATTCGGCCGCACCCTATCGCACATAAGGCATTACATGAAAGGCAGAAGGAGTGTGCATAGGTGATGGCGAATCCATCGAAAGATACGTCCAAAGCAGCGAGGGAGCAAACCCCGGACAAGAAGCGGGCAACCCCCGCAAAACGCGCCGAGGATACGGAATTTGCCGATGAGTTGACCCAAAGTGATATTCAATCGGCGTTTAAAAATCCGGTCACCGGTGAGGAACGTTTGTACTAGGCGTGAAAAAGGTTCTGGATCTAAGGCAGCCCTGATTGTGCGGGGCTGTCTTTTGTTTTGGAGACGAGGAGGGGACGCGCTTGACTTTTGCTCTGGATACGTATAAAAACAAGAGGGAGAGTCAGAGGTCATTTATTCCATTTGTTCGCTACTTAAGGAGGTACATCCCGAATGTCTGTGATCGATTTGATCAAAAGCCGAAGAAATATAAAAGCATTTAAACCCGACCCGATTGACGAGCAAGCGCTCATGAGTTGGCTGGAAGCGGCAAGCTACGCGCCAAACCATCGCTTTAATGAACCGTGGGAGCTGCTGCGCGTTGGACCTGAGACGCGAGCGAAGCTGAAGCATAAGAGCGATTTCTGGGGCGCTCCCGTTGTGATCGCGTTGTTGTCCAAGCCTGGGGCTACTCCGCTCGAACGGGATGAAAACGTGATGGCCGCCGCATGTTTCGCTCAAAACTTGATGTTGGCTGCTCATGAGGCAGGCGTCGGTACGTTCTGGTCGTCTGTCGGAAGCTCGGCGCAAAATCGGGAAGTGTTGGGTGTCGCCGAAGGGTACGAGGTGATTGGCGTATTTGGAATCGGGTATCCGGCCGAAATTCCAGAGGCCAAGCCAAGAACACCGATTGCGGAAAAAATCAAAACACTGCCATAATCCAGAATCGATGCGTAAATGCCCAAAACGGCCTTTGCTCCAATTGGAGAGAGGCGGCTTTGGGCATTTTCTATATTGATAAACACAAAAAAGCGTGCTATATTGGTATAGCATGCGCACGGATTTTGTGCACGATTATATATTTTCCCTAATTTTATTGTACAGAAAAAACGGCGCTGCGTCAACCCCTATTTTTGCCAAAAGGAGTGCTGATTATGGAGAAGGAGCTTCACCAGGAGCTGGAGCGAGAGCAGGAACGGTTGGACCGTGTTATGGAAGTCCTCGCAGAGAGCATCGGCGAACTGGAGGAGGATACCTCACGCCGCAGACAGGAGGTCGTCGAGTTCCGCAAGCATTTCTGGGAAGACGTCACGGTGAACGTGGACAATTTTGACGATTTTCTGGAAACGGTAATCAGCTTGCGCCAGCAGGCCGAAGTATTGTCATTAAGCCAAAGCAGTCATCGTCAAGCCTCGAAACGCCGGGCGGCACTGCTTAGAATGCAGGAGAATCCCTATTTTGGACGGATCGATTTCTTGGAGGAAGGGGAGCCGGAGGCCGAACGGGTCTATATTGGCGTCTCCTCCTTGATGGATCCGAGCGGCGAGAAGTTTCTCATCTACGATTGGCGGGCCCCAATCTCGAGTGTGTATTACGATTACGGGCCGGGTCCAGCTCAGTACGATACACCCGGCGGGACGATTCACGGGGAGCTGAAGCGGAAGTGGCAGTACCTCATTCGCCGTGGACGGATCGAATCGATGTTTGATACCTCGCTGACGATTGGGGACGAAGTGCTGCAGCAGGTGCTCGGACATACAGCTAATACGCAGATGCGCAGCATCGTGGCTACGATCCAACAGGAGCAGAACCGGATCATCCGGCATGATCAAGGCCGGTTGCTGATCGTGCAAGGCGCTGCGGGCAGCGGGAAAACGTCCGCGGCGTTGCAGCGGATCGCCTATTTGCTGTACAAATACCGCGATCGGATGACAGCTGATCAGATCGTGTTATTTTCGCCGAATGCCATGTTCCAGACTTATGTATCTGGCGTCCTTCCCGAGCTTGGGGAGGAAAATATGCAGCAGGTGACGTTCCAGGAATACCTGGATCACCGACTCAGCGGGATGTTCGAGGTGGAGGATGCTTATGGACAGCTGGAATATGTGCTAACGGCGAAGAAGGATCCAGACTACCAAGCGCGTCTGGCTGCAATTCGGTTGAAGGCGTCAGCGTCTTTCTTCGAGGCGATTCAAGCTTATCGGTCGTCCTTGGAACAAGGCGGCATGCGGTTCCAGCCGATCCAATTCCGCGGGGAGACGTTGGTGTCGGCGGAAGCAATGACAGAGCAGTTTTACGGCGGAGAAGAGTCTCTGCGTATGTCCGGGCGGATTGAACGGCTGACGACATGGCTGAATGAACGAATCAACGAGATTGAGAAGCAGGAGCGCCGCAAGCCCTGGGTGCGGGACGCGATTGAGATGCTCAGCAACGAGCAATACGAACGAGCTTACGAACGGATCCGGAAAAAATACGGCTTAACCGAGGATTCCGACGAGGAGATCGAAGGCGAACGGTTGGAGAGGGAGCTTGCCCGCATCGTCGTGCGCAGAAAGCTGAAGCCGATCCGGGAACAGATCCGAGAATTGCGTTTTATCGATCTGACCGGGGTGTATAAGCAGCTGTTTGAAAATCCAACGCATTCCGGTGCTTGGTTGGAGACGGAGGCGCCGGAGGTTCGAGACGCCTGGTCAGAGATTTGCCGGATTACGGTTCAGAGTCTTGATAAGGACAAATTGTTTTATGAGGATGCGACGCCGTTTCTGCTGCTGCATGAGCTGATTCTTGGGTTTCAGGCGAACGTATCCATCCGTCATGTTTTGATTGATGAGGCGCAGGATTACTCCCCGCTTCAATTTGAGTTTATTAAGAGGCTGTTTCCGGCCGCAAAGCTGACGGTACTCGGCGATTTTCATCAGGCGATATTTGCGCATGCTGCCGAAACGGCGGATTTCCAAGGGTTGTTACGCCTGTATGGGCCCGAGCAAACGGAGACGATCCAGTTGCGGCGAAGCTATCGGTCGACCCGGCCGATCGTTGAGTTTACGCGGAGTCTGATCCCCGGCGGCGAACAGATCGAACCGTTTGACCGAAACGGAGATCTGCCATTGCTGACGCAGACGGCTGATTATGAGGAGTTGCACCAACGGATTGAAGCCAGAGTCGCTGAATGGAAAGAGCAGGGGGCGGCGACGATCGCCATCATCTGCCGGTCGGCAGCGGAGAGTGCAACCGCCTATGAGGCTTTTAGAGGAGAACGAATCACTGATCTCAAGCTGGTTACCCGTGATTCGGCCGAATACAAGCAAGGGGTGGTGGTCATCCCCGCTTATTTGGCCAAAGGCATCGAGTTTGATGCGGTGATCCTTTACGATGCTTCGGCAAGCTCCTATGGCGAGGAAAACGTGCGGCGATTGTTTTATACGGCATGTACCCGGGCGATGCATCATTTGCAGCTGTTTAGCGTAGGTGCTCCAAGTCCGTTCATGGAGCCGGCGATCAATCAGGGGCTTGTAGTAATTGAGCAGTAAAGCGGGAGAAGCCAGGAGAAATAGGCTCGATGTCCATCCCGGAGATCAAGGCGAAGCTGATGACGGAGTCTTAGATGCATATGAAAAGTATGACCCTGCGAATGGCGGGGTTTTCTTTTTCATCGTCAGATAAGTGTGAATTCGGTTATAATGTAACTATTATCATCACGATCATAGTTAGAGGTGCTTGTCCATTGGCTGATGAAGTGTTGTCCAAAGAATTGGTTCTCGATACAACGGAGACCGTGCTGCGCAAGTATGGTCCGGCGAAGACGAATATGTCTGACATCGCCCGGGCGCTTGATGTCACGCACGCCGCATTATACCGTCTATACAGCAATAAAGCTGCCCTGAAGGAGGCTGTGGTTGAACGTTGGCTAGAGCGCTCACTTCCTCCGCTGCAGGCAGTTGCCAGTGAGGCATCACCTGCCAGTGAGAGGCTGTACCGCTGGCTGGATACATTGCGCAAATTTAAAAGAAACCGCGCTAGCCAGGATCCTGAATTGTTTGAAATGTACTCGATGCTCGTCGAGGAAGCACCTGAAGCCATTCGGGTGCATCGCGATCATTTGTTAGACCAATTGACCGCAATTATTGAAGATGGCATACAGGAAGGGACGATTGCCAAGCAGGATGCGCGAGCTGCTGCAAACGCTGTGTTTACTGCTACGGCGGCTTTTCATCATGTTGCCCACGCTGCAGAATGGGAACTTTCCGATTGGGACAGCCGTTTTGAAGCTGTTTGGCGTTTGATTTCCGTCGGCTTGTTTACTGATCCATCAGCTGTCAAGTAGATCTAAGATGAAACTATAATCGAAACATTACAACCTCCTTTCGTGCGCAGAAAGGAGGCTTTTTTTGCGGATCAAGTTACAAAAATAATATTTTGTATATTGTAACTTGTAAATCTATGTGCTAGAATAACCACATTCGTCATAAGGAGGAGATACATGTGTACGTCATCATGGGAGCGACAGGTCAAGTAGGCGGAGCTACCGCAAAGGCTTTGCTGGCAGAAGGTAAGAAAGTGAGGGTTGTGGTTCGGAATGAAGAGAAAGCGAAGGTTTGGCGAGAATACGGAGCTGAACCGGTGTTTGCCGATTATGGCTCGGCCGAGGCATTGCAAGCGGCCTTTACATTAGCTGAGGCTGTATTTGTGATGAACCCGGCGGTATTTTATCCATCAGAGGGCTTTTCGGAAACGAGAGAGACCGTAGCAGCGGTCGCCAAAGCGCTTGTTGGGGCAAATGTGCCGAAGTTTATAGCATTGTCTTCCATCGGGGCACATCTCCCGAACGGGCTTGGGATTATTGAATCTCTGAATATTCTGGAACGTGGTTTGGCTGATCTGCCGATTCCATCAGCCTTCCTGCGCGCTGCTTGGTTCCAGGACAATTCCAAATGGGATATCGAATCTGCTAGAAACGATGGGAAGGTAGTAAGTTTTCTTCAGCCGCTTGATCGAAAAATTCCAATGATCGCCACTGCGGATATTGGAGAGATTGCGGCGAAGACGTTGCAACAAAGTTGGGAAGGTGTCCGCTACCTTGAACTGCAAGGGCCAGAGCCTTATTCCCCGGACGATATTGCCTCTGCATTTTCGAAACTGCTGAAGCGTGAGGTTAACGCAGTGGCTCTTCCACACAATGAATGGGCTGAAGCATTTATAGCTCAAGGAGCGCCCGAGGACCGCATCCATGGCAGGATTGCTATGCTGGAAGGTTTCAATTCGGGATGGATTGATTTTAAGTATGAAGGTACAGAGCTTATTTCTGGGAAAATCACCTTGGAAGAAACGTTAAGTCAATGGGTGTAAAGCCACCTGAGGAACTCATTCATTCTTGCGACTCCGGGTAACCAGTATGTCAACGAAAATCGATATTTGATTAGGATTAATTACATTGGGCAAACGAGCAGATAGCAGATCTCAACTGAGATCTGCTTTATCTTTTTGGAGGATAATGAGATAGAAGGCTGCTAATTATCGGATTTGTTGCTATTACCGTCTTCTGAATGTTGTATAATTATGGAAGTCTAAACTTCCAGGATAGCCGAAGAACCTTATCATGTGAGAGGAAGGGGCTGCGGAATGAAGCGTGATCTTCAGTCGTACAAAGGCTGGTTATGGATGACGGGATACTTCGTAGTATTGATTTTAGCAAGCAATCACAGTCAAGGATATTCCTTGTTGGATCGTTTTCTGGACGACCTTGGAATTGGCAGCTGGACGAAAGAAGTGGAAATTGGAGGGCGATTGCACACCACTTCCTTGATTTCGCTCCCTTTGTTGCTGCTTTGTTTGTACCAAACGGTTCGTGGGTTAAAGGAAAGGGTTCCCCAAATCTTGTTCATCTTGCTCATCGTCACGGGGATATGGACTGTGGTGTACCCGAAGATAACGGAAGGGATATTTTAGAATTCATGGTGGACAGCCATGAAAGATTCGATCCAGGCGGATCCTTCTCATCGTTTGCATCAAAGAATGAAGGTAAAATATAACTTGGATAAAGTAATTTACGGACAGATAAAAGAGGAGTGGAATCCAGGCCTATGATCATTAGAGCGGAAGAACCAAGAGATGCCCGAGCTTTATTTGCACTTCACTTTCAGGCTTTCGGGGAGCGGGAGGATGAGTCCAAGCTAGTCGACCGCATCCGAAACTCCCCTCAATATAACCCCTCCTTGTCGTTAGTTGCGGAACATGAGGGGCAGATCGTTGGACATGCTCTTTTTAGCAAAGCAGAGGTAGTTGGTAAGAAGCAAGTAAGCCATGAGGTAGTTGTTCTCGCTCCCCTGGCGGTGAGTCCTTTCTTTCAGAAGCAAGGGATTGGAACACAGTTAATTCAGGAGGGTTTACAACGAACCCAAGAACTTGGTTACGGAGTGGTCTTCTTAATCGGACATCCTGAATATTATCCTCGGTTCGGGTTCAAGCCTGCAAGGTCATTGGGCTTCGAACTCAAGCAGTTTGAAGTGCCGGATGAAGTGTTTATGGCCATTGAACTGAAGGAGGGAGCAACTTTATCCATTCAGGGGGAACTCCTATATCCGGAAGCCTTTTTTGAAAAATGAGCAACAAGAAGGAAGTGTCATTCGCAGTAATGAACGATTTTGAACGTGTATTTGAGATCATGTCCGCATCCTTTCCGGAGATTGAATATCGAACCAAATCGGGACAAATGGAGTTGTTGCGGCATCCAGAATATCGGCTGATCACCGAATCGGATGAGAAGGGACGGGTTGTCGCTTTTTTGGCGGTTTGGGATTTTCCGGCCTTTCAATTTATTGAGCATCTTGCGGTAGATCCTGCTGTGAGAGGAGGGGGGATTGGGAAAAGGTTGGTCGAAAAATGTCTGAAGACCTCTGCCAAACTGACCGTATTAGAAGTGGAACTTCCGGAAAATCACGTGGCCTGCCGACGGATTCGGTTTTACGAACGGCTGGGATTCCATCTCAACGATTTCAACTATGTCCAGCCGCCGCTGCGGCCCGGTAGAGCCGAACTTCCCCTGAAAATGATGAGTTACCCGAAGCCGCTGACGGAGGAAGAGTTCCTGGTGTGCAGAGCGTTGATCTACAGCAAAGTCTATCGCGTGCCTGAAGCTTAACATGTGTAATCGGTCCATTCTAGTTTGCATAAGAGAGGATGTTGTCCATGAACCGGGGAGGGCATGGAAATGAAAAGAATTTACCTGATCAGGCATTGCAAAGCGCATGGGCAGGAGCCTTCGGCGGAACTCACCGCAGAGGGACGCAAGCAAGCGGAGTTGTTGGCCGATGTTTTGCTTGACCGACCGATCAATTGTATTGTCTCCAGCCCTTATCTTCGAGCCATCTCCACCATTCAACCGTTAGCAGAACGATTGGGGTTGCCCATCCATCAGGATGATCGGCTTAGCGAGCGAATTTTGGCGGCTCACGATTTGCCGGATTGGATGGATCACTTGAAAAGATCCTTTGATGAACTTGATATGAAGCTGCCTGGCGGAGAATCTTCAAGAGAAGCCATGAACCGGGGAATCGCAGCGATTGAAGACCAGCTTCAACGGCCGGAGGAGAATGCAATTGTCGTCACCCATGGAAATTTGATGTCCTTAATTTTGAAACACTATGATGATTCATTTGGGTTCGAGGCATGGAGCCGGCTGACGAATCCGGATGTGTATGAGCTGGGGTTCATCGGGGATAAGGCAATTGAGGTAACGCGTCTTTGGAAGTAGTTTTGGATTTCTAATTAGACTTGTAAGAGGGTGTACACGAAAAATCGAGTACATTTTTGAATTTTCGGTGGTTTTGTCGCAATGTATATGAAATTTCATATATATTTGCACGTTTTCAAGTGTTTTGGTCCAAATCTATATGAAAAATCGAATACATTTCGGATTTTTCGACGCTAGCGCCAATTTATACATGAAATTTCGAATACATTTCCGATATTACATCAAGCATTATCAACGGGACCGTCATGCGGCTCTGCGAGAACGAAGGATTACTTTATTCTTCCAAGCCTATGGCATGGAGGCTCCAGATCACCTTAAGGATTGGGTGATTTCGCGAATCCAAACTATGTGCAAGACCTTGTCTGAGCGCGCTGCTGCCGGTGATCCGGCTTTTCAGAAATTAGTCGAAGAAGGACATCTAGCTCACTATGAGCAAGAAATTAAATTTCTAGAGGAACATTTTGAGGACTGGTGGTGATCGTATTCCCGCCAGTCTTTTTTAGTGATTTATCCCCGGTGAAAAGTCCACGTTTACCTCAGCCTGGATCCTCCCCAATAGACTCCTCAACCACCTTTCAATCCTCTGTAAATCGTAACTGTTACGTATAAGATGATAAAATGTGTCAAAATTCCCCACTAAAATATGGATTGACAACAAAAAGAAGGTCTGATTATACTGTCTACATCGTAATAATTACGATTAAGGAAAGGAGAGAAACTTAAAAATATGAATCAAACGCAAGCTACAGGCTCTAAAAGCATAACGGTCAAGCTGCTAGCAGGTGGACTGTTGGGGAGTATGCTACTGGCTTTGACTTCGGGGTGCGGGTCACCTGCGGGCAGTCAGGCAAGTGAGACGACGATCACCAGCTCGTCGGCGACAACGGTGCAAGCCACAGAAGCTGCAACGGTTACGGATCAAGGAAAGAGTGAGACGTTTCTGTCCTTTACAGATGATGTTGGGCACGAGGTTACACTTTCGTCCCGTCCTCAGAGGATCATCGTTCTTTCTCCACAGCTGCTGGATTTATTGTATGCCGTGGATGGTAATGCTATCGCCCGCGCGACTTCCACCGGGGGAACTGTGCCGGAGGAAGCAAAGTCGATTGAAGATGTGGGGAACATGACCTCGGTAAATACTGAAAAACTGCTGTCCCTAAAACCGGATCTGGTCATGGGCTCAACGGCATTTCATCGTGATCTGGCGAGCGTACTCGAAGCCAGCGGTGTTCCGCTAGCGTTATTTAATCTCAGCACGTATGAGGATTTACGGGAGAAGGCGCTGCTGTTCGGTAAATTAGCCGGTACGGAGACGAAAGCATCTGAGGCGCTGGCGAAGTTACAAGGTCAAATCGAGGAGCTGACCGCGAAGGTGCCGACGGGTTCATCGCCTAGCTTTATCATGCTGAACGTGACGCCCAGCAGTATATCAGTTCAGCGGGAGAATACCGTAGGACTGGAAGTTGCTAACCTGCTACATATGGAAAACGTGGCGGCAACACTGACGCCATCCCAGAAAAGCCCAACGACAGCTCCTTTTAGTATAGAGAAAATTGTGGAGCTGGATCCGGACTATGTGTTCCTGCTTATTCACGGGGCTCGCGAGGAAGGGGAGAAGATCATAGAAAACGACCTGGCGAGTCAACCGGCTTGGGCCTCGTTGCGTGCGGTCAAGGAACAACATATGGCGATTCTGCCCTCTGACCTGTTGCTCTCCAATCCGGGATTTCGGTTTAACGAGTCGGTAGAGTATTTAGCAAAACTGGTGTATCCGGATATTTTTAGCTATGGAAATGGCAACTAAGACGAAGTCATTCTTGGCAGCAAGAGGAGGGCTTGTCCTTGCGATCATCGCGTTGGCAGCGGCAGGCGGGATCGTGTGGAGCATAGGGACGGGGGCCGTCTTCATTCCAGCGAGAGAAGTTTGGCTGTATCTGTTTCATAGGTACGACGGCCCCCTGAAAGATGTGATTTGGAACATCCGGCTGCCCCGTACGTTGGTTGCGGCGCTGGTTGGCGTAAATCTGGCTTTATCGGGAGCTATTTTACAGGGAGTTATGCGGAATCCGCTCGCTGACCCGCATATCATCGGCGTCTCCTCTGGGGCCGGGCTGCTTGGCATTATGATTCTGATCTTATATCCGGAGGCCTGGCCATGGTTGACGCCGGTTGCCTTCCTCGGAGCTTCAGCCGCAGCTGCAATCATCTATGTGTTAGCTTGGAAACAGGGGGTTCAGCCGGTTCGACTGATCCTGGCAGGTGTGGCAGTATCCGCGTTTCTTGGTTCGGGTATCTCGGCACTGCTCACCTTCTACAGCGACCGTGTCAATGGCGCGCTTGTCTTCCTCGTTGGCGGCTTGTCAGCCAAAAGCTGGCCGGAGCTGCATATGATGCTTCCTTATTCGCTGGCAGGCACGGCGTTGGCGCTGTTGGGGGCGGTGCACCTCAATCTGCTGGCATTAGGTGATGCCAATGCACGGGGACTTGGGGTGAGAGTAGAAGCCACGCGGCTTATCCTCACGGCAGTCGCCACGCTTCTAGCCGCTAGTGCGGTAAGCGTGGTGGGGTTGCTTGGTTTTGTAGGACTGATCGTCCCCCATTGTGCGAGATTGCTTATCGGCAGTGACCATCGTCTGTTACTGCCTGCCTCTGCCTTGCTGGGCGTCGCCGTGGTGACCGTTTGTGATACGCTGGCCCGCTTGTTGTTTGCACCGATCGAGCTTCCAGTTGGCATCATTCTGGGAGTGCTGGGGGCACCGTTTTTTCTGTATTTGTTAAGGAGGGAAGGCGAATGACCGCGTTAGTGCTGGATCATTTGGCTGTTAGGTACAACGATCGTACGGTCATCGAGCAGATCAGCTGGAGGGCAGAGAAAGGCAAGATCTACAGCATTATCGGGCCGAACGGATGCGGTAAAAGTACCTTATTGAAGGCAATCTCCGGACAACTCAAGCCGGCTCGCGGCACGATTTTGTTGGACGGCAAGCCCCTCTCAAGCTATTCCAGACGGGGCCTTGCTCAATATTTGTCCATGCTGCAGCAGAGCCAGGAGAAGCAGCCGGACCTGACGGTACGCACCTTGGTTGGCTATGGTCGCTTCCCTCATAAACCAGCTTGGGCCGGGTTTCGCCGGGAGGATGAGGAGGTCATTGACTGGGCCTTGGCTCAAACAGGGACTTCATCGTTTGCAGATCGGAAGCTGTCTGCTTTGTCGGGAGGAGAACGCCAGCGAGCCTGGATCGCTTTGGCTTTGGCGCAACAGCCCAAGCTGCTGCTGCTTGACGAGCCAACAACGTATTTGGATGTCAGCCATCAGTGGGAAATTTTGGAGCTGGTCTCCGAGTTGAACCGAAAGTATGGCATTACCATCGTCATGGTGCTGCACGATATGCATCATGCCGCTGCTTTTTCCGACGAACTGTTGGTGCTGCGTCAAGGGGAGGTCTATGCCAGCGGATCACCGGCAGATACGCTAACCGAGCAAACATTAGGTGAAGTGTTTGGCGTGAAAGGACAAATTGTACAGGATCCCGCAACCGCTCGCTTAAGCTGTTTGGTGACGGGACTGCTATAAAGACAGGAACATCGAAAATAAGGAGTAACGGGAGAGGATGAAGATGAACGGGAAACCGGAAGTGTATCCGTTTGCCGCAATTGTTGGACAGGAAGCCATGAAAAAAGGGTTGCTCTTAAACCTCGTTGAGCCGCGGTTAGGCGGAATGTTGATTCGTGGCGAGAAAGGCACCGCCAAATCAACGGCAGTCCGTGCCCTTGCCGATCTGATGCCGGGGCTTCGGGTCGTCAACCTTCCGGTGAGCGTCACGGAGGATCGGGTGGTCGGCACGCTGGATATCGAACACGCGATCCGTGAAGGGGAGAAGCGTTTCGAACCCGGCTTGCTGGCTGCAGCGGACGGTCATATTTTGTACGTGGATGAGATTAATTTGTTGGATGACGCGATTGTAGATGCGTTGCTGGATGCCGCTGCGATGGGGGTAAACACCGTGGAGCGGGAAGGAGTGTCGTATTCGCACTCCGCTCGTTTTATTCTGATCGGAACGATGAATCCGGAAGAAGGAGAACTGCGGCCCCAGCTGTTGGATCGTTTTGCGCTGTCCGTAGAAGTGGCCGGAGAACGCGAGATAGCGGATCGGATGGAAGTCGTCAAGCGCCGCCTGGCCTTCGAGGCGGATCCAGCCGCTTTTCGCCGCGAGTATGAACAGGAACAACAACAGCTGAATGAACGCATCGAGAGCGCGCGAGAGAGACTTGCAATTATCGAGCCCACCGACCAACTGCTGGAATGGACCGCCAAAGTGGGGATTCGCCTGGGGGTGGACGGTCATCGCGCAGACATTACCTTGATGAAAACAGCCATGGCGCTTGCCGCTTGGGAAGGCCGTACCCGAGTCCAACCGGAGGATATGGTGGAGGCAGCGATGTTAGTCATGCCGCATCGGATGCGGAAACGGCCGTTTGAGGACGGAGAAATCCATGCGGAGAAAATGGTGCAACTGCTTGATGAGCTGATGGCGGAGGTCGCGAATGCAGTCTGAAGCTTATGCTTACCCCTTCTGCGCGGTGGTGGGGCAAGAACAAGCCAAATTAGCCTTGCTGCTTCATGCCGTCAACCCAACGCTGAGGGGAGTTCTGTTGGTCGGGGAACCCGGTACGGCCAAGAGCACGATGATTCGTGGTTTAGCTGAGCTGTTGCGGGATCAAAGAGGGATGACGATTCCGCTTCACGTTGATGAGGAACGATTGTTTGGCGGAATCGATACGGCGGCGGCTATCCGCTTCGGTGAGCGACGGGTTGTCCCGGGCCTGCTTCGGGAAGCGGATGGGAATTGGCTCACGATTCATGAAGTGAATCTGATGCGCGAAAGCATCTTGCGAGCGATTCTTTCTGCTGCTGAGCAAGATGGATATGATCAGGCGGAGGGAGAGCAGCCGAGCTGGGTGCCGTCCTCATTCCGGCTGTACGGAACGATGAACCCGGAAGAAGGATCGCTGCCCAATGCGTTGCTGGATCGTTGGGGGCTGTATGTGCCGGTTTCGACGTTAACCGATCCGGCCGAACGGGCCGAAATCGTCCGCCGCAGGCTTGCATTTGAGCGCGATCCGAGCGGGTTCGTTCGCGCCTTCGCCGCGGAATCGCAGGCGCTTCGGGAGCGGATCGCGCAGGCGCGGGCACACCTGCCTGCGGTGCGGATCGGCGAGCCGATGCAGCGGCTCGCCGCCGAAATTGCCGCGGAGGCCGGCTGCCCCGGCCACCGCGCGGAGCTGGTGCTGGCGGAGCTGGCCCGAACCTTGGCCGCCTGGGACGGCCAGTCGGAGGTCGCCGCCGCGCACCTGCGAGAAGCGGCCGCATTCGTGCTGCCGCATCGAATGCGCGCCGCCGGCGAGGACCTGCCGCGAGATGGAGCGGCAGGGGCAGAGCGCGGGCCGTTGGACGACGGCCAAGCGGCGGAATCGCCGCCGCAGCCGCAGCCGCCCGCGGAGCCAAGCCGCGCGCCCGGTGGCAGCGGACCGAGCACGGCTGCGGCCGATGGCGAAGCGGCCGCGGCAGCCACACCGGAGCCGCCTCTGGGCGACGGCCCAGTCCACGGGAGCGAGGCTGCGGGCTCCGGCGAGCGGCGCGGCCAGGGCGCAACGGCGGCTGCCGCACGCGCCATTGTGGAGGCGGTGGGACGGGACTTTGAGGTCCGTCGCCTTGCCTTTACTCCGCCGCGCACCGGCTCTCACCAAGCCCAAGCGGGCAAACGCAATCAGACAGGCGAAGGCAGCCGGGGCGGACGTTACATCCGCGCGGAGGCGCCGCGCGGTCCGGTCGTTGATTTGGCCCTGGATGCCACGCTGCGGGCCGCCGCGCCTTATCAACAGGCACGGCGGCAGCAAGCGTCGGACCGAGGCGAAGGGAGACCACGTCCAAGCGTGCTTATCGAATACAGCGATTTGCGTGTCAAGGTGCGGGAAAGCCGGACAGGGACGGCTTTGCTCTTCGTTGTGGACGCCAGCGGTTCGATGAATGCGGCCAAGCGGATGAAGGCGGTTAAGGGAGCGGTGCTGTCGCTGCTGCGCGATGCTTACCGGCAGCGTGACAGTGTGGGGCTGGTCGCCTTTCGCGACCGCGGAGCCGAGCTGCTGCTCGATATCACGCGCAGCGTTGAACTGGCCGAGCGTCGATTGAAGTCGATGCCCGTAGGCGGGAAAACTCCGCTGGTTGCCGGATTGGAGAAAGGAGAGGCCACTCTTCAGACGCTGTTGCGTAAAGGAAGCGGGCTTGTACCGGCGATGATCATCCTGACGGATGGCAAAGTCAATGTCGGGGCCGCTTCGGGGCTTAACCCGTGGCGGGAGATCCAATCCGCAGGCATGCGTTATGCTGCCTATGGGATTCAGACCTTGGTGATCGATACGGAGCAAGGATTCGTTCGACTGGGCTATGCCCGCAAGCTGGCAGAAGCGCTGGGGGCACAGTATATCCGGCTGGAGGAATTGGAGGCCGGACAAATTGCCCAAGCCGTTCGGAAATTGGCCGCAGGAACAAAGGACATACACCGCCGATTTGATATGAAAAGATAAGGAGATGAGAGCTTGAACATCCTCGTCATCACAAACAACGAAGCATCGCAAGCCCATTTGTCAGCGGCGTACCGCAGGCTGGATGAAGCTCAGCGGCAGCAACTGAAGCTGACCGTCGTTGATCCGGGTGGCAACGAGACCGTCGATGCACCGGCGGACCTGAAAACAAAGCTTACAGCGAATGCCTTCGATATGATCATTTTTGATGCGCACGGCGTTCCAAAGGAAAGCGTGGAATTGATCAAGAAAGTCCTCCAGGGAGGAACCGCACATATTGTTCCTGTCGGCGGGGATATCGCGGAAATTCGCTCATTGCTCCGATTAGGCCAACTGAGTGCCAACGATTTATCCCATACGGGTACGATTTCGGAGGAAGGGTTGGATAGGCAGGATCACCGCACAGACTACGATCGTTATACGAAAATGACGGAATATTGGCGGGGCGGCGGGACGGCAAATATGGTGGGGCTGCTCAGTTTGGCCGGCCGGGAATACGGTGGTTGCGATCTGCTGCCAGCTCCGACCGAGCCGAATTTTCTCCAAGAGATCTGCATTCTTGAGCCAGCAACCGGAACCCGCTTCGCCAGTCTAAATGACTATCGAAACAGCCGAGGATATTCGGGAGAGCGGCAGACGGTGGCGCTGTTTTTTAACGGCAATGGGAATCTACAGGATATCAGCGAGTGCGTCGGGGAGATCATGAACCAAATCGAGGAGTTTGCCGATTGTTTACCGATCGCTTTTCCTTCCGTAATGAATATATCGCTGGATCGGCTGGGCCAACTTTTGACCGAGGGAGGTCGGTCCGTTGATTTGATCGTGAACCTGCTTCCATTCCGTTTAGGGATTGGTCCGGGCGGAGGGGGAGCTGCGACAGGAAAAAAGTCCCTAAACGGCATGGGGTCTCGGGATCATGCGGGCGGAGCGGTAACCTGGCTTGAGGAGCTGGGAGCCCCGATGTTGCATCCGTTCCTCTTGTCCGGTACGACCGAGGAGGAGTGGCGCCAGTCTGTCCGAGGCGTAAATCCTGCCCAACTCATGGTACAGGTTGTGCTTCCGGAACTGGACGGGGCGATTGAGACCTATCCCATTGCCGCTTTGCGCCCTGAGGGGGAGGATCCTGAGCTGGGGATCGCTTTGAACAAGCTGGCATTGATTCCCGAGCGGGTGGAGAAGCTGGTTCAGCGCGTTAAGCGTTGGCTGGAGCTTCGCAGCAAATCCAACCGGGAGAAGAAGCTGGCTCTGATTTGCTATAACTATCCTCCCGGTGAGGCGAATGTGTTTGGCGGGTCTTTTCTGGATACCTTTGAATCGGTTGCCCGCTTGTTATCCCGATTGCGGGAGGAAGGCTACGAAACCGAGGAGATGACTGCGGAAGAGCTGCGTTCCCGATTCGTAGAGGGGGGGCTGGTGAACTCCGGTCAGTGGACGTCGTTGGATCAGACAGACGGTCAAATGATCCGCTGCACGGATGCCGACTTTGCGGGTAAACTAGCCGCCCGTGCCTGGGGCAAGGAAGCTGTAGAACGCTGGGGGCAGCCTCCGGGAGAGATTATGACGGAAGGGGAGAACTTCCTGATTCCAGGGATCGTGAATGGCCGTATTTTTATTGGATTGCAGCCATCTCGCGGGATCCACGAGGATCCTGAAAAATCCGTCCACGATCGATCCTTGCTTCCAACGCATCAATATACCGCCTTTTATCAGTGGATTCGTGAGCAGTGGGGGGCAGATGCGGTCGTCCATATCGGGACTCACGGGACGCTGGAGTTTCAGCGCGGGAAGGAAGCCGGAATGTCAGGGGATTGCGTGCCGGACGATTTTATCGGGGATCTTCCTCATTTCTATTACTACTACGTGGGGAACCCCTCAGAAGCAATGATCGCGAAACGCCGCAGTCATGCGGTGTTGGTCGGCTATCAGGCCCCTCCGTTTACGGAGGCGGAGCTTTACGGTGAATGGGCGAACCTGGATGCACTGCTGCATGAATATCGTGAGGCGCAGCAGTTGGATCCTGAACGCTGCGGGGATCTTCTTCGCAAGCTGCGAGAGGCGGGCGAAGCGCTTCATTTTGCTGCACAGACGCCGGAGGAGATGGAGGAGGAGCTGTACCGGATGCAGCGTTCCCTAATCCCAAGCGGATTGCATGTGCTGGGTGAGGGTTATGATCATGAAGCGGCCGCTGCTTATATGCGGTTTGTGCTTCGTCACGAACGGGGGACGGTCCGTTCCTTGCGGGGATTACTGGCTGAGCGAGAGGGATTCATTGTGGAGGAGCTGAGCGCCGGAGGGCACACGGACGAATTACACCGGCTCGATCAGGCGGCAGCGCAGCTGGTCCATGAGTACCTGTCCACCAAGGCGCTTCCGGCTAGTGTGTCAAATGAGCCGCCGGAGTGGCAGGCGGCGGTGCGGCAAGCGCTGGAATTCGGGTATCGCGCCTATGAGAGCTCCATCAACAACCAAGAGCTGGAAGGCATGCTAAAGGCGTTGGAGGGACGTTATCTTCGTCCTAAGCTGGCTGGTGATGCAATCCGCTCGCCTGAAGTGATGCCGTCGGGATACAATCTCTACGCTTTTGATCCGCGGGCTGTACCTAGTGTGACCGCTGTGGAACGGGGGGCGCGTATCGCCGAAAACTCGATCCGTCAGTATTTTGAGCAATATGGAGAATATCCCGGAACAACGGCTGTTGTCTTGTGGGGGATTGAAACCTCGCGGACGCAAGGGGAGACGATCGGACAGATCCTTCGCTACATGGGAGTACGCGTCCGAGGCGAAGCCGGGTCATTTCGGACCGAATATGAGATCATCCCATTGTCTGAGCTTGGCCGCCCGCGCCTCAACGTGGTGGTACATATGACCGGTTTGTTTCGCGACATGTTCCCTAATTTGTTAGAGGATTTAAACCGGATCTTTCGGCGGGTCTCCGAGCTGGAGGAGCCGGATGAGCTTAATTGGTTTAAGGTTCACACCCGCAAGACGGAGGAGCAGCTGCTGGCTGGCGGCTATGAACCGGAACGTGCCCGGGATCTGGCGAATGCTCGGATTTTTGGCCCTGCGGAGGGCCAGTACGGCACGAATATGACCCGATTAATCGAAACGAAGCAGTGGAGCGACGAGTCTGAACTGGGCCAGGCTTATGCGGACAGTCAGCAGTATGTTTACAGCTTGAGGGAACGCGGTCAAGCGGAACCGGAACTCTATCGCATCCGTCTGATGGCCGTGGATGTCGTGTCGCAAATACGTTCCAGCCATGAATGGGAGGTAACGGATTCCGACCATTATTACGAGTATTTTGGCGGACTCTCCAAATCGGTAGCGATGGTGAAGGGAAGTCCGGTGGAGATTCATATTTCAGATTCAACCTTAGAGCAACCCGTCACCGAATCGGCAGAGCATTCGATTGCTCGTGGCGTACGTACCCGGCTGATCAATCCGAAATGGATAGACGCCTTGCTCCAGCATCCTTATCACGGGGCGCAGCAAATCGCCAAGCGCGTCGAGTACGTGCTGGGACTGGCCGCAACCACCGGCAAAGTTGAGCCCTGGGTGTTCGACCAGCTCCATGAAACCTATGTTGCCGACGAAGAGCGAAGCCGGCAGATGGAGGAGAACAATCGCTGGGCATATCACGGGCTGGTGGAAACGTTGCTGGAAAGCCATCAACGGGGATACTGGGAACCTGATGAAACCCAATTGGAGATGCTCCGCCAGAAATATCTCGATCTTGAGGGAGATCTGGAAGGGCAAACGGACGACAAGGTTCTTCTCTCTTGATATAATAAGCAATAAGATTCAAAGTTTCAGATCGCATGCTCCTCTTCCCTGAGGTAGCATGCTTTTTTTCAGGGAGAACCTGACCGATACCCTAACTTAGGCGGGATTACATGAACTATCCAAGTATTGAAACCGAGCGATTGCATTTGAGAGAATTGACCTTGGAAGATGCTGATGCGGTTTTTAAGCATTTTTCGGTGCCGGAACTCACGCGATTTATGGACATAGAGCCTTGTCAAGACCTCAAGGAGGCGGAGGAGATTATCGCCTTTCATATCCAGGATTCGGGATGCCGATATGGCTTGTTTTGCAAAGAATCCAAGGAGCTCATCGGGACTTGCGGATACCATTGCTGGTCTACCGATGATCACCAGAAAACCAAAGCGGAAATCGGATTTGACTTGGCTCCGAACTTTTGGGGCAAAGGCTTGATGCAGGAGGCGTTAAACCCATTGATTCGCATGGGGTTTGATGTGATGGGCCTGGATTATGTAGAGGCGACAACGGAGCCTGAGAATATTCAATCGCAGAGGTTGCTTAAGAAGTTGGGATTTGACCAAGAACGTGAGTTGAAGGACGGCCTGATCTATTTTACATTAAGGAAAAAGAAACTTTTGTACATCAACCGAGCAAAAATGAATCAAGGAAGCTCAGACCACAAATGACCCAGCCTTAGAAATGAGCGATCTAGGCTGGGTTGTGTTTATAATGGGGGGATTTATGTGAGAATCGAGCAAGCCAATCCAACCAATCTGGATGACGTTACTCGTTTGGCGTTGAAATTGTGGCCGGAGCATGCATGGCGGGAGCTGCGGAACGAGTTGGAGGATTTGCTGGCGTCTGAGAAAGATCGTATCTTTCTTGCAGTCAAGGAAGGGGACACGATTGGATTTGTACACATGTCTCTCCGATTTGACTACGTCGAAGGCTCCAGCTCAAGTCCGGTTGGTTACGTGGAAGGGATTTATGTTGATGAGAACTATCGAAACCAGGGCGTTTCAAGAAAACTGGTGGAAGCGGGAGAAGCTTGGGCCAAATCGCTTGGGTGTAAGGAGATCGGCTCGGATACGGAGCTGGACAATCACGGAAGCCAAGCCTTCCATCAACGGATTGGGTTTAAGGAAGCGGGCAGAATCGTGGCGTTTATTAAAGAAATTGATTAAGTTGAAAGGATGGAAATCTAATTGAAATGCAAAAGTGCAGTTTAACATCGGCATTTTTCCGTATTTACCGGCTTTGAAATGTAAAAGCGGCTAGGCCCCCTAAATCCGGAGTCCTGACCTACAAGTTTTGTGTTATCGCAGTCCAGCTCATTTTCTTGTGTGTTTACATCGAT
>NZ_KE159653.1:365135-423917 GCF_000403375.2 Paenibacillus barengoltzii G22 | reverse complement strand
TTTGGCTTTTCCCATAACTGAATCCTCTCCCTTATTTCCATTGTAAATCCTTGTAGGGGAGGACTCCAGTTTATTTAGGGGGCCTTAGGGAAAGTGCAGTTAGTTTAGGGCGATTCGGCGGAAAAGTGGGAAATAGGCGGAAATGAACTGCACTTTTGCAGTTAAAGCCCACGACAAGTACCTTTTCTCTAAAAATCAACTGTACTTTTACATTTGGCCTCGGGCCGCTAATCTCAGCCACTTGAATTTGATCTTAACCCCAAAAATCAATCATCCTATAAGCACAGGAGAACACCGTCACAGCCGGTTTTCTCCTGCTTTCGTTTTTTGGGGCGATATAAGGTCGTTGTCTGGATTTCCTCCCGCTTCTACGATAAAGGGGAAACCGTAAGGCTTCAGAGACCGTCTTGCGAATCCCTTGCATAGTAGAGGTGACGAAAAATGAAAACGATATCGGAGTTGGAGCAGCGATTAAGCGAGCCCTCAGACCAGTTGATTCGGGATCTGACCCAACTGGACGGCGATGTGCTGATTCTTGGCGTTGGTGGAAAAATGGGCCCCAGCTTAGCGAAGCTGCTGGCTCGGGGCTTGGCCGCCGCAGGGAAGACGATGAAGGTCACCGGCGTGTCGCGGTTTTCTTCGGGAACGCTGCGGGAAGAGCTGGAGGCCGCCGGCATTCGCACCATTTCGGCGGACCTGCTGGATGAAAACGCATTGTCGCGCTTGCCAGAGGCGCCCAATGTCATTTACATGGCTGGCAATAAGTTTGGAACAACCGGGCGTGAGTATTATACCTGGGCCATGAACGCCTATTTGCCGGGGCGGGTTGCGGAGAAGTTTAAGGCGTCGCGGATCGTTGCTTTCTCGTCCGGCAATATTTATCCGTTGACGGAGATCACCAAAGGCGGGGCTTCGGAAGAAACCGTGCCTGCGCCGATTGGTGAATATGCACAATCCTGTTTAGGGCGGGAGCGGGTGTTTGAGTATTTTTCCCGCAAAAACGGCACGCCGCTCGTTAACTTCCGGCTGAATTATGCGATTGATATGCGTTACGGCATCTTGTTGGAGGTCGCCAAGGCGGTGAAGGAGCGGGAACCCATCGACCTGAATATGGGCATGGTCAACGTCATTTGGCAAGGGGACGCCAATGAAATGGCAATCCGTTCGCTGCTCCATTGTGCCTCACCGCCGAAGACGATCAATGTCACTGGACCGGAGACTGTATCGATCCGTTGGCTGGCTGAACGGTTTGGCGAAGCCTTTGGTA
This sequence comes from Paenibacillus barengoltzii G22, assembly GCF_000403375.2. Lineage (NCBI taxonomy): Bacteria > Bacillati > Bacillota > Bacilli > Caryophanales > Paenibacillaceae > Paenibacillus > Paenibacillus barengoltzii. Next base: position 422,650 of record NZ_KE159653.1, on the reverse strand, counting down.
TCGAGCCGATCTTCACCGGGGAGGAACAGCCAACCGCATTATTAAGTAATGCGTCCACCTCCCATGCGATATGGGGATATCCGCGGGTTTCTTTGAGACAAATGATGCAGTGGACAGTGGAGTGGATCGAGGCGGGGGGAGCGACGTTAGGCAAACCTACGCATTTCCAGGAACGGGGAGGGGTGTTCTGATGGGCGAGCAACCGCAGTTGAAACCTGAGCTGCATCAGCTGCTACACCGCGGAACGGTCATCCCCGCCCACCCGTTGGCGCTGGACGCAAAGCGCTGCTTGGATGAGCGGCGGCAACGTGCGTTAACACGCTATTACATTGCCGCCGGCAGCGGCGGGATCGCAGTAGGTGTCCACTCAACGCAATTCGAGATTCGCGATCCGAAGATCGGTCTGTTTGAGCCGGTGCTCCGCCTGGCTGCCGAGGAGGTGGAAGCCGCCGGGCTTCAGCGCCCGTTCCTTAAGGTCGCGGGTATCTGCGGCCCAACCGAGCAGGCTGTGCGCGAAGCTGAGTTGGCTGCCGGGCTGGGCTATGACCTGGGGCTGGTCAGCAACGGCGGGCTGACGGATTGCGGCGAGGCGGAGCTGATCCGCCGCACGGAAGCGATCTCGGCGGTGCTTCCCGTCTGCGGCTTTTATTTGCAGCCGTCCGTGGGGGGCAGGCGGCTTAGCTTTGCGTTTTGGCGCGAACTCGCCGAGCTGCCGGGAGTGAAGGCGATCAAAATCGCTCCCTTCAACCGTTACCAAACGCTGGATGTAGTACGGGCGGTATGCGAATCGAGCCGCCGGGATGACATTGCCTTGTACACGGGCAATGACGATAACATCGTGGCCGACTTGCTTACGGTCTATCAATGCCGCACTGCCGCGGGGGAAATGGTGGAGAAGCGGATCGTCGGCGGCCTGCTGGGCCACTGGGCTGTATGGACGTCCAAAGCAGTGGAGCTGCTGGAGGAGATCATCGCTCTCCGTGAAAGCGGAGCCCCGATTCCTTCGGAGCTGTTAACCCGTGGCATCCGAATTACGGATGCGAATGCGGCCTTTTTTGACGCGGCCAATGGGTTTAAGGGCTGTCTTCCCGGCATTCATGAAGTGCTGCGGCGCCAAGGCCTGCTGGCTGGGAGATGGTGTCTTGATCCAGAGGAAGAGCTGTCGCCGGGACAAATCGAAGAAATTGATCGCGTCTATCGCGCATATCCTGATCTTAATGATGATCCGTTTGTCCAAGCTGGGCTGCAACAGTGGTTAGGTCAGTAACATGTATGGCTTGAGAGCGGCTAAGATCCCTTAGCCGAACGAGGAGGCAAACAGAATCCATGGCACTAAAAAAGCAAGGAAGTTTGGAAACACCGCGTTTCTATTGGAATGAAGAGGATCGAACGTTTATCGTGGACGCCTGCCGCAAGCATTGGCCCGAGGAAGTGGAGCAAGTGTTGCACCGGGCTGACTTGGCTGCGCGGAACACGTTTATTTTCACCCATCGCTGGGATATGGAACGCTGCGAAGAGGAGGTAACCTTCGAGAACGGGATCAATTGGGATTACCGACATAACGAAGATTTGGAATGGCTGGTGATGCTGAACCGGGCGCGGTACATGGGCGAGCTGGGGCAAGCGTATTGGTTAACCGGCGAAGAATCGTACGCTCAGGCGTATATTCGTCTGCTGAAGGATTGGATGACGCAAAACCCGCTGACGGAAGCCGAAGTGCGGGAAAGCGTCGGACGGAGCTATAACGTCAAGGACACTTGGCGCAAGCTGGACAGCGGCATCCGAATTACCCACTGGCTCAAAGGCTATTATTGTGTACGCAGATCTAAACATTGGGGGACGGAAGAAGAAGCGTTATTCCTCGAAGCGATCCGTCGGCATGGCATGTATCTGAGCATCGCTTATACGTCGCATGACCGGCAAAGCAACTGGGGATTCCTCGAAACGAACGGCCTGTTTCAACTGGCGCTCTTGTTTCCTGAAGTGGAGGAAGCCGCAACCTGGCTGCAAACCGCGATTGAACGACTGGTTGAGATGTGTCAGCTCCAGGTTTATGATGATGGCCTGCAAAATGAACAAAGCAGCATGTACCACCATGAGGTGTTGCATTTCTTGTTTGAATCCGTATGGCTTGCAGAGCTTAATCGTATTTCGTTACCTTCGGTGCTGCACGATACCTTAAACCGCATGTTCACCGCCTCACTGACGATCGTTCAGCCGGATGGCCGCCAGCCGAACTTTAGTGACAGCGACAGCACGGATATCCGCGATGTGCTGGCGCGAGGGGCAGTACTGTACCGGCGGGGGGATCTGAAATCGCAAGCTTATTCCGTGCTGGATTACGATGGGATCTGGTATTTCACGCAAAAAGGGTTCGAGTTGTACGAGAAGCTTGAAGTGAAAGCGCCGGACTTCGTCTCCAAAGAACTGACGCAAAGCGGGTATGCCTTCATGCGCAGCGATTGGCAGCGGACCGCCCGCTACCTCTGGTTTGATCACGGTCATATGGATGTGATTCGGGCCCACGGTCATGACGATGCCCTGCACATCAGCTTGTTTGCTTACGGCCGTGAGTTTCTGGTTGATCCGGGACGTTGCACCTATATGGAAAACCGGGATCGCCAATATTTTAAGGAATCGCTCCAGCATAATACGGTATCTGTCGACGGGCAGACGATTTCGGAGTATGTGGATTCCTGGAAGTGGAACCATGTCGCCCGTTCACTGGGTCAGGTATGGCGGACCACGCCGGAATACGATTATGCCCAAGGAGGTCATGACGGCTATTGGCGCTTGCCCCATCCGGTTCAAGTGCTGCGGCAAATCTTATTCGTCAAGCCGGACTATTGGGTGGTCGTCGACACCTGCCGATCCCATGGGGATGCGGAGCATGCGTACGCGTTGCCCTTTCATTTGGCGGAAGGGCTTGAAGTGCGGTTTCAAGCGGACGGTCATCTCGTTATCGGAGACGCTGGCGGCGGCGAGGGACCCGTGCTGCGGATTTTACCGCTTCACCCGGTGAAGATCGACGTCGAACCCAGCTGGATTTCCCGCAACTATAACGAAAAAACACCGTCCTGCCGAGCGATCCTTCGCCAATCCGGCCAAGGATTTACGCAGTTTGTTACGGTGTTATACCCTGCCCAGCGGCAGAGTGAGGCACCACCGGTAATCCGCCTGCTGGATGTGCTGGATAGCTACGGCCATCCGGTTCCAGGAGAGCTGGCGACGGCCCTGTCGATCACCCATGACGGCGGTGAGGATGCGATGTTGTTTTCGCACCAGGGGCCCCGCAGTTATCAATTTGCCGGAGTTCACCTCTGCGGCGATGTGCTGCTGGTACGCCGTTCTCATAAGGCGGCATCCCCCCTCCGATCGTATATCGTTAACGTCTAGTGCGCATGAATTTGGGGCGATTTAAGGACGTTGATCTCTAATTCAGCGTCCTTTACTTTGAAGATAACCACAACACCACTCTCATCGACATTCTTGAAAAAGCTTACACGGGGTGGAAATAAGCAAGGGGGATGGAAATGGGACGTCTGGGTAGAAAGCGGAAAAACATAGGGGCTATCGTCATATTGGCGTTCATGTTGGTCGTATCGGCTTGCTCCGGAGGAGGGAACGGGGCTCAATCCAGCAATGGCGGCGACGAGGGGCAACCGCAGAATCAGCCGCAGGAGACGATGGGCAAGCCGGTGGAGCTGAGACTGGGCTATTATTCCTCGGCACAAACTGATGCCAAGATGCAGGAGCTGATCGCCAAGTTCCAGGAGAAGCATCCGAATATTAAGATCAAGACGGAGTCTTCACCGTATAATCAGTTCTTCCAGAAGCTAGATACACAAATCGCCGCTGAGAGCGCGCCAGACCTCTGGTTATCCGACGGTGTGCTTGTCCCGAAATACGCGGAGCGCGGTGTTTTAAAGGATTTGACCGAATGGATTGAACGGGATTTGCAGAAGGACGACTATTACGGTCTCGACTTTAACAAAGACGCAAACGGGAAATATTGGGGCGTCCCGCAGGGCATTCAAATTGCGGTTCTCTACTATAACAAGGATATGTTTGATGAGGCTAAAGTGGAGTATCCCACCGAAGACTGGACCTGGGACGATCTCAAGGCAGCGGCGGAGAAGCTGACCAAGGATTCGAATGGCGTGTATGCGACCGATTCCGCTTTTGACAAAAACAAAGTGGCCCAATACGGCCTGACCTTCTTCAGTATTACGGAAGGTTGGATGACGGTGCTGAAATCTTACGGCGGCGGCGTGCTGGACGAAACGCTGACGAAGTCGATTATCAATACCCCGGAGAACAAGCAGGCGATGGAATGGATCGTAGACGGTATGCAGCGTGAGCTGTTAACCACCCCTTCCGATTTAAAAAGCTTCCAGAGCAACATGGCCCCCTTCCCCAGCAAAGCGGCTGCAATGCGCATTGGGATCTACGCTCGCACGATTGACGCGAATGCGGCGGAGCTGAATTACGACGTGACCTTGCTGCCGAAGGGACCAGACGGCAAGCGGTTCTCCCCGGTGATCGCCAACTCCTGGGTTATCAATAAGAAGGCGGAAGGCGCCAAGGGCGAGGCCGCTTGGGAATGGGTGAAATATTGGGCCACCGAGGACGATGTGCAAAAAGAATGGGCCAGCTTAGGCGAAGCGGTACCGGTGAAAAAATCGGTGGCCAACTCCGAACAATTCTTAAGCGGCAAGCCCGACAACAAGCAGGCGTTCCTGGACAGCTTCGAATTCGCCGGAACGTTGGACGTGAACGCGGTCTGGAGCGAATGGGTCGGCAAATTTGGAGACAGCATCAACCGGGCTTTCGAAGGAGAGATCAGCGTCGAAGAGGCGTTAACTCAGGCGGATAAGGATGTGCAGCAGGTGCTGGACGAATTTTATAAGTAATAAGCCGGGTTGTACATTTCCATAAGAAAGCGTGATGAACATGGTTGAAAAAACGGTGGAACTTCGGACGGGAGACTTGACGCAGGTAGAGTCTCCTCCGATTCGCAAAAGACGAAGTCGCTTGCATCATGACGGCAAATGGGGGCTCCTGATGGTGACCCCCTATATCATTCATTTTCTCGTGTTTGTATTAGGTTCGCTGCTAGCCTCCTTGTATTTCAGCTTCTCAGAGTATGACATCCTGAATCCTCCGAAATGGACCGGATGGGACAACTACACCAAGCTGCTGAACGAGCCGGTCTTCTGGAAGGCGCTGTGGAACACCGTCTATTTCACGATTTTGTTTGTGCCGTTGCAAACCTTTTTTGGGCTTGTTCTGGCGGTGGCGTTAAACCAGAAGCTGCGGGCGTTGAAGTTGTTTCGGCTGGCGCATTTTTTGCCGGTCATCTCCTCTTGGACGGTCATTATGTACGTATCGGATGCGGTGTTTAACCCGCGGTTTGGCTTTGCCAATTCATTGCTGCAAGCCATCGGCCTAAGTCCGCAAAAATGGCTCCAGGATGAGCATCTCGTCATCCCGCTGCTTGTGCTCATCGCGGTGTGGAAGGGGATTGGCTACATTATGGTGATCTATTTGGCTGGACTGCAAAACGTCCCCTCTGAGGTGTACGAGGCGGCTGAAATCGACGGAGCGGGGACGATCCAGAAGTTTCGCCGGATTACGGTTCCGCTCATTTCAAGCACGACGTTCCTGGTGCTGATCATGAGTACAATCTCGACGTTCCAGGCGTTTGAGCAAATCTACGTCATGACCGGCGGGGCGATGGATGCGTCGTCCGCAGGCGGGCCAAACAAAGCGAGTCTGGTGCTGATGATCTACTTGTATCAGGAGGGCTTCTCGTTCCTGCGCATGGGATATGCTTCCGCCATTGCCTGGGTGCTGTTCGTGATTCTGTTCTTGCTGACGGTCGTCCAAATGACGCTGCAGAAAAAGTGGGTGCATTACGAATGAAGAAGAAAAAAATCGCCGGTTACCTCGTTATCATTTGCAGCTCGTTGATTATGTTCCTGCCTTTTCTGACGACCGTGTTTAACTCCTTAAAAAGCTATGCCCAATACACCAAATTTCCACCGGAATGGCTGCCATCGCCGGTACAGTGGAGCAATTATGCCGAAGTGTGGAAGCTTGGTTCGTTTGGTCAGTATACGATGAATAGTGTGATCATCACGGTGCTGTCGGTGATTGGCGCGCTGATCTCCTGCTCGATGGTGGCGTTCGCGTTTGCCCGGCTCAAGTTTCCTTTCAAAAATACCCTGTTCCTTGTCGTTCTCGGCACCATGATGATTCCGCCGGTCGTTTTGATCATTCCGCAGTTCGTCATTTTCAAGTCGCTGCATTTACTTGATACGCTGACGCCGCTCTGGATTATCGAATGGCTGGCCCAGCCGTTTGGTATTTTTCTGATGCGGCAAGCCTTTCTGGGCATCCCTCGGGATTATGAGGAGTCGGCCCGGCTGGACGGCTGCAACCCGATGCAAATTTATTGGCGGATCTTTATGCCGATGTGTAAGCCTACCTTCGCGACGTTAGCTGTATTCACGTTTATGACGAAGTGGAACGAAATATTGTCTCCGGCGATCTTCTTAACCTCGAAAGAAAACTTTACGCTTCCGATCGGCATTTTGTCGATGGCTGGCCAATGGTCGGGTAATGAACAATATATGGTCGCCGCCGCGTTGATGAGCCTGATCCCGATCCTGCTCGTTTTCTTGTTTGCGGAGAAATATTTTGTGCAAGGCAGTAATTCTGCTGGCATTAAGTAGGGCAGTGGAATTCTGCCAAGGCAGTAATTCTGCTGGCATTAAGTAGGGTGAAAAGGAGTGAGCTTATGCGTTACCGGGTTGCATTGATCGGGGCCGGCGGCATTGCGCGCCATCATTTGGACGCGATTCGGCAGCTGGGGCCGGAGCGGCTGACTGCGGTGGCGGTAGCGGAGCCGGATGAGAGCAGGGGGCGGGCCGTGGCAAAGGAATACGCCTTAAGATGGTACGACGACTATCGGGAGTTGATCATTCAGGAACAGCCGGACATCGCCATTATTGCACTGCCGCACCATCTGCACGAGGACTGTGCCGTCTTCTGCGCGGCGAACGGCAGCCATCTGCTGCTGGAGAAGCCGATGGCACTAACCTCCGCGTCCTGCGACGTTATTCTAAACGCAGTGAAGGAAGCGGGCGTCACGCTCTTGGTCGGGCACACACAGCACTATTTGCCAGCGAATCGGCAAGCGAAGGCCCTGATCGAAAGCGGGCGGTTGGGTAAGCTGGTGGCCATTCACGACACTCGGCATAAGTCCTACTTCGAGGAAGACAGGCCGCGTTGGTTCATGGAGAAGGAGAAGGCTGGAGGCGGCATCCTGATGAATTTAGGCGCCCACTCGGTCGACAAAATCCAGTGGCTCACTGGCAGCCGGATAACCAAGGTCAAGGCAGTCCTAAGCTACGAAGCACCCATCGGCAATGTGGAAGGCAGCGGTGTAGTCCTGGCAGAAACGGAAGGCGGCCTCGGTGCAGTGATCGTACAATCCGGTTATCCCGGCGTGGCGAAAGATGAGACGGAGTTGATTTTTACTGGCGGAATGGCCAGGCTGGTTTCTCACCAGGGACTATGGATCAGCCGTGACGGGCACTACGAGCTGACGGAGGATTTCAAGCCCGAAGACGCTAAAGAGCCGTTCGCCGCACAGCTGGATGATCTGCTGGAGGCGATTGAGCATCGCGCTGAGCCGGAGTGCTCCGGTGAATACGCCAAATCGGTGATTTCTGTTCTGGAGGCGGTGTACCGATCGCAGGAGGAGGGGGCGGAGCAGGTTGATCAATAACGCAGGAACCCCCGCGATGAAGTTCAGCATCTGCTCCACCGGACTCAAAGGGATGATCCTCGAAAAGGTGCTGGAAGCAGCAACCCAACTGCAGCTTCACGGCGTTGAGTTGTGGGACGGTCATCTTGAGGCGTATTTGGACAACGGCGGCTCGCTTCCTGAGCTAAGGCAGCAGCTCACAGCGCACCGGCTTGTTGTGCCGGCAATCAGCACATATGCTGCTTTTTCCAAAGGCGAACGGGCTTCGGATCAAGATCTTCAGAATATCCAAAGGGCAGCGCGCTGGGCGGCCGAGCTGGAATGCCCCAGGGTCCGTGCGTTCGCCGGTCACCTGCCCTCTTGTAAGGCAGATGCTATGTTATGGCAGCAAGTCCAATCCGGGTTGTGTGCCGCCTCGGAGGTTTGCTCGCAGCTTGGCATTCGCCTGGCTGTCGAAACGCATAACAATACGCTGGCTGATACCGAAGAGAGTATCGCTGTATTGCTCGAGCTTGGCGGACCGGTTGTGGAGCTGATTTACGACGGGTTTAATTTTTTCGTGGATCAGTTGGATCCGCTGCCGGCCCTAGAGAAGTTTTACCCCCGAATCACGCATGTCCATGTCAAAAACTACAAGTGGAACCATCACAACTGGGCTCAAAGCGTCCCCGTTCCCGTGCTGCAGGGGGACAGCAACCAGCGTGCGATTCTGCAAAGGCTGGCGGAGCTGGAGTATGACGGATTTGTCTCATTTGAATATTTTGGCGATCAGGTCTTGGAGTTAACGCGGTTGTCCTATCTCGAAGTGACACATCAATTCTTCGGCGGAGGTGCATATCGTCCGTGAATCTGAATGTCGCAGTGATTGGTCCAAGTGATCTGGTGGATAAGGTCGTCGAAGTGGGCAGCGTGTTTCAGGAGCTCACGATGATTCCAACTCCCTATTCGCATGAGCAGGAAACGTTAGAGGTCGTCGCCCGCGTTCGGGAGCAGGCGGACATTCTGTTATTTACGGGACCGATCCCCTACCATCTCGCGCTGGATCGTGAACCTGGCGTTCCGATGCTGCATGTGCAATATTCCGGGACGGCGTTATATAAGGTGTTGTTTGATTTTTATCGGAGCCGCTTGTTCGATCTGGAGGAGGAAATCCGCATCAGTGCAGACGTGCTCTTACAGCATGAATTGGAGGAACAACTCGATGAGCTGGGACTGCTGCATCGGCGAATTTATGTCAAACCGTACAGTACGGGAATCCATCATGAAGATTTGATCGCCTTTCACTACGATCTGTGGAGCCGGGGACTCGTTCATGCCACTGTGACTTGCCTCACCTCCGTCTATCAGCAACTGGTCGAGCTTGGCATCCCCGCCTTTCGCGTCGTGCCTACGCAATCCGCGATTCGCGACGCCTTGAACCGGGCGTTATTGGAGGGGAAGAGCCTGCGGCTATCCAGCAACCAAATGGCCATCGGCATTTTGAGCATCGATCACTATGAGCGAGTGGTGAAAGAGGCAGCTTCGGATTACGAAATTCAGCGCAAAAAAATCATTCTCCAGCAAATCCTGATCGACTTCGGTGAAGAGACGCAATCCTTAATTAATTGGACGGACTCGAACGAGGTCTCCTTCATTACCACACGCGGTATCATTGAGCAAGTGACCCGTAAATTTGAACAGGCCCCGCTGCTGCTGGAAGTGATGGAGCGGCTGCAGTGGAAGGCGAGCATTGGGATCGGGTTGGGGCGAACGGCCAATGAGGCGGAAGGGAAGGCCCGCGAGGCGCTCTTGAAAGCCAAAACGAGCGGAGGCGGCAACTGCTTTCTGATGATGCAGGACGGGCAGGTCTACGGGCCGATGGGTTCGGAGCTGACGCTCAAATATTCGGCGCGCAGCGAAGATCCCGAGCTGATCTCGATGGCCAAGAAAGCCGGGTTGAGTGTCGGGACGCTCAATCGCTTGATTTCCCTGTGCCGCAGGCTGAACAGCTCGACCTTAACCGCTGCGCAACTGGCCGAAGGGTTTGGGATTACGCTGCGCAGCGCTCGGCGAATTATGGCCGTGCTGGAGAAATATGAACTGGCGACAATTGTTGGGGAGGAGCAGCCGGTGGGGCGCGGTCGCCCAAGGCAGATTTATGCGCTGCATATCGACGGTTTTTTTTGACGGGACAAAAATAGGTGTTTCGACGGATAAAACGGGCGCCGGGTCGGCATACAATTGGGGATATACACGATGCAAAGGGGATGAAGCCGATGGACCGCCTGATATTGCCCGCCGTGCCCAACCTCCGCCCCAGCGAAGAGGCGCGAATCCGTCGAGACTACGAACGGTTCCGGCATACCGGCCTTCCGGACCGGGTTGAGGCATATCTGTTGGAGGAATATGGCATCGATGTTTCCTCGAATTATGGACCGGCGCCAATCAAGAACCCGTTTGGTAAAGCCGCCGGTCAGCTGTCACTGAATACTTCCCAAGTTCGTACTGATGCGCAGGCGGGCTTGGGGTTTGTCGTCCTGAAGACGGTGATCGCAGAAAACGGACAAGGCCAGCGCTCGATGGAGGCTTGGGCTATTAAGGATACGCGGATGAAGGTTGAACCCATTGTAGGGAAAGAAACGGGGGAAACCGGTTGGAACGTAACCTGGAACGGACGAGGCTGGCATGGGACTTTTGCGGAGTACATGCGCTTTGTCTCTGCCTCCTTGCACATTGGACGAGAATGGGGAACCGTGGTCGTGCCTTCCTGCAAATATCATTTGCCGGCAAGGGACGACGATTTCGCGTTGGAGGAATATCGATACACGACCCAGAGTCTGGCTCAAGTTTGGCGGCAAGCCGGAGAAGCGGGACCGCTTCAACTGGAAAAAGATTTTAGCCCAACCCTAGCCGGATCGGACCGGGCAATGCAGCAGGAGGCGATTCTGCGATGGTACCGGGAGGTGCCCAAGCTGATTCGATCGGCTGTACCGCCGGGCGAGATTCGGCTGGGCATTAAGCTGATGAATACGGTGTTTGACGACGACTTCCAGCTGCAGACGATCCGCACTCTCATCGAGGAAGGGGAGGCTCGGCCGGATTACCTGATTTATGCTAATCGGTTATATGACCGAGCTCGTCTCGATTCCGGGGGAGGCGGGACTGCCTACGGCGGGCCGGATCTCAGCCGACGAAATCTGCGCATATTGTCCCGTTTACGCAGGCTGGAACTGCAAGGGGAACTCTCAGCACCGGTTCCCGTCATTTCAGGAACCGGGGATGTTCGCTCCGGCAAGATAGCCTTGGAATACGCGCTGCGCGGCGCGACAAGCTTGCAGATGCACACCTTATTCCAACTCCCCGCCAGCGCATATGGCATGTCCCGCGGCCCAAAGACGCAGCGGGCGTTGCATGAGCTGTATTTTCATCCAGAGAACGGATTGGTGACTTGGATGCTTCATTTAAGAGAGACCGGCGAAATCGGACATCGGGATGGCATCGCTGCTTTTCGCGACGTGACGACCTGGTATCAAAGAAGGGGACGTGATTTTTTTCTAAGGGGGATGATCCATGAACGCCAGCGTTAATGAGGTTAGACAAGCCTTGGAATGGGGGCTGATCCCTGCCGTTCCGGTGCCGCGAACGCGCGAAGGGCGAATTCATCTGCAAGCGCAGGAGGCGTATGCCGGGTATCTTGCGGACCAACCCATTGCCGGGGCAGCGGTTTGGGCACATACCGGACGCGGCTTACATATGGAGCGCTTTGAGCGAATGGCCGTGGTGCAGCAGTGGAGGGCTGCGCTTGGAGCGTCCAAGCTGCTGGTGGCCGGCGTGGGCGCGCTTCCCGATCCTCGGCGGCTGGGCCTTGCCAAGATCAGCCAATGGCAGCAGGACAGCTTGGCCATGGCAACCGATGCGATCCAGGGGGGAGCCGATGCGCTGCTTGTTTTTCCGCCTTCGCTGTTCCGGGAGCTCCCCGTCGCAGAACAGGATGAAGCGATTATTGAATATCATCGCGAGTTATCGAGGTTAGGTGTCCCGCTTATTCTTTTTTATTTGTATGACGAGGCTGGGGGGATTGCCTATTCGGCTGAAGTATTGCGAGCTTTGCTGTCTTTAGAGATGACGGTAGGCATCAAAATGGCAACGCTCGGCAGCGTTATGACGCTGCAAGATGTATCGGCACTAATGTCTGAGGAGTTTCCAGAGCAACTCCTGATCACGGGGGAGGATCGGATGTTTGGGTACTCACTGATGCGTGGGGCCCGCGCTGCTTTAGTTGGGTTGGGCGCGGCATATCCGAACATCCAACATGATCTGATGCAGGCGTATGCATCGAGAAATTACGAGCGGTTCATGGATTTATCGGCTCGGGTGGACGGTTATGCGGAACGAACGTTTATCCGCCCGATGGATAAGTATATTTTACGCATGCTGTGGTGTCTAGTTTTGTCCGGTGTGATCCCGGAGGAGGCAGCACATGACCTTGCCGGATATGAAATGACCCGGCAAGAGATTGAATCTCTTCACCGGGCCATTGAAAGGTTTCGGCTGTATTAGTCGTGCATGCAGTTAGTACTGCGGCCAAACGGCAGTGATGTGGCGGTCTAGGTCATAGGCGGAAGCCCAATAGTAACCGGGGGCCACGATCCGCTGCGGCAGAAACCCGACTTCCCCGGACGGGAAGGTCAGCGCCTCGGACGTTCCGCTGGCGATGCCGTCCGCATCGGTCACCATTTCGATGTAGCGGCCTCCGCTCTGCGTAAACCGTCCGTAAACGGCGGCAGGAACCCCTTCGCCGGTCTCCAGATCGACAACTTGGAGTTGGACGACGGCCCGTGTACCATCATAGGTTACGCTCATTCCGCCAACGATCATCGGCCTTTGATCGGTATAGGAGGCTGCTGTCGTAGCGGATGCCTCCGGTGACGTGGCTGGCCCGATATTGCCGCTGATGTCTACGGCCGCGATTTTGTAGTAATAAGTGGTGTTCGGCAGCAACCCCGTATCCATATACGTCAAATTGCGGGAGCTTCCGGCCACATGGGCCTCATCCGGTGTAAAATCCGGCTCCGTTCCGCGATAAATCAAATAATGCTCGATGTCGGAATTGTCCGTCGCCCGCCCGTAACTTAATTGAATCGTGTGATCGTCAACGGTGGTGGCCAGCGGCGGGCCCGGCAGAGCAGAGGGCGGCTCCGTATCTGCGGGGTTCACGCGCCACAGGTAGCCGTCCGGTCCCCAGATGGATGGCAGCCAGCGGATTGAGTCGTAGTGATGCATGGCGATGCCGGCGAAGGCGGGATCGTCTTGGAAGGCCGCGTACACCTTATCTAGTTCAGCCTCCATATACGTGCGTCCCTCTTCCCGGAACGTGATCGTTTCCGGATCCCCGCTGTTTGCGATATCCAGCGTTTCCACGCCAATGACCACCGAATTGGGCTTGCCGATGGCATTGGCGTAGCTGAGCTCACCTTGCGCTTGGGCAATGATGCCTACACTGCCATCCGCTACGTCGCGATAGTCCATGATCGAAATATAATCGCTGAGGTCTTGAACATGCTCGGAGAGCCATTTGGTTTGCCCGTTCCACGTAATCTCTTTGGCACCTTCACTGCTGTCAAACCAACGGGGGATCGCCGGGCCGAAGGGCAGGTTGATGCCGGCAGTGTTCCGACGGTCGATCATTTTTTGCAGCACATCCAGGTATTGCAGTTGCACCGAAGGCTTCTCGGCATTAAACTCCGGCAAAATGTACGGTTCGATATCTACGTTTACGCCATCAAAGCGTTCTTCTGGTGCGGCAGCGATATTGTAGTTGATCACTTTCTCCATTTCTCGAATGGCATGTTCATGAAAAGGTGCCAACGCTCCCATGTAGGGCGGTGTCGTGCCGCCTGCGATACAGGCGTGAACCTGATAGCCGTTATTATGGGCCCAGCGCACAAAGTCGCGCACCTTGTCGGGGGACTCTTCGAGGATATCGACCCCGCCGTAAGGGAACACGCCGATATAGAAGGTTGTGATTGGGTCCGAATCAAACGTTGTCGTGTCGTCGGCTAAGGCTTTGAGTGCGGATCGCGAGCCGGGGTTCAGAAAGAGGTTGTAGGCGGCTTTTTCCCAGATCCACATCGCGCGGTCTTGTCTTTCCAACGTGATTGGCTCGTGGGTTCCTTTGCCTGTTGAGGCATAGACGGTCATACTCCGACCGATATTGCCATATTCGTCAATAGCTCGGGCTTCCAGACTGGAGGTTTTGTCACCGAGCCCTTTTATTTTCCAAGTATACTTATAGACATTCCCAGTCTTTTTCGCGGTTTTCCAGGGCCCGCTATTAATCCTTACTTCAACGGATCGGATGCGATTTCTGGAATTGACGCTGACATGAATCGAAGTGGAGTTTCCTTTCACCTTCGCCCCGTCAACCGGGTTCGTGATCGTAACGTGAGGTTTGGCAATCTGGGAATTATCGACATGGACCGTAATCGCCTGACTGGATACCCCGTATCGGGTCGTGCTTTGGGTCCCTCTGGCCAGCAACGTAATCTCCCCATCATATCGGCTGGTATCGAGTTCAGCATACCATACGCCCGAGGTTTCTCCTTGTTCGCTGTCGATTCGAGTTGGCAATTGATCTGTGCCATTGACGATCAGGACGATGTTGTACGCCTCCGTGTACTGCCCTGATACCGTGATCGTTCCTACTTCCACTTCATCTCCATGGGTAGGGGTGTCAATTGTTACGAGGGAAGCAGCTGAGACCGTTGGTAGGGAGCCAAGCGGATAAAGCGGAAGTAGAGAAGCGATGCAAAGAACGGCGAACAGCTTAAACAACCGACTTTTTTGCTGTGCAAGTGATGCAAACATCGTTAACCCCTCACTTCCTGTTACAAATTTGTGAATCTTTACTACTAATGTAAGCATTTTCATATTAAATGATCACTTCCTTTAATCGACCGTAAAAAGAAAACTTGTCCCATCCGTTTAAACGAGGCCGCGTTCTAGCAGTACATGTGATCTAGTTTTTATATGAACAATAGAAAATATTGGCAGGTTCGCAAGGATTGGTTCGAGTGGTGTGGGGCGTTGAGTGAGAAAGAATTGATGGCCAAACGCACTGGAGGTCTTGGGTGCATTATTTCTACGCTGTATCATATTGTAGCTGTTGAGTATAGCTGGATCTGCGGTGGTATCCAGGAGAAAGCCGTACATATCCCTTCGTTTGAAGAGGTCTCCAGTTTACGCCAGGTGCGTGCTTTCTCTGATCGCTGTCATGCTGAGGTTGCCCCATTTGTATATGAATGGAACGAGCAGCTGGAAGACCGCGTGATGATCGACATCACGGATGATGGGGAACGAGAGGCCCATACATACGGCGAAGTGATGCGGCATGTGATCGCCCATGAGATTCACCCTATCGGTCAATTATCCGTCTGGGCACGGGAAGTGGGAAAGAAGCCGATCACAGCCAATCTCATTGGCAGGGGATTATTTCCTCAACCCGACCAACATTCATGATCGGGTTGAGTTTGGATCTACCTTAATTCAAACTTGTAATCGGCACGCAAATTTCACAAAACTCCTTCAGCAGCATTTCCCCAGTGTATCTCTCCAAAATCGGCCGATCGTCGATTTGATAGCCCTTGGCTTGAAGCGTGGGCATCAGTTCGGCCCATGCTTGCTGCATGGCCTGAGCCGTGTGCTTAATCGTACACACCAAGTAGTCTCCTCCGGAAATCTCGCCGATGTGGACAGTATCATCATCTAGGGTTTCATCCTGCGAAATGACAAGACAAGCATCATAACGGCAGTTCTGCGGTGGCGTGGTCTCCGGGTTATCCCAAGGGATACCAAGCAGGATGGCAGAATGATTGAGCAAGTTCCTCTCCGCACCCCAACGTTTCATTCTCTCCATCGCTTGAATGTTACCGGGACCATACGGACCCACCTGACGTACATAAGCGAAGCGATACCGGGGTAGCTTTTCGACTTTGAATTCCAAGGTATTTCCCTCCTTAAAAATTTAGGAATTATCACTTCCTCCTGAATCTAACATGAACTAAAATGATTTACCTCCAAAAATTTTAATTTTCAACTTTCGACAATTTCTCCGCATCCCGGTGTGTATAATTTCGTTAAGAGAGAAAACAAGCCCAGGGATTACAGAACAGGGAGGACACCTATGAATCCAATGATATTTCAAGATACCGTCCGCTCTAAACAGGAAATCCATGCGCTATGCGGAGCAGGAAATTCAGCAATCGTTGCAGGACAGCTATAAGAACCGATTGTATTGATCAAGTCATGCGTTCACGAACCAGATGAAGGGAGTGGTAGTGACATGTCGATGAATCAGGCCAATACACGCTGTAAACGGGAACCGAAAACAACAAGATTACGAATCCGTCCCTTCCATTGGGCCGCTTGCTTGCTTCCTTTATCCCTCATGCTGTCCATCAGTGTCACGGGGTGCAGCTTCAATCCTTCCAAAAGTCCCTCCCCGTCTGGCGATGGGCGGATTCGTCCTGAAATTCAAATCGTCATTTCCAACCTCGGTATGACCTTCCCCGAAGGCATGGACGAGAACGATAATCGCTATTTGAGCTATATCGAAGAGCAAACCGGCTTGGACATCCAGGTCAATACGCCCCCCACCGAAGTCTATGATGAGAAATTGGATGTCATCATGTCCTCGGGGAATCTCCCCGACATGCTGCATGCCTATGAACCCGTATGGTTCGACAATTATGTCAAGCAAGGGGCGCTCCTTCCGTTGGACGATCTGATCGATCAGTACGGCCCCCACCTGAAAGCAAAAATCCCCCCTGAAGTATGGGACCGTGTGAAATACGGCGGCAAAATTTATGCTGTTCCCAGTTTAAACGAAGTGACGGGCATCGAGTTGATGTATGCGCGAAAAGATTGGTTGGACCGGCTGGGCCTGGATCCGCCGGAAACGCTTGATGAGTATTACGAGGTCATTCGTGCCTTTGCCCAAGACGACCCGGATGGCAACGGCCTGCAGGACACCGTAGGCTTGACGTTCACGGCCAACCTTGGACGGTCCTCGCCGTTTTTTGGCGCCTTCGGAACGCAGCTGGATACCTGGTTTGAGCGGGACGGGAAATTGGTGTATGGCAATATCCTGCCGGAAACAAAGGAAGCACTGGGCTTCCTGACCCGATTGTATCAGGAAGGATTACTGGAACGGGAGTTTCCGTTAAACCTTCAGACGAACTTGTCCGAGAAGATCGAGTACGGAAAAGTGGGGCTTTTCTCCGCAACCTGGTACGATACGCGCGGCCCGATAGCGGCCAATATGAAGCAAGACCCGAACGCTCGATGGATTCCCCTGGAATATCCGACAGGACCAAAGGGGGACAAAGGGGTATATGGGATCGATGTTATTCGCGGATACAACGTAATCCCAGCTAGTTCAACGCATGCGGCTGAGGTTATTCAACTGCTGGACTTTATCGCCAGCGATTATAAAACGCTAAAGCTTGGCTTTGAGAATGAAATTTGGCGCCAGGACGGAGATCGGATCGTTACAGACTTCGCATTGCATGACGAGAGTCTGTACCGGGGGATCTATCAATCCTTGGTGGACGTTCCTGATGAGACGTTGTTTAAGCTGCGGCTGGATTCTCTGGGGGATTTCAACTTGTACAACAATATCCAGACCATTCACCGCAATATTATGCCAAATGCATTTTACGGAATACCGACCCCTGCCATGGGAAAATACAACGAAAATCTGGATCGCTTAGAGGACGTTTTTGTCAAAATTATTATGGGTATCGAGCCACTGGATGCGTTCGACCGGTATGTTGAGCAGTGGAAGGCGGCAGGAGGAAGTGAAATTACGAAAGAAGTGAATCGTTGGTACGAGAGCGAGAGCAGAAGAATGGGCAATTCTCTGGGCTTGGAAGGGGGAGAACGGTGATTCGATGGATCATGAACCGGTTTTCACACCATATTCAATTCAGGCTGACCGGATATTTTATCCTCATTTTGCTCCCGCTGGTCTTGATCAGTTTGTTTGCGGTGGAGCGATCACGGGATATTCTCTACAACCAGGCGGTCCAGCGGACCGAAACGGCTCTCTCCTCGGCGATGAATCATTTTGATCTGGTGTTTCAGAACGTCGAGGAGATTTCAACGCTGATTGCCGGCGATCCTGCGATGAATGCGTTGCTGAACGAAAGCGGCAGCGACTTCTCGCCGCAATCCATCTTGGCGTTCTCTTCGATTTTGGAGCAGTTGTCGAATTCGGTCTCGGTGAACCGGTATATTTCACAAATTTCCGTCTACCATCCCGCCTCGGGCATGCTGATCTCCACCCATTACGGCGGCAAGCAATTGGCAGGAGACGCGCAAAAAGAGTGGTTTGTGGAAACCGCCCGCCGTAACGGGACAGGGATTTCTTATGTTAAGGCTGATTATGCTGTGACGGATGAAGTGACCTTTGGGCAATTAACGAACTCCGACAGCATTTCGCTGCTGCGGGCGATGGATTTGTATAACAGCAATCGGCAAGCCAACCTACTGGTCGTCTCGTTCAGCAAGAATAAATTACTTAATATCATTAAAACGCTGCTGCCTTCCGAGAACAGCCGAATCGTCCTGTCAAATGAAAAGGGAGAGGTACTGCTAGAAGCTGGCAAGCCTTCGGCATTACATCTGCCGGATCAGGATATGACCGTTACCATCGATTCCTCCTATTCGCCTTGGCAACTGACACTGGTTCAGCCCAAAAGCGAGCTGTACCGGGAGACGGATCAACTGCGACTGTTTACTTTTTCAATTATTGGGTTGAGTTTAATTTTGGCTCTTATCGTATCTTGGGTGGTTTACAGCGGAATTGCCTCCCCGGTATTGAAATTGGCTAAGGGGATGAGGCGCTTGAGTAACGGTGAGCTTAACGCACATGTCAGCACAAATCGGAAGGATGAATTTGGGTTTCTCATTCAATCCTTCAATCGCATGGCGCTGGTGCAGAAGCATTTGATCGAGGACCATTATGAGCAGCAACTGCGACTGAAGACAACCGAACTTCGGTTTCTGCAATCGCAAATCAACCCGCATTTTTTATATAACACGCTCGATTCGATTTACTGGATGGCGAAGAATTACGATGCTGAGGAAATCAGCGAAATGGTGATGAATCTCTCGAGCTTTTTCCGATTGAGCCTGAACAAAGGTCGGCAGGAGTTTACGGTTGAAGAGAGCATCGCTCATTTAAATTATTATTTGCGGATTCAGCAGCTTCGTTTTATGGACAATTTCCAAGTGGAATATCGGATCTCGGAGCAAAGCAAGCGGATTCCGTTACTCAAGCTGCTGCTGCAGCCAATCGTGGAAAATGCCATCATCCATGGCATGGAGGGAAAAGAAGCAGACGGTTATTTGGTCATCTCCAGTTGGGTGGAGCAGGAGCATACACTTCACATCCGCGTGGAGGATAATGGGCCGGGGATTGAGGAGGAGCGGCTTCGTTACATTCAACAGGAGCTTGACCGGATGGATCTCCGCAAGATTGTGGCCTATTCGCAGGATGAGGAGCAGGTGAAGGATCTCTTTGGCCTGCGAAATGTGCTGAGCCGGATGAAGCTGTATTATGGACCGGAGGCACGGCTTATCGTACAGAGCGCTTCGGGGGAAGGAACGACCGTGACGTTATCGATTCCATTAAAGGAGGATCAGGATGAATCTGATGATCGTGGAGGACGAGCCCCGGCTGCGGCAAGCGCTAGCCTATAACATCATGTGGGAGTCGCACGGCATCGACATGATTGGCACTGCAGCAAACGGTCTGGATGCTCTCAGACTTATGGAACGCAAGAAGCCGGATCTTATGCTGATCGATGTGCAAATGCCGGGCATGGACGGATTGGAGCTGTTGCGGGAGCTTAAAGGGCGGGGCTTGCTTAACCGGTTGATGAAAATCATTATTTTAAGCGGACACGACAACTTTGAATTTGCCCAGATTGCGCTTAAGCATGGGGTTTCGCGATATTTACTGAAGCCGGCGGGCGAGCCGGAGATCTTGGAAGCGGTCTTGGATGCCCGGCGCCAGCTGCAGCAGGATCTTGAGGAATGGCGACGGCAGACTGCTTTAGAGAAGCAGTGGTTGTCCAACCTGCCGCATTTGCAAAACCTGTTCTTCCTTCAGTGGGCGGCCGGCAAGATGGGACGGGAGGAAATTCTGGCGAAAAGCCATGAACTACACATTTCGTTTCACCGGGAGGATCGGATCGCGGTTGCGGTGGTGGAACTGGACCCTATCCCGGAGGTGGGGGAAACGACGGAGATGCAGAAGTTTACGCTCCAGCTACTCGCCAAAGAGCTGTTAACTCCACCCAATTGGTGGATTGCCGCCAACTCGGACATGAATCTGATGATGGTTTATGTGATTGGCCCGGAGGATGATGCGAGCGAGGCGTTGCTGCGGATGAATGCGGATTTGTCCCAGTTGCTCTCCCGAACCAAAGAAGTGCTGCGGCTGACCGCCAGTGCTGGACTTTGTGCGGCGGTGGGGCCGTTAGAGCAATTGTCTGCCTTGTACCGACAGGCTTGCCACGCGCTCCAGGAGCGAGTCGTGTACGGACATGACTTAGTCATTCCGTACCGAGAAACTGACGGGGAGATCGTGCGGCCTTTTGCCATCGAACCGCATCTGGAGAAGGAGCTCGAGATCGGGATGGAGACCGCTGATGAGGCCAAGGCAATGGCGGCTTTGCAGGGAATATGGGATACGTTGGTTGCGAGAATGGAATCCTCGGACGATTTTCATGAAGCGGTGCTTTTTGTGCTTGGCTTATTTGTTCGAATGATTCAAAAGCGGGGATGGACGACCAAGCAAGTGCTCGGCGACGAAGCGCAGTATATCCAGAACGTAAGTCTGCTAAGCACTCAAACGCAAACTTGGGCGCTGCTGACGAGAAGCGTGCAACGTATCGTCGCCTATGTGAAGGAGCAGCGAAAAGCGAGCAGCCACCAGGTCGTGAAAGAGGTCCTTCGTCTGGTGAACGAGGAAATGGATCAAGAACTGACGCTGCACATGGTGGCAGATCGCATGTATATCAACTCCTCTTACCTCAGCCGACTGTTTAAGCAGGAGATGGGCGTGGCCTTTTCGGATTACGTCCTTGAACGCAAGATGGAGCGGGCCAAAGCGTTGCTGCAGGAAGGGCACAAGGTCTATGATGCCGCGCGTTCGGTCGGTTACCGGGATGTCAGCTACTTCACCAAGGTGTTCCGCAAGTACTGGGGAGTGAATCCCGGGGAGTGTAAGGGGTAGTTAAGGTACAGGCAGTGGTGCAGGTACAGGTACAGGTGTAGGTACAGGTACGGGTATAGGTATAGGTCCAGGCTCAGCTTCGGTAAGGCCCGACTCAGCTAATGCTTGGCCGGGGGGCGGGCCGCCAGGCTGTTGGGGGCCGACTAGGTGGGTGAAGCTATTGTTTGTGGGGGCATTCATGTGGTGTTGGTGATAGCGTCTAGTGAGAGGACTTTGGCCGTTGTTGAGTTACTACTGTTGGGGGCCGACTAGGTGGGTAGAGCTATTGTAGGGGATGTCATGTGGTGTGGTGCAAGTGGTTAGATGCTTGTTAGGTGTGTCGGGCTGCAGCCGGAAATGACACAGATCGAGCTTACCGAGTCAGCTGCAAGTCTGGCCTGCACCCGCAGCTTCAGCTCTAACGCTTGTGAGCAACGCTATTTGGGGAATTCCGGCGTGGTTTGAAATCTAACGCTGATCAGGAAGCTTATTTCTCGGTTTCCGGCGTGAAATGGGCTGTTTTTCCGCGAATAAGCTCTCTTGTAAGCGTTAGAATCGAAAATCTCCCGATTTTCGCGAAATAAGCGCCGTGGCAAGCGTTAGCGAGTGATGAGTACGGAGCACGGGGCGAACTCACCTGGCGGTGATGTGCCAAGCGTTAGTGAAATTACAATCAGCACGCATGGAGGCATGCCAAAACGCCGGAAAAACAGCCTTGACTCTAACGTAACGTCATAGCTCATAATTCTCCCTAAGTAAATGAACTAGGAGTGAGAATGATGAACATTACAACGCTGCGTTCCGATCATATTTATCGCAAAGTCGCTCAAGCTGCGCCTGAGGACAAGCTTGAATTGTTCCGCAACGAAATGATGGGTCCCTTTATGGGACAATGGAAAATACAGCAGATTCCATTTCGAGCGCAAGAGCCGAATGGTTTTGATGTGGTGACGTTTAACAGTATGATGCATCGATCCCCCGATGAGATTACCCCGGAGATTTCTTCGGAGATCGAGTGGATCTCGTCGGATTCCTTTTGGTGCGAATGTGAGGAGGCCATCAGAGAAAGCTTATGTCTTTTTGTGGAGCATGGAATTCGCCTCCCTGTATCCGACTACATCTTCACGATCCAGTTAGGAAAACCGGAAAATCGTTCCCTCGTCATCAACGAAGGATACAGCGGATTTGGAGGCATTCCCGGTTATATCTGGGGGACGCTTCTGCCCAATGCGTACACGGTCCCTCGGATGAAGGTGGCGCTGACGCATGAAAGCAACCATAACGTAAGATATCAATTTATTCGTTGGAATCCCAATGTTAATTTAGGCGAGCTTATTGTAAGCGAGGGATTAGCTGAGAGTTTTGCGACGTATCGATTTGGAGAAGAATGGTTGGGACCTTGGGTAGCCAAAACAGAAGCCGAAACCCTAAATCAACGCATCAAGCCGGTACTTAGAGAACGGCTGCAGGTTACCGGATTCGATCAAATTACGCCGTATCTATATGGAGATGAAATCGCTAAGCTGCAAAATTATCAACCTGCCAATATGCCGTACTGCGCTGGTTACGCTTGCGGATATCATTTAATCCAGTATTACTTAAAACAAACAGGCAAAACGATCTTCGAGGCAACGATCACGCCTGCGGATCAAATACTGGAGGAAGTCAAAGGTTTTTGGGAAGAAGAAACCATTATTAACGGTTTATGATATCGTTCAAACTTTTTTGCCCAATATGGTCATGAAGATTTTGCAGATTTTCTATACGAAGCCATTATGCATAACCTAGGTCAATCCGTGCAATAAACATGGCAACATCCATCTTTTGAAGCCGCAAGGCTTCTTTTTTTTGTGCCCGTCAAAGCCGAGAAGCCATCATTTTACCACAAATAGTAATTGGTCTCTCCTACTCAGCTTGCCGGTCGGATTTTACAATATGTTCACAAGATGGTCACAGATGGACGATAGGACAATGAAGTGCGAAAGGGGGCAAGCGGATGCAATTAAAGACCAGAGCCGTGGCAGAATCAGCCCAATCCCAAAAAACACCTCAAGTGAAACGAAGCTATTGGAGGCGGCTGGGACTCGACATCCGGAAGGAATGGGATCTCTATCTCATGCTCGTGCCGGGCATTTTATTCATCTTGCTGTTCAAGTATACACCGATGTACGGAATTACGATTGCCTTCAAGGATTTTAATATTTTCACCGGATTTGCGGACAGCCCTTGGGTGGGGTGGAAGCATTTCGAGCGGCTGTTTACGTCGCCGGACTTTGCCCAAGTGTTTAGAAATACGGTCATCATCAGTTTTCTGAAGATCGTTATTTTGTTTCCGTTACCGATCGTGGTTGCCCTGATGCTCAATGAGATGCGGAATATGATCTTCAAGCGGACGGTGCAAACCGTGATCTATCTGCCTCATTTCCTGTCTTGGGTTATCGTTGGCGGATTGTTTATGGATTTACTATCAACAAACGGCGGGATCGTTAACAAAGCGCTCACCGCAATGGGGATGGAGCCGATTGCGTTCTTTCTGGACAACAGCGTGTTTCGCAGCGTCCTGATCACTTCGGCGGGCTGGAAGGAAACCGGCTGGAGTACGATCGTCTATCTGGCGGCATTCACCACCATCGATCCCATGCTCTATGAAGCGGCAAGGATGGATGGAGCCGGGAGATGGAAGCAGCTGTGGCATATTACTTTGCCCGGGATCGCGCCGGTCATCATCCTGATGTTTATCCTGCGGCTCGGCAGCGTGCTGGAAGCCGGAACGGAACAGATCTTGGTGATGTACAATCCCGTCGTCTATCAGGTGTCAGACGTCATCGGGACGTATGTGTACCGCCGCGGGTTGGGTAGTCAGGATTACAGCTTTTCCACAGCGGTGGGACTGTTTGAGGCCGTAATCTCCTTCACCTTGGTCATAGCCGGGAACGCAGCCAGCCGCAAATATTTACAGCGCGGGATTTGGTAGGAAAGGGGGAGCCCATGTTATGGATCATAAACAGGCCTTGGAAGGATTGCAGCCGCGCGGAGTGATCAAAACCTCGTTTTCCGAAAAATGCTTTACCGTTTTCAATTACGTCTTCTTTATTCTGCTAGGGCTGACAACATTGCTTCCGTTCGTCAATTTGCTTGCCAAGTCCTTGAGCAGCGAAAGCGCCGTAATCTCAGGAAGGGTGGGGTTGCTTCCGGTAGGACTGCAATTTGAGACATATCACTATGTGCTTCAAGACTCCATGTTCCTCAATTCGCTGAAGGTATCCATCGCCCTGACGGTGATCGGAACGGCATGCAGTTTGTTTCTGACGACGCTCACGGCTTATCCCTTGTCTAAAGTACGGCTGCGCGGACGAAAAGGGATCTTGTTGATTTTCGTTTTTACCATGTTGTTCAGCGGCGGGTTAATTCCCACCTATCTGCTGATGCAGAACCTGAACCTGGTCAACTCCTTCCCGGTCTTGTTCCTCCCGGCGATGGTAAACGTCTACAACATGCTGATCATAAAAAACTACTTTGAAGGCCTCCCGGAAGAACTGGAGGAATCGGCCAAACTGGACGGGGCGGGGAATATCCGAATCCTCATGTCGGTCATGCTCCCCTTGTCGCTGCCGGTGCTGGCGACGATTGGTTTGTTTTTTGCCGTAGCGTTCTGGAACGACTATTTCACGGCCATGATTTACATCAGTGACCCGGCCATTAAGCCGATGCAGCTGTATTTGAAGGAGCTGCTCGTTTCCTCCAGCGGGGATTTCCTGAAAGATAACATCGATGCAGCGATTAACACCACCCCGCAGTCGATCCAAGCTTCCTCCATCTTGCTGGCGACCATTCCGATTCTGCTCGTATATCCTTTCTTGCAAAAATACTTCGTAAAAGGCGTGCTGGTGGGTTCAGTGAAAGGTTGAAGCAACATGGCTCGATTAAGGCTAACACCTGAAGGGAGGTGATGTGCTCCGCTGCAGTAGAACCCCAGTAGAAACTCAAAAACAACCGATTTGAAGGAGGGTATATATGAATTTAAAGATGAAAAAAACGTCAGCGGTACTTACCGCCATCCTTGGCTTTGCCCTAGTGCTGTCCGGCTGCGGCGGCGGAGGAGGCGGAACGTCAGAGCCTGCTGCGACTGAACCATCGGGAGGAAACACCAACACATCAACAACAGAAGGCAGTAACAGCGGGGGAAGCACGGACAAACCAGATTTGCGGATGATCATGCAATACGGGCTGTTTGATCCGAAGACCGAATACGTCGCAAAATACATCGAAGAACGCACCGGGTTTCATGTGGAATATGAATTGCTGCCGGCGGAGAACGCTGATGAGAAGCTGAACTTGATGGTATCCAGCAAAGAAAATTACGACATCGCCAAGCTGAATGCCGCCCAATTCTACAATCTGGCTTCGGCGGGGGCACTCGAACCGATGGATGAACTGCTGGAGGCCCATGGCAACTATATTAAGCAGTCGATCAAGCCGGAGTCCTTCGCCAGTGCTACGATCGACGGCAAGATCTACGGGATTCCCGAAACGGGAGCGGGTGTGAGCATCGGTGAAGAGTTGGTCGTTCGCCAGGATTGGCTGGATGAGCTGGGCTTGTCCATCCCAACGAACCGCGATGAACTCTATACGGTACTTAAGACGATCAAGGAGAAGAAAAATGTCATCCCGCTGACGCTGAGCAAGGACTCCATCTACGGCGACATTGCATCTACCTTTGGCGTGCTTACCGATTGGAAGGAAGTCGACGGCAAGCTGGTTCACCGGGCGGAGCAGCCGGAGATGAAAGAATACATTACCTTCATGAACAAGCTGTATAAAGAAGGATTACTAGACACCGAAACGCCGCTCAATACCGCTCAAGAATCGATTGAGAAGTTTTCTGGCGGCAAAGCAGCGATGTATAAGCTGGCTTGGTGGAATGCGGGATCTGCAATCGCGGCGCTGCAGAAGAACTTCCCTGAGGCCAAGACGTCGATTATTCCT
Organism: Paenibacillus barengoltzii G22; assembly: GCF_000403375.2. Classification (NCBI taxonomy): domain Bacteria; kingdom Bacillati; phylum Bacillota; class Bacilli; order Caryophanales; family Paenibacillaceae; genus Paenibacillus; species Paenibacillus barengoltzii. The sequence goes on along the minus strand of NZ_KE159653.1, from coordinate 396,629 downwards.
TATCTGAAAGGACCAGACGGAAAAGCCGTCGTTGGCGCAAAAGCAAATGTGACCTGGTACATCGGCATTTTGAAATCCTCCAAAAATAAAGAAGCGGCCATGGAATTCCTGAATGCGAAGCTGGAGCCGGAGACATTCAAAGGCATCGCGCTGGGTCAAGAAGGGGTTCACTATGAAGTGAAGGACGACAAATATTATCCAATTCTCCCGATCTTTAATGAACAGTTAAACAATGCGAGCAACTTCCTGACTGGCGTGGACGAAGAGAAATATCCGATTTATTGGCAAGCCCGCGTGCGGAAGGATCCGGTGCTTCAGGCGCATTTTGAAGCGTTCCAGAAAAATGCAGAAGGTCTGGTTGTCGTTGATCCGATGTCTACGGCGCCGCCCATTGAAGCTGTGTCCAAAAATCTGCTGAAGCTGACAACGATGCTGGATGACAATGTGCTGCAGTTTATTTCCGGGGCAAAGCCGATTGAGCAATACGATCAATTCCTGGCGCAATGGAGAGCGGAAGGCGGAGCCGACATGGTGGCTGCGGCGAACGAATGGTTCCAGTCTACGAAATAAGCCATCCTCAGATCAAAAGTCCAGCGGTATGATGTCAAGCTGTTGATTTAATCGAATTGGAAATTTCCCGTGCCTGTTGAGCGCGGAGTCACGAAAAAAGGGCGCATCAAACCAAACCCAGCCAAAAACCATGTCAGATACCAGATTTTTACTGGGAATTCGTGAAGGACTAAGGCAAAGGAGGCGTTAATCCTTGGCGCTATTCACCTTCCTTCGAGGCGTGTAGAGTTGGCCGCTGCGTAGCAGCACATCGACCAAACGCACGAGTTTTCTTGCCGTTAAGACGAGGGCGCGTTTGTGTTGATTCTTGGGCACTTCGTGATACTTCTTCCGGTAATATTCACCGAATTCTTCATCGCGCATCCTAACCGAGTTGGCAGCTTCAACGAGGTAGTAGCGCAGGAATCGGTTGCCGGATTTGATGCGGGCGGTGTCCTCCGCCTCGAAGACGCCGGACTGGTGCCTGCGCCACGTCAGACCCGCGTACTTGGCGACGGCGGCTTGATCCTTGAACCGTTCAATATCGCCGAGTTCGCCGAGCAGACCGGCTGCATAGACTTTGCCGATGCCGGGCACTGACAGCAAGCACTGAGCGCCTTGAATGCCGTCGAGGACCCGCTCGATCGCTTTGTCGAGATCCTTGAGCTGCTTCTGGATGCTGCGGATGGATTCGATGGAGGTGCCGAGCACCAGGTCAATCGAATCCTCCACGACCTTGGACAGCCGATAGGAGGCGCGGGCAGCTTGCTGAATGCAGCGGGCGACCCGCTCGGGATCGGGGAAACGATTGCGTCCCTTGTCCCGCAGATAGTCGGCCAGATCGGCCACGTCCATCTCGGCGATGTCATCGAGGCTGAACTTCTCGGAGAGCATCTCCATGAGCGCATGGCCAAACACGGAGCTGTCGACCTCGGTTGTAAACGCATTGCACTTGTAGAACAGGTTCTGCAAGAAGTACTGCTTCTCGCGAGCCAAGTTATGGACCAAGTGGAAACGCATGCGCGTGAGGCGTTGAAGGGCGACATACTGCTCCTGCATGACGATGGTGGTCGTCAGGCGGCCGAAGCGCAGGCGATCCGCAATGACCCAGGCGTCGAGCCGGTCGGTCTTGTCCATATCCGCATAGGCTTCTCTGAACTTGCTGATGAGCTTGGGGTTCAAGGTGAACACCTTGGCCTTGCGCTCTCGAAGCGCTGGATCCTGATGCAGGTACATGGCAGGGTGCCAGCTGTAGACGGAAGTGGCTTCCAAGCCGATGTGAATCTCGGTGACGGCCAACTTGTCCGCTGCAGCGACGATTTGGTCACGCAAATGCGAGGCGCCATTCAAATTGTTTTTGACGGTGAGTGTCTCAAGCTTGTCACCGTCAGCGTTCATGAAACACGCTTCGAGCTCTTGCGAGCTCACGTCAATACCGACAAAAAGCTTCAAGTGAAATTCCTCCTTTCGCTAGGGATTCAGGGAATGGACGCTCCGGGATGCCTCCGGCGCACGCGCAGATCTATCACCCTCGCGTATGAGGACACACTTCGGGCCATGAGCTGCCCCGGATCTGCTAAAACCGGGCATGGGATGCCGAAGGGAACAGCCAGCGGGTAAGAAGCTCAGACGCGTACCGGAGAAACAGACTTAAGGAGTAGACGATGCTACTGGAGGCAGAAGGATTTCCCCGAATGGACCCTACGTTCCATTGTCCAGAGGCATACCGGAAAGTCCAGTCCCTGATGGAATTTTCAAAGAACAAGCTGGAAATTTGGAGGCTGTTTTCCATCCCCCGGGGGGATGGAAATGAACCTAAAAGAGCTTTTTAAAGATACTATACGAGGAGGCATCTGGATGAAACGTATGTTGCAGAGGCGAATGGCCGGAGTGATTTGTCTCACCTTACTGGCGGCGTTGTTCTGGCCGGGGATGCCCATCGCCTCCTCGGCCGCAGATCCGGAGGAACTTCCGAAGGCGGAAGAGACTTCAAGCGAACCGGTTCAGTTTGTGAATGACGAAGGGAGCATTGCGCTTGAATTCACGGACGTTAACGCTGCGGCTGGCTCATTCGAGGGAAAGGCGGATTACCTTGCCTTGTTCACCAGCGGGGCGACCGTAACCGATGCCACATATGGGCCTGTGACGGAGGTATGGATTGCGGAAGGGCAAGTGGCTCTCACCGTTGATGCCGAAGGGGTCGTGCAGGAAGTTGTTGGTCCCGTGGACGATCCTCCCACAACTTGGGATGCGGAGCGCATGCTCCCGATTCCAGAAGGAGGATACCTTGTGTTGGCGGGAGGGCAGAGCGCTTGGGACGAGTCGGCTTATCGACCTGCGCTTTTTCAGCAGGTTCATGTTGGGGACTCGGTGAAGCTGATGCGTGCAGGGGAAGAAGTGACGGCGGCAGATTTTATACCGGCAACGCCTGATCCGGACCCGGAGCCTGCTCCAGAGCCTCCCCCAGCCGCCGATCCAGAGCCAGAACCTGATCCTGATCCCGATCCGGAGCCTGTGCTTCCTGAGCTCATGCTGTTAACGGAAGACCAGACGACTGTGGACATTCCGGTCATCGAAGTTGCCGGGTTTGTGGCCAATTATGATGAGCAGCTGGAGCTTGCCGTTACGGTAAATGGCGATCCGGCCGAGTTATCGGCAGATGGAGTTTTTCGTGAACATGTGTATTTAATTTCAGGGGCGAACGCAGTAACGGTCATCTTATCTCAGGCCGGGGAGGAATTGGAAAGGGAGACGTTAACGATCATGTATGAACCGTCGGAGAATCAGGACTATATCGAAGTTGAAGCCGCACCAAAGGATATCACGATCGACATTGATGGACCGCGGATCAAGATCGATTACGTGGATCGAGACGTGACCGGCGTGTCCAATATCGTTGCGTTGTTTACGAGGGATTATGGCGAATCAATCGAAATTCCACAGTACAACGTTGCCGTGCAGGTTGATGCCAACAACCAGGTCTTGCAGGTGATCAACCCTTCAATTAATGGCCAACCTCCCGTATGGACCGGGCCCACTCTCCTTGAAATTCCGGAGGAAGGTTATGTGCTGATGGCGCAGGACGATAGTTACGCGGGCAATTATATCAAGCGCTTCCTGGCGGAAAACTTCAAAGTGGGAGACATCATAAAGCTTCGCAAGAATGGGGAAGTCGTATCTGTCCGGGATCTGATGAGCGGGAATGGTCCGATCGCCCGACTTAAGGTCGATAATCAGCGGATGTACACGGTAACGGCCAACCACACGATCCTGTCGGGGATGATCGAGAATATCGACGATCCGGCGTCCATCCAACTGCTGGTGAGTGGAGCCTCCGTTCCTTTTGAGGCGGATGGATCTTTCAGCTATGATTACCCGTTAACGAAAGGCACCAACTACATTGAAATCACGGTGTTGAAAAATGAGATCGAGCAGGATCGCCGGGACTTGGCGGTGTTTGCCCGGGACGATTTATCAGCTGACAAAGAAGTAATTCTATGGGTGGATCAAGCCTCCAACGCGAAAAAGTTTCAAACCAGCGAGCAGGTGCGCGCTTTTCTTCAAAAGGCCAAGGACACCGGAGTCACCTCCGTTGCTTTGGATGTGAAAGGCGTCGAGGGCTATGTCTCGTACAAGAAAAACGACTTGACCGGAAGACCCTACGTCAGCGAGCTTCAATCACCCGGGAGAGCCGGAGCCAATCCCGATCTGGACCTGCTGCAGGAATTCATCGATCAGGGTCATGACCTGGGGTTGGAAATCCATGCGGTGGTTAACGTATTCGCTGAAGGGTCCATCGCTTATAACGAATACGCCGTGCTGAATGATCACCTGGATTGGGAAGAGCGCGTGCACTATGCGGAGAACAACGGTGAAATCAAGCGGCTGCGGGAAAGCGCGAAGCAGGGCTTGGTCGCCTTCGTGAATCCGGCAAACGATGAGGTGCGCGAGTTCGAGCTGAAGACGTTTGAGGAGATTATCAAAAATTATGACGTGGACGGCGTCGTGCACGACCGTGGACGTTACGATAATGAAGGTGCAGATTTCAGCGAGGAAACGAGAGTCAAATTCGAGCAATTCTTGCTTCTGCGCGGCAAGCAACTGAACCATTGGCCGAATGACATTTTTTACTATGAAAATAACGTCAGAGTGGATGGTCCGCTCATTCAGGATTGGTGGGAGTTCCGGTCAAGGGTGATCCAAAGCTTTTTTGGCGAAGTGAAGTCGCTGGTGGATTCCTATGAGGCTGAGTCGGGAAGAACGATCAAAGTGTCTTCTTACGTCGGTTCCTGGTATGAGACGTATTATCTCAACGGGGTGAACTGGGCGAGCAAAAATTTCCGCATCCATCCTTCCCTGGGCTTGCCGGTGGAGTCGATTTATACACCGGAGTATTACGATACCGGGTATATCGAACATCTGGATTTTCTGATGATTGGCGCTTATCAGACGACCAGTCAGGAGATTCAAAAGTACATTACGCTAGGGAACATTGTGACGAATGGCGAGATTCCGCTGTATGCGGGGATTGCCCTCAACAATGTTCAGCTTCCAGCGGTACAGCGGGAGGTGTTCCAGGCGGGATTGAGAACGACCAATGGACTCATGCTGTTCGACGCTTCCCAAATTAACTGGGCGATCGCCAAGGCCTCGCTGGAGGACCGCGAATGGGTGAAGGATTACCAGCTGGGCATGAGCTTGCCTGACAGTCCGGATACGTTCCTGGAAGGCCATTATTACAACGTGAACCGGGTGGAGGGCAACATTAATGTACTGACGGACGCGTTTGGAACAACGACGGGAACAAATCATTTTGGCGTTGAGGTGGTTGTAGATGACACGGGCGCCGTCACCCGCGTAGCCAACCGCAATCAGGCGATCAACTGGAGCTGGGGAGCACCGGAGGAGAACAACAGCGTCATTCCGCCAGGCGGCTTCGTTATCTCAACCATTGATCCGTCGGGAGTTCGAATCAATCGACAGCTTGTGGCCAACGCTTATGAGGTGGGGGATCAGGTACGTTCCGCAGTTTTAAGCGGCTTGATGGACGATGAGTTGCGCGAGACAAGGAACAGCCATTATTCGCTGGAAGGGACGGTTGAAGTGCTTGGTCCGGGGACGCCGTCTGTGAAAGTAAACGGGGAGTCCGCGTCGGTTTCCTCGACCGGAGTGTTTACGGCAAACGTTCCGTTATCGACGGGTATCAACTTTGTCCAAGTCGATGTCTATGTGGATGATCTGAAAACGAACAGCCAGACCGTGCAAATCATTCGCACATCCACCGGGGACAGCGGCTCTAATCCGGGTCAGCCGGGATCGTCGGGCGGCAGCAGCGGGACGACGCCAACCCCGCCGATGAAGCCGGAGCGGCTGAACGTGGTGAAGTCTACGGCGGCGAATGGCCAGCATCTCGTTGACGCGAAAGTCGATTTGTCGCGGATGCTGGAGGAGATCAAGAGCCTTCAAGCGAAACCAGCCCAATCGCAGCAACTGCAATATCGCTTCACGGATACCGCCGACATCCTCACCTTGCACTTGCCAACCAAGGGATTGGAGGCTGCGGTGAAGGAGTTGCCCAATGGCGTTATCTTGCTGGAGTCCCCGTTAGGCAAGTTAGAGCTGCCGGTTCAGGCTTTAGGTGAAGCGCTGCAACAGCGGGGATCTGCAGACAGCTTGCAGATTCGCCTTGGAATCCCTGCCGAAGCGCAGGAGGAAGAGCTGCACCGCTTGTTGCCGGATCAGGCTGAACCGTTTGGTTCGTTACTGGAGGTGTCCTTCTTCTGGGAGCAGGGCGACACCTTAACTGCACTGCAAGCCTTTAAGGGAGTCGAAGCTAAGTTTACGACTGCACCGCTGGCAGGGGCCGTTTCTGCCGATACGACCACCGTTCTGCTTCTGCAGCCTTCTGCGGGCAGCTACATGTTTGTGCCTGCGCTGATCAGGGAGGAAGGTGGGAAGGCCCAGATCACGTTCCGATTGAAGGCCAGCGGCATTTATGCGGCGATGGTATACCGGAAGACCTTCACGGATCTGAACGGACACTGGGCGGCTGATGAGGTTACGATGTTGGCCTCCAAAACGATCATTCAAGGCACCTCGGATACAGAGTTCAGCCCTAATGCACCCCTTACGAGAGCAGAGTTTACGGCCATGCTCGTCCGTGCTCTCGGTTTGACTGGACCGCAGACGAATCCAAACAGATCCTTCACCGATGTGAACTCGGGTGCGTGGTATGCGAGTACGGTTGCAACGGCGGTGGAGCACGGATTAATTGAAGGCTTTGCCGACGGGGAGTTCCGTCCGAGTGAGCAAATTACACGTCAACAGATGAGTGTGCTGCTGGTTCGTGCGTTGAAGCTGGCAGGAGCCGAGGCTCCTGCTGGAATTCCGAGTGCCACGCTGGCTGGATTTGAGGATCGCAGCCAAATTGGGGCTTGGGCTGAAGAAGCGGCAGCGATCGCCGTAGAATCCGGCTTAATGAAAGGGCGCGAGAATGGCAGCTTTGCTCCTGGAGCCTCGTCTACCCGTGCGGAAGCAGCAACGGTGCTTGCTCGAATGTTACGGATGGCGGGACTGATCAATTCATAATGAATGAAAAAATGCCAGTCTGCGGAAGGCTTCATCCGCAGGCTGGCGTTTTTTTCTAGAAATATTAGACAGGGCGCAGCTTAGGCCACTGCAATTCAACCCCTTGGCTATGAAGTAGCTGTTGATAGTCGGATAACGTTTCCTCATGATTGCGTACGTCCGTTGGGAAGAGGTTGCGGTCCAAGCAGAAGCTGGCGCACATTCCCGCGGCTTCGCCGATGTTCCATTCCACGGGATGGAGCCGGTAACAACCGTTGGTGATATGGGTAACCCCGATATTTTTGCCGGCGGCCAGCACGTTTTTGACCCGTTTCGGGATTAAGCTGCCCAGCGGAATTTGAAAGGGCAAGGAAGAGATATCAATGTACGGCCGGTTGCCTGTGCTCGGATGCAGATCGATGCGGTAACATCCGATTCCTACGGAATCCGGGAACTTCTCAGCTGCACCATCTGGTCGGGATGCCGTGGCGACATGCTGCTCCAGCACCGTAAACTCCGCTTGAATTCGTCTCGACTCTCGGATATAGGGGGCCATCGCCAGCCCGTCTTCTGTTCCAACGACGTCGCGGCGCAGGCGCAAACCGGGATAACCTTGCCCGCCGTCCGGCCGAGGCGCTTCGGTCTGCAGCCAATACAACAGCGACAGGCTGAGCTGTTTAGCCTGATGGAGATGACGCGCGGCTTCTTCCTCCGGTACGTCGATAATGGAGCCAAGCCAATAATCGTTCTGCGGCCAGTTGATCAGGGAGATCGGACGGAAGCCGAAGCTGCTGTCGAAATGGGACGGCTCCAGAATTTGCCGGTATTGAAACAGCGGGAACTTGCCACCGTAACCCGGAAATATCTCATACTCCACCGGCTCGTTCGTAGCTGGCCTCACGCCGGTTAAGCTCAATAGCCGATTCGGCCAGAAGTCGGCTTGATATTGTCTCCAGAACTCGTACATCTCAGGCTTGTCGATGAGATGCTCTTCTCCTTCGGCATAATCTACGGCAAAGCAATACGTAAAGCTTTGGATGTCCTGCGGCAACGGATCTCCATCGACTGCATGAGGCTCGCCGGTCTGTGCTTTCGATTCGGCCCCGGTAACATACTCAATTCCCGCGAGTGGAAGCAGATCCCCGAGCTCAGTGGCATCGATAAAAAACGGCGCCTCAAGCACCAGTTCATCCCCGGTGTCGAGATGACGTACCGTCACACTTCGGACGGCATCTCCTTCAGTTTCGGCTTGCTGGAGGCGATAACGGTGAAGAATCGTCAGCCTTCCGCTGTGCAGGTAAGGAGCCAGCATCTGCTCAAGCACAGCCAGGCCAACGCGGGGATCATGACTAATCCGGCTGACGATGCCGCCGCCGGGATTGAGTTCGGGTAGGTTACGCGCCGCCGGTGTTAACGGATAATGATTTCGATAGTACTGGCGTATGCCATTGCGGAATCTTCGGTAAGTTCTTGTACAGCCAAAATGCTCAATCCAGGGGTGCTCATCCGGCGGAACGGCCTGACTGGTCAGCTGCCCGCCAATCCAAAGCGTCTCCTCCGTCATGATGACGGTTTTACCTGAAGCTGCCGCGGCTAGAGCTGCGGCGGTTCCTCCGGTACCACCCCCAAGGATGACGATATCCGCCTTCATTTCGCGTTTCATCGCTTCCATTCTCCTTTTGCCCTGAGATTCATCGTTTGACGTCAGGTTGCCCATGATTGCATTCATTGTAGATGGTTAGGCCGGAGAAAGGTACGGGAAGCGGGTGACCTTTTATGGTAATTTGATGTAGTTTTGCCTTCTGACTTATTCCAATTTGGGACTGATCTGGTATGCTAGGAATCATCATAGACTTATCTTGATCCGACGATTTCTAGTTAGCAGGAGGGAAGCTGATGAACAAGATCACCATTGCCGTGATTGGCTGCGGCACGATTGCAAACCACGCCCACATCCCGTCTTACCTGAACCACAAGCATGTAGAAATCAAGTATTTCTGCGACATCTTGAAGGAACGCGCCGAGGCGGCTGTCACCAAATACGAATGCGGACAGGCGATCACAGATTACCGGCAGATCGTTGAAGATCCGGAGGTGGATGCTGTATCCATCTGTACGCCTAATGCTTCGCACGCGACGATTGCCATTGATTGCCTTCGTGCGGGGAAGCATGTGCTTTGCGAGAAGCCGGCAGCCCGGACTTACGAAGAAGCCTTAGAAATGCAGAAGGTCCAGCATGAGACGGGCAAAGTGTTGAATATCGGGGTCGTGAATCGGTACAACGAAAGTGTCAATCGCATCAAAAACATGATCCAAAACGGCGAGCTTGGCGAGTTGTATCATGTGTACGCCAGCTTCCGCGCCCACCGATCGATTCCGGGTTTAGGCGGCGCTTTTACGACGAAAGCGATCGCCGGTGGCGGGGCGCTGATCGACTGGGGCGTTCATTTTATCGACATCGTCATGTACTGTGCGGGCGATCCGAAGCCTAGAACCGTTACCGGTCAAGCCTATTCCAAACTGGGGAAAGACATGGAGAACTATACGTATCTCAAAATGTGGGCAGGACCGCCGGATTATCACGGTACGTATGATGTCGATGACTTCGTAACCGCATTGATCCGTACCGAAGGCCCGACGATTTCCTTGAACGGAGCTTGGGCGCAGAACATCGGAGTTGAGGAGATGTTTATCGACTTCCTGGGCGACAAGGGCGGCATACGGTTGAACTACGGCGGGGATTTTACCTTCTATACAGCCAAAGACGGCGCTCTGATCGAAACAACGCCAAAGTTCACCTCCGGGAATATGTATCAGCAGGAAATCGACGGCTTCCTGGAGTGCATCCAAACGGGGGAGAAGCAGCCTTCCCATATCGACACCGTCATTCTGTCCTCTCGCATTATTCAGGCGATTTATGATTCGTCCGACAAAGGGGAGGAAATCGCGCTCTCATGAAAAAAATCGGGTTTATCGACCTGCATCTCGACCAGTTCCATGCCAACAAATATCCCGGGTGGATTGAGCAGGCTTCTGATGGTGCCATGAAGGTTACGTATGCTTATGGCAAAAAAGACAAGGAGAACGGACTGACAAACGAAGCGTGGTGTCAAGCACACGGTATCGAGTTGTTGCCGTCCATTCAAGACGTTGTGGAGCGGAGCGATTACTTGATCGTGTTATCGCCTGACAACCCGGAGTATCATGAGGAGTTGTCGCAGCTTCCACTCAAGTCGGGCAAGCCGACCTACATCGATAAGACGTTTGCTCCAGACCGGGAGTCAGCGGTGCGCCTCTTCAACCTGGCCGCGCAGCACGGAACGCCGATGTATTCGACGTCGGCGCTCCGTTTTGCCAGCGAATATGCGGAGATTGATCCGGCAGGGATTCAAACGATTTGCAGCTGGGGGCCCGGCGCTTTCGATAACTATTCAATTCATCAAATCGAGCCGATCATCCGTCTGATGGGGCCCCCTCCCAAACGCGTCATGTTCACCGGGACGACGGATTCCCCTGCACTTCTCATCGACTTTGGGGAAGGGCGGCAAGCATCAATCCACCATCTGGGGGATAATTGCCCGTTTACCCTTGGCATCAAATACGGGAACGGAACCTTTAAGCAAGCCACGGCGGCCTCCAATTTCTTTGAGCCGTTTATCCGGAATCTGGTGACTTTCTTTGAAACCGGTCAGCCCGCAGTTGACCCGGCAGAAACTGTAGCCGTGATTACTATCATCGAGTACGGATTGAAGGCAGCTGAAACACCCGGGGTTTGGTTGGATTTGCCATCATCCTAATCATATTCAGCATAAGACAACCCACCTTCGCATGAAGGTGGGTTTTATAGTAATAGATTCAAAAGGCTAGTGGTCTGCCGGGATAAGAATGTATAATGATGGAAGCATTCATTTCCAACGATCTCACGCGGGAGGATCTATGAGAAAACTTGCTATTTTGGCGTTGGTCCTAACTGCACTTGGGCTTGGCTACTTCTACATAAGCAACTCCTATTCGTCTACACCCATTGAGGCAGTCGAGAAAGTTCGATTTATGAACGATGGACAACTCTTACACGAGGCTGAGACAGATCGAGGGAGGGTGTTGTTTCTGCTTCGTCATCTACAAAACGGGCAGACAATCAGTGCCGAATACGTTCAAAAAACGCCGTTGCTGGGCTGGAAATGGGGATGGGGCGGAGGGCATACCGTGCCTCGCATCTCTGAAAATGAGCCGGACAGCTTCTGGACGGAGCAATATTTTTCATCCACAAAGGGCACAGATGCAGATTCCCCCTTTCCGCTTCTCTTTGGCGTGATCCAATACCCGCAAATCGATACGATTCAAGTCTATAGCTACACGACTAACGAAAGTTTGACTGCTACGATTCAGGATACGGCGGATTCAGGCATTCGAATCTGGTACCTTTTTCTTCCCGAAGAGCAGGGAACCCGGTTTAAACTGACAGCGCAAATCGGAGATCACCAAATCATCAGTACCAAGATATCGGAATTATAAATCAAGGCATTATGGAAAAAGAGAGGGCTATCTATGAAAAATGAAATCACGACCAAACGATTGACGCTCAAAATCATCGATGACACTTATACGGATCAGGTCTTGGCCTTTGTTATGCGGAATAAAGACTTCCTCAAGGAATGGGAACCTATAAGAACGGAAGACTTCTACACGTACTCCGCTCAACAGGACATCCTGCGGGATGAGGCCGAAACGATGGAGCGAGGCCTGCTCCGAAAATTTTGGCTGTTCAGAGATGGCCGGATCATCGGCTCGGTGGCACTAAGCAATATTGTCAGAGGGGCGTTCCAGTCTTGTTATATGGGGTATCGAATCGATGAGCAGGAGCAAGGAAAGGGACTGATGACAGAAGCGGTGGAGGCAGTGGTCAACCACGCGTTTCATGAACTGCGCTTGCATCGGATTGAGGCCAACATCATGCCGAGGAATCAAGCTTCACTTCGCGTGGTTCAGAAGTTAGGCTTTCAAAATGAGGGCATCTCAAGAAAATACCTGCAAATTAACGGGAAGTGGGAAGATCATATCCATATGGTTCTGCTCAATGAGGAGATGGAATGATGGAACCTGTGCCCGCGCAGATCAAAAAAGCCCTGTCCTAAGCGATTTCATCGCCGGGACAAGGCTTTTTATACGTTGCCCTGCATTATTGAACAGAATATTGCGTTTGCAGGTAATCCAGCGCTCGGGCCATTTTGTCCAGATAAGCCGGGTTTTCGTCGGAGCATTTGAACTCGATATGCCCCTTGAATTCTTGATCGGGTTGGGCCGAACAGCCAATCAGCGAACACAGCCGTTCAACGGTACCTTGGCTGCCGTCAATCAACTCAATATGGGGAGGCAGGATTTGCTGCAGGATGCTTTTGTAATAAGGAAAATGCGTACATCCCAGCACAATTGTACTGTATTGCGACAAATCGATGCCCGCAAGCTTGCGGCTGAAGTAACGCTCGATTTCGTCCCGATCAAACTGCAGTTGCTCGCAGTATTGCACCAACTCCGGCAGCGGCATCGAATCCACCACTTTGTGGTCGTCCACCCGGGCCACCAGGTCAGTGTATTTCGAGAGGCTTAACGTCAACGAGGTTGCAAAAACCAAAACCCGCTTGCCAGCGGCTTGGCTGCGTTTTACAGCCGGCTTGACGGCTGGCTCCATGCCAACAATCGGAATGTCGTAGGTGCGGCGAAGTTCCTCAATCGCTGCGCTTGTTGCCGTATTGCAAGCCACGACCAAGGCTTTAATGTCGCCCTGCATGATACGACTTACCGATTCCTCGACGTACCGTCTCACTTCGGGCAGCGTCTTCGTCCCGTAAGGCACGTGAAGCGTATCGGCAAAATATAGAAAGTCTTCGTTCGGCAGCTTCCTCATCGCCTCCGTTAACACGGTCAAGCCGCCAATCCCTGAATCAAAAAATGCGATTCTCACTCATATCACCTGAATTTGTTGTGGTTTGTTCATCCTGATGTTCGTCAGCGGCATCCCATTCGCGGTAAAACTGCTCTAAGAAATGCAGCATAAATTCATGCCGTGATTCAGCCAGCTTCCGGGCATACCGGGTATTCATCAAATCTTTTAACTTTAATAGCTTTTCGTAGAAATGATAAATCGTCGTTTTTTCGCGGCTGCGATAATCCAAATCGGAGAAATCCCGCCCCGGTTCATGCATCGATCTGCCTCTGGAACCCCCATAGGCAAATGTTCTGGCAATACCGATCGCGCCGATGGCATCCAGTCGGTCAGCATCTTGAACGATTTGTCCATTGAGCGTTGCCATAGGGGGATTATTGCCGCCATTATATGACATGGTCGATATAATCTCCATGACTTCGTTGATGACGGATGAATCCTCGATATGTGCTTCCAACCAGCTGCGAACCCGATGCAAGCCGGCTTCCTTGGACGGATTCAGCTTCTCGTCGGCGACGTCGTGCAGCAGGGCTGCCAGCTCACATACGAACAAATCTGCCTGCTCCTTACGGGCGATAGCCAAGGCCAACTTCCGCACCCGATGGATATGCCACCAGTCGTGGCCGCTCCCGTCACCGCTGTGCACGTTTTGCACAAAGTGCTCGGCTTGTTCGATGATATGCTGCGGATCCATCTGCACCGTTCCTTTCCAATCCCTAGTTCACAGAAACATCGAATACCATCTTACCGCAAAATCGCCATTCTTTAAACTTGTTTGTGAGTCCCAGTCGCATTATATGAACGAAAGATTCAGAAGGAAGCGGCGCAAAAGCTAAATTTTACCTTTATCCTGCGGACAGGTTCAGCGATAATAGGATTGGAAAGTTCTGTATGAACGGAAAAAGGAGGCACCCTATGGCAGCGGGCAAGGAAATCCCCGAGCTTTATTTTGACGGTCAATATATTGATGTGTTGTGGGATAATCATGATCAAGTGGTGAAGTGGTTCGAGAAGTACTTGGGTTGGAAGGTGCTTCGGCAAGAAAACTGGAAGGTGGATCCGCGCTGTTCCCAGGGTAAAATGACGCAGCTTCCTCTTGGAACCTGGTTGGTAACTTATCTTACGGATACCCGGCTCCCCCATCACTATGCAGAACGAGGGACGGTGGATGCCGACCTTCGGGTGTGCTTTCGAACCCGGGAGTTGGATCGTCTGCGGCGAGCATTTGTCACCGATGGCGTACGAGTATCTCCGGTATATGCCGGACCTGAGTCCCGGTATTTCGATGTATGGGCTACCGCCGAAGGCATCCGGTTAACGTTGCAGGAAGATTTGACGTTGCCTTCTGCCGACTTAGCGCCCTCTTGGATTCGGGTAGGCGTTAGCCGGTTAAACGAGTCTATTCAATGGTACGGCCAGTATCTGGGCATGAAATGCACCCAGCATGATCCGAAGGGCGGCTACGCGGTGATGGAGATGAAGCTGAATCATTCCGAAGCCAAGTCGCTTTGGGTACTTGAGCAAAAAAGCGGTAAGGCTTTCGTCGGCAAAGTGGACGGGCAGGTTCAGCCGGTATGTTGGATTCAGGAGCGCCAGGACTTGTTCAAATATTACCAATATTTAAAACAACGCGGGATCGAAACCTCTGGAATCGGGGGCTATCTGACCCAGGGACTTATCGGCTTTCATTTCTACGATCCAGACGGCAATCGATTTAATATCAGTAGTTTGTGAGGTGTAGGATGAGAAAATACATATATCTTATCCTGGCTTGTGTTCTAGTTGCTTCTTTGGTCCTCACGGGTTGTGAAGGGAGTCGTTCAGAGGTGCTTGACCTAGAGAACCACCTGCCAGATCAGGAAATCAAGGGCATCACGATTGAAAACTTGCCGATGGACAACGAAGAATATGCCATTCTGAAAGCAGCAGGATCAGATCGTGCCTTGGTCTTTGATGTGAACTTAGGCAAGGTTCAAGCCGATCGGGTTCATATATGGATCGATGATTATGAAAATGGGGAAAAAGTGGGCTCCTTGTTTGGGATGGAATCTTCTATAGATCAGGTTCATGACAATTCCTTCAGATTATATTTAACGACGCTTGCAATGGGGAATGGGGACGAGGTCTGGACGCTTGCTTTCCGGCAAAATGGCAACGTGGTTAGCTCGAAAACGGAACTCCCCAAGCAAGATTATGATAGTGCGATGACCCATCCCATGACATCCATTACTGCGAACCCAAATGAAACGGCCGTTTTGGGCGTAATTGCAAGAAACAAAGGGAAAGACCATATGGAGTCCAGCGATGATGTCGATGCATTAATTCGTGACAATCAGGCGGTTTATGTCATGAGATGTATGGTTTACGGTGATTAAGGATCAATAAGGGTATGTTTTACGGGCTCACTGAGCTGCCTCGGCTCATTCTACGCTTCTCCCGGTTGCGTTTGCGGTCATTCCAATACAGCTGCAGCGCGGACAAGGCGCATAACAATGAAATCATTACAAAGATGAGCGACCACACGAGAGGAGCAACCCCTGTCAGCTGGGCCAGATTGGTCGCATCTCCCGCCTGGCTGGGCGATACAATGGAATTTAGCAGCAGCGTGACCGGCCCCAGCACCGACTCTTCCAAGCATAGGAACGACAGCAGCAGGTAATAGAAGTTGCGAATGCGTCCTCCCCACAGGAAAAATGCAGCGTTCACCAGCACAAACAAAATCAACCATCCCCGGCCGTAGCCCGAGCGTACAAACAGCAGCAGCGAGATCAACGCCAGCATACTGATCAAGACGAGGCCGGCGGCTTGTTGTTGTCGGGAATAGCCGAAGAACATGGCGACCGCAAACAGGGAAGCCGAGGTATATCCAGCCAAGGATACGGCGATTTGGCTCCATCCCGATGCCAGTACCGAATAGGTGACGCCGCTGTGATCCGGGTGCAGTTCGATGCGTAGCACTTGCCCGGACGCAAGTAAAGTAACCACGGCATGGCCGAGTTCATGCACCATCGTGTCCAGCATGCGGAACCAATCCGAGAACGGAATCAGTCGGGTTAAAACGGCCGCTCCAATTAGAAAAACACAAGCTTTCAGCCATTTATTCATTAAACCTTCGCCCTCCCCGGCAACTTGCAGTTGCTTTTCATTATAAGGGAGGGCAAAATAGTATTCAAAAGGCGAACAAATTTTCGGTCGGATGGTATAATGGTCGTGACGGAGGTTTAGGAACGATGAATGAAGGTACGGATGAGAAACACAGCTTTTTCAACCGACATTTACATCATAATCGGGAACAACAGACGAGCTCGGAACACCGGTTAATTTTCGCCGAATTGGAAGTGGTGGACGGAAGCAAGCCGGAGGAAGGCCGGAAGGAGCCGGTGAGCCGGGTTGTCGAGCCGGATCTTTGGGAGCGTAATACGGATTGGCAGCAGGATTTTCGTTATATCTCCCGGGAGCAACGGTTTGTCCAGAAGGCGAAGGAATTGGCGGAAGCCGTAGAGAGGGCAGCGGAGTTTGTTCCTTTTCAAACGTATTGGCCGACCTATGATGAGATGCAGCCAAGGCAGCTGAAATGGTATTTGTTCTGGCGCGGGGAGGTCCGTTCCGGACGTTATCCGGATACTGATCTGTCCTACATCTTCGTTTATTTGTACGAGCTGATCCATGGAATCGGCTGGTCGGAGCCGGCCGAAGGATATACCTTAATGGAACAAGTCTGGCAGGGTTACCGGCAGCGTTATCCTAAACTGGATCTTTACGTACGGGAGTGGTTATTTGATTTGACCTTGGTGTTCCAATTGGAGGAACGTCCCACGGAACCGATGACAAAGCTGCCCCGCAATTTGTCCATGGAACTGAAGGAGCTGGAATGGCGCAGACGATTCACCGCTGAACCGCTGGACTTGAGCTGGGAGCTGTTGCTTAAGCTGATAGATTATGATGTGGAGAAGAGCCGTTTTTACCAGGAGCAAGGGCGCAAGGACATGCAGAATTACGTGCCGAAGGTCATCTCGCTGGTCGACGGCTATCTCTCTAGAAGCAAAGGCATTCGCATTCTGGAGCTGTATAAGCCGAAGGAGACTCAAATGTCCCGCTATCTATTCCGCAGCGCGGTATATGATCATGAAATGTATGGGCGCACGAAGACGGTTATTGTCTTGCCCTACAGCGGGCATCCGCCGTTACGCGCATTTCTGACCCAGCTCGTTCGCTTGACGGAGAACTTATTGCGGGAGTTTACCGGGGTTAAGGGGAAGCTGCGGGGGATCGATGTAGGGCCGGAGATCGAGAAGCTGGTCCGCCGTTATTTGCACAAGGAATTTGAACGACGGAAGGCAGAAGAAGCGAAAGCCCGGGCACCCAAGGTGAAAATTAACACCGCCAAATTGCGGAAGCTTCAGCAGGAATCCGATGAAGTGCGGGACATGTTGCTCAGCGAGGAGCAGACGCTGGCCTTTACGCCGGAAGCACCGGGAATTCCGCTGGAGCAGGCTGTAACTTCGTTGGAACGCAAGCTCGTTGAAGTTGAACCGGTGCAGCCTGCCTTTGATTTTGAACGGGGATATGAGCAGGTATCGGAAGATTCCACGGCGGCGCGATCCGATCGCGAAGACTTGATCGGGGGGCGTAAAGAGGAGGCGGTTATTGCTTCGCAGTCCCCGCAACCGGATAAACAAGCTTCTCAGTCCGTGACTGAGGAACGAAGTGATGCTGAGCAGGTCCAAAGCGAGGCGAATGCGAACCTGCCGGAGGAATGGCAGGAACTGTTCGCCGGCTTGACGACTCCGCAGGCGCAGATGCTGGCCGCCCTACTCCAGGGCTATCGTGCTGCGGAACGCCAAGCGATAGCCGAGCAGGCTGGCTCCATGCCTGAGCTGCTGATCGATGAGATCAATGAGCTGGCGATGGAGAGAATTGGTGATCTTCTGATCGATGGGGACGAAGTCGTAGAAGAGTACCGTACGGAACTTAACGAATGGCTTGCAAGTCAACGCTGAGCGATAAGCGGTACATTGATTGGATATAGGATAAGTTTGGAACGATGAGGTGAACGAGAATGAAACAGGTGCATATCCCGAAGCGGCTGACCACCGCGCTTGTCAATTCCTTGACGGCCGGGGTCGTGCCGCGTGTCGGGCTGGAACATATCGCGGTCGGTCGGAAACCGGAGGTGGCGTCGATCCTGCAGGATATGGACAATATCGCGGAGGGCGGGGCGGCTTTCCGCTTGATCACAGGGCGTTACGGAAGCGGGAAGAGCTTCCTGCTCCAAATGATTCGCAACTATGCGATGGATCGCGATTTTGTGGTGGCTGACGCCGATTTGTCGCCGGAGCGTCGGCTGGTTGGCACGAAAGGTCAAGGGCTGGCAACCTACCGGGAGTTGATGATGCATCTCTCCACTCGGACACGGCCCGACGGCGGCGCGCTGGAGACGATGCTGCAGAAGTGGATCGCCGCTCTCCAACAGGAGCAAATGCAAGCCACCGGCCTGCGTCCCGGTGATCCGCAACTGCATGATGCGGTGGAGCTTCGCATTTATGCGGTGACCAATGAGATGCAAAGTCTTGTGCACGGGTTTGACTTCGCCAAGGTGCTGGCCGCCTACTGGTCAGGCTACAAGCTTGGTGACGATGATCGGAAAGCCGCAGCCTTACGCTGGCTGCGCGGTGAGGTTCCGACCAAAACGGAGGCGCGTCAAGAGTTGGGCGTTGGTGTAATTATCGACGACGACAACTGGTACGATTACATGAAGCTGTGGGCGGAATTTGCCGTGCGCATCGGGTATCGGGGGCTGCTTCTGTTTATCGATGAGGGCGTGAATCTGTACAAAATCACAAACAGCATTTCCCGCCAAAGCAATTACGAGAAGATCCTGACGATGTTCAACGACACAATGCAGGGCAAAGCCCAGTACCTCGGCATCTTCATGGGCGGTACGCCGCAGTTCGTGGAAGACGAGCGGCGGGGGCTGTTCAGCTACGATGCTCTGCGCTCGCGATTGATCGACGGGCGTTACAGCAGCGGGACGCGCCGTTCGTACACGTCGCCAATCTTGAAGTTGGACATGCTGTCGCATGAGGAAATTTTGCTCCTGTTGCAGAAGCTGCGCGAGATTCACGCGATCCATTTCGGTTACACGATGCAACTGACCGATGAACAGCTGATCGTATTTATGCAGGCAGCGGTAAATCGACTGGGGGCTGAGGAGTTGCTCACAACCCGGGAGGTCGTGCGCGATTTTATGGATGTGCTGCACCTGATGCACCAGCAACCGGAGCTTTCGTTCGAGGAACTTATGGGTGAACGGGAACAGGAATATGCGGCGTCGATGAGCCAAGGGGCCAAGGATAAAGGCGGCTCTGACGAGCTGGACGACTTTTTGGCGGAGTTTGAGTTATGAGCGGGCCTAGTCCTTTCTCCCGGTTAGCGCCGTTTATTCAGGAATACATCTATCGCAAAAATTGGGACTCGCTGCGCGACGCCCAGGTGGAAGCCTGTCGTGTACTGTTCGACACGCCGCACCATCTGTTGATCGCATCCGGCACGGCGTCGGGGAAGACGGAAGCCGCCTTTTTCCCTGCGCTGACAGAGCTTTATCATCGGCCATCGGAATCCGTTGGCATTCTATACATTGGGCCGTTAAAGGCATTGATTAACGACCAGTTTGAGCGGATCAAGGAGTTGCTGCGGGATGGGGAAGTGCCGGTCTGGCATTGGCACGGGGACGTCGCCCAAGCGGAGAAAACCAAGCTGATGCAGCGCCCCAGCGGTGTCCTACAAATTACCCCCGAGTCGCTGGAAGGGCTGCTGATGAACCGCCCGAATGCAATCCCCGCCTTGTTCCATGACCTGCGGTATATCATGATCGACGAGGTGCACGCCTTTATGGGGGCCGACCGGGGGATTCAGGTCATCAGCCAACTTACCCGATTGGAGCGGATGGCTTCCTGTAAGCCGAGACGAATCGGTTTGTCGGCTACACTTGGTGATTACGAGATTGCAGCCCGTTGGCTGGGGGCGGGGACGCCGCAGCCGGTGGAGGTGGTCTCGCCGCCGGGCGGACGTAAACTGAAGTTGTCGGTGGAGCATTTCTCCTTCCCAGATGCCCGTGATGAACGGGAAGCGGAGCATCTTGAGCTGGCCAAGCAGAAGTATTACAACTTCATTTACGACAACACACATCGCAAAAAAGCGCTCGTCTTCACCAACAGCCGCACCGACGCCGAGTTGACTACGCTGGAGCTTCGCCGGATCGCAGCGAAGCGGGAGGAGCGCGATGTGTTCCATGTTCATCACGGCAGCATTTCGGCGATGCTGCGCGAAGAGACCGAGGCCGCGCTGCGCTCCGGCCCGGGACCGGCGGTCGCCGCAGCGACGGTGACGCTGGAGCTCGGCATCGACCTGGGCGAGCTGGAGCGGGTCATCCAGCTCGGCGCACCCTACAGCTGCTCCAGCTTTGTGCAGCGGTTGGGACGCTCCGGCCGGCGTGGTGATCAGGCATCGGAGATGATGTTCCTCTGCGCGGAGGAAGAAGATGAGGATGCCCAATTGCCGGCACGAATGCCGTGGACGCTGCTGCGGGCGATCGCGGTCATCGAGCTGTATGTGCGCGAGCGCTGGGTGGAACCGGTCGAGCTGCGCAAGAAGCCGGTTGGCGTGCTGTACCATCAGACGATGAGCACGCTCAAGAGCATTGGCGAAGCGGAACCGGCGGATTTGGCCCGGGCTGTGCTGACATTGCCGGCGTTTCGCGGCGTTGAGCCGGAGGAGTACAAGGCAATGCTGCAGTACCTGCTGCAAACCGACCATATTCAGCAGACCGAGGAAGGTACCCTGATCATCGGACTTGGCGGAGAGAAGATCGTAAATAACTTTCGCTTCTACGCGGTCTTTAAGGATGACGAGGAGCATGTCGTCTACAACGGTTCGGAGGAAATCGGCAGTATCACTACTGTGCCGCCGCCTGGCTATTGCTTCTCGCTCGCCGGGAAGCTGTGGAAGGTCGAGGAAGTGGACAGCAAGCATAAAGCGGTGTACGTCAAATCCTCGCGCGGCAAAGTGGATACGCTTTGGCTTGGTGCCGGGGGAGATGTACATACCCGGGTCATGCAGAAGATGCGCCAGGTGTTGGAGGAACACACCTTGTACCCGTATCTTGCTCCGGGCGCGGCTAATCGTTTGGAACGGGCGCGCCGGTTAGCCCGGGAGAGCGGGCTGCTGAGAAGTCCTGTCATTCCGGCTGGCGGCGATTCGCTGTTTATTTTACCGTGGGCGGGAAGCAAGCAGTTCCGAACCTTGGAACGTCTGCTGAAGCATAATTTGACGGACCCGATGGGCTTGCGCCAAGTCGTTCCGATGGAACCTTATTATATGGTGGTGTCAGGAAGAGCAGGTGCCGAGGAGCTGCTAGCCGCGATTCGGGCGGAACTGAATTCCATCCCTCATCCTGAGGCATTGCTGGCTGCATCCGAAGCCCCTTATTTGGGCAAATACGACGAGTTCGTACCGCCTGAGCTGGTGCGTCGGGCTTACGCTGTGGATGGGCTGGATGTAAAAGGGTTGGCCGAAGCTTTAGAAGCGGCGGGGAAGCCAAGTGAATATCGCTCGGGCAGTTCTAACGAGTAGTGGAGGACAACCATGGAAATAGAGCTCATATTGGAACGTATCGTGAATCAACTGCTGGGAACAGAAGGTCTTCAAGCCATCGTTCTGGGAGGGTCGCGGGCGACGAACACCCATCGTCCCGATTCAGATATTGATATCGGTCTGTACTATGGGGCGAGAACGGCTTAGATATTGCTAGACTGAATCAAATCGCCAAGGAACTTGATGATCAGCACCGCAACAACCTGATGACAGGGATCGGCGAATGGGGGCCCGAGGTGAATGGCGGCGGTTGGCTGATCATCGGCGGATACCATGTGGATTTTCTGTAGCGGTGCGCAACATTCAATCGTTTGCAATCCGACCGGAACGTTACAAGGAACGATTGGATGGGGTTTACACCAAGCTGGGCCCGGACCCGAAGGGAATCCGCGAAAGCATCCAAGAACTCCGAAGATTGATCGATGAAGTAAATAAGCTCGCGAAGACGTCAACCGGGAGGAAGCCTGATGAGTACGAGTAAAAAAATGAAAATTAGCCCTCCGCAGCTTGCGGCTGAATTAACGGCAGCGGATTGGGCGGATGTGCTGGACGATGAGGACCATGAGCTGGTTGGAGCATCGGTGGCGGGTGCATCCTATGAGTACGGGAATATCGAAAAATGCATTTTATCCAAAGTGAGGCTTCGGGGTTGTTCTTTTGTTAGTACCGCTTTTGAGCGAATGGACATGACCGACGTCGTGTTGGAAAATTGCGATTTATCCAACGCGGTGCTGGAGAAAGCCATCATCCACCGGGTGCATTTCAACGATTGCAAGTTGACGGGGCTGAATTTGTCCAAAATAAATGCGGGCTCCGTGCTGTTTGAACGTTGCGTGATGAATTTATGCGATTTTGTGGAAGCTTCCTTAAAGCAAGTGAGATTTCAGGACTGTTCTCTGCAGAATGCGAATTTCTACGGCGCCAAATTCAAAGAGATTGAGCTGCTGAACTCGGATCTGAATGAGGCGGATTTTAACGATACCTCGCTAAAGGGGATAGATATTAGCACCTGTACGTTCGAACGCGTTGACATCCCCGCCTATGCTTTGGCAGGTTGTACTGTTTCCCCTGAGCAAGCGATCGGCTTTGCCAAACTGCTTGGCCTGATCGTAAAATAATACAAAGACGCACATAACACCCGGATACATCCGGCAATATCTCGACGATACTCGTAAACGTGAATTGCAGGAGGGCTGACTATGCGATTCAAAACGAAGCGGGATCCGTTATTTGTATGGCTTTGGCTGCTCATGCTCTTTTTTGCTAATCTCGTGCTGCTTTGGCCGCTGCTTCTTGATCCACAAGCGTTAACACGGACAGAGATTGTAGGGATCATCGTGCCCGATGCGCTCGTCACCCTATTGCTGACTTGGTTAGCGCTGGATATCTCTTATGTGATCAGAGAGGACCTGCTTGTAGTTAAAGGCGGGATGTTTCGTTCGAAAATTCGTTATGAGGATATCACTCGAATCACGCGGCAACCGAATATCTGGTTGGGATATCGGCTTTTATTCTCGCGGGATGCAATCGAAATCCATTACCGGAACGGTGTCCTGGGCAGCGTTGCCATTTCGCCGGTGGATCAGGAGCGATTTATCCAAGAACTGATTCGCCGGAACCCCTCGATCGAATTTAGCGACCAACCTTGAACAGGGAGCATAACAACCTGCTAGCACATTAAAGGGGCGAAAGTGAAATTCCGCCCCTTTGCTATGAAGTATTAGCTTAGTTTACCTTCGTAAACATCCACTTCTGCGCATCCGTGCCGTTATCGGTCCACTGCTGTACCGCCGCTCCGTCCGCTGTTGAAGCGCCAGATACATCCATGACCAAACCGCTGGCTTTGGAGATCAGCTTGAAGTATCCGCCGCCGGCATCCACGATCCGCCACCGCTGCGCGTCCGTACCGTTATCCGTCCATTGCTGTAGCTGTACGCCAGCAGCTGTGCTAGCACTAGGCACGTCCAACACCTTGCCGCTATGAATGGCGGTCAGCTTATAATAGCCGTCGCCGGTAGATTCCAGACGGAAACGTTGGTTGTTGGCGGAATAGTTGGTCCATTGCTGAATTTTAGCGCCGTCCGCAATGGAGACATCCGTGACATCCAGTACCTTGCCGCTGACTTTGGAGGCGATGGTGTATACCGCACCGTTCTCAAGCACGGGAGAGGATCCCCCTTGATCCTGATAGACGCGAACATAATCCACAAGCATTTGTGCCGGGAACGGTGTCGAGCCGTTCGGGCTGCCCGGCCAGTTACCGCCAACGGCGAGGTTCAGCAGAATGAAGAACGGCTTCTGGAATTCTTCTGTATTTCCGGTTCCGTTGGCGATATAGATCTCGTTGTACTGAACGCCGTCAACGAACCAGCGGATATAGCTCGGATCCCATTCGATCGAGTACGTGTGGAATTGCGAGAAATCCAAATTGCCCGAAGCCCGGCCGTAAGAGGCATATCCATTGGCGTCCCAATGGACGGTTCCGTGGACAACTGATTCATTGTTGACATGTTCCATAATATCGATTTCACCACAGTAAGGCCAACCGACATCTCTGAAGCTTTCGCCCAGCATCCAGAATGCCGGCCATATGCCTTGTCCAGTGGGAATCTTTATGCGGGCTTCGATCTTGCCGTACTTGAAGCTCTTTAAGCCTTGGGTTTTGATTCGTGCGGAGGTATAGTTTCTTCCTTCATAATTTTCTCGCTGGGCGGTGATGACCAGATTGCCGCCTGTAACCTGTACGTTTTGCGGCCTGTCGGTATAATACTGAAGTTCGTTGTTCCCCCATCCGTTATAGCCGGTGCCAATTTCGGGGGTCCATACGCCTCGATTCAACGAGGAACCGTTAAATTCATCGCTCCAGACCAACTGCCAGTTGGGAGCCGCGCTTGTTGTGTTGGGGACGGGAATAAAGACGACCAGGAGGGTAATCACCAGGAAGAGGAGAATCGGTTTACCGCGTTTTAGCATCATGAACAATCGCTCCTTTCAAAATTGAATGGATTGGGCTGACAGTCCAAATGCGAAATTCATACTAAACCGGTTTCGATCTTGTTATGATAGCGCTATCATTACATAGATTACCATTTAAAGGTTTGTTTTACAACAACTATTTTTACAGGTTTTTCAAATTGATGGGGTTCTGGTATTCTGGTATCAATTCAAGATGGAACGGGGGAAAGCTATGAATCTGCGAATATTAAAAGAGGGCGATGCGCAAGTTTATCAAAGCCTGCGATTGCAAGGATTGCAGGAACATCCGGATGCCTTCGGTTCGACCTTTGAGCGGGAAGTGGCCTGGAGCAAATATGATCATCCTTGTATATCCCAAAGAATCGGCGGGTGAGATATGAGACTCGCCCTGAAGAGGTTGTTGGCCTATTGGATCGATTTCACGATGCTGGCAGCTGCTTTGGTCGCAGTACAATGGCTGGTGAATTTCGCCGCTTCTGGCTTCCCCTTTAGCGAATTTGACAAGGGGATTGAAATTGAATTATGGGTGCTGGCTACGATGTCGTTGCCGGTATGGAGTTATTTTATTGTGATGGAGCTGCGTCATGGACAGACGTTCGGGAAAAAGTGGCTTAACCTGTGCGTCACCAATCGCCAAGGTGATCCGATCCAAATCGGGCAAGCGTTGGCTAGAACGGCGGTACGCTTGTTGCCGTGGGAGATGGCCCATACCATCATCTTGGTGCCCGAACCGTGGTGGAGCGTGGATACGCCGGCGCATCCAGGCTGGATTTACCTGCCGAACGGTTTAATGATCGTTTATCTTGTGATATTATTTTTCACTAAGGGAAGCCGGACTTGCCACGATCTGGTGGCTGGCACGAAGGTGAATCCAAGCGCACGAGAGAGAGGGTGATAACCGATGAAGTATTTTAAGAAGCTGGTGGGGTCCAGACTGTACTTGTCCCCGGTAAATCCAGAGGATGCGGAGACGTATGCTGATTGGATCAACGATCTTACCGTTTCCGTCCGGCTAGGGACATCCCGTGACGTGATCGGGTTGCAACGGGAGCAGAGATTTCTGGAAGACTTGGCCAAGGAAGGTCAAAATTATGCCATTGTTCGACTGGATGGAGATCAGTTGCTAGGCAATTGTTCGTTATTTGCTATCGATCATGTCCGCAGAGTGGCTGAGGCGGGGATCTTCTTGGGAGATGAGGGGCAGCGGGGGCAAGGATACGGCACCGAGGCGCTGCAACTCCTATGCGAATATGGATTTAAGATCCTGAATCTCAACAACATCATGCTGCGCGTTTTTGAATTCAACCAACCGGCCATCCGATGCTATGAAAAAGCGGGGTTCCGCGAGTTTGGCCGCAGATCGCAAAGCTACTATGTGAACAATACTTACTTCGACGAAATCTACATGGAACTGCTGCGGGACAATTGCAAGACGAATTTTCTGGATGCGAAGCTGCCCCGCCGCGAATAGAACGTGATATGCTGCATGACCCGGCCAAACGTATACGAAAGCCGGGTTGTATTTTATGCGAAAGGAAGACGACTCAAACCATTCAGGAGAATTTTCAGCTATAGGTAATCTGGAGTTACTCTAATATCGAGAGGAGAAGATCAAAGATGAAAGCGTCCACTCTGAAGTTTCCTTCCTATTGGAAGACCGAGATTAGCGTAAGATATATTCAAGTCACCGACTCTAATCGAAAGCTGGTGGTCTTGTTTCCCGGCAAAAACTACTCTTGTGATCGACCCACCTTGCATTATGCGGCGCTTGCAGCCCGGGAGTGTGGATATGATATTCTGGTGCTCGAGTACGGTTACCAAGCCGCTCGTAAGGAGCTCGAGTATCGGGAAATTCCGCAGGTGATTCAGGATTGCGAACACGCGATACGGCAGGTTATTGGCAGTTATGAGGAGATTGTGTTCATCAGCAAAAGCCTGGGGACGGTGGTGGCTGGCGAAGTCCATCGCAGATTGGGAGTTAGGGCCGAGGAAATCCGGCATATTTATTTGACGCCAATTTCCGACACTCTACCGTATATCCATGAAACTCAAGCGGTTGTCGTTTACGGTACGAAGGATGATGTGTTTCCTCCCGGATTGGCAAGTCGGCTGAAGGCATCAGACCGATTGAAAATTGTGCCCATCCCCGGGGCTAACCATGTATTGGAAACGGGACGGGTGGAAGAGAGCTTGGACATTTTGCGAGAGCTCACCGTTATATATAAGGAAGTATTGCTTGGTGGAGTGAAGCATCAGGCGTAAAAACAATGGGCTGATATGAACCACTTGGAGGACAACATGAGCGAAACTGAATTGTTTGACATCTACACGAAGGATATGAAGAAGCTGGGTACGGCTCCAAGACAAGAGGTTCATGCCAAAGGGCTGTGGCACCAAACCTTTCATTGCTGGATTATGAAACGGGATGCCCAGGGTGAAATTTATTTGTTATTTCAACGTCGGCATCCCAATAAAGATGTGTTCCCGTTGTTATTGGATACCTCTTGTGCAGGGCATCTCCAAGCCGGAGAAGACGTTAAGGACGGAATCCGTGAACTGAAGGAGGAGCTTGGGTTAGCGATCCCGGTTGAGGACCTGACGTATCTCGGCAGGGTAGCCCAAGAGCATTTCCCTTCACCTGATTTGATCGACCGTGAGGTCAACCATGTCTACATTTATGAAAATGAACAGTCCTTACTTCATTATCGCATCCAGACTGAAGAACTGATAGGGCTGTATTGGGTAAGCATACTGGATTTACAGGAGCTGCGCCGCGGGGAACGCGACGAGCTGACGTCAACGGGGGTTTACATGGATGAAGCCAGCGGGGGGCTGAAGGAAGAACAGGCCACGTGGCGGCTTACGGATTTTACGCCCAATTCGGACGAGTATTATCAAATGTTATTTGACCGGATCACCTCCTTATTCTGAACGCGGCGGGTTTTCTGCTGGGCGCCAGCATATATAAAAGGTATAGACGTGTGCGGCATGAACGAGAAGCTAGGAGGTGACTTCAGCTGAACAAGGAAAAGAGCTTGTTATATGCTTTTTTGGTCGGCGTCGGTTTTAGCTTGGTTCCATTCCCGACGTCGGGCTTCTTTCTCATCCAAGTCATTTTCATTTTTATTCGCAGCCTGGGCATGATTGTCACGATCTTTGCCGGGATCTTACTCTTATCGGAAATCTATTCCCACCTCAAAGGCTTCTACGGAAGTTTGATCCAAAACCTGGCCATAGCAACCGCTGTGATTCTGGCGCTCGTTCTTATTTTCTACTGGGGATTGTTCTAACTAGCTTCGTATCGGGGAAAGGGGAAAATCCACATTGGAATCCAGGAAGTTTGTTGATGTGAACATCAAACGGGCCATCGCAGACCAAGCGGAGCGGACGGACCAGCGAACGCTGGCGTTATGGGCGGCGGAATGCGCGGAACGTGTACTGCCTTGCTTTGAGGCGACACGGCCGGAGGACCTGCGGCCGCGGCAAGCGATCGAAGCGGCGCGCGCGTGGGTGCGCGGCGAAGTCAGCATGGCCGCGGCCCGCGCAGCAGCGGTTGCCGCGCATAACGCGGCGCATGATGCCGGCCATGCCTCCGTCAGCGCTGCGGCGCGAGCGGCGGGCCACGCGGCGGCTACTGCGCATGTGGCGGGGCACGCGGCGCATAGCGCCACCTACGCCGCCAAGGCGCTCGCCTATGCTGCGGACAATGCGGTAGCGGCCAAAGCAAAGACCGAGCAGGAGCGGCAGTGGCAGCTCCGCAGGTTGTTGGAATTGAGCACGTAAGCGGTGATGGAGGCGTTGAGTTGAAGTATTTTACCAAAGCGATGTATGAGCAAATGCAAATCAGGGGATTACACGATCTTTCGTTGGTTGCCGGCGGTGTGAACATCGAGTAGTTGATTATTTGACATAAGGAGCTAAACCGATGAAATCTTCATCATTAATCGTCCGTGAAGTACAGTCGGGTGACCTGGAGCCCTTGGCACGGCTGTTTGACGAGTATCGCCAATTTTATGAACAAGCTTCAGATCTCGAAGGAGCCCGGCGTTTTCTGGCGGAAAGGGGAAGCCGGCATGAATCCGTCGTCTTTCTGGCCATCGATTCGGTCAGCGGGACCGCCGTTGGGTTTACGCAGCTGTATCCGTCCTTTTCCTCCATCTCGATGAAACGAGTATGGATTTTAAACGATTTATACGTGCGGGAGGAATATCGGAACCAGGGCGCGGCGAAGCTGCTCTTGGAAGCAGCCAAATCCCACGCTCAGCGGACGAACGCGAAAGGCTTGGAGCTGTCGACGGCGATGACGAACGTCCGGGCCCAAAGATTGTATGAAACGAGCGGGTATGAACGGGATACGGAGTTTTATCATTTTTTTTTGAGCTTGATGTAAAGGGAGTTATTGCATGACCAAGGTGCTTGTAGTAGATGATGAAGCGAGTATTTCTGGAGCCGTGTCGTACGCGCTTCGGAGGGAAGGGTATACGGTGGAGACGGCAGCGGACGGGCAAGAAGCTTTAGACCAGGTTGAGATGTTCAAACCGGATGTGATGGTGCTTGACGTGATGATGCCAAAGCTAAGCGGATACGAGGTTTGCCGCAAGCTGGAGGGGCGGCCGTCGCGGCCAGCGATCCTGCTGCTAACCGTCAAAAACGACATCGTGGATAAAGTGCTGGGATTGGAGCTCGGAGCAGACGATTACATGACTAAGCCGTTTGATATGCGAGAGCTTGTCGCTCGGGTGAAGGCGCTGACCCGTCGCGGCCCGCGGGCGATCCCGGCCAATTCCGGCGAGGCGCAGGAACGTATACGGCTGGGGGGACTCACGATCCATCTGCTCAATCGGACGGTTCATGCCGGAGACACCCTGATCGATTTAACGCCAAAGGAATTCGATATCCTGGCACTCCTCGCCGGGCATCCGGGACGGGTGTATTCGCGGGAAGCGCTCTTGGAGCAGGTGTGGGACATGGATTTCGCGGGCGGCACGCGAACGGTGGACATGCACGTGCAACGGCTGCGCAAGAAGCTGGGCCCGTGGAACGATTGCATTCAAACCGTCTACGGTATCGGTTATAAAAGCGTGGAGCTTTCATCATGAAACAGCGGAGTCTACGGTTTGGCCTGAAATGGAGAGCCGCGCTGCTGCTGGCTTTCCTGCTAACTGCGGTGATTGCTGTGCTTAGCCTGCTGGTATTGGCCGGGATCCGCGAGGATCAGCGCCAGCGCTTGGAGCAAATGCTGGCTGCAGAGGCGGAAACCGCGAACCTTCGGGTCCGCCAAGAAGCGTTGACGAGCGGCTCGCTGGATCCAGACGCGTTTATGGAGCTCAGCGGGCAAGACCTTGCCGTCAATTTAGGTGCAGAAAGCGGACTTCCGGTCACACTATATAAGCTGGACGGTTCGCTTGCCGGCACCTCGTTGCCGTTCCAGCCCAAGGCGGACGTTCAGGACGCGCTGGCTTATACAGCCAAAGGACAGTCCGCGTATATCACGCAAGGCGATCAGCTGTTGTATCTGGCACCGCTTTATACGATGGATCAGCAGCCGG
Organism: Paenibacillus barengoltzii G22; assembly: GCF_000403375.2. Taxonomy (NCBI): domain Bacteria; kingdom Bacillati; phylum Bacillota; class Bacilli; order Caryophanales; family Paenibacillaceae; genus Paenibacillus; species Paenibacillus barengoltzii. The sequence goes on along the minus strand of NZ_KE159653.1, from coordinate 366,392 downwards.
CGGGGACGGTCCAGTTTCATATGTCTCTTGCAGAGCAGCACGCTTTTTACGAAAGAATTCAGCGTCTGTTCTGGCTGGTTGGCGCGGCCGTACTGGTTGGGGGATTTCTGCTCGGCTACCTCTACGTCTGGCGGCAGGCCAATGTGATTACGCGGCTCAACCGCGCCGCCATGCGCATCGGGGAAGGGGAGTACCTTCGTGAGCCCACGGTTCGACGGAAGGATGAGCTGGGTGAATTGGCGTTGGGAATCTATGAAATGAGCGGAAAAATCGCCACAACCCATGCCCAACTAACCGATGAGAAAAGCAAACTGATCGAGGCCGTAACCCGGTTGCAGGAGCTGGAGCAGCAGCAGAAGCTGTTTATCGGGAACATCAGCCATGAGCTGAAGACACCGCTGACCTCGATCCTTGCCTATACGGACTTGTTGAATATGTATCGGGATGATCCGGCGTTGCTTGACGAGGCGTGCCGCCAGATCGGCATGGAGGCGGAGCGATTGTACGCGCTGGTTGAGAAAGCGTTGAAGCTCTCCTCCATGGACGTCTATGACTTCGAGACGAAAGCGGCTTCGGTGGACCTGAAGCCCTTGCTGGAGGACGCGACCGCACGCCTGCAGGCGAAAGCAGAGCAGCAAGGCATACAGATCGTCACTGACCTGCAGGACGGCAAGGTATGGGCCGATGCGGATAACGTGATGCACATGGTGATGAATCTGCTAGATAACGCTGTGAAATACAACAAGCCCGGGGGAAAAGTGTTTTTGTCCAATGAGGCCGTCTCGGTAACGGATGGCACCGACCGGATGCAAATTACGGTGAGAGATACCGGGATCGGCATTCCACCGGGGGCGCAGGCTCGCATCTTTGACCCGTTCTACACCGTCAGCAGCGATCGGTCCAGAGCCCATGGCGGGACAGGCTTAGGGCTGTCGCTGGTGCGCAGCTTGGCGGAGAAGCAGCATGGCTCGGTGAAACTGGCGGCTTCCGGTCCCGAAGGGTCCACGTTTGTGATCGAGCTGCCGCTTGAACGTCCGCAACCTGCAGGAAGCGGCGGCTAAGCCAGCCCATTTCAGCCCAGACTTGAAGAAGTCGGGGCTTTTTTTGCATTCAAATGCAAAAGTACATTTGATTTCCTGGATAACCGCTGGTTTCGGGCCAATGAAATGTAAAAGCGGCTAGGCCCCCTAAATCCGGAGTCCTGACCTACAAGTTTTGTGTTATCGCAGTCCAGCTCATTTTCTTGTGTGTTTACAT
>NZ_KE159653.1:268800-363740 GCF_000403375.2 Paenibacillus barengoltzii G22 | reverse complement strand
TTTGGCTTTTCCCATAACTGAATCCTCTCCCTTATTTCCATTGTAAATCCTTGTAGGGGAGGACTCCAGTTTATTTAGGGGGCCTTAGGGAAAGTACATCTGACATAGAGCAATTTTGCCGCAGAAGGGCGATTTGGGCCTTGATGAACTGCACTTTTACACCTAAATGGCCATTTTTCAGCATTCAGCGGGAAATGAACTGTACTTTTGCAGTTTAGGCCGTCGTTACACTTCCGCTCGATGTTACAAGAACGTTACAAGTCGGATATTTTTATGTGAAAAGTCTTCCCTATACTGAAGCCAACAGGGAGAACCGAATAGGTCGCCCCGAACAACGGGGTTGAGCGGTAAGGTCGGCGATACCTGTGGCAAAAACGCAGGAGGTACCTGGAATGAAGCACCCTATGGGCACCTTTGCCCTTCAACTTATGGCAGCAGCGCTCTTGTTGGGCACCGTAACGGCTTGCCAACCAAATGAGAAACGGCTTACGGTCGTTGACCCTAAGACGCATCAAAACGGGCAGCAACAACCCGCCCAAACTGGGGGTAAGCCAGCGGAAGCCAAGCGGCAACTGACGGTTGTAGACGCACAGCCACAATCGCCTGGCCGGGAAGTCCGCGTCGTCAGGACGCATGCCATTGAAGATTCGAGCATCCAGTCCTGGATTTCGGAGGACGAGGTGAAGGTGGAAAAGACCCGACTGGTCAAACCCGGGACAGCGACGGAGGAACCGCAATACGCCTATGAGGTCTCGATTGTGAACCTGGTGACCGGCCAGACACGTGAGCCTGCGGGAGAGGAGGGACAGCAGATGGACGGCTACATGCTTGTGAAGGAGTTCCCGTCTCCAGATGGACGGTACCGTTTCATTCAGAAATGGAAGAATAAGTACACGGCCGACAACTTTGTAGAGAATCATCAAACGGGGGAAATCCTGCACATCCCGGGAGAGAACTACCTGGAACTGGGCGGGTGGCTAAACGAGGAAACGTACATTTTAGCTGCCGGCTCGATGGAAGGCCGAGGAGAAATCCGGCAAATTTCCGCAGCAGACGGGAAGGTGACGCTGCTTACGTTAGACGATCCCGACATCGATGTGTTTATCCATTTTGGCGTCAGTCACGGCAGGATCTACTATACCGATAATCATAACGTTTTGAAGGTATTTGATCCGGGTCAATCGAAGCCGGTCAGCTTAATCCGCGATGTCTGGGAGTTTCAAATTTCCCCGGACAGCCGCTATATCGCGGTATCTACTGTGACCCAATCGGGTGTTTTTCAGGGATGTGAGCTGTTGATCTACGACTCCGCTGGCAGCCTTCAAGGGACACTAATTGGCAAAGGCGACGTCATCTCTTACGTAACGTGGTCTCCAGATTCCGCTAAGCTAGCCTTTGATGTGTATTCCGAGAATAAGCCGGGGATGAATGGCGTGTATATTTTTGACACCAGCTCCGGGCAGGTGTCTCCGCTCGCTCCTTATTACGCATCGATCGATCCGCCTCCTCACGCGATCTATCCGTTAAGCTGGAGCCCATCGGGCCAACGGCTGGGCATTACGGTGGACGATCCGAAATCGCTGCTCGTTACTCAAGTGATCGATTTTAAGTAAAACAAATTTATTTAGGGAGAGGAACTAACGACATGAACAACAACATGAAAAAATCCATTTTAGCTTTCGTTGTAGCAGGCATGACCTTATCCGGAGCTGCCGGAGTTTATGCCGGGTCAAAATTGCAGAAAATCAACGCCTACCTGAACAATCAAATCGGCATCCAGGTCGATGGCAAAACCTATGCTCCAGTTGACGGGCAAGGCCGTCCTTTAACGCCGATTACTTATAATGGCACGACGTATTTGCCAGTACGGGCTTTGGGAGACGTGCTTAAGGTCTCGGTGAACTATGATGCGAGCCAGCACCTGGTGCAGATTGGCAGTCCATCTTCGGGAACTCCGGATTCGGACACCAGCTTAACTCCTGTGAACTATACGAGTGCTCAAATGGAAAAAATCAAAAAAGCGTTCGCCCAATTCGAATCCTTCGAGACGCCTTATGCGCCTCAGCAAATGGTCCAAGGGGATGCCTTCAAAATGGTTGGCGAATCCGGTGATGGCGTAAATCTGATCTTTGATCATATGACGGTTACGATTTCTCCGCGGGACTACGCCTATGGTTATGAAGGGAAAACAGTCACCTTGTCCAACGGCACGAAAGCCAAATGGTACACGCCATCCGATACGCCGATGCTGTCCTTCCAACTGGAAGACCGGTTCGTTACAATGAGCTCGCCGGATGGGAAGTTAAGTTCGGCACAACTGGAGCAGGTCTCCGTTACTGTTGCTAAGTTGAAATAAAGAGAGAGCAGTGAGAGAGTAGCAAAATCAATGAATACGATATGAAAAAGGTTAACTCCTAACAATCGCTAAAAGTCTGTCGGAGCAGGTGTCTGTATTGCTTCGGCAGGCTTTTTTGAATTAGTCAAAAGTTAGGAAATAGGAATTTACTTCCACCCCTGTTCTAGACTAAGATGGGATTGTTGGGGATGACTCTTGAGGAATTTTATGAAGATTATATTCGGCATGCACGTCATCATTTAGCGCAGATCAGCGATCCGAATCGTTAAGAAACTCTATGCATTTCCCGGTTCCTTGTTTATATTAGAGACACGACGATAGGCAAAAAAGTGAGGGAATTTGACGATGTCTGACAATAGAACAACCAAGGAGCCGGCATATGGCCGACGTCGTTTTGAGTTGCAGGCCGACTGCGAGCATTGCTTTGGCTTGTGTTGTACGGCCCTGCCTTTTGCGGCTTCGGTGGACTTCGCTGTGAATAAACCAGCTGGACAGCCCTGCGGCCATTTGCGGAATGACTTCCGCTGCGGCATTCACGGCAATCTGCGAGAACAGGGGTACCGAGGGTGCACCGTTTACGATTGCTTTGGCGCAGGACAACGGGTGTCACAGGTCACTTTTGCGGGAGTGAGTTGGCGCCAGGCGCCTGAATCAGCCAAGCTGATGTTTGATGTGTTTCCGATCATGTGGCAGCTGCATGAATTGCTCTGGTACTTGGATGAAGCATTAAGTCTGCCTCAGGTCAGCCATTTGCATGAACGTTTGCGGATGAGTTATGACGAGACGGAACGGTTGACATCCGCCAAACTGGACGACTTACTCCGCTTGGATGTGGCAGCACATCGCGCGAAGGTCAACGAGTTGTTGCTCGAGGTGAGTGAGCGCGTTCGCGCTGAAGCGCTGCGGAAGGCTGGCACATCTTCTGGACGGCACAGAAGCTTTGGGCGCGGGGCTGATCTGGTTGGTGCCAAGCTGCGGGGCACGGATTTGCGAGGCGCATTTTTAAGAGGCGCTTACCTGATCACTGCGGATCTGCGGGGAGCGGACCTGCGCGGCGCCGATATGATTGGGGCGGATCTGCGAGATGCCGATGTAAGGGGAGCCGATCTATCGGAGAGCTTGTTCTTGACGCAAGCCCAGATCAATGCTGCCAAAGGAGACCGTGACACCAAGCTGCCTCCTCTCCTCGAACGGCCCTTCTATTGGGAAGGGACTTTGGGGAGGCAGGAAGCGAGATGAACGATTACCAGGAAAGGGTAGGTCAGGTCTGTAAGTATATCGATGCGCATTTGCATCAGAAGCTGAACTTGGATCAATTGGCCGAATTGTCTAACTTCTCCAAGTATCATTTCTCGCGGATCTTTGCCTCGGTGACGGGGGAGACGCCGTTTGCGTACATCACGAAGCAGCGCCTAACCCGGGCCGCGGCTTACTTGCGGGAGACCAACCAACCTGTGCTGGAAATTGCGCTGAACTGCGGGTTTGAGTCTGCTTCCAGCTTTAATGCAGCGTTCAAGAAACATTTTGGTCGTACACCAACCGCGATGCGAGAGCAAGCTCGGCAAGATCGCAATATTTCGCAATCGGACCGCAATCGGCAGGAAGCCGATGCCGCGCCAAACCTTTATGATCAAACTGTAAAAAACAGTTTGTTAAGGAGGGTTTGGCAAATGCAAGCCAACATTGTAGAGCTTCCCATGATGGAAGTTGCGTATGTAAGACATGTCGGAAGTTATCTGGAAACCTATCAGGCCTGGGCAAAGTTAGGTAAGTGGGCGGCGCAGCATCAGCTATTTCCGCCGGAGCAATCTTTTATCGGGATTTCCTTGGACGATCCAGCCGTGACCGAGGAGGAGGAATGCCGGTACGATGCCTGCGTCACCGTGCCGAATACGCTTAGCCGTGCGGATGCCACGCCGGAGATCGGCTTCCAAACGCTGCCGGGCGGGCTTTATGCGAAGTTTTATTTTTATGATACATCGGAAAAGCTTGCGCTGCTGTACCAGAGCATATTCGGAAATTGGCTGCCGGACAGCGGATACGACCCGGATGATCGGTACTGTCTGGAGTTCAGCATGAATGATCCGGCGCAGGACCCGCAGGGCAAGGCAAAGGTCGATTTATACATTCCGATTAAAGCAAGGGCATAAGCGGAAGTGAATAACGATCCTGAACAGATGCCAGTAAATATTTTTTGAGGATAGAAAATGCAACAGGAGGAGCCCCATGACTTATACGCATCTTTTATTCGACGCGGACGACACATTATTTGATTACCCGAAGGCGGAAAACCACGCCTTGAGCCTAACGCTTACGGAGGCGGGCATTCCTTGTACCGACGACGTGATGCAGGCATACCAGACCATTAACCAGCAGCTGTGGCGCGATTTGGAGCAGGGGCTGGTGACGCAGGCCACTTTGCGGACAGAACGGTTCGCCAGACTGGTGAAGGAGCTCGGCATAACTCCCCGCTCTCAAGTTGAAGAGATTAGTGAGCGCTATTTGGAACTGCTTGGGGAGGGGACCTTCCTGCTGGAAGGAGCAACTGAGCTCTGCCGCGAATTGCAGGAAGCCGGGTTTCATCTGGCGATCATCACCAACGGCATCAAAAAAGTACAGGAGAGCCGAATTGCCGGATCGGCATTGGCGCAAATGTTCGAGGCCATCATCGTTTCTGAAGACACGGGGTATTCGAAGCCGCATCCGGGGATTTTTGACTATGCGTTTGAAGCATTGGGGCTTCGGCCAGCGGACAAAAGCCGGGTGTTAATTGTTGGGGATTCGTTGACTTCTGACATAAAGGGTGGTCTAAACTACGGGATCGATACCTGTTGGTATAACCCGTATGGCCGCCCGAATACATTGAACCAACAGCCGACTTACGAGATTCGCCAATTAGCGGAGGTCAAGATGTTGGTCGGAGTCGGGGGGAGTCCTTCGGTAGACCTCTGAGAACACGAGCTGTTCAAAATGGATTAAAGTGAGGTGTTGCTAGGTATGGCCGGTGTAGGATTGATTGGGGTGCTACCCGCTCTCCTTTTCTTGTTTTATCTTGTTATCGCTGGCTTAATTTTATATGCCTTGATTTTGTTTATTAGGCTGGCCCGCCGGGGCATCGAAGCGCTAGATATCTATCTCAGGGACAAAAGAGGAAGGTAATTCGAAAGGGGGCTAGTGCGTGGACGTTCGAATCGCACCTATTTTACCGTCTCAAAGCTCGCTGTTTTTTAATTTGTTTCAGTTGTACTTGCATGATTTATCGGCGTTTACCGGTGAGGAGCCGGGGGAAGACGGGCGATTTGATCTGGCGAACACTTCCCTTTACTTGGAGCGGGAAGAATTGCATCCTTATTTCATCTATTGTTCGGGGAAAATAGCCGGTTTCATTCTGGTTTGCGCCCCACCGTTTGTGCCCGAGGAGATCGACTTTACGGTGCAGGAGATGTTCGTGCTTCATAAATATCGCGGAGGTAAAACGGCGGAGACGGCCGTCTTCGAAATTATGCGGCGCTTGAAGGGCCAAATCCGGGTGGAGCAGCTGCAGAATAACGCTGTTGCCGTAGCTTTCTGGAAGAAAATTTACCGGAAGCAAGGCATCTCTTTCGTTGAGACGATCGAACGCGTGGAAATCGAAGGGTTGCCCGGCCTTCACGAGGTTCTAGCTCAAACTTTCTCGTTGTAAACGAAAGCGAATACTCGAATCGGTCTGAAATTATGTATAATGAGAAGACCAACGTATGACCCGGCCCCAGGAAGCAATGATCGGCGGTCGGGCATTTGTTTATTAGGGGGAGAGACATGGCACATTTATATCATGCAGACCGTGTGAAGTATCATCAGAAGCAATCGCCCGTTCCAGAGTTCGCTTGGCATACAAGCGAGCGCTTGGCAGAGCTGGCCGGCTCCAAGCATTTAACGTTTGATATCCGTTCGCTGGATCCAGGGAAGTACTCTTTTCCTTATCATTTTCATCGTAGTGCAGAAGAACTCTTCGTCATTCTGGAAGGCAGTGCGATGCTTCGGACGCCGGAAGGGCATCAGGAAGTACATACCGGGGATATCGTGTTCTTCGAAATGGGACCCTCGGGGGCACACCAGCTATTTAACCATACGGAGAAGCCGTGCAAGTACCTGGATATTCGTACGAACATGGGGCTGGACATTTGTGAATATCCTGATTCAGGGAAGATCAATATTTTACCCTACCAAGAAGTTTACGAGAGCGCCGGCCAAGTTGATTATTTCAAAGGTGAGGATCAGGTAGCCGCCAAGTGGGCAGCGAAGGAGAACGGGAACGAGCATGAGGAACCAATGGAGAGATCTAAATGATAGAGATTCGAGAAATTCGAGTGGATGACGCTGAGCGCTTTTTGAATCTATGCTTGCAACTGGACCAAGAAACGAAATTTATGCTCTATGAACCGGGAGAACGTACCACGACGGCTGAAGAACAGCGGGAGCGGATTCAATCGATTCTGTCCGAAGCTGGCTCCACGATTCTGGTAGCGGAGGATCAAGGGAAGTTGGTTGGTTATTTGGCCGTGTTTGGCGGTCAAGCCAACCGAACGAAACACGTCGGTTACATTGTGGTCGGCATCACTCAAGCCTACTCGGGCAAAGGGATCGGAACTCGCTTATTTCAGGCTGCTGAGGCATGGCGTGCGGAGACGGAGCTCACCAAGTTCGAGTTAACGGTGATGATCCCTAATGAACGAGCCGTTGCTCTGTACAAGAAAGTTGGCTTTGAAGTCGAGGGTGTCAAACGATATTCGATTCGAGTGGATGGAAATTACGTCGATGAGTATTATATGGGCAAAATATTTGAGGCCTAATCCTGAAGGAGGCGTGAAGCGTGATTCAGTGTCCTTGGTGCGGAGAACAGGTCATATTGGTTGGTGACGTTTGTCCTGAATGCAAACATGAAGTGCTGCCTGAGCATCTGGAGGGATTCCCCGGGCCGGGATCGGGGGACCCTGTTGATCCTCCTCGGGTTGGGGATTACTTCGATCTGGAAGAGGTGCTGGAGCGTCGTTTCAAATGCAGCAAGTGCGGAAAACGGGAAGCTGCGGTGAAAGAAGTGGCCATAACCGGCACCGGCTTGAGTAAACTGATGGACATCCAGCACAACCATTATTTATTCGTCTCCTGCCTGAACTGTGGTCATGTGGAAATCTACGATCCAGATGTGCTTCGGGGACAGCCATCGGGTAAATTTTCGACGATATTGGACTTATTATTTGGAGGCTAACCGATGAAACGAACGGATGTCGTATATTTGCTAATTCCTGATGAGACGAGAACCAAAGTGCTCATGGTGCAAAATGAAAACGAAGCCTGGACGCTGCCTGGAGGCGCGGTGGAGCCTGGCGAGACGCTGCAGATCGCGGCGGTCCGCGAAGGGAAAGAAGAGACAGGACTGGATTTGAAGGTTCACGGGATCGTGGCCGTCAATGAATTTGTACATATAAAAAACGAGGAGCATGTCATCCTGCTGACGTTCCGGGCGGAAATTACGGGGGGCACGCTGGAGATTACCCGTCCAGATGAGATATTGAATATTGCATGGGTTGACGTGGAGCGCGCAGACGAACTGATGCCCTATTATCCGGAAGGGATTAGCTCCATCGTGGCCAGAGGGGTGGAAGTCACCTATTTTGATGAAGGACGGATTTAAGCAAGGCTGCGATGGACAAACCAGATGCTGTCTCGCCGCAGCTTCGCGCCGACCGTTTTAAATTAGATATCCAGAGAAGTGGCTTTCCGCCGGCTGAAGCGCAGCTGGATCCCGAGGAATAACAGCGCGATCAGCAGCGGGTAGAGCATGGCCCAACCGGTGAACGGAAATACGATGGCTGTAGCCGCAAACGAAATCCAGCTGAGGACAACGCCGATACGGCTGCCTTTGAGGAGCCGAATTCCGGCAGCGCAGCCGCCCATGTACGTGAGAATAAAGGTTGCGTTCGGAAATTGGATCAGCGTGCTGAGTGAGATTGTCCCGGTTCCGTAAAGCAGCATGACGGCTATAAAGCAAAACATCAGAAACAAGAGTGACCCTGTTGGCGTATGAAACCGAGGAGACAGCGAATTCCACCATTTCGGGGCGTTTCCTTCACGGGACATCGCATAAGCCACCCGAGCTGCGGCTCCGGTATAAGCGATGATTCCGGCCATACAAATGAACAACCCGGTGACTCCCGCGACTATGCCGCCCCAGGAGCCCAGCGGTTGGCTGATGATCCAGACCATTGATGACTCCGAGTCGCCTTTGAGGTAGCTTTGTGTGCCAACCGTGGCCAGCGCAGAGAGAAAATATAAGATCCCTACGATAATCGCAGCGGCGGTCACTCCTTTGATCGCCGCTTTTTGTGGATCTTTAAACTCCTCAGACATGTGCGATACCGCCTCCCAGCCGATAAAGCACCAGAACAGCATCGAAGCCGCCTGACCCACGCTGAGCCAACCCTTGGGCATAAACGGAGTGAAGTGAATGCTTTCCATCCGCGGCAAGGCAGCCCCGAAAGCGAAGATTAATACGGCAGCGATGGCGATGACGACTGCAATCTGGATTTTGCCAGCCAGCTGCATACCGATCCAATTCATCACCAAGCCAGCAGCCAGCATCGCCGCAGCAACGGCCAGCTTGGCTCCTTCCCCCCAACCCAACGCAGCGGTGAGATACCCGGCGCCGGTTAAGGCGGCGACTGGCGCACCAATCGGCACTGACATGAGGAAGAACCAGCCGACCAGCGTCCCCGCCTTCTCTCCATAAGCCAATGTGACGAAGTGAGACACGCCTCCGGCATTCGGATATTTAGCAGACAAGAGGCCCATGGACAAGGCCATTGGTAAGATTAATAGAGTCATAAATCCCCAAGCGAGCAGGGAGGCGGGTCCGGCCATCTCCGCTGCCAGCCCTGGTACGATGAGTACACCAGAACCCAGTACTGCGCCGATGTATAAGGCGATAGCCTGTGGCAGACCTATACCTTTTTGGAGTTTGTTGCTTGTTTGTTTCATGAATCTATTCCTGCTTTCGTTGTGTTTTTCTATAGCGTATCAGATAATAGATCCATAGGAAAAACAGAATTATCGAATTTAATCCATTTGATTTTTCGATGGAAAGGAAGGTGAACCTATGGAATCGCGTCATTTGTTTACGTTTCTGGTGGTGGTTGAGGCCGGCAGCTTTACTCGGGCGGCTCAGCAGCTGGATTATGCGCAGTCCAGTGTAACCGCGCAAATTCAGACGTTGGAGGCGGAAATCGGCTTGCCGTTGTTCGACCGGATCGGCAGAAGAATCGTCTTGACCGATGCAGGGCGGCGTCTGCTTCCTTACGCGCAGGAAATTGCCAAAATCCACGAGTTGGCCAAAAATGCGCTGCACCCTGCGGCCGAAATGGCTGGCTCTTTAAAGATCGGCGCGCCGGAATCTCTGGCTGCGTTCCGCTTGCCGGAGGTGATTCGGCATTATCGGCAGCGTTACCCCCTGGTGCAAATTGTGCTTAAGCCCGGTCAATGCTGGGAATTAAGAGATTTGGTGCGTTCAGGGGAACTGGACGTGGCTTTCTTGTTGCAGCCGGAGGTGGAGGATCGGGATTTGCAGATCGAAACATTGGTGCATGAGCCGATGGCCTTGGTTGCACCGGCAGACCACCCGTTAAGTCGTGAAGCGGAGGTTGTACCGGATCAACTGAAGGATCAGACGATCCTGTATACCGAGAGCGGCTGCTCCTATCGCACCTTGTTTGAGCATTATTTGAACAGCCATGGCGTTTTTCCCGACTCGAACTTGGAGTTTTGGAGCATCGAAGCGATCAAGCAGTGTGTGATCTCCGGGCTGGGAGTCTCCTTCTTGCCGCGGGTCACCGTGCGCAGCGAGCTTGAAGAAGGCAAGCTGGTGAAGCTGAACTGGAATGACGAATCGCAGCGGGTGGCGACGCAGTTGGCATTACACCGGAAGAAGTGGCGATCTCCTGCATTGGAGCAATTCGTCTTGATGGTTCGGGAACAAGCGGAACGATGGCGGAAAGAAGCTGCTATGTAGTCCAGATCTAAACTTATTCAACATAATTTCGTTAATTTTCGCCAATACTCCCTATAGTTTACGAAGAGCTTGAGGGAGGCTAGGCTCATGGGCAATGGCAAGACTGGCGAAAAAGGAATCTCGACGTTTCATTTAACGATGCTGGGGCTGGGGACGATCGTCGGGGGTTCGTTTTTTCTCGGTTCCGGCGTGGCGATTCAAGCAGCAGGTCCCAGCATTTTGCTATCGTTTATCCTTGGCGGATTGCTGGTTTACATCATTCTCTATGCCCTCTCAGAAATGACGGTGGCTGACCCTGTGCCGGGCTCGTTTCGTACGTATGCGGAGCGGAGTTTGGGACGCAGCGTTGGCTTTATTACCGGTTGGGTGTATTGGGTCGGCTTGATTCTGGCGATGTCCAGTGAATCGATCGCGGCATCCACCTTTCTTAGGGAATGGTTCCCGAGCTTTTCGGAGGTTGCGATGGGCATGCTCATTATCGTAGGAATCACGCTGCTTAATTTGCTTGGTGCCGATTATCTGAGCAAGCTGGAGAGCGGTCTGGCAGCGGTGAAGCTGCTGGCCATCGTCGGGTTCATCGTCATCGGGCTGGCCTTGATAGCGGGCTGGATTCCGGGGACTCCAGCAGCGGGGGCAGGCGAATTGCAAAATGAAGCGTGGTTTCCCGGCGGGATTGCAGGGATAGCGGGCAGTATGCTTATCGTGATGTTCAGCTATTCGGGATTTGAGGTCATTGGCCTAGCTGCTTCAGAGGTGGAGAATCCGAAAAAGACGATTCCTCGGGCCATTAATATGACTCTGATCAGTTTGCTCGCCTTGTATATCGCTGCAATTGCTGTGATTCTGATGTTGTATCCAACACAGGGGATGATCGCGGACCAAAGTCCGTTAGTTTTGGCTCTAACCCGCTGGGGCATGGGATGGGCTGGGACGCTGATTAATATTGTGATGATTACGGCGATTCTGTCTACGATGCTGGCTTCGACATTTGGCCTTGCCCGGATGCTGCGTTCGTTGGCAGCAGAAGGCCATGCCCCGACATGGCTGAAAGACCGGCACGACATCCCGTATAGGGGCATCCTGTTCTCAGGAGCCGCTATGCTGCTCGGTTTGGCAATGGGGTACCTGCTGCCTCAGCAGGTGTACCTCTTTCTGGTCAGCTGCGGTGGATATTCGCTCTTGTTCTCCTACTTTATCATTTTGGCCTCCCATTATCGCTGGCGGCGGGTAACGCCCTGCTCACCGGAAGCTGCATGTCAGCTACCAGGTTACCCCTATACGTCCTGGGTTGGTCTGATCGGGATGATCGCTATTATCGTGAGCATGCCCTTTATTTCCGGACAAGGGACCGGGTTGGTCGTGGGGTTAGGATTAACTGCACTGCTCGCCGGGATCTATTGGGTGAAAGAAAGAAGGGGACGGGTAGCGGCTCCGTCCAGCCAACGACCGATCCCTGCGGCGCTAACGGAAGCTGCTGAGGAGATAACGGGCATACGCGATGATCCGGAGACAGCGGATGAAGTACCGGACTCAACTACCGTGCCGAAGAACAAAAACGAATAGATTCGATCGCCCTTGCTGCAAGACCTGCTCCAATTCTGATTGGGGGAGGTCTTTTTTTGTGGTGTTGTTGAGCGGCTGAACTTCGGGCGTCGTAACCGCCGTCCTTATCGTGTTGCCTTATTCGCTGCTGCTGTTTCACCGTTTCCTTTCAGAAAAAATAGTTACATGGGGAGTCATCCTGCTCAGCCTCCCGGTTGGCCTGTTCGTTGTGCCTCTGGTGCTGGTCGGGCATGAACTAGGAAAACGTTGGTGAAGTCCTAGAGACAATCGCATCTGAATGTGGCTCTCACCCTTATGATCTGGCCGTTCTATCAATAAAGCCTTCCAGTCCAGCGGTTACCACGGACAGGAAGGCTTTTTAGCTTAGTGGATCGCTTCTTGGACTGACGATCCCGATTGCTTCAACTCATGTAGCCGCTTCAGCAAATCCCTCATCCGGATAGGGATTTCCCGCTTCAGCTCTTCCCAGGTAACGAGCATGTCGAGGGACCACTCAAATGGACAATAGGTGCCGGCAATATTAAACTGGAAGCCGCGAAGATGCTCGGTTGCGAGTGCGTCCGCCTCGGGCAGCGTCTTATACATGCCGTGCAGCATGTCGGGCTCCAGAACGCCGTCTTTTCCTGCATGTGCTCCGGTTGCCAGGTGCAGGTCGGGAAGCAGTTCGAACATCTCGCGGATTGGAGAGAAGGCGTGTTTTCCCGGCTGGCAATATAAGCTGATACGTCCATCTGGCCCTACGTTCGTTTTGCCGGGAGCGATACCTTTGAGATATCTTCCATGAAAGCTGGCTTCACAATCGACAACGGCACCTTGTGGAGACAGGAAGATCCACATATGCTCCAGATCGTAAAGATGAGTAATATCGTAGTCCCAGTAGACGGCATATTCAATAACCGATCCAACCCGCTCCCCGTCCACCAACAACATTCGTTTGAATGAAGGAGACGGACCGGTTTCCGTCAGCACCGTAACGCCAACCCGAATGGGACGGAACGGCTCGTGTTCATCAATGAGCATACGCGGGATATGATGAAAGGCTAATTCCCGCCAATTCACGTTGTTCACCAGCAAGTTCATCGCCTCCAGTTATTTTTCATGGGATTCGTGACCAGATAAGCGTAGCACGTGTTCTTCAATTCTGTATTAAGTTTAGAATACCAGCTTTTTACTCATGTTCCTTTGTTCTTATGTATATGGTTTGTGAAACTGACAACATTCGTCGATCTCCTGAAGATGAAATTTAGCTTGGAAACGCATCAGACAAGGCTTTGCCGACTACATTGGTATTAAAGAAAGCGATTTCATGAATAGGGGTAGCTTTCTCGGTTGAGGTCAGTGTATCATAGTTTTTGTAAGAAGTAATTTGTATAGTGAAGCGTTATTGATATACGACCCGGCTGGAGATAGGTCCATATCCGAAGCTGGGTCCCGTTATTTACGAAACAGAAAGGATTGAAGCTGATGGATTCACTGCTGATCCGTCCGGCAACACTGAACGACATCGACGGCATTCGAGAGGTAGCTGTGGAAACCTGGAACAGCACTTATGAAATGATTTATCCAGAGCATTTTATCGCCACGTATTTGACCCACGCCTATGCCAAGAGCAGCTTGGAGCAAAGCATCACGCTGGACGAAGCGCAAGCCGCGCGGAAGTTCCTGGTCGCGGAATGGGAAGGGGAGATCGTTGGGTTTGGCCAACTGTCGGAAGCGGATGATGAAGGGGTTAGTGAGCTGACTCGACTTTATATCTTAAAAGAGCATCAGCGCAAGGGCATTGGCAAAAAGTTGCTGAATGAATTAATTCGTCTGAACCCATTAATCACTGAAATTTACGCCTGGTGTGAACGTGAGAACGACATCGGCACGCTCTTTTATATATCCAATGGCTTTGTATATACCGAAGATAAAGAAGAAGTTCTGTTCGATTATCGCACCATGATGGCCAAATATGTGAAAAAAATCTAACTCATACATGGAGGCTTATTTTGGGGAACGTTGACAAACGCAATCGTCTGGATGAAGAGATTTTCACTTATGAAATCACGAAAAATCGAAAGGTGTTCATTTCTTGGAAAGGGCGCATGGTCACCACCCTCTCTGGGAAAGAAGCGGAGAAATTTATCACGCGGATTCGCTACGATTCTGCTGACGATCTTCATTGATCCGCAATTGGGGCTTATCACCGACCGGGCGATGCATGAGGAGGAGTCCCGGCAGCAACTGGGGAGGATCTATATTATGTTGATGGGCGCGAGGTTTCTCGGAACATTAGCGGCGCAACTGATCATCTTCCCTGCTGCATATATGATTTCTATGGTGGTACAGTGGATTTAGACTTCTATCCGAAAGGTTGCGATTCAGATGTCGGACTCGATTCCGCAGCTGCAATGGCTGGAGTGGGCTAAGCAAATTCAGGCCATTAGTCAGGCTGGGCTGGCCTATTCCAAAGATATGTACGATCTTGAACGTTTTGAGATGTTGCGTGAGCTGAGCGTAGAAATTGTCAGCCGTTATACCGAAGTTGAGACGGAGAAGGTTAAAGCGCTGTTCGCCAATGAAACCGGCTATGCCACCCCTAAGGTGGATGTGCGCGGCGTAGTGTTTCAGGATGACCGAATTTTGCTCGTACGAGAACGAGTTGATGGGGCGTGGTCATTGCCGGGAGGTTGGGCCGACATCGGTCTATCGCCTAAAGAAGTCGCGGTTAAAGAAGTGAAGGAGGAAGCCGGTCTTACCGTCGTTCCGGTGCGGTTAATGGCGGTGTTGGACAAGAAATTCCACGATCATCCCCCGGAGGCGTACCATATCTACAAAATCTTTATTTTGTGCGAGATCGGCGGAGGTCAGGCAGAAGCTGGAATGGAGACCTTGGAGGTCAGATTTTTCAGTCGTGATGAGCTTCCGCCTTTATCGCTTGAACGAAATACGCCCAAACAGATTCAACGCCTGTTTGAGATGCGGCACAGCACCGAAGTATGGTTCGACTAACGTGAGGCGATTCCTGAACGGAAGGCGGGACTCCCATGTCTCCGAAACGAAAAACCTTCATTTTTCTAATTGTGTCGCAGCTCATATATGCGTTTTTTTCCGTAGCATGGTTGATTGTGCTTGGCATTTCCGCCTACCTCTTCCATGATTCAGGAGGGGTCCACCCAGGCATGCAAGCGTTATTCGCGTATCTTCAGGCGTATCCTGGCGGTCTGCTGATTGCTTTGATCCTGGGCTGGACTTATTTCGCCAAAGGCAAGTACAAACCGGCGGTTTGGTGGAATCTGCTGCCGCTATTGTGGGTGATTCCTTATCTCGGCATTTTTATTTATGCTAATTTTTTCGCTTAAATTTCAAAATCCCAATGTACGTTATTCTATTCAACCTCACGTTGGTTTTGGTATAGTAAAAACTAGGACTATTATTGATGTATCCCAAGCCGGGATCTACTAACGGATAGGAGAGAAGAGAGAGATGAGCAAATCGATGTTAGGTGTTCCTTTGGAAGGTTTCGCCGAGTACAGCAGAATTGCGGCAGCGGAAGGCGGCGTCCTGCTGAAAAATGAAAACGCTATGCTTCCGATTCGAGCGCATGAAATTGTATCCGTTTTCGGCAGATGCCAAATTGATTACTATCGCAGCGGGACAGGCTCTGGCGGTGCGGTGAACGTCCCTTATGTCGTTAACATTTTGGACGGACTACGGGCGAATCCTCGCATCCAAGTGAATGAACAGCTGGCGAAGCAATATGAGCAGTGGATTGCCGAGAATCCGTTTGATAACGGCGGCGGCGGTTGGGCTGCGGAGCCTTGGTGTCAGAAGGAAATGCCTTTAACCGACGAAATCGTAGCGCAAGCGAAGCAAGCATCATCCAAGGCAATCGTTATCATCGGCCGGACGGCCGGTGAGGATAAGGATAACGCCGATACCGAGGGAAGTTACCGGTTGACGGAACAAGAGCGCCTGAATCTGGAAACGGTTACCCGGCATTTCGATCAAGTGGCTGTGTTGATGAACGTAGCCAATGTCATCGATATGAGCTGGATCAACGATCCCGTCCATCAAGGTCGGATTCGGGCAGTGATGTTCGTATGGCAGGGCGGGATGATTGGCGGTCACGCCGTAGCTGACCTGCTCTCGGGGGATGTCACGCCGAGCGGTAAGCTGCCGGATACCATTGCCCATCACATTGAAGATTATCCATCCACAGCCAACTTTGGCAGCGAAGAGCGGAATCTCTATGAAGAAGATATTTATGTAGGTTATCGCTACTTCGAAACATTTTGTCCGGACAAGGTGCTGTTCCCGTTTGGATATGGGCTCTCCTATACCTCCTTTGCCTGGAAAGTACAAGGGGTGAAGCTCGAAGGAGCAGGTACAGATGCCCAACTGGAGGTCCAAGTGGAGGTAACGAATACCGGCTCGGAGTTTAGCGGGAAAGAAGTTATTCAGCTATACTATGAAGCCCCGCAGGGCGTATTGGGCAAACCGGCCCGGGCGCTTGGAGCGTTCGCGAAAACGAAGCTGCTTCAGCCCGGGGAGTCCGATGTGCTGACCTTGCAACTGCCGGTACGGCGGATGGCGTCCTATGATGATGGCGGCTATACCGGGCATAAATCCTGTTATGTGTTGGAAGCTGGCGACTATGAGTTTCATGTAGGTAACAGCATCCGAAATACGGAGCGGGTAACAGTGGACGGGACAGCAGCCTACCAGTTGGAAGAACTGATGGTTGTGGAGCAACTGGAGGAAGCTGCAGCGCCTACGCAACGTTTCTCGCGGTTGAAACCAGGTAGCCGGAAGCCGGATGGGACGTATGAGATCGTCCGGGAGGAAGTGCCGCAACGCACTATTTCGCTGAAGGAACGCATCGAAAGCAGACTGCCGGAAGCCTATCCGCAAACGGGGAACCGCGGAATTAAGTTAAAGGATGTTAAAGCCGGCAAAGCAAGCTTAGAGGAGTTCGTTGCCCAACTGAGCGATGCGGATCTGGCTACGATTGTGCGCGGCGAAGGCATGAGCAGTCCGAAGGTGACGCCGGGAACGGCTTCCGCATTTGGCGGAGTGGGGGAGAACCTATTAGAGTACGGAATCCCGGTGGCTTGTACCGCCGACGGCCCTTCCGGCATCCGCATGGACAGCGGCTTGAAAGCAACTCAGCTGCCGATCGGAACGTTGTTAGCTTCCAGCTGGGATGTTGACCTCGTAGAATCGTTGTATGTGCTGGAGGGCAAAGAGCTCCTGCAAAATGAAATCGACTCCTTGCTCGGTCCGGGGATTAACATCCATCGCCATCCGTTAAATGGACGGAACTTCGAGTATTTTTCCGAGGACCCTTATTTGACAGGCTGCTTCGCGTCGGCGGTGACACGGGGCATTAAGAAGGGCGGTTCGTCCGCAACGGTGAAGCATTTTGCCGGCAATAACCAAGAGAAGGCGCGTTCGAAAGTAGATGCGGTCGTCTCTGAACGCGCGTTACGCGAGATTTATTTGAAGGGCTTCGAAATGGCGGTCAAAGAAGGGGAAGCCACATCGATCATGACTTCCTATAACCCGGTGAACGGGCATTGGGCTGCCTCCAACTATGATCTGAATACGACGATTCTCCGCAATGAATGGGGATATCAGGGCATTGTCATGACGGACTGGTGGGCGGTCATGAACGACTGCGTAGAAGGCGGACCGGCCGATATGAAGAACACGTCCTTTATGGTACGCGCGCAGAACGATCTGTATATGGTCGTGAACAACGATGGGGCGGAAATCAATTCGCTGGGGGATAATACGCTGGAAGCGTTGGCTAACGGGACCTTGACGGTTGGAGAATTGCAACGGTGCGCCATGAATATATGCCGATTCTTACTGAATGCGCCAGCATTAGCTCGTGAACCGAAACCGGTTAACGAAGTCCGCCTGATCCAGGCGGCTCAAGGCGAACTTCCAGTTGTTGGCGAAAGAGTGAACGTATATACGCTGTCTCGTTCGCAAAGCGCTAAGGTTCTGGCGAATAACGAAACTGCGGTGCTGAAGGTTCAGGAAGCTGGGGTGTACACGGTCACCGCGCATATCCGTTACGAAGCGATGAATCTGTCGCAGTCGGCCTGCAATTTGCTGCTGAACGGTGAGCTCTTGACTACCGTACAGACGAACGGTACGCTCGGCAGATGGGTGACGCAGAAGCAGCTTCGGATCGAGCTGACAGAGGGCGATTACGAGCTAAAGTTTGATTATATCAAGCCAGGGCTGGAGATTGAGTGGATCGAGTTTATTTAACCAAATAACAAAGGGATGTCCCCTCATAGCGGGTACATCCCTTTGCATTTTGTTCTAGTTCAGCGTTAAGGCATCGAGAGGAATCCTTCTTTGAAGATTCCCAGCAAATACTCCAGCGTGATCGGATCGCTGTAGGTTGAAGCGGCGGTATCGATCTCAATCACATGGCCGTTTTTGACGGCCGGGATATTCTTCCACGTATTCGATTGCAAGAACTCGTTTTGAGCCTCTTTGTTCTGACTTAATACGATGTAATCTCCGGCGTACTCAGGTATGATTTCGTTGGATAAGGTGTAGTAGCCCGGGCCCAACGCATCTTGTTTGGCTTTCTCCGGCATGTTCAGCTCCATCATCTGATACAACAGTTCCGTTCCGCGAGCCCAGTTGTCCCCAAATACATAGAAGTTCTTCGTATCATATTCAAGTACAGACACGGTGGCGTCTTTGCCGATCTTGGCCTTAATCTCTTCACCTGCAGCTTTGGCCCGCTTCGTGAAATCCTCAACCCACGCTTTGGCTTCGGCTTCCTTGTTAAGCACTTTTCCGATTTCGACTTGCTGGGCTAAATAGTCCAGCTTGCCCCAGGTATAAACGATCGTTGGCGCGATATCGCTAAGTTTATCGAGATTTTTCATATGCGATCCGGCGATGATCAAATCCGGTTCCAAAGCGAAGATTTGCTCTGGATTGTCTTCGGACACGATGGCGACGTCCTTTAATTTCTCGGTAAACAGAGGGTTATTCATCGTCCAGGTGTCAACGCCCACCAATGTTCCACCCAGAGCTACGACGTTGGGAGCGTAGGATAGAGCCACGATGCGCTTCGGCTGGGCAGGAATTTCGATCGGACCGTTCTCCGATTGATATGTAACCGTGCCGGAAGCCGACTCCGTTCCTGCGGAGTCGTTTCCGCCCGTCTGATTTGCCGTCCCTTCCGATGAGGTATTGGCCGCTGCATTTTGCTGTGTTGTTTCATTACCGCAAGCACCTGCCAAAACCGTGAAGGCTAAAATAAGGGGAATAAACAGCTTCTTCATATAGTGATTCTCCTTGTTCAGATATTTATGATAATGATTCTCACTATCATCACTATGAATCACAATACGAATTTCTTCCTGGTTTGTCAATATTCAATTGCCAAAGGTATCTTCCAGCAATTTTTTTAGCTTCGATTCGGTTGCGGTTCCTTCGATTGGGGTATACACACTGCAGCGTAAATCGGCATCTCCTTGAACCTGAAGTGAGGTTAAATTGTATAGCATTTTACCGGCTTTGGCATGGCGGAATTCGATCATGACCTCTGGAGCCGCGCTGACTTCACTTTGATTCCAAAGATCGTGGAAGTCCGGGAATTGTTGTGACATCCGATCGATAAATTGCGAATACCAAGGGTCGGCGACATATTGTCCATAATAGGCGCGAAAGATAGCCAGGAACCCCCGGACGAAATCGGGCCAGTTCACGGCGAGGCTGCGCAGCTCTTTCTTGGCAAACAGAAGATAGATTAGGTTGCGATCCTGCTCTGGAATATGCTCGAAGTCGACAAACACTTGGGCGGCAGCAGGATTCCAACCTACGATATGGCAGTGGCGGTCGGAGATGATCGTCGGGCAATATTTCAGCTCTTGCAAAATTTTATGGAGCGATGGGGTAATCACCGGCTCCTTCTCAACCCAATCGGGATGAAAGCCGCTGTCGGACGCCAAGTCGAACAGGTACTTGCGTTCATCGGCGTTGAGTCTAAGCGCTCCGGCGATTGCGTCCAGAACGGAGGGAGATACCTTAATATCCCGGCCTTGTTCTAACCAGGTATACCATGTCGTGCTCACCCCGGCGAGCTGGGCGACCTCCTCGCGGCGCAGGCCGGGCGTCCGCCGGCGGGAGCCTGCTGGAAGGCCTACGGTATGGGGATGCAGCTTGGCGCGCTGCGTTTTTAAAAATTTGGATAAAGCCTCTAATCTCGGTTCTGTGCTCATCGGCAGAGTCCCTCCTGGAAAAACGCGTTTATGATGTTATCAATTATACTAGGATAACTAAAAACTTGTAATAGGATACTTTGCAGCTACAATAGATAACAAGTTTGTACTTCCTATGTATGAAATGCCTGAAGGAGGATGTTTTATGGAACGAGTGGTTATTACCGGAATGGGGATTGTGTCCCCACTGGGCAATGATGTAGATACATTTTGGCAAGGGTTAAAGGAAGGACGCTCCGGGATCTCGCAGATCGAACGTTTTGACGTGACAGATTTCAGCACCAAGATCGCTGGGCAGGTTCGAGGGTTTGACGGTGAGGCGATCTTCGGGCGGAAAGAAGCTCGCAAAATGGACCTTTTCTGTCAATACGCGTTGTTTGCCGCTGAACAAGCGATTCAGGATGCGGATCTCAATCCGGAGCTGATCGACCGCGAGCGCTTTGGTGTATATGTCGGCTCGGGCATCGGCGGGATTGAAACGTTGGCGGATAACGTGAAAGTGCTCGAGAATCGCGGACCTCATCGGGTGAGCCCAAGTCTGGTGCCAATGATGATCTCCAATATGGCGGCAGCTCAGATCAGCATCCGGTTCGGCGCGTTAGGTGAGACGTTGTCTCCCGTTACGGCTTGCTCGATCGGCAATTCGTCGATCGGCGAAGCGTTCCGGCTGATCCGAAGCGGTGAAGCCGATGTGATGATCGCCGGTGGAACCGAAGCGGCAGTGCATCCGTTGGCGCTGGCCAGCTTCGGGAATGCGACTGCGCTCTCCAAGCGGAACGACGCACCGGAGCAAGCCAGTCGGCCGTTTGACGCGGAACGCGATGGCTTCGTGATGGGCGAAGGTGCCGGGATCGTGGTGCTTGAGTCGCTGTCGCACGCACTACGTCGGGGAGCGCGCATCCATGGCGAGCTGATCGGCTACGGCGCCAGCTCCGATGCCTACCACGTGGTTGCTTCGCATCCCGAAGGTGCAGGGGCCTACCTTGCGATGAAGCGGGCGCTTGCTTCGGCGGGGATCACGCCGGAACAGGTTGATGTGATCAGCGCCCATGCCACAAGCACCCCCGTCGGTGATCTTGGAGAGACGAAGGGGATTAAGAAGGCGTTTGGCGAATACGCTTATCGTATTCCGATTACGGCGAATAAATCGATGACAGGTCATATGTTTGGTGCCGCTGGCGGTGCAGAAGCGATTGCCCTGGTCCAAACGTTGAAGGAAGGCCTCATCCCGCCAACGATCAATCTGCAGAACCCTGACCCGGAATGCGATCTCGATTACGTGCCAAATGAAGCGCGCCGAGCTGAGCTGAAGATCGGGTTATCCAACTCCTTTGGATTCGGCGGACATAACGCTGTCATCGTCATTCGCAAATATGAAGAATAGGTTTACTCCAATCAACCGTTCCGCCTTTGCGGGACGTTTTTTTATTTCACAGGACAGGCAACTTTTGGTAGACCTTTCACGTTAGGATAGGTAAGAGACGCCGCAGGGTGACATACAGATGAATCCGACAAAGCCGGCATCGTGCGGAACTCTTGAAACCTTAATCCACACAGGGGGTCATATCGATGGGGAAAAGGGGAATAAAGCTAACGGTTTGGGGCGTTATTACGATGCTTCTGCTTTTGCTGCTTAGCGGCTGCGGAAGTGCGAGCAATAACGCTGCTTCAGATTCGGCGGCTTCGAAAGAAGCGATGAATCAAAGCAACTGGGCGGACAGCGAAATGGATGGAGCAGGCGTAGCTGAGACAGCAGCCAATACAGCCGCCGTGCCTGCCTCTGGTTCGGCTGCACCGGATTCAGCGGCAGCCGGGAGTACAGGGAGCGACAGCGCGGCGGCGAACTCCGCGCCGGGATTTCAGCAAGCCAATACTGATAATGGGCTCAACCGCAAGCTGATCTACCGGGCACATGTTGTGATGGAAGTGAAGGACTACGCCAAGGCGCAATCCGAGATCCGCAATCTGGTGACGCTGGCGGGCGGCTACATTGTTGAGTTTTCCGAGAATCAATCGCAGCATGAGCTGGGCGGCAACTTTGTGATTAAAGTTCCGGCGTCGGGCTTCTCTTCGTTCCTCGATCGGCTAGAGGCACTAAAGCCGGAGTCATTGCAGCGAAACATCCAGGGACAGGACGTCTCCGAGGAGTACGTTGATCTGGAATCTCGGTTAAAGGTTAAGCAGGCGATGGAAGCACGGTACTTGAAATTCGTCGAGGAAGCGACCCAGACCAAGCAACTGGTTGAATACGTGAATGAGCTGGAGCGCATTCAAACGGAGATCGAGCAAATTAAAGGGAGAATGCGGTATCTTGACAGCAATGTGTCGTATTCAACGATTGATATTCGCCTCTACCAGCCGGATCCAACTAAGCTGACCGCGGCATCGGGTAATGATACACCTTTGCTGGAGCGGATGAAAAACGCCTTGACAGGCAGCATCGACATTTTGTCGATCTTCTTCCAGTGGCTTGTTGTATTTGCTGCAGGGGCCCTGCCGCCGCTTGCCATCGCTGCCCTTATCGTCATCCCAATCTGGATCAAACGCCGGAAGAACCGGGAGGAGCGCGAACGCCGCCGAGCGGAACTGAAGGCTTCCCAAGCGCCCGCGCCACAAAGGGAAGAGAATCCAACCTCCAGTACAGAGGAGCAGCAAGAGAATGTGGATCATCCGGAAGAGCGGTAAAATGATCATATGAATAAAAAAGTAAGCCCAAGGAAATCCAATTTCCTTAGGGCTTACTTTTTTTCGGATTGCGTACGTGGAACAAATTTACTTCATCTTAAACTAAACTTAAACGAAATGAATTTCGTTCTATGTTAAGATAACGGAACAAAACCCCGGAATTGAAAGGTTTGAAGCGTGATGTTTAAAAGCTATTTATATCCTGTTACGTTTGCTTTTGGCGTATTTCCAATTGCGGCACTGCTGTTCACTTTGCCGTTCCTCGTAGTGCAATATAGGCGGCATGGTTATGTCAACAAGGTACGGGCATTGGTACTCTATTTGTTCCTGCTCTATTTGATGAATGCGATCTTCCTTGTAATGCTGCCGCTTCCGGCCAGCCGGCACAATCTACCGCTCAGCGGCGGGGCGTTGCAATTAATCCCTTTTCATTTTATCCATGACATTATGAAGGAGACCTCGATTGTTCCCGGAGAGCCGTCGACCTATTGGCGGTTGCTTCAGGAGCGGGCAGTTTGGCAGGTTCTCCTGAACGTGGCTTTGACGGTGCCGTTTGGGATGATGCTTCGGTATTATTTTCGTTCCGGTCCAATTGCGAGCCTGATCCTGTCATTCCTGCTGTCCTTGTTCATTGAAGTGACGCAGTTGACTGGTATCTACGGGATCTACGATCACCCTTACCGCGTCTTCGATGTCGACGATCTGATGACCAACACGCTTGGGGGCATGCTTGGATTCCTGTTAGCCGAATGGCTGTCCCGGTATCTGCCGCGAATTGAGCATCTGGACCGCGGAGTGGACCTGACAACGAAGCGCGTATCCTATACCCGGCGCGGGTTGGCCTTAATGTTTGACTATATTCTATTGGGCATATTGATGACCTTCATTCATGAGATCGGCATCAACCAAGCGTACTTCGTGTCCACGGGAATTTATTTCATGCTCATCCCATACCTGACCGGCGGACGCACCCCCGGCAAATGGTTGGTCCGAATTCAACTCGTTGGTCTTCCTGCAGTTCAAGGAGAGCGCAGGCCAACCGGTCGAGTAGCCGCCGCCGTATACAACTTCTTGTCCGCCAGCGGCGAGCGGCAACCCGCAGGACTGCTGCCCTTGGTGGTCCGTTATGGGCTGCTTTATTGGGGGGTGTTTGGCCTGAACCGACTGCTGGTTTTCCCGGATAACTACGTGCCAAGCTTATTCCGGATTCTGTTAGCCATCATCATTCTCGTCGCGAATGTCGGCTTCGCCATTCATGTTGCCAAGCGTTTCTTCCGGAGAGAGCCGCTGCTGTTCTACGAACAGATCAGCCGAACCGGGCATACCATCATACTCAAAGAGAAAGCTCGCGAAGCAACTGTTCCTGGTCCACGTAATAAGTCAAGCATTCACGAAAAATAACAGCGCACAATGCCTTACTGCGCAATTGGCAATGTGACGATAAAAGCCGTCCCTTCCCCGGGGCGGCTTTCCGCTTCCAGGGTGCCTTGGTGGTTGGTGACGAACTCCTTGGCAATGGCTAACCCCAGCCCCATCCCTCCGGCATGACGGGACCGCGCCTCATCCGTACGATAGAAGCGGTTAAACAAATAAGGCAGATGCTCAGGCGCAATGCCTGGGCCGTTGTCCTGAACCCGGATTTGGAGCATCCGGACTGGAGCGTGTGAATCTTTCGGAGTGTTTTCCACTTCCCGCAGCGATAGTTGGACTTGTCCGCCTTCCGGGGTATACCGGATCGCATTATGCACCAGGTTCAGGAATACCTGCATCATCCGCTCTCTGTCAGCGTAGGCCGCCGCACAAGGCACTAACTCCTCGATGGAAACAGAGATGTTCTTGGCTTCGGCTTCCCAGCTGACTCGCTCCACAACGTCCCGCAGCAGGTTGCCCATATCCGTTGGTCGAAGATCCAATGGCAGCTTGCCAGCTTCTGCTAGCGACAGCTGATGCAGATCGCCGACGAGCCGGGTGAGACGGATCAACTCGTCCTGAATCGGCAGCAAGTTCTCCGGGCGAATCTCACCGCCGCCTTGCTGCAGGAGATCGAGCTTGCCGCGCACGATTGTGAGCGGTGTACGCAGCTCATGGGCGACGTCGGCAACGAGATTGCGGCGCACCTCCTCTGCCCTTGCCAGCTGCACGGACATGTCGTTGATCGCTTGGGCCACCTTGCCATATTCGTCCTTGGAGCTGACCGGGGCTTGAATCCCAAATTCTCCGCGGCCCAGCCGGTCGATAATGGGCACCAGCCGCCGCAGGGGAGAAGTGAGCCAGCGGGAGACGAAATAAGCCATGCCCAGTGAAAGCAGGATAAATATCAACGCCCCGGCTCCAACCAAAAACAGGACCGAGATCGGTGTCCCGATTCGGAGCTTGGACAAATTGGCTACATCCAAGTCATAGTAATAAACCCAACCAATGACTTGGTCATGGCGGGTGAGTTTACGATGAATGCCTAAACGCGTTATGAGTCGCTCTTCGATAGGGCTGCTGATCGCCAGCATTTGACCGTCGACATCCATCAGGCCGATGCTTGGCTCTAACCTGCCCTCAGGGGCGAGGCGTGCCAAATCCCCAGGAGTTAGTGCCGCCCAAGAGCTTCCATGGTGCTCATAATAGGCTTCGAGTTCCTCCTCCAGTTGATTCAGCTCCCCTGTCCTCGAGGTTTGCAGCATCACTTCTAACGAGTCCCGAATCGTGAAATAGGTGAAGAACATAAACATCAGGCTAACCCCAAAAATAAATGCGACAATGACGAGAAACAGCTTGCGGGAAACCGTCATGACTGCGGTGCTTCAAACCGGTAACCAAACCCGTAAACCGTCTTGATGTATACGGGATGGGCCGGATCATCCTCAATTTTTTTGCGGATGCGGCTGATGTGAGCGTCGGCGGTTCGCTCGTCGTTGGCGAAGTCATCTTCCAGGGCAGCCAGCAGCTGAAGTCGGCTGTAGACGATCCCCGGTTTGGCGGCGAGCGTCAGCAGCAGCTTGAATTCCGTGGGGGTCAAAGCAATTTCCTCATTCCGCTTCCATACGCGGCACTGCGCTTCCGAAATCGTTAGTTCTCCTCGCTGCAGCAACGTCTCGGCGCTCGAATTCCCCTCAATTCGACGCAGTACCGAACGGATGCGGGCCGCCAGTTCCCGCAATGAAAACGGCTTGGTCATGTAGTCGTCAGCACCTACCTCCAGCCCGATTAATTTATCAGTTTCCTCGACGCGTGCGGTCACCATTATGATTCCAACCGATCCTGACTTTCGCAGCTCCAGGCATACTTCGATTCCACTCATCTCCGGCAGCATCCAATCGAGAACGACCAGAGAGGGTTTATGGATTGCGGCTTTGTGCAAGGCTTCCTGTCCCGTTGCAGCCGTAACAGTAAGAAACCCTTCCTGTTGCAAAAAGGGCTCCATAAATTCAATCACTTGACGCTCATCATCAACGAGCAGTAAGGTGTGCGGCATAGATGATTGTCCTCCCAGACCTGTTTTGTTCTCATTATATCCGTAATCTTCATGCTTTCCATCCCCGACCCGAGATTTCACGGAACCCGTAAAGGATCGTCATAAGTTCACAACATTTGTTGGATATGATGGGATCGAGCCAAGAAGAAGGGGGAAGTGAAGTTGACTGGAATCGGCTTGATATGGAAAAAAACAACACTCTGGATCGCAGGCTTTGTTGTTTTGCTGCTCTTAGCTTCCTGCGGCTACAACGATTTACGCTTTCCAGAGGAAGTGGATATGAGTCAAATGCATCATGGGGCCGCAAATGGCAGCCATGAAAGTCAGGAACACGAAGGTCACGCAACATCTGGCCCCGGCGCATCGGCAGCAGCGGTATCCTGCACCGAGTTGAAGGAGGCCCAACCTGCCGCAGGAGAGCAGGTGAGAGGCTTTGCGTTAACAGCAGCGAAGTCGAACCTGACCTTGGACAATGGAAAACAGACAGAGGCCTGGACGTTCAACGGAACGACGCCGGGGCCGGAGCTACGGGTTCAGGAAGGGGAACGTGTCAGAGTCACTTTGACCAACCAGGATATCGACAAAGGGGTGACAATTCATTGGCACGGGGTGATTCTGCCTTGCTCCCAAGACGGGGTTGCGGGAGTCACGCAGGACGCGGTATGGCCCGGCGAGCAATTTACTTATGAATTTATCGCGCGTCATCCTGGGACCTACTGGTATCATTCCCATCAGCAAAGCTCGGAGCAGGCAGGCAAAGGGCTGATCGGCCGACTGATCGTTGAGCCCAAACAGCAGGCGTTTAAATACGATCGTGATTATGCGGTCACCTTGCAGCTGCTGAACGAGAAGTGGAAGCTGACCAATGGACATACCGATGGGGTGCAGCTTGATGCAGCACCAGGAGAAACGGTTCGATTGCGGCTGATTAACGCATATAGTGAAGTCCAATGGATCGGGGTAGCCGGGGCCGAGTTTCAGGTCATCTCGATGGATGGGCAAGACCTGAATGGCCCAGGGATGCTCCGGGAGCAATGGATTCCGATCGGTGGGGGCCAGCGGTATGATGTATTGTTTACGATGCCGGCAAGCGGGCAGGTCAAGGTATACAGCAAAGAGCACAAAGCTTGGAACATTCGGCTGGGGAGCGGGCCGACGCCGGAAGCACTGAGCAAAGATGCGCCGGATTTTGACTTTACGAATTATGGTACTCCGCTGGATGACGGGATTAGTTCGGAGATGAAGTTCGACCGGGTCTATGATCTGAAGCTCGGTATTCTTGATATTAACGGCAAAAAATTTCACGAGATCCCCCCGATCCTGGTGAAGGAAGGGGAGTGGATCAAAATCCGGTTTAAGCATACATTTGGCGGTCCGCACCCGATGCATTTGCACGGCCACGTCTTTAAGATTTTGACCAAGAACGGCAAACCGCTGACCGGAAGTCCCATTTATGCGGACAGCGTTCTCCTGTTCAGCGGGGAGGAATACGAAGTCGCTTTCCAAGCAGATAATCCAGGCTTGTGGATGGAACATTGTCACAATCTGGGCCATGCAGCTAACGGGATGACAATGATGGTGAATTATGAAGGCTTGACGACGCCGTATCGCGTGGGAACGAAATCCGGGAATCTTCCGGACTAATGAAATCAAATCTTCGACAGAATTTAGGAGGAACTTTACGATGAAAAAAACACTTTGGTTTGTTGTTGCCTTGATCGGTGGTTTAATAGGCGGGTTGGTACTCAGCGAAATCATTGCGATCAGTGCGGTTACCTTGCTTCGCGGGGATCTCTCCTGGCTCAGAGGCATCAAGTACTTGCCGCTGGTGACTGCGGCGTTGGCCGGCTTCTATGTACTGAAGCGGCCGCCGCGCGGCAGTCATCGCTAAGTCGCAAGAGGCAAAGCCTCGCTGAAATATTCGTTGAGGAACTGACGGAAGCGCCGTGCTGCTTCAGACAAGTAACGCCGTTCCAGCCAAGCAACGGAGTAAATGCGCCGGCAATCCGGGCTTTCGATGCGCAGCATCGGGTAGCCAGGGCGTTCATCCTTCCAACAGGCTGGCATGAACGCAACGCCTAATCCCGCTTTAACGAGGCTGCCCAGCGCGCTGGGTTCATCGACCTCGCACACGATGCGCGGACGGAAGCCTGCAGCATGGCAGAACGATTCGTTGATTTTACGAAACGGATGCCCCGTCTTATATTCAATAAAAGATTCATCCGCCACATCTTCGAGGCGGATGCTTTCGTGTTCCGCCAGCCGGTGACCGGGGGGGAGCGCTAAGAACACTTCGGCATTTAGCACCGGTTGCTCGCACACCCCCGGATAATCCAGGGAGGAAGCGGTGAAGCAGAGATCGACCTCCCCGCTTTCAAGCAGTTGGATCATCTCTTCATCGGATGCGGGAGACGTCTGGAGAATCCGGAAATTAACCTCCGGATAAACCTCGCGAAAGGCTCCCAGCGCCCCTGTAATACGCCCTAGCGCATTGGTGGCCAAATGGATGCTGCCGCGCTCCATCCCCGCCAGATCTGCCACCTCTCGGCGCCCTTCCTCCAGAACATCCAGCGCGGTCTCCACTTTTTTCAGAAAAGCTTTACCAAAAGCGTTGAGCCGAATTTGACGGTTCTGTCGATCAAACAGCGGCACCCCCAGATCCTCCTCAAGCCTGGAGATCGTCTTACTGAGCGCCGGCTGGGCGATATGCAGCTCTTGGGCGGCTCGGGTCATATGCTCCAAACGAGCAACAGTACGAAAATATTCCAATTGCAACAGCTCCATCTCGACATCAACTCCTTCTGGTTTACTTTAATCGATAACCTCAAGTGTATGAATATATAATTTAATATATATTTTTCATTATTATTATTCAATCATACAATAAGTGGTGAGGAGATCGATAGGAAGGGAGATTGCAATGAAAAATGCTGTTTCTACCGGCATATCTGCTGCGAGTGAAAAACTGATCCGCATCTTGGCGTTTACAATGACTTTATCATCCATGGGCGCCACGCTTTTTAATATCGTACTTCCGGATATAAAAGAGGAATTTGGCTTGTCCGTGGCTCAGGTCAGCTGGGTAACCACAATTTATGGACTGATTTATGCCATCGGCTCGGTGATCTATGGGAAATTGGCCGATGCTTTTCCATTGAAAAAACTGCTGACCTTTGGATTTATCCTGTTCTGCCTTGGCTCATTAATCGGACTATCGGCGCAGGCATATTGGATGGTCTTGCTGGGCCGCATGCTGCAATCCGCTGGAGCCTCTGTCGTACCAGCTGCAGCGATGATTATACCGGTGCGGTATTTCCCTGCGGAACGCCGCGGATACGCGCTCGGAATTACCGCTACAGGACTTGCCATCGGCGGCGTGCTTGGGCCTGTTGTATCTGCACTGCTAGTGAGTGTAGTTGATTGGCGATGGTTGTTCTGCGTGCCGATGCTGATGCTGGTGACGTTGCCGTTTTACCGGAAATACCTCAGCGATGAACCGCTTCAATCCGTCCAAGTCGACTGGCTTGGGGGAGGCTTGCTTGCCGGTACGGTTACATTGTTATTACTTGCGGTGACCTATGGAGGATGGGAGCTGTATGTCGGCAGCTTCATCGGGTTTCTGCTGTTTGTATGGCGCATTGTGCGTGCCCGGCAACCGTTTGTGAACCCGCGGCTCTTTCGGAATGTAAGCTACTCGTTTGGTCTCATGTTGTCAGCGATGGTTATGGGGATTGGGTATGCGCTGCCGTTCCTTACGCCACAGCTGTTGGCTGAAGTCAACCGGCTTCCTGCCGTTTGGATCGGATTTGCGATGGTGCCGGGGGCTGCCGCTTCGGCCATCCTTGGACGGAAGGGAGGCAAACTGGCGGACGCCAAGGGCAATGCCTTTGTGTTTTATCTGGCGTCGTCGTTGCTCATTAGTTGCTTCTTGCTTTACTCCGGGGGGTCCGGGGCACCGGCGGGTTGGGTTGCCGCGATTCTCATTCTTGGGAATGTGGGGCAGATGTTCATGCAGTTAGCGTTGTCCAACACGATATCCCGCACCTTGCCCAAAGAGCTGACGGGGGTTGGCATGGGGATGTTGTCGATGCTGAGCTTCTTGTCCGGCACGGTGGCCATCAGTCTTTACGGCAAAGCTGTAGATTTCGGAGCGACGTCACATTGGAATCCGCTAAATCCATTTGAGGGTTCCGCCGTGTATTCCAATGTCGCCTTGGTATTGGCTTTGCTGCATATCGGTATCCTGCTGTCCTACCGTTATTATGCTCGGCAATTTGGAAGTGCGACGAAATCTTTGCTGAGCGACAGAACGAGTTTGGCGAAGCCAGAATAAATCACAAATATCCATATAGAAGATCACTTTATTCTCGTTACTCCTCCTGGGGTTGATAGTAGAATGGAAGAAGATGAACGCCATTCCAATTCAGATAAGAAACCTACCAGGAGGATCGAGAATGCCTATCTTTTTCGATGAAGCGCAAGGTCTCTTCCATTTGCAATCCCGCAATACAAGTTACATCATTCAATTGGTTCACGGGTATCCTGCCCACGCTTATTTTGGGGCGAAGCTGCGCCATGGCAGCAACCTCGATCAGCTGCTGACCTTCCAGGAACGCGCCTCATTTAGTCCGAACCCGATCCCTGAGGATAAGTCCATTTCACTGGATTCTCTTCCGCAGGAATATCCGCAGTACGGCACAAGCGATTTCCGGAGTCCGGCTTATCAGGTGCGGCTGGCGAACGGTACGCGGGCCACGGAGTTGACGTATCGCTCCCACCGGATTGTTCCGGGGAAACCGGCGCTGGAGGGGCTGCCTGCCGTGTATGTCGAGCAAGAGCATGAGGCGGAAACGCTCGAGCTGGAGCTGGAAGACCGTGTTTCCGGACTCGTCGTTGTGCTGAGCTATACGGTGTTTGCCGATTTTGATGCCATCACCCGTTCCGCACGGCTGACGAACGGAAGCAACGAGTCGCTTCAACTGGAGCGGGCGCTCAGCGCCTCGGTGGATTTCCCGGATGCAGCTTACGACGCATTATATTTATCCGGCGCTTGGGCGCGCGAACGCCATGTCCAGCGCAGACGGCTCGCTCCGGGGGTGACCGGAATCAGCAGCCGCCGCGGTTCGAGCTCTCACCAGCAGAACCCATTCCTGGCGCTGTTGCGGCCGGATGCGACAGAGCAGCAGGGTGAGGTCTATGGCTTCAGCTTGGTTTACAGCGGCAGCTTTACCGCTGAGGCCGAGGTGGAGCAGTTTGGGACGACCCGGGTTCAGATTGGGATCAATCCTTTCGACTTCACGTGGAAGCTGGAGCCGGGCGATAGCTTCCAAACCCCGGAGGCCGTGCTGGTGTATTCTGCCGAAGGGCTGGGAGGCATGTCCCGCACCTATCACCGGCTGTACCGGACTCGACTCTGCCGCGGGCAGTTCCGTGACCAAGAACGGCCAATTCTTGTTAACAACTGGGAAGCGACGTATTTCGATTTCAACGCGGACAAGATCGAGGCGATAGCCAAGGCGGGCAGCGAACTGGGCATCGAGCTGTTTGTGCTTGACGACGGCTGGTTTGGTCGGCGCGACCGGGATAACAACTCGTTAGGCGACTGGTTCGAGGACCGCCGCAAGCTGCCTGATGGACTAGCGAATCTGGCTCGCCGCGTGAAGGACACCGGGTTGCAATTTGGCCTCTGGTTCGAGCCGGAGATGGTCTCCCCGGACAGCGACCTGTACCGGGCGCATCCTGACTGGTGTCTGCATGTTCCGGATCGACGGCGCACGGAAGCCCGGGATCAGCTGGTGCTGGATATGTCGCGCAGCGATGTGCGTCAATATCTTTATGAGCGCTTGAGCGCCATTTTCTCGACCGTACCGATTACGTACGTGAAATGGGATATGAACCGGAATATGACGGAGATTGGTTCAGCAGTCAGCCCGGCGGAACGGCAGGGGGAGGTTGCCCATCGTTATATGCTGGGATTGTACGAGCTCTTGGAGCGTCTGACGAGTGAGTTCCCGCATATTTTGTTCGAAAGCTGCTCCGGCGGGGGCGGCCGATTTGATCCAGGCATGCTGTACTACATGCCGCAGACTTGGACGAGTGATGACACCGATGCGGCGGAGCGCTTGAAAATTCAATACGGCACCAGCATCGTATATCCGGTGTCGACGATGGGCGCACACGTCTCGGCGGTGCCAAACCATCAAGTTGAGCGGACAACGCCGCTGACGTTCCGAGGGGATGTAGCCATGTCCGGTAATTTTGGTTATGAGCTAGATCTTACTCGGTTTACGGAAGAAGAGAAGGAGACGGCGAAACGTCAGATCGCCATTTACAAAGAAATCCGCGGATTGGTGCAGCAAGGGGATCTGTATCGTCTGCAAAGCCCGTTCGAAGGCAATGAGACGGCGTGGATGTTCGTCAGCCCGGATCAGAACGAGGCGTTGCTGTTCTATTTCCGCGTCCTGGCAGAACCTAACGGACCGCTGCGCAGTGTCAAGTTGCAAGGACTTGACCCGGCCAAGGATTACGAAGTGGCCGGAAGCAGCGAAGTGTATGGCGGCGACCGGTTGATGAACGCCGGCTTGTCCATGGCTTCGGTGCGCGGCGATTTCAGCAGCAAGATGATTCACCTGAAAGCAAAGCAATAAATAACGCAAAGACCTGAGGGAGGTTATCTCCTTCAGGTCTTTTTTTGCCGATTGTTCTCACCTAGTCACGGCAACCGGGGAACATTCCCGTGGAAATAGCGATGCGGTTCCAGCAGTTGATGACGTTAATCGCCAAGATCAAATCCATCGTTTCCTTCTCGCTAAAAAAGCTGCGAACCCGGTCATACACTTCCTGCGGTACGCCATTGTCGGCGATCCGGGTTACGGCTTCCGTAAGCTCAAGTACCGCACGCTCTTGGTCGGTATAGCATGGGGATTCCCTCCACACGCTGACCAAGGCAATGCGTTGCTCGCTTTCGCCCAGCTCGCGCATTTTCGTGGTGTGCATATCAAGGCAGAACGCGCAACCGTTGATTTGAGACGCGCGGATTTTGATCAGCTCATATAAGACATGATCGAGGCCGATCTCTGTAACTTGCCGTTCCATTTGGCTCATCGCCTGGTACACACTGGGGTTGGCTTGATAATGATCCATTCTGACTTTCATCCCTAATCCCTCCATTGGAAAATGATTTGCTTACATAAGTAAGACAAGGGAAGGGAGTTATTTGTGACTGGGTGGAGGAGCTCCAATTAATTTATCAGGATTGCTGACCAAGTAGAACCGCCGGATTCGTCCTTGCGCATCCCCTTCAAATATGATGATGTGCACGACCTTTCCATCACGGTAATGAACCAACCCTGTTTCCCCGTTGATCCGTGTCGGTACCCAGTCGCCTTGCAGAGTGCCTTTGGCTTGAATACCTTGCCAAAAGGCAATAACCCGTGCTCTGGAGAGAATCGGATTGATCGCTGCCCGAACTTTGCCGCCTCCATCAGAAATCAGCACCGCATCCTCACGGATCAATTCCAGCAGCGGGCCGAAGTCCCCGGTTTTTGCCGCTTTCAAAAACTCGCGGGACCACGTCTCCGCCTTCTGATCGTTAGCGGGGGCTGCGGCCATCGCGGGCTCCGATTTGACCTTTTGCCGAGCCCGACTCAGCAGTTTGCGGCAGGCGACGACGCTTTTTCCCAAGAGGTCAGCGATTTCCTCGTATTCCATGGCGAACGATTCTCTTAGCACGAAGACGGTCCTCTCCTCGGGAGTCAGGCGCTCCAGCAACACCATAAACGCATAAGAGACCTGTTCTTCCCGCAGCACACGGCCAAGTTGCGTCTCCAGCCCCGGATCGAAGACCGGCTCGGGTAACCAGGGCCCGGTATACGTCTCCCGAGACAGCCGTGGCGATTTCAGCGCATTGAGACTGCGATTCACGACCGCGCGCATTAAATAAGATTTGGGTTGGCGAATGTCGTCCAGTTGCTCGTTCTGCTGGAGCTCGGCGAACACGTCTTGCACCAGATCCTCCGCTTCCGACCAGGAGCCGATCAGCCGGTAGGAGAGGGCGGTCATCGCATGTCGGTACTCCTGATAAAGCTGGGTCAAATTGGTGGTTGTGGGCATGTGCAACCAGCCCTCCTTTCTCATTTGACTCTCCTTATCTTATCGAAAAAGTAAAAAATAACCCAGCCCCTTAGCAAACAAGGGACTGGGCGATAGGGTAGTTCGATTAAAACTTGAAGATATGTATCGTCTTCTGCAACTGGAACACGGCATTCTTCATCGCTTCGGCCTCTTCGGCCATCGCGCGAATCGAAGTAATTTGCTCGTTCATCGATGCCGAGACCTGTTCCGTGCCCGCCGCCGATTCCTCGGTAATCGCGGAAATGTTCTGAATCGCAGAGGAAATGTTCTGTGCGCTTTCCAGCATCTCTTCGCTCTCTCTGGCGAAGGAGGCGATTTCTTCGCTAATATATTGCACGCTCTGTACAATTTCTTGGAAGATTTGCTCTGCTTCCTGGATCATTTCGCTTTGTTGCCGAACCACTTCTTCATTAATTTTAATGTTCTGTCCGGCTTGTTTTACGTCTTGTTCGATGCTGCGAACCAGGTTAAATACCTCTTTGGTTGAGGCGGTGGATTCTTCCGCCAGCTTGCGAACCTCGTGGGCTACGACGGCAAACCCGGCTCCGTGCTCGCCCGCCCGCGCTGCTTCAATTGAAGCGTTCAGCGACAGCAGGTTCGTTTGTTCGGCAATCTCAGAGATCGTTGCTGTAATTTTGGTAATGCCCTGCGCGTTCTTCGCCAAAGCCTCAATGGACTCAGCTACTTTCTCGGTCGCTTCGATGTTCTTCCGCATCCCGCTTGCTTGACGTGAGACGGACTCACGTCCACGCTCCACCAGATGAATCATTTCTTCAGAACGCTGATTCATCTCACGGGAGGCTTCGGTGTAATTGCTGACCTTCTGCTCAATCTCGCCAATCGCGTCTTTCATGCCGCTGACATCTTCGGAGATGGCGTTGGCACCCAGAGCCAGCTCGTTGGAGGAGTGGGTGACTTGGGTCATGACTTCAATCAGTTCCTGGTTGCGATCGGAAATCCTCCGACTGGAGTCCATTACCTTGCGGGTAATATCTGACGTTTCCTGGAGGATCTTGCGCAGCTTGTCCACCATGCTGTTGAAGGAACGGCTGAGATCGTCCATGCCCCCGGATTCCGAAATTCGACTGGTAAAATCACCTTTGGCGATTTTGGCCG
Source organism: Paenibacillus barengoltzii G22 (assembly GCF_000403375.2). Classification (NCBI taxonomy): domain Bacteria; kingdom Bacillati; phylum Bacillota; class Bacilli; order Caryophanales; family Paenibacillaceae; genus Paenibacillus; species Paenibacillus barengoltzii. The sequence goes on along the minus strand of NZ_KE159653.1, from coordinate 328,134 downwards.
AAGCGCTGGTAATATCGTCGAACGAATCCGTAAGCGCTTTCTGGAGGTAACGCGAAAGCGGAAAAGTAAGCGCTGCCAACACGACGATCAGTAAGATACCGATGATGATATGTCCCAGCAGGATGAAGGCGAGCAGCGATGGTACGGCAAAGAGCGCGGCCACAAGATAACATGCGGCAGAGATCTTTCCGGATAAGGGAAGTCGGTTGAACCATGTCATGGGATTCTTATCCTCCTTAAGTAATAGGTGAATTCTACCATGATTATATCATCCAATACGTCAGGGGTATAGAATGAAATCTTCCGAGAAAAGCTATCCGAAGGTTGAAAATGATCTGATTTTGTCTAACGCTGACATTGAAATCTCCATATTGACAATAAACTTGATGCTTTGTTAAATATAGTAATGGATTATTTCGCATACGAAATATTAAGGAGTATAACTAATAGTTAAAGGATGAGCACCGTTTGGATCAGAAGCAACGCATGCATGAGATCGTGGAGTCCTTTCGCGAAGTGAAGAAAGCCTTTTACCAATTGCTATCCAAACAAGCTGAGCCTTTCGGCATCACCGGTATCCAGTTCATGGCTTTGAAACGAATTCATCAACATCCGCATATCGGGGTGACGGAGCTTGCTGAACAGATGCGATTGGGAAACAGCACGGTCAGCGGCGTGATTGATCGTCTGGTCAAAGCGGGGCTTGTAGAGCGCGGACGGGTGGACCATGACCGGAGAAACGTATTTTTGCAAATCACGGATAAGGGAATGGAGGTTTATCGGAAGACGGACCTCGAATATACCCGGGCGTTTTCGACGGTTCTGGAGGCAGCGGGGGAAGACATCGACCAGATGCTGCAGACCCACCGGAAAATTATCGCATCCTTAGAGAAAGTGAGAGAGGAAACCTATGAACAGTAATACTGCTGCTGTACCGGCTGTAAATTTCAAAAGATGGCCGATTGTCATGGCGTTATTAATCGGGGCATTTGTGTCCCTCTTGAACCAAACCTTGATGAACGTTGCTTTGCCGAAAATGATGGACGACTTAGGGGTTGGCCCGACGACCATCCAATGGTTAACGACAGGATTTATGCTGGTGAACGGCGTATTGATTCCGATCAGCGCCTTTTTGATGGAACGATTTACGACACGGATGCTGTTTATTTCCGCGATGGTCTTGTTCTCCGCAGGGACGTTCATTTGCGCAATCGGTTCTAGCTTTGAAATGGTTCTAATCGGGAGATTGGTGCAGGCAGCCGGCGCGGGTGTGCTGATGCCGCTGATGACTGTCGTATTCTTAACGATCTTCCCGATTGAGAAGCGCGGTCAAGCGATGGGGATGATGGGGATCGCCATGATCTTCGCTCCTGCGGTTGGGCCAACGCTCTCTGGTTGGATCATTGAGCATCATCCATGGAACGTATTATTCTGGATTATTTTCCCGTTTGCGATTTTATCGATTCTTCTTGGTGTGTTCTTTATGAAAAACGTAACCCAGGTGGGTCGTCCGAATCTGGACGTACTGTCGATTGTCTTATCAACGCTCGGCTTTGGCGGCATCCTGTATGGGTTTAGCGAAGCAGGCAGCACCAGCTGGGGCGAGACGGATGTCGTCGTCAGTCTAATTGTCGGCGTGATCGCCTTGGGCTTATTCCTGTGGCGTCAATTGAAATCCGATAAGCCGTTGCTGGAGTTCCGCGTCTTCCGCTACGATATGTTTACGCTGACGACGATCATCAATGTGGTGATCACCATGGCGCTGTATGCAGCGATGATCTTGGTGCCGATTTACCTGCAGAACATTCGCGGCTTCTCCCCTGTGGAATCCGGACTGCTGTTAATGCCGGGAGCGATCTTGATGGGGATTATGTCGCCGATTACCGGGATGATCTTTGACCGGATAGGCGCCCGCTGGCTGGCGGTCATCGGCTTGGCGATCACCACCGTAACAACCTGGGAATTCAGCAACTTGACCGTCGATACGACGTACACTCATCTCATCTTGATGTACACCGCCCGGATGTTTGGGATGTCCATGCTGATGATGCCGATTCAGACGGCGGGTCTCAACCAACTCCCAGCGCGGCTGAATGCCCATGGCACCGCGATGTCTAATACGCTGCGGACCATCTCCGGCGCGCTCGGAACCGCGCTGCTCGTAACGATTATGTCCTCGCGTACCAAGGATAAGGTGGCTGAGATGATTCTCGCAGCTGGAATTAATCCGAAAGACCCGGCTAATGCGCAACAAGTCGCATTGATCACCCGGGATGCGACCATCAACGGGATTGATTTTGCCTTTGTCGTGGCGACAGGAATTACGCTGGTGGCTCTCATCTTATCGTTCTTTATCCGCAAAGTGCAGGTCAATAAAGAAGGTCAGGGTACAGGGAAAGAGGAAAACGGCATGAAGCCCGCGAAAGCTTAACTCCATAATGAGAAAAGGTACAACCGCTCGATTAGAGCAGTTGTACCTTTTTTATTTTTGTACTTAGCCAAGTACTACTTCGACTTGATGGACGCCGCCATCGCCAGCCGGCGGAATGATGTTGCCTTGAATTGGCTGGCCATCCACCGTAATGCTGGCCACTCCTTTTTCCACATGATTCGGATTGCTTACGCGGATGACGTACGTGTCTCCACGGAAAACGCGGGTGATTTCGAATCCGTCCCATGCCGATGGAATGCAAGGATCCACTTTCAGTCCCTTGAAGTCCGCTTGCACGCCAAGAATGGCTTGCGTGATCGCTACGTAGTTCCAGGCTGCTGTCCCGGTGAGCCAGGAGTTCTTCGCTTCGCCGTGACGTACTGCGTCTTTACCAGCAATCATCTGCGAGTATACATACGGCTCCATCCGGTGGATTTCGCTGATATCCTCAAGGTAGGCCGGGGCGATTTTTTTGTAGACTTCAAACGCCCGATCACCGTGGCCCAATACGGTTTCCGCAATCATAATCCACGGGTTGTTATGGCAGAAGATCCCAGCGTTCTCTTTATACCCTGGCGGGTAACTGGAGATTTCGCCCAGATTCAGATAATACTTCGAGTACGGCGGCTGCTGCAGCACGATCCCGTATTTCGTATCAAGGCGCTTCTCAACAGAAGCAAGCGCTTTGGCGGCCAGGCCCTCTTCAACGCCAATACCTGCCATGACGCACATGCCTTGCGGCTCAATGAAGATTTGGCCTTCAGCGTTTTCTTTGCTGCCGACCTTCTCGCCGTAATGATCGTAAGCGCGCAGGAACCAGTCGCCGTCAAAGCCGTGTTCCAGCGTCGTTTTACGCATTTTCTCCGTCCAATCCAGCGCTTCCTTCGCTTCGGATTCCAGCCCGCGGATCCGGCAGATTTCAGCGAAGTCTGGGCCAACGAAGACGAACAAGCCGGCGATAAATACGGACTCCGCGACGCGGCCTTCGATGTTCGCGGTCGTTTGGAACGATTCACCCGGCTCCTTGGAGAAGCAGTTCAGGTTGAGGCAATCGTTCCAGTCTGCGCGGCCGATGAGCGGCAAGCCATGCGGTCCCAGGTTGTGTACGACGTGGTAGAAGGAACGCTTCAAATGCTCGAACAGCGTTGCGGTATTGTCTGGATTGTTATCGAACGGTACCTGTTCATCCAGGATACTGATGTCGCCAGTCTCCTTGATGTAAGCCGCCGTCCCCAGAACGAGCCACAATGGGTCATCGTTGAAGCCGCTGCCGATTTCGTTATTTCCTTTCTTGGTCAGCGGTTGATATTGGTGGTACGCGCTGCCGTCCTCAAATTGCGTAGCAGCGATGTCGAGAATCCGTTCGCGAGCCCGTTCCGGGATTTGATGCACAAAGCCTAGCAGGTCCTGGTTGGAATCGCGGAAGCCCATCCCGCGGCCAATCCCAGATTCGAAATAGGAAGCCGAACGGGACATATTAAACGTCACCATACATTGATACGGATTCCAAATGTTGACCATGCGATTCAGTTTGTCGTCGCTGCTTTGGATTTGATACTTGGACAACAGGCCGTCCCAGTACGCAGCAAGATCAGCCAAAGCGCGGTCAACGTCGGCGTCTGTTGCGAACTTCTCGATCATCTCAAGCGCTGGTTTTTTGTTGATGACGCCAGGGGATTCCCATTTCTCTTCTTCCGGCACTTCTACGTAACCGAGTATAAAGATCAGGCTTTGCGTTTCGCCTGGAGCAAGCTTCAGCGTCACTTCATGCGAGCCGATCGGGGACCAACCGCTGGCGATGGAGTTGGAAGCTCTTCCGGCAACAACAACCTGCGGTTCGTGCAAGCCATTATACAGCCCTACAAACGATTCGCGGTCCGTATCAAAGCCATCGATGTCGCGGTTCACAGAATAGAAGGCATAGTGATTGCGGCGCTCACGGTATTCCGTTTTATGGTAGATGACGGAATCCAGCACTTCGACTTCGCCGGTGCTCAGGTTGCGTTGGAAGTTAGTCATGTCGTCCTGAGCGTTCCACAGGCAGAACTCGGCAAAAGAGAAGAGAGAGACCTTCTTCGTCTCGGTACTCGTATTTTTCACCGTTAAGCGATGTACTTCACCGTTGTAACCCAGCGGAATAAACGCCAGTTGCGTGACCGAAATGCCGCCGCGTTCTCCGGTGATCGACGTATAGCCCAAACCGTGCCGGCATTCGTAGAAATCCAGCTCGCGTTTGACCGGCATCCAGCCCGGTGTCCAGAAATCGCCGTTGTCATGGTCGCGGAGATAGTAGTAACGTCCACCGGTATCCAGCGGAATGTTGTTGTAGCGATAGCGGGTCAAACGACGCAGGCGCGCATCGCGATAGAACGTGTAACCGCCGGCCGTATTGGAGATCAGACCGAAAAATTGCTCATTTCCAAGGTAGTTAATCCACGGGTAAGGGGTTTGCGGCGTATGAATCACATACTCTTTACGCTGATCGTCAAATGCTCCAAATTTCATGAACAGGAACTCTCCCTTCGTTTGTGAACGCGCGTTTATTATCATGAGAAAAGGTTCCTCCGGCGATCCCTTGAAGATCGGGGAGGAGGGTAGGGTGTTTGGTTATTTCGCCGGGGGTTGACAGGAATCCCGGATCACCAGACGAGTTGGAAAGCTGACGGTGCTGAAGGTGGGCTGCTCTGCTTCGCATAGCTCGATCACTTTCAAAACGGCAGCCTTGGCCATCTCATCGATGGGCAGCCGAATGGTCGTCAGCTTCGGCGTTACCCGGGAAGCGATTTCGACATCGTCAAAGCCGATGATCGACACATGCTCCGGAACGCTGATCCCTTTTTCCGCAAACGCTTCCATTGCTGCGATGGCCATATCGTCGTTAGCGCAGAATATGGCGGTTGGCCAATTTCCTTGCTCGATCAGCCGATGAGTCTCGCGGTAGGCGCTATCCTTCAGAAATTCGCCTTCAAGGATATACGCTTCATTCAGCGGCAATCCGTGCTTCTTAAGCGTGTGCTCATAAGCTAAGTATCGCTCACGACCCGAGTAAGTATTCATGCTGCCTTTCAAAATGCCGATGTCACGATGCCCGAGCTCGATCAAATATTCAATCGCTTGGACCGTACCTTCGTAATCATTGGAGTTGATGACTGCCAGATGATTTTTGTTCAGGCGTTCGGTCATAATTTCTGCAATGTCATAATCGACGAGCACTAACGGCGCTTCCTGATCCACCATTTCCCGAACCAGCTCGATGTCCTTCTGCGTACCGACTAGAATTCCGCCATCAATCCGCTTCTGCAGGAACGCTTGCTTCACCTTTTGGAAGTCGCCCGGCGAATAAACGGTATGAATCAGTACATAAAATCCGCGGGCATTGGCCGTGTCGACGACCATGTCGACGATTGGGGCAAAATAGCTGTTCTGATAGATGCGGCTAGTATCTTCTTTCTCTGTCATGCTGATGGCGAACAGGCCGATCGTATCCGTCCGTTTGCCGGCGAGCGCCCGGGCAAAGCTGTTCGGTTCATAATGGTGCTGCTCAATGACGCGGAGCACCTTAGCCCTCGTTGCTTCCGGAACGTTCGGATAGTTGTTGATCACCCGTGAGACGGTGCTGCGGGACACCCCGGCCAGTTTGGCGATGTCTTCACTGCGCATAAAGGTTTGTCCCCACTTTCGTAAACGCGCGTTTATAGGGTTATTGTATAGCATCCCCTGCAATTAATCAATTATGAAAAATGCACGAAAAAAAAGGCGGCTATTCCGCCGCCTTCGGGACATTTTCCAAGTAAGTCTTGATCATTGTGATCGCTTTGTCTTTGTTCTTCGCGTCAACGCGGAGCGAAATAATTAAGTCTGTATAACCTAACGGCAGATCCTTGACGAGACGGCTGTTGGTAACTTTAATGCCGTACACATGCTCCGTATTGTCTTCATCGGACACATCCTTGACAAGGGAGTCCTCCGTCAGAAAATCCTTTAGTTCTCCGTTAACCAAATCGTCAAGGCTGAGGAAGGCGCCGCCATTTGATAACCACTCAAAGGTAGGTTCATCGGTAATATAAATATCCGGACTTGTAGAAGCGATCACGGCCATCGCCTTTTGCTGATAAGCGATATCTGCAGTCGTCAGGGCTTCTCCTTGCATGGGTAAGTACAGCATTTCAATTTCCACCCTTTGGAATCCGGGGATTTGTGCTGTCATCGCTTGCTCTAGAGCGTCGACACCGCCGTTCTGGTCATCGGTCATATAATTGCCCGCCATGATGATCGACAGATCGATCGGAGGCAGGGCGGCCAGCCGTCTTTGTTCCTCGAGATGATTAAGATAAGCGTTAGTCCCCCAAATAATTGCTGCGATAGCGATGATTCCAATAATCACATAATTGCGATAAAGCCGGAAAAAATCGTCAACCTTCTCAGCGGTCCCTGCAAACTTGCCCCACTTCTCATAACGCCTGCGGGTTAACTCCGCGAGCTTGCGCTGTTCCTCCGTCTCCACGATCTGCTTGTAAGCCTGGATCTTACGCTCAATTTCCTCGGCTTCGCCGGGATCGAGGTTGCGTGAACGGGATCTGCGCAGCAAAATGTCGAATTCTCTCTCCAGTTCTTCGCGGGAAGCGTTTTCGGGCAGTCCAAGCACCTCATAAGCCTGTTTCAGATTGTCGTTGTCCATCGTCTTTCTCCTCTAAATCCATCAGGTTTTAATGTATAAATTATTATATGGAAAGTGATGCCTACTTTCATTATACTTTGTATTTGTATCGAAGGGAAATCGCTGATTGGCAGGAAAAAAGCCGGGTGAACCTTACGGTTTCCCGACCTTAGCTTTAGGCTCTGGGGCAGAATTAACGAACCCGGCGCATGGAAAGAATCACCGTGCTCCAGTACCCGCTGTCCAGCGGGCTGATTTGAACTCCGGGTTCCCCCCAGGTATGAATAAACTTGCCGTCGCCGATATAGATGCCGACATGGCCTGGAATTTTGTCGGATTGAAATCGACCGGGGACTGTGAAGAAGATCAAATCTCCCACTTGCAGTTGATCCCGCGTCACCGGTACGCCTTCTTTGGCTTGATCCCGAGCCAGCCGCGGCAAATCTTGGCCAAACTTCTTAAAGACATGACGAGTGAAGGACGAACAATCGAACGCTTTGGACTGTTCGTAAGGTGCGGCGCCAAATTCATAAGGTACGCCCAAAAATTGCTTGGCATAAGCGACCATTTCATCCTGTTGATCGGCGACGCTTAGAACTCCGTATCGGCTCGTTCCTGTCTGCGGCGGCATGTTGCTGCCCGCCGGGGTGATGCGGTCAAAGCTAAGCTTCCCTGTGCGGGTATCCATCTTTGCTTTCGTTTGAAGCAAGGCGGATACGGCATCCATCGTCATATAGAGCTGGCCGTTCTCACGCACCGGCGCTTGGGGCAGTGCGATCGGCTGTCCGAAGGAGATCGCATGCCTTTGGCTGGGCTGAACGGTAAACATCACATCGCTATAACCGAGATTCGCGCTGTCCCTGTTCTCCTGCAGTCGCAAGCCAAGGCTCTGAGCCACCAGCTTTAACGGCACCCAAGTTGTGCCGTTGGATTCGGTGATCGCTTCTGTTTTCACGGGGGGATTGCCGGACGGAGGGACGGAATTTGTTCGGACTCGATCCTGCTGGCCGCAGGAAGTGATCATGGTCAGCGGCAGAGTCAGACTAACAAGGAGCATCCCAAACCTCAAGGGTATCCGCATACGTTCATTAGCACTCCATTCCTTCAGATTAACGAATCACTTGAAGTATGTAAAAAAAGAGACAGAACTATTCGGAGAGAGAAACCAAAGGAGTATCCAACAAACATGAAGAGCAGTATCATGCAAAAATCGTTGGTATCGCGAAAGCCGTCCCGCCAGCGCCGCAACTTGGCGATCGCGACCTGGGAGGGTGTTCCCTCCACGATCTTCCAAACGTTGCTTGGCGGTCAGTTTCTGACGGGATTCCTGCTGTACCTTGGGGCGAATTCAGCCCAAATTGGCTTTGTTTTAGCGATCACGACGTTCGTGAATATTGCCCAGATCGCTGTCGCTTATCTCATCCAGCGTTTAACCAGCCGCAAATGGGCTCTGGTGCTGTTCGTTGGTCTGCATCGTATTCTGTGGGGGGCAACGGGCCTTGTTCCGTTTGTTTTACCGCATCAGTATTGGGTAACCGGATTCATTGCTCTATATATCGCGGCGTTTATTTTTAATACGGTTGGAGCGATGTTGTGGAACTCGCTAATAAGCGATATCGTGCCAGCGCGCGTACGGGGAAGATATTTTGGCATCCGTAATACGTTTCTGAATGCGCTGAACACGTTGGTGATGTTTTTGGGCGGGATGGTGCTGGACCATTATCCGGAGGCGCAAGGGTTCTTCTACTTGTATATCGTGATTTGGATTTGTGCGATCGCCAACATTATTGTGTTTATGTTCTATCCCGATGCTGCTTTCGAGCGTTCCGCGGAAAGCAAGTTCATGCCGATGCTGCGCAAACCGCTCCAGGACGGAGCCTTTATGAAGGCTACGTTGTTTCTGGCCGGCTTCCTGCTGCTGCAAAACCTGGTCGTGCCGCTGTACTCGTATGTGATGCTGGAGCTGCTGAACATTAATTATCAGACCATTTCACTCTTAAATGTGACGCAGACGATCTTTATGATGGCAAGCTTTTACGTATGGGGAAATCTGAATGCGCGATACAGCAATCGTCGCTTGCTGTTCTGGACGCTGCCGATTATTGCACTGGCGATTTTGTGCTGGGGCGGACTGTCTATACTGCCTGTGTTGCCCGTGCTCTTCCTGGCTCATATGATCTTTGGGGTTGGTGTCGGCGGCTTTAACCAACTGGCCTTTAACTTTATGATTGGCGACACACCCAAATCGGAGCGTCCGATGTATATGGCGATGTATTCGGCGATCACGGGGGTAGCTTCATTCTTTGGTCCACTGATTGGCGGGCAGGTGCTGGAATGGATTGAATCCTGGCCGCTGTGGACGCAAATTTTTGGCATGCAACTGATCGTTGGAGCGTCCATGATCGTTTTGGCTGCAAGCTTCGGGCGCAAAATTTTGCGCGATGCATGATGTATGGCAGATGGAGGCAGAATGATCTGCAGCCTATGGTGTGATGGACAGGGGTGACTTTTGAAGGCGCTTTAAGGTATATTACAATATGAGCGCTAAGCAATGAAGGGAGATTATCATCCATGGCACAAAGAACGGCTTATGAAGGAACATATCAAGGAGAAAAGGCAGTTTGGCTCAAATCCGGGCGTTATGAGGCAGTATTGCTGCCGGAAATCGGCGGCAATTTGATCGCTTTCCGCGATGTCGAAAGCGGTTACCGTTTCTTGCGGGAGCCGGGCGAGCAGGAGATGGACGCATTCAAGAGCAATCCCGGCGTCCACGGGATCCCGGTGCTGTTCCCGCCCAACCGGTATGAAGACGGACAATTCCCTTGGAAAGGTGAAGTTCTTCAATTCCCGGTGAACGAGGCTGCAACCCACAACCATTTGCACGGATTTCTACATACGACGGCTTGGGAGGTTGAGGACTTCGGACAGACACCGGTGGAGAGCTATGTTTCCGTTAAAGTCTCAGTTGACGAGAACCACGAGGTGTATCGGTACCTTCCTTTTAAATTTACAATTCGACTCAGATATTCGTTGAGCGATGATGGCTTGGCTCAGCAAGTGTTCATTCGCAATGAAGGCGACAAAGAGATGCCATGCTTACTGGCCTTCCATACTGCCGTGAATGCACCGTTTGCACCAGAAAGTACGGCGAAGGATTACAAGGTTAAACTGACGATCGGGCAGCGTTGGCAAATGAGCGAGCGGATGCTCCCGACCGGATCCTTCCAACCGCTGACGGCTGAAGAGGAGCAGATGAAAGGGGAGGGCGTCTATCCGTTCTTCGCTTCGATGGATAACCATTATACGGCGGTGCCGCAAAACGGCAGAAATCGGATGGAGCTGACTGATACGAAGCTGGGCAAGACGCTTGTGTATGATGTGGGGACCTCCTACAAGCAATGGATGATTTGGAATAACGGGGCGACGGAAGGCTTCTTCTGTCCAGAGCCGCAGATCAATCTGGTGAATGCACCGAAGTCGAATTTACCGGCTGAGGAGATCGGTCTGTTTAGCTTGCTTCCCGGTGAGATTTGGGAAGAACGCGCCCGTCTCTACGTGAAATAATCAGGAATAACGGAAAAAGCAGCCGACCCGTCCGTCTTCCGACGGTGCGAGTCAGGCTGCTTTTTTGCCGTTGGCTGGGCAGGTCAGCGGAGGGTTAGTTCACTCCAGCAGTGACTTTGCCACGTTGAGACGGGATCAGCCGTTTCAATTGCTCCAGATTACGTCTGGGGACCGAAATCGTCTTAATCCCATGCCGTTCATCCCGGAACCAAACAACGTTATCGCGAATTTCCGAGACTTGGGTCAGGTTCACATAGCAGTTTGTGCTGATGCGGTAAAAGCGAGGGTCTGAGATCAACTTCGAGGTCTGTTCGGCGGATAATCTCTGTTTAATACTGTAATTCCGTCCATGGAAGCAAACCAGTCCGTGAGCTCCGATCTTGAAGAAATACGTCTCGTAAGGATTAAAATCCTCATAAACGCCTCTTTCTTCGAGTCCGACGTTCATCATTCCAAATCCCCCTTTAGAAGATGCTTTCGGAAGCGCTTACAGTATATCATATTTTAACTGTTTTGGGTAGCTGGCCTCATTTGAAGTTTCGATATTTCATTTTATCCCGGGTGAGACACTGGACTTTTTAGATGAATTACGGAAAAATATAGGGGACATCATTTAAACATGCTTCATCGATGAAGGAGGAATTTTACTTGTCAGTCTCACAACAACGATTGCTGATTTTTGTGGGATCGTATGCTGAAGCGAGCGATCCCGGAGTTTACACATATGAAATGAATTTGGATACAGGGGAGCTCCATTTACTGGATCAAGTGTCGGGATTAAAGAACCCTACATTTCTAGGCATCCGGCAAGATTCCCGGAAGGTGTACGCCATTTCCGAAACGACGCTGGAAGGGGAGCGGATCGGGGAGATTGTTGCATTTGATGTGGATTCAGGCGGCAAGCTTTCTGAATTAAACCGGGGAGTAACGATTCGCCCTTCTTCCTCGCACATTCAACTGGACCGCAGTGGCAAATTTGCCGCCGTATCGGGGTATCACGGCGGGAACGTAGGCCTTGTTGCGCTTCAGGCAGACGGAACAGCAGGCAAGTTGGTTGACGAGCGTCAGCATGAAGGTCACGGGGCTGATCCGGTGCGCCAAGATCGTCCGCATCCCCATTCCGTTACGTTCAGCCCGGATAACCGTTACGCGCTGGTCGCCGACTTGGGGTTGGATCGTATTTTCGTATACTCGTTTGAACCGGAGTCCGGAAAGTTGGTATATCAGAGTGAAGCGTCTACGCCGCCAGGAGCAGGTCCGCGACATCTTGCTTTCCATCCGAACGGGCAGTGGCTCTATTCCATCAATGAGGTGAACTCCTCGCTCTCTCTGTTCACTTATCACGCAGCAACGGGTGAATTGGCCTTGCAGGACACCGTCCCAACGCTTCCGCCTGATTACACGGGAGAGAACACCACCGCAGAGGTCGCCATTTCGGCAGATGGCCGTTACCTATACGGATCTAATCGCGGTCATGACAGCATCGTACAATATGCGATCGATCCTGAGAGTGGACGGCTCACTTTGGTTGAACATGTCTCTAGTGAAGGTGGTCATCCACGTCATTTTGCGCTGACTCCTGACGGTAAATATCTGATAGCGGCGAACCGGGATAACAACTTGTTGGCAGTCTTTACAGTGGATTCCGATAGCGGTCGCTTAATGTTTACGGGCCAGACCGCATCCGTATCCAAACCGGTTTGCGTTAAGCCGGTATGGTTCTAACTATTTTATTTGCAAAGTCTTAATGGCTCGCTTAAGATAAACGCAGGGGAATATCCTCCAGTAACTGTGAAGGGGCCGTTTGTGACTCATGACGTTTTTTAAGGAACTGTTTCAAATGGCGGGATTCCGCAGGGTGCTTGCCCTGCTGTTTGTCGTCCTCGTCTTGTATTTCGCCCGCAGTATGCTGAATATGCTGCTCATTACGTTTATTTTGACGTATTTAATCAATCGGCTGCACAACTTCATCAGCCGGAACGTAGCTAAGGTGATTCGCATCAATCGAACCATCACCGTGCTGTTTATTTACGTCTTGCTCATTTCCTTGCTTGGTTCGGCCGTCTACTACTATATGCCGGTGCTGCTTACCGAGCTGACCGACTTGGTCAACCAGGTGATCTCGTTCTATTCGAATCCACCGATGTTACCGGATAACCCGATCTTGAATTACATCGTGGAATATTTGAAGGATATCGATCTGTCGGCATATATTAACAACGGGTTTACCTTCTTGCTCAGCACGTTAACCGATATCGGCGAATGGAGCTTAAATCTGTTCATCGCGATCGTGCTCAGCTTGTTCTTCCTGCTGGAGAAAGAGAAGGTGACGAACTTTACCGTTCAGTTTCGAGAAAGCAAAATCGGGGGATTGTTCAAGGAACTGGAGTACTTCGGACGTAAATTCGTTCAGTCCTTCGGTAAAGTGATTGAAGTTCAATTTCTGATTGCAACGGTAAATGCAGTGTTATCGACGATTTTCCTATGGATTCTAGGGTTTCCGAATTTGATCGCTCTGGCGATAATGATCTTCTTGCTCGGGCTCGTTCCGGTCATGGGGGTTATCATTTCGCTGATTCCATTGTGTGCGATTGCTTTTAAAATTGGCGGATTGATCAAAATCGTTTATGTCCTGATCATGATTGCACTGGTTCATGCCGTTGAAACCTACTTCCTAAACCCGAAATTTATGTCCAATAAAACGCACTTGCCGATCTTTTTCACCTTCCTCATTCTGCTGGTCTCTGAGCATTTCCTAGGGGTCTGGGGACTGATCGTGGGTGTACCAATCTTCATCTTCCTGCTGGACATCGTTGAGGTTCCCGTAGGGGTGGTTCCGCATCAAACAACGGAAGCTGCAGTGGATACAGGATCGTCGGAAGAGAAATAATTCATTCGATAAATGCAAAACCGCTGAACGTGCCTTTTTGGCCGCCCAGCGGTTTTTTCACGGTTGTCTTGTCCGTGGTGTCCGTCATCAATGATACATATGGGTCCAGTTGACCTTGTTATTTTGGTAATCTGTTGCTGGCTGTCCCGGGATCCGGTCCTTCCAGTTGCGGTTGATGATTTTCTTCAGCTTGTCCGGAAGCTTGGACTTCATTTTGTCCGCTTTTTCCTGATCGATTTTGCCTTCAGCCAGCGCTTTGTCGATATTTTTGTTCGCCGATTCGGTCAGCTTCTTCAGATACTCCTCTTCGCTCCAGCTTTTTTCGGCTTGCACAACCTGAAGCAATGTTTTGCCTTGCTTCAGTTGGTCGACCAGAGCCTTGGGATCCATTCCCAGCATTTCGGCGGTAACTTTGACGATGTGCCCGCCGCGGAAATGGCCGTGGGGATGATGCTTAAGCGGCTTGCTTTCCGTCTGAGACGGATTTGGGCTCACCTGCGGTGTTTGATCCGCCGGAGCGCCGGCTTCCGCATACGCGGTTCCTGCCGAAGCAGCCGAACTGGCAGCCAGCAGGAGTGCAAGGGTCAATTTGCCAGCTATCGGTTTCAAGTTCTCCATAAACATGGACATTTTTCACCTCTTCGTATAGAATTATTTGGTCCTTGCCTTTATCAGTTTTGACCAAAAACAGGCAGGATATCTGAGTTGAACCTTAATATTAGTTAAAATTTTGCTTAAAATAATTGGAATGTGCTGGGGGACGTAGGGGGAATGGAAGTGACATTTGGCGCGAGAATGCTAAAGACGGGGGTTGCGGTAACACTGGCTTTATATGCCGGTACCTTACTCGGCTTATCTTCGCCGGTAATTGCGGCAATCGCTGCGATTTTTGCCATGCAACCAACCATTTATCGTTCCTGGCGTTACTTGATCGATCAACTGCAGACGAATACGTTGGGGGCTGTGTTAGCGATGCTGGGCGGCATGGTCTTCTCGAATGAACCCATCGCCGTAGGTTTGGTTTGCATTATAGTGATCATGATCTGTCTGCAGCTGAAAATGGGGGATACGATCGGTATTACACTGGTTACGGTCGTGTCCGTAATGGAAGCGTCGGGCCAGTGGGAATTTGCGTTAAACCGTTTTTTGCTTAGCTTAATTGGTATTTTTTCAGCGTTTATCATTAACATCGTCTTGTTCCCGCCTAAGCCGAAGGTACAGTTCGAGCAACAGGTTCGGCAGACGTTTGATCAGCTGTCGTTGCTGCTAAGAACGGCGATCTCCGATGAGATTAAAGAAGCGGTATTCCGGTCTGATAAGCGTAAACTTGAGGATACGATCACTCAATTAGCGGATAAGTATAAGCTGATGGAAGAAGATCAGAAGAAAATCAAAGCACCGAAATTTAGCGATCATCGTCAGCTGGTGGTGTATAAGCAAATGCTGCGTACGCTTCGTCAAGGACTTGAAGTGCTGAATGCGGTAGAGCAGCATTATTTCCAGGCCGCCCGTACACCGGAACTAAATCAGCAATTCGACGAGCATTTGGAGAAGTTGACCAAATTCCACGAACATGTCATGCTGAAGTTTGATGACAAGCTGAAGCCAGGCTATATTGAAGCGATGCAGTTTGAAACGGAGAATGACGAATTCCTGCGACGGATGCTGGACCGGTATGCGGCCGAGCGGACGGGGGTATTGCGCTTATCTATCGTGTCAGCCGAAATGTACGAATACGGCCACCAATTGGAGCGGCTTAACCGGTTGGCTGATCACTCCACAGCAGCAACCGGAGAGTAAAGGCAAATCAAAAAGTCCTGCCAACAAGGCAGGACTTTCATGTCGTTCATCGTGTAAACATAGATTGATAAGTAAAGTTTAACTTGGTACAATAAAAGATAGTCCATTAATCAACTTATGATCAGATTTCATCCGAATCAATCATATCATAATTCTTATCATTTGTCAAGATATAAGGTGCTGATAAAGTAGGATATTATTCAAGGGAGCGATTTCATTGGACCATACAGATCAAGCATGGCAGGAAGAACAACGCCGCGTGGAGTACGTGGCAGACCAAATCGACGCCAGAATCCGCAAGCTGGAGCGGGAGGTTGGCAGTGTACGCGGCGACGTCGTTGAGATGCGGAAGAACTTCTGGGACGAAGTAACGGTGAACTTTAGCGAAGCGGATGATGTCGGTGAAACGTCAACCAGCTTACGGCAGCAATCCCAGGTGCTTGCAGAACGGGAGAAAAGCCATCAGCATGCGTCTAAAGCGCTTGGGAAGCTGAAACGTTTGAAGCAATCGCCTTATTTCGGGCGCATTGATTTCGCGGAAGAAGGCGAGCCGGTAGAAGCCATCTATCTTGGGATTGCTTCCTTGCTCGAAGATGGGGATGAAACGTTCCTCGTCTATGATTGGCGGGCGCCGATTTCCAATCTTTATTATGACAGCGTTCCAGGACCGGCTTCCTATGAGACTCCGTCCGGCACAATCAAAGGAACGATGACGCTTAAGCGTCAGTTCGTGATTAACGGACGCCGCATCAAGGTGATGTTCGACACCGGTGTCACGATTGGCGACGAGCTGCTGCAGCAGGTGCTTAGCCGTACCTCCGATGCGCAAATGAAGAGCATTGTGGCTACGATTCAGCGCGAGCAAAATAAAATCATCCGTAACGATCGCAGTCGGATGCTCATCGTGCAAGGGGCTGCTGGCAGCGGCAAAACATCGGCGGCCTTACAGCGGGTCGCTTACTTGCTCTACAAGCACCGTGAGGTGCTGCAGGCAGATCAGATGATTTTGTTCTCCCCCAACCCGATGTTTAACAGTTATGTTTCAACGGTATTACCCGAGCTGGGCGAAGAAAATATGCTGCAAACAACGTTCCAGGAGTATCTGGAGCATCGGCTCGGGAGAGAATTCCAGCTTGAGGATCCGTTTGTACAAATTGAATATGTCCTTTCTGCTCCTGAGGATGAGGCTTATCAAGCTCGGGTCAGCGGAATCCGGTTTAAATCGTCAGTTCAATTTCTGCATGCAATCACACGGTATAAGGAATTGCTGGAGCAGAAAGGGATGATTTTTAAACCGCTTCGCTTTCAGGGCAAGGAGATTGTTGGCGTGGAGGAAATTGCCCGGCAATTTTATTCTTATGATCCGGCGATCCGGCTGGCCAACCGTTGTGAGCTGTTAAAAGATTGGCTGCTCAAGGCCATCGCCGCTTTTGCCAAGTCCGAATTGGATCAGCCTTGGGTAGAGGAACAAATTCAGCTGCTTGATGCGGAAGACTACCAGCGGGCTTACCAGCGCATGCGGCGCAAGCAACATGGCAAAACTCCTTCATTTACCGATTATGAGGATGAGAAGACGATTTTGGCCAAAATGGTAGTCAGCGATCGGCTTAAACCGCTTCGCAAATGGGTGAAATCGCTGCGTTTCGTTGATGTGACGCGGCTATACACCCAGCTGTTCAGCGACTTGGCGATCTTCCGAGAAGTTCATCAAGAAGAGCTTCCGGATCAGTGGGAAGAGATATGCGAGCAGACGCTGCAGAAAATTGCGGGAGGCGAGCTGTTCTATGAAGATATTACGCCTTTCCTCTATTTAAAAGAGCTGCTGCTGGGCTTCCGGTCCAACACCTCGATCCGTCACGTCATTATTGACGAAGCGCAGGACTATTCGCCGTTCCAGCTGTTTTTCTTGAAGCGTCTGTTCCCGCGGGCCAAAATGACAGCGCTGGGTGACTTGAACCAGGCGATATATGCGCATGCCTCGGTGCTTCAGCAGTCCTCTGTATTCAGCGATTTGTACGGTGCGGAGGAGAGCGAGTTGATTACACTGGAGCAAAGCTATCGTTCCACCCGCCAAATTGTGGAGTTCACCCGTGAGATGATCCCTGGCGGGGAGGCGATCGTTCCGTTTAACCGGGAAGGCGAGATGCCGGAGGTTCACCTGGTTGACGATGCAGATAAGCTCCACGCTTCGCTGGAGGCAACGATCGGTCAGCTGCGCGCGGACGGATATGAATCGATTGCCGTCATCTGTAAAACGGCGGAGGAAAGCAAGCAAGCCTACGATCGGCTTAGCGCTAAGCTGCCGGCCAAGCTGATCAAGAAGACGACGTTATCCTTTGAGAAAGGGGTTCATGTCATTCCGGCGTATTTGGCCAAAGGTGTGGAGTTCGATGCGGTACTGATTTACGACGGTTCCGACCGGAAGTACACGAGAGAAGCCGAACGGAAGCTGTTTTATACGGCCTGCACAAGAGCGATGCACTTGCTGCGCATTTACTCCGTAGGCGAACCTAGCCGGTTTATCCGGGAAGCTTCGAAATCAACCTATATTCTGGTTCCTTGACAGCGGTATAATTTCGGCTAAATGTATCACACTAACCGGGTCTGTTTAAACTTCATTCGTGAAGGGTGGCCTGATGGTTAGATGCTCGGCAAAAAAGGCGATTTGATTGCATTGGCCTCCATACCGCTTATTATGACGCTGGGAAATTCCATGCTGATTCCGATATTGCCACAGATTGCCCGTGAGCTTCATGTCAACTCCTTTCAGGTCAGTATGCTGATCACCGTGTATGCGGTGGTTGCGATCTTGCTGATTCCGATTGCCGGCTATCTTTCCGATAAATTCGGCCGTAAAGCGATCATTGTGCCCAGCTTGATTATCGCGGGAATCGGCGGCTTTATTTCTGGCGTGGCGGATTGGTTTGTGAACGGGCTAACCGTATACTGGATCATCTTAGGCGGGCGTTTCTTACAAGGCATCGGAGCAGCCGGCGCCTTTCCGATCGTATTGCCGCTGGTCGGTGATCTGTATGAAAGTGAGGAGGAAGTCAGCCGCAGTTTAGGCATCATCGAAACCTCCAATACCTTTGGCAAAGTGCTCAGCCCGATCTTAGGTGCACTGCTTGGCGCTTGGATCTGGTATGTACCGCTACTTTCCATTCCGGTCTTATGTTTGATTTCGTTGTTGCTGGTGGTGTTTCTGGTGCGGGAACCCAAAGACCGTGAAGCAGCCAAGCCGCTGGGTGAATTTATCTCTGCCGTCAAAAAGGTACTGAAGCAAAAAGGCCGCTGGCTCTACGCCATCTTTGCAATCGGCTGCATTTCGATGTTCCTGTTGTTTGGTGTGCTGTTTTATCTGTCGGAGCAATTGGAAGTCAAACACGGCCTGGACGGCGTGATGAAGGGATTGGTGCTGGCGATTCCATTAGCCGCTTTATGTCTGGCTTCTTACGTGACCGGGAAGAAAATCGGCGATGATAAAAAGCTGATGAAATGGTCTGGTGTCGCAGGCTTAATCCTATCCACGGGAGCCTTATTTGGCATCGGCTTTCTGAACAACATCTATTTCGTAATCGCTTGTCTGATCATCTGCGGCGCCGGCATCGGTATCGTCCTGCCCAGCTCTGATGCCTTGATCACCGAAGGTGTCGATAAGGTAATGCGCGGAACGATCACTTCGATCTACAGCAGCATGCGGTTTATCGGCGTATCGGCAGGGCCGCCGGTGATGTCGCTGTTGATGAAGGCTGGCCATATGACGATGTTTTTTGTTATTTCCGCTGTGTCCCTGGTGGCGGTCATCTTGCTGCTGATAATGGTTAAGCCGGAATCCGGTCCCGGTGGTGCGATCAAACCGAAGGAGCCTGAAAAACGTACGAAAACGGTACGAGCATTACACCACAGCTAGCTTGAGAGATGGTTTCTTAGAAGCAGCGGACCGAATCGGTTACGCTGCTGTTCTATTGTCCGGGCTTTTTTGGTATGATAGGAGCGATAGTGCCGCTGGAACAGCCTGTTCGAGCGGATAAAGGTACGAACACCAAGACTTTGGAGGGGTAGACATGAATGCCAAACAAGCAGCGGGTTACCGCGCTGCAGAATGGGTTAAGGACGGAATGACCATTGGTCTCGGAACGGGATCAACCGCTTATTATGCGATCGAGAAAATCGGCGAGATGGTGGGGAACGGGTTGCAAATTCGTGCCATTGCAACATCGAAGGCTTCGGAAGAACTGGCTGCGAAATACCGCATCCCGCTCATTGAGGCGAAGGATGTGGACCGATTGGATCTAGCCATTGACGGGGCCGATGAGGTAGATCCGCAAATGGCGTTGATCAAAGGCGGCGGGGGCGCGTTGCTTCGGGAGAAGCTCGTTGCGATCAACAGCGATCGATTTATCGTTATCGCCGATAACGGGAAGATGGTCTCTACATTAGGGCGTTTCAAACTGCCAATTGAGCTGGTTCCGTTTTGTTACGAATGGACGCTGCGGGAGTTGAAGAGCCGTTATGGTGTGCCGTTCGAGATGCGGATGCAAGGGGATCAGTTGTACGTGACGGATAACGGCAACTACATTGTCGATGCGGCCTTCGGACAGATAACCGACCCAGCCCGGTTAAGCGACGAGTTGAAGGCGATGACGGGCGTTGTTGAGCATGGATTGTTCGTGGGTATTGCACACACGGTTGTGATTGGTTACGAGGATGGGCGTACGGAAATCAAGGAGGCTTCATGTTCAAATCAATAAAAGCAAGAGTGGACGAGCCTGCCATTCGGGAGCTGCTGGAATATGCCGTGATGTTTGACCCGGATGCTCTGGAGGATGCGGCTCGTTTGTACCGGGAAGAGGATACATATCAGCTGTTTGGATATGAGGAAGAGGAAGCAGGGATTACCGGAATTATCGGCTATCGGGTTAATGCTTCGCAGACGCTTGAAATTATCCACCTGGCTGTCCATCCGGAGCAGCGAATGAAAGGGTATGGACGTGCCTTGGTGCTGCTCGCCCTCACGGAAGCATCTCCTGAGCGGATGGAGGCTATTACGGATGAGGCAGGAGCAGATTTCTTCCGGAACATTGGGTTTCAAATTACCGGGTTTTGGGATGAAGTTGCTGGGGAAGAACGGTTTCGTTGCATCTATGAAGTGGAAGAGAACGAAGAGGACGAGTAAGGTCTGGATGAAAGGCTGCGGGAAATCCGCGGCTTTTTTTGCTATTCATCGCAAGGATAAATTTGACTTTCAGGCGGCAATCGCCTATAGTTTCATTTGTAGTTTGATTATCGAACTATTCGACTATAGAACTAATTGGACAGGTTTGAGCTGGAGGGATGTAAGGCAGTGAATATTGAAACGATGCAGTTAATTGAACGTTATTTGGCCGCTTATTTCGAGGTCACGAAACGGTTGAACGGGCAAATCCGCGACATGATTCAAGAGGATGTCACCATGGAGCAATTTCAGATCTTGAAGTATATTGCCTCTCGCGGCCGGTGTACCTCTACGGAACTGGCAGACACGTTTGGCGTCGGCAAAAGCTCCATTACTGCGATGACCACGCGAATGGTTGATAAAGGGGTGTTACAGCGAACTCGGGATGAAGAGGACCGTCGGGTCGTATATTTAACGATGACGGAGCAGGGAGAGCGCAATTACGCAATCGTTCAAGAACAAATCATGAGCACGGTCTCCAAGTATTTGGTGCATTTTAGTGCGGAAGAGGTTGAAGGGGTTATCAGCGCTTTCGAAAAATTAGCCAGATTGATCAGCGAAGGGAGTTCAGAGAAATGAGATTCATACTGAAGGCAAGATGGTGGATATTGCTGCTGTGGATCGCTTTAGCAGCGGCATTGATGCTAACAGCGCCTTCCATGGCAGATTTAGTGCGGGAGAACGGGGAGATCACCGTTCCAGACGGGTATTCCTCCTCTGAAGCTTCTGCCATTCTGGCGGAGGCGGCTAAGCTGAAGGGAGGAGCGGCAGAGACACAAATCGCCCTCGTCTTTCATGATGAGCAAGGCATCGATGAGGCCGATCAGAAGGAGATTGAACAAGGCATCTCCGCGCTGCACGACAAGATGGAGGAGATCGGCATCGCTTCGATTACCGATCCGTACAGCACGCCGGAAGCGAAAGATAAATTAATCTCCAAGGACGGCAAAACGATATTAACCTCTTTGTCGGTACTTGATGAGCAGCGTCCGCTTAAGGACATCGAGCAAGATATCCATCAAACCCTTGATTCGCTGAAGGTTGAGCACTATTTGACCGGGCAAAAGCAAATTAACGAGGATATGATCGTCAGCTCGGAGCAGGGGCTGAAGAAATCGGAATATTTTACTGTCATCTTTATTCTGTTGATCCTGTTTGTAGTTTTCCGCTCGGTGGTGGCGCCGTTTATTCCTTTGCTGACGGTTGGGCTCAGCTATCTGGTGTCCCAATCCATCGTTGCGTTTCTGGTGGATACGGTGAACTTCCCGATTTCAACGTATACACAGATTTTTATGGTGGCGGTGATGTTTGGGATCGGGACAGACTATTGCATTCTGCTGATCAGCCGCTATAAGGAAGAACTGCAGCATACAGACGACCAATGGGAGGCGATTGTCCAGACGTACCGTAAAGCAGGGAAGACGGTGCTCTTCTCCGGACTGGCCGTCCTGGTCGGCTTCACGACAATTGGCTTATCGCAGTTTATGTTGTACCGTTCGGCGGTGGCGGTAGCGGTCGGCATCGCGGTGATGCTGATCGCCTTGGTAACGGTTGTACCGTTCTTTATGGCTGTGCTGGGCACAAAGTTGTTCTGGCCTGTCCGCGGTTCACTGGAACATAAGGAGAACCGCTTCTGGGGCGCCATCGGCCGCTTCTCCTTGAAGCGTCCCTGGGCAGCGCTGCTGATCGTTGCTGCGGTAACGGTACCTTTCGTAATTTCGTATACCGGCAATGTGTCCTTCAACAGCATGGAGGAAATCGGTGACGAATATGAATCGGTCAAAGCGTATAACATCATCTCCGAAAGCTTTGAACCCGGCGAGTCGTTGCCGTCCACCATCGTAATTAAAAATGACGAGCCCATGGATAATGCGGAATATATGGCGCTCGCTGAGAAGATCAGCCGTGAGGTTGAGAAGACGGACGGAGTAGCCAGCATTCGAGGGATGAGCCGCCCAACAGGGGAAGTGCTCAAGGATTTTGCATTAAGTAATCAGGTGAAGACCGTTGGTGAAGGATTAGGCGAAGGCGGCGAAGGGCTGGGCAAGATTCAAAACGGATTGGCGGAAGCCAGCCAGGCCCTGTCGGAAAACGCCCCTAAACTCAAGGAAGCAGCCGACAGCACCGGGCAGCTGGTGGACGGCACCGCGAAGCTGAAGGACGGGATCTCTCAGCTGTCTGGAGGTCTTGCCGCGATTGAGAAAGGGATTCGGGAAGGTTCGGTTGGGGCTGGCCAGTTGAAGCAAGGATTACAACAAGCGCAAAAAAGTGCTGAGGATTTGGCGAACGCCCATAATCAATTGCTTGCCTCGTATCAGCAGTTGGCTCAAGGGGCTTCCGGCTTGGGCAACGGCCTGACGCAAATCCGCGAACCTTTAGGCGCTGCATCGCAAGGGCTAGCCGCTTTGACGGGGCGATTTACTAGCCTGGAGGACAAATATCCGGATTTGGCGTCAGATCCAGATTATTTGACGATTCGCACGACGGTTATGGAAACCAGCAAAGGTCTGGAGCAACTGACGGCCGGACTTCAGCAGATCGAGGCTCAGCTGGAGCAAGTCGCGTCAGGATTGAACCAGGCGAACCAAGGCTACGCACAGGCGGCAGCCGGTGGGAAGCAGCTGGCCGATGGTTTGAACCAGATCATCGCAGGCCTGGCGAAATTACAATCGGGGTTGGATCAAGCTGCAAATGGCCAAGGAAAGATCGTGGGTCAGCTGCCCGAAGTCGAATCCGGCCTGGCCCAAATTCAATCCGGGCAACAGCAAATTCAAACCGGATTCAGCGAGTTTTCGGGTCAAATCACGCAGTTAACTGATGGGCTGAATCAAAGTGTTGACGGCCTGGAACAAGTGTCCGGCGGATTAACAACTGCCAAGGATTACTTGACTGAGGTTGGAAGCACGGACAACGGTCTGGATGGCTGGTACGTTCCGAAGGAAGCGTTGGAGAACGAGCAAATCCAGCAGGTGTTCGATACGTATCTATCCGCAGACCGCAAAGTGATGAAGCTTGAGGTTGTCTTCTCCAGCAATCCTTATGGACGGGAAGCGATTGACCAGATCGGTGCCGTGGAATCTGCGGTGCAAACGGCAGTGAAAGGGACGTCGCTGGAAAACGCCGACATCGCGATCGGCGGCGTATCGAGTACGTTTAACGACCTGAAGACGATTTCGGGGAACGACTATACGCGCACGGTGTTCTTAATGCTGGCTGGGATCTTCATTATCCTGGTGGTGCTGCTCCGTTCGTTGGTCATGCCGGTTTACATCATTTTGTCCCTGGTGTTGACGTTCTACGCTTCGATTGGGTTTACGGAATGGGTCTTCGTCGATATCTTTGGCTACTCCGGTGTCAGCTGGGCGACGCCATTCTTCGGCTTCGTTCTGTTGGTAGCGCTGGGCGTTGACTACAGCATCTTCCTGATGGACCGCTTTAACGAGAACAAAGAGTGGAACGTCAGCGACGCGATCTTGCATTCGATGCGCAATATGGGGACGGTGATTTTGTCCGCAGCGATCATTCTTGGCGGGACGATGGCCTCGATGTATCCGTCCGGCGTGCTGTCCATGCTGCAAATCGCCACGCTGGTGTTAACCGGCCTGGTGCTGTACTCCGTAGTCGTTTTGCCGTTCCTCATCCCGGTGATGGTGAAGCTTTTTGGGCAAGCGAACTGGTGGCCGTTTCACCGCCGCTTCGGCGAAGGGACGCAGCAAGAGAACAGTGTAAATTTGTAAACCGCAGGTGTACAAAAGCAACGCCGGCTTCTTCTCCAATTTGGAGGGAAGCCGGCGTTTTGTTGTGGATACCTTGACCTTAACCAAGCGTGCTGCGTTTGAGGAAGCTGCGCAGCGCCCATCCGCGCTCTTGACGCTTCTTATATTTCGGTAGAGAACGGTACACCTCAATCGACTCCTTGTAAGCGCGTTTTGCCTCTTCCTTGCTGCCCAGCGACTGATACAAGCAGCCAAGCAAATAATACGCTTCACTGGAGGAGGATTGGATTTCGCCAAACCGAGCGGCGTATTGCAGCGCTTTCTGCGGATCTCGCTCACGGAAGGCGGAGGCGAGGCGCAGGTAAGGTTGACCGTATTTCACCCGTTCGTTCAGGCTTAGGGCGTGCAAAATATGCGCTTCCCCTTCCTCGATCCGTCCCAGTCCTAAGCAGGCTGCCCCAAGGTCATCCCAAAACTCGGCAGATGACTCAGAGAAGTCCTTCGCCTCTTCGAGCAAGCGATGAGCTTCGGCATATTTCTTGCGTTCCAGCAGTAAGCGGGCAAGCTCGCGTTTGGCAGAGACGTCGAAGGGGCTTGCGGCCAACTGCTGCCGGAGACGACCTATATTGCGGCTGCGTTTGAAGGGCCTGCTCAGGCTCGGAAACAACCCTACATATCGGCGATCAATGAAGTAAAGAATGAGCAACAAGATGATGATGGCGAGGAAAGGATTGCCTAACAGCCAAGATAAGAGAAAAAACAGGAAAATCTTACTCATGATAAGTCCTCCGCAATCACATGATAATTTCCAATTATATCACAAGGGAAGGAGGACGAGGGAAAGTCTAGGCGTGTTTCCGCGATTCCTGCAAAAATACAGTTATTTTGAGGAGGAATCGCTGTTTTGCTGTGGACGATGCCAAGTGAAAAGGTCAGACATCTAGACCAACGGAGAATAACAAACGGCCATGGATAGAAGATCCCTGGCCGTTTATTTATACCTGTTATTATTGGAAGTTGCGCATCGAGCCTGTGGTTCCGATCGAGCCCGCGCCGGAGATGGAACCCGAGTAGTGCGATCCCGTGGAGTTCATGGAGCCTGCGGAACCCGTGGACCCGATAGAACTCATGGAGCTGGAGCCGATAGAGCTTATAGAACCGGTGTGCGTGGAGCTTGGCTGGTGACTGTTCATGGAAGAGCCGATGCTGCCACCGCTATAGCTGCTTTGACCGATTCCTTGCGTGCTGTAGGAGGTTTGACCGATGCCAGGCTGGGTATAACTCGTGCTGAATCCAGACATCGAGTGTACGCTGCTTTCCAGTTGATTCGCAAGTTGGGCTACGCGTTGATATTGTTGCATCGCTGTTTGATGTCCTTGGAGCGCGGATTGAATCACTTGCACGGCTCTACGCTCACGTTGAGCCAACTCTTCCAGCTGCATCGCGTTTTGTTGTTCCTGCTGCAGCATTTGCTGGTACATCATCGTAGCTTGGCGGGTTTGCTGTTCAAGTTGGCGCATCGATTGTTCGATCTCACGAAGTTGTTGACTGACATTGTTGTACATCTGCTTAAGTATCCTCCTCTAGTTAAGTTAGGTTGTGAAACCAACGTTAGGTTACCCCTCGAACTCTCCGCTATACATCGAACTAAGCGGACCTCCGAGCTCGTCAAGGTAAGGGTCCAAACCCTCGTCCAACCAAATTCATAAACTATACTGGAGGTGAATGCGATTGGACAAAAACGGGTTTATTCAGAAAATCGCCCCCCTTGCCGCTGCCAACTCGAAGGAAAGCGGGATACCGGCTTCATTGACGATCGCCCAAGCGATTTTGGAATCGAACTGGGGGACAAGTCGCTTAGCTGTTCAAGGCAATAATCTGTTTGGGCTAAAAGGCACCGGTCCAGCAGGCAGCTTGATTCTGCCCACAACCGAGTATCGGAGCGGCAAAGCGGTGGTGGTGAACGCGGCTTTCCGTAAATACCGTTCGTGGGCCGAGTCGATTACAGATCACGCCCGTTTATTATCGGCGCCGCGCTATGCCGGGGCGATTGGAAAGACAGGTCCGGAAGCGGCGCGGGCCGTTGCAGCGGCCGGATACGCGACGGATCCGCAATATGCCAACAAGCTGATCCAGTTGATGAATACCTACAGCTTGACGCAATATGATGCAACGAAGGGAGATGAACCGATGACTGCAGAGGAGAAAAAACAATTTGCTGCGCTTCAAGACCTCGTCCAAGCGCAGGCGAAGAAAATCGCCGAGTTGGAGAAATGGACAAAGCCGGGGATTCCCGCCTGGGCCAAGGAAGCGGTGGAGGCGGCGGTGAAATACAGCAAAGACGATCCGCTGTTGATGAACCCGGAGCAGGGCAGCGTGGATTTTTACCGAATCATTACCGTGATGCACCGTCGGGGCTTGTTTGACAAGGGGATATAAGCCAGGACTTAGACGGTTGTCATCAGCGTCCCCCGGTGGTACGATGGGTTGGAAGATTAAGGAACTGCCGCGAGGGAGGGAGTAACGATTCGCAAGCGATTATGGATATCCGCGGTTGCCGGATTGGTTTTGTTGCTGGCAATGTATACATGGTGGTATATCGAGAACGTATCTCCAGTGAAGGTGACGAAAACCTTTGACGGTGCGGCCTGGATGGAGGAGGACCCGACTTTTGCACCGCCGGTCCATCTTTCGTTAGACGGGTATTATGACAAACGAAACGCCCAATTTAAGGGTGCAGTAAAGATTAACGGACAGGTGTATGACAATTGCTTCCTCGTCAACGGGTCCGGACATCGTTATGAAGGCGCTAACTTGATTCGGCTTGGGGCAAGCTATTTCGATGCAGAGATGGTACGCATCGCGTGGTCCATTCCTCAGTCAGAGCTCCCTCCTGAGTTGACCCACCCGAAGTTCCCCGATGCGGAGATTTGGTTAATTAGCCCGGCTTCATCCGGTGAAGAGGCGAGCAACTTACGACAGGAGTTAGTAGATTGTTACTTCGCGAAGCTAAAGCTGAAATAAAAAAAGGACAAAAGCCCTCGTAGAATTCCTTGCTACAAGGGCTTTTGTCCGGGCATCCCTTGCGGGATGCCCATCATGGGAGAGGAGAAACCGGACGAAGAGCTTATGGGGAAACGTAAGTCTTCTCCGCGGTTGTCTACGACATTTGGTGATGTCGATACTCTAAGTGTGTCCGGGCAGAGGGGTTTTATACCTCCATTCGCAAAAAAGTTCGATGATTTTTTCATTTTTCATTCCAAGGCGGATTATGGTACGATATCGACAGGAATTTTCCAGGCATAAAAGGTGAGTGAACAAATCGATGAGAGTTATTTCGGGCCGAGCCCGGGGCAGGTCGCTCAAAGCCGTACCCGGCATGGGGACCAGGCCAACCACAGACAAAGTCAAAGAAGCGATATTCAGCATGATCGGTCCGTATTTCGACGGCGGCTCCGCGCTGGACTTGTTTGCCGGAACCGGCGGTCTCGGGATTGAGGCGTTAAGCCGCGGCATGGACAAGGCGGTGTTTATCGATAAAGATTTTAAGAGCATTGAGACGATCCGTCAGAATTTGAAGGCGACCGGATTCGAGACCATGGCTGAAGTCTACAAAAACGACGCTGAACGTGCGCTGAAAGCTCTGGCGAAACGGGAGGCGTCATTTGATCTGGTGTTCTTGGATCCGCCGTACCGCCTGAAACACGGGGATGCGCTGATGACCCAGATGGACGAGCTGCAGCTGCTCAAGCCGGAGGCAACGATCGTGCTCGAATACGAAGCCTCGTATGTTTATCCTGAGCGGTTTGGGCCTTTTGTGCAAATACGTAAAGCGGAATACGGGGAGACTTCCGTATCCATTTATACTTACGATACCGAGTTGAACACGGTTCAAACCGACGATCAGGAGGAAAAACAACATGAGTGAACAGCGGCAACCGCGAGTGGCGGTATATCCGGGCAGCTTTGATCCTGTAACGAAAGGGCATATGGACATCATCCAGCGGGCCTCGCGCCAGTTTGACAAGCTGATCGTGGCCGTGCTGAACAATTTGAGCAAGAAGCCGTTATTTACGGTCGATGAGCGCAAGGCCTTGCTCAGAGAGGTGACCGGGCATCTTCCTAATGTCGAAATTGACAGCTTCCGGGATCTGCTGGTCAATTACATGGACTACAAACAAGCCCATGTGATCGTCCGGGGCATTCGCTCCGTCACCGACTTTGAATATGAGCTGCAGCTGGCTTCTACGAATCATAAGCTGAACAGTGAGGTGGAGACGATCTTTATGATGACGCATCCCAAATATTCGTATTTGAGCTCCAGCGTCGTCAAGGAGATAGCCAGCTTCCACGGCGATGTCAGCGATCTCGTTCCGCCGGAGGTTGAGATGGCGTTGCGTGAGAAGTTCAAGGATAAGCTGGGGCCGAGCTAAGCAAGGCTCAGAGCTTTAAGGTTTCTCTTGTCGCCGCCACAGGAGCGCGATGGACAAGAAGCCAACCGTCAGCAATGTCAGCATCCACAGCTGCCATTCCATCACCCCGAACGCTTGCTGCCAGCTGGGCAGCTTGACGGCCGGGGTGTCGCTTCCTATTGGGGAGGCTTCGCTGCCGCCAAATGCGGGGAGAACGCTTGGCAGCCAGCGGGTGACCGGCTTCCACAGCAGCAGGGTCAGGACATAAGCATAAGCTGCATGGAGCAGACGGCTGAGCAGGAACGACCGTTCTCCGATGCCTGCGGGCCCGAGGATAGCTCGCACTTGCAGGTAAGCGCATAGGCCGCTCCACCCTAGCACCGCACCCAGTAACGAGGCGCTGAGGGCCGGAGGAAGGGAAGGGGCCAGCCCGGACAGGGCATAGGAGCCTAAATGGACCTCGAGAGCGCTTTTCACTGCAACGGCCATTGTTTGATTAGGGAACGCGAGCAGAATAACGTGAATCACGACTGCGAAAATAAGCATATATCCGCCGATAATCATCAGCGTTTGAACGCCCGAGGCGACCGCGTCGCCCAGCAGCTTGCCAAAGCTGCGGCCGTCTTCGCGGCGGGCCTCCTCCATCCGGCGCATGGCCAGGCGCAGGATGGATTCACGCGGCCTGGCTGCAGGCTTTACCGGCGGAGACACCGCTGATTTCGAGCGGTCTGGGAACACCAACTGCAGCGTAACGCCGGCGGCGAGGCCGGCAATCCAGTGCACGGCGAGCAAGAGCAAGCCGACCTCAGGGCGGCTTAAGAAGCCTGCGCCAATCACAACGACGAGCAGCATCGGGCTGCAGAAGTGAGCTGCCGCGGCGAGACGTTCGGCTTCACGAGCGGTGATCTTGCCCTGCTTATGCAGGGTTACCGCAGCTTCGGCTGCAGCAGGGAAGCCGGCCGTCATCCCCAGCGGCAGCACCCAGCCGAAGGAGCCGGGAAGACCCAGGGCGCGGCGGGTGAAAGGCTCGAGCAACGCGCCCAGACCATGGGCGAATCCTGAGGCGATCAGCATTTGCGACAGAACGATAAATGGCAGCAAGGCTGGGAATACGATGCGCCACCATATGGTCAAGCCTTCCCCCGAAGCTTTGAACGCTTCGCCGGGGGCGTAAACGACGCAGATCACGAGCAAAACGGCCAAAAATCCGGTTAACCATGTGGAGAGCGGGCTGGCAGCCAAACGTCGGAAATTCATATGTATAGATCCACCTTCTTTGTCTTTAGATAAAGATCGATAGCGAATATACGCATAGTACATGCTATGCATCAGCGGCGAAGGACAGACTACCGGTTTCGCATGGCAGGTGCAGGCAGAGGAGCGGCGGCTGAGAAGATGCGAAAGCGCCGCCACACAGGAAGGGAGGAGAAACGGGATGCGACCATCCAGAACCAAAGCGTTAAAATCGGGACTGTATGTGCTGATCCTTGCGGTGATCGTCTATGTTGTCGTCTATATGTCTACCCCGTATATGATCAATCAGCCGGGGACGGCAGAGGAAATCAAACCGATGGTTTCCATCCCGTCGGGAGATCCTGAGGAGAAGGGCACTTTTATGCTCACAACGGTTTCCGTCAGTTACGCCAACGTATGGATGCTGGCGACGGCTCGCTTCAACAAGCATGCCGAGATCGTGAAGAAGGAACCTGATCGCAATGACGAGGAATACGAAACGCAACAGCGATACTATATGAACAGCTCCCAATCCAATGCGATTATGGCGGCCTATAATAAAGCCGGCGTCAAGTACGGTATCGTCCCGGAGTACGTATTTATCATCGGCTTGTCTAAGGATAGCCCGCCCAAGGGAGATTTTCACTCCGGGGATATAATTCGAGCGGTGAAGGGACAGCCGGTCAATCGGTTTGAAGACCTTGGCGCCTTGCTGCAGGACAATCAACCGGGGGATGTGGTTGATGTCCGTCTGGAACGGGGAGGCAAATCGGTCGACCAGCAGGTGGAGCTGGTAGAGATTAAGGCGGCTGACGGCGCGCGCAAGGCTGGATTAGGTGTATCGGTAGGCGAACTGCGGAAGATACAGGCCGCGGATCAGGCTAAGGAAGTGAAGTTTGCCGACACGCGGATTGGCGGTCCGTCGGCCGGCTTAATGTTTGCGCTTGAGATTTATAATCAGCTGACACCAGGGGACTTAAGCAAAGGCTACCGGGTGGCTGGCACCGGCACGATCGCCGAGGACGGCACCGTAGGAGCGATCGGCGGCGTCCAGTTTAAGATTGTGGCGTCGGATCGGGAGAAGGCGGAAATATTTTTTGTTCCAGAGGCAAATTATAAGGTTGCGAAGGCCAAAGCAGAGGAAATCGGTTCGAAGATGAAGCTCGTTCCGGTGAAGACGCTGGACGATGCCTTGGATTATTTGGCTTCGTTGGAGCCGAAGGCGCCATAATCCAGGGCAAGCGATTCCAGGTTTGGCGGCGTGAGGCTTGGAGCGTAACGGCGCGATTAATCCGTCAGGCGAATAGGGGCTTGACGGTACTCGCGCAGCAGCTCCTCCGCGCTGCGCTTTGGCATAGCATTCGCATATACGGCAGCGGCCCGAATGTCGAGATTCAGCTGCGGGTGCTCCAATTCAGCAGCCCGGGTGATGATCGGCAGCCGGGCCGTTTGTTTCATCCGCTTTAGCAGCTGCTGCCCGGCCGCGCTAAAGCCAAGCACGCGCAGATACCCCGGGCCTTGAGCGAGCGCCTCTGGCGCCAGCAACTCGCGGGGATGCTGCAAGAGAATATGCAGCAGCGTGCGCTGCAGTTTCGTATGCGTGTAGCGTTTCGTCTTGAGCTGCGCGAGCAGCTCGGCGACGGTGGGCTCTGCCAAGCGGGGCAGCGTCTTTTTGATCCGGTATTCCAGCCCTTCGGTCACCTCGTGAAGGGCGGCCAGCTGCTCCGGTGACGCCAGGAGCAGCTGATGGAAGAGCGGCGCGGCCAAGCTCTCCCACGTCACGGGCCCGCGTCCCGCCGCGAACTCGCGGGCGAGGATGTCCACCGTGGACGGCGGGAGATACGGCGCGGCCGCGGCGAGGCCGCCGCCGGCGATCAGCCGCCGCACGGCGGTGGCGCTGGCGATGCTCGCGTCCGTCGGCGCGACATCGCCGTATCCCGCGGCCCGGCGCCGGACGGTGGCCGGCGCGATGCCGCTGCCCAGCCGCCGCAGCGCGATCAGGTAGTGCAGCCCCAAACTGTTGTTGGGCTGCTCCAAGAGCGCTCGCGCTGCGGCGGCATCAAGGGCGCTGCCGCCGAGCGTACGCGCGGCTGCGGCCGCATAGGCCGCGGGGTAGCTCGCCCCGGTGGCGAGCTCCTCCGCGAGGGCCGCCCGCAGCGCTTGCGGTTCGGCGGCCAGCCGCTCGGCCAGCGGCAGCAGCGCCGTCAGCGCGCCGGCTTCGCTGCCGAAGCACAGATGCGACGTGATTCCCGTCGCATCGAGCAAGGCCACGGCTCCGTAGGCGAACCACTCCGCCGGCTGGGCCGCGTAGGCGACCGGCAGCTCCAGTACGACGTCGACGCCGAGGCGGAGGGCCATCTCGGCCCGAGCCCATTTGTCGACAAGTGCCGGCTCGCCGCGCTGCAGGAAATCGCCGCTCATCACGGCGATGACCGCGTCCGCCTGCGTCAACCGTTTCGCCTCGGCGAAATGGTAAGCGTGACCGTTATGGAGCGGATTATATTCAACGATGATCCCTACAATCTTCAAAGGACTCGACTCCTTATTCTCCGGGGTGATAGTTTCAAATTTTCATTTATGAATATACCACAATATACCATGAAACCGGCGCGATACGGCAAGGATGAAGCGGACGATGGCTTTTCTTCGGGATCATCGCTTTATTGTTGACAAAACTTACTTAAAATCGGTATAATAACTTTTGTTTGTTTGGAGTGATGCTGATGATTATTCATTTACGTCAGGTGAACTCGTCCGGAGCTCCGGTGAAGATTCATCAAGCCTTGGACGTAAGCCATGTCGTTAAAGGTCGCAGGGACATTACCGCGATCAGTCCGCTTCAGGTCGATTTGCAGGCGGAAGCTGCCGGCGGAGACGTAGTCGATGTCAAGGGTCAGCTGACCGCAGAGCTCGATATGACCTGTTCCCGGTGTCTGAAGCCCTTGAAGCAGGTCGTGCAAGCGGAGTTTTCAGAGAGCTTCAAACAAGGCGACGATCCCGAGACAGACGTACAGGCGCAGGAAGAAGACGATGACTTGCATTATGTCGCCGACGACAAAGTCGATCTCGTGCCGTACGTGGAAGAGACGCTGTTGCTTCATCTTCCGTATGCCGCTCTGTGCGAGGAATCCTGCAAAGGGCTATGCCCGGTTTGCGGAACGGATCGGAACGAGCGGGATTGCGGCTGCAATACGGACAAGATCGATCCGCGACTCGCAGCGCTCGGCGATTTTTTCAAAAAATAAGCAAGTAAACAAGAAATAAAGCCCCGGTTAGGGTTGACTTGAATAAGGAGGTGGGAACCATGGCAGTACCTCAACGGAGAACGTCCAAAACGCGCCGCGACAAACGCCGCACGCATTTCAAATTGGCTGTGCCGGGCATGGTAAAATGTGAACAATGCGGAGAATTGAAGCTTGCTCACCACGTTTGCAAAGTTTGCGGAACTTACAAATCTAGAGAAATTATTGGCCAATAAGCTTTAAGCAACAACTCAAAGTAGTACTTCATTTCGATGAGGTGCTATTTTTTTTGTCTTTGTTGTTGCCGCCTCCCGTGCCGCCTCCCGTCAGGTTTATGGCAATTTCGCTTTTCTTTTGGGACGGGATGCTTTATACTACATTTTAGTACCAGGTTCTAAAGAATAGCTTCGCCAACTATTACATATAAGGGAACGTTGATATTATAGATAGACCATCATTGCTTGCTGAAGAGGGGGGGATACCCATCGAACGTTTGCCGAAGCGGGCGAGGCAGCAACAGCTCGTCCAAATGATAGAAGCTAACCCGTTTATTACGGACCAAGAGCTGACCCGTCAGCTGAAAGTCAGCATTCAGACAATCCGTCTTGACCGCATGGAGCTGGGCATCCCGGAGCTCCGGGAGCGGATGAAGCTGATGGCGGAACGGTCGTATGACCAGGTTCGTTCCTTGCCGCTGCATGAGGTCATCGGGGAGATCGTCGATCTGCAGCTGGACAAGAGTGGGATCTCCATCTTTGAAATCCGTGAGGAGCATGTGTTCTCCCGGACGGGGATCGCCCGTGGACATCATGTGTTTGCCCAGGCGAACTCCTTGGCGGTGGCTGTGATCAACGACGAAATCGCTTTGACATTCTCTGCAGACATCCGGTTTATCCGTTCGGTGCATCTCGGTGAGAAATGCATTGCGAAAGCTTATGTCAGACCCAATTCCGGCCAAAAAGGCAAAGCGAAGGTTGAGGTCTTTACTTACGTAGGCGAAGAAATGGTATTCCAAGGGAATTTCGTCATCTACCGGTCCACCGGAGAGGACACTTCAGAAGGAGGAAGTCAGCATGAGAATCGCCATTGATGCGATGGGCGGAGATCACGCGCCGCAGAGCACGGTCGAAGGTGCACTGGCCGCAGCCAAGGAATGGAGCGATACCGAAATCATTCTGGTTGGTAATGAGCAAGTGCTGAAGCCGATGCTGCAAGGAGCGCCGGCAAATTTACGAATTTATCACGCGTCCGAAGTGATCGAAGCGGAGGACGAGCCGGTTAAGGCGGTTCGCCGCAAAAAGGACTCTTCGATGGTTGTCGCCGGACGGCTTGTCCGCGAAGGGGAAGCGGAGGCGATGATCTCCGCCGGCAACACCGGTGCATTGATGACTACGGGACTGCTGGTGGTCGGGCGGATGGAAGGGATTGAGCGGCCCGCGCTTGCGCCGATGATCCCGACGGTGGATGAGCGCGGCGTGTTAGCGCTTGATCTTGGTGCCAATATGGATGCCAAGCCGGAGCATCTAGCCCAGTACGCCCTGATGGGAAGCATCTATCGCGAGAAGGTGCACGGCATTAGCAAGCCGCGGGTGGGTCTGCTGAATGTCGGCACCGAAGCGAAGAAGGGCAATGAGCTTACCAAATCGGCTTTCCCGCTGTTAGAGACGATGCCGATTAACTTTGTTGGGAACGTGGAAGCTAGGGATATTTTGACCGGTGCTTGCGATGTACTGGTGTGTGACGGCTTTGCGGGAAATATTTTGCTGAAATCGCTGGAAGGTACGGCGGGCACGATGTTCTCGATTCTGAAGAAGGAATTTTCAAAATCGTTAAAGAACAAGCTGGCTGCAGCCGTATTAATGCCGTCCCTGCGCGGATTGAAGAAGACGATGGACTACAAGGAGCATGGCGGAGCGCCGCTTCTTGGTTTAAGTGGTTTGGTCGTGAAGGGGCATGGATCCTCTGACGGAGGTGCCATTAAGAATGCTGTACGCCAAGCGCGTACGGCGTTGCAAAGCAAATTGACGGAAAGTATAGCACGTGAAATCAGCGGGGAGTGAATGAGGATCGTGACAAAATTACGTTCGGTTGGAATTATCGGGACCGGGAAGTACGTTCCGGAAAAGGTGCTGACGAATGCCGATTTGGAGAAAATCGTAGATACGAATGACGAATGGATCGTTTCGCGTACAGGAATTAAAGAACGGCATATCGCCGCACCGGACCAAGCGTCCTCCGACTTGGCTTATGAAGCGGCCGTTCGGGCGT
The DNA here is from genome assembly GCF_000403375.2 of Paenibacillus barengoltzii G22. Lineage (NCBI taxonomy): Bacteria > Bacillati > Bacillota > Bacilli > Caryophanales > Paenibacillaceae > Paenibacillus > Paenibacillus barengoltzii. Next base: position 292,706 of record NZ_KE159653.1, on the reverse strand, counting down.
TGGATTCCGCGGGTTTGAAAGCGGAAGAGCTGGATTTGATCATTGTGGCAACGATCACCCCGGACATGGCGTTTCCTTCGACCGCTTGCATTTTGCAGGACAAGCTCGGTGCGAAGAAAGCGGCTGCCTTTGATTTATCCGCCGCTTGTTCAGGGTTTGTTTACGGAATGGCCACGGCGAACGGATTTATTCAGACTGGAATGTACCGGAATGCACTGGTGATCGGTGTGGATACCTTGTCCCGCATCACGGACTATACGGACCGGAACACTTGTGTTCTGTTTGGGGATGGGGCCGGGGCTGTCGTGCTCGGCGAGGTGCCGGAAGGCCGCGGATTCTTGTCCTTTGATCTCGGCGCGGAAGGGGCCGGCGGCGAGTTGCTGAAGCTCGAAGCGGGCGGTTCTCGCCTTCCTGCTTCGGAGGCGACCGTGGCGGATCGCAAGCATTACATTTATATGAATGGCCGCGAGGTGTTCAAGTTTGCCGTACGCGTGATGGGAACGGCAACCGAAGAAGTGCTTCGCAAAGCAGGGAAGACCAAAGAGGACATCGATCTCTTCGTCCCTCACCAGGCGAATATCCGAATCATCCAATCGGCGAGAGAGCGTCTGAATTTGCCGGAAGAGAAGTGCGTGATCAATGTGGATAAATACGCCAACACTTCGGCGGCTTCGATTCCGCTGGCGCTGGTTGAAGCAGCAGAGGATGGACGCATGAAGGAAGGCGACACCATCCTGCTCGTTGGCTTCGGAGGCGGACTAACCTGGGGAGCATCCGTGCTCGTGTGGTGATCTAGGCGATCGCCAGCGGATACGCAAGGATGGATGTTCATTCACCGGACTTTTACGATAGGGAGTGCACAGGATGGGCAAAATCGCTTTTGTTTTTCCGGGACAGGGTTCCCAAAGCGTTGGAATGGGCAAGGATATATATGACGCGCTGCCGGAAGCACGGGCGCGGTTCGAAACTGCAGATGAGCAGCTGGGCTTCAAGCTCACCGATCTGATCTTCGGCGGACCGGACACGGAGCTGAAGCAGACGGCCAATACACAGCCGGCGCTCTTGACGACTAGCGTGGCGCTATATGAGGCATTTGCCGCCAAAGGCGTTCAACCGGATTATGTTGCCGGTCACAGTCTGGGCGAATACAGCGCGCTGACCGCAGCCGGTGTTCTTCACTTTGAAGATGCCGTGAAGCTTGTTCGGGCGCGCGGCGAATTTATGGAGCAAGCGGTGCCGGGCGGGCAAGGCGCGATGGCAGCCGTCCTTGGCGGCGAGCGTGACGCACTTGCTAAGCTGTGCGCCGACATTACTGCTGGCGGTGCGCTGGTTGAGCTGGCGAATGTGAACTGCCCTGGGCAGATTGTGGTCTCGGGAAGCCGAGAAGGGGTCGACCTTGTTATTGAACGGGTGAAGGAAATCGGAGCCAAACGGGCGATCCCGCTGGAAGTCAGCGGTCCGTTCCACTCTTCTTTGATGAAGACGGCTGCGGAACGGCTCGGCGAACGACTGGCTGCGGCTTCGTTTCAAGATGCCAAGGTGCCGGTGGTCGCGAACGTGACAGCTCGCCCCGTTCAAAACGGCGTAGAGATTGCCGAATTGCTGGTTCGTCAAGTGTATTCCCCAGTGCTTTGGGAGGACAGCGTGAGCTGGCTCCTGTCCCAAGGCGTGGATACCTTCGTAGAAATCGGCCCTGGCAGTGTCTTAACCGGTTTAATCAAGAAAATCGATAAATCGGCACGTCTGTTTAACGTCAGCGGATTGGACAGCCTGGAACAGACGGCTGCAGCTTTCGCTGAATAGGTAATAGCTCGATTTAACCTTCGGTTTTACCTCGCCGCAAAGGTGCCGCTTGGCGCAAAGAATGGCGATAGGATCATAGAGGCAAACTAGAGCTTTGATTTTTTAAATGCTTCGCATATGTTAGGCGAAAGGAGATGAACCGTATGAGCAAACCGCTGCAAGGGAAAACCGCTTTGGTCACGGGAGCTTCTCGTGGAATTGGCCGCAGTATTGCACTTGCTTTGGCTGAGGCGGGAGCTGATGTCGTTGTCAACTATGCGGGAAATGAAGAAGCCGCCGCCCGCGTCGTTTCTGAAATTGAGGCGCTTGGTGTGAAATCCTACGCGGTGAAAGCCCATGTAGGCAGCAGCGAGCAGTTCGAGGAAATGGTGAAATCCATGCTGGATGCGTGGGGCCGGATTGATATTCTCGTGAATAACGCAGGGATTACAAGAGATAATTTAATTATGCGTATGAAGGAAGAAGAGTTTGATCAAGTCATCGAGACGAATCTCAAAGGCGTATTTAACGGCATCAAAGCCGTAACCCGCCCGATGATGAAGCAGCGCTCGGGACGAATTATCAATATCTCTTCGGTGGTTGGCGTGCTCGGCAATGCGGGTCAAGCGAACTATGTCGCTGCCAAAGCCGGGGTGATTGGCTTGACCAAATCTTCGGCACGCGAGTTGGCTTCGCGCGGGATCACCGTGAATTGCGTCGCTCCCGGATTTATCGATACCGATATGACGGGCGAGCTTCCGGAGGAGTATCGCCAGAAGCTGCTGGCGGATATCCCATTGGCCCGCTTGGGACAACCTGAGGAGATCGCCAGCGTGGTTCTGTTCCTCGCCTCGGACAGCGCGGCATATATGACCGGTCAGACGCTGCACGTAGACGGCGGAATGTACATGTAAAAATCACGCCTTTCGCTTCTATGGCATTTTAACTTCAAATCTCTTATAATACCAAAGAGGAGGTGAACCGGATGTCCGATATCTTGGATCGCGTAAAACGCATTGTTGTGGATCGCCTCGGCGCTGATGAAGCCGAAGTGACACTGGAAGCGTCTTTCAAAGACGACTTGGGTGCGGATTCGCTTGACGTAGTTGAGTTGGTCATGGAATTGGAAGATGAATTCGATCTGGAAATTTCCGACGAAGATGCAGAGAAGATTACGACTGTAGGTGAAGTTGTAAACTACATACAATCTCATACCTAATGTCATCCCAAAGTCCCGTACCTCCTACATAGCAGGCGGGACTTCTCCTCATCTTCAGCTCTTCAAGCATTCGTGCTTAAGACTTAGAATGATTAGTACACATGAAGTCCATACGAGGTGAATGTGTTTGAAGCATAGAGTAGTAGTTACAGGAATGGGGGTCGTGACCGCGCTTGGACAAGACCTTGATACGCTGTGGAATAACCTTGTTCAGGGGAAGTCTGGCGTTTCAAGAATCGAAGCGTTTGATGTCAGCGAATACCCGACGCAAATTGCCGCCTCCGTGAAAGATTTTAATCCAGAGGATTATGTGGACCGGAAGGAAGCGCGGAAGATGGACCGCTTCGTGCAATTTGCCGCCGCTGCGGCGGTCAGCGCCATGAAAGACAGCGGCCTCACCATCGGTGAGACGGCCGATCCGGAACGGGTTGGCGTGATGATTGGTTCAGGGATCGGCGGTCTTGGAACTTGGGAAGACCAGCACAATATTTTGCTGGAGAAAGGTCCAAAACGCGTCAGCCCATTTTTTATTCCGATGATGATTGCGAATATGGCATCGGGCCATGTATCGATCATGTTTGGAGCGAAGGGTCCGAACACGACGGCGGTGACTGCGTGCGCGACCGGAACTCATTCCATCGGCGATTCGTACAAGCTGATCCAGCGGGGAGATGCCGATGTGATGATTTGCGGAGGCGCGGAAGCAACGATCCGTCCGACCGGTATGGCAGGGTTCTGCTCGATGCGGGCGATGTCGACCCGCAACGACGAACCGGAGAAGGCCAGCCGGCCGTTCGATCTGGAACGAGACGGTTTTGTCATGGGCGAAGGCGCCGGGATTCTGATTTTGGAATCGCTGGAGCATGCACAGAAGCGCGGTGCTAAAATCTACGGTGAAGTGATCGGCTACGGCTTGAGCGGAGATGCTCACCATATGACCGAGCCGGATCCGAACGGGCCGGAGCGCTGCATGAAGATGGCGATCCGTGATGCCGGGATTGCGCCGGAAGAAGTGGATTATATTAACGCCCACGGGACATCGACTCCGGTTGGTGATCGCTCGGAGACGATTGCGATCAAGCGGGCGTTTGGCGACCATGCTTATAAATTGGCGGTCAGCTCGACGAAATCGATGACCGGCCATTTGCTTGGGGCTGCCGGCGGGGTGGAAGGGGTCATTTGCGGGCTCACCTTGAAGCATGGCATCATTCCGCCAACGATCAACTTGGAGCATCCGGATCCAGAATGTGATCTGGACTACGTTCCGAACGAAGCCAGACGTGCGGATGTCCGCGTCGCGATGTCCAACTCGTTTGGATTCGGTGGACACAATGCCACGATCATCATGAAGAAATACGAAGCATAAGGGGTTAAGTCCGGTGAATGGAGATCTGAAGCAGTTACAGCAAAAACTTGAACTGGTATTCCAAAATCGGCAGCTTCTGAAACAAGCCTTCACTCATGCGTCATACGTGAATGAGCATCGCTTCAGTCAATATGAGGATAACGAACGGCTGGAGTTCTTGGGCGATGCCGTTCTCGAATTGACCGTTTCGGAGCATTTATATCGGTTATTCCCGGATCGTCCTGAAGGCGAGCTGACCAAATTGCGCGCCGCGATCGTCTGTGAACCGTCGCTTGTGAAATTCGCCGAAAACCTGGAGTTTGGCAAATACGTCCTGCTAGGCAAAGGCGAGGAATTGACGGGTGGGCGAACTCGTCCTGCTCTGCTCGCGGATGTGTTCGAATCCTTTATTGGCGCTTTGTACTTGGACCAGGGCCTGGAAGCAGTTACTGCGTTCCTTCATCGCCATGTATTCCCTAATTTGACCCTTGATGGCAAGCTGTCAACCGGCGACTTCAAAACGGAGCTGCAGGAGCTGACGCAGCATCATGGCATGGGCACATTGGAATACCGGATCATTGAAGAACGGGGACCGGCCCATGAGCGCGAATTCGTTGCGGAGGTCCGCATGGATGGGCGTCCACTTGGCCAGGGTACTGGCAGATCCAAGAAGGAAGCCGAGCAGCAGGCCGCCGCCGTGGCGCTGGAGTTGCTTAAGAGCTCTGAGCTTTGAACATTGCATGAGAAGTGAATATGGAAGAGAAGAAGGCATCCCAAGATTGATCAGGGAGGCCTTCTTCTCTTAGATCAGACCGATCGTGCTGTTAGTTACTTTAAACCACTGGAGATATTCAATCCTTATCGGTTTTATTTTGTTCTGAGTGATTTATTTTTGAGGTACAACATTGAGTATCTACTGTGGGGATCCCACTTAATGGGTCAAATTGATACAGGGAAATATAAAGTCTCCGTAATTCTTGTAACTGCACGGCTAGCTCCAATCCGAACTTAAAAAAAATTTCCTTTTCCTTTTCAGAAATATCTTCACAGACACAGTTGGCATAAGAAATTACGGCGCCGTGAACCGCCTGAATGCTTTTTAATAGTTTATGTCTACATAAACTTGACATAGAAATGTTCTCCTTTAAGATGATTTTGAAATAGAATATAATGTTACGTAATAAAAAAATAAAACGGATAAGACATCATACTACTATTTTGAAGTTCATTCATTACAAGAGGAACCTGAACAACAGCTTTTCTTAGGAAAGCGTATTGCTCAGGTTCTGTTCAAAAGAGGTGAAAGAGAGTGAATAAGTTTGTTTATGATAACGATTTGGACTTTATAAATGCTAAATATACTCTGTTTTGTTTTTTGTCATTTATTACAATGCGAAAGATTTTACGTTTAGAAGAAAAAAAGCGCCAACTGAAGCAAAGAATAGAAGAAGCTAAAAATATAAATTAGTATTATGTGGGTATCCCGCCGTCAATAGGAAAGCAATCTGTTTCACACGTTTTAATATTATTGGTGCACATATTGATACACAAGCTAGGTTTTATTTTAGCTGCAGCGCATGCAATAAGACAAAATTCATTTAGCTCAGGTACATATTTACAGTTGTATTCCCTCCATTCTTGGCCAGGAGGACAAGATGAGGCTGTATTTGCAGCAGGAGTGAAGTTGTTTTGCTTATTATCATCTACCGCTAATTTTTTTTCTTTGCCTGTGAAGTGATTTTCTATTACATTCCCCGATTGATTCAGAAGTGTACTTTTCGTTGTTACTTCCACTAGTTCATCATTTTCGTTATAAGACAGGACAAAAAGTTCAGGTTTACTTTTAGCAGATAAGATTAAATACTTAGTATTTTTATATTTGTAAAGTTGAGGACTATTTAGTTCGAGTGAAACCCCCTTGTCTTGTAAAAAGTTAGTTGCGCTTTTTATTCTTGGTTCTTCAACTTGCAGTTTAATTAACTTATTGTTTTCCATCCTAAATCCCACCTATTGATTATTGCAGGTGAGCTTTCCCTAGGATATAAATCCAAGATAACTGTATCCCGCAGTTTCCAGATTTAAGAGAAATTCATCTGCAAGATTAATATATTGATATACTTAACATCGTGTTACAAACGAAAACGAAAATGAAAATGAACACTATGTCTAGTTGATCTTACTACTAAGTATGAAGAAGGGGATTATAAGTATTGAGAAAAATTCAATGTTCTGTTTGACTTTGATCTAAAAGATTAAATTGTAACATTCTAAAATAGAAGAAATTCCTAAGCTTAGTTATGTTTCGTTCAGAGGCTCTGTTAAGATTTACGGCAACTGCATCCTGAGCTCGGTCATCAGCGTCAACGTATCCATGCCGGCGTGGTTGCCGAGCAGGATGATCGTATACCCGCCGCCGAGCTCCCGGGACATGCCGGTGGCGTAGCCGGTACCGCTGCCATTGTGGAAGACGCGTGTTGTCCCGTTTTCCTGCTGAATCATCCAGCCGTAGCCGTAATTTTTCTCAGAATATGGGGTGAACATTTGGTCGATTGACGCTTGGCTAAGTACGCGTTCCGTTTCAAATGAGGCGATCCACGTCAACATGTCGTTGGCAGTGGAGTATAACGTGCCGGTCCCGGATTGTGAGATATAAGGGCCGGCCGGCGCCCAGAGTTGGTCCCCGGCACTAACGTAGCCCTGAAGGACCGGAATCGAGGGCTTCGCTTCGCCGGTGTCTTTTAAACCCAGCGGCTCCCAAATGCTCTGCTTCAGATATTCCCCATAACTCATCCCCGAGGCTTTCTCGATGATCCCTGCCAGCACGACATAACCGCTGTTGCTGTACATAAATTTGCTGCCCGGTTCACTTAGCAGCGGTTTGGAGCGGATCGCTTCGATGGTCTCCTGTAAGGACATGCCCGCAACCCGTGGAAAGTTGGGATTGATCCCGCTCAGGTGGGACAGCAGCATATGAATAGTAATCTGGTCCCCGCTAGGAAAACCGGGCAAATACGATTCTAATGAATCGTCGAGGCGAAGCTTTCCTTGCTCCACCAGCTTCATGATGGCCGATGCTGTAAACGATTTGGTCAGCGATCCGATGCGTGACTTCTTATCGGCCTGGACCAGCTGGTTATCGCCGTCAAATCCGTAACCTTTGCGCAGCAGAATCTGGTCACCTTTCGCAATAAGTGCAATGCCGGAATACTTCTGGGCTTGTAGATAGCGGTCAGCTGCTTCGGCTGCGGATGAGATGATCGTCGCAGCGTCCGGAGTGATGGCAACATATGTCGTTCCAGCCACGGCCATGGCATCTACTTTAGCCTTCATCACTTCGGCTAAAGCCCGCAACGGTACAAAGGTAACGCCGCCGAGATCTAGTGATTTTACGCCGATATGAAGCGGGTTACCGTTAATGCTAAACAGATCCGTACCTGAACGGTGCAGGATCATGTCTCCGTGTACCCGGAGCTCGGCAGCCCGTTTGGCGGTATTCCATCGCACTTCTGCGCCCAGATGCTCCGCTGCTTCACGCAGTGGGACATAGGTGACGCCGCGATAAACGAGAGGCTTGGTTGTCCAGTTTACCGATTGGCCTTCTACAGTCACGTTTACGGATTTTGCCGTCTGCGCCTGAGAAGCGGCAGCTACGGTCAGTCCCGGGGATGCGAGGGAAGCGGTGCCCAGGCAGAGGGAGATCATCAAGCCGGCCAGACGGGAAAGTTTTTTTGTGCTCATCAATGTTGCTCCTTTTACCGATATAAGAGGTTGGATTTTTTCTATCACACTAGCAAAAAGTTCCTTCAATTTCAAGCGAATGAGAGAAGTGTTATACCGCGCAATCTTCCGCGACGGATAGCCTGTCCGCCAGGGCTTGGGGTATGTTACAATAGTCGGTAGAGGTGATCGTGAACGTATGTTTTTGAAACGGATAGAGTTAGCGGGCTTCAAATCGTTCGCCGATAAGACGGAGATGGAATTCGTCCGCGGAATTACCGCCGTGGTTGGACCTAACGGCAGCGGTAAGAGTAACATCTCCGACGGGATCCGCTGGGTGCTCGGGGAGCAAAGCGCCAAGTCGCTGCGCGGCGGGAAGATGGAAGATATCATTTTTGCCGGCAGTGACGCGCGCAAGGCCGTGAATTACAGTGAGGTATCGCTGACGTTGGACAACACCGATCAAGCGTTGCCGCTTGACTTCAGCGAAGTGACGGTGACCCGGCGAGTCCATCGCAGCGGCGACAGTGAATACTTCATCAACAAGCAGCCCTGCAGGCTGAAGGATATCACCGAGCTGTTTATGGACACGGGGATCGGGAAGGAAGCGTACTCTATCATCGGGCAGGGCCGGATTGAGGAAATTTTGAGCACACGCTCGGAGGACCGCCGCGGCATTTTTGAAGAGGCTTCGGGGATTGTGAAATACAAGAGCCGCAAACGCGACGCCCGCCGCAAGCTGGATGAAACCGAGCAGAACCTGCTTCGCATCAACGACTTGGTGTCCGAGCTGGAGGATCAGATCGAGCCGCTGAAGGAGCAGTCGGAGAAAGCCCTGAAGTACAAGGAATTGCGTGAGCAATTAAAAAATAAAGAAATTTCGCTATATGTGCATCAGATCGAGCAAATCCATGAATCGTGGAGCGAGGCCAACGCCAAGCTGGCCAAGCTGCAGGAGGAGCAGCTGGCGCTGTCGACCGTTGTTTCCGCGCATGATGCCAAATTGGAGAGCGACCGGCTGGCCCTTCGTCAGGTTGAGGATCAAATCGAACTGCTGCAAAGTCAGCTGCTCGAATACAGCGAAAGCTACGAGAAAAGCGAAGGCTACGGCGAAGTGCTGAAGGAACGCGCTAAAAATCTGACTCAAAATCGCGAGCAGCTGCTTCAATCGCTGGAGATTAGTGAAGAGCGGTTCGCCCAGCGGCAGCAGGAAAAGGAGCAGCTGGCAGCCAAATTCGCCGCAGCGGAGCAGCAGCTTCATGAACTGCGTAATGAGCTGGCGGCCGAAGAGGCGAAGCTGATCGGGGTGACCGGCGGCATCAGCCAAGCGCAGGAGGACGGCCTGAAAGGCCAACTGCTGGACATCATGAACCAGATGGCGCAAGCGCGCAACGAGATCCATTATGCTGAACAGCAGAAGGAAAGCGTGAAACGCCGGATGGAACGCGCGGAAGAGGAAGGCGTCAAATGGACGGAGGAGCTGGAACGGCTCAAAGCGCGCAAGGCTGAACTGGAGAAGGTGCTAGACAAGCTGGGCAAAGAGATTGCCGATTTGCGCGGACAGTACATCCAGGAAAGCGAACGGGTGAATTCGCTGCAGAAGCTTGTGGAAGAAAGCCAAAGCAACATCCGCAAGTGGGAACAGAAGCGCGAAGCGTTGGTTTCCCGCCGCGACACGATGAAGGAGATGGAGGACGACTACGACGGGTTTGTCTTGGGCGTTAAGGAAGTGCTCAAGGCGGCCAAACGGTCGACGTTGTCCGGTGTCCACGGTGCTGTCGCGGAGCTGATTCGGGTGCCGGAGAAGCTTGAAGTCGCCGTAGAGACGGCGCTAGGCGCTGCGATGCAGCATATCGTCATGGAGAACGAAGCGGTGTCGCGGCAAGCGATCGCCTTTCTGAAGCAGCGGCAGCTGGGCCGAGCGACCTTCCTTCCGCTCGACGTAATTCGTCCGCGCCAGATTTCCGCAGCGGACAAACGTCTACTGGAGGAAGCGGACGGATTCATCGGCATTGGAGCCGATCTGGTGGGCTACGAGCCGAGGTATGAGAACATTGTCGGCAGCTTGCTCGGTAATGTCGTCTTTGCCAGCGATCTGGAGCGGGCGAACAAAATGGCCGCACGGCTGCAATACCGCTTCCGGATCGTGACGCTGGAAGGCGATGTCGTGAATGCCGGCGGTTCGATGACCGGGGGCAGCCAGCATCGCAAGAACAGCAACCTGCTGGGGCGTAAACGCCAGCTCGACCAGCTTGCCGGCGATATTCGCGAAAGCGAGGAAATGCTGGACAAGCTGCGCAAAGGGTTGGCAGACGTACGCAGTCAGCTGGCCAAGGCCGAAAGCGAGTTAACGCGACTGCGGGAAGCCGGCGATGCCAAACGGGTAGAGGAGCAAGAATGCGCCGGTGATTTGAAACAGATCGACCACGAATGGCGCCGTGTCTCCGAGCAGTTTGAGCTCTATGGCCAGGAGAAAGGCCACTACCTGAAAGAGCTCGAGGAGCTTGAAGCGACAAAGACCGCGGCGGAAGCGCGACTCGTTGAGCTGGAGAAAGAAGAGCAAACGGTGCAGCAGTCGATCCGGGCAGCCGAGTTCGCGCGTAAAGCTAGCGAATCGGCCAAGGAGGAGCTGCAGGATTTGCTGACCGGGCTCAAGGTCCGGGAAGGCAAGCTGGATCAGGAATGCCAGTCGCTGCGTGAGCAGCTGCGCCGCGCGGAGGAAGAGTTCAAGGTGCAGGAGCGTGAGCTGGGGCAGACCCGCACGATCCTGCAGTCGATTGAAGCGGACCTGAAGCAAAACGAGGAGCAGACCGTGAAGCAACGGGAAGAGCTCAACGACTTTAAGCTGAAGAAGGAACGGGCCAGCGAACAGCTGGAGCTGGAACGCGCTTCGCGCGCCGTGCTTGTGAAGAAGCTGGAGGAAGGCGAAAGCGAAACGAAAGAGCAGCGGCTTGGGCTCAAGGCCGTAGAGGAGCAGCTGCGCCAGACAGAAATCCAGGCGAACCGCCTCGACGTGGAGCTGGATAACATTCTGCGCAAGCTGTCTGAGGATTACGAGCTGAGCTACGAGCTGGCGAAGCAGCGTTACGCCGTGCCGGAGGATGTGCCGCAGACCCAGGCCGACGTGAAGGAGCTGAAGCGGCAGATCACGTTGCTTGGGGAAGTGAATCTCGGCGCGATCGAGGAATACAATCGCGTATCGGAACGTTATCAGTTCCTCAGCGAGCAGAAGAATGATCTCGTCGAAGCGAAAACGACGTTGTACCAGGTAATCCGCGAAATGGACGAGGAGATGTCCAAACGCTTCAAAACGACGTTTGACGCCATTCGCCGCGAATTTGTGATCGTCTTCTCGAAGCTGTTCGGCGGCGGGCGGGCGGATTTGATCTTGGTCGATCCGGACAACCTGCTGGACACAGGGATCGATGTGGTGGCTCAGCCGCCGGGCAAGAAGCTGCAAAACCTGCAGCTGCTCTCCGGCGGGGAGCGGGCATTAACAGCGATGGCGCTGCTGTTTGCGATTTTGCAGGTGAAGCCGGTGCCGTTCTGCGTGCTCGACGAGGTCGAGGCGGCGCTGGACGAAGCCAACGTGGTCCGTTTTGCCCAGTACTTGCGCGAATTTTCGGAGCAAACCCAGTTTATCGTGGTGACTCACCGCAAAGGCACGATGGAAGAAGCCGACGTGCTGTACGGGGTGACCATGGAGGAAGGCGGCGTGTCCAAGCTCGTTTCGGTGAAGCTGGAGGACGAAGATACGGTCGAAATCGCTTAAGCCAACAGAACATTCTCAAATACAATTTACGGTGGCTTGGGGGTCAAGACGACAGCTTGGCTCTCCTGCCACGTTTTTGTGTTTACGCGGTCTGGGGCGGAAAATTGCTTAGGCCCCCTGCGGTATGAGATAATTGAGTTCGAAGTGATGAAGGAGGATATATTCCTATGAGTTTCTTTAAGAAACTGAAAGAGAGCATTGCATCTAAAACGGAATCCGTAACGAAACAGTTCCGGGACGGGCTGGAGAAAAGCCGGAAAGGCTTTGTTGAAAAAGTGACCGAGCTCGTAACCCGGCGCAAAAAAATCGATGAGGAATTTTTTGAAGAGTTGGAGGAAATTTTGATTGGCGCCGACGTTGGCGTGAACACGGTCATGAAGCTGATCGATGATCTTCGCGCCGAAGTGAAGCAGCGCCGGATCGAAGACGCTTCGGAGCTGCAGCCGCTGCTCTCCGAGAAGCTGGTCGAGCTGCTGCGCGGGGACGAGGACAGCGAAATGCATTTGAACCCGGACGGGATCAGCGTCATTTTGTTCGTAGGCGTTAACGGCGTTGGTAAAACGACGACGATTGGCAAGCTGGCCCATTATTATAAACTGCAGGGCAAAAAGGTGATTCTCGCCGCAGGTGATACCTTCCGTGCAGGGGCGATTGAGCAGCTCGAGGTTTGGGGCAAGCGCGTTGGAGTTGATGTCATCAAGCAACAAGCTGGTTCGGATCCGGCAGCGGTGATGTTCGACGCGGTTCAAGCCGCCAAGCAGCGCGGGGCCGATATTTTGCTGTGCGATACAGCGGGACGCCTGCAAAACAAGTCGAACCTGATGGAAGAGCTGAACAAGATTTACCGCGTGATTCAGCGCGAAATCCCCGGCGCTCCCCATGAGGTGCTGATGGTGCTTGATGCCACCACAGGACAAAACGCGCTTAGCCAAGCCAAGCTGTTTGGTGAGAAAAGCGGCGTGACTGGTCTCGTGCTCACGAAGCTGGACGGAACGGCCAAAGGCGGCATTGTCATCGCCATCCGTCAAGAGCTCAGCCTTCCGGTGAAATTCGTTGGACTAGGCGAGAAGATGGAAGATCTCCAAAAATTCGATTCCGAGCAATTCGTGCATGGGTTGTTTGCCGGCTTGATTGCTGAGGAGGAAGAAGCTGAAGGGGAACCCAATGAGGCTTAATTGGGCAAGTCCCAGTAACACATTGCGGGGTTCCTTCGTATGATGCTCATAGGCAAACGCCCGGCAAGACAAACTAATCAAGAGAATTTTAGGAGGTGACAGGATGGCCAATACACATACGTATGACCGCCGTGAGGAAATTGCCAACGCGATCACTCACGGCATCGGCGCCTTGCTCAGTGTGGCAGGATTAGTGCTGTTGATCGTTTTTTCCAGCATGAAGGGCACAGCTTGGCACGTTGTCAGCTTTACAATATATGGTGCAAGCATGCTGCTGTTATACCTGTGCTCGACCCTCGTGCACAGCTTCAAGGAAGGGAAACTGAAGGATTTGTTCGAATTTTTCGACCATTCCTCGATTTACATTTACATCGCGGGGACGTATACCCCGTTTCTGCTGGTAGCCGTTAGGGGACCGCTCGGCTGGAGCCTGTTTGGCACCGTCTGGGGGATCGCGCTGCTTGGCGTTGTGTTTAAAGCCTTTTTCGTCAAAAGATTCCTGTTCCTATCGACGTTTTTCTACTTGATTATGGGCTGGTTAATCGTGATTGCCTGGGGACCGCTGACCGCGGCGATGCCGCATCAAGGGATCGTCCTGCTGGTTGCAGGCGGGCTGGCGTATACGCTGGGAACGATATTTTATGTCTGGCGCGGATTTCCTTATCACCATGCGATCTGGCATCTGTTCGTCCTCGGCGGCAGCGTAACGCATTTCTTTGCGATCTTGCTGTATCTCTTGCCAAATCATTAAGAAGCTGAAGCGTCAAGCCGCTTTCCGAAGCATCGGGAGCGGCTTTTTTGCATCAAAATGCGTCTCTAGCTATGTTCAAAACTGATGTTAAGGAAAAGTGCTTGACATCCATCTCGGCATTCGGTATCATAGGAAAAGTTGATGCCTGTAAAGTGTTTTTCCTTGACGGAGGGGGTGCCCAGATGAGTCAGGAGAATAGGCTGGAGAAGACAAACCGGATCAACCTTTTGTTTGACTTCTATGAAGCGCTGCTGACGGAGAAGCAGCAGACGTTCTTGAAATATTATTTTCTCGATGATTTCTCGCTGGGCGAAATTGCAGCTGAGTTCGAGATCAGCCGTCAGGCGGTATATGAACATATTAAACGGGCGGAAGGCATGCTGGAGACGTACGAGGAGAAGCTGGGCCTGCTGAAGAAGCACGAAGCGCGGAGCCACGTGTTGTCCCAATTAGGGCAGCTGCTCGAAGCCAGCGACATGTCCCCGTTACATAAAGAAACGGCAAGAAATTTGCTTCGCGAGGCGGAGCAATTGTAAGATGACTATAGGAATACGGAACGATCTTATAGAGATGGAGGTGACGAGGTATGGCATTTGAAGGTTTGACAAGCCGTTTGCAGAGCGTATTCAGTAAGCTTCGCGGTAAAGGGAAAGTGTCCGAGGACGATGTAAACGAAGCGATGCGTGAGGTTCGACTCGCTTTGCTGGAAGCGGACGTCAACTTTAAAGTCGTCAAGGAATTCATCGCGAAGGTGAAGGAGAAGGCGATCGGCAAAGAGGTCATGGACAGCTTTACGCCGGGCATGGTCATCATCGATATCGTCAACAAAGAGCTGACCGAGCTGATGGGCGGAAGCCAAGCTAAGCTGGCTCGCAGCAATCGGCCGCCAACAGTCGTGATGATGGCGGGTCTGCAAGGGGCTGGTAAGACAACAACATCGGCGAAGCTGGCCAAGCTGCTGCTGAAGGAAAATCACCGGCCGCTGTTGGTCGCAGGGGACATTTACCGTCCGGCGGCAATCAAGCAGCTGCAGGTGCTCGGCGAGCAGATTAAAGTGCCGGTGTTTACGTTGCCAGAGGGCAACAGCCCGGTTGAAATTGCCCGTCAGGCGTTGCAGCATGCGAAGGATAACGGCAACGACTATGTCTTGATCGATACCGCAGGCCGGCTGCATGTGGACGAAGAACTGATGGAGGAGCTGCGGCAAATCCATGAGGTGACGAACCCGGACGAGGTCTTGCTCGTGGTGGATGCCATGACAGGTCAGGACGCGGTTAACGTTGCGGAGAGCTTCAATCAGCAGCTGACGCTCACCGGGGTCGTGTTGACTAAGCTTGACGGCGATACCCGCGGCGGTGCAGCGTTGTCGGTTAAGGCGGTCACCGGCTGCCCGATCAAGTTCGCTGCGCTGGGCGAGAAGATCGATGCGCTGGAGCCGTTCCATCCGGAACGGATGGCGTCGCGGATTCTGGGCATGGGCGACATGCTGTCGTTGATTGAGAAAGCTCAGGCCAACATTGACGCGGAAAAAGCGAAGGAAATGGAACGGAAAATGCGCAATGCAGAGTTTACGTTCGAGGATTTCCTGGAGCAAATGGAGCAAGTGAAGAAGCTGGGCCCGCTGGATCAGCTTATGGACATGATTCCTGGCATGGGCAAGATGAAGCAGATGCAGAACGTCAAGGTGGACGAGAAGCAAATGAGCCGGGTTGAGGCCATCGTGCATTCGATGACCAAAGAGGAGAAGCAAAATCCCGATATGATCAATCACAGCCGGCGCAAGCGGATCGCCGCAGGCAGCGGAACCACACTCGCCGACGTCAATCGCTTGATCAAGCAATTTGACGAGATGCGCCGTGTGATGAAGCAGTTCTCCGACATGATGGGGCCGAAAGGCAAAGGCAACAAAATGTTGAAGCAATTAAGCAAGGCCGGTAAAGGGATGAGATTCCCTTTCCGTTAATCTAAATGCAAGGTTCATTCTTAAAAGGAGGTGAATTTCGTGGCAGTTCGTATTCGTTTGAAACGTATTGGTGCTCATAAAGCTCCTTTCTACCGTATCGTGGTTTCGAATTCCCGTTCCCCGCGTGACGGTCGTTTTATCGAGGAGATTGGTTACTACAATCCGGTTGCAGAGCCGGCTGTAGTTAACATCGATGAAGAGAAAGCGTTGAAATGGCTCCAAGACGGTGCACAAGCATCCGATACCGTTCGCAATCTGCTGAGCAAAGCAGGCGTTATGAAGAAATTCCATGAGCTTAGACAGCAGAAATAATTGCTGATTCGGAGGGTCGTAAATGGAACAATTAGTCGGCGTTATTGCGAAGGCTCTTGTTGATCATCCGGACGACGTGCGCGTAGATGTCGTGGAGAAGGACCATCTGATTGTGTATGAGCTTTCCGTACATCCCGACGATGTAGGGAAGGTCATTGGCAAGCAGGGGAGAATCGCCAAGGCGCTGCGCACCGTCGTAGCATCGGCAGCGGTCAAGATGGATAAGCGGGTCACCGTGGATATCATGTCTTGAACGTTAACTTCATAATGATAGACGAAACCGGGTTAGGATGTTTGTCCTAGCCCTTTTTCGTACATGCTGAAGCAGAAGGATCCTGGCAGTTGGGACAAGCTGCGAGTATGATGAGGAGATAGCACTTGGGAGGTTAATATGTCGGATTCATTGTTATCGGTAGGCAAAATCGTAAATACGCACGGGATACGTGGGGAGCTTCGCGTGCTGCTGCAGACGGACTTTCCGGAGGTGCGCTTCGCACCGAAGAGCCGGCTTCTGATTGTTCATCCCGAAACGGGGGAACGGCTGGAGGTCACCGTGCAATCGGCGCGGCCGTACAAACAGATGTATATTGTTAAATTTGCCGAATTCTCCAATATCAACGATGTGGAACGGTTTAAAGGCCGCGACTTGAAGGTGAGCAAGGCGGAATCGGTTGAGCTTCCGGAGAACGAATATTATTTCCATGAAATCATCGGCTGCAGCGTGGTTTCCGATGAGGGGGAAGAGTTGGGTGAAATCGTGGAGATTCTGCGGCCCGGCGCGAATGATGTATGGGTTGCCAAGCTGCCAAATGGCAAGCAGCTGCTGCTTCCGGTCATTGATGACGTGGTGTTGGACGTCAATGTGAAGGAGAAAATCGTTACTGTGCATTTGATGGAAGGACTGTTGTAGGATGCGCGTCGATGTGTTGACCTTGTTTCCTGAAATGTTCGCCGGCGTATTTGGCAGCAGCATCCTCGGCAAAGCTCAGGACAAGGGGATTGTGTCCTTCAACGCCATTAACTTCCGGGACTATGCAGGCAATAAACATGGAACCGTTGATGATACGCCTTATGGCGGCGGCGGGGGCATGGTGCTGAAACCGGAGCCGATTTTTCGTGCGGTTGAAGATTTGCTTGGACGGCAGGTTGATGGGGATACCGGAGATTCGGCGGAACATCCGGCAGTTGCCGCAGAACCTGACCTGGCGGCTAACCCTTCCGTTCGCCCGCCCCGCATTATCTTGATGTGTCCGCAAGGCGAGACGTTTACGCAGAAGAAGGCGGAAGAATTAGCCCAGGAAGATCACTTGATTTTTATTTGCGGGCATTATGAAGGTTACGATGAACGGATTCGCCAACACTTGGTCACCGACGAGTTATCGATTGGCGATTATGTACTGACCGGGGGCGAGCTGCCAGCGATGGTGGTCATCGACAGCGTGACGCGCCTGTTGCCTGGGGTGTTAGGCAATGAAACAAGCGCGATCACCGATTCGTTTAGCACCGGGTTGCTGGAATATCCGCATTACACACGCCCGGTTGAGTTTCGCGGATGGAGAGTGCCAGATATTCTGCTCAGTGGACATCATGCCAATGTCGATGAATGGCGGCGCAAGGAAGCGTTACGGCGGACGTGGGAACGACGGCCCGATCTGCTCGAAAAGGTGGAGTTATCTCCCAAGGACTTGCGTTGGCTCGAAGAAATCAAAGCTAGTCATCCGAAAGAGAAGGAGTAAGTAACTTCTCCATGTCTGTGTCCGATGTGACCGTCAAGCGGTTCAAAGCCATTAGCCGGTCACCGGGCTTGACAAAGCCTTGGCGAACGGTGAAAGCCATGCGGTAGCCGTTCTCCTGCAGCTCATAGATCATCTGCCGGGATTTCTCGCCATACGGGTATGCAAAGTACGGAGAGTCAACCCCGGTTTCTTTCATCTTGTCGATATCGGCCTGAATTAACTTAGAGTCTAGCCCTGCGGATGACGGAACTCCGCATTTTTGGAAGCCTTTGTAATGCAAATTATACGTGTGGCTGTGGAACTCGAATACATCGCGTGCCGCGTGGATTTCTTCTTTTGAAAGATATGTTTTCTTCGTAGGATCGAAGGTTTGAGTTTCTGCTTCGATTTTACTGCCGATGACAAAGATAGCTGCTTTGAATCCATAGTTTTTGAGAATGGGATAAGCATAAATATAGTTATTTTGATAGCCGTCATCGAAGGTAATGACCACGCTTTTGGCCGGCAGGGAGATCTGCCCTCTGACGTATTGTTCAAGTTCGCTTAAAGAGGCTGTATAATACCCTTGCTCATGCAGATAGGCCATCTCAGCTTCAAAAGCCTCAAGATTGATAATCGACTTGTTGCCAGGCTCTTGATTGTATTGCTTTGGAGTGATGTAATGATACATCAGTACGGGCACTTGCTCGGCGGTGCCTGGGGCAACCGCAAAGTCCATCGGCAGGGTTGGATATTCCTCATGCTTCGTATGGCTTGAAGTAAACACCTTCGTTTTCACCATATCCCATGAGGTGCAAGCCTTACGGGCCAAAACCGTATTCGGGTGGGTCACTGCGGCCGAATACACTAGAATCGAAATTGCTGCGAAAAATAGTACATACCTCGCTAATCTTCTGCTCATTTCTCCACAAGCTCCTATTTTCTCTAATAGATCTATTTTATTTGCTCTCTCTAAAAAAGTGGTTACGATTTGTTATCCATAGGTACAAACGAAAAACCCCCCGGTAGAGTTACGATATAGGATTTGTGGGTTATTTTACGGGGAGGTATCAGACGAAGGGACTAGACCCTAATAGAGCGAGATTAGGTCTTATCCTTGCGTCTAAACTCTTGCGAGCGTGCGCGGCTATCGCTTATAATGGTAGTACGCGATTGACATCCGGTTAACGTTGAACGGTAAATCGTTAACCCCCATTTGTGATTATCGGGGTATGGCGCAGTCAGGTAGCGCGCACCCTTGGGGTGGGTGAGGCCGTGGGTTCGAATCCCGCTACTCCGATCTTTAGCAAACCGAAGGAACAGGCAAATTTCTATTGAATTTTGCCTGTTCCTTTTTTATACCGCGCAAGCTATCAAGACAGTTGCCTCAAACCGTTAGTCGCCCATACCGTTCGTCCACTGTTCTCATACTATGCATTAGCTTGCATAAGGAAGGGGAACAAGGGAATGGAAGAGATATATTATAATTGCTTACGATGCATGGGGAAGCGTGTTCGGATTTTAACCCGTGATGGGGCTGTACACGAAGGCACGATTGTGAAGGTTGACCGGAACAACGTATATTTAAAAAGATCGGGGAAAGGCCGGGCTCGAATCTCGGCATTTTATCCGCCCTACTATGGTGGCTACGGGTACGGTCCTTATGGAGCGGCCGACGAAATTTTGACGCTGAGCCTGTTCACGCTCTTGGCGATTGCTTTAATTTAAGGTTAAAACGTTCGCCTCCAAGGGATTGGAGGCATTTTTTTGTTCAAAATCGGATAGGATAAATTTAAGGATATCCCCTGATAACCCTTGCCTTGTTAACCTTATATTTTTCTTGCGAAGCCTATGAGATTATGGTACAATTCAATTTGTTGTGAATTCGGTGGTCCGCTGCGGATGATGAAGAAGAACAAGAGGTTCTTTGGAAGAGGCATGAACACCTGAGTGGAAGGAGGGAGTCCTAGATGAATATCGTACAAGCGATTACGCAAGAACAGCTTCGCAAGGATATTCCGAGCTTTCGTCCTGGTGACACTTTGAAAGTGTACGTTAAGGTTATCGAGGGATCTCGTGAACGTGTCCAATTGTTCGAAGGTGTTGTGATTAAGCGTCGTGGCGGCGGAATTAGCGAAACTTTTACGGTTCGTAAAATTTCGAACGGTGTAGGCGTGGAAAGAACTTTCCCGCTTCATTCCCCGAAAATCGATAAAATCGAAGTGGCTCGCCGTGGTAAAGTGCGTCGTGCGAAGTTGTATTATCTTCGTGAACTTCGCGGTAAAGCAGCGAGAATTAAAGAAGTACGTCGTTAATTTTCCGTTAACGAAGAGGGGGCTTGTATCCAATCAAGCCCCTTTGCTTTTTCTTCGGGAAGTTTCGAGAATCACTACCTCCAGTACATATTTTATGAGATAAGGAGAGGTCACGATCCATGGAGAAGCATGAACGTCAGGGTTATCCGGAGGTTTCGCCGTCTTCCGGACGGGTGGAGCAGTCGCCAGACGGGCCAGGAGCGGTGCAAACGCCGCCTGCGGGCAAGAAGGAAAAAAGCGAGGCGTTGGAGTGGCTGAAAGCTATCGCCATCGCCATTGTGTTGGTTCTCCTGATTCGTTGGCTTTTCTTTGCTCCGTTTATTGTCGACGGCCCGTCGATGCAACCAAACTTTCATACGGGGGAACGGATCATCGTGAACAAGATCATTTACGATATCCGCGCTCCAAAACACGGTGAAGTCATTGTTTTCCACGTTCCGTCGGAAGGCCGGGATTTCATCAAACGGGTCATCGGCGTCCCTGGAGATACCGTCCAAGTGGAAGGGGATACGGTGACGGTCAACGGGAAGGTTGTAGATGAAACATACATTAAAGATGTTGTGATAGAGAAGCATAATAATAACGAGCTGTACAATACGGAGGCGAATTTTCCGAACGAGCTGGTTCCGGATGGAACGGTGCCGGAAGGATACGTATTTGTACTGGGGGATAACCGCTCGAATAGTACGGACAGTAGGCGGATCGGTTACGTACCATATAAAGACATCGTAGGTCGGGCAGATTTGGTGTTCTGGCCGCTGTCGGACCTGGAGTTGATCCGGCACTAGATGCTGCGAAAGTAGAATGGGAGAAACGTGAGTGAAGGCGCGTTCTTGGGACAGTGAGGTGAAGGTATATGACAATTCAATGGTTTCCCGGCCACATGACCAAGGCACGCCGGCAAATCCAAGAGAAGCTGAAGCTGATCGATGTGGTCATCGAGCTCCTTGACGCGAGGTTGCCTCTGTCGAGCCGCAATCCGATGATCGATGAGATTTTGCAAGGCAAGCCGCGCTTGATTGTTTTAAATAAATCCGATTTGGCCGACCCTGCGGTGACGCGGCAATGGATCGCTTATTTTAAGGAAGAAGGGCATCTGGCCGTTGAAGCCGACGCGGCAAGCGGACAAGGCCTAAAGGAAATTCCCCGCTTGGCCAAGGAGCTGCTGAAGGAGCGGATCGAGAAGCAAATCGCCAAAGGTATCAAACCTCGGGCAGTTCGCGCGTTAATTGTCGGAATCCCGAATGTCGGGAAATCCACGCTGATTAATGGCTTGGCGGGTCGTAAAATTGCGGCGACCGGCGACAGACCCGGCGTCACCAAAGGTCAGCAATGGATTAAGGTAGGCACGGAGATGGAGTTACTCGACACGCCGGGTATTTTATGGCCGAAGTTTGAGGATCAGAACGTCGGCTACCGACTGGCCGTAACCGGTGCGATCCGCGAAGAGATTTTGAATGTGGAAGACATCGCTTTTTTTGCCGTAAAATATTTGGTCCGGTATTACTGGGAGCCGTTCAAAGAGCGGTTTGAGCTGGATCAACCGCCGCGAGACTTCGATGATCCGGATGAAATCGTTGCGATCATGGAAGCGGTGGGGCGGAAACGCGGTTGCCTCATCAGCGGCGGACGCGTGGATTTGGAGAAGGCATCGGGGATATTGCTTCGCGAATTAAGAGCTGGCAAGCTGGGGAGATATTCGTTAGAATCCCCCTATTAATAAATGAATGCCGCTGGCAGTTTGAAGTTTCTACTTCAGATTGCCGGCGGCTTGTTTTTTTAGCGAAAGGCTGTAGAATCGAAAGAGGATTGCCGATAAAATAAGGGAAGCATCGTAAAACATAGATGAAACCGATAGGATGATGGATGCGCTCCAGGCGTGGAACCCTCATTTTCGCATCTAGAGAAAGAGAACAACATAGAACAGCTAACCACGGGGGAAGTTTCGCGAGTAAAGGGAGGCATTATGGACGATTTATTAAAATATGAGCGCGAGTACTGGCAAGCCGGATATTCACATATTGCGGGGATCGATGAAGTGGGCAGAGGCTGCTTGTTTGGAGATGTGGTTGCCGCTGCGGTCATTTTGCCGCAAGGACTCGTGCTGGAAGATGTGAACGATTCGAAGAAATTAAGCGCCAAGAAGCGGGAGAAGCTATATGATCTCATCATGGAACAGGCGATTGCCGTGGGGATCGGATCCGTGGATGCGGCGACCATTGACCAAATCAATATTAAGCAGGCGACAAGGCGGGCGATGAAGCAGGCGGTAGAGCAACTGTCGATTCAGCCGGAATATCTGCTCATCGATGCGGAGAAGGTGGATGTGCCCATTCCTCAACTTTCAGTGATCAAAGGGGATGCTACCAGCCAGTCGATCGCGGCCGCTTCGATCGTTGCCAAGGTGACACGTGACCGTTTGTGCCAAGGCGAATGGGATGCACGATATCCGGAATACGGAATCGCCGTACATAAAGGATATGCAACCAAGCTGCACCGTGAACAGCTTCTGGCATTGGGGCCAACGCCCATGCATCGCAAGAGCTTTATGCGCAATTTGTTCGTTGAAGAACAAACGTTGTTTTAACAGGCCTTTCTTACCCGCTCTCGATGGAGGCGGGTTTTCCATATCTACAATCCAGTCTAAGGGGGGAGCTTATGAATATCGGACCGCTGCTGCGCAGTTTGATGGGGGACGTTCGTTCCGGGGAGCCGAAATCGCTGGAACTCAAGACGGGGCAGGTGGTCCGCGGCACGGTCTTGTCCGTCTCTGACGATGGGCAAGTGGCCGTCATTCAGGTCCAGGGCGTGAAGCTTCACGCTGCCTTAGAGACGCCGATGCGCCCGGGGGAAACAACGCTTCTGCAGGTGCAGCCGGAATCGAAGGACGGTTTAGCGGTCTTGAAGCCAATTTCCTCGGACCCGGGGACCGTCCTGTCTCCCGCTTCTCTTGCTAAGGCGCTCGAATCGCTGGGACTTGAGAATACGCCGGCGAACCGGGAATTCCTGCAGATGATGCAGAAAAGCGGAATTCCGTTAACGCGGGAAAATTTGTCGCTCCTGCAGCAGGTCTCCGGGCTAAAGCCGGCTGGAGTGCCGCTGTCGGAGTGGATTCAGGCGGCCGGCATTGCTTTTGGACGGGGGCTTCCGATCACCGGTGAAACGGTAGCGGGGTTGCACCAAGCTGTTTTTGGACCTCCGCTGCACGTCCTGCTGTCCTCGCTGGAGGAGCAGATCGCCGGCTTTTTGCGCCAAGCGGGGCCGGACATGACCGGAAACGGAGGACATACCGGCTCAGGCTCGGCGGCTGGCTCATCGGCTCAGACGGGGCAAACGGCATCCCCCTTGCTTGCGGGGGGCACCGCTTCTCCAGCGCCCGGGTCGAATGCCGGGACGGCCGCCTGGGGAGCAGCACAAGCAGGGACGCTGCCGAGCGGCGGAGGAGCCCAGCCAAATCAGGCAGCTGGGTTGGTGCAGTTAGCCCGGCAGGGCGCTTTTGCGGTTGCCTCGGGCGGGCCGCAATCCCCGCAGCCGGGGCTGCAGGGACAGCAAGCCGCAAGTGCACCGGGCGGAGCGCTGGTCGCGAAGCTGCAAGCGGTGCTGGCGGAGCTGCAATCGTCCGTGCTTCCGGAGGGCACGGACCTGCCGGGCCGTGCGATGGCCGGCCCGGCAGGGGGCGCCGCCGCCGATGGCAAGGGCCCGGCGGCGGCCGCGCCGCAAGGCGAAGGGCCCGCAGGGCCTTCGCCGGCGGGCACGCGCCCCACGCTCGCGGCGGAGCCGTGGGTGGGGCGCGTGCTGAAGCTGCTCGGTGCGGAGCACGAGCAGCAGGCGCTGCGCGCG
>NZ_KE159653.1:232871-268733 GCF_000403375.2 Paenibacillus barengoltzii G22 | reverse complement strand
CGGGCTGCCGCCGGGGGCGTGGAGCCGCCCGGCGGGCAGGTGCCCGGCAGCGGGCCTGCGGCCGCGCCGGAGGCGGCGCCAACGCCGCTGCGCCATGTGGCAGCGGCGGGCGGAGCGGCCCCGGGCGAAGCGGAGCTCCCGCCCGGGAAAGCGCAGCCGCTTGGCGCCGAAGCCACAGCCGCAGCCGTGCGCAGCGGCAGCAACGTGACGGCGGCGAGCACGGCTGCGCACGAGACGCTGAAAGGCCTTCTCCTGCAGGTGATGGCCTCAGACGATCTGCCTGCGCCGCTGCAAGAGGCGGCGCGCCAGCTTGTTCAGCAGCTGACCGGGCAGCAGCTGCTGCTCAATACCGACCGGACCGCGCCGTTTGCGCACGTGACGATGTTCCTGCCTTTGATCGGTCCGGACGGTCGGCAAACCGCTGCCGTGCACATCGAGTCGCGGCGCGGTCGGAAGGGTGAACTGGATCCGGCCAACTGTCGGTTATGGTTCGATTTGCAGATGAAGACGCTGGGTCAACTTATGGTCGACGTGCAGGTCGCCGACAAGAAGGTGCTGCTCAAAATCTATAGTGAGAAAGAAGCGACTGGAGCCTTCCTGGAATCCCGCCAGGACGAAGTGAGCGAGGCGCTGGAGAAGGCGGGATATCGCCTTTTATCGCTGAAGGCGGAGCCTTTGATCCTGCCGGATGAAGCGGAAGGCAATACAGCGGATTTCAGCCAGCCGATGTCTTACGCGCCTAGCGTATACAAAGGAGTGGATTACCGCGTATGAAGGAAAAACCGCAAGCATCCAGCTTGGCTTTCAAAAAAGCAGTCGCCTTGAAATACGATCCCGGCCAGGGGGAGGCTCCAGTCGTTGTAGCCAAAGGCAAGGGTCTCATCGCTGACCGGATCCTGGACGCAGCGCTGGAGCACGGGATTCCGATCCAAGAGGACGCTGCGTTGGTTGAGGTGTTATCCAAGCTGGATTTGGATCAACAGATTCCTGCGGAACTGTATGATTTGGTTGCCGAAATTCTAACCTTTATTTATCGATCAGATAAAATGGTAGAAAGAGGGTTGTTCTTTGAGTAACCTTGGCATCAATGGGCAAAGAGGGGATCGCCGCAAAGAACGCGGCCGAAAAGCGGAGCAGGCCGCTTGTGAGCATCTGATTTCACAGGGATATACGATTCTTGAGCGAAATTGGCGTTGCCGCAGCGGAGAACTTGACATCATAGCCAGCAAACGAGACCTTCTCGTGATCGTAGAAGTCCGAAGCCGCAGCCAACAGGCTGCGGCTTTCGGCACACCGGCTGAGTCGGTGAATGCCCGCAAAATCAAGCAGGTTCGTGACACAGCCGCGGTGTATTTGCATCGCAGAGGCCAATCAGACGCCAACCTTCGCTTTGATGTCATCGCGGTAACGTTTGGGTATGGCGATACGATCGCGCTGGAGCATATTCTAGCCGCTTTCTGACGGCGAGGGGCTTCATCCCGCAACTTCATGCCGCCGGTCCAGCTGCCGGTATTGGATCGCTTCGGCGACATGCTCGGCGCGGATATCAGCTTCTCCTTCCAGATCGGCAATTGTTCGGGACAGTTTAATGATCCGGTCATACGCCCGCATGCTCAGTCCCAGTGTAGCAAAACAATCCTGGAGGAGCTTGGTGGCGTCACGGTCAAGCGGTGCAAACCTACGCAACAGGCTGCCGGACAACTCGCTGTTCCGGGAGATTCGACAGCCTCGATAGCGTTCCTGTTGAATCCGTTCAGCCGCCATCACTTGCTCCCGCATCGCCGCGGAATCCAGCGGCTGCGGATCGTCCTGCCAACGCTGCGGGCGAGGCACCTCCACCTGCATATCAATCCGGTCCAATAAAGGGCCGGATATTTTTTCGCGGTATTGGGCGATTCGCCAAGGCGAGCAGGTGCAGGCGGGCAGCGGAGGTTCGGCCCCGAGGTAGCCGCACGGACACGGATTTAACGACCCGGCTAGCAGGAAATGAGCAGGGAACGTGAACGAAGCCCGGGAGCGGCTGATGGTGACGACGCGATCTTCCAGCGGCTGACGCAGTACCTCCAGCACATTCCTCGAAAACTCCGGCAGCTCGTCAAGAAACAATACGCCATGGTGAGCGAGGCTCACTTCCCCCGGCTTCGGGATCCCACCTCCTCCAATCAGGCCGCCGGCAGATATCGTATGGTGCGGCGAGCGG
Source organism: Paenibacillus barengoltzii G22 (assembly GCF_000403375.2). Lineage (NCBI taxonomy): Bacteria > Bacillati > Bacillota > Bacilli > Caryophanales > Paenibacillaceae > Paenibacillus > Paenibacillus barengoltzii. The sequence continues at coordinate 266,533 of NZ_KE159653.1, read as the reverse complement.
AAGGGACGGCGCTGGATCAGCCCTTGCCCGGAGTCGTTCAACTTACCGGCAGAGCTGTAGATTTTCGTAACCTCTAACGATTCTTCCAGCGTTAAGGGCGGCAGGATGGATGGCAATCGCTGTACCAGCATCGTCTTACCGGTGCCGGGTGGCCCGATCAGCACGATATTATGGAACCCGGCGGCGGCGATGACCAGCGCCCGCTTAATTTGCCGCTGACCAATTACATCGCTGTAATCGAGCAGGGGAGGAAGCGGTGCCGCTGTGCCCGGGCCTTCCGTCTTTTTCTCAAGATGGTTTAAGGTTTGAAGGATAAGCGGAGCCTGCCCATCTTGCTCGTGGGTGGAGTGCAATGGCAACGCATGGGCGGCCTCTGGGCCCTTGGCTTCGGGAGAAGGAGGAGCAAGCTCGCGCAAATGACTGAGCGCATAGACTCGAATGCCGCCAAGCAGCAGTGCTTCTTCGGTATTATTCTGCGGGAGCAGCACGGCTGTGAAGCCGTCGCGTCGTGCCCGATCCACCATGGACAGAACGCCGGGCACCGGACGCAGCGTGCCGTCCAGCGACAGCTCTCCGATGATCAACAAGCGCTCCTCCGGCGGCAATCTCACCTGGTCACTAGCCGCTAATATCGCCAGTGCAATGGCCAGATCGAAGGCCGAGCCTTCCTTGCGCAGGTCCGCCGGCGCTAGATTAATCGTTACGCGCTGAAGCGGAAAGCGATAGCCGCAGTTTTTGATTGCTGCCCGGACCCGGTCAATCGCTTCGCGAACGGCCGAATCTGGCAATCCGACGATGTTCGTTTGCGGAATGCCGCTGGATAAATCAACCTCGACCTCGATGATTACACCGTCAATCCCGTACAAACACGCGCTGTGCAATTTACCGTACATAACAAAAAACACCTCATTCCTATCGATTTGTGCCTTGCTTCGGCAAGGTCCGAATTGGAAAAAGGTGCTTCCTTATTTTCCCTATTCATTTAGCTACACGTATTCTAGGACGAACGTTAATGATTGTCAAGTTGAGGGTTTGGGTTCCAATCGGATGGAAGAGAGAAGAAAACTGACAAGCAATTTTTTCACAACTTACAATATTTCAAGAAATTGCTGATGTTCGTCGAAATTCATCTCATGATGAGATGCATGTGAAAAATATGTCGTTGTTAAGTTAAACCGATTCGCATGAATTTTTCTTGACCCTGCAACTCCTTGATACTTTGAAAGCGGTTTATAGAACTTCGGACTTTCTCCCCAGCTGCGTCAAGTATTCATCTCACTTTGAGATGAAAATGATATAAAAAAGTTGTGTATAAATGATGAACTTTTTGAGGAAAGCGTTTCAAAAAAGTGGTACAATAATCTGGGTTTCAGCTGATATTTTCGAGAAGGGGGACCACAAGCCGCAGGTTTTGGACCCTCTAAAATACCGCCTGTTGATAGGAGGATTTTACGCATGAATATCCATGAGTATCAAGGAAAAGAAGTCCTAAAGCAGTACGGTGTGGCCGTTCCTGAAGGACGCGTGGCGTTTACGGTCGAGGAAGCTGTCGAAGCGGCGAAAGCGCTGGGGACCCCGGTTGTCGTGGTCAAGGCGCAAATTCATGCCGGGGGCCGCGGTAAAGCCGGCGGCGTTAAAGTGGCCAAAAGCTTGGATGAGGTGAGAACCTATGCCCAGGAACTCCTCGGCAAGGTACTGGTCACCCATCAAACGGGACCAGAGGGGAAAGAGGTCAAACGCCTCTTAATCGAGCAAGGCTGCGATATCAAGAAGGAATATTACGTTGGCGTTGTCGTGGACCGTGGTACAGGCCGCGTGACGATGATGGCCTCTGAGGAAGGCGGCACGGAAATTGAAGAAGTGGCAGCCGCTACTCCGGAGAAAATTTTCAAAGAAGTGATTGATCCGGCTGTTGGCTTGACGTCGTTCCAAGCCCGCAGATTGGCATACTCCATTAATATTCCAAATGAACTAGTAGGCAAAGCCACGCAATTTATGATGGCTTTGTATGAAGCTTTTGTGGACAAAGATTGTTCCATCGCGGAGATTAATCCGCTTGTCGTCACCGGAGATGGTAACGTCCTGGCGCTGGATGCGAAGCTGAATTTCGATTCCAATGCACTGTTCCGTCATAAGGACATTTTGGCGTTGCGCGACTTGGAAGAAGAGGACGAGAAGGAAATTGAAGCTTCGAAGTACGACCTCAGTTACATTGCGCTTGATGGGAACATCGGCTGCATGGTGAACGGGGCCGGTCTGGCGATGGCGACGATGGACATCATTAAATATTATGGCGGAGACCCGGCGAACTTCCTCGATGTTGGGGGAGGTGCGACGGCAGAGAAGGTCACGGAAGCCTTTAAAATTATTTTGTCGGACGCTAAGGTGAAAGGGATTTTCGTAAATATTTTTGGCGGCATCATGAAATGCGACGTGATTGCTTCAGGGATCGTGGAAGCCGCGAAGCAGGTTGGTTTGGACCGTCCGCTCGTTGTGCGCCTTGAGGGTACGAACGTTGATCTTGGCAAGCAGATTCTTGCTGAATCGGGGCTGGCAATTGTTTCAGCCGACTCGATGGCAGATGGCGCTCAGAAGATCGTTTCGCTCGTTTCGTAATTTAGAGTGGTACCTCACATTGCAATCACCTATCCATAAGGGGAGGCTCGAAATATGAGTATTTTGGTCGATAAGAATACGAAGGTCATCACCCAGGGAATTACCGGGAAAACCGCATTGTTCCACGCCAAAGGAGCGCTTGACTACGGTACGCAAATGGTCGGGGGAACGTCTCCGGGCAAAGGCGGCACGAAGGTGGATATTACGTTGGAGAACGGCGAAACCGTCAGCCTGCCGGTGTTTAACACGGTTCGCGAAGCGAAGGAAGCGACGGGGGCTACTGCCAGCGTGATTTACGTACCGCCGGCATTTGCAGCCGATTCGATCCTGGAAGCCGTAGAAGCGGAAATGGATCTGGTTATCTGCATCACCGAGGGGATTCCAGTCCTCGATATGGTGAAGGTGAAACGTTATATGGAAGGGAAAAAGACCGTGCTGATCGGTCCAAACTGCCCAGGCGTCATTACTCCAGGCGAATGCAAAATCGGCATTATGCCGGGTTATATCCATTTGCCTGGTCATGTCGGTGTCGTGTCGCGCAGCGGCACATTGACGTACGAAGCGGTGCATCAATTGACGACTCGCGGCATCGGGCAATCTTCGGCGGTTGGTATCGGCGGTGATCCGGTGAAGGGCTCGGAGTTTATTGATATTTTGCGCCGGTTCAATGATGATGACAACACGCATGCCGTGATCATGATCGGGGAAATCGGTGGAACCGCTGAAGAAGAAGCTGCCGAATGGATCCAGAAAAATATGACGAAGCCTGTCGTCGGCTTTATCGGCGGTGTGACGGCTCCTCCAGGGAAACGGATGGGGCATGCCGGTGCGATTATTTCCGGCGGTAAAGGAACGGCGAAGGAAAAAATCGCTAAGCTGGAGTCCTGTGGCATAAAAGTAGCGCCTACGCCTTCGGAGATGGGCGCAACGCTGGTTAGTGTTCTGGAAGAACGCGGCCTTTTAGAATTGTGCACGACACGCTAAGCTATTTTTGATATAATCATACCCAAAGGTAAGCAACCTTCTTAGCCATAAACGGCTCGAGGAGGTTGCTTTTTTTATTTTTCAAGGAGGGATTAGATGTGGAGAAGAAATGGGTACTAGCGGGATTACATGAATTCCCCGGGGTAGGCTGGAAAACGCTGCAGCAAATCGTTGCATATGATGAGGACTGGGAGCATGCCATCGAGTTTACCGCAGCGGACTGGAGGGAGCGGGGACTGGGTCCAGAACTGTCACTTCGGCTGTCGGAGCGGTTCACTCGGGACTGGATTGAGGCCCAACTGGAACAGTACGACGGTAAAGGCATACAGGTAATTACAAGGCTGGATTTGGAGTATCCTATTTTAATGAAGGAGACCGCTCAGCCGCCATGGGTTTTGTATGCTCTAGGCGATACCAGGCTGCTGAACGGCCTCTCTGTCGCGATGGTCGGTACGCGGACGCCAACCGCCTATGGACGAAAGGTAGGAGCTGCCTTAGCCGGTGAGCTTTGCGCCCTTGGGATCACGATCGTGAGCGGGATGGCCCGCGGGATTGACGGAGTTTGCCATGAAGCGGCTTTGCAGGCAGGAGGAACAACCATAGCCGTATTAGGCACTGCGATCGACGTTGCTTATCCTCCGGAGCATGTCTCGATGTATCGCCGCATCGCCGAGCAAGGGCTTGTCATCTCGGAATATCCGATCGGTACACCTGGCCATCCCGGGATGTTCCCGCAGCGCAACCGGATCATTGCGGGAATTGCTCATGGTACGGTGGTTGTGGAGGCCGACGCCCGCAGCGGTTCCTTGATCACGGCCGATAAGGCGCTGGAGGAAAATCGCGACCTGTTTGCTGTCCCCGGGCCGATTACCTCGCCGAAAAGCCGGGGCACCTTGTGGCTTTTGAAGCAGGGAGCCAAAATCGTAACCGAAGCCAAGGATATTTGGGAGGATTACGAGGCCTTTTTACCTGCCGCGAAGGAGACGAAAAAGGAAGCGGTAACAGGAAACAAGTTGACAGATGAGGAGCGCCGCATATACCATATGTTGGAGCAGGGCATCACGAGTTTTGATGATCTGCTAGTGCAGACCGGGTGGGATTTTGGACTTTTACATTCAGTTCTGTTATCTTTAATCATGAAAAAAACGGCGGTTCAACTCCCCGGCTCCGTATACCAGCTAATATAGTCCATTCCTAACCGAGAGTGGCTTGAATATATGACTATATGAGTATTTTACCTGATTACAATGAACACCAGTTTTTGAGTTTCGTATTGTTTGAGAGGAGGACGAACCTGTGGCGGATTCACTCGTCATCGTGGAATCGCCTGCCAAGGCGAAAACGATTGGCAAATACTTAGGCAGCAAATACATCGTGAAAGCCTCAATGGGTCATGTTCGCGATTTGCCCAAGAGCCAAATTGGGGTTGAAGTAGAGAACGACTTCAGTCCGAAGTATATTACAATCCGTGGGAAGGGTTCTGTATTAAAAGAATTAAAGGATGCCAGCAAAAAAGTGAAAAAAATCTATCTGGCAGCCGACCCCGATCGCGAAGGAGAAGCGATTGCTTGGCATCTGGCCCATGTGCTGGACGTGGATGAGAAGGATACATGCCGCGTCGTATTTAATGAAATTACGAAGCAAGCGGTTAGAGACGCCTTCAAAAATCCGCGCCCCATCAATATGGATCTGGTGAACGCGCAGCAAGCCAGACGGATTTTGGACCGGCTGGTTGGTTATAAAGTCAGCCCGCTGCTGTGGAAGAAGATCAAAAAAGGGTTGTCGTTTGGCCGCGTGCAATCCGTAGCGGTGAAAATCATCTTGGACCGGGAGAACGAAATCTCTGAATTTGTCCCGGAAGAATACTGGAGTATTACGGCGAAGCTGAAGACGGGAGGCTCTTCGTTCGAAGCGAAGTTTCACCAGTACAAAGGTGAGAAGATCGAGCTAAAGAACGAACGGCAGGTACAGGAAATTCTGAAATCGATCGAGAAGGCCAAATTCAGCGTGGTCGATGTGAAGGAGAAGGAACGTCTCCGCCATCCGGCGGCGCCGTTTACAACCAGTTCCCTGCAGCAGGAGGCAGCGCGTAAACTGAATTTCCGGGCAGCCAAAACGATGTCGATCGCTCAGCAGCTGTATGAGGGGGTTGACCTCGGCAAAGAAGGGACTGTTGGTCTGATCACGTATATGCGTACAGACTCGACGCGAATCGCTACTTCCGCCCAAGAGGAAGCCAAGCAATATATCCTAGATAAATTTGGTGAAGCCTACGCGCCTGAAACGCCGCGTCAATATTCCAAGAAGGCTGCCAGCGCGCAGGACGCCCATGAAGCGATCCGTCCAACATCGGCGATGCGAGATCCTGAATCGGTGAAGGAGTTCACCACCCGGGATCAGTATCGGCTGTACAAATTGATTTGGGATCGTTTTATGGCCAGCCAAATGACTTCTGCCGTGCTGGACACGATGTCAGTGGATATTGCCGCTGGCGAAGCAACGTTCCGCGCGGTTGGGTCGAAGATCCGCTTCCCTGGCTTTATGAAGGTGTACGTGGAAGGCAACGATGATGGCAACGCCAATGAGGACGACAAGTTTTTGCCACCCCTGACGAAAGGGGAAGAACTGGCGAAAGAGTCGATTGAACCGAAGCAGCATTTTACCCAACCCCCGCCTCGCTATACGGAGGCGCGTTTGGTGAGAACTTTGGAGGAGCTCGGCATTGGACGTCCGAGTACGTACGCGCCAACCCTGGAAACCATTCAAAAACGCGGCTACGTAGCGATTGAGGACAAGAAGTTTGTCCCAACTGAGTTAGGCGAGCTCCTCATCGAACAGACGGAGCAATTCTTCCCGGAAATCCTTGATGTGGAATTTACCGCCCATATGGAAGAGGACTTGGACCATGTTGAAGAAGGTTCCGAGGATTGGGTAAGAGTGCTGAGCGAGTTTTATAAATCGTTTGAGAAACGTCTTCGGGTTGCCGAAGAGGAAATGAAGGAAGTCGAAATCGAAGACGAAGTCTCCAATGAGATTTGTGAAAAATGCGGAAGACCGATGGTCTATAAATTGGGACGTTTCGGGAAGTTTTTGGCTTGCTCGGGTTTCCCGGAATGCCGGAATACGAAACCGATCGTTAAGGACATCGGTGTCACCTGTCCGAAATGTAAGGAAGGGCATGTGGTCGAACGCCGGAGTAAAAAGGGACGGGTCTTCTATGGCTGCGACCGTTATCCGGAATGCGATTTTGTTTCGTGGGATAAGCCTTCACCAAAGCCTTGTCCAAAATGTGGTTCAATGCTCGTAGAGAAGCGAAATAAGCAAGGCGGGAAGCTGCAATGTACCTCCTGCGACTACGTAGAAGCCATTGAAGAAAGCGACGAAACAGATGAATAAGTTGAGCCCGCCGTTTGTGCGGGTTCTGAGACAGCTAAGAAATTCAGCATGAGATTTAGTAGGGGGACATGAACATGACGAATAAAGTAACGGTCATCGGCGCGGGATTGGCCGGCAGTGAAGCGGCATGGCAAATCGCGAGCCGCGGCATCCCCGTGGTGTTGTACGAAATGCGCCCGGTTGTGAAGACACCGGCGCATCATACCGATAAATTTGCCGAGTTGGTCTGCAGTAACTCTTTGCGAGCCAACGGGTTAACGAACGCCGTTGGCGTTCTCAAAGAAGAGATGCGAATGCTGAACTCGCTGGTGCTGGGAGCGGCGGATCGCAATGCGGTACCGGCCGGCGGTGCGCTCGCCGTTGACCGGGACGGGTTCTCGGGGGAGATCACCCGGACGCTGAGAGAGCATCCATTGATTGAAGTGGTGAATGAGGAAATCAAGGAGATCCCGCAGGACGGGATTGTCGTGATTGCCACCGGGCCGCTGACATCTCCTGCCCTTTCAGAGCAAATTAAGCGGTTGACCGGCGAGGACTATTTTTACTTTTACGATGCTGCCGCTCCGATTGTGGAGAAGGATTCCATCGATATGAGCAAAGTGTACCTGGCTTCCAGGTACGATAAAGGCGAAGCGGCCTACTTGAACTGCCCGATGACGGAAGAGGAGTTCGATGCTTTCTACGATGCGTTAATTAACGCGGAGGTAGCTCAGCTGAAGGACTTCGAGAAGGAGATTTACTTTGAAGGCTGTATGCCAATCGAGGTGATGATGCGGCGCGGCAAGCAGACAGCTCTGTTTGGGCCAATGAAGCCGGTGGGTCTCGTCAATCCGCACACCGGCAAGCTCCCATATGCTGTGGTGCAGCTTCGTCAGGATAACGCGGCCGGGACACTCTACAACTTGGTAGGCTTCCAGACCCATTTGAAATGGGGGGAGCAGAAGCGCGTCTTCTCGATGATTCCAGGCTTGGAGAACGCGGAGTTCGTCCGGTACGGCGTAATGCACCGGAACACCTTTATCAACTCGCCGAAGCTGCTCATGCCAACCTATCAGTTGAAAGCACGGCCATCACTCTTCTTCGCGGGTCAGATGACCGGTGTTGAAGGTTACGTGGAGTCCGCTGCGTCCGGTCTAATCGCAGGAATTAACGCAGCCCGAGCTGCCGCAGGTCAGGAGGGGATCGTATTCCCTGCAGACACTACTCTGGGCAGTATGGCACGCTATATTACCACTGCTGATTTCGAACACTTCCAGCCGATGAACGCCAACTTTGGTTTATTTCCGAAGCTGGATACCCGCTACCGCAAAAAAGCAGAGAAAAACGAAGCGCTTGCGAAGCGCGCGTTAAATAGCTTACGCTCCTTTATGGCAGAAGAACGGTTGGGTTAATCCACCGTTTTTTTGCAATCTAGGGGGGATACGGGTTATGCTGAAAACAAGGACGTTCATATGATAGAACTGGCCCATTAATATACGTAGTACTTGAACCCAATGCCTCAGTCCCTCCTGCGTATATCTAAAACGTAAGGGCTGAGAACCTACGAGAGAGGAAGGCGAAGTAACACATGGAGCTATCTTTTCACGCTACAACGATTTGCGCGGTACGCCACAATGGCAAGGGCGCCATTGCCGGTGACGGGCAAGTCACATTTGGGCAGAACGTCGTGATGAAGCAAACGGCGAAGAAAGTCCGCCGGTTGTACCGCGGTCAAGTGGTTGCGGGGTTTGCCGGTTCGGTCGCCGATGCCATCACGTTATTTGAGAAATTTGAGGGGAAGCTGGAAGAGCATTCAGGGAACCTGCAACGGGCAGCGGTTGAATTGGCCAAAGATTGGCGCCAGGATCGTGTGCTGCGTAAGCTCGAGGCTTTGATGATTGTCATGGATAAAACCGGGATGCTGCTGATTTCCGGCGGCGGGGAAATCATTGAACCGGATGATGATGTACTGGCGATCGGATCAGGGGGCAACTTTGCGCTATCGGCTGCGCGGGCGCTGAAACGGCATGCCACGGGGTTGGAAGCGAAGGATATCGCCCGTGAAGCCCTGCAGATTGCTTCGGAAATCTGCGTATATACGAACAACAACATTATAGTTGAGGAGCTTTGAGTATCGTTGATACTATCGTGTCAGGGGGACGAATCATGACCGAAAGAAACTTAACGCCAAGACAAATTGTAGCCGAACTGGATAAATATATCGTAGGACAGAAACAAGCGAAAAAATCGGTTGCTGTTGCCTTACGGAACCGTTATCGGCGAAGCTTGCTGCCGGAGGAGGTTCAGGATGAAATTGTACCTAAGAACATCCTGATGATCGGACCGACCGGGGTGGGGAAGACGGAAATTGCTCGTCGTCTCGCCAAGCTGGTTGGTGCTCCTTTTGTTAAGGTGGAAGCCACGAAATTCACTGAAGTTGGTTATGTAGGCCGGGACGTTGAGTCGATGGTACGTGATCTCATCGAAACGGCGATCCGTACCGTCAAGCTCGAGCGTACCGAGAAGGTGAAGGATAAAGCGGAGGAGCTTGCGAATGAACGTCTAGTTCAGATCTTGGTCCCTTCCGAAAATAAAGCCAAAGGCGTTCGTAACCCGTTCGAGATGTTGTTTGGGGGCGGTAACGGAGCAGGCTCCACCGCTCAGGAGCAGCCGGAGGAAGACAGTGCGCTGACCGAACGCCGGCGTCAGGTGCGCTTTAAATTGTTGTCTGGTCAGATGGAGAACGACATTGTGGAAGTTGAAGTTGAGGACAACACGCCAACGATGATGGATATGTTTGCCGGTCAGGGCAACGACCAGCTTGGCATGAACATGCAGGAAATGTTTGGAAGTCTCTTACCGAAACGGACCAAGAAGCGGAAGCTGACCGTCAAGGAAGCTCGTAAAGTGTTGACGCAGGAGGAAGCGGCGAAGCTGATCGATCAAGATGATTTGATTCAGGAAGCGATCACACGGGCAGAGCAATCCGGGATCATCTTTATCGATGAAATCGATAAAGTTGCCAGCCGGGGACAGGGCTCCGGTCCCGACGTCTCTCGCGAAGGCGTACAACGCGATATTTTGCCGATTGTGGAAGGCTCGACGGTGATGACCAAATACGGTCCCATCAAAACAGATTATATTTTGTTTATTGCGGCAGGAGCTTTCCATATTGCCAAGCCATCTGACTTAATTCCTGAGCTCCAAGGGCGGTTCCCGATCCGGGTCGAGCTTGACAGTTTATCGCTGGAGGACTTTGTGTCGATCTTAACGGAACCGGAGAACGCCTTAACGAAACAGTATATTGAATTGCTGCGCACAGAGGATCTGGAAATCGAATTCTCGGACGCCGCAATCTATGAAATCGCTCGTATTGCGGCCATGGTGAATGCAAATACGGAGAATATCGGTGCCAGACGCTTGCATACGATCCTTGAGAAGCTCCTGGAGGATCTCTCCTTTGAAGCACCGGAACTGACGTTGGATAAAATGGTCATCACTCCGGAATATGTGCGGGAGAAACTAGGAAATATTGCCCAAGATCGAGATCTGAGTCAATTCATTTTGTAATGAGAAACGTAAAAATATGGGTTAAAGCCTTGTTCTCCAAGGACCTAATCCATTTTCACAATTTTGACAAAAAATAGGCCACTCTGCCGTAATGGCGGGTGGTCTTTCTTTTTGGATTTTGCTGGATGATGGCGATAATTATGTAAAAAATAGTTTTTTGACCAAAAAACGAGATAAACAATTGAAAGATAGGGCTTTTTTCTTATTGTAAATATGTCGAATCTCCATGAAACTTAGGATATATGACATTATTAAACAGATTTCATGCTAGGACGTAAGAAAGACAAAAAGAAAGACAATAAATAACAATAAATTGTCGAAAAAAGAGGAATTATTCATTGTTTGTAGAATCATTAATGATTAAGATCGAATGAGACTAAGGGGGGAATTAAAGTGCAGTTGTTGAACGGACTGGGATTTGACAGGCTTGAGACTGCTATCCAGGCCGCAAATCTCCGGCAAGGGGTCATCGCTAACAATATTGCGAATGTGGACACCCCTTACTTTAAGCGATCCAGCGTGTCCTTTGAAAGCATGTTACAAGCGGAAATGAACGGTAATATGCCGGCGCTCCAAGGAAGGAGAACGGATGTAAGACATTTCGTTATAGGACCAATGACCGAGGTACCTGAACCGGTGGTTAGTGTGGATCAGACGACAGCAATGAACAACAACCAAAATAATGTCGATATCGACAGTGAGATGACCAAACTTGCCGAAAATCAGTTGAGATACAATGCGTACATCGAACAATTGAACTATATGATCAAAATGAAACACACCGTCGTGGAAGGGAGATAATCGGACTTGAATATCAGTAATAGTTTTGGGGTTAGTTCTTCCGCCTTAACCGCACAGCGTCTTCGCATGGATGTGATTTCCTCCAACATCGCGAATGCTGAAACAACCCGGGCTAAGATTGTAGACGGCAAGGCCGTTCCTTACCGACGCAAAACGGTAGTCATGGCCCCCAAGGAAATGGATTTCGACAGTGCCTTGAATTCAGCAATGGGTAAGGACGTAAGCAGCCAAGGGGTGAAAATCACCAAAATTCAAGAGGACCCCTCGCCGCTTAAACCGGTTTACAATCCAACCCACCCTGATGCGGACAGTGAAGGATATGTCTATATGCCTAATGTTGATATTTTGAAAGAAATGGTAGATATGATTTCGGCAACTCGCTCTTATGAAGCAAACGTAACGGCGCTTAACGCCAGTAAGGCGATGTTTACCAAGGCCTTGCAAATCGGGAAATAGCCCAGAAGTAAACTTACATAAATTGTGATTGGGAGTGTTGCACGTTGATCGAGAGAATGAGTTTTGACTCCTTGAAGTCGCTAACCGGGATGCAGACGTCCGGTAATGAACAGAACCTCACGCCTGCGCAAGCGATAAAGCAATTTAGCTCCTATCTAAACAATGCTCTAGAAGGAGTTGCTGCTCAGGAAGCCAATGCCCAACAAGTGAACAATCAGTTCCTGTTAGGGAAAGTCAATGCCGACGAGATGATGATCGCCTCGGAGCAAGCCTTGTTAAGTTTGCAGTTAACTACGCAAGTCCGGAACAAAGTGATCGAAGCTTACCAAGAGATTATGCGTACGCAAATATAAGGATTGAAACATGCTCGGATGAGGTGACATTGTGAATGAGAGAATTACACAGTACCGGGATCGATTGTTAGGGTACTGGAACCAATTTAGTAAAAAACAAAAAACGTTATTAGTCTCGACGGCGACTTTTATCCTGCTCGCGATCATCTTGCTGACGATTCAATTTTCCAAAACGGAATACGATGTAGCCTTTACGGGTCTCGATTCGACTGATGCGGCAGGGATCATCAATTACTTGGAATCCAGCGGAATCTCGTACAAGCTTGGACCTGACGGTACAACCATTTCGGTTCCTAGTAAAGACGCAGCACGAGTTAAGGTTGATGTTGGTTCCCAAGGAATCGTCCAGAACGGTTCGATCGGATTGGAAGCTTTTAATGAGAGTTCTTCCTTGATCGGAATGACGGACAACGAATTTAACGTCAAGTACAAAAACGCCATTAACGGTGAGGTCGAACAGCTGCTAAAGAGAATGCAAGGCGTTAACGATGCCAAGGTTCTCATTAACTTGCCGGCAGAAAACGTGTTCGCCAGCCCGGATGAACAGGAGAAAGCGACGGCATCGATCGTCCTTACGTTCAAGCCGGGATATCGTCCAAATCAGGAAGCCATTGATGGATATTTCAACTTGGTTAAAACGTCGGTCCCTAACTTGCCGGTGGAGAATATCTCGCTATCCTCGAGTGATGATACGATCTTACTTCCAAGCGGTCAAGGTGGGACAACAGGCTCGCTGACTTCGGCGGTTCAAGAGAACATGGCGTTGCAGAAGAAGTTTGAAAGCGACGTACGCCAAAGTGTAAAGCAATTCCTATCCAGACTGACCGGGCCGGATAAGATTGAAGTATTAGTCGCTTCCAAGTTGAACTTCGACCAGGTTAGCCAGAAAGACAATCTGGTCACTCCGGTGGATACCGAAAACATGAAGGGTATCGAGATCAGTGCACAAAAAGTGCAGAAAAGCTACACCGGATCGGCAACCCCAACGAGCGGGGTGCCGGGAACTGGGGAAGAGGATGTTGTTAACTATCCTTCGTCGGAAACAAACGGCGGGTCTTCATCGGAAGAAAGTTCGTCGACGATTAACTACGAGGTTAATCGAATTACGAAGGACATTATCGCCAGTCCCTATGTTATTAAAGATTTAACCATCAACGTGGCCGTTGAACCACCCGAAGGTCAGGAAACTTTGGATGAAAATACTCGGTCTGCGATCGAAAATATTCTGAAAAATATCGTTGGATCCTATTTGGCTGACTCTGGTACTACATATACAGACGAAGAATTGCAGAGAAAAGTTTCAGTGTTGTCTCAGCCATTTCATTCGGATACTGTCCAAAAGGCTGGGTTGAGTTTATCGAGCCCGCTGGTATGGGGAGTGGGAGGCGCTGCTCTGTTGGCGCTGGCCGGCCTTGGGATCGTCTTGTTCCGCCGCCGCAAGCAAGCGCAAGAAGAGGAAGAAGAAATCGCGTTGCCTCTTACGCCTGAGTTTCCATCGATTAATTTGGATACAGTCACGAATGAGAACCAAGTGCGTAAACAACTGGAAACGTTGGCCAAGAAGAAGCCTGACGAATTCGTTAACTTGCTTCGCACCTGGCTGGCTGAGGAATAGAGGTGAATGTATTGTCCAAAACATCGAGTCCGGTTTTGACCGGGAGACAAAAGGCAGCCATTTTATTAATTACGTTAGGACCGGAAGTATCGGCTCAAATCTTCAAACATTTACGGGATGATGAAATTGAGCAGCTCACCCTGGAGATTGCTAACGTCCGTAAAGTCGACAGCGCCGAGAAAGATATGATTATGGCGGAATTCCACCAAATCTGTTTGGCGCAGGAGTATATCACCCAGGGGGGCATCACTTACGCCAAGGAAATTTTGGAGAAAGCGTTGGGCCAGTCCAAAGCGGTGGACATTATCAACCGTTTGACGGCAACCCTTCAGGTGCGTCCGTTCGATTTTGCCCGTAAGGCTGATCCAAATCAAATTCTGAACTTTATCCAGAACGAAAACGCGCAGACGATCGCTCTGGTGTTGTCCTACTTGCAATTTGAACAGGCGGCAGCGATCTTGTCTTCACTGCCTCAGGAGAAGCAAGCAGAAGTTGCACGGAGAATCGCGATGATGGATAGCACGTCGCCGGAGGTTATCGCTCAAGTTGAACGTGTGCTGGAGCAGAAGCTATCTGCTACGGTAACCCAGGATTACACCAGCGCCGGCGGCATCGAATCGATCGTCCAAATCTTGAATGGTGTCGACCGGGGGACGGAACGAACGATTCTCGATTCGCTCGAAATTCAGGATCCCGAGCTGGCTGAAGAAATCAAGAAGCGGATGTTCGTCTTCGAGGATATCGTCAATATCGACAACCGTTCCATTCAGCGGATTATCCGCGATATCGAGAACAGCGACTTGCAGCTTGCCCTCAAAGTGGCCAGCGAAGAAGTTCGCGAGGCGGTCTTCCGCAACATGTCGAAGCGGATGTCCGAGACGTTCAAAGAAGAAATGGAATACATGGGGCCGGTGCGGCTGCGTGACGTGGAAGAAGCACAAACCCGCATCGTAGCTACTATTCGCAGGTTGGAAGAAGCGGGTGAAATTATTATCGCCCGCGGCGGAGGAGATGACATCATTGTCTAATTTGATCAAGGTGTCTCAATACGTGCCGGTTGAAATCTTGAAGCAATTGAATGTAGCCAAGGTTCATCCGACAACCGAGGACCCGTCATCTGATCACGCCGAGAATCCGGTTATACAAGGTCCTTCCGCTGAAGATCTTGCGGCCGAAGAGACGAGACGTCAGATGTTGGCGGATGCGAAAGAGTTCGCCGAACGTCAAGTTAGGGAAGCGGCGGAGCAAGCGGAACGCATGCTGGAAGAAGCACAGCAGCAAATCGACACCTGGTGGCAGGAGCGCCGTGAGCAGGATGAACAGATGATTGAAGCTGTCAAAGCGGAGGGCTTCACTCAAGGTTACGAGGAAGGGAAAGCGCAGGCAGAAGCAACGATGCGCGCCAAAATTGAAGAGATGATGAATGAAGCGAGTTCCGTTCTCCAGCAGGCTTATGAGGAGAAAGAACGTATCATTCTGGAAGCCGAGCCGTTTCTGGTCGAGTTAAGCTGTGCGATTGCCGAGAAAGTCATCGATAAGCAGCTTGAGCTGAAACCGGAATACGTTATCGAGCTGATCAAGAAGAGTCTGGCGCGTAAACGCGAGCAAGGAACCTTGACACTGTGTGTTTCACCAAAGGATTTTGCGTTCGTGCAGGCGGCCAGGGAGGAGCTTAGTCTTGCAATTGACTCGCAGGCAGAACTTCAAATTTTGCCGGACCCAACCGTCAAAGATCGCGGTTGTGTTATCCGTTCTTCCTTCGGCAGTGTAGACGCCAGAATTGATACCCAATTGACGGAGATTAAGAAGGAATTGTTGCGGGTTTCTCTACAGATGGAGGAGCGGGGGCAAGCGAATGACGAGTTTGAAAGCTGAACGTTACATTGATCATCTCAGACAGCTTGATCCGATCCGAATCAACGGGAAGGTGACACAAGTCATCGGACTGATGGTTGAATCCGAGGGCCCTGATGCCAGCATCGGCGATCTTTGTTATATCTATCCGAGTAAAGGGGCTCAGCCTTTGCAGGCGGAGGTCGTCGGTTTTCGCGACAACAAGGTATTGCTGATGCCGCTCGGTGAACTGCAGTCGATCGGACCTGGTTGTGACGTTGTTGGGACCGGTAAACCTTTGACGGTACAGGTGGGGTCGGAGCTCCTAGGTAAGGTGCTGGATGGCTTGGGGCAACCGCTAGACGGTTCGTTGCTTCCTTCTCGGATGGGTCACTACTCGACCTATAATAAGCCGATGAATCCACTGGATCGTCCGCGAGTCTCCGAACCCATCGGCATAGGTGTACGAGCCATCGATGGTTTGCTCACGATCGGTAAAGGTCAGCGGGTGGGGATTTTCGCTGGCTCTGGGGTTGGGAAGAGCACCTTGATGGGGATGATTGCCCGCAATACCTCGGCCGATGTGAACGTGATTGCCCTCGTTGGGGAGCGGGGACGTGAGGTGCTTGACTTTATTGAACGGGATCTTGGTCCTGAAGGGTTAGAGCGCTCGGTTGTCGTGGTTGCAACCTCCGATCAGCCAGCATTAATTCGGATGAAGGGGGCGTTGATCGCCACAACTATCGCAGAGTATTTTCGGGATCGCGGGCTTAACGTCATGCTGATGATGGATTCCGTCACTCGTTATGCGATGGCATTGCGTGAGGTGGGGTTGGCTGTAGGCGAACCTCCTGCGATGCGGGGGTACACCCCTTCTGTATTTGCCGCTTTACCGAAGCTGATGGAGCGGGCAGGGACTGGACCAACCGGCTCAATTACCGCCTTCTATACCGTGCTCGTTGACGGTGACGATATGAACGAACCAATTGCGGATGCTGTCCGCGGGATCTTGGATGGACATATCGTTTTGAACCGCGGGATCGCCAATAAAGGGCACTTCCCGGCGATTGACATTCTAGCCAGCATTAGCCGGGTAATGAAGGATATTGTTTCGGATGAGCAAAATGAGGCAGCCGAAAATCTGAAACGGTTGATGGCTGTTTATAAGGATTCCGAAGATTTGATTAATATCGGCGCTTACCAACCCGGATCGAACCCGGATATTGATGAAGCTATTGGCGCCATTCAGCAGATCTGGAGCTTTACGAAGCAGAAGGTGAATGAGAAGGTGACGCTCGCCGAAGTTCAGGAACGGCTTATTTCCGAATTCGCAAGGAGATGAAACGTAGAGAATGAAGTTCCGTTACGTGTATCAGAAAGTAGTTGATTTGAAATCCAACGAAAAAACGCAGGCCGAATGGATGTTATCTGCAGCTATTGGGCGATTGCAGTCAGAACAACGCTCGTTGGAGCAGTTGCTGGAGGAGAAAGCCAATACCGCAGCGGTAATCGCTGCCGAAGCGGAGAGTACTGCCTCCATGATCAAACTGCAGGAACTTCAGCGATACATGGATTTTCTTGACCAAGCGATTGAGCGGAAGCTGGCGGACATTCGCGCAGCGGAGGTCAACGTCGAGCATAAGAAGACGATTTTGAAGGGGAAAATGCTGGACGAAAAGGTATGGCTTAAAGCGAAAGAGAAAGCCATGGATAAATTTCGGCACGAAATGCTTCTTCGGGAACAAAACGAGCTGGATGAAATGGCTACAGTCCGGTTCGCCATGAGAGCCCGATAAAGTAACGGGCGCCCATACGGTTGTTCGAAGGAGGGATAGAGATGGCAAAAACGGTGGTGGACGAAGAATTGGATGAGGAGACAGGGGGCGGATTTTCACGCTTTCTGTTCTTCATGACGCCTATTCTTTTTACGGTTGTTCTGCTAGGGGTGTTATTAACCTTATTTAATATCGACTTTCGTAACACCATGATTGATTGGGGGAACCGGATTCCGCTGGTGAAAAACCTGGTTCCGGATCCAATTGCTCCAGAGGGTGAAGCAAAGGATGCTGCGAAGGAAGAGCAGAAGCAGCGGGAGAGCACTGAAGCTACTGTGAAGGAACTAAAGGAGCAGTTGGCTAAGCAGCAAGCTGAGCTGCAAACCGCGAACCAACAAGCAGCCGAACAGCAGGAGAAGGTAAAGGAGCTGCAGGAGCAACTGGCTTCCGTTCAGCAGAAAGAGAACGATCAGCAGCAAGCGGCAGAATTGGAGGCCTATCAGAAGGAAGTTAAGAAGCTGGCCAATCTGTATGCGGAAATGAGTCCTAGCAAAGCGGCAGCGATTTTTAATAAGTTGACAACGGAAGAGTCGCTGCAGATGTTAAGTGTAATGAACAATGAGAGTAAAGTGGCCATTTTGGAGAAGATGGACCCGCAAAAGGCCGCGGATCTTTCGATTAAGCTGAAGGATGTGAAGACGTCCGAGGACTTGGCGATCGCTGCGCTGCAATCGAGACTCAAAATGGAATCAACAGCGGATACTGCAGCTACTGCAAGTGGAGCAGGGCTAAGCGATACGGAGCTGGGGCAAACCTTCTCCTCGATGGCTGCAACAGATGCCGCCAAGCTGGTGCTTCAGACGTACAAGCTAAGTCCCGAGAAGGGGCTGAAAATCCTGAAATCGGTAAACGGAACTGCTCGTTCTAAGATTTTGACGGAAATGGCGAAGTCTGACGAGAAGACATCAGTGAAGATCCTGAATCAGCTGGTAAGTAAGTAATATAATGAAGAAATTTAGCATTGAAAGGAGGTGAAACAAAATGAATTCATCTATGTCGCAAGTGAATGTAACCAAAGCCGGGACGGTTAACTCGTTGTGGTACGGATCGGCTGGCAAGGCGGAAGCGGGGCAAACGGCTGCTTTGTCTTTTGATCAGAAGCTCCTCGCTATGCTGCTCGGCAATGCTCAGCCGCAGGAAGGACAAGCCTCAGCACAGATGATCTCGCTAGCTGGATTGCCAAGTGGCACGGAAGGTACATCTTCCGAAGTGACTGAAAATACGCTTGTCTCGACAATTGAAGGATTGTTGGACCAATTGTCGAAATTGGACGATGCACTTCAATCGGATCCTGCGTTGCTTTCGTTATTGCAAGGCTGGCTGCAAAGTGTTCAACCCCTATTACAACAGGCAGGTATGTCTGATAATGCGAGTCTAGGTGCTGATGGAGACAGCGCATTACCTGTGCTAGCTCAGCAGCCGGAGACGATGCGGTTTGCGGTTCAGGATACCCTTGTTCAACTATTAGCCGCAGCGGAGTCGAACGGAGGTGCCGCTAAGCTGACTGCAAGTGCACAGGGGCAAGCCGTTACTATGCTGGATTCTCTACAACAACTGCTAGATGCGATCTCGGAATCGGCGGAGGCGAAATCTAATGGCGGAAAAGGGACGGAAGCGACAGGATCACAACCTCGTACCTTCACAACAGATCCAGGTGCAACAGCCAGTCAACCAGGACACACAGGCCAAAATGGGGACATGATGAACAGAGGAGATGTTCGTGCTGTACAATCGAGTTCACAGTCTAGCAATACGGCAGTATTTCGCGTTAATGATCTGGCATTCGAAACCGACTCAGCAGTTGACGGGGGAACCTCGGAAACTAACGTAAATGAAGATCCCGTTCAAACTGGCCAAATCGTGACCGCAGGGCAGTTGGCACTTCGGGACAACGGAATCAAGTCCGTGAAGCATGTAGCCAAACCGGTTCCAGTTGAGAACTTCGCGAAAGAAATGAGCGGTTTCCTGGTGAATAAGCTGGAGATCGTGAATCTGAAAGGTGTGTCAGAGGCGAGAATTTCGCTCTATCCGGAGCATTTGGGACAGGTTGACGTGCGCATTACAATGCAAAACGGCCAATTAACTGCCCAATTTATGACAGAGCATGCTTTTGCCAAGGAATCGCTGGAACAACAAATGGCACAACTTAGATCGGCATTGCAATCTCAGGGTCTTCAGGTTAACAAACTGGAGGTTACACAAAATACGTCATTGTCGTCCCACATGTACCATGATGGCCGGCAATCCGGCGGAGGCGCAGGACAACAACAAAGCGAAAAACGTCGTCCCGTAACAGAGGACGAAACTCTGGCTATCCATGACTTGAACGAAGAATGGAACGAATGGGTAGCTGAAGTCAGAGCCAAAGAGCAAAGCTATGGCAGTTCCTTTGTTGCTCGGGCTTAAATCACCTTAATTCGCAGAAAGGAGGTACCTCCGTGGCTGACACGTATTTTTCTTCGGTGTCGTGGCCGAATTACTCGCAAAATAACGTTCAGAAGGCCAGTACGAAAAACAATGAGTTGGGTAAAGATGCTTTCCTTAAACTCATGATTGCTCAGATGCAAAATCAGGATCCGTTATCCCCAATGGACAATACGCAAATGGTTGCACAAATTGCTCAGTTTACTTCTGTCGAGCAGTTGACCAACATTTCAGAACAGATAACTGCATTGGGAGAGTCCTTAGGCAATGATTCCGGATTGATCGGAAAAGAAGTTACATGGGTGACTGAGACCAAAACAGGTAATTATGATGTTTCTACAGGTAAAGCTGAAGTCATTGTCGAGAAGGAAAGCGGCATCGTAGAATCCATTATCGTTCGCAGTGGTGTCCACTACGTGAAAGTAGGAGATAAGGAGATTAAAATCTCCGATATTGAACAAGTAGGCGTACCTGCTGACGCGTCTGACGGCGCTGGCCAAGGAGCGGATCTGTTATGAACGAGCCGATCCGAGTAGGCCAGCTATATGCGGGCAGAATCGGGCCTAATGCACTAACGGCAAATAAAAGCACGCCGCTAAATTCTGCAAGAAGTAACTTTAAGGAGATGCTGGAGGATCGACTGGTCCATTTCAGCAACCATGCGGTAAAACGTTTGGAGCAGCGCGGAATCGAGCTCAAGCCGGAGCAGTTAAACAAGATTGAATCGGCGATTGACAGCGCGGCAGCTAAAGGAGCGAAAGAGTCCCTTATTTTATTGAAAGATATGGCCCTGATTGTGAACGTCCACAATCGGACCGTCGTTACCGCGATGGACGGAAGCAGCATGAAGAATAACGTATTTACTCAAATCGATAGCGCCGTCATCATTTCTTAAAATTGGCTGGACCGGTTACGGGAGCCAATCGGTTGCGGATCGACTGAAGCGGCCGAAGCAATCATTTTAATCAGTGGAAGGGATGAGAGCAAATGTTAAGATCAATGTATTCTGGCGTATCTGGAATGCGTGGTTTCCAAACCAAGCTTGACGTCATCGGCAATAATATTGCAAACGTCAATACGGTAGGCTTCAAATCAGGACGCGTTATGTTTAAGGATATCATGAGCCAGACGGTCTCCGGGGTTACGGCTCCAGTAGATGGTGAATCTGGCGGCGTGAATGCCAAGCAAATTGGACTTGGGGTCTCCATCGGTTCTATCGATACATTACATACTGGCGGCAGTGCGATGACAACCAATAATCCGCTGGATATGCGGATTGACGGTGACGGATTTTTTCTTGTAAAACTGACGCCCGATCAAGAGGTTCCTTTCCTGACTCGTGCGGGAGACTTTCATCTAGATGCTGCGGGCCAACTGGTCACTTCGGATGGTTTGCTCGTTTGCAACAGCGATGGTGACGTTATGGAGCCAATCGACTTCGAAGCGGTAACAGCCTTTACGATTGCATCTGATGGTACGATGATGCTGAAAAACCCTGAAGGGGGAACAGATCCTGGTGAGATTATTGGGGTAGCTCGGGTCACGAACCCGGAAGGTCTGGAGAAGATTGGTGGTAACCTTTATCGGGTCACCTTGAATGCCATCGCAGACGGAGAATTGACGTATACGAACCCGAATAACGCAGAAGAAGGGACGGGTGCTCTAATTGTCGGACAGTTGGAAATGTCCAACGTCGACTTAACGGGCGAGTTTACCGAAATGATCGTAGCGCAGCGGGGGTTCCAAGCGAATTCGCGGATCATCACGACCTCGGATGAAGTGCTTCAGGAAGTTGTTAATCTGAAACGTTAAGCGAAGGGGTAGTCGGGGAAAGGGTTAACCGCCGTTCCCCGACGGCCCTCCCCGCTTCCTTGATCGCTTAGGAGGGAAATCATGATTTCAGTAACACGCCTTAACGGTTCACAAATGTGGCTAAATGCCATCATGATTGAGACCGTGGAAGAAACACCGGATACATACGTCACCCTGGTCACAGGGAAGCGGATTATCGTGCTGGAGAAGGCGGCCGATGTGATTCAGATGATAAGCGATTATTATCGTGAGATCGGCATCCACGCAGCAACTATTAAAGTGCAACAAACGGAGGAATGGTCATGAAAAGAATGCTGCCATGGTTAATTACGATTTTGCTCGCCATCACATTGATCGTATTGGCCGCCTTCCTGCTGGTGAATCAAATGAATAAACCTGCACCAGGTACCGAAATGAATGCTGCTGTTGACAGTGTAGCAGTACCGAAGAAATTGTCGGCCGACGAACTCGTTCAGGTAACATCTACGATTGACGATATCAAGACGAATTTGTCCGATCCGGATTACGTGGTGGTCATTGATTTTGCGTTCCAATTGGATAGTGCGACTTCCAAGGAAACCTTCGATAAAATCAAGGATTACAAAATCAAGCCGATTATTATCAAAACGTTGGCGGATACCAAACCGGAGGAATTGACGGGGGCATTGGGAAAAGACAATCTGAGTTCCAAATTGCTCAACCTGATCAACAAATCGCTGCCGGAAGGGAAATTGATTCAGATCGATATTACTGACTTCATCATGTCAACGATCTAACGAATATCGAACGAATAGAGATTTTTCTAAGGGGGTGAGATGGTTGGTTGATGTGTTGTCGCAGAACGAAATTGATGCGTTGCTAGCTGCGTTATCGTCGGGTGAAATGGACGCCGAAGAACTGAAAAAGGAAGATACGCAGAAGAAAATCCGTTCGTATGATTTCAAAAGAGCGGTGAGATTTTCCAAAGATCATATTCGAAGCTTAACCCGAATACATGAGAACTTTGCCCGTTATCTCACTACCTATTTTTCGGCTCAACTGCGCACGTTCGTGCAAATTAACGTTGTTCAGGTCGAGCAGCTTCCTTATGACGAGTTTATCCGCTCCATTCCCAAAATGACGATTTTGAACATTTTTGAAGCGGAGCCGCTGGAAGGAAGAATGGTGCTGGAGGTGCATCCCAACGTCGCTTTTGCTATGCTGGACCGGCTGTTGGGCGGTCTCGGAACAGCTCCTTCGAAAATCGGATCGCTAACGGAGATCGAAACAATTATTATGGAGCGGATTTTTAGCCGGGCTTTTGAAAGCTTGCAAGAAGCTTGGAAAACCGTTGTGGACATCAATCCACGGATGGAGGCGCTGGAAACCAATCCTCAGTTCATGCAAATCGTATCGCCTAACGAAACGATTGCGCTGATCTCACTAAGCACGAAAATCGGGGATACCTCCGGGATGATCAACCTCTGTATACCACATGTTGTAATTGAACCGATCATGCCAAAGCTTTCGGTTCACCATTGGTTTGTCTCTCAGAAAAAGTCGCGTGCTCCCGAAGAAGTTGAAGCGTTGCGAAACCGAGTGAACAAAGCTAAGCTTCCGATCATCGCGGAGTTGGGCGAATCACAGATTACGGTCCGTGAATTCCTGGGATTGTCCGTTGGGGACGTCATCTCATTAAATAAACCGGTCCAGGAAGGACTGCAAATCCGGGTTGGCGATCGATTGAAATATATAGGCAGCCCGGGTACAGTAAAGGATCGGATTGCGGTCCAAATCGATGAAATTGTCAGCGAAGGAGTTGAGGAACTTGACGAGCAATGATTACTTGTCCCAGGAAGAGATAGACGCATTATTAAAACAAGCCAATCAAGAGACGCCCCAAGAGCTGTCGGTAAACGACGTTCTAACTCCGCTAGAGCAGGACGCCTTGGGGGAAATCGGGAACATCACGTTTGGCAGTGCTGCAACGGCGCTCTCCACGCTGTTAAATAAAAAAGTGGATATCACAACGCCGAAGGTTTCCGTGATCACTCGTTCCCAGTTTGAGTCCGAGTTTCCAAAACCGCATGTTGCGATTCACGTTCAATATGTGGATGGCTTTGAAGGCATGAACTCGTTGGTCATCAAGACGAGAGATGCCCAAGTGATTGCAGATTTGATGCTGGGCGGGGAAGGGAACCCGGAAGAGGAAGAGTTAAATGAGATTCATATCAGTGCCGTGCAGGAAGCGATGAACCAAATGATGGGGTCTTCCGCGACATCAATGTCTACCATTTTTAATCGGTTCGTCAATATCTCGCCGCCAGGCGTTGATATTTTGAACATGTCCAATGGGAACGGCTTGAACAGCTTGCCGGAATCGGACCCGCTAATCAAGATCTCCTTCCGTTTGACGATTGGGGATTTGATCGATTCGACGATCATGCAGCTGCTAACCGTGAAGTTCGCAAAAGAGATGGTAGATAGTCTGATTAGTGGATCAGCGGCAGAAACAAAAGCAGGCGCGAAGGAAAGCGCCGCAGCGGCCGCGCCTCCTGCACCTGCGCCTGCACCAACGCCAGCTCCGTCGCCTGCGCCTCAGGCCCCAACGTATCAGCAGCCGCCTGCGCCGTCTCAACCGATGATGCAGCAACCGCCGATGCAAGAGAGTTATGGTTACGGGCAGCAAGCGCCATACGGGTATCCTCCACAAGGTCAACCATACGGCGAACCCCATCATTATGGGCAGGCACCTGGGCGTAATTTGAATGTACAACCTGTACAATTTGCAAATTTGGGGAACTCATCATTTAACCAGGTTGACGAAAATAATTTGAACTTACTGATGGACATACCCCTTAGAGTCACCGTAGAATTAGGTAGGACCCAACGGCAAATTAAAGATATCCTGGAATTGTCCCAAGGATCGATCATCGAATTGGACAAGCTTGCTGGTGAACCGGTAGATATTCTGGTGAACAACAAACTGATAGCTAAGGGCGAGGTTGTCGTCATTGATGAAAACTTCGGCGTACGCGTCACGGATATCATAAGCCAGTGGGACCGCATTCAAAAATTACAATAGTAGAAGTTTAGGGAGGATTTTAGATCAATGGCTAACCGAATTCTTATCGTAGACGACGCAGCATTTATGAGAATGATGATCCGGGATATTTTGACGAAAAACGGGTTTGAAGTCGTAGGGGAAGCACAGGATGGTGCGCAAGCGATCGAGAAATTTAAAGAGCTGCATCCGGATTTGATCACGATGGATATTACGATGCCCGAAATGGACGGAATTGCGGCGTTAAAAGAGATCAAGAAGCTGGACCCGAACGCGAAAGTGATCATGTGCTCTGCGATGGGGCAGCAAGCGATGGTTATCGATGCGATTCAAGCGGGTGCGAAGGACTTCATCGTGAAGCCATTCCAATCTGATCGGGTTATTGAAGCGATCAACAAAACGCTTGGGGTGTAAACTGAGCGATGAATAACTCGCAAGATTCTTCCCCGTTTTCTGGGGACGTCAACCTTTGGGGGAACTTGTTTACCGTCATCGTAGTTCTTGGCCTGATCATTGCATTAATTATTTTACTGGTCCGTTTTCTTGGGAAAAGGAACCGGTATTTGTCCCAGAGCCATGCGATTCGCACTTTGGGCGCGATTGGCCTTGGACCCAACAAATCCCTGCAAGTGATCGAACTCGGGGGGAGCATCTATCTTGTGGGTGTCGGTGAGGACATTTCGCTGGTGGACAAAATATCCAACCCGGACGAAGTAGCCTCTCTGGTTCAAGCCTTCGAACACGAAGGAATGGAACTTGCCGGATTGTCGTCGACTTTGTCCGGCTTGATCTCCCGGTTTCGAAAGGAACCACCTCGGGAGGAAGAAGAACTGGACGGTGTCGCTTTCCACGAGGTGTTTCAATCGCAACTGCGGAAGATGCCGGACCGAAAACGACAAATGGAGGAACTCTTGCAGGATTCGGAAGAACATTCTACAGATCGGTCGAGGGAGTCATGAAGAGAAAATTGTTAATTGTCGGCTTGCTGCTGACGATATGGAGCATACTCGCGGTCTCCGTAGCATCGGCCGAACCCGTTGACCCGATTCCGAGCATCGGCATTCAAATCGGTAATTCGGATTCGGGCGGGGCGTCAGGTACCACTTCGTTGTCGATTCTCTTAATGATTACGGTACTCAGTATCGCGCCGGCAATATTGGTGCTGATGACGAGCTTTACCCGTATCGTCGTGGTACTGGGGTTTGTCCGCAGTTCATTAGGGACGCAACAAATGCCGCCAAACCAGGTTTTAATCGGCTTAGCTTTGTTCTTAACATTATTTATCATGAGCCCCACGCTCACCACGATTAACGAGGTGGCAGTGCAGCCTTATATCAAGGGAGAAATCACCCAGACCGAAGCGTTGGACAAAGCGGCGGTCCCCATGAAGAAGTTCATGTACTCGCATACGAGAACCAAAGATCTTCAGCTGTTCATGGGATATACCAAAATGGAAAAGCCGAAGAGCTATGAAGACATCCCGCTTTCGGTGATGGTGCCTGCTTTTGCGATTAGTGAACTCAAGACGGCGTTTCAAATGGGCTTTATGATTTTTATTCCTTTTCTGATTATCGATATCGTCGTTTCCAGTGTACTGATGGCTATGGGGATGATGATGTTGCCGCCGGTCATGATCTCACTGCCGTTCAAGATCTTGCTGTTCGTGCTGGTAGATGGTTGGTATCTGATCGTCAAATCACTGTTAGTCAGCTTTAATACCTAGGTCAGCTTTAATACCTAGAGGATAGGTTCAGGTTCAGGGAAGGAGAAAACGGTGTATGAGTTCGGAATTTATTATCGGTTTGGCCGGACAAGCCGTATATACCGTGTTGAAGGTCAGCGCACCGATGCTGGTGATCGCCCTTGTGGTGGGCCTCTTGGTAAGTATCTTCCAAGCGACAACGCAAATTCAGGAGCAAACCCTTGCCTTCGTTCCCAAAATCGTCGCTGTTTTACTAGCGTTGTTGTTGTTTGGCCCTTGGATTTTGACGACGCTGGTCGACTTCACCTACGGAATTCTAAATAACCTATCTAGTTATATCGGTTAGGTTGCCGAAGTTATGGATACGATACTGCACGGAATTTCTATTTTTATGCTAATTTTTTGTCGAATGACAGCCTTTTTTGTAGTTTCGCCTATATTTTCATCCCGATCGGTGCCGAATACGTTTAAGGTTGGATTTGCCGGTATCATCGCGGTTGTCATTCTGTTGACCATTGGTCCAAATCAGTCGATACCAAACGACTTAGGATACATATTGGTGATTATTCGTGAAGTGCTGGTAGGTCTGTTGATGGGGTACGTGGCAAATCTGATCTTCTCCGTTATCCAAATGGCGGGCTCATTTATCGATATTCAAATCGGTTTTGGGATCGCGAACGTGATCGACCCTATGACCGGTGCGTCGGCGCCCGTTTTGGGGAATCTCAAGTATATCATTGCCACATTGGTCTTCCTCAGCATGAACGGCCATCACTACTTACTGGATGCGGTCATTCGGAGCTACAACTGGGTTCCTTTATCCAATCAAGTATTCCAACAAATTTATAACGGGAACTTGTCCGAATTTTTAGTTCAAACCTTCAGCCAGGCGTTTATGCTGGCATTTCAAATGTCAGCTCCGCTGGTGGTAGCTCTGTTCGTCACCGACGTAGCGCTTGGATTCTTGGCTCGAACTGCACCGCAATTCAACATTTTTGTTATCGGGATTCCGGTCAAAATCATCGTGGGGTTACTTGTGCTGTTGGTGCTTGTGCCGGGCTTTATCGTTGCGTTTCAAGCTTTGTTCGAGGTGCTGTTCCGAGCGCTTCATGATCTGCTCGGAACGATAGGACAAAGGCCGCAGTAGGATGGAGGATCGCTATGTCATATCGGTATTCGCTTGATCTGCAGCTGTTCGCTGGCGAAAAGACGGAAAAAGCGACTCCGAAGAAACGTCAGGAGGCCCGGAAGAAAGGTCAGGTGGCCAAGAGCCAGGAACTGACCGGCGCCTTGTTATTAATGGCCGGATTCCTATGCTTGACTGCATTTGCTGGTTATTTCAAGGACCGGTTGATTGGCTTGTTTGTTGACGTGTTTTATCATCGGCTGTCCATGGAAGTAACGAAAACGAACGTGATGGCGATGATGGGGGAGTACGCAGTGCAGGTGTTGTTGCTGTTGGCTCCAATCTTCCTGGTTGTCATCGTCGTGGCTGTTGTCGCCAACTATGCCCAGATCGGTTTCATGTTGATCGGAGAACCGCTCAAAATCAAGTTCAGTAAGCTGGATCCGATCAAAGGGTTTAAAAACATCTTTTCCATGCGGTCGTTGGTTCAATTTATCAAAACGCTTTTTAAGCTGTTGATCATCGGGTATCTCGTCTACTCCACGATTTGGGGGTACCGCGGGAGCTTATCCGCATTAGGGCATGTATCGGTGGATGATACGTTTCATTTTACCGCCCAGTTAACGATGAATTTAGGGTTAAAAATCGCAGCCGCTCTAATCGTACTCGCGGTACTGGATTATATGTATCAGCGATATGAACATGAGAAGAATCTGAAGATGTCCAAGCAGGATATCAAAGATGAATATAAGAAAATGGAAGGCGATCCGCTCATCAAGGGGAAAATTCGGGAACGTCAGCGGCGGATGGCCCTGCAGCGGATGATGCAGGAAGTGCCGAAAGCCGATGTAATTATCACCAACCCGACTCAC
Organism: Paenibacillus barengoltzii G22; assembly: GCF_000403375.2. Classification (NCBI taxonomy): domain Bacteria; kingdom Bacillati; phylum Bacillota; class Bacilli; order Caryophanales; family Paenibacillaceae; genus Paenibacillus; species Paenibacillus barengoltzii. The sequence continues at coordinate 238,116 of NZ_KE159653.1, read as the reverse complement.
TTTGCGGTCGCTCTGAAGTACGACGGATCCAAAATGGATGCCCCGCAAGTCATTGCCAAAGGGCAGGATTATGTGGCGCTGCGCATTAAGGAAATCGCCAAAGAACATGGCGTAATTACGATGGAAAACAAGCCGCTGGCACGGGCGTTATTTCAACGAACCGAAATCGGGGAGACGATCCCTGCGGATTTGTTCCAAGCTGTTGCTGAAGTGCTGGCTTACGTATACCGAATCAAAGGCAGACCCAAATCATAATGGGATCGGAGGGGAACTTACGTGAAGAAATTTAAAGATTTATTTATTCTAGTTGGTATAATTGGCATCGTTTTGCTGATGATCGTTCCGATCCCGACTTGGCTGCTGGATATTTTGTTGATCATCAATATTTCCCTCGCTCTGATCATTTTGCTTGTTGCAATGAACACCAAGGAGGCCTTGCAGTTCTCCATCTTTCCAGCCATGCTGCTCGTGACGACCTTATTCCGTTTGGCGTTAAATGTATCGACGACCAAGCTGATTCTGGGACAGGCCAAAGCCGGCCACGTGGTGGCTACTTTCGGATCATGGGTATCCCACGGTGAACCCGTTGTCGGTTTTGTCGTCTTCCTGATTCTCGTGGTCGTTCAGTTTATCGTCATTACCAAGGGGTCGGAACGTGTTGCTGAGGTTGCTGCACGGTTTACCCTCGACGCCATGCCAGGGAAACAGATGAGTATTGATGCCGACCTGAATGCGGGGCTCATTAATGAGCAGCAAGCCCGTGAGCGCCGAGGGAAGATTGAGCGGGAAGCCGATTTCTACGGTGCCATGGATGGTGCGAGTAAATTCGTCAAAGGGGATGCCATTGCGAGTATCATTATCCTCCTGATCAACCTGATCGGGGGCTTTATTATCGGGATGACGATCCATGGTATGAGCTTTGACGAAGCGCTTTCGACATATTCACTCCTGACGATCGGGGATGGCTTGGTCAGCCAGATTCCGGCGTTGCTGATTTCTACCGCAGCTGGTTTGATCGTAACCCGGGCTTCTTCGGAGGGCAACCTGGCAGACGATATTACGGGGCAGTTGTTCACCTATCCGAAGCTGTTATTCGTTGTAGCCGGGACGATCGCCCTACTTGGCACCTTTACGCCGATCGGTATTTGGACAACTTATCCGTTCGCGATATTGATGGTCTTTGCTGCAATTAAGATGCAGAAAAATATGGACCGGCGGCAAGTCGAACAGGAGCAACAGGAGGAGGAACAGCAAATCGAAGAAGTTCGGAGCCCCGAGAGTGTCATCAACCTGCTTCAGGTAGATCCTATCGAATTCGAATTTGGTTATGGGCTGATTCCTCTTGCCGATACGGGGCAAGGCGGGGATTTGCTGGATCGGATCATCATGATCCGGCGTCAATGTGCGCTTGAACTCGGTTTGGTTGTTCCCGTCATTCGCATTCGCGACAATATTCAACTAAAACCGAATGAATATGTCATCAAAATAAAAGGAAATGTCGTAGGCGGTGGTGAATTATTACTTAATCACTATTTAGCCATGAGTCCAGGGGTGGATGATGACTCGATTACAGGTATCGAGACCCGCGAACCTGCGTTTGGCTTACCGGCCCTTTGGATCGATGAAGCGACCAAGGATCGGGCAGAATTGGCGGGCTATACCGTAGTTGATCCACCGTCTGTCGTGGCAACGCATTTGACAGAGCTGATTAAGAAGCATGCGCATGAGCTGCTGGGCCGTCAAGAGACGAAAGCCCTGGTCGACAACCTCAAAGAAAATTATGCGGTTCTTGTCGATGAATTAATACCGTCGGTGTTGTCGATTGGTGACGTCCAGAAGGTGCTGGCCAAATTGCTTAAAGAGAAGATCTCGATTCGCGATATGGTGACCATTTTCGAGACACTGGCAGATTACGGAACCTATACCAAGGATCCGGACGTGCTCACCGAATACGTCAGACAAGCGTTATCCCGACAAATTACCCAGCAATATACCCAACCGGGTGAAACGATGCGCGTAATTACTGTGGGACCGAACCTGGAGAAGAAAATCGCCGAGAGTGTGCAGCAGACCGAACAAGGCAGCTATCTGGCCCTGGACCCAGCTTCAACGCAAACGGTCTTCCAGAAGCTGACCGAACAAATTAACCGTTTGGTCCAAACGGGCCATCAACCGATCCTGCTCACCTCGCCAACGATCCGGATGTATTTGCGCCAAATCATCGAGCGCAGCATGCAAGATATTCCGGTGTTATCTTACAGCGAGTTGGAACCCAATGTTGAAATTCAAAGTGTCGGGGTGGTGAATTTATGAGAGTAAAACGATATATCGTCGACACGATGCCTGACGCCATGTTGAAAATTCGCAGTGAGCTGGGTTCGGATGCGGTCATCTTGAGCACAAAGGAAGTGAAGCTCGGCGGTTTCCTCGGCATGTTCCAGAAAAAGAAGATTGAAGTGATTGCTGCGACGGAGGAAAAGGCGGCACCGGCACCCAAAGCCAAACCGCCTTTGCCGGCACAGCCGTCGGTTCCGGCTCCTGTGGCACGCCAAGCCGTGCCGGAGGCATACCGCAAAACGTCGCAGTTAGCCCAGCCTGCTGCCTCGCCGCAGGCTGTGTCTGCTTCCCCGGTTCTCACGACAATAGGCGGTCAGGAACGAGAGGAGCCGATCATCACCGCGGTCATGCCGCCAGCACCAGTGACAGAGACGGAACGCCAAACCTTTATTGAACCGGCTTCCAGTGAGCCTTCAGCTCGATTGGAGGCGGCGATCGCACGAGCGACAGATTCCGAGCAACTCCTAAGCAAGACGGATTTAGGGGGCGCCAACTCCGAAAAAGAAGAGCGCTTGCTGGAAGAAATTCAGCAAATGAAGATGTGGCTCAGCGAGCTGGCGAAGAAGCAAGCTGACAGTCGGGTATTCCCGCCGGGTTTACAGGCGATCCAACAACAGCTGATGAACCAAGAAGTGGGCATGGAGCTTGCCGGTCGGTGGGTAGAAGAAATTTACGAAGCCTGGTTAAGCTCAGGCAAGACATTAAGCGATGACGACATGCGGGCTAGGCTTCAGACCATCGTTACCAGCTTCCTAGATCACCGAATTGATGCGGGGATCGGCGATCAGACAAAGATCGTATATATCGCCGGACCGACCGGGGTTGGGAAGACGACAACCATTGCCAAGCTTGCGGCGGACCAAATTTTCCGGTTGCACAAAAAGGTAGGGTTCATCACGGCGGACACTTATCGAATTTCGGCCATAGAGCAGCTGCGGACGTACGCAACGATCTTAAATGTGCCTCTGGAGGTCGTTCAGTCCCCCGGTGATGTACAACGGGCTATGCAACGCTTAGAGCACTGTGACTTGATCCTGATGGATACGGCCGGAAGGAACTATCTAAATGAGCTGTTTGTGGCGGAGCTGCACAGCTTACTTGCTCCTTCGGATGTCAGCGAGACGTATTTGGTCCTTAGCTTGACCTCCAAAGTGCAGGACATGAAACGGATTACCGAGCACTTTAGCAAATATAAATTGGATAAGTTGATTTTTACGAAGCTGGATGAAACGGAAACGACCGGCGCGATCTTTAATTTGTTAAGCGAGTACCCGTTCAAGGTGTCTTTCCTGACCAATGGTCAAAATGTACCTGATGACCTGCTGCAGGCGGACGCTAAGTTAATGGTTGAACTGCTGCTGGGAGAGCGGAAGCCATGAATGACCAGGCCCAAGCACTCAGACAATTGGTATCTTCGCATCGAGAGGCGGCAGGGGCAACCGCCCGCAAGGATTCAGCCCGGATCGTGACAATTAGCAGCGGCAAGGGCGGCGTAGGCAAATCCAACTTTACGTTGAATTTTGCTTTAGCACTAAAGTCGCTTGGACGCAAAGTACTGATCTTTGATGCGGATATCGGTATGGCAAATATCGACGTGTTAATGGGCATCAGGCCGAGATATAACTTGTACCACCTGCTGAAGGGAGAAAAGAACATTACGGAAATCGTGGAGTTGGGCACGCATGCATTACCCTTTATTGCGGGCGGCTCCGGGCTCGCCGAACTGTTCACCCTGTCCGAAGGGGATCTGAATTACTTCACCTCGCAGATCGAGATAATTTCCGAGGAGATGGACTTCATCCTTTTCGATACAGGTGCCGGTTTGTCGAAGGAAACCCTCAAGTTCATCACCGCTGCCGATGAGTGTCTGGTCGTTACGACACCGGAGCCAACCTCGATCACCGATGCGTATGCCTTGATCAAGGTTGTTCATGGAATGGATCAAAATTTGCCGTTCCGGTTAGTCGTTAACCGGGTTTCCGGGGAGCTTGAGGCGAAGCAGGTTGCCGATAAAATTTCGTTGGTCGCCAGCCGTTTTCTCGATATGGAAATTCCCGTGTTGGGCTACCTCAACGACGATCCGCATGTGATGCAGGCGGTCAAGAAGCAAGTTCCTTTCTCCATCGCTTTCCCCGGTTGCTCGGCAACGCGCGATATTCAGCGATTGGCGTTGGCTTATCTGAATGTTCCGCAAACCAAGCCGAAGGATACTTTATCGGGAATCAAGGGATTTATGCAGAAATGGTTAAAACTGGCAAAATGATTCTTCGTAAAGGAACAGGAGTGGAACGTTGATGTCTTATCGAGTGATGGTGGTAGACGATTCGGCGTTTATGCGTAAGATTATCTCGGATCTGATCGAACAGGACGAGGCTTTTCAGGTCTCGGCAACGGCCAAGAACGGACGTGAAGCCATTGAGCAAATCGCACAGGTTCGACCGGACTTGGTGACGATGGACGTGGAAATGCCGGAAATGAACGGTCTGGACGCGCTCAAGGTCATCATGAAGGAACATCCGTTGCCGGTCATTATGTTATCGGGTATCAATGAACAAGGCATGCGGGAGACGATCATGGCACTGGAGCTTGGCGCCTTCGATTTCATCCGCAAACCATCGGCCACGACCAGCGAGCATGACATCCTGCAGGTCGGCCGCGAGCTGCGCGAGCAGATGCGCGCCGCGATGCAGGCGAAGGAGCGGCGCGATGCCTGGACGGCGGCGCAACTCCGCAGCGCGCCGGTGCTGCCGGCGGCCGGCAAGCCGCCACAGGCAGGCGTTGCCGCGCTAAAGCCGCCGGCGCCCAGCCCGGGCAGCGCAGCGGCCGCGTCCCCGGCGCCGCCCGCCGGGTCGGCGCCTACCGGCGGCACCGCCGCTGCGCGCGCGCCGCTCGCGGGCTCGCCTCGTCT
>NZ_KE159653.1:218948-232824 GCF_000403375.2 Paenibacillus barengoltzii G22 | reverse complement strand
GCGGCCGGGACGGCCAGGGCCGGCGCCCGGCGAAGGCGCCGGCGGAGCGCGCGCGGCCTGCAGCGCGGCCCGCGCCTGGGCTTGGCGGCGGCACAGCACATGCCGCCCCGCCGGCCAAGCCCGCATCGCCGCCAAGGCATGAGCCGGCGGCGGAAGTGGCCGCCGCTCGGGAGAAGACGAGCGGCGATGCCAGCAGAGGGCGTCCCCGTTCCGGACGCCCTGCGGGGGAGTTCACCGATCTCGTTGCGATCGGTACTTCAACCGGGGGGCCCAAGGCGCTCAAAGCCGTCTTGGAGAAAATCCCCGGGGACTTTCCGGCGCCAATCGTCATCGTGCAGCATATGCCGCCAAACTTTACCAAGTCGCTCGCTCAGCGGTTAAACAGCTTATGCGAACTCAACGTCGTTGAGGCAGAGCAAGGCCAGGAGCTGCAAAGTGGGACGGCATACATTGCTCCGGGAGGTTTCCATATGAATGTCGTACCAAGTCCGACAGGCGGTTATCGCGTCCATTTGACGACCGACAAGCCTTGTAACGGACATCGACCTTCGGTGGACGTCTTGTATGAATCGCTGCTCCCGCTGCAAGCACTGAAACGTCATGTTGTACTGCTAACGGGGATGGGCAGCGACGGGGCGAAAGTCATGAAGCGGCTTTATGACGCTGGCGTGACTTCCACCATTGCCGAGAGCGAAGAGACGTGCGTCGTATTCGGTATGCCGCGCTCGGCAATCGAACTGAAATGCGTCAGCCATGTATTACCGCTATACGAGATTGGCCCTAAGCTTGTACAAGAAGTAGCTAAAAAAGCCAGCTTGTAAAGATCCTAACCCCTTTTTTAGCTCACCACGAAAATGAGTTATTAACGGAATCTCTTGGAGGAGGTGCCTCACCATGGACATGAATCAGTATTTATCCATGTTTATCGATGAGTCGAACGATCATTTGCAATCATTAAACGAAAAAATGTTGGAGCTGGAAAACAACCCTGAGGACATCAGCATCGTTCAAGTCATCTTCCGATCGGCGCATACGCTGAAGGGGATGGCAGCGACGATGGGGTTCGAGGATTTGTCTTCGCTCACGCACCAGATGGAGAACGTGCTGGACCTCGTCCGGAACGAGAAGCTGAAAATGCAGGAGTTTATCTTCGACACTCTGTTTAAGAGCTTGGATGCGCTGCAAATGATGGTGCAGGACATTACCCAAGGCGGCGAAGGGAAAGCGGACGTCAGCGAAATCGTTGACGCGCTGCAGTCCATCGTACGCGGGGATTTTGCGGAAGGCGGAAGCGCGGCGGCAAGCAAGCCGGCAGCAGCTGGATCCGCGGCGAACAGTGCATCGGCCATCCAACTGGATCAATATCAATATTCCGTCTTGGAGCAGTCCATCACGGAAGGACATAAAGTGTTGCACATTGAAGTGGCGATCCGGGAGGATTGTCAACTGAAAGCAGCACGCGCCTACCTCGTCTTTGATCTCCTGGAACGATTCGGGGAAATCGTGAAGTCCTCGCCATCTGTACAGGATATCGAGCAAGAGAAATTTGATCGAAGCTTTTCCCTTTATTACATAACTCAAAAAGATCCCGCCGAGATTCAAAGCATGATTATGAATCTGTCGGAAATCGATACAGCACAAGTTGCAGCGCTGGATCATGAAACTTTGGCACAACTGAATGCCGGTTCGAAGGAGGCAGCTGCGGCAGCCGAAGCTGCAGCGCCAGCTCCTGCTCCAGCTCAGACCCAAGCTCAATCGGCTCCAGCTAAACCAGCTGCAGCACCTGAAGCAAAAGCAAATGCTCGCCCAGCTGGAGGAGCCTCCGCTCCTGCCCGTACGATCCGGGTAGATATCGACCGGCTGGACGTGCTCATGAATCTGCTCAGCGAATTGTTGATTGACCGTGCTCGCTTGGAGCAGCTGGCTACCGAAGTCAAACGAAGCGACTTAACGGAAACCGTTGAGCATATGAGCCGTGTCGGCAGCGACTTGCAGAACATCGTGTTGAAGCTGCGGATGGTTCCGGTCGATACCGTGTTCAACCGCTTCCCGCGGATGGTTCGCGACCTGGCGAAATCGCTCGACAAGAAAATCGATCTGAACATCGTAGGGGCCGAAACCGAACTGGATCGCACGGTCATCGACGAAATTGGAGATCCACTCGTGCATTTGCTTCGGAATGCCGTCGACCATGGGGTAGAATCTACGGCTGAACGGATTGCTGCAGGCAAACCGGAAACCGGGACAATTCAGCTGCGGGCTTTCCACAGCGGCAACCATGTGTTTATTGAAATCGAAGATGACGGACACGGCATTGACCGTAATAAGGTTCTGCAAAGAGCGCTTAAGAACGGCATCGTCAAGGAGAGCGAAGCTGCCTCGATGACGGACGAGCAGGTGTACATGCTCTTGTTCGCTCCGGGCTTTAGTACAGCCGAGGTCATCTCCGATATTTCTGGACGCGGGGTTGGACTTGACGTCGTCAAATCCAAAATCGAATCCTTAAGCGGCGTCGTTTCGGTGGAATCGAAGCTGGGTGTCGGCACGAAATTTTCCGTACAGCTTCCACTGACTTTGTCGATTATTTCGGCGATGCTCATTAAGGTTGGGGAAGAAAAATATGCGATTCCATTATCCTCCATCGTCGAAACCGGCTTAATCCGGCGCGACCAGATTCGAGAAGTCCACGGTTATACGATGGTAGCTTATCGCGATACCCATATTCCTTACATGTCGCTTGCGAAGCTGTTTGACATTCCGGGCTTCTCTGAGAGCGATGAAGAGGAAACGGAAATCGTCGTGATCCGCAAAGGCGATCGGCTAGCTGCCCTAGCGATTGAAGATTTCATTGGCCAAAGCGAAATTGTCATTAAGAACCTGGGCAAATATCTGCCTTCGATTCAAGGGGTTGCCGGTGCAACGATCTTGGGGGATGGTCAGGTAGCGCTCATCATCGATCCAAACGCCTTCATTAAATAAGGTCAGTTATACACTCTAAGGGAGGGTTTCCACATGGGAGAGGAATTAAAAGTTATCGTATTTAAGTTGGGGCATGAAGAATACGGGATCGACGTGGACAAAGTCCAAACGATCGAACGCATGATGCCGATCACGCGCGTTCCGAAGACCTATTCATTTGTTAAAGGCGTGATTAATCTGCGCGGCGTCGTCATTCCGGTGATCGATTTGCGCGGCCGCTTTGGATTGCCGGAGACGGAATACACGGATCAAACCCGGATCATTATTGTCTCGGCTAATGAAATGGAGGTTGGTTTCATCGTTGACTCTGCTAATGATGTGATCGACCTGAATACCGACTTGATCGACTCGCCGCCGGATGTTGTTGGCGGTATCAAAGCGAAATATCTGCATGGGGTAGCTCGGATTTCCGAGGATCGGCTGTTGGTGATGTTGAATTTGTCGGAAGTGCTCAGCCGGAAGGAAATTATTCAATTAGAAAGCTTAGAGGGCTAATACCGTGGATTTGTTCAGAGGGTTCGAAGACTTCAAAATCGATATTTTGAAGGAGGTCGGCAATATCGGGGCGGGAAATGCCGCTACGGCTTTGTCCAAGCTGCTGGACAAGCCGATCGATATGGCCGTTCCGATGGTCCAAATGCTCCCGTTTGAAGCGATTGCGGATCGTGTCGGCGGCGCGGAGAACTTGGTGCTGGCTGTATTCTTCCGAGTAGAAGGCGATGCGCCGGGCAATTTGTTCTTCATCCTAAGCCCGGAAGCTGCGAAGAAGCTTCTGACTCGCTTGGCCGGCATCACGGTGGATAATGGTGAAACCTTCTCTGAGATGGAATGGTCGGCGTTATCGGAAATCGGTAATATTTTAGCCGGCTCGTATTTATCCTCGCTGGCCGATTTCACCTCCTTGCAAATGTCGCCTACTGTACCTGCTTTAGCTCTAGATATGGCGGGTGCGATCTTGAGTTACGGACTCCTGCAATTTGGTGAAATGGGGGATTCCGCCCTGCTGATCGACACGAAATTTATTGAAGGTCAAGATGAGGTCGAAGGTCAGTTCTTCCTCATTCCGGATCCGGATTCATTCGCCAAAATCTTTGCAGCACTTGGAGTACCAATTGATCATGATCGATGAGCAGTATGTCGTCAAGGTAGGCATGGCCGAGTTGAATGTCATTACTCAGCAGGGATTGATACGGACAACCGGCCTAGGCTCCTGTGTAGGATTAACCTTATACGACCCGCAGCTTAAAATTGCCGGTCTTGCGCATGTGATGTTGCCTTCCTCGGACATCGCCCGGGAAGGGGCGTTAAATATCGCCAAGTATGCAGATACAGCCATTCCGGCACTCTACCGGAAGCTGCTGGACCTTGGCGCAGCGCCAAGCCGACTGGTTGCCAAGATGGCTGGCGGATCGCAAATGTTTACCTTTGCCGGCAGTAGTGACACGATGAGGATTGGTCCACGTAATGTGGAGTCCTGTAAAGAGCAGCTGTCTGAGCTCGGCATTCCATTGCTTGCAGAGGATACGGGCGGCAATTACGGCCGAACGATTGAACTGGACAGCATGACAGGGATCTTATATGTGCGAAGTGTACAAATGGGGATAAAGGAATTGTAGCCATGCCAGGAAAATTGAGATATTACTTGTTGTCGGGCTTTATCGGTTTTCTAATTACGTTTGCCGTTTCGGCAGGAAACAATTTATTCATGACCAGCTTTGTACGAGGGCTTATTTCGTTTGCCGTTTGGTTTCTGTTGGCGTTTGCGGCCAACTGGATGTTGGGGTTCCTGAAGGAAATGCCAGGGGATTATACTCCTGCTCTGGAGGCTGACCCAGCGTCCGAAGAGGGCAAGGGCACGAATCTCGACTTGCTGACGCCGGACGAAAGCGAGCAGCTCAATGATCTGTTAAAGCCAACTCCGGCTGCTTCGGATGTGGAGAAGCAATTTGCGCCGCTAAATCCGCCAAAATTAGTGAAGACACCTGACGGCAAAGATCCTGAAGAGCTGGTTAAGGTCGTTCGTCACCTGACAGAACAATAAGGAGGGTGAAGGCAGTTGAACGAGCGGAAGACATCCACTCTAAATCATGCCGACCTTTGGGAAAGTTGGAAAGAGCACGGTGATTTAGAGGCCAAGAAACAACTTATCGAGAAATATCTGCCCATTGTCGACTACGTTTCAGGACGTCTCGCTGTCGGTTTGCCCAAAAACGTATCCAAGGACGATCTCGCCAGCAACGGTGTTATGGGATTGATCGATGCGGTCGAAAAGTTTGACTACAAACGGGGACTTCAGTTCGAAACCTATGCATCTTGGCGGGTACGGGGGGCGATTTTGGACGGCCTGCGGCAAGGGGACTGGGTTCCCCGATCCGTGAGAGAGAAAGCCAAGAAAATCGAAGAAGGTTATCAACATTTAGAGCAGCAATATCTCCGCTCCGTCACTGACGCTGAGATGAGTTCCTATCTCAATGTAAGCGAGAAGGAATTTCAAAGTATGCTTCAGGAAGTTGCCGTAATGACCCTATGCTCGCTGGAGGATCCTATCCGCGAAGAAGAATCGGAGACTCGTCTTACTTTACTCGTTGACGAAAAGGCAAAAAACCCGGATTATAAGGTTAGGGAGTTCTATCTTCGTGAATCCCTTGCGAAAGGGATTGAGAAGTTGACCGAGAAGGAACGTACAGTAGTCTCCCTACTCTATTATGAGGATTTATCCTTGAGCGAAATCGCCGAGGTCATGTCTTTGTCACCCTCGCGGATTTCGCAATTACACTCTAAGGCGATTTTGCGCCTTCGGGGCAGTTTGGAGAAGCAACGCGATCTGTTGCTGGCTGAAGACTGACGAGTTATTTTAAGCGAGTGAATGATGAGGGGGACGGCTTCGTGGAGCTTTTGGATAATTTAAAACAGATCTTGAGCGTGACGTTAAACGATGATAAGACTGTAGCCTATCTGCAATTTCTGAAGAAAGAAGATAATTTTTCATGTACCCCGGATGAGCTGCTTCACTTCCTACGGAGCGAAGGCATTAAGTATGGGGTTCAGGAGGATATCGTCAAGCGATTTGCAGCCAATCCTAAGGAATACTTCTTTAGCAAAACGCCGATCGCAATGGGACAAGAGCCGGTTCATGGGGAAAACGGGTTTATCCGCTATGCCATCTCCATCGACGAGGAGAATCAGCATCGGCCGGTTGAAACGGAAGACGGCAAAGTTGATTTGAAGGATGTGACGCGGCTTAATAACATCCGTAAAGGACAACTGATCGCTGAGTTGGTACCCCCAGTTCCAGGACGCCCTGGAACGGCGGTAACGGGTGAAGCGATCCCCTGCCGAGAAGGTAAAGAAGCACGATTTAAAGTGGGCAAGAACGTTGTGTTAAATGCGGAACAGACCGCAATGTATGCCGCCATCGACGGTCTGGTGACGCGAACGGAAAAGGGGAAGCTTAATGTGTTCCCGGTTTACGAGATTAACGGAGACGTCGATTACGGTGTTGGAAATATCGATTTCGTTGGAACGGTTGTTGTCCGCGGGAATGTGCTGACAGGCTTTCGCATCAGTGCTGCCGGGGATATTCGCGTCATAGGCGGAGTAGAGGGAGCCGAGTTGATTGCAGACGGTTCTATCGAAATCTCCGGAGGTATCATCGGATATAATAAAGGCCTGATTAAGGCGGGGCAAAACGTAAAAAGCTCGTTTATCCAAGATGGTAATGTCCATGCGGGAAAAGACGTCATCGTGTCGCAAAGTATTATGCACTCCAACATTAGTGCTGGTCAGGATGTTATTTGTAACGGAGCTAAGGGATTGATCGTTGGCGGGAACATTCAAGCTGGGGAGAAAGTGGTTGCCCGAGTTATTGGGAATCCGATGTCGACATTAACCTCAATCGAAGTTGGTGCATTACCTGAATTACGGAATGAACTGCTGGAACTTCGGCAGCAGGTCAAGGACCAGTTGGCCAACTTGGACAAGACGGAGAAGGCGCTTACGCTGCTTGATCAGCTGGCTTCCATGGGTAAATTGCCGCAGGACAAGCTCGAGATGCGTGCGAAGCTGAATATGACCAAGAAATCGAACACCCAGGAACTGAACCTGATGAAGGAACGCATTCTGACGATCGAGAAGGCACTTGAGGATACGGGGAAAGCCCGGGCTGAAGTCCTTAAAATGATATACGGCGGTTCCAAAATCGTCATTGGACGATATACCAAGTACATTAAGGAGCCCATTTCGCGAATGACTTTCTATTTTAGCGAAGGGGATATTTCTATGTCTCCTCTCATCTAGACTTGGTATGCCAAGGAAGCTTTTTCGATTTATCCATTCCCTTCGTTGAATCATGAGGTGATCCCATGAATATGAAACCCGTGGAAATGCAAATCGCAGTCCCTCGGACAAGCGAGGCGGGGCGTGTACAACATGATCAGCAGCAAAGGCCTCTTCATGACCAAAGTCTGTTATCGCTTCAAGGGTTAAAGGATAGCGAAATTGAGCGCCGGCGCAGCGCTAACGTTGATGAGAGTGCTCATAATACGACGGTAAAGCGCGAAGGGAAAGGTTCTTTCACATCGGAGCAGGAACACGGCAGCTCCCAGGACAAGCCGGACGAGCAAGGACAAGGACATCATAAGGCGGAACATCCTTATAAGGGCAAGCATATCGACTTGTCTTTATAAAGGAGACCACATGAACGCAAAGGGTGAGGATTAGATTGTCATTTGGAGAGCCTTGGTTTTACATTGTGTTGCTTGGGGCAGCGGCGCTTGTCTATGCCCTGCTGTTGCCAGGACGCCAAGCATCGGCACCCAAAGCGGAAATGGCCAGGGAGCTGGAGGCCACTTTGGAGCAGTACATGGCGGAAATCGAAAATGAAAACCAAGAATTAATTGATATGGTTGCGAAGATGAAGCAGGATTTAACCTCCAAACAGTTAGCTCAGCAGGAGCAGATTGCCGAGTTGCGTCAACGTTTGGGGGATGCAGAAGCTTACGCCAAGCAAACGGAAGCACGGCTTGAACTTGTGGAACAAGCTTTGAAGGAGAAGCCGATTCATGCTGCATCCTCAAAGCTTGTGGATGCCCCGCTAGTTATCCAACCTCAACTTGAGGCTGCGGTTGCTACGGAGTCCGATCATTTGTCTGCAGAACCAGCTCCAGAACCGGATGAACCGGAGTTGCCGCAACAAGATCTGGTTCGGGATCGTTATCCCGAACTGTTCGAGTTGTATGACAAAGGGAAGTCGATCGATATGATCGCCAAAGCGACGGGCTTACAACGTGGGGAGGTTCAGCTGATCCTGCAGTTGGCCAAGAAGGAGGAGGCCCGATGATGAAAAACCGCCAGTTTATGCTTGGTTTGGGGTGCGGACTCATCGCCGGGGCTTTACTGCTGCAGCTTATGCTGATTGGACAAGGCAGCAAAAATGATCTCCAATCGAAGGAGGAAATCGAACGCGCTGCCGTGCTGGCCGGTTTGAAGGTCGTGGAGGCGGATCAGGAATTGTTAACGGAAGAGGAGTGGTTGGAGCGTTCCGGGCAATCATTGGATTCGGCTGGGAATGAGGGTGAGAACGATGATGCAACACCGGCGGATCCTAATCAGCCAGATGCACCTGCGTCTCCGAAGGCTCCTGACGCTCCAGAAGCAGGGGAAGGATCGGTATCTTCTGATCCCAATGCCGGAGGAACGAACGAGCTTGCTGCTCCAAACCCGCCACAACCAGCGACAGTGAAATACAAGATTGTGGCTGGGACAACGCTGGAAGGCGTAGCTCAAGGCCTGGAGCAAGCCGGGGTAATTGAGGATCAAGATGCGTTCCTGAAAACCGCAATCAATAAGAAAATCAACCGCAAGGTTCGCGCAGGCACCTATACTTTTCAAGTTGGCGAAAGTTATGATTCGATTATTTCAAAAATCTCCATAAAGGCTTCCGGAAGCAAATAAATAGATGTATAAAAAGGCGCCTCAGGCGCCTTTTTATGTTGCTGTCATTTTGCGTCAAACTTTGGTTGCATCCCTATTTTAGTTATGGTATATTAATTGACGGTGTTATAACGCACGCAGGATGATTTCGCTAAGGGTGCTCGCGATTGAGGGAGTCTTAGCGGGAAATGAATCCTGCGGAGGAAGCATCAAAAAAACCAAACTAGGAGGTGCGTGAAGATGGCAGTAATCTCCATGAAACAACTGCTTGAAGCAGGTGTTCACTTCGGTCACCAGACTCGTCGCTGGAACCCGAAAATGGATCGTTATATCTTCACCGAAAGAAACGGTATTTACATCATTGACCTGCAAAAAACGGTCAAGAAAGTGGAAGAAGCTTATAACTTCGTAAAAAGCATTGCTGAAGAGAATGGCACCATTCTGTTCGTAGGCACGAAGAAGCAAGCTCAAGATTCTGTTAAAGAAGAAGCTGAACGTGCTGGTCAATTCTACATTAACCAACGTTGGTTGGGCGGTACGCTGACGAACTTCCAAACGATTCAAAAACGGATCGAACGTTTGAAACAACTTGAAACTTGGGAAGAAGACGGTACTTTCACGGTTCTGCCGAAGAAAGAAGTTATCATTCTTCGCAAAGAGAAAGAACGTCTTGAGAAATTCCTGGGCGGGATCAAGAACATGAAGAGCTTGCCAAGCGCTCTGTTCGTAATCGATCCTCGCAAAGAACGTATCGCAGTTGCCGAAGCTCGCAAATTGGGTATCCCAATTGTAGGTATCGTCGACACGAACTGCGATCCGGACGAAATCGACTACGTCATTCCGGGTAACGACGACGCGATCCGCGCTGTAAAACTGTTGACGGGTAAAATGGCGGATGCCGTGATCGAAGCTCATCAAGGCGAACAAACGACGGCTTAATGGCTTTGGCCATACGCTAAATCGATAAATTAAATGAAAAGGGTGGTTGGTAGGTGTCAAACCTCTCACTACCCTTTTTTTAAAGGAAATGGACGGGATGGAAGCTTCTGCAGTACGATCTTATTCCATCTGCAGATGGTTTTATGCCTACACAGTTACAGGGGATATCCCCGATATATCGATATGGAGGGAATTAAACATGGCTGTTGATGCAAAATCGGTCAAAGAACTACGTGAAAAAACCGGCGCGGGAATGCTGGACTGCAAAAAGGCGTTGGAAGAAGCCAACGGCGATATGACGAAAGCTGTTGAACTCTTGCGTGAAAAAGGTCTGGCTGCTGCAGCGAATAAAGCTGGCCGGATCGCGACAGAAGGCGTTGTTGAATCTTATATCCATGCAGGCGGCCGTATCGGCGTTCTGGTTGAGATCAACACAGAAACAGACTTCGTTGCGAAGAACGAACAGTTCAAAGAATTTGCACGCGACGTTGCAATGCATATCGCTGCGATGAGCCCTCGCTACGTTCGTCGTGAAGAAGTTCCACAAGAGGAAATCGAGAAAGAGAAGGAAATTCTGAAAGCTCAAGCGCTGAACGAAGGCAAACCTGAAAAAATCGTTGAAAAAATGGTTGAAGGCCGCATCGGCAAATACTACGAAGAGTTCTGCTTGATGGAACAAGCTTTCGTTAAAGACCCAGACAAAACGATTGAGCAATTGCTGAAAGAAAAAATCAGCACGATCGGTGAAAACATCTCCATCCGTCGTTTTGTTCGCTACGAACTGGGCGAAGGTCTGGAAAAGAAAGTGGACAACTTCGTAGAAGAAGTTATGTCCCAAGTGAACAAGTAAGCAAAACGATCTCACATACATGTGAAGGAAAGTTGGAACACGCCGTGTTCCTTCTTTTTTAACTCGCGAAAGAGTTCAATGTGGAGGTATACATTTGGAACAGCCAGTGTTTAAACGTGTTGTCTTAAAGGTTAGCGGGGAGTCATTAGCCGGTCAAAACGGTTACGGGATCGACGCTGATACGATCGCATCCATTGCCCAACAGGTGAAGGAAGTCGTCGAGTTAGGCGTACAGGTTGCCATCGTATGTGGCGGCGGCAACATCTGGCGCGGGATTGCCGGGAGTGCCAAAGGGATCGATCGCGCAACGGCGGATTACATGGGAATGCTCGCGACCGTAATGAATTCCCTGGCCCTGCAGGACGCACTTGAGCAAATCGATGTGCCAACTCGGGTGCAAACCTCGATTGCGATGCAGCAAATTGCCGAGCCTTATATCCGGCGCCGGGCGATTCGTCACTTGGAGAAGGGGCGGGTTGTGATTTTCGCGGCGGGTACGGGTAATCCGTTCTTTTCCACGGATACTACTGCAGCGCTGCGCGCAGCTGAAATTGAGGCGGAAGTCATCCTGATGGCGAAGAACAAGGTGGATGGCGTTTACTCCGCAGATCCGTTTGTAGATCCAAACGCGGTGAAGTACGAATCTCTCACGTATTTGGATGTGCTGAACAAGAACCTTGGTGTCATGGATTCTACGGCGTCCTCGCTGTGCATGGACAATGATATTCCGTTGATTGTTTTTGCGATTACCGAACAAGGGAACATTAAACGCGTCGTTCTCGGTGAAAAAATCGGGACGATCGTCAAAGGGAGTGTAGATTAATGCCGCAAACGATTAAGAAACATGCCGAAGAACGCATGGAGAAAGCGATTCAGGCGCTGAGAAGAGATCTTTCGACGCTGCGCGCCGGTAGAGCTACGCCTTCGCTGCTTGATCGCATTCAGGTTGATTATTACGGTTCGCCGACGCCAATCAACCAGTTGGCCAATATCAACACGCCGGATTCCCGGACGTTGCTGATCCAGCCTTGGGACAAATCGTCGCTATCGGAAATTGAGCGGGCGATTCAAAAATCCGATCTCGGATTAACGCCTGCAAATGATGGTTCGTCTATTCGCTTGACGATTCCTGCCTTGACGGAAGAACGTCGGGTCGAACTTGTGAAGATGACGAAGAAATTCGGTGAGGAAGCGAAAGTGGCGATCCGCAACATTCGCCGCGATGCGAACGACGACATCAAGAAGCTGGAGAAAACCGACATTTCTGAGGATGAATCGCGTCGCCATCAAGAAGACATTCAGAAAACGACAGATAAATTTATCGCGGAAGTGGATAAGGTCCTCGCTGCGAAAGAAAAAGAGATCATGGAAGTCTAAGAGACAAAAAGCTGCCCCTCCTATTACGGTGGGGTTTTGTCTCTTTTTCATCATCGGCTGGAGGAAAAGGAATGATCAAGTTATTTCAACCTTGGCGGAAAAAGAAAAATCCTGGGGCATCCGTCAGCCTGTCCCCGGACAATATCCCGAAACATGTTGCGATTATTATGGACGGGAACGGAAGATGGGCGCGCAGGCTTGGTATGCCGCGAATCGTCGGCCATCGATCGGGGATGAAAGCTGTAAAGCGGGCAACGATCGCTGCTGACGAACTTGGCATTTCCATTTTGACGTTGTATGCTTTCTCAACGGAAAATTGGAAACGGCCGAAGGATGAAGTGGACTATTTGATGTCGCTTCCGCAGGAGTTTCTGGCGATCGAGCTGGATGAATTGGTTGAAAAGAACGTCCAGGTTCGCATGATGGGACATACGGATGAGCTGCCCGCGCATACGATTGCGGCAATGGAGGAAGCTATTGAGCGGACAAAGCACAATACCGGCTTGATCTTGAATTTTGCTTTAAATTACGGCAGCCGTCGCGAGATTACGGAAAGCGTCAAGGGGATTGCGAAGGCTGTGCAATCCGGGGAACTGTCGGTGGAGGACATTACGCCAGAGACGATTGAATCTCGGCTGTTATCCGCCGGGTTGCCTGATCCGGATTTGCTGATTCGTACGAGCGGAGAGCTGCGGTTAAGTAACTTTATGTTATGGCAAACGGCGTATAGTGAGCTTTGGTTCACGGATATCCTGTGGCCGGATTTCAGCAAGGAGCATTTGGTTCAAGCGGTGGCGGAGTATCAACGCCGCACGCGGCGGTACGGCGGATTAACCTAGCGATGGAAGGTGTAGACTGGTGAAACAGCGTTTGATAACGGGGATCATTGCCGGCGGCTTTTTCCTCGGAATGTGCTGGCTTGGCGGAACTCTCTATCATGTACTCATTATGCTTATGGCGCTCATTGGATATTACGAATTCGTTCGTATGACGCGCATCCCGGCATTCCAGGGCACGGCTATCCTGGGTTATTTAGGCGTGGTTTATCTTACGTTTCCGTGGCGGCTGCTTGAGATCGACCGACCGCTGAGCGATATGGCGGTGCTGTGGTTATTTATGCTGCTCTTCCTTGCGGTAACCGTGATCAGTAAGAACGAGATCCCAATCAGTCAAATCGCCTTGCTCTATCTTGGGATGGTTTACGTCGGCATTGGATTTGCGGCGATTGCAGAAACACGCAATACATCCGACGGTCACGGCTTATTCTGGACATTTCTGATGCTCGCGTCGATCTGGAGCAGTGATGCAGGGGCTTATTTTGCTGGACGGCGGTTTGGGAAGAATAAGCTCTGGCCTGCGATCAGTCCGAATAAAACCGTTGAAGGGGCGCTGGGCGGCGTTTTGCTGGCGGTCATCGTTGCGGTGATCTTTGCGCTCGCTTCCGGCGGGTTGCTTACGATTGGACGAGCCGTCCTGATCGGGATATCTGCGGCAGTTGTCGGCCAATTTGGCGACTTGATCCAATCGGCTTACAAGCGTGTATATGGCATCAAGGATTCCGGCAATTTGTTGCCGGGGCACGGCGGAATTTTGGACCGGTGCGATAGTTGGGTTACGGTGTTTCCGTTCATACATATCCTAACCCTTCTCCCTTAATAAGGTGGATTTAAAATCGGCTTCCCATCACGGAGCGGATTCATGGACGTGGGTTCGGCGTCGAATCTTGAACTCAGCCGGGCCTTCCGCTGCTCACGTAGCTTCCAGCTACGCTGCGCTGCTCAGTCCCTGGCTTCATCCAAC
>NZ_KE159653.1:24543-218643 GCF_000403375.2 Paenibacillus barengoltzii G22 | reverse complement strand
TCATGGACATGGGTTCGGCGTCGAATCTTGAACTCAGCCGGGCCTTCCGCTGCTTGGTGCTGAATAGCCGGGCTTACGGACACCAGAGACCTTATTGGAGTAACAAAAAAGGGTTTGAAAAGCTAATGGACCTCAGTGACCTTATTTGGGTAAAAGACACTAAGTCAGATGCATTAGATCGCAAATAAAGCCCCTGGAGTCCGTTACAGCGGGAAATGATCGGGAAATTGATGAATAACGGCCCTACGGTCCGTTAAAAGGTAGGTAGGTGCAACAATGAAGAAAATCGCGTTGATTGGCTCGACCGGTTCCATCGGCACGCAAACACTGGATGTAATCCGGGCTTATCCCGGGGAGTTCCGGCTGGAAGGATTGGCGGCGGGCAGCAATCTTAAATTGTTTGCTGAACAAGTCCATGAGTTTCGGCCTCGTAAAGCCTCCGTTGCTACCAAAGAATTGGCTGATCGAATTCGTCCAGAGCTGCCGGAAGGCGTGGAGCTCTACTATGGCGAGCAAGGCTTAGTCGAAGTGGCGGCGGGAACTGATGCCGATACGGTTGTGACGGCCATTGTTGGCAGTGCAGGGTTGCCCGCGACACTCGCGGCCATTGAGGAAGGCAAACACATTGCACTAGCGAACAAGGAAACCCTCGTTACAGCGGGGCACCTAGTCACAGAGCTGGCACAGCGCAAAGGGGTCGCGCTGCTACCGGTTGACAGCGAGCACTCAGCCATCTTCCAATGCCTAAACGGTGAGTACAAGCAAGAGGTCCGTCAAATTACGTTGACCGCTTCCGGCGGTTCGTTCCGGGATCTGACGCGAGAGCAGCTGCGGGATGTTACGGTGGAGGATGCCTTAAAGCATCCCAACTGGTCGATGGGCTCTAAAATCACCATCGATTCGGCCACGATGGTCAACAAAGGATTGGAAGTCATCGAAGCGCACTGGTTGTTTGGGCTTCCCTTTGAGCAAATCGGGGTATTGCTGCACCCAGAAAGTATCATCCACTCCTTCGTTGAGTATCGTGACGGCAGTGTGATCGCCCAGTTAGGGACGCCGGACATGCGCGTGCCGATCCAATATGCACTGACCTATCCGCATCGCTGGCCATCGGCGGCGAAACGGTTGTCCTTGGCCGAGATCGGGAAGCTGCATTTTCGGGAGATGGACTTCGAGCGGTTCCCTTGTTTAAGACTTGCCTATGAGTGTGGTAAAATAGGTGGTACGGCAACCAGCGTTTACAACGCCGCGAATGAAGCGGCAGTCGCCCGCTTTTTGAAGGGGGAGATTCCTTTCTTGCAGATCGAGGCGATCATTGAAACGGCGTTAGCCAAACATGAGGTGCAGTTTCATCCGGATCTGGAAACGATTCGTGAAGCGGATCGCTGGGCAAGAGCCCTTGCGGAGACGCTTTGATTACGGTGAGGCTTTCGCTTCCCTAAGATGGACCTCGTGATCAAAAGCTGTAGGCGGCGGTATTCTCTTGTGCCTGATCGGAGAATATATTAATCTAAAGTAACGTTGGACGATCCGTGGCCAGAAGGGGGATGCTTACGCTTGGAATTGCTGAAAATCATATTTTTGACGGTGCTCATGTTTTTCGTCATCGTTACGGTGCATGAATGGGGACATTACTTCTTTGCGAAGCGTGCCGGCATCTTGGTACGGGAGTTCGCCATTGGGTTTGGCCCTAAGCTGCTGTCTTTTAAACGGGGGGAGACCCAGTTCACCTTGCGTTTGCTTCCTTTCGGCGGCTATGCGCGTATGGCGGGGGAAGATCCGGAGCTGATTCAGATATCAGATGGACAAACCATCGCTTTGCGTCTGGAGAACGATCAGGTTCGGAAGATTTATCTGGACCGATTGGACAGTCGGAAGAACGTCATCCGCGGCGAAGTGCAGCACATCGACCTTGAGGACGATCTTGCGGTACGTTTGGATGTGGACGGCGAAGCGCTCACCTACCGTGTGCATCCGCAGGCCATGTTGGTGGCAAAAGGCAAAGAGACGCAAATTGCGCCGAGAGACCGGCAGTACGGCAGCAAAACTGTAGGACAGCGGGCTCTGTCGATTTTCGCGGGTCCTTTGATGAACTTTATTTTGGCGTTTGTGTTGTTTGCCCTGCATACCCAAATGGCGGGAATTCCGCTGGATCAACCCAGCCACCTGCAAATCGGTGAGGTCATGAAAGGCATGCCTGCCGAGGAAGTAGGACTCAAAACGGGCGATATCATCGAAACGATCAACGGAACTCCGGTCGGAACCGATGCAAATAAAATGATCGAAATGATCCAGGCTTCGAAAAACAAACCGATGACGTGGACGATCAAACGCGGGGACGAGACGTTAAATATCACCATTACCCCGAAAGGGGCGGAAAATGAGGACGGTAAAATCGGAAGTACGATCGTTACCGTGTTCCCGACGCGCAGTGCGTCGTTTGGAGAGACGTTCCAAGTTGCCGGGGAGGACATGGTCAACACGACAAAAGCGATTTTCCTCGGGTTCAAACAGTTGATTAATCGCTTTAACATGGACGATTTGGGCGGACCGGTTCGCACCTTTGAGGTGACTGGCCAAATCGCGAAACAGGGGATTGTTCAGTTAACCTATTGGGCGGCAATTTTAAGCCTCTATTTGGGGATCTTTAACCTGCTGCCGATCCCGGCGCTCGATGGAAGTCGTCTGATCTTCCTAGGGGTCGAGGCCTTGCGCGGCAAACCGATTGATCCTAACCGCGAAGGAATGGTACATTTCATCGGATTTGCGATGCTGTTCCTGCTGATGATTGCGGTCACGTATAATGACATTTTGCGCTTGATTCACGGCTGATGAAGATGGATGCGCAGCTCTGACGGCGCAGGTAACTATTAAACTTGTGGTTTTAACGGGAGGACAAAGGTTCTTATGGCAAACGAGGAGAAACAATTCGTCACGGAGATTACCCCGCAGGGAGTGGATTTTTCCCGTTGGTATATCGACGTTATTAAAAAAGCGGATCTGATGGATTACTCACCGGTCCGCGGCTGCATCGTATTTAAGCCGGACGGCTATGAAATTTGGGAGCATATTCAAGCGGAGTTGGACCGCCGTTTTAAAGAAACGGGGCATCGCAACGCTTATTTTCCGCTGTTTATTCCGGAGAGCTTCTTCCAGAAGGAAAAAGAACACGTTGAAGGCTTTAACCCGGAACTTCCTTGGGTAACCGAGGCGGCTGGCGAGAAGCTGGAGGAGCGTCTGGCGATCCGTCCGACGTCTGAGACGATGATTGGGCATATGTATGAAAAATGGATCCAATCCTACCGCGATTTGCCGGTGTTGATCAACCAATGGGCGAACGTGGTCCGTTGGGAGAAACGGACGCTGCCGTTCCTCCGCACAAGCGAATTCCTGTGGCAAGAAGGCCATACGGCGCACGAGAACGAGCAGGAAGCCCGCGAAGAAACAATGCGCATGCTGGAAATTTACCGCGACTTCGTGGAAAATTATTTGGCGATCCCGGTAATCGTCGGGCAAAAAACGCCATCTGAGAAATTTGCCGGTGCTGTCGATACTTATTCGATCGAAGCGATGATGAAGGATGGTCGTGCGGTACAAGCAGGGACTTCCCACTATCTGGGAACCAATTTTGCGAAGGCGTTTGATATTCAATATCTTAACCGTGAGAACGTACGTGAATATGTTCATACGACGTCTTGGGGCGTCAGCACCCGGCTAATCGGCTCGCTGATCATGGTCCACGGCGATGACCGCGGATTGGCATTGCCGCCGAAGGTCGCACCAAAGCAGGTCATGATTATCCCGATCGGCCCGCCAAAAACTTGGGAAGCCGTTGTAGGCAGAGCAGACGAGCTGTTCGCCGAGCTGAAGAAAGCGGGCATTCGCGTTGGGATTGATGACCGCGCTGACTTCCGCCCAGGCTGGAAGTTTAACGAGTACGAAATGCGCGGTGTACCGGTTCGTCTGGAAATTGGACCTCGCGATATGGAGAACGGCGTTTGCGTCCTTGTCTCCCGCATCAGCGGCGAGAAGAAGGTTGTTCAACAGGACCGGTTAGTCGAAGAGGTTCAGGCTATGCTGGAGCAGGTTCATCAGGAAATGTACGAGCGGGCTAAAGCGTTCCGAGAAGAGCATTTCTACACCGTCGATACGCTGGATGAAATGAAGGCCAGCATCGAAGAGAAACGCGGCTTCACCTTGGCCGGATGGTGCGGTTCGGAAGCATGCGAACGCACGGTGAAGGAAGAAACGGGCGCAACCAGCCGCAATATCCCATTCCATCCTCAAACGACGAAGGATACCTGCCTCGTTTGCGGGAATCCAGCGAAACATACCGTTGTTTTTGCCAGAGCCTATTAAGAATAACTTTCGCGTTACCGTCCCGCTAAGAGTTTGGGGAAGCTGAGGACGCGGGCGAATGGCACAACTACAAGAGGGCTTTCGGCAGTCAGGCGCCTGCAGGCTTATTACGCCGCCGGCATCACCGCCGGAAGCCTTTTTTTTCGAATCATGGGAAGAAGTCAGCTAGCAAGGTGAGGGGAGAGGACATGACCGAGACGCAAGACAAGAGAAACCGGCTGGAGCTGTTAATGAAGCAGGCGGATGTGCCCGCTTCGCTGATCGATCCGTATTTTCTTGACGGGCATATCGAGAAAGTAGAGGTCAGTCGCAGCAATCGGGAATGGAGAATCACCATTCAGAAGGACACGCTGGTGCCGGCTCAAGCCTACCGCACCTTTTGCCTGCGGGTCAGAGAACGGATGGAGCATATCGCCATCATTTCTTTTGAGTTTCATTACGGCGGCGGGTTAACCGCCAAAGACATTGTTGAAGAATATTGGCCGCTCTTTCTCGAATGGGTGAAACGCCAGATTCCGTCGGTCAATGGCTGGATGGCGAGAGCCGGGCTGGATATTGACGGCGATATGGTCACCGTAACATTTGGCGACGC
This sequence comes from Paenibacillus barengoltzii G22, assembly GCF_000403375.2. NCBI lineage: Bacteria > Bacillati > Bacillota > Bacilli > Caryophanales > Paenibacillaceae > Paenibacillus > Paenibacillus barengoltzii. Next base: position 213,692 of record NZ_KE159653.1, on the reverse strand, counting down.
TATGGCGCTGGAGTTGGCGCGGAAGAAACAGATTGACAAAGCCATCACCGTTTATTATGAAACCTATTTTGCCCTGCCGTTAAGAATCAAACTGCAAACCGGAGAGCCGAACGTCGAAGCGTTTGAAGAGTTCCAGCAGCGGATCGTGGAGGAAGAACGCGAAGTTATTCAACAGATGATGGAGAGCATGACCGTGGAAGCTCCTCCAGAGGAAGACGATGGCGAAGTGGTCAAGCTGCAGCTTGGGAACGAGATCAAGGATCCGCCTGTACCGCTTCAGCAAATCCAGGACGAAGAGAAGAGGATTACGATTCAGGGGACGATTTTTGGCCTGGATCGCAAGGAGCTGCGGAACGGCAACACCTTGTTTACGTTTTTCCTGACCGATTTCTCCGATTCTCTGCAGCTGAAATTGTTCGCCAAAAATAAAGAAGATCTGAAGATTATGGGGCAACTCGCCAACGGGAAATGGATCAAGGCACGGGGGAAAGTGGAAATGGACCGCTTTATGCCGGTTCCCGAGCTGGTCATGATTCCGTCGGATCTGGTTGAGGTGCCTGCACCTCCGGGTCGAATGGATAACGCGTCGGAGAAGCGGGTTGAATTCCATCTGCACACGACGATGAGTACGATGGACGCTGTCACGCCGATTGGCGATTATGTGAAAATGGCGGCAAAATGGGGACATAAAGCGATCGCTGTGACGGACCACGGCGGTGTGCAAAGCTTCCCGGACGCAGCGAAGGCTGCGAAGAAGCATGGCATTAAGATGATTTACGGCGTGGAGGCCAATGTTGTTAATGATGATGTCGCGGTTGTGCTGAACCCGAGAGGGGACGAGTTGAAGACGGCGACCTACGTTGTATTTGACATCGAGACCACCGGTTTGTCGGTAACCCAAAACAAAATCATTGAAATTGCAGCCGTGAAGATGCGGGAAGGCAAAGAGATCGATCGATATGCGACCTTCGTAAATCCGCATGAACGAATCCCGTACCATATTCAACAGTTGACCAATATCAACGATGACATGGTGAAGGATGCGCCTGATGTGGAGCCGGTGCTGAAACGCTTCGTGGAATTTGCTGAGGATGCGATTTTGGTGGCTCATAACGCACGGTTTGACTATGACTTTGTGAATGCTAAGCTCAAGGAGTTGGGCCTGCCAATCATGGAAAATCCTGTGCTTGATACACTGGAGCTGGCCCGGATGTTGTTCCCGACGATGAAAAATCACCGTTTGAATACCCTGGCTGCCAAGTACAAAGTTTCACTGGAGAACCACCACCGGGCGATCGATGATACCGTGGCGCTGGGTGAGATCTTAAACGGTTTGCTGGATGATGCATTCAAGATGGAAGGATATAAGACGCTTGATCGCTTGAACGATAAGGTCGGGAAAGATTTGTCCAATGCCCGTCCGTTCCATTGCGGGATCTATGCGCTTAATCCAGTTGGCAAGAAAAACCTGTTTAAGCTGATCTCGTTGTCGCACACCGAATATTTCAAACGGGTGCCTTGTATTCCGAAATCCAAGCTGGTGGAGCTGCGAGAAGGTTTGCTGATCCTCTCCGGCTGCGAGAAGGGCGAGTTCTTCGAGACCGTACTGAACAAATCGGTGGAGGAAGCCGAAGCGGTTGCCGAATTTTATGATGTACTCGAAATTCAGCCGCTCACGATGTACATGCATCTCGTAGAAAAAGGGCTCGTTGGCAGCACGGAAGAACTGCAGACGGCGATTCGCAAAATCGTGGAGATCGGGACGAAGCTGGACAAGCCGGTTGTTGCTACTGGAAACGTGCACTACCTGGATCCGAAAGACAAGCTGTTCCGTGACATTACGATCCACGGAATTACAGGGTTCAGTCCGCTGAAGGAAATCCGCAAGCCGGATGCGCACTTCCGAACAACGGAGGAAATGCTGGAGGAATTCAAATTCCTAGGTCAGGAGAAGGCTTGGGAAGTGGTCGTCACCAATACTTCAGCGTTGGCGGACCGATTCGAGGAGATCGAATTGTTCCCGGACAAGCTGTTTACCCCAATCATTGAAGGGGCTGACGAGGAGATCCGCCAGAAGTGTTACGATACCGCTAAATCGATTTATGGCGACGATTTGCCTGAAGTGATTGTGAAGCGGTTGGAGAAAGAGCTGGAGCCGATTATCAAATACGGGTTCTCGGCCAACTATTTGATTTCCGAACGACTGGTGAAGAAGTCGAACCAAGACGGGTATCTCGTAGGTTCCCGGGGGTCGGTCGGCTCGTCGGTAGTCGCGTTGTTCCTGGGAATTTCCGAGGTTAATCCGCTGCCAGCTCACTATATCTGTCAAAATCACGAATGCAAATATAGCGAATGGTTCCTGGACGGCAGCGTGCCCAGCGGCTTCGACCTTCCGGATAAAAGCTGTCCGAAATGCGGCGGCAAACTGAAGGGCGAAGGTCAGGACATTCCGTTCGAGACGTTCTTGGGCTTTAAAGGCGACAAGGTCCCCGATATTGACCTTAACTTCTCCGGTGAATATCAACCGGTCGCCCATAACTATACGAAGGTCCTGTTCGGGGAGAAGAACGTCTTCCGTGCAGGAACCATCGGTACGGTTGCAGAGAAAACCGCGTTTGGCTTTGCCAAGAAGTACGAAGAAGAGCATAACAAGCATTGGCGCGGGGCGGAGCTCAACCGACTGGCGGCGGGATGTACCGGCGTTAAGCGCAGTACCGGACAGCATCCCGGCGGGATCGTCGTCGTACCGGATTACATTGATGTGGAAGATATCACGCCGGTACAGTACCCGGCCGATGACACTGAATCTGAATGGAAAACAACCCATTTCGATTACCACGCCTTCGACGCGAACCTGCTCAAGCTCGATATTCTGGGGCACGATGATCCGACGATGATGCGGATGCTGCAGGATTTGACCGGGGTCGATCCAACGACGATTCCCATGAATGACCCGAAAGTAATGAGCATGTTCAACTCCACGGATGCACTAGGAGTTACACCGGACCAGATCCGTACGCCGGTTGCCACATACGGGATCCCGGAGATGGGGACGAAATTTGTGCGCCAGATGCTGGTGGAATCACAGCCGTCTTCCTTTGCGGACTTACTGCAAATTTCCGGGTTATCGCACGGAACCGGTGTATGGCTGGGGAATGCTCAGGAACTGATCAAAAACGGCACTTGTAACATCAAGACCGTTATCGGTTGTCGTGACGATATCATGCTGTACCTGATTTATAAAGCGGGAATGGACGCCGGCTTGGCCTTTAAAATTACGGAGAGTGTTCGTAAGGGGAAAGGGCTGACGCCGGAATGGATCGAGGAAATGAAGAAGTGTAAAGTACCGCAATGGTATATCGATTCTTGCTTGAAGATCCAGTACATGTTCCCGAAGGCGCACGCCGCTGCTTACGTTATCTCTGCGGTACGTACCGCTTACTTCAAGCTGTATTATCCGATCGAATATTATGCGACGTATTTCTCGGTCCGCGGGGAGGACTTCGATATCGAGCTGTGCTGCCAAGGGTACGAGGCGATCTACCGCAAGATCGAAGAGATTGAGCAGAAGGGCTTCCAGGCGCTGCCGAAGGAGAAGAACATGCTCCCGATCTTGGAAATGGCGCTGGAAATGACGGCACGCGGGTTCCATTTCAAGCCGATCGATCTGTATCGCTCCGACGCTACGAAATTTATCGTCGACGGTGATTCGTTGATTCCGCCGTTCTCGGCGCTTGCGGGGATCGGGGAGAACGCAGCCAAAAACATCGCCGCAGCGAAAGAGCAAGGTGAATTCCTGTCGATCGAGGACTTCCAGCAGAAGTCCAAGGCAAGTAAAACGATCGTGGAGCTTCTCGGTTCCATGGGCTGTTTCCGCGGCCTGCCAGAGAGCAATCAATTGTCTTTATTTTAATCTAGCTGGCTGAGTTCAAGATTCGACGCCGAATAAACAACTCGGTTTTGCTTCGTGATCCGAAGATAACTTTTTAATCTCCCGTTTGTTGAAGGATTAAAAAGACAGGTTTGGAGCACCGAGAAGGTTGGACGAAGACAGGACTGAGTAGCGGAGCGTACGTAAAGGTACGTGAGCAACGGAAGGCCGGGCTGAGTTCAAGATTCGACGCCGAATAAACAACTCGGTTTTGCTTCGTGATCCGAAGATAACTTTTTAATCTCCCTCTAGGAGTAAAGGTGTTTTACTTGTCACTTGGTATGTACTATGTTATAATTTTTTTGGCAATCATGAAGATAGAACCGTTGTTTAAAGAGTGGGGAAACCCACTCTTTAATCTTTGGTATATAGGATTAAAGTTGGAGGTAATGTACGCTTGAGCACACCAAAGATCAAAGCGACCGTCGAGCAAATGGTCACGCCTTATTTGGAGGAGAACGGCTTTGAACTGGTTGACGTGGAATACGTAAAGGAGGGCAGCAACTGGTTCCTCCGCGTATTTGTCGACAAAGAGGGCGGCATCGACATCGATGACTGCGGCCGGATCAGCGAATACCTTAGCGAGAAGCTCGACGAGAACGATCCGATTCCGTCGGCTTATTTTCTTGAAGTGTCTTCGCCAGGAGCGGAACGCCCCTTGAAGAAAGCCGAGGATGTCTCCAAGGCGGTCGGCAAAGACGTTTTTGTGACTACATACGAACCGGTAGATGGCCTGAAAGAATTTGAAGGCCGGCTTCTTTCCTTTGATGGGAACGAATTAGTTATTGAAGTCGGGAAGAAGCGTCACGCCATTCCATATAGCAAAGTTGCCAGCGCAAGATTGGCCATTATTTTCTAGTGTGACCTGCGGGGAATTATGAAAGGGGGAACTCGAGGCAAATGAGCATGGATTTTATCGAAGCCTTGAACGAATTGGAAAGGGAAAAAGGAATCAGCAAGGACATCTTGTTCGAAGCGATCGAAGCAGCGCTGATCTCCAGCTACAAACGCAACTTTAATACGGCGCAAAACGTGCGTGTGGATATGAACCGCCATACCGGCGAAATCAAAGTTTATGCGCGCAAGCTTGTCGTAGAGGAAGTCCTTGATCCACGGACGGAGATTTCACTGCAAGCAGCACGTGAGATTAATCCGAACTATCATCTGGACGACATCACTGAAATTGAGGTAACCCCTCGGGACTTCGGCCGGATCGCGGCACAAACGGCGAAGCAAGTCGTGACGCAGCGTATTCGTGAGGCCGAGCGCGGACTGATCTATAATGCGTTCGTGGAGAAGGAAGAGGACATCGTAACCGGGATCGTACAACGTCAGGACTTACGTAATATCTATGTTGATCTTGGTAAAGTGGAAGCCCATTTACCGTTAAACGAATTGATGCCAAACGAGAAGTTCAAGCACGGCGACCGGATTAAAGCGTACATTACGAAAGTAGAGAATACGACGAAAGGACCGCAAATCCTGCTGTCCCGTACGCATCCGGGCTTGCTGAAGCGCTTGTTCGAGCTGGAGGTTCCGGAAATTTTCGACGGTGTTGTGGAGATTCGTTCCGTAGCCCGCGAAGCCGGCTTCCGCTCCAAAATCGCCGTATACTCCCGCAACAGCGAAGTGGATCCTGTTGGCTCCTGCGTTGGCCCGAAGGGGACGCGTGTACAAACGATTGTGAACGAGCTGCGCGGAGAGAAAATTGACATCGTTCGTTATTCGGAGAATGTTGAGGAATATGTAGCCAATGCGCTGAGCCCGTCTAAAGTGCTCGAAGTGCAGGTGTTTGAAGCGGAGAAGATGGCCCGCGTGATCGTACCGGATTACCAATTGTCGCTGGCGATTGGCATTAAAGGACAGAACGCGCGTCTCGCCGCCAAATTGACCGGTTGGAAAATCGACATCAAGAGCGAAACCCAAGCGGAAGAGGAATTCGGCAGAGAAAAAACCGATCAAGGCGAAATGCCTCAGGATTCCATCTCCGTGGATTAACGGGAGGTGGCAAGGATGAAGCAAAGAAAAGTACCGCTCCGCAAATGCGTAGCCTGCCAGGAAATGATGCCCAAGAAGACGCTGATCCGGATTGTGCGTTCCCCGGAGGGCGAGGTGTCGATCGACTTAACAGGCAAAAAGTCAGGCCGCGGCGCTTATCTCTGCGGCAAGACGGAATGCTTTAAGCTTGCTCATAAATCACGTGCACTGGATCGGGCACTTAAAGCTCCGGTTGGTAACGAGGTTTACGAACAGCTCGCTCGCGATTTCTTGGCCGTCGAGGATGAATTCCTTGCTGCTCAGGCTCGAGAAGAGGATGAAGATGAATAAGGCCCAGCCGTTGTCCGGTCTTGGTCTCGCCATGCGAGCCGGTAAGCTGGTGACTGGGGACGAACTCGTCCTGAAATCGATTCGTTCAAGAGAAGCCAAGCTCGTCATCGTTGCGGGAGATGCTTCCGCCAATACACAGAAGAAATTCCGGGACAAATGCGGGAGCTACAACATCCCGCTGATCATCGGATTTGACCGTGAAGCGCTCGGGAGAAGTGTTGGCAAGCCGGAACGGGTTGTTCTGGCGATCACCGATCCAGGGTTTACCGAGATGATCCGCAAAGCGATCTTGAAAACATCGGAGGTGGAGTATATTGAGTAAACAAGAAAAACAAGATAAGCTCAGGGTGTATGAATACGCCAAATCGCTCAATATGAGTAGTAAAGAAATTATCACAATTCTTAAGCGTCTAAATATCCCGGTTAACAACCACATGAGCGTCATGGAGAATGATGCTGTAGCCCGTGTGGAACAGTTCTTCAAGGATATTAAAAGCAACGCGGCGGCGAAACGAGAAAGCTCGGGACGCAACGATTCCTCTGCCAAATCGCCGGCATCGGCTTCCGCAGGAGGAAGCCAAACACCGAAAGCTACAGCCGGAGAATCATCCGGTCATCGCGGAGATCAGGGACGCGGCGCAAACGCACCCGTAAAAAACCAAAATCAACAGGAAAAGCAGGTAAGCATGAATAATAAACCAAAAACTAACCAAACCAATGCAGGTGGCAGTACGGCAGTTCAAGAAAGATCGAGCCGTCCAAACGGCGGCAATCATCAAAACTCTCGTCCCCAAGGCCAAGGCGGTGGGAACACCTCAGGTGCGAACCGGAACCCGCAAGGGAACCGGGGAGCCGGGCAAGGCGGCCAGCGGAATGATAGCGGCCAGCGCCCAGCCCAAGGCCAAAACGGCGGCGGAAACCGCAGCTTTGCACCAAGCAACAATTTAGGCGGTGGAAACGGCAGCAAAGGACAAGGACAAAGAAAAGGGAATAACAACGGTGGCAAGAACCAAAGAGGTTACGATGATAACCGCAATGGCGCCAATTTCAAAAATAATCGAGGCGGTAAAGGCGGACGCGGCAAAGGGGCTCCGCAGCAGCCTCCACGCGAGAAGATCGACAATACGCCGAAGAAGATTATCGTCCGCGGCACGATGACGGTTGGCGAAACCGCCAAATTGCTGCATAAGGACGCTTCCGAAGTCATCAAGAAGCTGATGCTGCTCGGCGTCATGGCCACTATTAACCAAGAGCTTGACCTTGATACGATCCAGCTGCTGGCAAGTGACTTTGGCGTTGAGGTTGAAGTGAAAATTCCGGTGGAAGAAGACCGGTTTGAAACGATTGAAGAGGTTGACGATGAGGCGGATCTGAAAGAACGTCCACCTGTCGTTACGATCATGGGTCACGTTGACCACGGGAAAACGACGCTGTTGGACGCTATTCGTTCCACGAATGTCACCGGCGGCGAAGCCGGCGGGATCACGCAGCATATCGGGGCATATCAAGTCGAAATCAACGGCAAGAAGATTACGTTCCTGGATACGCCAGGCCACGAAGCGTTTACAGCGATGCGTGCCCGCGGTGCCCAGTTAACGGATATTACGATTATCGTCGTTGCTGCGGATGACGGCGTGATGCCGCAGACGGTCGAAGCGGTGAACCATGCGAAAGCAGCAGGCCTGCCAATTATCGTTGCGGTTAACAAGATCGATAAACCGGAAGCCAATCCGGATCGAGTGAAGCAAGAATTGACCGAGTATGAGCTTGTACCGGAAGAATGGGGCGGCGACACGATTTTCGTCAACGTCTCTGCGAAGCAAAAAATCGGCTTGGAAAACTTGCTTGAAATGATACTGTTGGTAGCCGAAGTGAACGAGTACAAAGCGAACCCGGATAAACGCGCTCGCGGTGCAGTCATCGAGGCTGAGCTCGATAAAACTCGCGGCCCGGTAGCTCGCGTATTGGTACAACACGGAACATTGAAGGTCGGCGATGCTTTTGTTGCAGGGAACTGCTTCGGCCGCGTCCGCGCGATGGTTAACGATCGTGGACGTCGGTTGAAAGAAGCCGGTCCATCGACGCCGGTGGAAATTACCGGTCTGACCGAGGTGCCGCAAGCCGGCGATCCGTTTATGGTCTTCGAAGACGAACGCAAAGCGCGGTCGATCGCAGACAAACGGGCCACGATGCAGCGTCAGTCCGATTTGGGTGCCAATACTCGCGTGACGCTGGATGATCTGTTCCGCCACATCAAAGAAGGCGAAATCAAGGATCTCAATGTGATCATCAAAGCCGACGTACAAGGTTCGGTTGAAGCACTCCGAGGTGCACTCGAGAAGATCGAGGTCGAAGGCGTTCGCGTCAAGATTATCCACAGCGGTGCTGGTGCGATTACCGAATCCGATGTCATCTTGGCGGCGGCTTCGAACGCGATTATCATCGGGTTCAACGTCCGTCCAGACAATCAAACGAAAGCGACCGCGGAACAAGAGAAGGTTGATATTCGCTTGCACCGCGTCATTTACAACGCAATTGAAGAGATTGAGCAAGCGATGAAAGGGATGCTTGATCCGGTTTATAAAGAGGCAGTTATCGGTCACGCGGAAGTCCGTAATACGTTCAAGATCAGCAAGGTCGGAACGATTGCAGGTTGTATGGTGACTTCCGGTAAAATTACCCGTTCGGCGGAAGTCCGCTTGATTCGTGACGGCATCGTCGTATACGAAGGCAAAATCGATTCGCTCAAACGTTTCAAGGACGACGCGAAGGAAGTTGCTCAAGGTTACGAGTGCGGGATTACCTTGGACAATTACAACGATATTAAAGAAGGCGACGTGATCGAAGCGTTCGTCATGGAAACTGTTGAACCGAAGTAAGGTGGGTGTCTAAAATGGCCAAAAATCGTACCGGCCGCGTAGGCGAACAGATTAAGAAAGAACTAAGCGTGCTCATCCAGAGTGAACTGAAAGATCCGCGCATCGGTTTTGTCACGGTGACCGGAGTCGATGTGACAAATGATTTGTCGCAGGCCAAAGTTTACCTCAGCGTATTTGGCGACGAGGAGCAGAAGAACGAATCCTTAAAAGGGCTGGAGAAAGCGACCGGCTTCCTGCGCACTGAAATCGGCAAACGAATTCGGCTGCGCCACACACCGGAGTTGATTTTCAAAATTGACGAATCCATCGCTTACGGCAGTCGGATTGAGAAGCTTCTCGGCGAAATTACGCAAGAGCACAAAGAATGAAATATGAAGGGAATCGATAACTCGTCATGAGTAATGGAGATTCCCAAAGGAGACGGCAATGCAGACGACCTATGAAAGGGATCTGAGTCAGACGAAGGAGTTCCTGACTCAGAATGATCATTTCCTAATTGTGTCGCATGTTCAGCCAGACGGTGACGCAGTCAGTTCCACCCTAGCGGTGGGCTGGCTTCTGTCATGTCTGGGTAAAAAATTCGTGATGGTCAACGAAGGCCCGATCCCTAAACGGATGCATTATTTGTGGCATGCAGATGAGATTCTCGATTTGTCGGTGACATCGCTTGACCGCAAATTTGATTATGTGATCTGCGTGGACTGCGCTGACTTCAAGCGGGTTGGCAAGACCCATGAATGGTTTGCCGAAGGGGCACGCCTGCTGAACATCGACCACCATCCGACCAACGATCTATACGGGTTGGTGAACCTTGTTGTGCCCAATGCGGCGGCGACCGCCGAAATTTTGTTTGACCTAATCAACTATATGGATCTTCCGTTGGATCAGACGATCGCAACGGTGCTTTATACCGGACTATTGACAGATACCGGCGGGTTCCGGTACTCCAATACATCGCCCAAGGTGATGGCGGCTGCCTCCAAATTGCTAGAGTACGGCGTAGACGGTCCCGCTTTATCCGAATTGCTGCTAGAGCAAATGACGCTTCCGCAGCTGCGTCTGCTGACTCGGGCTTTAAATGGACTTCAGCTGACGGAAGACGGGAAGATTAGCTGGGTATCGGTGACAGATGAGGACCTGCAGGCGACTGGCGCCGTTCACGAGGATATGGAAGGCATCGTCAATTATCCGCGGAATATTCAAGGGGTCGAAGTAGGCCTGTTGTTTAAGGTCATTAACGAACAAGCCATCAAGGTGAGCATGCGCTCGGCGGGAAAAGTCGACGTGGCTAAGGTGGCTCAAAGCTTTGGCGGCGGCGGTCATGTCCGGGCCGCTGGAGCTCGCGTAGAAGGGACTCTGGACACGGTTGTCCCTAGAGTGTTGGAACAAGTGAGGCTGCAGCTATGAACGCATACGAAGGCATTTTGCCGATCCACAAGCCAGCCGGTTTTACATCGCATGACGTGGTTGCCAAATGCCGGGGGATTTTGAAAATGAAGCGGATTGGCCACACAGGTACGTTAGACCCAGCCGTCACTGGAGTATTGCCTCTATGCCTCGGCCGCGCAACGCGAATGGTGGAGTATTTGCAGGACTTGCCGAAGGAATACGAAGCAACCTTGGTGCTCGGCGTGGCGACCGATACTGAGGATATGACCGGCGAAATCATCGAACAGGTGAATGAGGTTCGGGTGACGGAAGAGGACGTTCGGCTTGTATTGTCCCGGTTTGTTGGTACAATCTCGCAAATTCCGCCGATGTATTCGGCGCTGAAACAAGACGGGAAACGTCTTTATGAACTGGCACGGGAAGGGAAAACCGTGGAGCGCAAGCCCCGGGAAGTGACGATCTATCAATTGGAGCTGATTTCGTTCCATCCAGAAGGACCGCATCCGCGGATCTCTTTTCGCGCGTTATGCTCCAAAGGAACTTATATCCGTACGCTCTGCGTTGATATCGGACGTGCACTCGGCGTGCCTGCGGCGATGACGGAGCTAAAGCGGACGATGTCGGCGGGAATCACGGAGTCACATTGTCTGACGCTGGATGAGGTGGCCCGCCACGCGGCAAACGGATCGCTGCAAGAATATTTACTGCCGGTCGATCGAGCGGTGCAGCATTTACCGGCTCATACCGTTGCTGCCGAGAAGGTCAAGGCGGCATTGCAAGGTCAGCGGCTGTCCCCCTCAGTGGTAACTCCACCGGTTAAGCGAGGAGAAACCCTGCGGTTGTACAGCCCCGAACAGCAATTTTTAGGCATATTCCGGGTAGAAGAGGGAGCGAAGGCTGTAAAGGCGGTTAAAGTGTTTCTACCCGAGTAGCCTTAAGAAATGCGCATTCCGAGGGAAATTGCAGGTGAGACGATCATGGAAACGATACATTTATCCTATCCACTTAATGAACGATTTATAGAACAACATACCCGCCCGCAAGTGCTGGCGATCGGCCAATTTGACGGCCTTCACCTGGGACATGCCAGCGTGATTAATTCGGCTGTCCGGTTGGCAGGCGAACTCGGTCTTCCTGCCTCCGTCATGACGTTTCATCCCCATCCGAAGGAAGTTATGAAGAAAGGCGATTATGACGGATATTTGACGCCGCCGGAGGAGAAGGAACGTATTCTGCGCGAGATGGGCGTGGATTACGTATATATCGTTGAGTTTAACGACGCTTTCTCGCGTGTAAGTCCGCAGAACTTCGTTTCCGGCATCCTGGTGCCGTTGCAGGTGCACACTGCGGTAGTTGGCTTTGACTTCCGTTATGGCTACCGGGGCGAAGGGGATGCGAGCATGCTGCGTGAATTAAGCGGCAATGTCCTTGACGTGCACACCGTACCTCCATTCCTGATCGACGGGGAGAAGGTCAGCAGTTCAGGGATTCGCAAAGCGCTGCAGGAAGGGAAGATTGAGCAAGCGAATCGTTGGCTCGGACGGACGTATACGCTGCGAGGGACCGTCATGCACGGCGAGAAACGCGGCCGTCAGCTCGGCTTCCCTACCGCCAACCTGAAGCTGGCGGAGCATTATGTCGTCCCGGCCAGCGGAGTCTATGCCGTACGAGTGACGCACGAAGGAACGACTTATTCCGGAGTGATGAACGTTGGAGTGAAGCCAACCTTTCATGAGAACGGCAAAATCTTTTGGCTGGAAGCCCATCTGTTTGAGTTTTCCAGCGAGATTTACGACGAAAGCCTATCCGTGGAATTGGTTCACTATATTCGGGAGGAGCGCAAGTTCGGCTCTCTGGATGAGCTGATTGCTCAAATTGGACAGGACGCGGAAACGGCGAAACGATTGCTGAAAGATTCCTGAGAACCCTACCGATCCGGCATTTACTTTGCCCATCGGCTGTGGTATACTATGTAACGTTGTCATGCGGAAGAACATGTTTTTTCCAATCGGCAGCGAGAACCTTGGCTTGGTTGCACGGTTTCACCGCCGACGACGAGGCTAACGGCGATTTGAGATAAAGGAGGTGAACAGGATGGCATTGACTCAAGAACGTAAACAACAATTGATCCAAGAGCACAGAACTCATGAGTCCGATACCGGATCCCCTGAGGTGCAAATTGCTATCCTTACGGAGAACATCGTGAATTTGACGGACCACTTGCGTACACACAAGAAGGACCATCATTCCCGTCGCGGTCTTCTGAAGATGGTTGGTCAACGTCGTAAGTTGTTGGCTTACTTGAAGAACAAAGACGTAAATCGTTACTCCGCTTTGATTGAGAAACTTGGATTGCGTCGTTAATTAAACAAGTTTGTACAAAAGCAGCCTAGTTGCATGGCGGACGCTGGCGAAGCGTGTGGTGTGCAGCCGGGTTGCTTTTTACAAATTAGGCTTTGTTGCGATAAGCTTCCATGAAGAGCTCCGTCAGGAGCTTTTGTTATGAGGACATTCTTCTCTTGTCAACGCCGCTTCTCATTATGAATTGGTGAAAAGCAGGAAATAATGAACTCAGTACCGAACTTGTATTGGTGATAAGGAGGGATTTCATGCAGACTGAAGTGAGAATGGATTTGGGAGGAAGACCTCTCATTCTGGAAACCGGCCGATTAGCGAAGCAAGCGAATGCGGCGGTCATGGTCCGCTACGGCGATACGGCGGTGCTTTGTACGGTTACGGCTTCTTCCGAACCTAAGGATTTGGACTTTTTCCCGTTAACCGTCAATTATGAAGAGAAACTGTATGCAGTCGGTAAAATTCCCGGCGGCTTTATTAAACGGGAAGGACGTCCAAGTGAAAAAGCGATTCTGGCCAGCCGTTTGACCGACCGTCCAATTCGTCCGCTCTTCCCGGAAGGTTTCCGTAATGATGTGCAAATCGTAAACCTGGTCATGAGTGTGGATCAGGACTGCGAACCGGAAATTGCCGCCATGATCGGGACTTCTGCTGCGCTGAGCATTTCCGATGTTCCGTTTAACGGGCCAATCGGAGGCGTAGCTGTAGGCCGGGTAAACGGGGAATTCGTCATTAACCCGGACGTAGCCCAGCAGGAAGCGAGCGACATTTACGTCGTGGTTGCCGGCACGAAGGACGCTATCATGATGGTAGAAGCGGAAGCGAACGAAGTTCCAGAAGAAGTGATGCTGGAAGCCATTATGTTTGGCCATGAAGAGATCAAACGGATCGTTGCCGTCATTGAAGATCTCGTAAAAGTCGCCGGTAAAGAGAAGATGCAAGTTCAATTGCATACGGTAAATGAAGAAGTGAACCGTGAGGTTCGTGCTTATGCCCAAGATCGATTGATTGAAGCGGTGAAGATCGCTGAGAAGCATGCTCGTCAGGATGCGATTGACGCGATTAACGACGAAACGGTAGCTCATTTCGAAGAGAAATACATAGAAACGCCGGAGCTGCTCGCCGATGTGAAGGAAGTACTTCACGACATCGTTAAGGAAGAAGTGCGCCGGTTGATCACCCATGAAAAAGTACGCCCTGACGGTCGTAAACTGGACGAGATTCGTCCAATTGAATGCGATATCAGCCTGCTGCCACGTACGCATGGCTCCGGTCTGTTCACGCGCGGGCAAACGCAAGCGCTAAGCATCTGTACCCTTGGAGCATTGGGCGATGTTCAAATTCTCGATGGGATTGACCTCGAAGAGTCGAAACGCTTCATGCACCACTATAATTTCCCGCCGTTCAGCGTTGGCGAAGCTCGTCCATTACGGGCTCCAGGCCGCCGCGAAATCGGTCACGGCGCATTGGGCGAACGCGCGTTGTCGAAGGTGATTCCGCCGGAATCCGAATTCCCTTATACGATTCGTCTCGTATCGGAAGTGTTGGAATCTAACGGTTCGACCTCGCAGGCAAGCATTTGCGCCAGTACGCTGGCGATGATGGATGCAGGCGTACCAATTAAAGCTCCGGTTGCCGGGGTTGCGATGGGTCTGATTAAAGACGGCGAACATGTATCGATCTTGACTGACATCCAAGGGATGGAAGATCATCTTGGCGATATGGACTTCAAAGTGGCTGGTACTGCGGAAGGTGTTACCGCTATCCAAATGGATATCAAAATTGACGGCATTGACCGGCAAATTTTGTCCGATGCTTTGAAGCAAGCGAGAGAAGGTCGACTGTTTATCTTGTCCAAAATGATGGAACGGATCCAGAAGCCGAAGGAGCATCTGTCCCCTTACGCGCCGAAGATTACGATCATGCAAATCAATCCGGACAAAATTCGCGATGTTATCGGAGCCGGCGGCAAGATCATCAACAAGATCATCGAAGAAACCGGCGTGAAGATCGATATCGAGCAAGATGGCCGTGTGTACATCGCTTCTACCAATGAAGAGATGAACAACAAAGCGCGTTCGATCATTGAAGGGATCGTTAAAGAAGTGGTGGTCGGCGAGATTTACGTCGGGACCGTCAAACGGATCGAGAAATTTGGTGCATTCGTCGAGATTTTGCCGGGTAAAGACGGCTTAGTGCATATTTCGCAACTCTCAACGGAACGCGTCGCCAAAGTTGAAGACGTTGTGGCGATCGGTGATACGGTAACGGTGAAAGTGACCGAGATCGACAACCAAGGACGGATTAATCTTTCCCGCAAAGCGGTATTAACCGCCGAAACGGACAAAACTCCATCCAAATAAATTTATAATCTATCGACGCAGGCAACCCTTGCGGGAAAAGAGACAGAATAATTAAATTCTGGCTCTTTTTTATTGTTTTCGCATATCCCTAGGCTTGTCAACATATGATGGGGACAAAAACCGTTTAAGGGGATGAGCTGTTAGCATGGGGCGGAACAAGTTTGCAGTCATCGCGATCTGCATTGCGTTGATGATGATATT
This sequence comes from Paenibacillus barengoltzii G22, assembly GCF_000403375.2. Taxonomy (NCBI): domain Bacteria; kingdom Bacillati; phylum Bacillota; class Bacilli; order Caryophanales; family Paenibacillaceae; genus Paenibacillus; species Paenibacillus barengoltzii. The sequence continues at coordinate 198,246 of NZ_KE159653.1, read as the reverse complement.
GGGGCAGTTTGCCGGCATTCGGGCTTTTGTTGCCAAAAGCTCGGGAGAAGACAGCTACGCTTTTCGCCTGATTCATGACTTGACCGGTGACTTGGGCGCTCAGGACCAGCCTGACCCGGCTAGCGGCGGGACAGCGAAGGATACGGATCCGTTGCTGGCCAAGATCCGGGAAGAGGCGGAGAAGCAGCGGATCGAGCCGATTGACGCGGTGGTCGACCGGGTCTGGAAAGCGATTCCCGGCTATAACGGTCGAGAGGTAGATATCGAACGTACCTACGAGAAAGCCAAATTGTTGCCGGAGGGCGCGAACATCGAGTATGTTTATCGGGAGCTTCGGCCAAAGGTAAATCTCGAGGATCTAGGGCCGCAGCCGATTTACCGGGGGAACCCAAACAAGCCGATGGCAGCGCTCATGATCAATGTCGCTTGGGGGAATGAATACCTGGTGCCGATGCTGGATACGTTGGATCAGCAGAAGGTCAAGGCGACCTTTTTCCTCGATGGCAGCTGGCTGAAGAAGAACGGGGAGCTTGCGGCCGAAATCAAACGGCGCGGCCATCAAATCGAAAACCACGCCTACTCGCATCCGAATATGAGCCAGCTGGAACAAACGCGGGCACGGTTGGAGATTTCCAAAACGAGGGAGCTGCTGAAGGAGAAGCTTGGCCTGGAAAATCGCTGGTTCGCTCCGCCTTCAGGCGATTATAATATGCAGACCGTCAAGCTGGCGGCAGAGCAGGGGCTGAAGACGGTTTTGTGGACGGTGGATACCGTAGATTGGAAAAATCCGCCCGCAACCAGCATCGTGAGTAAGATTAGCAATAATGTAGGGCCGGGATCGCTGATCTTGATGCATCCGACGGCGTCCAGCCGCGACGCGCTGGAAGGGATGATTCAGGCCATCCGCAGCAAAGGGTTGGTGCTCGGAACCGTGGAACAAACGCTGTCGCCGGACCGAGTGGAAGTTCCTGTGCCGTAGAGTTGAGCTTTCCGCCTTTTTTTGGTAGGATAGGGATGCATTTATTAACGACGCTAACCAACGCATCGCATAACATTTAGGAGGGCCTTTCGTGAAGAAAACGCAATTGAAAAACGGCCTTCGGGTAGTCATGGAGAAGATCCCAACGTGCCGTTCGGTCTCGTTCGGGATTTGGGTCAAAACTGGCTCCCGCAATGAACGCCCTGAGCGGGGCGGAATTTCGCATTTTATCGAACACATGCTGTTTAAAGGGACGGAACGCTACAGCGCCAAGGACATCGCAGAACAGTTTGATGCGATTGGCGGCAACGTTAACGCGTTTACGTCCAAGGAATATACCTGTTATTACGCGAAAGTGCTGGATGAGCATTTACCGATTGCGGTTGACGTGTTGTCCGACATGTTTTTCCGTTCTTTGTTCGATGCGGAGGAGCTGCGGAAAGAGAAAAACGTCATCGTCGAGGAAATCTCCATGTACGAAGATACGCCGGATGATATGGTCCACGATCTTGTAACGCAGGCAGCCTACGGGGACCATCCGCTGGCTCTTCCGATCCTAGGGACGGAGGAGAAGCTGCGCGCTATGGAATCTGAGCACCTGCGAGAATACATGCGTGAGCACTATACGATCGAGAATACGGTCATTAGCGTGGCAGGGAATATCGATGAACAGGTGATTGACCTGCTGGAGCAATATTTCGGTGATTTTTCGAATCGGGGAAGCTCCAGTCCATTGGCTGCGCCTGAGTTTTTGGGCGGATTGAAGTTCCACCGCAAGAAGACCGAGCAGAACCATATTTGCTTGTCATTCCCCGGATTGCCGATCGGGGATGAGAAGCAGTATGCGATGGTGCTGCTGAACAATGCGCTTGGCGGCGGCATGAGCTCGCGACTCTTTCAGGAAATCCGTGAGAAACGCGGGTTAGCCTACTCGGTTTACTCGTATCACAGCTCGCACGCTGACAGCGGACTGTTTACGGTGTACGCGGGAACCGCGCCGCGTCAAACGAAGGAAGTGCTGGATTTGACCAAGGAGATCCTGCACGATGTGTCGGTGAACGGGATTACTCCAAACGAGCTAAGCAAGGGGAAGGAACAGCTGAAGGGCAGCTTGATTTTGAGTTTGGAAAGCACCGGAAGCCGCATGAACCGACTTGGCAAAAATGAGCTGATGATCGGCAAACATTATTCTTTAGATGAGATGATCGCCCGTATCGAGGCGGTGACGATGGACGATGTCAATCAGGTATTAAAGGGCATGTTTAGTCATCCATTCTCGCTCGCCATGGTGGGATCGTCTGATCGCGTGATATCGGGAGTTAGGAGAGATGAGCTTGTCGTTTGAAGTGCAAATTAATCGTTTGGCAGGAAATGAAGATATTGAGCTGCCGCGTAAAATGTCGGAGCTGGCTTCCGGCTTTGACCTCTACGCCGCCGTTACAGAGGAGCTGACGCTCCAGCCGGGGCAACGCGCCCTCGTACCGACCGGGATCGCTATCGCGATGCCCGGCGGCTTAGAGGCGCAAATTCGCCCGCGCAGCGGGCTGGCGTTGAAGCACGGGATTACGTGCCTGAATACGCCAGGCACCATCGACGCGGATTACCGCGGCGAAATCAAGGTGCTGCTGATCAATCTCGGACAGGAACCGTTTGTGATCCGGCGGAATGAACGGATTGCGCAGATGGTATTCCAGATTGTTCCCGAGGTGAACCTGGTGCAGGTAGACAAGCTGTCGGAGACGGTTCGCGGCGCCGGCGGGTTTGGGCATACGGGCACGAAGTAAGACGCTAGGCGCGTTCAACCAGAACGGCTTAAAGATAAGGGTAATAAGGTTCCTATTATCGGTTAGGAGAAGGTTTTGGCCGGAAATAGTGGACTTTATTACCCTTTTTTCTTTCTTCACGTTCGAAAGTGGCTCATATGTCGGGTTCAACTTTAAAATAAGGTCTAATATGTCCTCTATACTTGGACGCGTCCATACACCATACTGGACGGCTTTTTTGTTAATTGCTTGAATTCGCTGCGGCAACGATTTCTTTCAACTTTTCCAACTGGGCATCTCTCCCTGGACAATGTATTGACGTGTTGCAGGAACATAAATATCCGGTTCTAAGGTCGTATGGTAGGTCAATGGTTGATCCGGACGAGACAACGCAGAAACTCTTTAATAACCACCGAGTTTCCCCTGTATTGTTTCGTAAGTCTACACTTACGTGCTGAATCTTCTTCTCCTGTACTTCCTCAAAGAAATTATGCAGTGTACTTAAAGAAAATAAGCTGCGTCCAACTTACAAGTATTCATCCGAAATAGCCCCAAGGATAATGTCTCATCGATCTCATAGCTAACGGGACGATCTCCAGTAGGAAATGGCGTCCACAAGTCAAGGATTTGACCGTTATCAAACGATAAATTGAAATCGATGTGTTGCTGCTCCCGTTCCACTTTGACATGAACCGTACTGTCGTGAATCACCCGGAGATGCTCCAGCAAGAGTGGATGGGTCCAGCAAGGGAATACTCATCATTTTTAACCAATGTTCATTTTCAGTTGGTAATACAATCCGCTTTCATCTCATCTGGGGTTAAGAGACTACTCCCTGCAGGATTCGATTCATTCATTTGTTGGATCGGTGTGGTTGAGGGTTCAGCCTCAGACGTTTGCCGTTTCGATGTGGATGCAGCTATAGATCCTGCAACAAGCAAGATCAACAGAATAACCAAAAAAATCGCATCAATCCCAGATCGAGTTCAATAGACTCTACCGCCTGTAATAATATGGGATACATCCTACAAAATTGCTGGAAAGGCTTGCTATGACGATATTCACATCGTCAGCTTCGCAACGCATTCTAGACTTTCACCACTTCGTAGGCCGCGGCATAGGATGGTCTATACTGTGTTGCTTGGAAGGAGTGCCGTCTAAGAATGCTGACCGGAATCACAATTGTATTCCTCGGTGGGGATGCCCGGCAGGTGGAGGTCATCAACAAATGTGTCGAGCTGGATGCTACAGTACGGGTTGTTGGATTCGACCGATGGGAAACACCCCTTAAAGGAGTCTCGCAGGAGACGTTAAGCCCCGGCTTGCTGGCCGGCGCGGACGTAATTATCCTTCCGGTAATCGGTTGCGATGATCACGGTGTCGTCCCGGCGCCGTTCTCTGCAGAACAACTGGTCATTAAACGGGAATGGTTTGCCTCCGTCCGAACAAGCACGCTGGTCTATACCGGTATTGCCAAGAGCTTCCTAAAGCAAATGGGCGAGGAGCACGGCTTCCGGATCATCGAGGTGCTCGAACGTGATGACGTCGCCATTTATAACTCGATTCCAACGGCGGAAGGCGCAGTAATGATGGCGATTCAGAACACGGACATCACGATTCACGGTTCGAACTGTATCGTACTTGGGATCGGGAGGACAGGGTTTACGCTGGCAAGAACGCTGCAAGGTTTGGGAGCGAATGTGAGGGTAGGGGTACGTCGTGAAGCTGATGTGGCCAGGGCGGTGCAAATGGGCTGGAAGCCTTTTGTGACAAGGGATTTGGCCGCCAACGTAGGGGATGTTGACTTGATTTTTAACACAATTCCGACTATGATAGTCACAGCGCAAATCATCTCGAAACTGCCCCGTACGGCGGTGATTATCGACCTGGCTTCGGCGCCTGGTGGAACGGATTTCCGTTTCGCCGAGAAGCGCGGAGTGAAGGCGATTTTAGCCCCTGGCCTCCCCGGAATCGTCGCTCCCAAATCGGCTGGAATTATTATGGCGAACACGATTTGTCAGTCGATTATGGATGAGTATCAATCACGGGGGGATGAACAGTGAATTGGCAGGGTAAAACGGTAGGTTACGCCATTACGGGCTCGCATTGTACGTTTGCTGAAGTAATGCCACAGATCCAACGATTTATTGACGGAGGGGCGAAGGTTGTGCCGATCATATCCCAGTCGGTACTGACGACCGACACCCGTTTCGGTAAATCGGAGGATTGGCGCAAACAGTTGAAAGATATTACCGGGAATGATATTATTTCTTCAATTGTCGAAGCCGAACCGCTGGGTCCAAGCAAGCTGCTGGACGTGTTGGTTATCGCTCCTTGCACGGGAACGACGACGAGCAAACTGGCGAATGCGATAACGGATAGTCCCGTATTGATGGCCGCAAAAGCCCAGCTGAGAAACGGGCGACCGCTTGTCATTGCGGTGTCGACGAATGACGGTTTAGGTTTTAATTTGGCAAATATCGCAAAATTAATTGTGGCCAAGAACGTATATTTCGTACCGTTTGGTCAAGACAATCCGATCGGCAAACCGAATTCGCTCGTAGCCAATATGGAACTGATTCCTGAAACATGTTATGCCGCGCTTGAAGGCAAACAGCTGCAACCGTTAATTATCGAACGTTTTCATGGATAACGTTGCGCAGCCGGCATACCATGTATGAAGCACTGTTCGGGTTGTTTCACGCCGTGATCTTTACAGGACGGACTCAATATAGGTGGGAAGTATCGGAACAAATTGCTCAAAGGCGCAGCATGGAATGCCGTATACCATCGCGGAGATCATTGCGGCGAAGGGGTATGTTTTCGAAGCTCTGGGTTCGTTAATCTTGCTATTACTAACGGAATGAAGTCATCGCTTTACTCCGCACTTATTAACTGGAGGAATATCCATGCGCATTTTGGTGCAAAAATTCGGTGGCACGTCTCTTTCGACGAAAGAAGCGAGAGAACATGTCATCTCACACGTACGCCGGGAACTGGATAACGGTTTCCGGCTCGTCGTGGTGGTTTCGGCTATGGGCCGAAAAGGGGATCCTTACGCGACGGACACCTTGCTTGATTTGGTGTCTGAAGGGGATTGCTATTTACCCCCTCGCGAACAAGATTTACTGATGGCTTGCGGCGAAATTATTTCTGCAGCCAAGCTGTGCAGCTTGCTAGCTGAGCAGCACATCTCTTCGGTCGTCTTGACTGGAGCTCAAGCTGGATTCCGAACGGACAGCCAGTTTGGCAATGCGAGAATTCTGGATATCGTTCCGACACGGGTACTGGAAGAACTGCAGCAGAAGGATGTCGTGATTGTGACAGGGTTTCAAGGTCAAAATCAAGACGGCGACTTCACAACGCTGGGGCGCGGAGGCAGCGATACGTCGGCTACGGCGTTAGGGGCTGCATTACACGCCGAAATGGTTGATATTTATACCGATGTGAACGGGATCTTAACTGCGGATCCCCGGATTGTCGAGGATGCGAAGCCGCTGGAATACGTCAGCTACGCAGAAATCTGCAACATGGCGCATCAAGGGGCTAAAGTTATTCATCCCCGCGCTGTAGAAATTGCGATGCAAGCAGGAATTCCGGTACGGGTTCGCTCGACTTTTTCGCAAGGGGAAGGAACATTGGTTGCTAACCCCGAAGGTTTTAAGGACGTACAACTGGGGATTGTGGATCGTTACGTGACTGGGATTGCCTATGTGGCGAACGTGACGCAAATCCGGGTGGAATCCGTTGGCAACGGCCCACATCATCTACAGCTGCAAGTTTTTAAATCCATGGCAGAGAACGACATTAGTGTTGATTTTATTAATGTGACCCCAACCGGTGTCGTTTATACGGTCTTTGATAAAGATTCGGCGAAGGCAGAAGCGGTGTTGAGATCGCTGGACCTTTCACCGCAAATATGCACGGGATGCGCCAAGGTGTCCGTCATCGGCGGCGGTATTAACGGCGTTCCTGGAATTATGGCCAAGATCGTTGAGGCTCTGACCGAGCAGGGTATTCAGATTCTGCAATCGGCTGATTCGAATACTACGATTTGGGTTTTGGTGCGGAAGGACGATATGGTGCAGGCGCTGCGGGCGTTGCATGCGAAGTTCGAACTGGGCCGCTAACCAGGCAAGTGAATTCATCGCTTAAGGAAATCGAAGGCATACTGAGAAGACGGCAATAAATAAGCGAAGCGGGAGACGGGAGGAGGATATGGCGTGATTGATTTCGGAAGAATGATTACAGCCATGGTAACGCCTTTTAATGATCAAGGAAAAATCGACTGGGACCAAACCGCAAGCCTGATCGACTATTTGGTGGAGGAGCAGCAATCTGACAGTTTGGTCGTAAGCGGAACGACGGGGGAGTCCCCTACACTAACGGATGAAGAAAAGCTTGAGCTGTTTGCCTTCGCGGTGAAACATGCAGCCGGACGCTGCAAAATTATTGCTGGCACAGGAAGCAATGATACTGCTCATTCCGTTCATTTGACGCGTGAAGCTGAAAAATGCGGAGTAGACGGAATTTTGCTGGTCGCTCCGTATTATAATAAGCCGAATCAGGAAGGCCTTTTCCGCCATTTCGAAGCGATTGCGGCTGTAACCAGCCTGCCGGTTATCGTGTACAACGTGCCTAGCCGTACAGTTGTCAGCTTGAGCGTGGAAACGACGCTGCGGCTGGCGCAAATCCCAAATATCGTGGGGACCAAGGAATGCGCGCCTCTGGATCAGGTTGCTATGATCGTTGCCCAGGCGCCGGAGCATTTTAAGGTTTATTCGGGTGATGATGCCTCGGCACTTCCGGCGATGGCGGTCGGAGCTTACGGTGTCATTAGCGTGGCCAGCCATGTCGCAGGCCGCTCCATCAAAGAAATGGTTGCACAATTCTTTAATGGGAACGTAGAGCGGGCAAGCCAGTTGCATCGCGAGCTTCTGCCGTTATTTAAGGTGTTGTTTGAATGCCCGAATCCAGTAGCCGTGAAGTATGCATTAAATGAAACCGGCCATCCAGTAGGAACGGTTCGTTTGCCGCTGGTGCCGCCAAGTGAACAAGAAGCGCAGCGGATTCGCAGCTTCCTCAAATAGCTGCTGTCTATCTTTGAATAACCAGATATGTGCTGTATTCCCAGAAACCGATGTCTGATTTGCAGGCATCGGTTTTTTTGTCGTGGCACAAGGTAAGGTTAGACGTAGGGAAAAGCGCTGACTTGTTTTTTGCCAATTTAATCATGTATAATGAGTTCAAGTGACTGGGTGCGGTGAATTATGAATTAAATGGCTTGTTTAAGAAGTTGGCTTCTGCCAGTGTAAGCGAGTACGGAGAACGTTTTACCAGACCGCTTGGTATGGATGAAGCTGTGGATTTTACCAGAACTTGATTGAACAACCATTTGATATGACTTTGAGAAACGGCGAGTTCGTCTTGATCAAGGCGATTGTTTATTCCTGCAATTTACAGGCTTTGGAATTTAGATGTAGCGGTTGGAGCTATTTCCATAGGAATTTTCGATACGACGTCCATAATAATTAGGAGGGTTAGATTCACTTGTCTAAAAAAATAAATAATGAGAAATTGACGATTTTCGCATTGGGCGGCGTCGCAGAGATTGGGAAGAACATGTATGTCGTTCAATATGCCAATGACATTGTTGTCATCGACTCCGGACTTAAGTTTCCGGAAGAGGACATGCTCGGCATCGACATCGTCATTCCCGATATCACTTACTTGACGGAGAACCGCGATAAAGTAAGAGGCATCGTGCTGACGCACGGCCATGAGGACCATATCGGCGGTTTGCCTTACGTGCTGAAGAACTTAAACGTTCCAGTCTACGGGACGAAATTAACTTTAGGTTTGGTTGAGAACAAGCTGAAGGAAGCGGGACTGCTCGGCGAAACGAAACGCGTATTGATCAATGCCGATTCCGTGATTGAGCTTGGAACAACAATGAAAGCTTCATTCTTCCGGACGAATCATAGTATTCCGGATTCGGTGGGTGTATGCATCGAAACTCCGGAAGGGAATGTTGTTCATACCGGTGACTTCAAATTTGATCATACCCCAGTCAATGATCAATATGCGGATTTGCACCGAATGGGCGAAATCGGGAAGAATGGCGTGCTAGCGCTGTTATCCGACAGTACTAATGCGGAGAGACCGGGCTTTACGCCATCGGAGAAGAATGTTGGCATCGTACTTAGCGATATTTTCCATAAAGCGAAGCAACGCGTAGTTGTGGCAACCTTCGCTTCCAATGTTCATCGGATTCAGCAAGTCATCGATGCGGCACACGCAACGAACCGGAAGCTGACCATCATTGGCCGCAGTATGGTGAACGTGGTGACAATCGCGGAAGAGTTAGGGTATCTGAACGTACCGGACGGAATCATCATTGAGCCGGAAGAAGTTAACAAGATGGCTGCAGATCGCGTTGTCATTTTGTGCACTGGCAGCCAAGGTGAACCGATGTCCGCCTTGACGCGGATGGCTCGCTCGACGCATCGCAAGGTTGATATTCTTCCAGGCGACACGGTTATCATCGCGGCAACACCGGTACCGGGTAATGAGAAGTACGTAGGCCGGACGATTGATGAATTGTTCCGTCTCGGAGCAGAAGTCATTTACAGCGGATCGAATTCCGGTGTTCACGTTTCGGGTCACGGCAGCCAGGAAGAGCTGAAGCTCATGCTGAACCTGATGCGGCCGAAATATTTTATTCCGATCCACGGGGAATATCGTATGCTGCGGAAGCATGCTTTGCTTGGGGAGTCGGTTGGTATTGATCCGGACAATATCTTCCTGATTGATATCGGGGATACGATTGAGATTCAGAACGGTGTAGCTCGCAAAGCTGGGAAAGTACCTGCTGGTAATGTGCTCATCGACGGTCTTGGCGTAGGCGATGTCGGTAATATCGTATTGCGCGACCGCAAACTGTTATCCCAAGACGGGATCCTGGTTGTGGTTGTCACGCTGAGCAAGCAAGACGGAACAATTGTATCCGGACCGGATATTATCTCGCGCGGCTTCGTTTATGTACGTGAATCGGAAGGCTTGCTGGAAGAAGCGAACCGTATTGTCTCCAGTACACTGGAGAAGCTGATGAGCGAGAACGTAAACGAATGGGCTTCGTTGAAAACCAACGTGAAGGATGCCCTTGGCCGATTCTTGTATGAGCAAACGCGCCGCAGACCGATGATCTTGCCGATCATCATGGAAGTATAATGATGAATTAACTAACTTAAGCACACAGTCGCCCCTTTCCTGCCGGTTATTATGGACGGTTTCCGCAGGAAAGGGGCTTTTTGTCGTTTTCATGCGATATGGCGTGAGGTTCCTGATTTGAGGTCTCTCTTGCATAGATTGAAGAAGGTTGTCGGCATACTAAGGGCTGCATAGAGCAACGAGACTTCGTCGGATTGCCGACACCGAAAGGAAGGCTTAATCATGAATAAGGACTTAAGCAAATCAAGCGTTCGCAGTGAATCTGAACTTCCGCCAACGACCGAACCGGAGAAAAAAGAAGCCACAGTTCCAGAAATGATTCAGCAGCTCGGGCAAACGGCGGTGCCTACTCCCGGTGAATCGAATGTGTATTGCTTAACGATCATTGGTCAGATCGAAGGGCATTTAGTGCTTCCGCCGCAAAACAAGACAACGAAATATGAACACGTTATTCCTCAATTAGTGGCAGCGGAACAGAATCCGCGGATTGAAGGACTGTTAATTATATTAAATACCGTAGGCGGCGATGTGGAGGCGGGGCTTGCCATTGCAGAGATGATATCTTCCCTGTCCAAGCCTACCGTCACGGTTGTTATCGGCGGCGGACATAGCATCGGTGTTCCGATTGCTGTGGCCTCCGATTATTCCTTGATCGCAGAAAGCGCCACGATGACCATCCATCCGATTCGCATGACCGGGCTCGTGATCGGAGTTCCTCAGACTTTTGAGTATATTGAGAAGATGCAAGAAAGGGTCGTGCGTTTTGTAACAACCCATTCGAAGATATCCGAGGAGAAGTTCAAGGAGCTGATGTTTAAGACGGGGGAATTAAACCGGGATATCGGTACAGCAGTTGGCGGCAGCGATGCAGTGAAGTATGGGCTAATTGATGCCATCGGCGGGATTGGGGATGGATTAGCGAAGCTGAATTCGATGATTGAATCGAAGCGACAAGCGAAGCAAGCAGGAGGGATAACCCAATGACGCATTATACGATCTTGCCGGAGGAGGCTTATTGGGAGAATGCCGAAAACCAGGCGGCGTACGGTGAAATCGAACTGAACGGAGTGCTGATGCAGGTGCGGATGGAGGAAGGCAATCGGGCGACCATCGTACGGCTGCTGCGCTGCCGACTGGAGGATTATTTGAACCCCGATCTGGCGCCCGGGCGGCAAATTACATTTTACCCCACGTTATTAAAGTGAGAATCTATGCCGGCTACGGCATCTTTTCTAGGCCCCCCTCGGTGAATATGGTATAATATTCATCTAGGGGGTGTTTTCGTTTTGCCACGGAAACGGAAGAAGAGGAAAGCTGCGATCGGCAGCATACTGAAATACGAAATATACGGAATCATCCTAATCACTTTATCGATTATCGCCTTGAGCGGGGAGGCTGCCGTAGGAAGGACGCTATCGAAAATGGCTGCGTTGATCCTCGGCAAATTTTATTTTGTGATCCCCTTAATTGGCATTTACATAGGCCTAGCTGTCATGATCAACCGGAAATGGCCAAATCGCTGGAACGCCCGCCGCAGCGGTGTGCTGTTGGCAGTGTTAGCACTGACGCTGATGAGCACCATCTCGGCTATGCAGCATAAGCTGGCGCCAGCCGTGCCTTTATCTACAGGTAATGTGCTGGGCCAGATTCACCGCGATCTGCAAGCAGCGTTGTTCCAGCCTGCGGTGAGCGATGCCGGCATCAGCCTGCTGGGCCTGGATATTAGCGGCGGCTATGTCGGTGCACTTGAATTTGCTTTGCTTTATTCTCTGTTTGGCATGGCCGGTGCGAAGCTGATTATGATCGTGCTGTTGGCGATTAGCTTCATGCTGGTGACCGGATTATCGTATGTGGATTTATTCCGAATGCTGAATTCCCGATTGGCCGTGCTGGCCGAAAACTTCGGAAAAAAAATGCGCATGCTGCGTCCGATCCCCGTGCGGAACAAAGCTAAACGAGCGGTGAAGAAGGCAGAGCCTGTGGTTACCACTTATGATGATCCGGAGGATGAAGAATCTCCTCTCGATGAAGAAGCAGTGCCTGCCGCAAGCAGTAAGAAGCCGGTATTTTTCCAGCTGCTGAACTTCAAGGGAAGATCGGATGAACCAGTGGAGGCAGCGCCCATCAAAGATGAGGAGCCTGCGGTTGCGGAGTCTGCAGAGCAATCGGTGGATGCAGGAATCAACTGGAATGAGGTCAACTACATCGGCAGGGATGAGGACGAGTCTAGGAAGTCAGACGGATTCGCTGGCAGTGACACAGGGCCGATTATCCGTGATTTCTTCGACCACATTCAGCAGGAAAGCTTCCATCAAGATGAGGCACCCGATGAGGACGAACCTGGGCTGCATAGCTCTCTCTCTCCTAGCGTCCCATTCGAGGAAACAGCACAGGATGCACTTGATCCAGTAGGCGGGGATATCTCCGGGGATAATGATGAATCCGGGCTTGGGAATCCTGCAGCCGAAATGCTTGAGGGGGCTGATGAGGCTGAGGGCGACGGACAAGCTGCGGCACCGCCGCCTGCGCCTAAGCCCGCTCCGAAGCCGTACAAGCTGCCTTCGTTCCGGCTTCTGTCGAAACCGGCTGGGGCAGGGAAGTCCGGTGATCAAGCGGATTATATGCAAACTGCGCGGAAGCTGGAAGCTACGCTCGAAAGCTTTGGCGTACGGGCTCGGGTGTTGGAGGTCGTACGCGGACCTGCGGTAACCCGTTACGAAATTCAGCCGGATATCGGCGTGAAGGTCAGCCGAATTGTTAACTTGACAGACGATATCGCTTTGGCTCTTGCAGCGAAGGATATCCGGATGGAAGCACCGATTCCAGGGAAATCTGCGATTGGCATCGAGGTGCCGAACAACGAGGTCTCGCTGGTGACGATGCGCGAGGTGATGGAGACGCCAACGTTTATGGAGGCGGAGTCTAAGCTAAGCATAGCGTTTGGGCGAGATATTTCCGGTCAAACAATCGTGGGCAATCTGGCGAAGATGCCTCACTTGCTGGTGGCCGGGGCTACCGGCTCCGGGAAGTCGGTGTGCATTAACGGCATTATCACCAGCATTCTGTTCAAAGCGAAGCCGGATGAAGTGAAATTTATGATGGTCGATCCGAAAATGGTCGAACTTAATGTGTATAACGGTATTCCGCATCTGCTCACTCCGGTTGTGACCGATCCGCGGCGCGCTTCACTAGCGCTGAAGAAGATCGTGGTGGAGATGGAGAAACGATATGAGTTATTCTCCAAATCGGGAGCGCGGAATATTGAAGGCTACAACCAAATGATGGCGGACCAACCTGAGGCGGTGTTGCCGTATATCGTGGTGATTGTCGACGAGTTAGCGGACCTCATGATGGTTGCAGCCAGCGATGTCGAGGATGCCATCGCTCGTTTGGCGCAGATGGCCCGGGCGGCGGGGATCCATCTGATCATCGCGACGCAGCGGCCTTCGGTAGACGTCATCACCGGCGTAATCAAAGCCAACATCCCGTCACGGATCGCGTTTGGCGTATCGTCTCAGGTCGATTCCCGAACGATTCTGGATATGGCTGGTGCCGAGAAGCTTCTAGGCCGCGGGGACATGCTCTATATGCCGATGGGCGCGTCTAAGCCGATCCGGGTGCAGGGGGCGTTTATGAGCGACCAGGAGGTCGAGGCGATTGTAAACTATGTGCGGGGGCAAGGCCAAGCCGAATACGACGAAAGCCTGGTACCTGAAGTGGATGAAGAAGTACAGGAGACCGAAGAAGTACAGGATGAGCTCTTTGATCAAGCCGTCCAAATCGTACTGGAAGCCAAGCAAGCCTCTGTTTCCTTGCTGCAACGACGGATGCGGGTTGGGTATACTCGTGCTGCGCGTCTGATCGACTCCATGGAGGCGCGAGGAATTGTTGGGCCATATGAAGGCAGCAAACCGCGGGAAGTGTTAATGTCCATCGATCAATATAAAATGGGAAGGATCTCTTCTTGATTCTGTAGAATCGAAGGGGGCCTTCCCTTTTCTTTAATTCGTCTAGCTTGAACCTTATGGGTGCATAGGAAGGGACAACGGTTGTCATACTAAAGTTACCCATCCTTGTAGAACAACTTCTAAGAAGAGAGGTAGAGCTAAACGTATGAAGAAAGCAAAGATCTGGTTTGCCTCCGGTTTAGTGCTGCTCTTGTTCGGAATCGGATACGGGGCCGACGTGCTCCGGCATACGCTTACCGAGGGCAAAGTCAATACTTATAAAGCGCAGCCCGCGTTCAGTGAACAGGTTATCGATTATGGAGCTTTCGGGAAGGACGTGTATGAGCTGCAAGGACGGCTCGCTTATCTCGGTTTTTATCATGGGAAGCTGGACAGTTATTTTGGACCAAAAACCCTCGAGGCGCTTAAATGGTTTCAGTCGGAATTTGGCATGAAGGTTGACGGACTCGCAGGTCCCAAAACGAAACTGAAGCTGTACAATGCCACAAAAAACTGGAAGCCAGGCATGGAGTACGCGAATACCGGCGGAAGCAACAAGTCCCAAGACGGTGCGGCCAATAAGTCCAGTGGCGGCGGCAGCGTCAAAGCGGAATCCGAAGATCTATCCGCCTCTAACACTATGGGGCTGTCGGAGAACGATTTAAAAATTATGGCGAATGCGGTATACGGAGAGGCACGGGGGGAACCTTTCGAAGGGCAGGTTGCCGTAGCTGCGGTTATTTTGAACCGGGTGAAGTCGCCGAGCTTCCCTAACACCGTATCCGGCGTGATATTTCAGCCAGGCGCATTTACAGCCGTTGCCGACGGTCAAATCTGGCTGGAGCCAAACGAACAGGCACGTAAAGCTGTGCAGCAAGCGCTAAACGGCTGGGATCCAACCGGCGGTTGCTTGTATTACTTTAACCCAAAAACGGCGACATCGAAATGGATCTGGTCGCGTCCGCAGGTGAAGACGATCGGAGAGCATATTTTCTGCATGTAAATAGCTAAGTTTCGAAGGAGCAGCCGCTTGTCGTCAGGTTGCTTCTTTCCTTTGAATTGGTATAGAATGGAACTGACTTTCTTGTAAAGGAGTTTTGGCTTTGAACAAAACGCGATTTGAGCGCGGCACCGTAGGCCATATTCGTCTGCATGTCCTGCCGACCAACCGATTCAAAACTTTTGCCATTTCTCTATATGCGGGACTGCCGTTGCAAGAGCAAACGGTTACCGCAACGGCCCTTACTCCGTTCGTACTGCGCCGGGGTACGGAATCATATCCGGAAACGACGCAGTTCCGCGAGCAGCTGGAGCATATGTACGGAGCGGGCTTCGGCTTTGATGTATATAAACGCGGCAATTACCAAATGGTCCAGTTCCGTATGGACACGATTAATGATTCTTTTGTCAAAAGCAACGATTCCCTCTTGGGACAAAGCTTTGCTTTTCTAGGGGAAGTCGTAACCAAGCCGGCGAAGGAGAACGGGGTGTTCCGCACCGCCTATGTGAACTCCGAACGGGAGTCCGTTCGTAAGAAGCTGGAAGGGATCATTAACGATAAAATTCGCTATGCGGCTGAACGCTGTACAGAAGAGATGTTTAAGGACGATCCGTACCGCCTCCATCCGTTGGGTGAACGGAGCGAACTGGACGACATTACGCCCGAATCCTTATACGCCTCCTACCAAAGCTGGCTGCAGCAAGCGCACCTGGATTTGTATGTGGTGGGCGACACGACGCTGGCCGAGGTGGAGGAGCTGGTTGCCAAGCATTTTAGCTTGAATCGTTCAACCACTCCAGCGTATAAGCCGGAGCAGGTGGATCTTCGAGGGAAGGAAGTTCAGACCGTAAAAGAAGTGCTCGACGTCAATCAGGGCAAATTGAATTTAGGTCTTCGTACACCGATCACTTATGGAGACGATCGCTATGCTTCCTTGCTGCTTTATAATGGCATTTTGGGCAGCTATCCACACTCTAAGCTGTTCCTCAATGTACGGGAGAAAGAAAGCTTGGCATACTATGCCGCCTCTCGATACGATGGGCATAAAGGCATCGTCAGCATTCAATCCGGCATTGAAATTGCCAATTATGAGAAAGCCCTTCGCATTATCGAAGCGCAGCTGGACAGCATGCGTGCTGGAGAAATCAGCGAGCTGGAGATGAGTCAGACGAAGGCGATGATCCGCAACAGCTTGCTCGAGATGCAGGATTCCGCTTTTGATATGATCGCCTATGACTTCAACCGCGTTCTGTCCGGTAAAGACCGGTCGGCGGAGGAACTGCTTCAACAAGTTGAGCAGGTTCAGCCTAAAGATGTTGTAGCGGCCGCGGAAACCGTCCAGCTTGATACGATATACTTTTTGACAGGCCAGAAGGAGGGGTAGGCGGATGGAAACGATACGTTATGACGCTTTGCAGGAAACGCTGTATCGCGAAACGATGGACAACGGTTTGCAGGTGTATGTACTCCCAAAACCGGGCTTCCAGAAAACGTACGCCACGTTCGCGACCAAATACGGCTCAATCGATAACCATTTCCGGGTAGAAGGGCAAGACGACATTTCGGTTCCAGATGGTATTGCCCATTTTCTGGAGCATAAAATGTTTGAGGAGCCTGAAGGTGATATTTTTGCCACCTTTGCTTCCCAAGGCGCTTCCGCGAATGCGTTTACCAGCTTCGACCAGACGGTCTACCTGTTCTCGGCAACGGAGAAGATTGCGGCCAATCTGGAGACGCTGATTAATTTCGTACAGCATCCTTACTTTACCGACCAGAACGTCGAGAAGGAAAAAGGCATTATCGGCCAAGAGATCGGCATGTATCGGGATAACCCGGATTGGCGGGTCTATTTTGGCCTGATCGAAGCGATGTATAAGGTGCATCCGGTTCACATCGACATCGCCGGCACCGTAGAATCGATTGGCACCATTACCAAGGAAACGTTGTATACGTGCTACAATGCGTTTTACCATCCGAGCAACATGCTGTTGTTCGTCGTTGGCGGGGTAGATCCGGAGGAAGTGTTCAAGCTGGTCCGGGATAATCAAGCGAAGAAGGAATACAAACCGCAAGGATCCATCGAGCGGTTGTTTGATCCGGAGCCGCGTGAGGTGTCGGAGAAACGGCGGGAATCCCGCCTGCCGGTGTCGCAGCCAAAATGCTTATTCGGCTTTAAAGAGACGCGCCTCGGCTTTGCCGGCGAGGAATTGCTGCGCCGCGATCTGGCTACGAAGCTGGCACTGGATCTGCTGTTTGGGGCCAGCACGAAGCTGTACCAAAAGCTGTATGATCTCGACCTGATCTCTGACAGCTTTGGCCATGAATACAACAGCAACCCGAATTACGCGTTTTCGGCGATCGGCGGGGATACGAAGGATCCAGACCGGATGCTGGCTGTAATTAAGGAGGAAACTGAGGCGGTGCTCGCTTCCGGATTCCGTCAGGAAGATTTTGAACGGGCGCGCAAGAAGAAGATCGGCGGATACTTGCGCATGTTGAACTCGCCGGAGAACATCGCTCACGAATTCACCCGTTACAAATTCCGCGGCGGCGATCTGTTTACGGTCCTTCCGATTTATGAATCGCTGACCTTGGAAGAGATTAACGCGCGGCTGCGCGAGCATATCGATTGGGAGCAGCTTGCCGTCTCGATTGTGGTGAGCCCGTAAATGCAGACCAATCATGGGATAGGAAAAAATATCGCGGACATGACCGTCCTCATCACTGGAGCAAGCCGGGGGATCGGCGCCGAGGTGGCGCTGCGGTTCGCTTCGGTGGGCATGAACGTGGTCATTCATTATATGAAATCTCACGAAGCGGCCAATGAGGTCGCCCGCAAATGCTTGGAGCTCGGAGCCAAGGCGTACACGGTCGCGGCAGACCTGCGCAGCAAGGAGCAGATCCTGCGGATGAAGGAACGGCTCGACAATTACGGGTTGTATCCCGACATATTGGTCAACAACGCGGGCATCTCGCATTATGCACTCTTGTCCGATGTGACCGAAGACGAATGGGACGACATTATGAACGTCAATTTGAAAAGTGTGTTTCTCTGCAGCCAGCTGTTTATGCCGCATATGATCAGCCAACGCTTCGGGCGTATTATCAACGTTTCTTCCGTTTGGGGAATCACGGGCGGCTCTTGTGAGGTTGCCTATTCGGCAGCCAAAGGCGGAGTTAATGCATTTACCAAAGCGCTGGCCAAGGAACTGGCCCCCTCCGGTGTTACGGTGAATGCCGTCGCTCCAGGAGCGGTGAAGACCGAGATGATGGAGCGGTTTGATGCGGAGGAGTTGCGGCAGTTGGAGGAGGATATTCCTATAGGACGGCTGGGTTCACCGCAGGAGATCTCCTCATTAGTTTATTTTTTGGCGCTGCCGGAATCCGGTTATATCACCGGGCAAATCATCAGCCCCAACGGCGGCTGGATTACCTGAGTCCGATGTTTTCACAGGTTTTGGATTAAGTGTTGGAGCTCGGCGCGCGCATAAATTCCCCGGGATTTTCGCATATTACGACTGTTGATTTTAAATCGCCAAGCGAAGGAGGATTTATCATGTCAACAGTACTCAAAAATTTTGATACATGGAAGAAATTCCTGGGTGATCGCGTCAAGCATGCGGAAAATGCCGGCTTCAGCGAAGAGGAAATCACCAACCTCGCATACGAAATCGGCGGTTTTCTGGACGACAAAGTGGATCCGCAAAACGAATCCAACCGCGCGCTCAAAGAAATTTGGGATGTGGGTACGGAAGAAGAGCGGAAGACCATCGCTCGTCTGATGGTGAAGTTGGCCAAGAAAAACGCATAGTTCGATCTTTGGAAAAGCTCCCGCTTCGGGAGCTTTTCCCCCATTTTCTCCGCCCGCTTGCCTTTCAATTTTATTTTATATATCATAAAACACATATGAACATCTGTTATCAGGAATGGGAAGATTTGTTCTTTATAAATTGTTTTCTGCGAATTAGCAGGAATTAAGACCTATTTTGTCGAAAGAGCAAGAGGATATGGAGAAGGTGTCTGGGATGGATGAGAAGCAATGGTACTTAGAATACAAAATACATAAAAATCGCCCAGGACTTTTGGGGGATATCGCCTCCATGTTAGGGATGTTGGAGATCAACATCTTAACGATTAACGGCGTGGAAGGCAAGACGCGCGGGCTGCTGCTCGAGACCAATGATGACGGAAAAATCGAACAAGTCAGTCAGTTATTGAACAAGGTGGACAGTATTACGGTCACCGCTTTGCGGAATCCGCGTCTAGTCGATTTGCTCGCCGTCCGTCATGGACGCTATATCGATCGGGATTCCGATGATCGCAAGACGTTCCGATTTACGCGGGATGAGCTGGGGATCTTGGTTGATTTTCTAGGCGAAATCATGAAACGGGATGGCCATCAGGTGATCGGACTACGAGGGATGCCTCGTGTGGGGAAGACGGAATCGATTATCGCCGGAAGCGTCTGCGCGATGAAACGATGGACGTTTGTATCTTCAACGCTCTTGCGGCAAACGGTACGCAGCCAATTGTCAGAGAATGAAATGGACCCTAGGAATGTATTTATTATTGACGGTATCATAAGTACTCTTCGTTCCAATGAAAAGCATCATCAGCTCTTGCAAGAGTTGATGTCCATGCCTTCCACGAAAGTTATCGAACACCCGGATGTGTTTGTGAAAGAGTCTGAATATAGTTATGACAATTTTGACATAATTATTGAATTGCGTAACAATCCTGATGAGCAAATCGTTTACGATACGTTCACGACAATTTATACGGACGATCTCTAAACGATGAGCCGCATAAAGCAATCATAAGCAGGAGGTGATGGTCGTGTCGGATTTGGGCCAGCAGTTAAGAGAAGCCCGCCTTGCCAGAGGTTTGTCGCTGGATGACGTACAGGAAATGACGAAGATTCGCAAACGATATTTGGAAGCCATCGAAATGGGGGATTATAAGGTTCTGCCTGGTAGCTTCTATGTTCGGGCTTTTATTAAAACGTATGCGGAGACCGTCGGCTTGGACGCGGACGAACTGCTTGCCGAACATCGGCAAAACGTGCCTTCTACAGCTCCGGAACCTACGATGGAACCGGTGATTCAAAAGCGCCGCAGCCGGCAGCACAACGAGCGCAACTCGAAATGGCTGTCCACGACGCTGATGTGGTCGTTTACTGTGCTGATTTTGATTGTTATCTATCTGTATTTCACAGTATGGGGAAACAATAACGATCAAGCGGATAACAATAAGGAGCCGGATCCTACGCCGGTCACTCAGGGGACCAACCAAAATGGCAACAAAACCGGTAATACAGCCAGTGGCGATGCCGTAGGCGGGAACAATGGCGCCCAGAATGGGACAAACAATGGTGCGGAATCGGGATCAAATCAGGGTACCGATACGAATACCGGGAATGCGGGGAACACGGGAGACGAATCCCCGACGAATGATACCGATAATCAGGCGGTGACGATCGTACCGGACGGAACGGAAGGTAGCACTACGAAGTTCAAGATTCAAAACCCTGGGACGGGGCCTGTGCAAGTCGTGATTACAGCTAGAGGAAAAAGTTGGGTTGAAGTACGCAAAGGCAACTCTAAGGGTGAGAAGTTGTTTTATGACAACACCAAAGAAGGCGACGTATTAACCTATGATATCGGACCGGAAGGGTTATTCGTCAAATCGGGTAATTCCTCTCAAACCGTGATCACGGTCGCCGGACAAACAATTGAGGATGGAAAGACGACGTCCAAGTTCCTATTGAACCTTGATGACGGAACAGGCGGCGGTACCACAGGAGATACCGGAACGGAAGACGCCGGTATGGGTGGAGACAATTCAACCACAGAAGGCAACGAATAAGCGAGGCCGGCCACAAGCTGATCGCTTATTCGCTTAATCAAAAGCGCGGTAAGGACCATCAGGTCAAGCAGCGCTTTTTTGGCTTTATTCGGCAGTATGGTGTTGGCGGCGACGAATGGCTCGACTTTGCGATTTTTTTTACATATAATTTAATTATGTAAAGATTGGAAACCGAGAAAGGAATGTGACTTATGGCATCGGAAAATTCTTTCGACATCGTTTCAAAAATGGACATGCAGGAATTGACCAACGCAATCGATCAAACGGAACGGGAAATTGCAAACCGCTTCGATTTCAAAGGTAGCAAGAGCGAGCTGAAGCTGGAGAAAGACGAACTGGTTATCGTTTCTGACGATGAATACAAGCTGGGAGCGGTCATCGACATTCTGCAATCGAAAATGATTAAGCGCGGGTTGCCGATCAAGAACTTGGATTACGGCAAAGTGGAACCGGCTTCCATGGGCACCGTGCGTCAGCGGATTAAATTGAAGCAAGGGATCGACCAGGAAAATGCCAAGAAAATTAATGTGTTGATTCGCGATTCCAAGTTGAAGGTCAAAAGCCAAATTCAAGGCGATCAAATTCGCGTAACAGGCAAGAGCCGTGACGATTTACAAGAGATTATTCAGATGCTGCGTAAAGCCGATTTGTCGGTGGATTTGCAGTTCACCAATTTTAAATAGTGCACAAGGGTCTCCTGCAGGGAATAACTAGCTGCGGCAGGCCCTTTTCATATTTTTGACAGCATTGGTCCCGGAATATTATACTTGTAGAGGTTGTTTAATCCTTAAGTTTGACGGGAATTTTGGCTTTCAACGATGGGGGAAATGGTTCATGACAGAAAAGGTAAAAATCGTGACATTGGGCTGTGAGAAAAATTTGGTGGACTCGGAAATCATGTCGGGTCTAATTGAGCAGCGCGGCTATTCCTTGGTGGATAATCGCGAGGATGCAACCGTCATTATCGTCAACACCTGCGGATTTATCGATGCGGCGAAGGAAGAATCGGTAAATACGATTCTTGAGCTGGCCGATTTGAAGGAAAGCGGAAGATTGAAAGCACTGATCGTTTCCGGGTGTTTGACGCAGCGATATAAGCAGGCTTTAATGGAGGAAATGCCGGAGATCGACGGTATTGTGGGGACGGGAGATTTTCACCAAATCAATCGGATCGTTGACGAAGCGCTGAAAGGCAAGAAGCCGGCGCTGGTCGGCAACCCTGTCTTTAATTATGAACAAGCGTTGCCGCGCAAGCTGTCTACAGCCCGCTACACGACCTACGTGAAGATCGCTGAGGGCTGCGATAACAACTGTACGTTCTGCAGCATTCCGATCATGCGCGGGAAGTTCCGCAGCCGTTCCATGGAATCGATTTTGGAGGAAGTCCGCAGCATGGCGGCCCAGGGCGTTAAGGAAATCAGCCTGATTGCGCAGGATTCTACCAATTACGGTACCGACTTGTATGGCGAGTTTAAGTTGGCAGAGCTGATGGATCGCGTCACTCAGGTGGAAGGCGTGGAGTGGGTGCGGTTGCATTATGCTTATCCCGGCTTCTTTACGGACGAGCTGATTGAGATGATGGCGACCAATCCGAAAATCTGCAAATACGTGGATATGCCGCTACAACACAGCGAAGACTCCATCTTGAAACGGATGCGTCGGCCTGGCCGGAATCGCGACATCCGCGAGCTGGTTGCAAAGATTCGTGCGCGGATACCGAACGTTTCTTTACGTACGTCTTTGATCGTTGGGTTTCCAGGGGAAACGGATGAAGATTTTGAGCGGTTATGTGAGTTTGTGCGCGAGATCAAGTTCGACCGCCTTGGTGTATTTACCTATTCCAAGGAAGAGGATACGCCGGCATCACGTTTGCCGGATCAAGTGGATGAAGAGGTCAAAGAATGGCGGGCGAATACGCTGATGGAGATTCAGCGGGAGGTTGCAAACGCCAACAGCAGTAAGTACATCGGTCAGGTTCTGGACGTGCTGATCGAACGTTATGACGGGCGTAGCGACGTTTACGTCGGCCGCTCGCAATATGACGCTCCGGAAATCGATGGCGAAGTTTACGTCACGAATTGCCCGGTCGGGCTAGGAGAACTGACCAAAGTGCGAATTACGCATGCTTTTGATTATGATTTGTCCGGGGAGGCTGTCCTGTGAATTTGCCCAACCGTATCACATTAGCTCGTATTTTCATGATTCCGGTGATGCTGGTCTTCTTGCTGTTGGATGCCGGATGGCTCGCCTATGAGCTGACGCTTGGCGAGTACTCGTTGCCGGTAAACCAACTGATAGCGGCAGTGCTGTTTATTATCGCTGCCAGCACGGACGGAATTGATGGTTACATCGCTCGTAAATATAATCTGGTCACCAATTTAGGTAAACTGCTTGATCCGCTTGCAGATAAGCTGCTGGTTGGAACGGTGCTGATTGGTCTTGTAGCCTTGGGCAAATGCGATGCCTGGATTGCAGTTATCATTATCGCCCGTGAGTTTGCGGTGACCGGCTTGCGCGAAGTTGCGCTTCTGGAAGGCTCCGTCATTGCGGCCAGCAAATGGGGCAAGGCGAAGACCATCACGCAGATCATCGCGATTTCGGCGTTGCTGCTGAACAATTTTCCGTTTGAATGGTTGTCGATCCCGTTTGATGATATCGCGATTTGGCTGGCGGCAATCATCACGTTGTATTCAGGGATTGATTATTTCGTGAAGAATAAGAGCGCGCTTTCTTTTTCCAAAGTATAAATGGATTCTGGGAGTTAGGGCAGAACACTGAAGGAGGCATGCGAAAATGAAAGCGGAAATTATTGCGGTAGGGACGGAGCTGCTGCTTGGTCAAATCGTCAATACAAATGCACAGTACTTGTCTCAGGAGTTAGCGGCGCTTGGGCTCGATGTTTATTTCCAAACGGTGGTTGGCGATAATATGAATCGGCTGGCCGAGGCGGTAAGGACGGCATCGGGGCGAGCGGATGTGCTGATCCTAACCGGCGGGCTGGGTCCAACCCAGGACGATCTTACGAAGGAGGCGCTGGCTGAGGTACTCGGTCGGACGCCATACATTGACCCGGAAGCGATGGCGAATATCGAGCGATTCTTTCAAGACCGCGGTGTCCCGATGACGGAGAACAATCGCCGTCAGGCGCTCGCCATTGAAGGGGGCACGCCGCTTCCGAATGAAACTGGTCTGGCGGTGGGCAATGCGATTGCGTTGAACGGCAAGTTCTATATCGTATTGCCTGGTCCGCCAAAGGAAATGAAGCCGATGTTCGAGCATCAGGCGAAGCCTTGGATTTTGAAGCATGTGCTGACCAGCGAGATGCCGATTTTTTCTCGGATGTTGAAGTTTGCCGGGATTGGCGAGTCTGCGTTGGAAACCAAACTGCTTGACCTGATCGAGGCGCAAAGTGATCCTACGGTGGCGCCCTATGCGAAGGAAGGCGAAGTTACGATTCGCATCTCCACCAAAGCGGCAAACGAGCAGGAAGCGGCGGTGAAGCTGGATGCGATGGAGCGTGAGATTGCCTCGCGGCTGCCGGAGCATTTGTATGCGAACGTGGATGAGCCTATCGAGAAGACGATCCTCGATTTAATGGCTTCGCGCGGTCTTACGTTGAGCGCAGCCGAAAGCTGCACCGGCGGGCTGCTCATGGAGATGTTCACCGCCTTGCCCGGCAGTTCAGCCGTGTTTACGGGCGGAATCGTCTGCTACTCCAATGCGATGAAGGAGAAGCTGCTCAACGTGCCGCATGACCTGCTGGAAGGTGAAAGTGCGCCAGGCGCAGTCAGCGCGGAAACGGCCAAGGTCCTGGCGGAGCAGGTGCGCCTGACTGTAGGCACTGACATTGGGCTTGCGATCACCGGCGTGGCAGGGCCTGCTCATTCTGAGCGCAAGCCTGTGGGGCTCGTGTATGTTGCGATTGCGCGGGAGGGTGCGGATACAGCCGTCTTCGAACTGAACCTCAAGGGCAACCGTGAGATCATTCGACTGCGCGCTGTGAAGTCGCTGTTCTACCAATTGTGGCGGGTCTTGCAGGGAAGGTAAGGTGGGCTTTTCACTGGTACAGCAGTTTAGTGTATAGTGGCTTGCTTTTACGCATGATCCCGATCAATCAGGGGGAAGGGCAGGAGTGCTTTGCAATACGAGCGGGCTCAATGTTCAAATGTTCGTTGCTTAGCAACTCTTGTGTTTTGGAAGAATATGACATATAATCAAGATACGGAAGAACCGTAGCAAACGGATTGAGTTGTGCTGCGGTTCTTTTTTTTGTTGGGAGAGTAACGTTGGGAGGGGGCGTTGGAAATAGGGGAGGATGAACGGGTTGAGTTGATTGTCGCTTTGCTAGTTTAGTTATGGTGCGTCGGATTGGTGGGAACAGGGAATCTATTCGAAAAATCATATATAATTGTGCTTCATGAGGCCAAATCTACGTGATCTGTATGAAAAATCGATTATAATCCAATACGATGGAGTTGAAATGAGCAAATATAGATGAAAAATCGAGCATAATACGCGATTTCAGCCGATTTCAATGAAATTATATATGAAATTTCATACATATTGAGATGGCCGCACCAAATATTACAATACAAATCAACTCAATATGTACTGTGTCACCACACCACCGTGAGCACAAATCCATAGTTACCCGCAGCAAGCAAGTAGTGCAAGCTAACCGTACTCAAGGTCATATGATAAATCACCGCACAATAGAGCATAGAGCACGTCTAAAGATTACCTCAGTTACACCGTAATTGTCTGTCCAGTTTACGGATTTCTACGTATTGGACCCTATTCATGCCTTCCATTACGACAAATGAGGGACAGGGAGCGGAGGGATCTTCAGTTTGGGAGGTGGAGAAATTTTGCGAATGTATGTTCGAAAAAACGCTTGGCAAACATTCCAAAACAAGGTACAATGATATACGAAAGCAGTTACGACAGAGCCGAAGTATACTGAATTCAGTAACTTTAAGAAGTAATTAATGATTTATATAACATTTAAGGATGTGAGCTGATTGTCAGATCGTAAAGCAGCGCTGGAGATGGCGCTTCGCCAAATAGAAAAGCAATTCGGTAAAGGTTCGATTATGAAGCTTGGAGAATCGACGCACATGCAAGTCGAGATCG
This sequence comes from Paenibacillus barengoltzii G22, assembly GCF_000403375.2. Taxonomy (NCBI): domain Bacteria; kingdom Bacillati; phylum Bacillota; class Bacilli; order Caryophanales; family Paenibacillaceae; genus Paenibacillus; species Paenibacillus barengoltzii. The sequence goes on along the minus strand of NZ_KE159653.1, from coordinate 172,329 downwards.
TTCCAAGCGGATCGATTGCTCTGGATATTGCCCTTGGTACAGGTGGACTTCCACGCGGACGGATTATTGAAGTATACGGGCCGGAGTCTTCCGGTAAAACGACGGTAGCGCTGCACGCGATCGCTGAAGTTCAGAAGATCGGTGGACAAGCTGCCTTCATCGACGCCGAGCATGCGCTGGATCCTTCCTATGCCAGCAAGCTGGGTGTCAACATTGATGAACTCCTGCTGTCCCAGCCGGATACAGGGGAACAAGCCTTGGAGATCGCTGAAGCGCTTGTGCGAAGCGGTGCAGTGGACATTATCGTTATCGACTCCGTTGCGGCATTGGTGCCTAAAGCGGAAATCGAAGGCGAAATGGGGGACTCGCACGTTGGCTTGCAAGCTCGCCTGATGTCTCAAGCGCTGCGGAAGCTGTCGGGGGCCATCAGCAAGTCGAAGACGATTGCGATCTTCATCAACCAGCTGCGTGAGAAAGTTGGCGTCATGTTCGGGAACCCGGAGACAACGCCAGGGGGGCGTGCGCTGAAATTCTATTCAACGATTCGTTTGGATGTACGCCGCGTTGAGACGATCAAGATGGGTAACGATATGGTCGGTAACCGGACACGGATTAAGGTTGTAAAGAACAAGGTTGCGCCTCCTTTTAAACAGGCTGAAATCGACATTATGTACGGAGAAGGTATTTCTAAGGAAGGCAGCATTCTCGATATCGGAACGGAACTGGATATCGTGGATAAGAGCGGTGCTTGGTATTCGTATGCCGGCGAACGTCTAGGACAAGGCCGTGAGAACGCGAAGCAATTCTTGAAGGAGCATCCGGAGATTGCGAATGCAATTGAGCAGAAGATCCGCGAATCCAGCAATCTGACAACGTCAGTAGCTCCGGCTTCCGCCAGCGATCTGGAAGCGGAGTTTGCGGAAGAGCAAGCGTTGTTTGCAGAAGAATAAGCTTGTTAAGCTGTAACATCAAGCGCTCTGATCGCGGCAATATGCCGGGTCAGGGCGCTTTTGCAGTAGTTAAGGAAGTTAAAGATTCGCCTAAGGTGCAGACAGGAGGGACAGGATGTGAGTACATGGGGACAATCGCGCAGGAAAGTTGCGGGGAGAAGAGATGGAGTTAACTCTGGTGAACGAAGAGAGGACGAAATCGTAGACATCTCCGATGAGGCGTTCTGGGAACCGCGACCGAGGGATATCGGCTGGGATTCAAAACGAGAGAAGACAGAAGAGGAAGTTCCGGCCGGATTGGATGCTTTCCCCGAGGACACCGAGCTGGAGATTACGTCCGTATTGATGCTGAAGCGGCCGAAGCATCGTTATCGGATCTCTTTTGGGGCATATGCGCTGGAAGTTCACGAGGATGTGATGATTAAATACCGCATGATCAAAGGGGCGGTATTTACAAAAGAAGAACTGGAGGAAATCGTAGCAGCCGACGAGCGCCAACAGGGGTATGCCGATGCGTTGAAATATTTAAGCTTAAAGCCGCGAACCACCTATGAAATTGCACAACGTCTAGGCGAGAAAGGCTGGGGCGAAGAGACGATTCAAGATGTGCTTACCCGATTGCAATCAGAAGGTTATGTTAATGACGCTGCATACGCACAGGAATGGGCTTCTCAGCGCGTGAAATTGCGCGGGAAGGGGAAACTGTGGGTCAAGCATGAATTGCGCCAGAAGGGGATTTCCAAGGCGTATATCGAGGAGGCGCTTGGTGAGGTCAGCGAAGAGGACGAGTTTGAGAGTGCCTTGCAGCTGGGCATGAAGAAGTGGCGTTCAACCACAGGGGAATTGCTTGACCGAAAACGTAAAACCGGGGCGTTCCTGCAGCGCCGCGGATATAGCGGAAGCGTCGTATCCCGGGTTATGCGGGAACTTGGCAACCGCGAAGAAATGCATGGAATGGATGAATGGGACGAAGAATAACAGGGCGAGGTAACTCCTGTCATTTGCTTGACAATATCTTTTCACAAATAATAAAATGAATTTGAGTCCATACCTTGAGGGCCCCTTTTTTCCTTCCAAAATTATGGGTCTGAAGGTATAGGATTTATGTTCTCCAATCAGGCAAAGTGCGTCCGCTAGGCTACTGCGGAGGAGTCATGCTTTTGCAGCATGAAGTGCTGAGCTGAAAGGGCAAGTCATGAATTCTTTGTATGGAATGATGAACCTAAGAAACGAAAAGTAACTACAACTGCAAACATCCCAAGGAATGCCTTGGAGGAAACAACGGGGAGGTGAACAGATGCACCCAGTAATCTGGATCGTTCTCGTTGCAGCCGCTTTATTCTTTGGGTTCGTGATCGGGTATTTTATTCGCAAGTCTCTTGCCGAAGCTAAAATTTCCAGTGCAGAGCACGCGGCCAGCCAAATCCTAGAGAATGCTAGGAAGGACGCGGAAGCACTGAAAAAGGAAACGGTTCTGGAAGCCAAAGACGAAGTCCACAAGCTCAGAGCCGAAGCTGATAAAGACATTCGTGAACGTCGGAATGAAATACAACGACAAGAAAGACGATTGTTGCAAAAAGAAGAGTCGCTGGATAAAAAATTAGAATCGCTTGAACGTAAAGAAGAGCAAGTGGTCAGCAAAGAGAAACGGATCGAAGAAACCCAGCAACAAATCGACTTGATTTATAAGAGTCAGGTTCAGGAACTCGAACGGATTTCCAACCTTACCATGGAAGATGCCCGTACGATCATTTTGAACAACGTAGAGCAGGAAGTTCGCCATGAAACGGCGCAGATGATTAAAGATATTGAACAGCAAGCGAAGGAAGAAGCGGATAAGAGATCCCGCGAGATCATTACGCTGGCCATTCAACGCTGCGCAGCTGATCATGTGGCGGAAACAACCGTTTCCGTCGTAACCCTGCCAAACGAAGAAATGAAAGGACGGATTATCGGTCGGGAAGGCCGGAATATTCGTGCTCTCGAAACATTGACCGGGATCGATCTCATTATCGACGATACGCCGGAAGCGGTGATTCTGTCGGGCTTTGACCCGATTCGCCGTGAAATTGCTCGGACCGCCTTGGAGAAATTGGTGGCGGACGGACGGATTCATCCGGCTCGGATCGAAGAGATGGTCGAGAAATCTCGGAGAGAAGTGGACGAACGGATTCGCGAATATGGCGAGCAGGCTACGTTCGAGGTGGGCGTACATGCTTTGCACCCGGATTTGATCAAGATCTTGGGACGTCTTAAGTTCCGGACAAGCTACGGCCAAAACGTCCTGAAACACTCGATGGAAGTCGCTTATCTGGCCGGATTAATGGCTGGAGAGCTGGGCGAAGACATCACTCTTGCCAAACGGGCAGGCTTGCTGCACGATATCGGCAAAGCGCTTGATCATGAAGTGGAAGGATCTCATGTCGAAATCGGCGTGGAGTTGGCTAAGAAGTACAAAGAACATCCGGTGGTTATCAACAGCATTGCCTCTCACCACGGCGATTGCGAAGCCACCTCAGTCATTGCCATGTTGGTTGGCGCAGCCGATGCTTTGTCGGCAGCAAGACCGGGAGCGCGTCGGGAAACGCTCGAAACCTACATTCGTCGGTTGGAGAAGCTTGAGGAAATTTCCGAATCGTTTGAAGGCGTCGAGAAATCGTTTGCCATTCAGGCGGGCCGCGAGGTTCGCGTAATGGTGCAGCCGGATAAGATTGACGACGCGGAAGCATTCCGCTTGGCGCGTGACATTACGAAGACGATTGAAAATGAACTGGATTATCCAGGTCATATCAAAGTAACCGTCATCCGCGAAACGCGGGCGGTTGAATACGCCAAGTAAAGGTTATGCTGAAAAGTGGCCCCTCGGGGGGCCGCTTTTTCATTGCTTGGATATGCCTTGAGCTCACATGCTGCAAGGGGTAGTAGTCAGAGGAGGGAACCAGCATTAAAGTTCTGTTTATCGGAGATATCGTCGGAAATACGGGGCGCAAAGCGCTGAAGGCCACGCTGCCTCATTTAAAATCGAAATATAACCCGCATATCATCATTGCGAACGGCGAAAACGCTGCGGCAGGCCGGGGCATTAACGCCAACATCGCCAAAGAGTTTTTCGATCAAGGCATTCACGGCTTAACGATGGGGAACCACACGTGGGACAATAAAGAAATCTTCGACTTCATCGATCAAGAGCCGCGAATGGTCCGGCCGGCTAACTACCCGCCGGGTACGCCCGGATTAGGGTACACTGTGATTAAGGCAAATGGGAAAGAGCTGGCCGTTGTCAATTTGATGGGCCGCACTTTTTTGCCGCCGCTTGATGACCCGTTCCGGGTTGCGGATGAAATCATCGGTCAACTATCCAAGAAGCACAAGTGTATTCTGGTCGACTTCCATGCCGAGGCCACTTCGGAAAAAATCGCCATGGGTTGGTATCTTGACGGTCGCGCTTCGATCGTTGTGGGGACGCACACTCATGTGCAAAGTAATGACGACACGATCCTGCCGCAAGGGACGGCTTACTTGACCGATGCCGGTATGGTTGGCTCACGTGAAGGCATCCTGGGCATGGAACGGACGGCCGTGCTGCGCAAGTTCACCACACAGCTTCCGGTTCGGTTCCAAGTCTGCGAAGGGAAATGGCATTTCCACGCGGTCATTGTCGATATAGATGAATCTACGGGCAAAGCCCAGAAGATTCAAAAAATTCGTTTGCTGGAAGACGAATGGATTATGGACTAGTTCATCGCCAAGAAGTCCGATAAATCAAGGCCTCTCGAAACTTTCTCCTCGGGGAAAAAGAAGGAATATCCCAGATTCTCACGAATATCTTCTAAGTAGTGGAATCCAACGAATATTCCCAGGGAGGTACTAACCATGGAAGTATTAAAGGTTTCAGCAAAATCCAACCCCAACTCCGTTGCCGGTGCGTTGGCTGGCGTCCTAAGAGAACGTGGCGCTGCTGAACTTCAGGCCATTGGGGCGGGTGCTCTTAACCAAGCCATCAAAGCCGTTGCGATCGCCCGGGGATTCGTCGCGCCAAGCGGTGTGGACTTGATTTGCATTCCTGCTTTTACCGACATCGTCATCGATGGTGAGGATCGGACCGCGATTAAACTGATCGTAGAACCGAGATAAGTTTTGGATAGAATGATGCCTGTTTACGTTTCGTAGACAGGCTTTTTTGTTTGTTTTGAGCTAAAATGTTCGTAACGAGGAGGATTATTATGAACCTGCCCATTATCGATTTTCATTGTGATGCTTTGAGTAAATTGCAGTTAGACCCGAAGCTGGATTTTGCCCATGACCGCCGGTTGGACGTCAATCTTCGCCGATTGGAGGAAGGCGGAGTGAAGCTGCAGACGTTCGCCATATTTCTGTCCAGTGAGTTAGGGCCAGCGAAAATGGAACATATTCTTGAACAGATCGATTTGTTTCGTGAACGGGTTCTCCCGCTGGGTGTGCTCCCTGTACAAACTGCTGAAGACTTGAATACCCTGGAGCAAGGAGGGGGAATTGGTGGGCTATTGTCGCTGGAAGGAGCGGACGGGCTTGAGGGAAACCTGCAATATGTCCGTGTATGTTATGAGAAGGGTGTGCGGTTACTCGGGTTGACATGGAACTATGCCAACTGGGCTGCGGACGGGGTGATGGAGCCGAGAAACGGCGGGTTTACTCCGGCTGGGTTGGAGCTGGTGAAGTTGTGCCATGAACTCGGCATCATTTTGGATGTCTCGCATTTGTCGGTCAAAGGATTTTGGGAGCTTCAAGAGCTGGCGGAGGCCGCGGGCAAGCCGTTTATCGCTTCCCATTCCAACGCCTATCAGATTTGCCCCCATCCACGAAACCTCCGTGACGACCAGATCCAGGCGATTATTAAGCTCGGCGGGCGAATTGGAGTGACCTTTGTGCCTTGGTTCGTCAAAGAGGGGAAACATGCAACCACCAAAGATTTGCTGCCGCATATCGAACGGATCTGTTCATTGGGCGGAGCGAAGCACCTGATGTTCGGATCCGACTTTGACGGGATCGACACCCATTTGACCGATTTCCGGCATACGGGTCAGTACGCAAATTGGCAGGAGACTTTGCTGAAATATTACCCGGAAGAGCTTGTCCGCGGATGGTTGTACGACAATGCAGCCGCATTCCTGCGCGCTTGGTTGCCTTTCCACAAGTAAGCGCTTTAATTCATCCAATTGTGAGAACGAATTGATCGAAAACTACTATATGAAAAAAGGCTAGAAAACGCTTGCTTTTTGCCAAGTGTAGACATAAAATTGACATGACTCTGAAACAGAATGTTCACAAACAATTGGCCGGAATGTGACCTCTTGCACGTTAACATTCTACACTTTTATTATTATCTCTATTTTTCCATTGCGATACGATTAAAGGGGTGGGCGATCTTGATTAGTCAATTGTCTTGGAAGATCGGTGGACAGCAGGGAGAGGGCGTTGAAAGTACAGACCGGATTTTTTCGACGGCTTTGAACCGGCTGGGATATTATTTGTACGGGTATCGGCATTTCTCCTCCCGTATCAAAGGCGGTCATACGAATAACAAAATCCGGATCAGTACCAAGCCAATTCGTGCGATTTCCGACGACTTGGACATTTTAGTCGCTTTTGACCAAGAAAGTATCGATTTGAATGCACATGAATTGCGCAGCGGCGGGGTTATTGTAGCGGACGCTAAGTTTAACCCGACCGTACCGGAGGGCGTGGATGCCCGTTTGTTCCCGGTGCCGATTACGAGCATTGCCGAGGAGCTTGGAACTTCGCTGATGAAGAACATGGTTGCTTCCGGTGCCTCATGGGCGCTGCTCGGTCTTCCGCTTGAAGTCTTTAACAAAGCGGTGGAAGAGGAGTTCGGCCGCAAAGGACCTGCGATTGTTGAGAAAAATATCGAAGCAGTGAAACGGGGCGCGGATTTCGTGCTTGAGCTTGCCGGAGGACCTCTGGAAGAGTTCAAACTCGAGCCGGCGGATGGCAAGCAGAAGCTGTTTATGATCGGTAACGAAGCGATTGGCCTGGGGGCTGTTGCGGCAGGTTGCCGGATCATGAGTGCTTACCCGATTACCCCTGCTTCTGAAATTATGGAATATTTAATCAAAAAATTGCCGAAATTTGGCGGTACAGTGATTCAGACCGAAGATGAGATTGCAGCGATTACGATGGCGATTGGTTCGAGTTATGCAGGCGTTCGTACGATGACTGCATCGGCGGGACCTGGCTTGTCCCTCATGATGGAAGCGATCGGACTGGCTGGCATGACCGAAACGCCAGTCGTAATCATTGATACACAACGCGGCGGTCCAAGTACAGGCTTGCCGACGAAGCAGGAGCAAAGTGATATCAACGCGCTCATCTACGGTACGCATGGGGAAATTCCGAAGATCGTGATTGCGCCTAGTTCGATTGAAGAGTGCTTCTACGATACGGTAGAGGCGTTCAACCTGGCTGACAAATATCAGGTGCCTGTTATCGTGGCGACGGACCTGCAATTATCCCTCGGGAAGCAGTCCTGCGAAATGCTCGATTTCAACAAAGTTATGATCGATCGCGGTTACCTGGTGAAGGATATTCCAGATCGTGAAGATTCAAGCATGTTCAACCGCTACGCCTTTACGGAAAACGGGATCTCCCCGCGGGTGCTGCCAGGTGAGAAGAACGGCATTCACCATGTGACTGGGGTGGAACACGACGAATCCGGTCGTCCGTCGGAAAGTCCGGTGAACCGGAAGAAAATGATGGATAAGCGGTTGCGGAAGCTGGCCAATCTGGAGGTCACGAATCCGATTCACCTTCAAGCCCCGCATGCTGAACCAGATCTGCTGATCATCGGCATGGGCTCTACGGGTGGCACGATTGATCAAGCTCGCATCCGTCTGTCGGAGGACGGCTTGAAGACGAACCACATGACGGTGCGCTTGCTGCATCCGTTCCCAACGGAGCAAGTGTTGCCGCAAATCGAGAAGGCGAAGAAAGTCGTTGTTCTGGAGAATAACGCAACGGGCCAATTGGCTAACCTGATTAAACAAAACGTAGGTCACCACGACAAAATCGTGAATGTCCTGAAATATAACGGCAATCCGTTCCTTCCTTCGGAAGTCTACGAAGAGTGCAAGAGGGCAGCCGGGAAGAAAGCGCAGGAGGAGTTGGTGAAAAATGGCAACGTTTAAAGATTTCCGTAACAACGTTAAACCTAACTGGTGTCCGGGATGCGGCGATTTCTCCATTCAAGCCGCAATCCAACGCGCTGCAGCGAATGTAGGGCTTGAACCTGAGCAACTCGCTGTGATTTCCGGGATTGGTTGCTCCGGTCGGATCTCCGGATATATCAACGCTTACGGATTGCACGGGATTCACGGCCGTGCGCTGCCAATCGCTCAAGGCGTGAAGCTGGCTAACCGCGACTTGACCGTCATCGCTTCCGGCGGCGACGGCGACGGCTTTGCAATCGGGATGGGACACACGGTACATGCCATTCGCCGGAACATCAACATCACCTACATTGTCATGGACAACCAAATCTACGGGTTGACCAAAGGGCAAACGTCCCCGCGCAGCGGTGAAGGCTTTAAGACGAAGAGTACGCCGGAAGGCTCGGTAGAATCAACTTTGTCGCCGCTTGAAATCGCTCTGGCGTCAGGTGCCACTTTCGTAGCGCAATCGTTCTCCAGTGATTTGAAGCAGCTGACTTCCTTGATCGAGCAAGGCATCCAGCACGAAGGCTTCTCCTTGATCAACGTATTCAGTCCATGCGTTACCTTTAACAAGGTAAATACGTACGACTGGTTCAAAGAGAACATCATCAATCTTGAGACCGTTCCGGATTATGATCCAAGTAACCGGGCGATGGCCATGGCGAAGTTGATGGAGACGAACGGCATGATCACTGGATTGATCTATCAGAACAAAGAGAAGAGATGCTACGAAGATCTGGTTCACGGCTTTAAGAAAGAGCCGCTGGTTCATCAATCGCTGGCACTTTCTGAAAGCGAGTTTGACAATCTTGTAGCAGAATTCAAATAATCAGGTGAAAGGTGTCCATTTCTGGTGGACACCTTTTTCTTTTTTTCTCCATTAGGTGTATAATGAGTAGCGATGTGAATCGTCATCGATATAGAGAATATACGAGGAGTGTTTGTAGACATGAGCAAAACTGTACCTGTCGGCGTATCCGCGCGTCATATCCATTTGACGCAGGAGCACATTGAAATTTTGTTTGGACAAGGCTATCAACTGACGGAATTCAAACCGCTGTCCCAACCGGGACAATTTGCTGCGAATGAACAAGTGGCAGTCATCGGACCAAAAGGACAGTTCGATAAAGTTCGTATTTTGGGTCCAGCCCGTCCGGCATCCCAGCTTGAAATTTCCCGTACAGATTCTTTTGCATTGGGGGTTAAAGCTCCGGTGCGCGAATCGGGTAACATTGAAGGTACGCCTGGCATCAAGGTGAAAGGTCCTGCCGGGGAAATCGACTTGGAGCAAGGCGTCATCGTCGCTGCGCGCCACATTCATTTCCATACTTCCGATGCAGAGAAATGGGGCATCAAAGACAAGCAGCTGCTGAAAGTTCGCTTGAGCGGAGAACGCGGTTTGGTGCTGGAGAACGTCATTGCACGCGTATCTGATAACTTTGCCCTCGATATGCATATCGATACGGACGAAGCGAACGCTGCTGGTGCGAAGACAGGCGACACGGCAGAGATCATCGACTAATTGGTGACAGTTGAAAAAAATAAAGGGCTTGCCCAACGGCTGTGAATGCCGGGCGAGCCCTTTTTGGTATATTCAGCTTTAAGCTTCGATGGATACCGCGTGGGCGATGCAGGGGATGCTCTCGCCTTGCTGGTAGGAGAGCGGAGAGAGCAACGCCCCGGTGGCCACGACGAGGATTCGTTTTAATTCCCCGCGTTTCATCCGGTTCAGCAGATGGCCGTAAGTGACGACAGCGGAGCAGGCGCAGCCGCTGGCGCCGGCTTGGACCTGTTGGTTCTCGTAGTCGTAAATCATCATCCCGCAATCCATATAGGTCGTCTGCTTGATGGGGAAGTTGTGCCGGACGAACAGATCGTTCGCGATGGCATAGCCGACTTTGGACAAGTCCCCAGTGACGATCAGGTCATAGTAAGATGGCTCGATCTCCAGGTCCCGGAAGTGAGCCTGGATCGTATCGACAGCAGCCGGTGCCATTGCAGCGCCCATATTAAATGGGTCGGTGATGCCCATGTCGATGACTTTGCCCATCGTAGCTGACGTTACCGAAGGCCCCTCTCCTTCAGGGGATAAAACGACGGAGCCCGAGCCAGTGACCGTGAACTGCGCGGTGGGCGGCTTCTGCGACCCGTATTCGGTCGGGTAGCGGAATTGCTTCTCCACACTGGCGTTATGACTGCACGTTCCAGCTACGGCATATTTCGCGCCTCCGGAATTGACGACATAGGCGGCCATCGCCAGCGTCTGCATCGAGGTTGAGCAAGCGCCAAACATGCCGATATACGGAATGCTTAACGTCCGTGCGGCGAAGCTGTTGCTGATGATCTGATTCATCAGATCGCCGCCGAAGTAGAATTGAATCTGTTCCTTCGTTAACCCGGCATGCCTGATCGCTAACTGCGCTGATTCTTCGAGCAGTGTCTTTTCGGCTTTCTCCCAGCTGTCTTGACCGATATAGAGGTCGGCATGGATCACATCAAAATCTTCAGCGAGCGGCCCTTGGCCTTCAAATGGCCCCACCACAGTAGCGCTGCTAATGATCTTAGGTTTATTTTCAAATACCCAGCTTTGATGGCCTTTCAGCATTTCAGTGCCCACCTCCGGCATACCCTGGGATAAACACCGCGTAAATCAAGCCGATGATAAAAGCAGCCACCGTACCAAACACGATGACGGAACCGGCTAATTGAAACATGCCTGCAGCTACGCCCAGCACCAGACCTTCCGGGCGATGCTCAATCGCCGTCGATGCCATCGAGTTGGCAAAGCCCGTGACAGGAACAGCGGTACCTGCTCCGGCCCACTGAGCGATTTTATCATAGACACCAAAGCTCGTGAGCAGCACGGACAAGATGACAAGAATAGCGACGGTCGGGTTAGCGGCTTCTCTTTCGCCCATATGGGCAAAATGGATAAAGGCCTGTCGGATACATTCTCCAATCAGGCATATCAATCCGCCGACCAAAAAGGCTCTCAGACAATTGACAGCTACCGGGCGCTTTGGCTCATGGGCATGTGCCAGCCGTTGATACTGTTGCTGTGTAGGAGTCAATTGCTTATTTTTTTTCTTGGCCATGCTCCCATCCTCCTATTGGATTAATAACGGTTTGACTTGATCGATAACCTTCTGCAGCTTCATCGAACAATCGCTATACAGCTTCTTAGCTTCTTCCTCGTCCGTCGAGAGCGCGAACATCTCGAGATCGGCTTCGCACTTTTTCAACTGCGCCAGCAGGACGGGTTTGACTTGAGGCTGCGGGACGGTAATCTGGTCGTCGTACAAATCGACGTATAGCTGACCGTAGGCATCAACCTGCCCTAAATTGACGTTATCCAGTGAAACGCCCAGCTTCTCCAGTTCGGTGTTTAACCACTTTCGGTTGAGTCCCAGTGTAGCGAGTGGTTCGTCCATAAGTTTTCCGTCGATAATGACGGTTTGCGGTTCAGGCTGGGGAGCCACTTTGATCCCTAAATGAGCCGGAGTAATCGGTTGATACTCGCTCTTCAGCATCGCGTTAATTTGACCATCGGGCTCCATGACCGCAAACTCGACTTCGGCTGCTTTGAAGATGCTCTTCTTCCGCAGCTGTTCCATGAGTTCCTCGTTGGTCAGTCTTTCCTTCTTCAGATTCTCTTCTAGAATCTTGCCATCCTTAATCAACACTGTACTGCTGCTGTCGATCAGATCCCGGGCTTTCTTGCTTTTGAGCTGGATAAACTCAATGCCTAGAGAAACGAGAAACCAGACGGTAACAGCAATGATGCCGAGATACCAGTCCGTGTTCACATCGAGGGAGATATAAGCGGTAATGCTCCCAATCGTAATCCCGGTGATGTATTCGAAGAAGGAAAGCTGTGAAATTTGTCTCTTTCCGAGTAGCCGGGTGAGCACAAATAAGATAACGACAGCCACCAACGTTCGGACGATAACTTCCAACCACAATGGCATGAGGAATACTCCTTTCGTAGACAATCCAAGGCGAGATACCCCAATTATGCGCGGGGATACGTAAATTTACTAAGACAATATGTGGAAGCATGGATGGGCGTATGAATCCGTTTTAAGCAGGTGAAATTATGCATTGTTCAATAGCAACAACGAAAAGAAAGGTGGTGAGTTTGTGACAGTAGCCTCTCAAGTTAAAACAACCTTAGCTTCATTAAAAAGCGCGCAAGCGAGCTTGGAACAATTTGCGTTAAGCACGCAAAACCAACAAGCAAAGGATCTATTTACGCAATGCGCGCAACAAACGCAGCAAATCGTAACGCAAGTAGAAAGCCGTGTATCGCAGCTGGAAAGCGAAGAACCTCAATACAAGGGATTCTAACTGTGATTATCCGTCAAGGCCCGTTCATTCGAACGGGTCTATTTGCGTTGTTATGGATACGGTGTTTATCTGGATATCGAAGCCTGGTCATGTTATAATTTAGTGTAATGCATTTTTAAGAATGATAACGATGCCCATAAGGAACGAAGATAGATCAGGTAAAGGAGTGAACGGGCACATGGCTAAGGAAACGAAAGATTACGCCAAATACTTTGACTTCTCGGACGCCCGGGTCATTTCGGAGGATGAACGAGGGAAGAAGATCCGAATCCGTGGCCGGGATATTCAAATTTTGTCTGAGCCGAACCAACGCAAAGAGAAACAACGCGGGAAAGAAGACGTCAAGGTGCTGTACGAGAATGCCGTTCCGGAAGATCTGAAGGGAATTGGCGTTGGCAAGCATTATATCGTCTATACGTTTGGCTGCCAGATGAACGAGCATGACACCGAAACCATCAAAGGTCTGCTGGAGCAGATGGGCTACCGTGCGACCGAGGATCGTAAAGTGGCAGACATTATTTTGCTGAACACCTGTGCAATTCGGGAGAACGCAGAGGACAAGGTGTTTGGTGAATTGGGTCACCTGAAGACTCTTAAGACAGAGAAGCCGGATTTGCTGCTGGGCGTTTGCGGTTGTATGTCGCAAGAGGAAGGTGTTGTGAAGCGCATCCTGCAGAAGCACAGTTTTGTGGATATGATCTTCGGGACACACAACATTCACCGTTTGCCATACCTCATTCAAGAAGCGCTGTTCAGCAAAGAGATGGTCGTTGAGGTTTGGTCCAAGGAAGGCGACATTATCGAGAACCTGCCGAAGAAGCGCGAAGGTATGCGGGCATGGGTGAACATCATGTACGGATGCGACAAGTTCTGTACGTATTGCATCGTACCGTTTACGCGAGGCAAGGAACGCAGCCGCCGTCCAGAGGACGTCATTGCCGAAGTACGTGAGCTGGCGCGTCAAGGCTATAAAGAGATCACGCTGCTGGGCCAAAACGTCAATGCCTACGGCAAGGATTTTACCGACATCAACTATACGTTCGCGAATCTAATGGACGATATCCGTCAAATCGATATTCCGCGCGTTCGGTTTACGACCTCGCATCCACGCGATTTTGACGATGCGCTGATCGATGTTCTGGCCAAAGGCGGAAACTTGGTGGAGCACATTCATCTGCCGGTTCAATCGGGCAGCAGCGCAGTGTTGAAGAAGATGAGCCGCAAGTATACGCGCGAGCATTACCTTGAATTGGTGCGCAAAATCAAGGCGAAAATCCCAAACGTTGTCCTCACCACGGACATTATCGTTGGATTCCCGGGTGAAACTGAGGAACAGTTTGAGGAAACTTTATCCCTCGTGCGCGAGGTGGGGTACGATTCGGCGTATACCTTTATCTACTCGCCGCGGGAAGGTACGCCGGCTGCCGTGATGGAAGATACTGTCCCGATGGAAGTGAAGAAAGCGCGGCTTATGAAGTTAAACGATACCCTCAACGAATTTAGCCGCAACAGTAACGAAGCGCTGCGTGGACAGATCGTTGAAGTGCTGGTCGAAGGCGAAAGTAAGAACAACGCCCATATGTTATCTGGACGTACACGCACCAACAAGCTTGTCCATTTTGAGGGCAGTACGGAATTGATCGGAACGTTTGTCCAGGTGGAGATTACCGATCCGATGACTTGGTACATCAAAGGTAAGCTCGTAGAGCAAACCGCCAAATTGGCGTAATGCAGGGGAGGTTATTGACAATGGAACAGCACAAAGATCATACCGATTGCGGAATTCCGAAGTACGATTCGCGGGACTTGGTCATCCGCGAGGACATTATGAAGAAGGCGAAAGAACTGGCTGAACTGATCGGGACCAGTGAAGAGGTTCAACAGTTTCAGAAGGCCGAGAAGCTGATCCAGAAGCATGAACGTGTACAGACTCTGATCAGTGCCATTAAGAAGAAACAGAAGGAAATCGTCGCATTTGAAACGTTCCAGAATCAGGCTATGGTGCAGAAGATCGAACGTGAAATTGAGGAGCTGCAGGATGAACTCGACCAGATTCCGCTTGTGACGGAGTTCCAGCAGAGCCAAAGCGATATCAATTATCTGCTCCAGCTCGTCGTTTCCGTCATCCGCGATACGGTAGCCAGCAAAGTGAACGTCGAGTCGGGCAGTGAGCCGGCTGTTTCATCCGGATACGGAGAGTAAGCGAGGCAGTTGTGCGGAGGCAACCCCTCCGCTTTTTTTCATCTTGTCTATTATGAGTGAAGCAACGTTTCAAAGGAATATTATAATATAAAGAGAAGCAAGGATAGGGGGGACACCGAGATGGATGAATGGAGCGAAGAAGTACAGCGGCGGGATGAGCAATCGTTCTGGGGGTTACTCGGATTGCGTCTGATTTCTGCCGACAAATCCCTGGTGAAGCTGGGGCTTACAGCGGGGGCATCCCATCTCAATTCCATGGGCATCGTCCATGGGGGCGTGCTGTCGTCCATGATGGATCAAGCGATGGGCACGTTGGTAGCAACGATTAAAGGGAAGCTTGGAGTCACAACTCATTTGAATGTTAATTTTCTAAGCCCTATGCGTACAGGGGAGCTGGTGGTGTTGGCGATGCCAATCCATGAGACCCATCGGACGCTAACGCTCCGCTCTGAGGTTCGTAACGAAGAAGGTACCCTCGGATGTATATCGACGGCAACGTTCCGCTTGCCGAAGTGAGCAGAGGGCCGTCTTCCAGTTTAGATCGCTTGAATTCGTAAGTGCCGGACATCCAACGGCCGGCGTTATCCTAGACGATGTGGTGATACATGATGAACGAAGAACAAAAGCAGGTAGTTAATGAGGTTAAAAAATATCGCACGCCGGACGGAATCCCGGCCGACATCGTCATGTTTACGTTGACGAGGCAGGAACGAAAAGCATCGACCAAATCGCTGCCGCGCTTCGATCTGAAGGTCATGCTGATCCGTCGGCGGAGCTGGCCGTTCGCCGGAGCCTGGGCGTTGCCGGGCGGTTTCTCGCAGGAAGATGAATCGCTGTATGAAACCGCGCGCCGTGAACTGAAGGAAGAAACCGGCGTCGACGGCTCGCATCTTGAATATTTGGGCGTGTACAGCAAGCCGGGGCGGGACCCGCGCGGCTGGATTATCTCCCATGCCTTTTTTGCATTAGTCGAGGAATGGGTGCTGGAGAAACGGCAATCAGCAGATGATGCCCAAGAGGTTGGCCTGTTTACCGTTCGAGAGGCGTTAGAGGATCTGCAGCTGGCTTTCGACCACCGTGAGATTTTGCAAGACGCTTATAAACGGATTCAGCAGCAGATGCTGCATACGACGATTGCGAAGCAATTTTTGCCGCCGCATTTCACTCTCGGCGAATTGTATCAGGTGATTCAAACGGTCGTTCCAGACTTTGAAGAGCTGAATTTTATCCGCAAAATTACATCGACGCGCAGTCGTCAGGGGATACTGGAAGAAGTGCGTGACGAGAATGGCAAGCCGATGTTGTCTAACCAATATTCGCAACGGCCGGCTCAATTGTACCGGTTTACTGGTTACACCCCGCGGCTTTCGATTTACACTTAAGATATTTTACATAATGAAATATTAGTTGCGGCAAATGGAATGTGTGAAGGGAGAGTGAAATCATGAAAGCTCTGATCGTCATCGATTATACGAAGGATTTCGTGGACGGTAACCTTCCGGTGGGCCAGCCGGCCATCGATATTGAACCGGCGATTTGCCGGATAACGGAATCCTTTGTGAAGCAAGGGGATTTTGTCGTGATGGCCGTAGATCTGCACGAGCGGGAAGACCACCTGCATCCGGAAACGAAGCTGTTTCCTCCCCACAATCTGAGGGATACGGAAGGCCGTGCGTTGTACGGGCGGTTGTCTGAGGTGTATGCGAAGAACCAGGACCGCATCTATTGGATGGATAAGACGAGATACAGCGCGTTTTGTGGAACGGACCTGGAGCTGAAGCTCCGGGAACGCGGTATTACGGAGGTGCATCTGATCGGCGTGTGCACGGATATTTGCGTGCTGCATACGGCGGTGGATGCTTATAACAAGGGATTTGCAATTACAGTATACGAAGATGCGGTAGCCAGCTTTAACCCGGAGGGACATACCTGGGCGCTGGGGCATTTCCGCACCAGTTTAGGAGCAAACGTAACGAACAGCCAGAGAGGATGAACAGGCGATGCCAACCACGGGTTTAGCACTGCATACCGATAAATATCAGATCAACATGATCTATGCGCATTGGATGAACGGAACGCATTTGCGGAGGACCGTATTTGAGGCCTACTTCCGCAAGCTGCCGTTTGGCAACGGGTATGCGGTGTTTGCAGGCTTGGAGCGGATCGTGGACTATATCCGGCAGCTGCGGTTTACGGAAGAGGATTTAGCGTATTTGGACAAACAAGAAGAGAACTATAAGCCGGAATTTCTGGAATTGCTGCGTAACTTTGAATTTAAAGGCACGCTGCTGTCGATGGCCGAAGGGGCGCTTTGCTTCCCGAACGAGCCGTTGATCCGCGTTGAAGGCACAATTATGGAAACACAGCTGATTGAGACGGCGTTGCTAAACTTTATGAATTTCCAGACCTTGATCGCCACCAAAGCTTCACGGGTGAAACGGGTCGCCGAGAACGACGTGCTGCTGGAGTTTGGCACCCGCCGGGCACAAGAAGCAGATGCGGCCATCTGGGGGGCTCGGGCTGCTTATTTGGCCGGGTTTGATGGGACGTCCAACTTGCTCGCTGGTGAGATCTTTGGCATTCCGACCCGAGGAACGCATGCCCACTCGTGGGTGCAAATCTTCGACTCGGAGCAGGAAGCGTTTGAGTTGTATGCCAAAGCGCTGCCGGATCAGGTTTCCCTGCTGGTCGATACGTATGATACGCTCAAAAGCGGCGTTCCGCATGCGATCCGCACCGGCAAAATGCTGGAAGCCGCAGGCAAGCGGCTGGCGAGCATCCGCTTGGACAGCGGCGATTTAGCTTATCTGTCGATTCAAGCCCGCAAAATGCTGGACGACGCTGGCTTACCTTATGTCAAAATCGTCGCGTCAAACGACTTGGACGAGAATACGATTTTTAACCTGAAGGCACAAGGTGCGAAGATCGATATTTGGGGCGTAGGGACTCAGTTGATTACAGCAGCGGACCAACCGGCTCTCGGAGGCGTCTACAAGCTGGTTGAACGGGAGAAGGACGGTCAAATGGTGCCCACGATCAAGATCTCCGGTAATCCGGAAAAAGTCACAACCCCCGGCAAAAAAGACGTATTGCGCATTGTCAGCAAAGACAGCGGCAAAGCGATTGCCGATTACATCTGTTTTCCGCATGAACAGCAAGCGCGGATGGGCGGCAAACTCCGATTGTTTGATCCGGTACATCCTTATATCAAAAAGTCAGTCAAAAACTATGAAGCGGTGTCCATGCTGCAGCCGATCTTTGTGGATGGTCAGCTCGTGTACAAGCTGCCAACGCTGGATGAAATTCGTGAGTACCACCGCGAGCAGTTAAATTTATTCTGGCCAGAATATCTCCGCAAGCTGAACCCGGAAATTTACCGCATCAGCTTAAGCCAGGAAGCCTGGGAGTTAAAGCAAAAGATGATCGAAGAATATATGGGGCAGCATGAGGATTAACTTCTTCTAACCCCCTTAAGACAGAAAGATCGCTTCTCGCCAATCGGCGGCGAAGCGGTCTTTATTTGCGTGGGAAATTATTTCTCGGGAAAGCGCAAAAAGCGCTATAAATCGGCGGATAGAAGGCTGATTTCGACAAGTTAACGACACGACTCATATTTCGCGAAGTAGTGATCAAACAAAATATCGATTTGCCGCTCAACGATTTCTTTGCCCGGACGGTTCTCCAGTTGCTTAATCTGCCTTGCCAAGACGAGCGGGAAGAGGACGGCTGCATTGATTTGCATCATCATAATAAAAAGAATATCCGGATTGGTCTCGCCGGTAATCTCCTCCAGCACGCCAGTAATCTTGCTGAATCCGGTCGTTTTCATAAAACCGGTGAAGTCTTGCCGGGATTCAAAAGTAATTCGTCCTTTGCCTAAGACTTCATGCAACAAACCGGGGTATTGCAGTACTGAATCCACGTATTGGAGAAGAAATGCCTTTAATCGATCTTTAGGGGGTAGCGAAGTATCGTCCAAGACGGAGAAATTCTCCTGAAACGTTGTCAGCAGCAGTTTCAGCGCTTCGTTAATCAAGTTGTCCTTCGAGCCAAAGTAGTAATTCACTAGAGCTAAATTGACATTGGCCGCAGCCGTGATCTTGCGCAAGGTGACTTGATCGGCCCCTTCTGTTTTAATGAGGTCCAACGTCGCCTGAAGAATATTCTGTTTGGTTGTCAGCCCCTCGGCACAATTGCTCATGATTTCGCTCCTTTATGCCATCCAATCTACTGCCCGTATAGAAACTACCATAATACGCGCTTACTCCAAGTGTCAAGAATAAGACATCAGGGCGAAGGAAGTGAGAACCAGATCTTACAGAAGCCACCGAAGACAAATGCCTTGACAAAACTGCGGGTTCCGTTTAAATTTGTGTTAAACATTGTTTAAAACGGTGTTTAAAATATAGAAAGAAAGCTGAGTGAGAGGATGCCGAATCATACTGTGGAGAGTTCGATCGATAACAAAGAATTTTCCATCCGTTCGATCATCGCACCGTTGATGGCTGTCATCGTTGGGATGATTATGGTTATTTTGGACAGCACGGTGGTGAATGTAGCCGTTCCTAAGCTGGTCGACTTCTTCGCAACCGATTTAAAGACGGTTCAATGGACGATCACAGGGTATACCCTTGCTTTATCTGCCGTCATTCCGTTAGCCGGATGGATGACCGATAAATTTGGGGAGAAACGTATTTTCTTAATGACGATCGCATTGTTTACGATAGGGTCGGTGTTATGTGCCGTAGCGCAAACGCCGGAGCAGTTGATCGTTTATCGCATCATTCAAGGTCTCGGCGGCGGGATGGTTTCGCCGATCGGGTTTGCAATGGTGTTTAAGCTGGCACCGCCTGAGAAACGAGGGGCTGTCATGGGGGCGCTGGGTGTACCGATGCTGATGGCGCCAGCCCTCGGTCCGGTGTTGTCCGGTTGGCTGGTGGAGAACGTCAGCTGGCATTGGATTTTTCTGATCAATCTGCCGATCGGAATTGTCGCATTTCTGATTGGTCTGCGTTTCTTGCCGAAATCCAGTCGGCGGGAGGCACCGCAGTTGGATAAACTGGGGATGATCTTGGCTCCCATCGCCTTTGCGATGTTGACCTATGGTGTGAGTGAAGGGGGAACCAGCTGGACCTCGGCGTCGACGATTACAGGTCTTAGCGTAGGGGGACTTGCCTTACTACTGTACATCATTGTCGAGATCAGACATCAACAGCCGCTGCTTGAATTGCGGGTGTTCCGTTCATCTCATTTTACCCGAGGGATCATCTTGGTGTGGATTGCCCAAGCAGCGTTGTTCGGTTCGATGATTCTGACTCCGTTATACCTGCAACAAGTTAGAGGCTACAACGCATTGGAAACCGGGATTTATCTGCTGCCGCAAGCGCTGATGTCAGCATTCTTCATGCCGATTAGTGGTCGCTTGTTTGACCGGGTTGGTGCGCGGCCGCTTGCCTTCATCGGCCTTGGCATCGTATCGACGGCCTTGTTCCTGTTATCGCGGATTACTGCGGAAACGCCGCTGGCGATGGTGCTGGTGCCGCTTGGCTTGCTTGGCGGCGGGATGGGCCTGACGATGATGCCGCTGAACACGCATATTCTAAACTCTGCGCCACGCCACTTGGTGGCTCGGGTGACCCCGCTCATGACGGCGGCCCAGCAAGTCATCGTCTCCTTCGCGGTAGCCGGCTTAACGGGTTATCTCACTTCACAAATCAGCAGTCACATGAAGGAGGCAGCACAGGGCGGAAATCCGCTGGAGGCAGCCGCGTCTGGTTTTGGAGACACCTACTTCTTAGCATCGTGCATTGCCGCGGTTGGTTTCCTATTGACCTTATTCTTATCTAAGCCGAAGAAGCAGGCCGAAGCGGGCAAGGACTCAGCAAGTGAAGGGACTCAGCCGGATCCTAGCCTATTGACTGGTCATTAACATCGTGAAGTAACATGTGAAAAGCACTCTTTCCTTCTGGAAAGGGTGCTTTTTGTCGTTTCCCCAAAAGGGTTAACTCGTAATCATTGCACCGCCATTGACATGGATCGTTTGCCCGGTCACAAAGCTGGAATCGTCAGAAGCCAGGAATACGTAGACCGGTGCCAATTCAAATGGCTGCCCCGCTCGCTTCATCGGCGTTTCCAGGCCAAACGTGGACACGTATTCCGCAGAATAGCTGGAAGGGATCAGTGGAGTCCAAATCGGTCCCGGTGCCACCGCATTGACACGGATACCTCGATGGACGAGGGACAATGCCAAGGACCGGGTAAAGGAAACGACAGCGCCTTTGGTTGAGGAATAATCAATCAGCAGCGGAGCACCGGCATAAGCGGTGATCGAGGCGGTGCTGATAATCGCGCTGCCGGGTCGCAAATAGGGAAGCGCAGCTTTGGTCAGGTAGAAATGAGGGAAGATGTTGGTGGCAAAGGTTTGGTACAGCTGTTCGGTCGAAATCGCCTCGATACCTTGCTGCTGAGGAAATTGAACAGCTTGGTTGATCACCAGGATATCGATCTTCCCAAAATGATGCAGAGTATGATGAATCACCGCATGGCAGAAAGCTTCTTGGCGCAAGTCGCCGGGAATGAGCAAGCATCGCCGGCCCAGCTCCTCAACACGCCGTTTCGTTGCTTGGGCATCCTCGTGTTCATCCAGATAAACGATGGCTAAATCTGCGCCTTCCTTGGCAAAAGCAATCGCAGTCGCTCTCCCGATCCCACTGTCGCCGCCAGTTAGGATCGCGACCTTGTTCTTTAATTTGCCGCTGCCGACATAAGCGGGATTTTCGGAGATCGGGGGTGGAACCATCAGCGTTTCTAGGCCAGGTTGTCTTGGTTGATGTTGCGGCGGGAAGGTCATCGGTTGTTCTTGGCAAACCGTTTTCG
Source organism: Paenibacillus barengoltzii G22 (assembly GCF_000403375.2). Taxonomy (NCBI): domain Bacteria; kingdom Bacillati; phylum Bacillota; class Bacilli; order Caryophanales; family Paenibacillaceae; genus Paenibacillus; species Paenibacillus barengoltzii. Next base: position 150,749 of record NZ_KE159653.1, on the reverse strand, counting down.
AGCTGTAGTAAGGGTACGTAGGTATCATGCTTTTGGGGTTCCTCCTGAAAAACGTTTTACCGCTATCCTATTCATTTCTGTGCGGGGTGGTGTATTCGCCTAGACAAGAATGTCTATATGACATTTGTTACATAAGTCACATCGCATCTATGATAAATTTTAAAATTAAGAAAGATATCTTTTGATGTGATGTTTAGCACTTATTTACGTCGTGAAGAGCTCGCATTTGCGAAGAAGGGAGACAAGCGCGTGGTACAATTACCGAAATTAAACGAGCTGGGATTTTTTGAAATCCGACTGGAATCCATTGGTGGGCTGGGTGCGAACTTGGCAGGGAAAATGCTGGCCGAAGCCGGGGTTGAAGGAGCCGGACTAAATGGGGTCAGCTTTTCTTCTTATGGCTCGGAGAAAAAAGGGTCCCCGGTTAAGGCGCATATCCGCTTCTGCGATCTGAATACACCGATTCGCGATACATCGCCTGTGGAACGCCCGCATATTGTAGGAATCTTTCATGAGGCACTGGCCAAAACGGTGAACGTGATCAGCGGCATTTATGAGGACAGCACCGTATTGGTGAATTCGCGCAAAACTCCGCAGGAGCTAAAGGAGAAAATGAAGCTGATCGGCGGCACGATCGCAGTGATCGATGCGACGGGTATTGCGCTTGAAGAGAAGAACCGGGTGAACATGGCGATGCTGGGTGCCTTATTCCGGTTATGCCCATTCCTCGATCCCGAAACGATGAAAGACGTGATCCGCAAGTCGTTGGAGAAGAAATATCCACAAACCGTAGCCCCCGCGATTGCGACGTTTGAGCGGGGATTTCAAGAAGTTGTCTTTGAGACGTTTGCTTTGCCGGAAGGGGTAAGCATGCCGGCCTTCGTTCGTGCGGATACGCCAGTACTTGGTTATGAGACTCAACCGATCGGCGGGCTAATTATCAATCCGGGCAACAGTATCCTGAAGGATCTTAGCATTTCCCGATCCGGGATGATGCCGCATTTTAAAGAGGAGTCTTGTATTCACTGCGCCCAATGCGATAACGTCTGCCCGGATAACTGCTTCGTCTGGGAGGAACGCCCCGATAAGAAGGGCCGACCGCAAATGTTCTTAAAGGGCATCGACTATCAATATTGCAAAGGATGCTTGAAATGTATTCACGCTTGTCCGACGGACGCCTTGTCCGGGGAGCGTGAGGAAGAAGGATATGCGGAAGCGCATCGCGTACCGCATCTGTTTGATTTGGCGATACGCTAATACGCAGGAAAGGTGGTATGTTCATCATGGCGATCGATTTGGAGAAAGAACGCCGCTCCGGTACGGTTGAGCAGCGCGTGGTATATGAGTCAGGAAATGAAATGGCAGCTTATGCAGCCAGCCAGATCAATTATCATATTATGGGGTACTTTCCGATTTCCCCTTCTACCGAGGTAGCACAATTCCTTGATTTAATGAAAGCAAACGGCCAGCATGATATTAAGCTGATTCCATCGGACGGCGAACATAGCTCGGCTGGTATTTGTTACGGTGCTTCAACAGCCGGCGGCCGGGTTTTTAACGCGACCAGTGCTCAAGGATTCCTGTACATGCTGGAGCAATTGCCGGTACAATCCGGCACACGCTTTCCTATGGTTATGAACTTGGTTTGCCGCTCCATCTCCGGACCGCTCGATATTCACGGCGATCATTCGGACCTTTATTTTGCACTGAACATTGGCTGGCCGATTCTAATGTGCCGTGATCCGCAAGCCGTATACGATATGAACCTCATCGCGATCAAGCTGGCCGAGGATCCAGAAGTAAGACTGCCGGTCCTGGTTGCGTCCGACGGATACTTCACGTCCCACCAGAAACGGCGCGTGCATACCTTCGCGAACCGGGAAGATGTATTGAAATTCGTTGGGGAACGGCCGCCGGGGGACTTCCCGCATACGCTGGATCGCAACAACCCGATTACCGTCGGGCCGTATATGAACGAGCCGGATTACATCAATAACTGCTATCAGCAGTCTGTAGCGATGTACAATGCGGAACGCGTCTTTGAACGGATTGCCGGCGAATATGCCGAACTGACCGGACGCGAATATAAAATGCTGGATCTGTACCGGATGGAAGATGCCGAAGTCGCGGTGTTCCTCATGAACTCGGCATCTGAAATTATTAAGGACGTTGTAGACGATTTACGCCGTCAAGGTATCAAAGCCGGCTCGATCGCACCAAACATGATTCGGCCTTTCCCTTCAAAGCAAATTGCCGAAGCACTGAAGAACGTGAAAGCCATCACAGTAGGCGACCGCGGGGATTCCTACGGCGCTTATGGCGGCAATATGGTGAATGAGATTAAGGCGGCGTTGTTCACGCATGGCAATCATACAACAAAGGTCATCAGCCGGATATACGGGCTGGGTGGCAAAGAGTTTTATGCCGAGGACGGCCACCACTTCTTCCAATTGGCGATTGAAGCGGCGAAGACGGGCCAGGTCGAAGTTCCATTTGATTACTATGGACATACCCCGGGGGATCCGGAGAAAGCGCCTAAGCGGGTGCTGAATCCGCTGAAGTTTGAGGACTTGAAGACCGGCCTGATTACGGTCACGAAGAATGAAGAAACCGGCAAGCTGGGCGTGCGTATTCCGCCGCTTCGCGCATTAACGAAGAAGCCTAAGCGGATTGCACCGGGGCATGGGGCCTGCCCAGGCTGCGGAATTTTCTCCGGTCTAGAGCTGTTCTTTAAAGGGATTGAAGGCGATATTGTGGCTCTGTTCCACACCGGCTGCGCGATGGTCGTCACGACCGGATATCCGTATTCATCCCATAAAGCGACGTACATCCATAACCTGTTCCAGAACGGTGCCGCTACGTTGTCCGGTGTCGTTGAAATGTTCTGGGAAAGAAAACGCCGCGGCGAACTCGACGAGCTTGGCCTGAAGGACGATTTTACGTTCGTGATGGTTACCGGCGACGGGGGCATGGACATCGGCATGGGGCCAGCAATCGGTGCAGCCCTGCGCGGTCATAAAATGATCATCATCGAGTATGATAACGAAGGATACATGAATACGGGAGCACAACTGTCGTATTCGACCCCGTTGGGTCATCGGACCTCTACGTCGAACATCGGCAAAGTGCAGCAGGGCAAAACGTTCCAGCACAAAGACACACCGCAAATCATGGCGGCCACCAACATTCCTTACGTGTTTACCGGCAGTGAGGCTTACCCGCAGGATTTGGTGAAGAAAGCAGCCAAAGCTCAATGGTACGCCCAACATGAAGGACTTGTTTATGGTAAAATATTAACAGCTTGCCCGCTCAACTGGATTTCGCCGGACGATCAGGGCACCAACATCATCGATGCTGCCGTCAACTCCTGCTTCTTCCCGCTGTACGAGGTAGAGCATGGTCAAACGACAATTACGTATAATCCGGAGGAGAAGGGCAAACGTATTCCGCTGGCGGATTGGCTGAAGACGATGGGCAAGACTCGCCACTTGACGAAGCCAGAGAACGCCGAGGCTTTGGCGGAATTCGAACAAGAAGTAGAACGGCGTTGGAAAATCCTTCTGGCTAAACACGAACACCCGTATCTCTAAAAACAGGCTGGAAGTGAGACGAACAAGATTGGAAGGGAAGCGGCCAAGCGCCGCTTTCTTTTGTTACACAGAGCATTCATCCTAAGCACATAAGTCAAATGGAAGGAGAGTGAGGGGATGATTTCATCCTTTCGAGCATTTCGTGTACACCAGGACGAGTCCGGGTTTCGGTCAGGGGTTGAACAGCTTGACCTCTCGGCGCTTCCTGACGCTGATGTTACTGTCAAGGTTCATTATTCCAGCGTTAACTATAAAGACGGATTGGCAAGTATCCCCGAAGGGAAAATCGTTAAAACCTATCCCTTTATCCCCGGCATTGATCTGGCCGGGGAGGTAACGGCCTCCCGCGATGCACGGTGGAAGCCCGGGGACCGGGTGCTGTGCACCGGTTACGGGCTGGGTGTAACGCACGCGGGAGGATTCGCCGAAGTCGCCCGTGTGCCGGGCGACTGGCTGGTGCCGCTGCCGGAGGGCCTTTCGTTCCGCGACGCGATGGCGATCGGAACGGCAGGGTTTACGGCAGCATTGTCTGTCCGGCGCCTGCTTGACAATGGGCTGGCGACCGGACAAGGGCCGGTGCTCGTCCTCGGAGCCACCGGCGGCGTGGGCAGCATGGCCGTGGCGATCTTCAGCCGGCTCGGTTTCACCGTCACCGCGGTCACTGGGAAGCCGCAGGCGCGGGAGAAGCTGGCAGCCTTTGGCGCCGCAGAGGTCCTCTCCCGAGAGGAGGCGGCTTCGGACGCCAAAGGTGCGCTTGGCAAAGAGCGTTGGGCGGCCATCGTTGACCCGGTGGGAGGAGCGATGACGGCCGACCTGCTGAAGTCGGTACGCTATGGCGGCTCGATTGCCTTATCGGGATTAACCGGCGGCAGCGGGATCGAAACGAACGTGTACCCCTTTATTTTACGCGGGGTGAATTTGCTGGGGATCGATTCTGTATTTTGTCCGGCACCGTTGCGGCATGAGCTGTGGCAGCTTCTGGCCGGACCGTGGAAGCCGGAGTCGGTGCTGGCTGGTGGCATCACCGAATATCCGCTGGAGAAGCTGCCGGAGGCGCTTCGTACCGTACTGGCCGGGGAAGCCATCGGGCGCCAAGTCATCTCCTGCATCAACTGAAACGGAATCCATGGTATAAATTGGGGAATCTTGAGACAACCTAACACCATCGGCCGAAGCTGGCTTAGCTTAGGATAAAGGATGGGATACCAATGAGATGGTGGAAGGTTGGATTGGGAATCGCCTTGGCGCTCTCTTTAACCGTAGGATGCGGGAATGTGCAACGGGTAGCCAAGGAAGAGATGAACAAATATAGCATGCAAAGCTATCGGCAAGGGAACGAACGCCAATTAACGACCGGAAAGACGCTGAACACAGCACTGCTGCAAGCATTGAAAGCGGAATGTGCGAAGCGTGGGATCAAACTGACCCATGAAACCTATGCCGAAGGGCTGGACGGGAATTTTAGCTACAGTTATTTTATTAACGGGGATGCGCGGCATTTTATAATCGTACACGTATTTCCGAGCGAACAGGATCGGATTCGCGAAATTTCCGAAATTTATGGAACTGGTGATGGCAAGAAGGCAGTCTCCGCCCAGTCGGTCTCCAGCCAGGCTGCGGTCATCTCGGTGAAGGACAATGCTGCCTTGGTTTACTCGTCCAGCGCGCAGAAGGATAGTCCATACCGAGAAGAGATTCAGACGATATTTGATAAATTGCTGGCGCAAATGAATAATCGATCGAAGTAATGACAAAGCATGAGCTCATACAAAAACCAACCGCTTCCCTTCGTTTTAGGGATGGAGAGCGGTTGGTTTTTTGCGTTTTATTTCTTATAAATTTCACGCATGACGTGACGCAGCTCGGGAAGGATAATCCGTTCCATCGCCAGCTTCACCGCGCCCTGGGAACCGGGCATGGAGAAGACCGCCGTATTGCCGATCGTTCCGGCGATTGCACGGCTGAGGATGGCGGCCGAACCGATATCTTCCGTAAAGCTGAGGTAACGGAAAATTTCCCCAAACCCGGGCATCTCTTTGTTGAGAAGGCTGCGCACCGCCTCAAACGTCGTATCCCGCGGCGCGATGCCGGTGCCGCCACTCAGCAGAACCGCTTCGATCGCAGGGTCGGAAGCGGCTTCCCGCAGCAACTGGCGGATACCGTCATATTCGTCCTTCACGATCACATAGCGGGCTATATGATACCCGTTCTGCCGAAGCAGATCTTGGATCAACCGGCCGCTGGTATCGGTTTCTTCCGTCCGTGTATCAGAGACGGTAATGACGAAACAAGATACTTCATCCGGCGCTTCCATCCGGTGTTCATCAACGGATCTCATCGTGTTCGCTTCTTCCTTTCTTTGGAGGTTAATTCCATTGTATCATGTTTGACGAGCTAGGAGCGTGAGCTTGTACCGGAGTGGAGCTTCAGGCAGGGAAAGGAAATGGAGTTGCATGTGCGGGGCGGTTGGTGTACACTCGCATTCGAATGAATTTATCCTTATATCCCGATGGCAGGAGGTTGTTAAGGTGGGAAACAGCGTGACCCCCGTTTACATATTGTCCGGATTTTTAGGAAGCGGCAAAACGACGCTGCTCCAGCGGCTGATCAGTTATTGGCAGGAGCAGGGGCTTCGTCCGGCCGTGATCATGAACGAAATCGGAGACGTGAATCTCGATGGATTGCTGGTTTCCAACGAAGTGCCGATGGCAGAGATGCTGGGCGGCTGTATTTGCTGCACGATTCGCGGTGACTTAAGCGTACAGATGGCGGAATTGATCGAAGGGGAGAAGCCGGATCTGATCGTGATCGAGGCGACGGGCGCAGGCAATCCGATGGAAATCTTTGATGCCGTGACGGAAGTGTCGCTCTATCTCAAACTGGACATCAAGCCGATGGTGACGGTGGTGGATGCAGCCCATCTGGCTGAGCTGTACGCATCCCAGCAGGGGAAAACCTACCGGCTGATGGTGGAGCAAATCCGCTGCGGGTCCGTATTAATCCTGAATAAAATCGACTTGCTGGAGCCGAATCGCCAGCAGGAAATGACCGCGTTTCTTCGCCGCATGAATCCTTACGCTCAGATCATCCCAGCGGTGAAATGTGATGTGGAGGTGTCGTCATTATGGGCACACTCCCAAACTCATGACCCTACTCATGATGATGAGGGTCACATCCACGATCATCACCCTCATCATCACGAGGGGGATGATCATCACCATGATCATCAAGAAGCGCATCATCACGATCACAATCATGATCATGCCCATCCTCACGCATCGCATGAGCACGTGACCGTCTATACGCACTATTTTGACGGACCCGTGGACAGTGAGGATTTTGAGCGTTTTATTGCTGAGCTGCCTCGGGAAGTGTATCGCGGCAAAGGGGTTCTGCGATTTACCGATACCGCCAGCCGCTTCCTGTTCCAATATGCGTACCGGGAAGCGGATTACCTGAAAATTACGCCGCAAGGGGATGTCCCTGACGTGGCCGTGTTTATCGGAGAGCACTTCGACAAGCAGGAGCTGGCGCAGCGATTGCGCGCTCTGGAGCACAACGCATCGGAATGAAATAACAAACGTTAGTTCAGGCAAATGAAGAGAACCGCGAGTCTATCGCGGTTTTCTTCTTTTATAGTGTCGATTAAAATAATTCTCCCCTGGGCAATCTAAAACTGCTTTTTTCTTGAAGAGGGAGAGATTCACATGAATGGAAAATCAAAAAACGCGGCGAAGTTCATCCCTTATGTATCAGCGAAGCGCTCCTTACCGGAGCTGACGGCGGTTGCTGTCGTGTTGGGGATTGTTTTGGCCGTCGTGTTTGCCGCGGCGAATGCCTATCTTGGGCTGAAAATCGGTCTGACCGTCAGCGCTTCGATACCAGCGGCGGTGATTTCCTTAGCGGTGCTCAGAGGGCTGTTCCGACGTAAATCGATCCTGGAAAACAACGTCGTGCAGACGATGACAACCGCCGGTGAGGCAGTAGCGGCGGGGGCCATCTTCACCCTCCCGGCGTTGTATATGTGGGAATTGAATCCCAGCCAGCAAATGATCAGCTTTGTTGTGTTGATCGGCGGGTTTCTAGGCGTAGCCATGATGGTTCCGTTAAGACGGCTGTTGATTGTCAATGAGCATGAAACGCTGCCTTATCCGGAAGGGACGGCCTGTGCCGAGGTGCTGGTCTCCGGAGAGACCGGCGGCCGCAGCGCCCGCATGGTTTCACTAGGCTTTGGCGTTGGAGGCCTGGTAAAAGCGTTAGGTGACGGCTTCATGTTATTTAAGACGGAGATCGAAACCACGATCTTTCGTTTTCGAAACGCCGTCATTGGGATGGATACGTATCCCGCGCTGCTGGGTGTTGGCTATATTATTGGCCCGCGGATTGCAGGCCAAATGCTGGCCGGCGGGATATTGGCCTGGCTGGTGCTGATCCCGATGATTGGATTCTTTGGCGCTGGCTCGGCGGCAGCGGTTGCGCCTTCACTGACCCCCATCGCCGAACTTGATGCCTGGGGGATCTGGGGCGATTACATTCGCTATATCGGCGCAGGGGCGGTTGCCGCCGGCGGCTTGATTACGCTCGTCAAAACGCTTCCGATGCTGATTGGCTCCTTGCGTTCCACGCTGAACGGTCTGATGCAGCGCTCCGCATCCAACGAGAAGACGACGATCGACCGCACCAACCGGGACATCCCCGGCGGCTGGGTGTTTGCGATGATCGCCGTGTTGATTGTATTGCTGGCGTTTGATCCGATTACGAACGTTGGCATCCTTGGCGCGATTGCCATCGCTTTGTTTGGATTCCTGTTCGTCACCGTTGCTTCGCGGATCGTCGGGCTGGTAGGCAGCTCCTCCTCACCGGTGTCGGGGATGACGATTGCGACGCTGCTGATCGTCACTTTCCTCTACAAGCTCACCGGGTTATCCGGGATGACCGGGATGGTCACGTCGCTTACCGTCGGTGCCATCGTCTGCGTCGCTCTGGCCGTAGCCGGCGATATATCGCAGGATCTCAAGACCGGATATCTGGTGGGCGGAACGCCTTGGAAGCAACAGGTGGCGATGATGATCGGGGTGCTGGTGTCGGGGCTGGTGATAGGATTTATTTTAAACGTCCTGAATTCGACGTACGGCCTTGGCTCAGAGCAACTCTCCGCGCCAAAATCGGTGTTGATGCGACTGATTGTAGAAGGCATTATGTCGGAGGACCTGCCTTGGGACTTGATCTTTATCGGGGCGGCCTCCGCGGTCGTGTTTGAATTTTTAGGCTTAAACTCGCTCACGGTGGCTGTCGGCATTTATTTGCCGGTGCATATCAGTACGCCGATTATGGTGGGTGGTATCGTGCGATGGCTTGTTGAATTCTTCTCTCGCAAGAACGAATCGCTACTGAAAAACCGTGTGGAAACCGGAACCTTGCTGGCTTCGGGTCTGATCGCAGGAGAATCGCTGATTGGCGTCGTCATTGCGATCTTGATCTGGTCAGGCATTTCAATTCCATCCAACGTTGCGATAACCAACAATGTGCTGCCGCTCTTGATCTTCCTAATTGTGACGTTCCTGCTCGGTTTCATCTCCTTGCGCAGTAAGGACGGCATCACCGAAGCGAAGAGGGGGTAATGCTAGCAATGAGAAAAAATCAACGCCCGACGAAAGCGCCAGAACTAAACCTGTTGGAGATGATACCTTGCTTGCTGCCGCATCTGAAGGTGGCGATAGGTAAGGATGGTCGAGCCGAACTGTTATTGCCGCGTCGCAGTTGGCTGGAGCGACAATCGATTCGTTTTCTGAAACAACCGCCGGTCATTCATGTGCACCTTGACGAACTCGGGAGCGAGGTCATCACCCGCTGCGACGGTACGCATACGGTAGATGAGATCGCTGAAGTGATCAAGTTGAGATTTGGGGAAGCCGCAGAACCGCTCCTTCCGAGGCTCAGCAAGTTTATTGAGATCTTGGAAGCAAACGGCTGGCTTCGCTGGGCGGACGAACGGCAGAAGGTGCGGCCTGGGTAAGCGTGAGCCTATTGTTAGTCTTAAAAAGGGGGAAGAAGTGCAACCTTTCTGGTGGACAGGCCGTCTAGGAGGGCAGAGGTGATAAAGACATGAAGAAAGCAAATCTAAAATCGAAAAATTACCGCAAAATGAAACTGGCTGCCAGCCTGATGATGACCAGTTCGCTGCTCCTGGCTTCCTCCGTGTCCGCCTTCAGCGATGTGCAAGGACAGGACGCGAAGCTGACGGAAGAGCTGCAACAGAAAGGGATCATTCAAGGGATCACGAAAGACCATTTCGTTCCGCTCGGCAAGCTGACCGGTGCGCAAGGTATTCATATGATTGTAAAGGCACTGGAACTCAAGCCGAAAGCTGAAGGCGCACTGCCACCTTCGGGTCATACCGAATGGTACGCAGACTCGCTGCGGATTGCAGAGGATAACGGCATCAAGTTGCCGAAGGATTTTGCGCCAAATAGCCAGCTGAGCCGAGAAGCCTTCGCAGATCTACTGATGCAAGCCATTAATGTTACGGGAAATTACCCGACCATTAAAATGTTTATTGAGGTCGCCGATGCCGACCAAATGAATCCGGATTATGCGAACAGCATTCAGACCTTGTTACTGATGAAGATCGCAAGTCTGGACGAGCAAAGGAAGTTTCACCCAAAACAAGCGATTACACGGATTGAAGCAGCACGGCTCGTTCACAATGCTGCGGAATTCGTAGGCAAACATAAGGAAGCGGAGCAAAACGTGCAGGATCAGGTGAGCTTTGAAGTCGAGAAAGTGAATGACCAAATCAATAAGGTCGTCTTGACCCGGGCCCAACAACCGAATCCGGGTTATGGCATTCGCGTTTCGAAAGTTGAGTTCTCCGGGAAAACCGCTACGGTTTACTATGAGCTGCAATCCCCTGAACCGGATATGAATTATATTCAAGTCATTACCGATACGAAAGCAGAGACGTTCGTATCCAGCGAGTACCAGGTAGAAATTAAGCGTTTGTCCGAATAACGACAAAAAACAACAACCGTTCCTACATTTTAGGAACGGTTGTTTTGTGTTTAACTCGGATTTGCTACCGGAGAGACGGCAGGACCGGCACCGAGGGCGGCCGGTGCTTCGACAGCTCCCGATTGCAGCCGGTACATCTGATAGTACCGTCCGCCGAGGGCCAGCAGCTCTTCGTGCGTGCCGCGCTCGACGATTTCACCACGGTGCAATACGAGGATCTGATCGGCACTGCGGATCGTTGACAAACGGTGGGCGATGATGAACGTCGTCCGGCCTCGTTTTAGTACCTCCAGCGCGGATTGAATCAACGCTTCGGTTTCCGTATCAATGTTGGCCGTCGCCTCATCGAGAATGAGGATTGCCGGGTCAAAGGCCAATGCCCGTGCGAAGGAGATCAGCTGACGTTCGCCGGCGGACAGCGTGCTGCCTTTTTCCACGACCGGTTCGTCCAGACCCTTCGGCAAGTGAGCCAAGATCCGGTCCGCGCCAACGTCGATTAGCGCTTTCTCCGCCTTCTCGCGAGAGATGCGTTCGTCACCTAATGTGACGTTCGACAGGATCGTCCCGGTGAACAGGTATGGATCCTGGAGAACAATCCCCATATGCTGGCGAATCCATTGCTTCGGCAGCTCCGTGACGGGTGTGCCGTCGATGGTGATCGTGCCTTTCTGCGGATCGTAGAACCGGAAGAGCAGGTTGATGATCGAGCTTTTACCGGAGCCGGTATGTCCGACCAAAGCAACCGTCTGGCCTTGCTTCGCCTCAAAGGAAATATTTTTCAACACATAGTCTTTCTTGTAAGCGAATGAGACGTCTTTGAACTCAACATTGCCTTTGTAGCGCGGCATCGAACCGTCTATGACGGGCTCACCCGGTTCGTCCATCAGCGCGAACACCCGGCCGGCGGAAACCATTGAGGAATCCAGCGCGGCCAGCTGGTTCACCATCCCGGTGATCGGTTGGAACAATCGTCCAAGCACGTCAACGAAGGCATACAGTACGCCAAGCGATATGACGCTGGATCCGCCAAGCTGCGCTGCACCGAAATACCAGAGTACGGTCGCAAATGCTACGTTCCGCAGGACATTCACCAAGTTATGCGAAGTGAAGGCATTTAAGTTTAGCATCTTGTTCTGGTGCTTCATGTAATCACTGTTTAGGTTCTCGAACTCTTCCCTCGTTTGCTCTTCACGGCGGAAGATTCGGATGATCGACATCCCCTGAATCGATTCATTGATGATGGCGTTAATTTCACTCAACCGCGAGCGGATAATCGTGTTATATTTCGTCGCGAATTTACGGTAGAAAACGATCCACAGATAAATGATCGGAACGACGAATAAGCAGATGAGTCCCAATCTCACGTCCAGAATAAACAAGGCGACGTACACGCCCAGCATGTTAATCACACCGGAGAAGAAGTTGGCCAGCACGGCGATAAACAATTCCTTCACCGCCTCCGTGTCGTTGGTGACGCGGGAGACCACTTTCCCGGCAGGCAGATTATCGAAAAAATGCACCGGCAGCCGCTGAATATGGGCGTAGACGTCCATGCGCAGCTTGCGGATGACTTGGTTGGCTGAGGATTGCAGCCAGTAGGTTTTACCAAATTCCATCACAATGGCAACAGCTAGGAATACGAAATACCAGACGATCAGCGACAGAATGCCAGGAACCTCCGGCTTGTAAAAAGCAAACAGACCAGACGCGCTAAGTTGTTGCGCTGGATATTGCGTGCTTGCGCCGTCCTTCCGGGTGAGGGTCAGGACGCCGTCTTTAAAGCTGCGGTCGCCGGAGACGTCTGGGATGGCCGCTTCCACGAAGACGAAGCTTTTACCAACCTGCAATACGCGGACCTCGTTACCTTTGGCTTCACCTTCGGCAAAGCGGTCGCCGCGCTTAAAGTTGCGGCCATCGTACGTGGCGGTATATTTGTCTTTGACCGTCGTTTCGTAAAACGGCTGCTCGATTGCCAGCATATGATCGTCGATCATCGTACGGGCGATAAATGGGCCGGCCAGTTCGGCCGCGACCCCAATCGCCAGCATGACGAGCGCGAGGATAAATGTTTTTTTCGCCGTTAAGGCGTATTTGAAAAGTGCTTTTCCCGTATGGGTGTGCATCGCTTTAAGACACCTCCCCGTCAGTCAGGTTCGATTCGACCTGTTGACGTTCGTATTGTTCACGGTACCAGCCGCCTAACTGCAGCAGCATATCATGGGTACCTTCTTCGATAATTTTGCCTTTCTCCAGCACGACGATCCAATCTGCGTGTTCGATGGCGGACAGGCGGTGCGTGGAGATCAGCGTCGTTTTGCCGGCGCGCTTGCTGCGGATGTTCTCGATGATCCGCGCCTCGGTCCGGGCATCCACCGCGGAGAGGGCATCGTCGAGAATCAACAGCTCCGGATCGGCGATAAACGCCCGCGCCAGGGAGACCCGCTGCTTCTGGCCGCCGGAGAGGGCGACGCCTTTCTCGCCGACCAGTGTATCCAGCCCGTCAGAGAGGGTCCCGAGATCTTGGTCGAAGGCTGCGGTGCGGATCGCCTCCATAATTTTCTCGTCGGACGCACCGGGGTAGCCGAACTGGATATTTTGCCGTACCGTCTTGGAGAATAGGATTTGCTCTTGCGGCACATAACCGATCCAGCTGTGCAGGCGTTTCAAGGCGATTTGCTGAATCGGCACGCCGGAGATGGTCAGCTCGCCGCTGCCCACCGGATATTCATGCAGCAATTGCTTGAGCAGGGTGGACTTCCCGCTGCCGGTCCGGCCGACGATGCCCAGCGTCTCACCGCGCTTAATCGTTAAGTTGATATGCTCGAGATTATTGATCGTTGACGTCGGATAACGGAAGGTCACATCTTTGAACTCGATCGTTTCCGGTCTTTCCACCGGAACCGGGTTCGGAACGTCCTCGACGTCCGGCTTTACGTTTAACGTTTCGTTAACGCGGTCCAGCGAAGCGCCGCCACGCTGCATGATGTTAATCAGTTCGCCGATTGCAAACATCGGCCAAATCATCATGCCGAGGTACATATTAAAGGTTACGAGATCGCCCAGCGTCAGTTCATTTTGAAAGACAAGATAAATGCCGTACGTGAGCCCGATGGCATAGCTGAGTCCAACACATAAGCGGATCGTAGGTTCGAAATAAGCGTCAACTTTAGCTACTGCCAAGTTTTTCTTATACACGTCATCCGTGATCTCTGCGAAACGCTTCTCATCATTACGCTCCTGGACATAGGCGCGAATAACCCGGATCCCGGCGACAGACTCCAATACCTGGTCGTTCATGTCCCCGAAGGCATCCTGAGCCAAGGTATATCGCTCATGGATGATTTTCCCGTAAATTTTCATCGCCAGGGCGATAAAAGGGAGGGGGATGATTGCCGCTAACGTCAGCTTCCAACTGATCAGCGTGCTCATGGCCAGGAAGATGACCGTGAGGTATGCCGTCGAGTCGGTCAGCGTCAGCATCCCGAAACCGGCGGTGGTGGCCACCGACCGCAAATCGTTGGTCGCCCGGGCCATCAGGTCGCCGGTGCGGCTCCGCTCGAAGAACGGCGGCGTCATCCGCAGCAAATGGCTCATAAACCGAGTGCGAAGCAGCCGCTCGACCAGGTTCGAGCCCCCGAACAGGGAATGCATCCATATGTACGTAATGAGATAAATGAAGATCAGTACGCCGATAATGAGTAAAATATATTGTGTTAATGATGCCCAAGTGACCGTGCCGGCCACGATTTCATCGATGGCGCTGCCAAGCAGCCGCGGCGGGGCAAGTTCCACGATGCCCACAAAGATGAGCAGGAACAAGCCGATGATGTACCGCCTTTTTTCCCGTTTGAAAAACCAACCCAAATTTTTTAAAACCGAAAACATAGTGGGGTTTCCTCCTTTGAATTCCCGATTGCCATACCTGCGGGACAACCTCTACAAGTGTCCGAAACCTGCCAAAAACCGCAAAAAGGCATATCGTCCGAAAACGATATGCCTTAAAACCATAACATATGTCGCGTCCGTTACTTATGATAAGCAACCTCAGCGTGTATGATATCACGTTTACCCTAATAACCAGAAATGAAGCCAAAGGGGCGGTTATCGCATGAGATGAACCAATCCTGCAGGGGTTGCTCCGGTATTTAGTTGTGTACTGTGATGCGCAGAAAGATACATAGACACTAGATTCACTTTAAACACCGTGCTTCACCCTTTCTTGAATGGTAATTAATTGAATGCGATCTCGTATGTTCCCGATTTTAGCATCGCACAAAAGAAGATGTCAAACATTAATTTTCTCAGTAACTATGCAAAACTTCGGAACTTCGTCGAACAAAGGTTTGGCTTTTGGCTCGGTATCGACTACAATAAAAGGGAAGACGGTATGAAATTATTTATACCGTTGTAGTTTCACTTGAAGCACCAAGAAGGTTGGATAGATAGAGG
Source organism: Paenibacillus barengoltzii G22 (assembly GCF_000403375.2). Lineage (NCBI taxonomy): Bacteria > Bacillati > Bacillota > Bacilli > Caryophanales > Paenibacillaceae > Paenibacillus > Paenibacillus barengoltzii. The sequence goes on along the minus strand of NZ_KE159653.1, from coordinate 135,699 downwards.
AGGAGAAACGATCATGATTCATGTGAGCAACGAAGCTGTAGCATGGTTTAAGCAGGAACTGGGACTACAGGAAGGTCAGGCAATCCGCTTCTTTGCACGCTATAGTGCGGGAGGCAAGCTGCATCCGGGCTTCTCGCTAGGAATCGACGTGGATCAACCTGTATCCCCGGGGATCAAAGCCGAAGTCGAGGGGATAACGTTCTACATGGAAGAGCAGGATATGTGGTATCTCGATGGGTATCATCTCAACGTGACCTATGATCAGCAGTTGGGTGACATCGAATATGAATATGAGGTTGCGGCATCGAATTAATCCATGGCAATAAGCGCAAGAACCAAAAGGCCCGTTCATCGACGGGCCTTTTCCTTTGAAGTTTCAGACGGACGGGAGAGGACCCGTCAATCGTCAAATAATGCTGTCTTCCATCGCAAATTCAAAATCGCCGATATCATATACTTGTACTGGCACCTCGGCTTCAATAATCCGCCGGATTAACTCCAGCTGATCGGTCAGGACCGGCACGTTCTCCCGATGGGCGGTCAGTACGATTTCCGTTTCGATCGGATCAAGGAACTCTCCGTATTGTTCGTTGTCCACCGCGTTCACCACGGTCCAGGTGACATGATCACCGAATAAGATCGAAGGACTCTTAGCCCAAGGAATCGTGAGTGCCCGCTCCAGCTTCTTGCGATTCAGCGGTTCTTCAAGGTAGGCGATCAATTCGCTGATTTTCTGCTTCACGTGCATATCATCGACGGGGTCGTTCATCAGCGGCTCGGGACTATTTTGAAATTCATAAAGCTCCATGACGGTGTTGTAAGGTACAATATATTCCACAGGCGCACTCGGCACCAGCAATTCACCATATATCGCCACCATCACGGCTTCGATCACAAATCGGCGTGACATGGTCATCCTCCTAAAACGGCCTGTAACTCATTGCTGCCTTAATTAACTTACGACAACTCAATTTATTAAGGAGTATACCATAACCAGTTGATAAATTCAGCTTTGCCGCGCGAAAATCGGCTTTTATACGGGAAGGAGGAAATAGCGAATGACATCTAACATAGAGCGAGAAGCTCTTGGGCTATCCCCGCAAACGCAGCGTTGGATCGAGGAACAGACGGGGCAAGGCGCCAAAGTGATCTCGGCGGTGTCTTTGGAGGGCGGCACTTCATCGGTGGTTTATGGGGTGAAAATAACCCAAGGAGATACCTGCCACGAAGTCGTGCTTAGACAATTTACCAATCGGGAGTGGCTGCGGGAAGAGCCGGAGCTCGCGTTGCACGAGACAGCGGCGTTGCAGACGGCTAGTGCAGCGGGTCTACCGTCGCCGCAAGCGCTTGCCTGTGATCCTGACGGCAGCGCTTGCGGCGTGCCGTCTGTGCTGATGTCTTATCTGACCGGTCAAGTGGTGCTGAACCCGGCAGATCGATTGGATTGGCTGGACGGGCTCGCCCGGATGTTAGCGGAGATCCACGCGGTGGAAGCTTCGCCAATCCGGTGGAACTATTTTACCTATAATGAGGTATCCCGATTGACGGTGCCCCAGTGGTCCCGTGTTCCTGAAGCATGGCGGAAAATGATTAACCGCGTGCAAGGACCTGTGCCAACGTACATGTCGCAATTCATTCATCGCGATTATCACCCGGCTAACGTATTGTGGCGAGAGGGTCAGGTCAGCGGTGTCGTCGATTGGGTGAACGCGTGCATGGGGCCGGCCGGGATTGATACAGGCCACTGTCGGTTGAATCTCGTACAGATGTATGGGGTGGAGGCGGCGGATACTTTTTTGGATCACTATCTTGCTTATGCCCGGCGGGTGAGGTGCGACGTAAACGATCCCTATTGGGATATGCTATCCCTGATCGAAGTGCTGCCAGGTCCGCCCGAAGTGTATCAAGGGTGGCCGGATTTGGGACTGAACGGGTTAACGCCGGAGCTTCTCGCCCGCCGGTTGGATGAATATGCGGAGCGACTGGTTCGGAAGCTGGATACTTACGCCGCCGAACGCTAAGAAATCAACAGAGGATGTGCTAACAAATTGAAACATTGGAAAGCCTATTTGACGTTCGTTAGGCCTTATACGAAATGGATTCTACTTACCTTGTTTATAGGGATGTTGAAGTTTGGCATCCCATCCTTGCTGCCGCTGGTGCAGAAATACGTCGTGGACGATATTTTACTGAACGGAGCAATGGCGCTGGAGCAGAAGGTGTCGCAGCTGATGATCGTACTGGGGGCTACGCTGTTCCTATTTGTGATCGTGCGCGGTCCGGTGGAATATGCACGGCAGTATTTTGCTCAGCTGATCACGGCTCGGATCTTGTTTGATCTGCGCAACAAGCTGTACGCCCATTTGCAGCGGTTGTCTCTGCGATACTACCAAAATACGAAGGTGGGGGAAATTATCTCCCGCTTCATCAACGATGCTGAGCAGACCAAGAACATCGTCGAAGTCGGCATGATGAACGTGTGGCTGGACATGTTTACGCTGGTGTTCGTGCTGGGATTTATGTTCTATTTGAACCCGTGGCTGACGCTGGTGGCCATTGCGATCTTCCCGTTGTACGCGATCGCGGTGAAAGTGCTGTACAAGCGTTTGAAAAAGCTGACCAAAGACCGTTCGGCGGCGCTCGCTGGGATCCAGGCATATTTACATGAGCGGATTCAGGGCATCTCCGTCATCCGCAGCTTTGCCTTGGAACGTCATGATCGGAAGCGGTTTGAAGGGACGAACGGTCGGTTTCTGCAAAAAGCGTTAGCCCACAGCCGCTGGAACGCTTGGACGTTCGCCGTGATCAATACGCTGACCGATATCGCGCCGCTGCTGGTGATTGGGTACGGCGGGTATCAGGTGATTCACGGCGATTTGACGCTGGGGACGTTTGTCGCCTTTTTTGGTTATCTCGATCGGCTATATGCACCGTTAAGGAGGTTAATTAACTCCTCAACCACATTAACACAAGCTTCGGCTTCGTGGGAGCGGGTGCTTGAGCTGATGGAGGAGCCCTACGATATGACCGACGCGCCGGATGCGAAGGTTCTACCGCAGGGCAGCTATGGCGTGATGTTCCGGGATGTGTGGTTCAAGTATCGGGAAGACGGCGAATGGGTGCTCAAAAACATCTCGCTCGAAGTCAATCCCGGCCAAACCGTTGCCTTCGTTGGTATGAGCGGGGGCGGGAAATCGTCGCTGGTTGGGTTGATCCCGCGGTTCTATGACGTGCAGCGGGGGACGCTGACGGTGGGCGGCCGGGACGTCCGCGAGTGGACGATGGAAAGCTTGCGCAGCCGGATCGGCATGGTGCTGCAGGACAATTTCCTGTTTAGCGGCAGCGTGCGCGATAACATTTTGTTCGGCCGGCCGGACGCCACCGAGGACGAGGTGATCGAGGCAGCCCGCGCGGCGAACGCGCATGATTTCATCATGCAGCTGCCGCAGGGCTACGACACCGAGGTCGGGGAGCGCGGCGTCAAGCTGTCCGGCGGGCAGAAGCAGCGGATCGCCATCGCCCGCGTCTTCTTGAAGGACCCGCCAATCCTCGTGCTCGATGAGGCGACGTCCGCGCTCGACCTGGAGTCGGAGCACCTGATCCAGCAGTCGCTGCAGCAGCTCTCGCGCGCCCGCACGACGCTGATCGTGGCGCACCGACTGTCGACGATCACCCACGCCGATCAGATCTTCGTGCTGAAGAACGGCGAAATCGTCGAGCGCGGCACCCACGACGAGCTGATGGCGATCCCGGATGGCGTGTACGCACAGCTGTACAACATCCAGCACCTTAGCCCGGCGGAGAGTGTGGAGCTGGGGTGAGCGGTTGGGTTGCCCACTCTCCGGATAAGGCCATAAAAGGGCGCTATTACGCGCCTTTCTGGCCAGGTCAGGTGAAATAAGGGAAAAAAGTTCCGCTAATGCACGTGGTGATCAGCCGGAAGGCCGGTTTCTGCGGTAACGGCCGGGGAATAAAGACACATTTTACCGCAATTTACTCGGATATCGTTCGAACGGGTGAAATAAAGGAAAAAAGTTCCGCTATGGGCCGACCGAGTATGTTTGAAAGTAGATTGGTAAGCCGTACATTCGCTGTTTGACCCTGTAACGGAACTAAAAGACCTTATTTGCGTCCGAAGAGGTTCATTCCCACTCTAACGGAACGTACGGACGTTATTCGCAGCAAAGTGCCCCCAATAATCCTCAACATGCACTAATAACGTCTGCTGGTTCCGTTAGGCTGGGAAATCGCCGGGAAATAGCGGAATAAGGTCATCTGGTTCCGTTAGAGTGCCGACTCGCCAATAACAAGGCTCACCCGCGCCAGCAAAACATACAAAAAGGCTGAACTCTAAACCTAGCGTTTAGAATTCAGCCTTTTTAACTGCACCCCCGCCTCACAGCTTCCCAATCACCAACGACAAAATGCCGGCGGCGATCAGCGGGCCGACCGGGACGCCGCGGAAGAAGGCGACGCCCAGCACGGTGCCAATCAACAGGCCGGCAACGACTGTTGGTTGATTGCCCATTAAGGTCGCGCCGCGGCCGCCGAGCCAGGCGACCAGCATGCCGACGCCGATGGCGAGCAGGGACTTCCAGTGGAAGAAGGAGGCCCATAGCGTCTGGATGGAGATTTTGCCGCTGGCGACCGGGGTCATCACGCCGATGGTGAGGATGATGATTCCGAGCGTCAGGCCGTATTTCTCCAGCCAGGGGAAGGTTGTGTGCAAATGCAGCACGCGAAGCAGCAGCAATACAATCATTGCTACGGTAATCGGCATGTTGCTGCTGAAAATGCCCAATGCGGCTAGTAACAACAGCAGAAGGGCCGTTACATCAATTTGTTGCATGATCCACCTCCTGCGGTGAATACCAATTATTTTATACGTTGCTTGAGGTTCTCGCCCCTATGATATGCTCAGCGATCAGCTTCCCGTGACCGCGACCGGTTTCGATAAACACCTCGTTGGCGTTACGTCCGGAAGCGATAACTCCCGCAACGTAAAGGCCGGGCACGTTCGTTTCCATCGTCTCCGGATTGAACACCGGCTTCTCCATATCACCGGCCATTTCAACTCCGGCGGAGAACAATAGCTTACGATCAGGCCGGAACCCGGTTAACGCCAAGACAAAATCATTAGCCAATTCCGACGTAGTCCCGTCAGGTCCTTCGATAATTACGCGGTCAGGCAGGATTTCGATCACCCGGGATTTCAGGCGCAAAGCAACCTTGCCTTTGTTGACGGCACTCTCGAACAGCGGCCGTACCCAAGGCTTGATGTTTCCGGACAAGTCCTCCCCGCGATACACGACAGTAACCTCAGCGTTCACGCGTACCAGCTCCAGCGCAGCATCTACTGCGGAGTTGCTGCCGCCGATGATCGTTACTTTCGTACCGGTGTACGGATGCGCCTCTTGGAAGTAATGCGTCACCTTGTCGGTATTTTCTCCTGGAATTCCTAAAATATTGGGGTGATCGAAATAACCTGTCGAGATAATGACATAACGGGCTTGGTATTCCGCCTTCTCACCGCCGCGTTTCTCTGAACGAACCACAAACGAGCCGTCCGGCTGACGCACCACTTCGGTGGCTTCTTCATAAGCGAACACCGGCACATTATAATGATCACTAACCTTGCGGTAATAGGCCAGCGCCTCATGGCGGTAAGGTTTATCGTTCGCCGAAGCAAACGGTACATCTCCGATTTCCAGCAGTTCAGCGGTGCTGAAAAACTGCATATACGTAGGATAAGAATAGATGGAATGGACAAGACAATGTTTCTCTAGAACAAGCACCTGCAGTCCGCGACGCTGGCATTCGATGGCTGCCGATAGACCGCAAGGCCCTGCTCCGATGATAATCACATCCAGCATGGGAACCTCCTCATAGACATTCACTTCAAACGAATTTTTCAAAACACTTCCATCCTACCGCAAATGACGCAGAATTGCCAACCATCCGCTGCAGGTTGTGGGAAGGATGTGGCAATCCTATGAAATCTTTGGCGGACGGGGTTCAATGCAGGAGAATTGGAGTACACTAATAGTGTAAGCGGTTACCTTGGTGATTGAAGTTGAAGGAGGTGCCGAACATGCTGTCCTGGTTTAAAAAACGCAAGCCCAAACAAGTCACAATTCCTACGGCGATCAAGGTTACGTTAGATGAAGTTCGACGCGCCGTGCTGCGTTATGAAGCCGACATGCCGGAAGGAATCAACCGGTTGTCGCTGCTGCTGCCAGACGGAAGTCTGGATATGAAACGCCTGTCACGATATTTAGGCGGTGTGACGGATCAACGGTTTTACTTGTCGAGAGAAACCTATGAGATATTTCCGGAAGAAGAGCGTGACATTCCTTATTATCTAGATATGGTGCAGGCTGCAGTAGATCATTATGTGGAGGAACGAGGCAAGCTGCCGGTGCTGGAGGACTCTCGCCAGTTGGAGGTCGATTATCGTCTGCTGGTACGAGAGCATTATTTGAAGGAGATGCCGCCGTTCCCACTGTACGTAACAGATCAGGAGATGTTGTTGACCCATCGCCCCAAACAAGTGATCTAAACCTGAAAAAGCGCATTTCTGGTGAGCCGGAAGTGCGCTATTTATTTGACAGATGTTTTACAATAGAGAGAGACATATGGGGGAAAGTGGGGAACAAGGTTGCAGCTAAAAGCCATACTGTTTGACCTGGATAATACGTTAATGGATCGAGATCACATGTTCCGCAGCTTCGCCGCTCAATTAACGCAGGAGTGCCTGGTACCAATGGAAGAGACGCAGCGGGAAGCGTTGATCGCGGAGATGATTGAACGGGATAACGATGGATATCGGCCGAAGGAAGGCTTTTTTCAGGAATTGTTGGATTGGTTGCCTTGGCGTCATAAGACGAGCTTGGAGGAACTGAAAGCCTACTACAACCAACATTATATGACCTATGCAAAAGCGATGGATTATGCGGAAGAGACCCTGCGGTACTGCCGTAACCAGAAGCTCCGGTTAGGGATTATCACGAACGGACATAGCAAGCGGCAACACGAAAAAATCGATTTGATCCATCTGCGTCCGTACTTTGATGCGATCATCGTATCCGGGGACGTGGACATCCAGAAGCCTGATCCTCGGATCTATCAGTTGGCATTGGATCGGCTTGGGGTACAAGCGGAGGAGACTGTGATCGTTGGCGATCATCCCCGCAACGATATTTGGGGAGCGGCGCAGGCCGGGATTCGCGGCATTTGGCTGAAGCGCAAGCATGAATGGGACGAGTCGCTGGAAGGGGGGACCCCATGGCGGACGGTTCAGGAGCTGGATGAAGTCCCGGCGTTATTGGAACCATATACCCAGGAGTTATGCGGGACAAAAATGGATTGACAAAGCTTGCCAAGATCCCGTATGATGAGTACAAATTAGGATGAAGGAGGCTGTTATTTATGGTGAATGTACTTGTGACTCGTGTAAATACGGTCTCCTTAGCGGACAAATAAAGCGCTGCGTGTAACTTCCAATCGATGATCAATATCGATGGATTAAGAAGCAGGTAGCGCGAGGCCGCGGGACCGTTCGAACGTCCCGCGGCTTTTTTGCGTCCGCCGACTCCCCGATAGGGGCGGCGGGAAGATGGGGCACAGGCATGGAACTGCTGGACAGCGTCTCCTCAGAAGAGACGCTGGGTAGTTGTTGCTTCATGCCGAGGTGCCCAGGCTGAAGACGCGGGAGGTGAGGATCCCGCGTCTTTTTTTTGCGGCTAAGGAGACGGGGCAGTGTCGGAACTCAGATGAACTATTTTATCGACTTGGAGGAATTGGATTGAATTTAAATGAACTTGGATGGAACCCGGAGCGGGAGGACGCTTTACACGAGATGGGGTTAGAGCTGGTCTCACCGGGGCGGATCATCGCGGACCATGGCCACAAATATCGCGTGGCAACGGAGCGGGGTGAAGGTTGGGCAGAAATGAGCGGTCGCCTTCAATTTGCATTAGGCGAACGGAGCGAGTTTCCGGCGGTTGGAGACTGGGTTGCCGTGCGCTTCCTTTGTGATAGCGGCGGAGATGCCGTGATCCATGGTGTGCTTCCGCGCACCAGCCGCATCTCGCGACGTGCCGCCGGGTCGGTGCCGACGGAACAAGTCGTTGCAGCCAATGTCGACCTGCTATTTCTGGTGGCTGCGCTGAACCTGGATTATAATTTGCGCCGGCTGGAGCGGTATGTGATTATGGCTTGGAATAGCGGCGCTACACCAGTCATTGTGCTGAGTAAAGCTGATTTATGCGACGATCCGGAGCGTTATGTGGCCGAAGCGGAATCGATAGCGCCAGGGGTGCCCGTGATTGCGGTCAGTGCCTTGGAGGATCTGGGACGGGAGCAAGTGGATGATTTGCTGAAGCCGGGAGTGACGGTGGCTCTTACCGGATCATCGGGCGCGGGGAAGTCGACGATCTTGAACTGGATGGCAGGGAAAGACGTTCAGAAAACTCAGGCGATCCGGGAAGATGACAGCCGGGGAAGGCATACCACAACGCATCGTGAGCTGTTTGTGCTGCCGCAAGGTGCTGTGATGATCGATACGCCGGGGATGCGTGAGCTGCAGCTATGGGACGATGATGGCGGATGGTCTGAGGCGTTTGGAGAGATTGAGGAACTGGTGAAGCAATGCCGTTTCAGCGATTGCCAGCACAAACGCGAGGCGGGCTGCGCGGTCAGGGAAGCATTGCAAAACGGTCAACTGGAGCGCAAACGGTTCGAGAATTATCTGAAAACGCAGCGGGAGCTGAAGTTTCAGGCAGCCAAGGAGCAAACCCGCCAGCGCTCTGTACGCGCCGCATCGTCAGGGAAATCGAGCCGTCGGGAGCCGCGCGGCAAAGGCGAGCAACGGCGGCGCTTCGTGAACGAATGGGAGTAATGGAGCGCGACTCCTATCCGAAGGGCTGACAAAAACCTAGCCGGCTGAGAGGCTTACACCCAGCCGGTTAGGTTTACTTGTTCGCTTAAGCTTTGTTAGATTGAAGCGGCAGCCATTTCAACACGTCCTGAATCTTCGCATCCCAATAGCCCCACTCGTGGGAACCGGGTCCTTCCTCATAGGTGAGAGGCAGACCGGCGCGGGTGCAAGCATCGCGGAACGTTTGGTTATCCTCGTACAGGAAATCTTCCGTGCCGCAGCATTGGTACAGCTGAGGAACCGGCTTTCCTTCCTGCATGGCCTTGGCGAGCGGGTCCAGCAGTGCCAGCAGATCGTTGTCCGTGCCCTTAGGCCCGGATTCGCCGAAGATTCGCTGGAACAGGGGGAGATCATGGCGGCGATTTGCGATATCCAGCGCCCCTGACAGGCTGGCGGCATAAGAGAACATCTCCGGCTTGCGCAATGCCAGCTTAAAGGCGCCGTAACCACCCATCGACAACCCGGCAACGAAGGTGTCCTCGCGTCGTTCGGACAACGGGAAGAACGACCGGCAGAGGCGGGGAAGCTCCTCGCTGACGAACGTCCAATAGTTGTTGCCGTACGCCATATCCGTATAGAAGCTCAAATCCACCTGAGGCATTACAACGGCCAGCCCCATCCCCGAAACATAACGTTCAATCGAGGTGCGGCGCAGCCAGATTGTGTCATCGTCCGACATGCCGTGCAGCAGGTAGAGAGTCGGATAAGGCCCGGCGATCGCCGGCGCGGACATCCCGATTTGCGATTGTGCAGGTTCCGGCAGGATGACCGTCATGGAGGTGCTTAGTCCTAATACTTCAGAGAAAAAACGACATTGAAAGAGTGCCATAAATGCTCCAGCTCCTTTGGATTCATGTTCATGCCATCTCGGTATCACAACCTGGTAAGCGCTTACCGAATGGGACACAGATGATTACAATAAGCTCATCCACCTTCCATTATATCTCGAACCTCTTGCTCTCGAAAATCTAAACTTCGAAATCTTTCGAACAGTTGGCAACAAATTGTGCTAGAATAAAAAAACGGGTTAGTTCCAGGGTTGGGAATAACAACGCTGGGGGTGGATGAAGTGGATTTCCCCTGGAAAAGAAATCTGTACGTGCTGTGGCTTGGCGTATTTTTTTGCAGCACCGCGTACTCCATGGTCATTCCATTCATGTCTCTGTTTATTGCTCATGATCTTGGAGTAACAACGCATCTCACTCTCTGGTCGGGGATTGCATTTGGGGTGACGTTTTTGGCCGGCGCGTTGATCTCTCCCTATTGGGGCTCGTTATCGGATAAGTACGGCCGGAAGCCGATGCTGCTGCGATCCGGCTTTGCGCTGAGTGCGGTGTATGTTCTTTACTTCTTTGTTCGAGATCCTTATCAGTTGATCGCTGTCCGCATCTTGTCCGGGCTCTTGGCCGGATATGTGCCTTCTGCGATTGCACTGGTTGCAACCAATACGCCGGAGAAGCATGTTGGCTATTCGCTGGGAGTGATGTCGACAGCCGGAGCAGCCGGAGGGATTATCGGACCTCTGGTGGGCGGTTCCCTCAGCAAATTCATCGGTTATCGAGAGGCGTTTCTGGCGTCAGGTGCCGTTGTATTGGTGTCAGCTCTGATCGCCTTGATCTTCGTAAAGGAACAGAACTTCGACCGCAACCGGGAGCGTTCGCATGTGCTGGATGATCTCAAGGAGGCGACGGCTAACCGTCCGCTGATGGGCAAGCTGCTTGTCGTGCTGATCGTCACCTCTTCCGTGATGGTGCTTGAGCCGTTGCTTTCGCTGTATGTGTTGGATTTAGGCGCCTCGGCTTCCGATGCTTCACTCAGTTCGGGCATTATTTTTTCGGCGGTAGGTATTTCTACAATTATCGCTGCACCATTCTGGGGCAAAGTTGGCCAGCGAATCGGTTACCACAACACGTTAATGATCGGATTGATCGGCGGCGGGGTCGGCAACATCTTGCAGCATTTCTTTCATTCGTTGGTGGGGTTCGGAATTCTGCGCTTCGTGTACGGTTTGTTCTTCGCTGCCGTGTTCCCGGCATTAAACGCGTTGATCGTACAGTCGACCAAACCGGATTTCCGCGGCCGCGCTTTCAGCTTGAATCAATCCGCGGCTCAGCTTGGCAATATGTTCGGACCAATTGCCGGCGGGGCGTTAGGGTCCTGGATCTCCATTCCGGTGGTGTTTGTCCTGAACGGGGCCATCTTAGCCGTAACGGCCATGACGCTTCGATTCAAGTCCCTCTTTGGAAACCGCCGCTTGACCGAAAGCGAAGGTACCAAGATGCGAGGGTAGTCGGAACGAAACAGAACATAAGAAGAAAAGAAAGGCTCCGTACCATCAGCAAGCTGCTGAGGTACGGAGCCTTTCTTCAACGATACGGTCGCAACGAGAACTAGATTAATAGAGTGAGAGCGCAAGCGAATCATATTCGCTCTTGCTGTGGAGAATCGCTTCAGAGCCTTCGATTTCAATGCTGATTAAGGAGTTCAAGCACTTCTTCAAAGCTTGCTTGCCATTATAGTATTTGTATTCGAGCGCGCTTGTCAGCAGCTTCAAAGTACGCTGTACAGGTTGCTTGCTATCGACATTGAAATAAACAGGAACCAGATTATTTTGGAAGTTGATCAGGATTTTCATTAGAATCACCTCTATGCAGTGGTTTCATATTAAACATTGTAGATCGAAAAACTTAAGAAAAGCTTAAAAAATGATGATATTTCGATTAATGTTTAATGACAGCGAACGAAACAGGACGGAAGTCTCGGTTTGGCACGCTTACATCAGTATTACGGATAGGCAGATCAAAAAGTTTCATGCTCTATGAAAAATTGTGCTTCACCTCCTATTTTTATGGGTACATTGTAATAGATTGGTAAAAAATTCCGAGCACAGGCAATTTGAATAGTGGTATGATTACTGCATCGGAAGCGAGGCCCAATCTGTAGGAGGTGGAAGAATTGATGACAGATTCCTCCCGCAAGGAAAATGTGGTGCTTCAAGCGAAAGAATGGCTAAATTTGATAGAGCGGTTAGGAATTCAAACGTGGCAGGATCCAGAGCATCCCTTTCACGTTTTTTTGCAGGAGATGCTAGATTCTGACGCTGAAGGCACGCGTGAGACGCTAAACAGCAAGGATGAGGTGTTGGGTACCCAAGGAGCTCGGATCAGCTTGCCGCAGCACGTCTTAGACGACCTGACCGCCGCATCTGCGGCCGTCAAGGCTTGCCGGCTATCCTATACTTGCGGAAAGCAAACCTTTGAGGAATATCTGCATATCACCGGCAACCAGATTATCCGATTCAGACGGCTGCCTGGGAAATTCAACCGCTTATACGTAGAACGAATCATCGAAGGGAAACAACTTAGCGTTTTGTTAGCCGGTCGGATGAAGTGGAACTCGCGTACACCGGGGGAGCTTCCCGCCTTAATGATGTCCAGAAAACAATTTGACGCAGCGCTATGTCAAGCCCGGGAGCTGGATCTGAACCGCTTGGCCACCCTCCTGGCACACATGACGAATGATGAAGAAGGCAGTATCGCCTTAGCCAAATGTATGAAATCTCCACTCGCGCAAGGGGATATTCGGTTCTATGCGAATTGCGGCGGACGCTGGGAGATTCAGCAAATGCAGTTTATGAACAATACGCAGTTCAATTGGTTGATCCGATGCAGCGCAAAGGACGAAGAGGATTGGATGATCGCGACGCCTACACCCCGCCAGCAATTTCAGAAGATCTTGCTGAAGTGGTTTCGTAAGCCGCATAACGCGGAGTGAGGGAGATGAGGGAACCCAAGTTTTTTCATGGTCCAAACCAGCCATCCTTGACTAAAAAACACTCCGAAATGGGCAATCTGGATAGTGGCAGGTAATCAGTTTCGCTGAATGAACCCATTTCATCTTCAGGAGTGTGAAGCCATGACAAGCAATCAGACGACGAACCGCGAACGGTTCCAGGGTAAAACAGCGATTATCACCGGAGCCGGTTCCGGGATCGGCAAGGCGGCTGCAGTGAAGCTGGCCAGCGAAGGGGCGAAGGTCGCGCTGTTCGATCTGTTGGATGAACGCACGGAGCAGACGGCGCGAGAAATCAATGCGATGCGTGAGGGAGCAGCCCGTGCGTTTGATGTCGACGTGGCGGACCCGGCGCGGGTCGAACAGGCGGTGCGCGAAGCTGCTGAGCATTTTGGCGGCATCGACATCGTCTTCGCGAATGCCGGCATCAACGGCAAACTGGCGCCCGTCGAGGATCTGAGCTTTGAGGATTGGGAGAAGACGCTGAACATCAATTTGACGGGCACGTTCCTGACCGTGAAATATACCGTTCCTTACCTAAAACAACGGGGCGGCGGCAGTATTATCATTACCAGTTCCATTAACGGCAATGATAAATTCTCCGGCTTCGGGATGTCGGCTTATAGTACGACGAAAGCGGGACAAGTAGCTTTTGCGAAAATGCTGGCCTTGGAGCTGGCCCAATTCAAAATTCGCGTAAATGCGATCAGCCCCGGCGCCATCGCTACCAACATCGATGCTTCAACCGAGAAGACCAAGGAGCTGCAGGAGATCGTTATTCCGGTTAAATATCCAAAGGGCTCACAGCCCTTGGCAGACGGCCCGGGCCAACCGGAGAATGTGGCGGATCTCGTTGCCTTTTTGGCTTCGGACGAGTCCATCCATATTACCGGAGCCCGAATTGTAATCGATGGGGCGGAGTCGCTGCTATAATGTTTCACCTAGAGTGAAACGATCCAATGAGATGAACGCTTTCGCAATCGCGGAGGCGTTTTTTTTTGAAGATATCAGATTGGCATCTGTAAATGAATCCCGATGAAGCTGTGGTATGATACTGGAAGGATAAAGCTTAAGGAGAGATGGAGATGCTGTCCTGGTTAGCGGAACAGAAGATTGCAGAAGCGATGGCCCGCGGGGAGTTTGATCATTTGCCTGGGAAAGGTAAGCCGCTGAAGGTGGAGGACTTATCCGGGGTTCCCGAGGATTTGCGAATGGCCTATAAGCTGATGAAAAATGCGGGGTATGTTCCCGAAGAAGTTCAACTGCAGCAGGAGATGGTTCGACTGGCCGACTTGCTTGCCGCCTGCCAGGACGGGCCGGAGAAGCAGGCTTTGAAGAAGCGGCTGACGGAGCAGCAGCTGCGGCTTAATCTACTCATGAGTGAGCGCGGTTTATCAGCGAATCCGGCGTTCCGGCAGTATGAAGAAGCCATCCGCCGGAAGCTGGAATAGGAAGCTGGAGTCTGCTGAACACTAGAATACCAGTGTGAGGGAAGCTGAGAAGGGTGACAGAGCAGAGGGCTCGCACCAGTTAGGGCGTAAGCTAGGCAGTAGCTGTGTCACTCATCAGCTTCTGTATCATGGCTTCACTTAACACAAACGGCTCCCGTGAGATCCGGTCCATTCGGAAGCTGGGAATCAACTCGTTGGCCTTTACAGCTTCCGGGCGCTCGATTAAGCCGCTGATGTAGGCAAGCCAGCCGATGACCGTCTCCGGCTTCGTACCGGCGGCGCGCAGTGCTGGTAGCCCCAAGTCGCCATGGCGTTTGGCCAACCGCCGTCCGTCCTCGCCAAGGATAAGCGGGGCGTGAGCGAACTTCGGCGGCGTCAAATCTAACGCAGTATAGAGATGGAGCTGGCGGGGCGTGGAGTCGAGCAAGTCGTCACCGCGCAGCACATCGGTGATCCCCATCAGGGCATCATCTACAGTTACCGCCAGTTGATAAGAATACATATGATCGGCCCGACGCACGACAAAATCCCCGCCGCTGCCCGGAGGGAAGACCTGCGGCCCGGCGATCCCGTCGACGAAGCGAATTTCCTCCGGACCAATTGCAAATCGGAGTGACGGATCTTTGTGCTGCGCTCGGCGTTGCTGCTCCTCCGGGCTTAAGGCGCGGCAAGTGCCGGGATAGGGGGCTCCTTCTGAGGACAAGCCGTGCGGTGCCCCAGCCACCGCAAGCAGCTCCGCCCGGCTGCAGAAGCAAGGGTATAGCCGGCCAGCGGCGTCCAGCTTGGCCAGCGCCTCCTCATAAAGCTCGGTCCGTTCGCTTTGCAGGTAAGGACCGGACGCCTCCGAGGCGCCCGGTCCTTCATCCCAGTCTAACCCCAACCAGCGAAGATCGGCGAGAATCCGTTCCGTGATCGCCGGCTTGGAGCGTTGGGTGTCGATATCTTCAATGCGCAGCACGAAGGTTCCTCCCGCTGCGCGCATTTGCAACCAGGAGAGCAGTGCGATTTTCGCGTTACCCAGGTGCATGTCGCCGGATGGCGTAGGTGCAAATCGTCCGCGTTTCATGATGCTTCACTTCCTCGATTGTTCACTTTTACGTATTATAAGCCTGCTTCGGGCTCTCGAGCGTTCCGGGCTTCGTCACCGCCCTCTGATGTATAAGCACTGTCCATATGAGGCGTGTCCAGCCTTTGGATTTCGATTTTCCGGATCCGGCTGTCTTCGCGCTCGAGGACCGTAAATTGCAAGTCTCCATAGACCAACTGGGTTCCTTCTTCGATGTCCAGGTTATGCCCATAGATCCAACCGCCGATCGTATCCGCCTCGTCTTCCTCCAAATCGGCGTCCAGCAACTCGTTAATCAGCGATACGGAAACTTTGCCGTCAACAATGAGGTGATTCGCCGCGACCTCGGTAATTTCCTGCTCTTCCTCCGCATCGAATTCATCGCGGATGTCGCCGACGATTTCTTCCAGAATGTCCTCGATGGTCACCATCCCGCTTGTACCGCCGTATTCGTCAATCAGCACGGCCATATGCGAACGTTCCTTCTGCATCTTGGTCAGCAGGGCCGGAAGGGGGATATTTTCCGAGACGGTCATCACAGGACGCACGAGGGAAACCAAAGGGACATCGGCCTGATCCTCGGGAGCCAGGAACAACGCTTTTGTATTTATCACCCCGATAATATTATCTTTATTTCCACGAATGACAGGAAATCGGGTGTATTGCTCCTGTCGAATCATTCTCAGGTTCTCCTCGCGGGATTTAGCTGCATCCAAGCAGACCATATCGGTTCTCGGAACCATGATATCTTTGGCGAGCAGATCATCAAAGGCGAAAATTCGGTTCATGAAGCGGTACTCGCTCTTGTTAATCCGGCCGCTGGCCAGGCTTTCGCTCAGCAACATCCGAAGCTCCTCCTCGCTGTGCGCGTCGTCCCAGTCCGCCGCAGGTTTCAGGCCAAGCCATGCTACGATGCGGCCGGAGGAACGGTTGAGCAGCCAGAGGAACGGGGATAGCAGGGTGCTCAATACCAAGAGCGGCCGGGCAAATGCCAGGATGATGGCTTCGCCCCGTTGGGCTGCCAGCACCTGCGGAACTAATCCGCCAAGCACAACATGCAGGTAGGTAATCGACACGAACGCGATAAGAAAAGAGAAAAAGGTTTCTACGGACTCCGATAAGGGCAGCCGAACAAAGATCGGCGCAAGCAGGCTGCGAACAATTGGCTGGCCCAGCCATCCCAGAGTCAGGGAGTTCACCATAATGGCCAGTTGGCAGGCTGACAACGCCTGATCGATCCGTTGCGACAGGGCGCGAAGTGCGGACGCTCCACGTCGGCCTTCCCGCGCCCAAGCTTCGATGGTCCGCGGGTGTAACGCACGCAGTGATGCTTCAATGATGACAAACAATGCGGTAAGTACGATCAGCAGTAAAAGGACGAGCAGCTTTAGCAATCGTTTTTCCTCCGATCCCTTCGTTTCTTAGCACCGTATGGTAAAATGTTCTCATAGTGTAACCCGTAAGGAGAGAATCATGACAAAGCTTCCTTTGCCTATTGATGAAGTCATCCCTGAGCTGCAACAAGCGCTTGACCAAGCGGGAACTGCCGTGCTGCTGGCGGAGCCCGGGGCAGGCAAAACGACGCGTGTTCCGCTGTCGCTCCTAAGCGAACCTTGGCTTGGGGGACAGCGGATTTTGCTGCTGGAGCCGCGGCGTTTGGCAGCACGGGCTGCGGCTGTCTATATGGCGTCCCAGCTTGGTGAAGCGGTGGGCGAGACGGTGGGCTACCGTATGCGGGGTGACAGCCGAGTGTCGGCGAACACGCGGATCACGGTCGTCACCGAAGGGATTTTGACGCGAATGCTGCAGCAGGACCCGGCCTTAATCGGGACAGGCCTGGTCATTTTCGACGAATTTCATGAGCGCAGTCTGCATGCTGATCTGGGTCTCGCTCTGGCTTGGCAAAGCCGCCAGCTGCTTCGTGACGACCTGCGGCTGCTTGTGATGTCGGCGACATTGGACGCTCGGCCGATCGCCGAGATGCTGGATGGTGCGCCAGTAGTGCAAAGCCGGGGACGCATGTTCCCGGTGGAGACGGTATATGCGCCGGGAGCTGCAAACGAGCCGCTGGAACGGAAGGTGCACCGGGCGGTTCGCCGGGCCCTTGCCGAGCATGACGGCAGCGTGCTCGTGTTCCTGCCGGGCGCACGGGAAATCCGGCGCACCGAGTCGTTGCTGGCCGCGGATGGGCTGCCGACGGGCGTGATTTTGGCGCCGCTGTACGGGGCGATGCCGCAAGCGGAGCAGCGGCGGGCGATTGAGCCTGCGCCAGCAGGGCAGCGCAAGGTCGTGCTGGCGACGTCGATCGCCGAGTCCAGCCTGACCGTGGATGGCGTGACGGTCGTGATCGACAGCGGCCTCCGCCGCACGTCGTTATTCTCGCCGCGCACCGGCATGAGCCGGCTGGTGACGGTGCGGGCGGCCCGCGACTCCGCCGATCAGCGGCGAGGCCGCGCCGGGCGGACAGCGCCCGGCGTGTGCTACCGCCTCTGGAGCGAGGCGGAGGACCGCCTGCTCCCTGCGCGGACGGCGCCGGAGATGCTTGAGGCGGACCTCGCGCCGCTCGCCCTGGAGCTGGCGGCGTGGGGCGCCGCCGCGCCGGACGAGCTGGCGTGGATCGACGCGCCGCCGCCGGCGCCGTACGCGCAGGCCGTCCAGCTGCTGCGCCAGCTGGACGCCTTGGATGCGGCCGGGCGTATCACCGCCCACGGCCGCCGCATGGCCGCGCTCGGGCTGCACCCGCGCCTCGCGCACATGCTCCTGCGGGCGCGCGAGCTGGGGCTCCGCGCGCCGGCATGCGCGTTGGCCGCGCTGCTCGAAGAGCGCGACCTGCTGCGCGGGCCAGCCGGACGCGACGCGGATTTGCGCGGCCGGCTGGCGCTGGTGATGGCCGCGTCCGGAGGCGCGGCCGGGGCCCCGGGCCCCCGGGGCAGGGGCGGCGGCCAGTTTGCCGCCGCAGTGCAGGAGCCCGGGCTGGGCGGGCTGCGGCGCATCGCTGCGCTCGCCCGCCAGTGGGAGCAGCGGCTCGCGGAGCAGGAGCCGCTGGCTGAGGCGTCGCCGCTCGGCGCGCCTGAGGCGCCCGCCGAGCTTGGCGGATGGGTCGTCGCGGATGCCGAAGACGACCCTGATTTCGAGCCGCCGGACAGCGAGGCCGCGTCCGGCGCTGAGCCCACAGCTCCCGCACCAGCCGGATCTGACCTGACTTCGCAAGCTCCATCTGCGTCCGTTCCTACGGATCTGGATCGCTGTTGCGGATTGCTTGTCTCCTTCGCATATCCGGATCGGATCGCGTTCCGCCGCCCCGATGGACGGTATGTGATGCGTAACGGGCGGGGGGCGCAGCTGCTCCACAAGGATTCCTTAGGTCAATCTGCGTTCTTGGCGATTGCCGAGGTTGACGACGAGGGGACCGAAGGGCGGATTTTGCTGGCAGCCCCGTTGGAGGAAGAGGACGTGTACCGCCATCATGCGGAGGGAATTACCGAGGAGAGGCGGGCGGAATGGGATGATGCATCGGGAACAGTGCGGGCGAGAATCCGCCGGACCTTTGGCGCAATCGTGCTGCGGGAGCAGCCGGATCCGTCGCCAAGCGCGGAGCAGATTGTGCAAGCATTGCTTGAGGCCGTTGCCACCAAAGGCGTTGGCATCTTGCCGTGGACGGAGAAGACGAGGAAGCTGCAAGAGAGGCTGATGTTTTTGCACCGCCTCAATCCGGACTGGCCGGATGTGTCCGATGATACGCTGGCCGCAACCGCGGAGGAATGGCTCGCGCCGTATTTATCCGGCGTTCGTAAGCGGTCGGATTTGCAGGCACTGTCTCTATACAATATCCTGGAGAGCCTGCTGACTTGGCCGCAACAACAGGAGTTAAATGCCGAAGCGCCAACACACCTGCTTGTCCCCAGCGGCTCCAAAATCCAAATCCACTACGACGGCCCTCAAGCCCCTTATGCGGCGGTACGCTTGCAGGAAGTGTTTGGCATGATGGAGACGCCGCGGATCGGGTTTGGACGGGTTCCCATTACGCTGCATTTGTTGTCACCGGCCAGCCGTCCCGTTCAGGTTACCTCAGACCTGCGTAGCTTTTGGGAACATACCTATTTTGAGGTCAAGAAGGACTTAAAGGGACGTTACCCGAAGCATTATTGGCCGGACGATCCGCTTCAAGCCACCGCAACCCGAAAAGTGCGACCGGATGGACAGCGTTAACATGAGTTTGGCGTGCCATCACTGACTTGAACCGGGATTGAACACGAAATATCGAATAGATTCAGCGGATAAGGGGCCATTTTGGCCTAATCTAAATGAAATTTCATATAAATTTGGGCTGATGGGAGCTTATTGCCACATTTTTATTTGAAAAATCATATAGATTTCCTGATTTCAACACTTTGTCACGAAATATGGATGAAAAATCGATTATATCGACCAAACCAGCGCCATATCCCATTTTTCAGACGCGGTGATCTTCTGAGATCGCCGCGTTTTTTGCATTTTTTAGCCGATTAATCGATTAAATAATAGAAAATTATCCTTTAATACCCATTTCTATTATGATTTAATAGATTTGTAGGCGCTACTTAGAGATCCTCTAGGCGCCGGGATTGGCTTTAAGCGCTTACAAGAAGTGAAATGAGATCAGTTATTTGTGGAGGTGATTGGCTGCGGCGGACAGAGGATAAGCGAGGAGCCTGTCGGATAGTTCCAAAGGGAAAGGAGAATGGTTGACGAACGCGAAAGACTCGTGACGTTGGCCCATTTCATGGATCACACAGCCAGAGTTCTTACTGCTAGCTTTATTCCAATTCAATTTCGATTGAAAGAGAGGGATTTAAGTGATGCATTCGAAGAGAACCCATAGCTTCACCAAGAAGTGGAAGCTGTTTACTCTGACCTGTCTGGCTTTATCTCTGCTGCTGCCTGGCGGCCTGCTCCAACCGAAAGCCGCTGAGGCTGCCGATCCTTACAAAATCGTTGCCTACTATCCATCTTGGGGAGCTTATGACCGCAATTTTAATGTCTATGATATCGACGCCTCCAAGATCACCCATATCAACTATGCTTTTGCCGATATCGCCTGGGACGGCCGTCACGGCAATCCGGACCCAGCCGGTCCGAACCCTGTAACCTGGCCGACGCAGGACGAGAAGGGCCAAACCATTAACGTGCCTAACGGCACAATCGTCTTGGGAGACCCTTGGATCGATACCGGCAAGTTATTTCCCGGCGACACCTGGGATCAACCGTATGCAGGCAATATTCATCAGCTCAATAAACTCAAACAGGCGAATCCGCACCTGAAGACGATCATTTCGGTAGGCGGGTGGACCTGGTCCAACCGCTTCAGCGATGTGGCTGCCAGCCAAGTTACACGCGAGACATTTGCTAACTCCGCTGTCGACTTCCTGCGGAAGTTTAACTTTGACGGCATTGATTTGGACTGGGAATACCCGGTTGCCGGCGGATTGCCGGGGAACAGCTATCGTCCCGAGGATAAGCAGAATTATACGAAGCTGCTTCAAGAGATCCGGAATAAGCTGGATTCCGCCGGTGCGGTTGATGGCAAAAGATATTTGCTGACGATCGCTTCAGGGGCTTCGCCTTCCTTCGTCAGCAATACCGAGCTTGGCAATATCGCCTCCATTGTCGATTGGATTAATATTATGACCTATGATTTTAACGGCGGGTGGCAGCAAATTACGGCCCATAATGCGCCGCTGTATTATGATCCGGCTGCTGGCAACGCTGGCGTACCCAGCGCCTCTGTCTTTAATGCCGACGCCGCAGTGCAAGGCCATTTGAACGCCGGAGTACCCGCCAATAAATTGGTGCTTGGCATTCCGTTCTACGGCCGCGGTTGGGATGGTGTAAACAACGCTGGCAACGGTCAATACCAAAGCGCCAGCGGAGGGTCTTCGGTAGGAACGTGGGAGGCCGGTTCCTTTGATTACTATGACCTGGAAGCAAATTATATCAATAAGAACGGGTATACCCGCTACTGGAACGATACAGCCAAGGTGCCGTATCTGTACAATCCTTCGGTCCGGCGGTTTATCTCGTATGACGATCCGCAATCCATCGGCTTCAAAACCGATTATATCAAGAGCCGCGGTCTTGCCGGGGCCATGTTCTGGGAGCTGAGCGGTGACCGCAACACAACGCTGCTCACCAAGCTGAGAAACGATCTGGGCGGAAGCATAACGCCGCCGGGAGATACGGTAGCTCCGTCTACGCCAACCGGTGTAACGGTCACCTCTAAAACGGCAAACTCCGTCACGTTAACTTGGCAGCCTTCTACCGATAACGTTGGCGTTGTGGGGTACAACGTCTTCCGGAACGGAATGCAAGCGGCCAGCGTAACGGGAACGACGGCGACGATCAGCGATCTTGCCCCTGATACGACGTATACATTTACCGTGGTTGCAAGGGATGCTGCAGGTAATGTCTCACCAGCCAGCGCTCCGGTTACGGTTACGACCGAGCCTGGAACCAACCCGGGCGACACGACCGCTCCAACCGCACCGGGCAACGTGATGGTGACGGCCAAAACCTCAACCAGCGTCAGCCTGAGCTGGAGCGCGTCGACCGATAACGTAGGCGTGACCGGTTATGAGGTATATAACGGCAGTCAGCTTGCTGCGACGGTAACGGGAACAACGGCGACGATCAGCGGCCTAGCGCCATCGACTTCCTATACGTTTACCGTGAAGGCCAAAGACGCCGCCGGCAATCTGTCACCTTCGAGCAACGCGGTGACGGTAACTACGGATTCGGAAGGGACAGGGCCGGCAGTTTGGGCACCTTATACGTCTTATACCGTAAATCAGCTTGTAACGTATAACGGTGTGACCTATAAAGTACTTCAAGCCCATACGTCACTGCCGGGCTGGGAACCGGATAAGGTGCCCGCATTATTTCAGGCGCTATAAGATTAAAATTTAAAATAACTAACATCTTGTGTACGCTTTCATTTTTCTATTGACGCTGGTGAGAGCTTGAATTATTATAGTCACATAACCGATTGACAATTTAATGACTTTTGGCGTGTTACCATTGATTTAGAATGGGCATGAGCCAGGGAAAGCAGACCTAGATTAACCATAGGCTTCTTTTCTTGGCTCTTTTTTTTCGCCTATATCTCCCAATATCCGGGAATAGGCATATTGATTTCTTAAAGATGCCAGAATATAGGTAATTAGAAATAGGAGGAGAGCCATATGTTTTCAAAATGGAGAAAGAAAAATACGGAGAGTAAAGTACTGGAGATCCTTTCACCGCTAACCGGGGAGGCTGTACCGTTAGCTCAAGTTCCAGATGAAGCGTTCGCCGGGGGCCATATGGGTCCAGGGATCGCCGTTGAACCGAGCGAAGGACGTCTGGTTGCACCGTTTGACGGTAAAGTCGTTCATGTGATCAAAAGTAATCATGCCGTGATGATGGAGCATTCGTCGGGATTGCAGTTTCTGTTCCACCTTGGAATCAATACCGTGTCGCTCAAAGGCGAGGGCTTTACCGCCCATGTCTCCGTGGGGGACAAAGTTAAAGCAGGTCAGCTGCTTATCGAATTCGATATTGCAGCCATTCGCGAAGCGGGTTATCCGGTGATTTCGCCAATTATAGTAACAAACGCCGGAGAAGTGACAAGCAGCGTTGAACCTATCACCGGTCCTGTGACGGCAGGCAGCAGCGTCATTTTGAAGGCGGTTTTACAATAAAATACAAGAAGTAAAGAAAGGATGGTTAATGCATGCTAGCTTTTCTCCAGAAAATCGGTAAGTCATTGATGCTACCGGTTGCAACACTGCCTGCAGCGGCAATTCTGCTCAGGTTCGGCAGCATCGACTACATCAAGGATTTTCACCTGGGGGATGGTGTTGGGGGATTTCTCAACACGTATATCGCACCGTTCTTGGCAGCAGGCGGGGGAACGATCTTTGACAATCTTCCGCTGATCTTTGCTGTTGGCGTTGCGATTGGTTTGGCCGGAGATGCGGTAGCTGCTTTATCCGCCGTTATCGGTCATTTGATTTTGCTGAACGTGCTTAGTCGAGTACCCGGCATTTTCCCAGAACTCATGCAATCCGCCGATACCAAACTCGATATGGGTGTACTAGGTGGTATTATCGTAGGTTGTATCTCAGCCTATTTGTACAAACGGTACCATAATATCAAGCTGCCAGATTGGTTAGGTTTCTTTGGCGGCAAACGATTTGTTCCAATGGTCACTGCCGTAACGATGGTTATTGTAGGTTTGATTTTCGGTTTGATTTGGGGACCGGTCCAAGCAGCTTTGGATGTTTTTGGCGATTGGGTAACCAGTCTGGGCGGCATTGGTTCGGCTATTCATATCATTGCGAACCGGTTGTTGATTCCGTTTGGTCTGCACCATATCATCAACTCAATTGTATGGTTCCAAATCGGGGACTTTACGAATGCAGCAGGGGACGTCATTCATGGCGATTTGCACCGTTTCTTCGCTGGAGACAAGACAGCAGGTATGTTTATGACCGGCTTCTTCCCGATCATGATGTTTGGTCTTCCGGCCGCAGCTTTTGCGATTATTCATACGGCTAAACCGGAAAGACGCAAAATGGTAAGCTCCATCTTCTTAGGAGCGGCATTGGCATCGTTCTTGACGGGGATTACAGAACCGTTGGAATTTGCCTTCATGTTTGTCGCTCCGGTGCTCTATGGGGTTCACGCAGTGCTGTCGGGGATTGCAGCTTATGTCACTTACGCGTTGGGTATGAAGCTTGGTTTCGGCTTCTCCGCGGGTTTCATAGACTACGCAATTAACTATCAAATCTCGACCAAGCCGTTGCTGCTCATCCCAGTAGGTCTGGTTACGGCGGTTGTATACTATATCATCTTCCGCTTCTTGATTGTCAAGTTGAATTTGAAAACACCAGGTCGTGAAGACGCTGAGGATATCGCTGAATCGGTAGAGGAAGAGACTTCCGGAACAGGGAAGGGAGCTACCGACAACCGTTCAGCCAAAATTCTGGCGAACATCGGCGGACCGGAAAATATTGAGTCCGTGGATGCGTGCATTACCCGCCTTCGCCTCGTAGTCAAGGACGATAAGCAAGTTAACGATGCCGCATTGAAGCAATTGGGTGCATCGGGCGTCATGAGACTCGGCAAAGGCGCTGTCCAAGTCGTGTTCGGACCGCAATCCGAAGCGATCAAGGATGACATCAAAAAAATGCTGTAAGGTAACGCACGTACTACAAAGCAGGGCGGAATGGCAGTTCCGCCTTGCTTTTTTATTTTACGGCTTTATCACACGAAAGGATTCAATTTTTTTGTCTAACGCTTGCCAGCCTGATCTCGGGTTAGGTAAAGTTAAGTCGAACGAAAACGACTTAAGGAGTTAGACGATGTCCTATAAATTTACGAAATGGTTGATCTTGATCATTCCAACGTTGGTGGTCGGGGTCTGGGAGGTGGTACGCCACCAATTTCTCATGCCCTTTGTGTCGATGGAGCTTGGGAATGTGCTGACACCGATTATTTTGTTTGCGGTGAGTATTACCTTGCAATATCGCTGGTTCGCAAACCTAGAACGCATGCAGGAAGAATTACAGCGGGAGCGGGCGCTGAAGGCCCGATTGGAGCAGCGGGAGCAGCTGGCTCGCGAGCTGCACGACGGAATCGCGCAATCTCTGTTCCTGCTCTCCGTCAAGGTGGACCGGGCCGAACGGCAACAACAGGCGGCAGGCAGTTCGTATGATTGGAACGGGCTGCGCAAATCAATTCATGAAGTGAACCGGTATGTACGAGAGGCGATTTCCGACCTGCGGATTCCTCCGGGCGCTCGGGAAGGTGAAGGGGATGAAGCCTCCATGTCGGCGATCGTGCGTCGAATTGCGGTGGAACAGCAACTCACGTTGCATTTGGACTGGCAATTGGAGGAAGCGGGTTGGCCGGCGAAGGCGAAGATGGTGCTGGTATCCTGCCTGCGGGAAGCGGTCATTAACGCAGCCAAGCATGCGGGCGTACAAGCCATCGAGATCTCGGCATCTGGAGATGCGCACAGTTTCACCGTCACGATTACAGATCGCGGACGCGGCTTCACGGAAGAGGCTGCAGTCAAACCAGGCCGCTACGGCCTGCAGATTATGCGGGAGCGGACGAACGAGATGGGCTGGGAACTGACAGTTGCGTCCCGGTCGGGAGAAACGATGATTCAAATTCGGGGAGGAGATGGTACAGATGAAGGTTCGCGTGTTGGTCGTGGATGATCATCCGCATGCGCGGGAAGCGATCGGGGAGATATTGGCCGAGGATGATTCATTTGAAATCGTGGCTTACGCGGAAAATGGCGACGAAGCCATCGCCCAGACGGAGCGGTGGATGCCGGATTTGATCTTGATGGATATTCGCATGCCGGGCAAGGATGGCTTGGAAACCACCCGCGAGATCAAGCTGCGCTACCCTTATGTGAAGATCGTCCTCATTACGGTATCGGATGATGCTGCTCATCTGTTTGAAGCGCTGAAGCAAGGCGCCCAGGGGTACCTGCTCAAAAATCTGGAGCCCGGAACCTGGTTGGAATATTTAAGGGCCATCGCCAGCGATGAAGCGCCATTATCCAGTGAGTTGGCATTGCGGATTTTGCAGGAGTTTCCGGTGAACAAACGATCAAACAGCGAGCAACCTCCGTTAACCGCCCGCGAACGGGAGATCCTCGGCTGGGTTGCGCAGGGTATGACCAATCGGGAGATTGCCGGGGTACTGCATATTTCCGACCAGACGGTCAAAAACCATCTCAAAAACATCTTGCAAAAGCTGCATTTGGAAAATCGGGTACAACTCACGCGTTATGCGCTGGAGCAAGGGTGGATTGACTCGCGGGGCTGATTTCAACTGCATCAGGGACAAAGCTTGAAGTTGTGATGGAAATCACAAGGCATGAATCCTTCCCGTTCTAAACTGATAATAGCTCTTAGTTCAAGAGGGGGAAAGGCTGATGAACCAACGTTTGGGTGCTGTTGCCCGGTTGATTGCGGCCGGGATGCTATTGCTAACGGGATGTGCTGACGCCCCAGGGCGCTATATCAGCGGTTCTGAACCGGCAGCGGAAACGGCAGGACCGGTGAAGTCGTTTACTGTTTATGCCAGTTCTTCAGGATATGACTTGACAGAAATTAAGGTCAAAAAGGGCGATACGGTGCAAATTACGCTCGAAAATACCCAAGGGATGCATTCGCTGAAAATCAAGGGATACAACAAAGAAGTTCGCGGCGGCAAAACGATTACGTTTACGGCTGACCAAGCCGGAACCTTTGAGTACTCCTGCAACATCTCCTGTGGGAAGAACCATAAGCAAATGAAAGGCGTCCTGATCGTAAAATAACAAGCTGACGGCTCATCCCCATAGATGAAGCCGTCAGCTTGTTTTGATAATTACCTCAAAAATACCCTAACTGTTCCTTGGCTGTCTCCGACATATGCTCCGGCGACCAGCGCGGCTCCCAGACGATGTCGATGACGGGGTTTTGGATGCCAAGTTGATCATGAAGTACCCATCGAACACCGCCCACGATGGTATCATGCATCGGACAGCCAGGTGTTGTTAAGGTCATTTGAATGTAAACTTGATCCTCTTCTTCCCGAATATCGTATACCAGCCCAAGATCCACGATATTTACCCCAAGCTCGGGATCATAAACCTCACGCAGGCATTCACGGATTTGTTCAATTTTATTCATGGCGACTCCCTCCATTTGTATTGTCATTAATGTGCAAACACCATCGCGATTATAGCGATGTAAGCCACCGAAACGATAGATAATACGGCGCCTCCAACGGCAATCCCGATCGAGGAGCCGGTCACGATGCCAATAAGGACGGTCAAATTCGCGCAAAGAATCAAGGTCAACCCAAGATTCACTTTCCGTTCGTCCAACAGGTCGGCCAGCACCGGCGTTCCCGGGCGTCCGGCTTGTTTGCCGTATTTGTAGGTCCACCATAGGAAAGGTATAATTTTGGACACGTAGCCAAGCACCGTAAACGAGACCCAGCAGCTTAAGTAAACAAAGCCAGCGGTAAGAACGGTTTGGGTTTCCAGCAGTTGCCCCGGTGACAGCAGCGACCGTACCGCAAACATGACCGCAAAGGCGGCAAAGATTTGGCTCCCGGTCATTGTCCACTCAATGCCTGCCCCCGGGCTGCGCTTATGCCGTTTATTACGGATTTGCAGCAGATGAACGTTATAACAAAGGACGGCAACGACGATCAGGAGCAGTGCGGCGATTTTGAAGCCTGTCGGTAAACCAAACAGAAAGGAAGCCGCGCCCAGCAGAACTCCTGCGTTCCATACGCCCCAAACGACGTATTCCAGACGAGTTGGATAGTCATGGGACAAGTAAAACATCGGCAGCAGCTTATAACTGAACCCGGTGATCAACAGTCCAAACCAGCCTAATGTTCCTAGCCAAATATGCGTGCCAAATAGGTTTTCGTGCAAATCGTTGTATAGACCGGTCGCAAAATTGATCCCCATCGCCATCCCGGATAACCCCGTGAGCAGTAGGTAAAATATCGCGCAGGCGGTGCTTATGGTGATTGCGTTCCACGTTCTGGCCCGCAGCAACGTAGCGGTCAGGTTCCAGACGAACAAGACAACTCCTGAGAATGCAATTGTCGCAAAGCCGCCAATCCAATACGTATCGCCTTGAATGAAACCAAACAGCAGCCCAAACAGCCCAATGGTAAACAGCGCAAAATGCACATACCCGAGACGTTCACTGTAAATTTTCGACTGCAAAATAACGTTGATCAGCTGGTAGACGGCACCCATTGCCAGCATGGTTGCCCAGCCCAGTACAAACAGGTGGACTTGGAACCAGCCAGCCGGGCCGCGGATATCATCGCCGATCCAGCCCGTGAGCGACATCAGGGAGGTGGCGTGAAACAGGACGAATCCGAAGATTCCGGTGACGATAAAGAGAAAAGGCAGGCGGGACATGGCTGGCATCAGGTTCACCTCCTTAAGGTTTGCGGATTTGGACTTTGGCGGTTCCATCCGGTTGTTCTTCCACTGTATAGGTGCAGCCCAAGCTGTTTAACTCTTCGATTAGAAATACGGGTACTCGGTCGTTGTGAATATGCACCTCATCCCCTGACTTACAGCGATCCAGTGCCGCCAGCGTCCGGACCATCGGTTGCGGTGGTTCCAGACCGCGGTTGTCCAGCGTGATGATGTTGGGACTGGCGGTATTTTCGCTGGAAACCGCCGTTGATATCGGAGCAGCATCTGCTGCTACTTCAATCGATTCGTTTTCTTCTTCGAGCCATGCTTTGTTTTTCTTATGAACAAATGTGCTGACCCAATGCTCTTTGTCCTGCATCACGGATTTGCCCACGAGCCCTTTCATTTTCAACAGCTTGAGCAGAGGAGTCGGTTTGAACGGAGCGTGCAGCACGAAGAGATCATCTTTCTCTAGCTTCTTAACGGTGTCCATGATGAGCTGGAACGGCTCCAGCTTGTTGCGTAGTTGCTCTCGGACGTCGAGCTCTATGATTTTGGCATCTTGTCGATTCATCCAACGTCACCTCGTTTATGAATTTACATGAATAGGGTAGTCCTTAATGGCTCATCACCGGTGCTCCATGATCCGTTCCGTCCTGGGTTACGCGCAAGATCGCCGTAGCGCCGAGGTTGGCGTCCCTCAGTTGATGGGTAAGGATTGGATAATCCCCTTCCTCTGTAACGATAAATTCAACGACTGCGCCGCCGCCGGCTGGAAGCAATACGGTCTGCATTCCATACAGCTGGTTGTTTGGATTCCCGTCCAGATAAACGCGATCAAAGGTCGTCCCGACCACATGGAACGAAGAAACGTGATTTGGCCCTGCATTGATGACGTACAAGCGGACCTGGTCGCCAACTTTGGCGAGGAATGGATGGTCTTTTAACGTAAAGTCATCGCCATTGAATACCACAACCTCCGGATCGCCTTGTTGAAACGCATCCAGATCATTGGCCGCATACCATTCACTTTGGACAATCGTATATTCTCGATCGATTTCCGAGTCCGTTGGGTAACCGTCTGTCGGTTCGACGATGATCATCCCGTACATCCCATTAGCCACATGCAGCAGCACCGGACTAACTCCGCAATGATACATGAACACGCCTGGCGTGGTGGCGGGATAAGTAAACGTGCCGTGCTCGCTAGGCATCACGTCAATGAACTTCTTGCTTGGAGCGGCATGGACCGCATGGAAATCCATAGAGTGCGGCATGTCGGGATCTAAGTTTTTTAAGGTAAACTCCAGCTGATCGCCTTGCTTTACCCGCAACACCGGACCAGGGGCGGTTCCGTTAAACGTCCAAGCCGGATAAGTGACACCTTCGGAGATCTCGATATCCGCCTGCTGCGCAGTCATTTCAATGCGGACGGTATGGCCTTCCCGCCTAATGCTCGGCTCCACGGGCGGTGGATGGAGATGCGGCTCTTCCGCTTGCAGGGGAGGGGCACTGACCTGAGGGGGCTCCGACGGGAACGCAAACCATGCTGCGGCAATCATGATCAGACAGCATAAGCTAATCAACAGAAGCTTTGGGATGTTCCGCGATTTCATCGGTCATTCCTCTTTCTATCTATAATGGTGAAGGAAATGGCTCCTTGATGTACTTTCATCGTACGACGGGTCTAGAGGGTGGATTGTGATATGTATCACATGAATGTTGTCGAAAATGTTGTCGTTTGTGCTCCATTCCTGCTAAACAAATAAGTAAATTCCGATCTGTTTGGTATTGTATTCACAAGACAGATGAAGTAAGATGTAAGGTATATTCCAACCGAATATAGCGGAAATAGGTGTTTCGGCCGAGCATGGCTGAAGCTTAAAAGGGAAGTCCGGTGCAATGCCGGCGCGGTCCCGCCACTGTAACGGAGGAGTCGGATGTATGAGATGCCACTGGTGACCTATCACTGGGAAGGCTGCATCCGGCGAAGATCCCGAAGCCAGGAGACCTGCCTATTTCGACAGCACTGCAGTACCTACGGGAGATAGGGAGGTGTTAAAGTTGCAAGCCATCGAACAACGGATCGAAGGTCCTCTTTAGCCATGCTATCGAGGACCTTTTTTGTGTTTTTTACGGACTTAGTATGATTGATCAAACCAATGGGAGGAAATGAACATGGGGAACTTTTTGAGTGGTAATCTGGGGTATCCCAGAATCGGTGGACAACGGGATTGGAAGAAGCAAATCGAGGCATATTGGTCAGGGAAAATCACAGAGCCGGAGCTTCATGCTCGATTAAAAGAGATTCGCTTGAACAACCTGCGTGTGCAGCGGGATCGGGGGCTTGATATCATACCGGTTGGTGATTTTACGTATTATGATCACGTTCTGGATACGGCGACGATGTTTGGGCTTGTACCGGAGCGCTTCGCTTGGAACGGGGAACAAATCTCGCTTGATCTGTATTACGCGATCGCAAGAGGCAATGACGAAGCAACCGCCAGCGAGATGACCAAATGGTTTAATACGAACTACCATTATATCGTACCTGAGCTGGGGAACCGTGATCCCAAGTTGACTGTCAATCGGCCGCTGCAAGCCTATCTGGAGGCGAAACAGGAGCTCGGGATCAACGGAAGGCCTGTTCTGCTCGGACTGTTTACGTTGCTGAAGTTATCCAAAGGGGAAACCGCGGGGGAGGCTGAAACTTGGACCCAAAAGCTGCTGCCTCTGTACGTACAGGTGTTGCGCGAACTGGAGGCAGCGGGTGCAGATTGGGTGCAAATCGATGAACCGGCTGTTGTTGTCTCTTTAAGTGAGGAGGACGTACTACAGCTTCGCTTGATCTACAAGACGATTACGCAGGAGGTTCCGGGATTGCGACTGATGCTCCAAACCTATTTTGATGCGGTCGAACGGTATGATGAACTGATTGAACTGCCGGTGCACGGTTTGGGATTGGATTTCGTTCATGGCCGGGAAGGTAACCTCGAATCACTCCGGCGTTCCGGCTTCCCTGCTGACAAGACGCTAGGTGCGGGACTGATTGACGGGCGGAATATTTGGCGTACGGATTTAGATGAGGCACTAAACCTGCTGAAGGTGATTTCGCTTCAGGCCGGAGCGTCGGAGGTCATCGTGCAGCCTTCTTGCAGCTTGCTACATGTCCCGGTATCTGTAACAAGGGAGGAGCGGCTGCATCCGGTATTGCACGATGCGCTGGCCTTTGCCGAGCAGAAGCTGGAGGAGTTGGTGAGCTTATGCAAGGCGGCCCACGGAGAAGGAGCGGAGCCGGTGCAGTTCACCGAGAATCGACGGGCTTTGGCTGCGCTTGCTGCAGATCCAGCCCGCAACCTTCCATTCGTACGGGAAGAAGCAGCGCAGGCCGCAGCTGCTCCGGCTGAGCGCGCCAGCGATTTCGCCGAACGGCGGCGGAAGCAGCAGGCGAAGTGGCAGCTGCCGTTCCTGCCGACTACAACGATTGGCAGTTTCCCGCAAACCGCCGAGGTGCGGGCTGCAAGGCAGAAGTGGCGTAAAGGTGAGTGGAGCGCGGAGAAGTACGAAGCGTTCATCCAAGCGGAGATCCGCAGATGGGTGGAGTTTCAAGAGGAGATCGGGCTCGACGTATTGGTGCACGGTGAGTTTGAGCGGACCGATATGGTGGAGTTTTTTGGCGAGAAGCTCCCAGGATTTGCGTTTACGCAAGGAGGCTGGGTCCAGTCCTATGGAACGCGCTGCGTGAAGCCTCCGATCATTTATGGAGACGTCGAATTTGCTGGGCCAATGACCGTGAAGGAAACGGCCTACGCCCAAAGCCTGACGAACAAACCGGTGAAAGGCATGTTAACAGGTCCGATCACGATCTTGAACTGGTCCTTTGTTCGCAGTGACCTGTCCCGGGAGCAGGTGGCTTATCAAATTGCATTGGCCTTGCGAAAGGAAGTCGAAGTGTTGGAGGAAGCGGGAATTGAAATGATCCAGGTGGACGAGCCTGCGCTGCGCGAAGGACTGCCGCTGAAGCAGAAGGACTGGTCGAACTATTTGAACTGGGCAGTGAAGGCGTTCCGGATGACGACTTCATCGGTACGGGATACGACGCAAATTCATACGCATATGTGCTACTGCGAATTTGACGATATCTTGGAAGAGATCCGTGCGCTGGATGCGGATGTTATCTCGATCGAAACTTCACGGAGCCACGGCGAGCTGATCCACAGTTTTGAGAAGCATACGTATCCACTTGGAATCGGGTTAGGGGTTTACGACATTCACAGTCCGCGCGTCCCGTCCGCGGAGGAGATGATACGATTGATCGAGCGAGCGATTCAAGTGTTAGATCCGGAATTGTTCTGGGTCAACCCTGATTGCGGTTTGAAAACGAGGGGACAACAGGAGACAGTCGCAGCTTTGAAACAAATGACGGCGGCAGCAGAGCAGGTTCGCAGCAAATTTAGAAGAGGAATACAGGCGGAAACGGAAGTGGATAAAGTTTGAATTTTTTGAATCTGTAATTGACAAAGTGGTAGTTAGTGATTATTATAACTATTGTTAAACTAGTTGCAAGATAATATATAGTAACTAAGGAAAATAAAGTAGAAAAGAAGAGTCGGAGGGAAACACAAATGTCTCAAGTTTTATTTGTTAAGGCTAATAATCGCCCAGCAGAGCAATCTGCTACCGTAAAGTTGTACGAAAGCTTCTTGCAAACGTACAAAGAAACTCATCCTCATGATGAAATCATCGAATTGAACCTGTTTGAGTTGGACCTGCCTTACTATGATTTGGATATGCTGAACGGGCTGTTCAAAGTCAATAACGGGATTCCAACAACGCCAGAAGAGCAAAAAGCTGCTGACTTGGCTAACGGCTATTTGGAGCAATTTCTGAATGCGGATAAGGTCGTATTTGCATTCCCGCTATGGAACTTCACGATTCCAGCACAGCTGTTGACGTACCTGTTCTACTTGAACCAAGCGGGTAAAACGTTCAAGTACACCGAACAAGGTCCGGTGGGCTTGGTTGGCGATAAGAAAGTAGCGTTGCTGCAAGCGCGTGGCGGTGTTTATTCCGAAGGTCCTGCGACTGCGCTGGAAATGTCCCTGAACTATGTGAAGAACACCCTGGCCTTCTGGGGCATTAACGATCCGGAAGTCGTTGTGGTTGAAGGACACAACCAATTCCAAGACCGCGCCGAAGAAATCATTCATGATGGCGTAAAACGCGCTGCCGAACTGGCTGCTAAATTCTAATTGAACTGATTCATTAATTCAGAAGCCTGAGCCGTTTCATGATGGTTCAGGCTTTTTTCTTCTTGACCAATGAAGCAGGGAATAAATAAAATGAGAATAATTGAAATTCTAACAATATTAGAAAAATATCCCTATAGTCACTGATCAAGGAGTTATAATAATGAGAATCGTGTACGAGTATGTTCGGTTGTTTGCGATCATGACGATGAACCACAAAATCGGTTTCCTATGGTATCTGGTGTTTCCGCTCTTTCTCTTTTTTGTATATCATGCACCATGGCTAATGCAGCAACCGGAAGAAGACACTTTTATTCATCAGTCTAGCTTGTTTATCTCCTATATCACTTTAGTGATGTCTGTAGAAGTGACTACAAGTCTAATTTCGTTACGAGAAACGGGCTTTTTAAAAATGTTTAAATTCGTTTCTGGCAGCAAAAATGGCGTAATACTAGGCAAATTGATCAGCCAGCTTGTGTTCCTCATCCTCATGATTCTGTTGTTCACCGCAATTACAGGGACTTTATATTTGAACAGTTATGCGCATTTTCTCCCCTTTGTAATGACCGCTTTAACGTCCAGCCTGATTGGCGGGCTTGCGGTTTCCCTGTTTGTTCTGAACATTCTATTCTTGCCTGTCCGACAGGAAGCATTAATGACCCTTCTCAATATCTCGGTGCTGGTGATGTTTTTGATATCGGCCAACTCAGATTCCTTGCCGTTTCCGCTTGGGCATGTGATGGCTTTCATTAACCCGCTGGAGTACGTTCGGAATTTGACTTTCGTCTTTGCAGAGTGGTTTACAGGCCAACCGATCAGCCACTTGTCTTCCGTTTATCTATTTCTTATCACAGGCCTTTACATGGGGTTGGGAACGACAGGCTTCAAATGGATTAAAATTGTATCCCCCACTTACCGCACTTGAACGAAGGAGGAACCGATGATCACCATTCGTCATTTAAGCTATACCTATAAGAAGTCCGATCGTAAGGTCTTAAACGATTTGTGTGCAGACTTTGAAGCGGGGAAGATTCAGGTCTTGATTGGAAAAAATGGTTCAGGAAAAACAACTCTTTTTGACTTAATCGCCGGCGTAATCCAACGCCCGAAAGAAATTGTCGGCGTTCCTCATGATACGGAGATCCTATATAAATTGCAAGGCTTGTTATTTCCCAATGTGTTGAAGGGGAAGGATTTATTTCGTTTCTATCTTCACACAGATCATTCAAATAAGATCAAAGTAACTAACACCCCCTATACGGATTCGTGGATGAACCCATCGGAAATGGAATTTATGGAGAGAGCCTGGAACACTCCGTTTGGACAATTATCCGTTGGAGAAAGAAGATTTTTGAGTATCTTGGCGGCCACACTGATGAAGAGGAAGTTATACATCTTTGATGAACCTACGTCCGGTGTTGATCCTGAAGCCAGAATCCGAATTTTGCGAAGAATTGAACTTCTGGCTCAAGCCGGTCGGATCGTTCTGTTATCCAGCCATACCCTGCATGATTTTCAGAAAGTGGATTGTAAAATTCATCTCCTGAACCAAGGAAGGTTCACATTTGAAGGTACCTATGATCAGTTTGTGAAATCTTATTCTGATGCGAATCCCGACGATATTTTTGCTGAACGTTTAACACAGTAAGCCCAAGAAACTCCTGCTGGCTAGGTAGCGTGTCCAGTCGCATGGGTTTCTTTTTCATATTTTGGGAGGGGGATGTTCGATTTGCACCAAAGTGCCGAATACAATTATACTCACCTTATATACTTGGAGGAGTTGCGATCATGATGAACGAAATGGAAATCGTTGTAAAACTGTGTCTCGCGCTATTGTTCGGGCTATTTATCGGGATCGATCGGCAATTAAAGCAGAAACCGCTGGGCATCAAGACAAGTATGGTCATTTGTATTGCCAGCTGCTTGGTTACGATTGTGTCGATCGAGGCGTTTGCTAAATTCGCTGGACCAGATCATCCGAACATGGATCCGATGCGGCTGGCAGCGCAAATCGTCAGTGGGATCGGTTTCCTGGGGGCAGGGGCGATCCTTCGCCGAAGCAATGAGGGAATCTCCGGCCTGACCTCTGCGGCGATGATTTGGGCGGCGTCCGGGATTGGGATCGCGATCGGAACTGGCTTTTACCTGGCGGCTGCATTAACGGTGGTTCTGCTGATCATCTCCGTAAATGTCGTACCTTATATCATTAAATGGATTGGACCCTATAAGCTGAATCAACGTGACGTCTCCATCAAAATCGTCATGGAGGATCACGGCAACGTCACCGAACTGATTCGGATCATTGAATGCAGCGGGGATCTGGAACAAACATCGAAGATGAACAAGCACCGGATTCGGCGGCTGAAGATCAAAGACCTGGAGGAGGGCCGCCAGCGCGTCGATATGGTGATTACCGCATCCGAGAAGGAGTATACGACGGAGCTGTACCATTTTCTCCGGAAGATTAACCATGTCATCAGTGTGGAAGTAGAAAATCTCTAGTTTCTACATTAACATTGTTTAACTTCAGTTTAAATTCGATATGTAGTCTTTTTCCTAGAGCCGGTATGTCCGGCTCGTCTTGTTTCAGATAGAGAGGGAAGGGAAGAGAACCACATGCCAAGGAATAACCCTAACTTAAAAAATATAGATGATCAAGTGAGCCAAAGCGGAGGAAGTTCAAAGGCGTTTTTTCGCCTGCTGCGAGAAACGAAACCGCCGCTGCCGCTCTTTGTTGTCGCGATCGTCCTCAGCCTGCTGTCAACGTTGGTCAGCCTCGTCATTCCGATGTTCACGAAAAATCTCGTTGACGGTTTTTCTCTGTCTTCCATCAGCGGTTCGCAGATCTTGTGGATCGGTGCTGCATTTATCGGGATGTCCGTCGCTTCCGGCGTATCGATCTTCCTGCTGAATTATACTGGTCAGCGCATGGTTGCCAGCCTTCGGGATCGATTGTGGAAGAAGATGCTCCGCTTGCCGGTATCCTACTTCGACAATACTCGAACCGGGGAGTCGGTCAGTCGAATGACGAATGACACCGGAATTCTCAAAACGTTGATCTCCGAACAAGTCTCTGGCTTTATCAGCGGGATTATCTCGATACTAGGTGCGGTAGCCGTCCTGTTTTATTTGAACTGGAAAATGACCCTGGTCATGTTCGCGGTGATCCCTCTCGCCGCACTGATCCTTGTGCCGCTGGGCCGGACGATGTATAAAATCTCACTGGCTATGCAGGACGAGACCGCCTCGTTTACAGCGGCCTTAAGCCAGGTGTTGTCCGAAATCCGCCTGGTCAAAGCATCGAATGCGGAGCGGCAGGAATACGAAAGCGGCAACCAAGCGATCGGCAGACTGCTCTCCTTCGGTGTACGGGAGGGTAAAGTCATGGCATGGATTAGCCCCTTTATGGCCTTTGTGATGATGATGCTGCTTGTCGTGGTGATTGGCTACGGCGGGATGCAGGTAGCGAACGGCGGGCTGTCCGCCGGAGAATTGGTGGCGTTTATTTTGTACCTCGTTCAGATTGTCATGCCGATGACGCAGTTGACGACGTTTTTCACCCAACTTCAGAAAGCGAAAGGGGCAACCGAGCGGATTCTTCAAACGCTGGATGCCGAGGAAGAGCCTTTTGACCAAGGACAGGAGATTACCAAGGCGGATCAGCCGTTAATCGTGGACGGAGTTACATTCGCGTACAATCCGGAAGAGCCGGTACTGCAGGACGTTTCGTTTACGATGGAACCGGGAACCGTAACCGCAGTTGTAGGCCCCAGCGGCGGCGGCAAAACGACGTTGTTTGCCTTGTTGGAGCGGTTTTATACACCGCAGCAGGGCAGCATCCGCTTGGGGGACGCCCCCATCGATTCATTCTCGCTGCGCTCCTGGCGCGGAATGATTGGCTACGTCTCACAAGAAAGTCCGATCATCGCCGGAACAATCCGTGAGAATCTGTGCTACGGCATCGAGCACGAAGTCAGCGAAGCGGAGCTGAAGCGGGCGGCGGAGATGGCGTATGCGGATGGCTTTATCGCCGAACTGCCAAACGGGTTCGATACCGATGTCGGCGAACGCGGGGTTAAGCTGTCCGGCGGACAGCGACAGCGGCTCGCCATTGCGCGTGCATTACTGCGTGATCCGAGCATCCTCATGCTGGACGAAGCTACCTCGAGCCTGGACAGCCGCTCGGAAATTGTAGTTCAGAAGGCACTGAATAACCTGATGAAGGGTCGGACAACGATTGTCATTGCCCATCGGCTCTCGACCGTCATTGGGGCAGATCAGTTGATTTTTATTGAAAAAGGGAAGGTTACGGGCCGAGGCACACATGAGCAGCTCTTGCGCCAGCACGCCATGTATCGCGAGTTCGCCTCGCAGCAGCTGCAAATCGCCGCAAGCCAAGAAGAGTCGGAACCGATTGATAACGAGGAGGAAGAGATGTAACATGGCTAAAATTCTCGTTGTGGACGACGATCAACATATCCGTGAGCTGGTACGCCTGTTCCTGGAGGAAGCGGGTATCGATCAGGTGTTGGAAGCTGAAAATGGCCGGGAGGCTCTGGAACTGGTGGAATCAGAAAAGGTCGACATGGTGATCCTCGACATCATGATGCCGGAGATGGACGGCTGGGATCTTTGCCGTGAGCTGCGCCGATACTATGAGATGCCGCTGCTCATGTTAACGGCGAAGGGGGAGACCCGTCAGGTGGTCAAGGGCTTTGAACTGGGCACGGACGATTACCTCGTCAAACCGTTTGAACCCGCCGAGCTCGTTGCCCGGGTGAAGGCGCTGCTCAAGCGGTATCAGGTGTCGATTTCGCAGATCGTGACCATCGGTACGCTGCGAATGAATCGCAAAACCTTTGAAGTTGAAAATGGCGATTCCAGCCTGACGCTGCCGCTGAAGGAATTCGAACTGCTGTTCAAGCTGGGCAGTTATGCAGGGCGTACCCTCACCCGGGAGCAGTTGATTGAGGACATTTGGGGATACGATTTTGAAGGGAATGAACGCACGCTGGATGTGCATATTAATCGATTGCGCGAACGGTTTCCCGAAGAAACGTTTGGATTTAAAATTCGTACGATCCGTGGTCTCGGTTACCGTTTGGAGGTGGGGGAACGTTGACCTTCTGGAAGAGAGCCGGAGAGATCCTGCTCCGAATCGGCCAGTTTCTGATTATCCTCGCATGTTTCGGAATCACTTGGTCTTTGGCGCGCTGGGGAACTGCAGCGATTTACCGAAGATGGGAGCCTCCTTTTTCGGCTTATGTTATCGATCTGCTTAATGTCATTTTCGGTGTCATCTTATTGTTATTGATCATGCTTCTGATATCCGCGATGTTCCGGCCTCGTCAACTGAGAAGCCTGAACCGCGTGATCGATGCGATTCGCCGGATCTCCCAAGGGGATTTCTCGGTTCGGATCGATGGATTTGAACGGATGAGGGAGTTTGAAACGATCGTGAACAGCTTTAATGAGATGGCACGGGCTTTGGGACAGATGGAAACGATGCGGCAGGACTTCATCTCCAACGTATCCCACGAAATCCAATCCCCGTTAACCTCAATCCGCGGCTTCGCCCGAGCTTTACGCAGACCGGACTTATCGCCAGAGAAACGGAACCATTACCTGGAGATTATCGAATCGGAAAGCCGCCGTTTGTCGCAGATGAGCGATAATTTACTGAAGCTCTCCGCATTGGAAACAGACCGTACCTCGCTGCAGACGAACCGGTTTCGGCTGGACCGCCAGCTGCAAAATGTGGTATTAGCCTGTGAGCCTCAGTGGCTAGCCAAAAACATTCAAATCCAGATGGAGGTTACCGAGCTGGAGATTGAGGGCGTCGAGGATTTGCTCAGCCAGGTCTGGATGAATCTGCTTCATAACAGTATCAAATTTACGCCGGAAGGCGGGGAAATACAAGTATCGCTTACGTCAGAAGAGGAGCGGGCTGTGGTTACGGTGGCGGATAACGGGATTGGCATGACCGAGGAGGATTTGGTTCATATTTTTGAACGTTTCTATAAAGCAGACAAAGCTCGTACACGCAAAGATGGGGGCAGCGGGCTCGGATTGTCGATCGTTAAAAAAATCGTGGACATTCATCATGGGGAGATTACGGTCACTTCTGAGCTCGGTAAAGGCTCTAGATTTCATGTGTTCATCCCTTTCAATTGGAAACAATAATGGTTGGAAATTGTAACCTTTTATTTGGATTTGGAGGCAAGAGACATGATATGATGGTATTGTGTGCTCTTGTCTAACCAGCTCAAATAAAGGATGATTGGATGAATGAGTAAACGTATTTTGATAGTTGATGATGACGAAAAAATCGCAAAACTAATCGAAATCTATCTTATAAATGAAGGTTATCATGTACTGAAGGCGGAAGACGGCTTACAGGCGCTGGAGATCACCGACCAAGAGGAAGTGGACTTGGTGATCCTTGACGTAATGCTCCCTGGGCTTGACGGTATCTCCGTCTGTATGAGGATTCGTGAATCCAAGACCACGCCGATCCTTATGTTAAGCGCCAAGGACGGTGATATGGACAAGATAACCGGGCTGATGACCGGAGCGGACGATTATATGGTGAAGCCATTTAATCCGCTGGAGTTGGTCGCCCGGGTCAAATCGTTGCTTCGTCGATCCTCCTATACTGTACAGCCGCCAAACTCAACACAGCCATCGCAGGATCATATTATCAAGATCGCTTCACTGGCGATCGATAAAGAAACGCACACGGCGACCGTAGATGGCAACCCGCTGAAGCTGACCCCAATCGAATTTGGCATTCTGCATCTGTTGGCGAGCCATCCCGGACGGGTATTTGGTTCTGAGGAAATCTTCGAGTTGATTTGGAAGGATAAATATTTGGACAGCAGCAATTCGGTTACCGTGCATATCAGCCGCCTCCGGGATAAGCTGGAGAAGGAAATGGATGGAGAGAAGCTGATTCGTACCGTCTGGGGGGTTGGCTACAAACTTGAAAGCTAGCCTGCGTTTTGTTGCTTGGTTGTTCTGGACCGTCGTCACTTCACTAATTGCGCTGTTTTTGCTTATTTTGCTGGCGCGGTTATTTTTTATCAGCTTCCCTAGTATGACGGTGTACAATGTGGTGCTGTGGATTAACCGAAATATCGGTTTCCCGGAAGCGTACTATTTGACCGGCGTACCGATTCTAATGCTGTTTTCGCTGTATTTTTACCGCCGCAGCCTTCGCCGTCAAGAGAAGCGCTACTTGGAGCAGCTCATCGAAGAGGTCCATAAAATTGAAGCCGGCTCCATACGGAAAATCCCCGTACAGAACGTTGGGCAGCTCGGGCAGCTTGCGACCGATATCAACCGGATGATCGACCGGCTGGTCACCTCCATCGAGGACGAACGGCGGGCGGAGCAGACGAAAAATGAGCTGATCACCAACGTATCCCATGATTTACGCACCCCGCTTACCTCGATTATCGGTTATTTGGGACTCATTGAAGAGGACCGTTACCGCGATGAGGTGGAGCTGCGTTATTATGTCAACATGGCCTTCGAGGAGTCACTTCGGCTAAAGCAGCTGCTACAGGACTTGTTCGAATACACGCGTATGCAAAATAAGGAGATGAAGCTGGAATTCAGGCGGATTAATCTCGCGGAGATGCTTCACCAAATGGCAGCGCATTTCGGCTGGCAGCTGCAGGAGAATGGCATGGAATGCCGGCTGTATCTGCACGGACCGCTGTACGTTCAGGCCGATGGGGACAAGCTTCGCAGGGTCTACGAGAACCTGATGACCAATGCGATCCGGTATGGTCACGACGGGAAGTATTTGGATATTCGCGGCTGGCAGGAAGGCGAAGAAATCGTCACCGAAGTTGTCAATTACGGTGATCCGATTCCGACTGTGGACTTGCCGCATCTATTTGATCGGTTTTACCGTGTGGAGAAGTCACGCGCTTCCCAGACAGGGGGCTCCGGCATCGGCCTCGCGATCGCCAAGCATATTGTCGATTTACACCATGGCTCTATCTCGGCGGACAGCAACGAGTATCGTACCGCGTTTACGGTACGGTTGCGCCGGGATGACGCCTGAAATATCAACTAGAATTCGCAGGATGACGCCAGATGGCGTCTTTTTGTTTAAGGAAAACGCAGTAAATTCTTAAGGAAAACTTAACAATTTCTTAGTCGGGACGCAAACTCTATTCGGCATAATGGACCAAGTAAGGCGGAGATATAAAGACAGCCTTGTTTTTTTGAAAGCCGGGAGAAAGTGAGGAATCAATCATGAAGACTCGTTCTATGGATTTGCTTTACCGCGAATATAAAAATGACGTTTTTCGATATTTGTATAGCATGTGCCACAACTCGCATATCGCCGAGGATTTGATGCAAGAGACGTTTTGCCGGGCGCTGATGCACCTGCACGAAGCAGAGGGGAAGAGAGCCAAGGCCTGGCTGCTTCGCGTCGCCCATAACGCTTATATCGACTTGCTGCGGAAGGAAAGCCGGTCGTCCTCGTACGAAAATGAATTTTTTCACCGGTATCCGAGCGACGATACTCCGGAGAAATCCGTGCTTGGCGAAGAGAGCCGCCGGGAACTCTACGCACAGCTGGCTTTTCTGCAGCCGAACCAACAACATGCGGTGCTGCTGTATGACGTACAGGGCTTCTCTTATCAGGAGTCGGCGGATTTGATGGGCATCTCGTTATCCCATTTCAAAATCGTATTGTACCGCGCCAGACAAAAGCTGCGTCGATCCAGAGAAACTGCCTGATCTTATACTTAACCTTCTTAAATACTTAACGATGGGAATACGATTTTCCTACCTCTGAGACTGCCTTTGGGCGGTCTTTTTGGTTTGTTCTCTGTTCATTTCGGTTGACTTGATGTAGGATATTACCAGAAATCGCCTGAACTTAAAGGAGGACGAAACCCATGTCGAAGTTGCCAAATCATCTGCAAGACTACGTGATATTAAACAATGGAGTTCAAATGCCTTGGCTGGGACTTGGCGTCTTTAAGGCCAAGGAAGGCGAGGAAGTCGTGCAAGCTGTGAAGGCGGCAATCCGCGCGGGCTACCGCAGTATTGATACCGCTTCCGCTTACCGCAATGAGGAAGGCGTGTGTCAAGGTGTCCGGGAGGCGCTGCAAGAGAACGGCCTTCAAAGGGAAGATGTATTTATAACGTCCAAGGTGTGGAACTCGGATCAAGGGTTTGAGACGACACTGAAGTCGTTTGACGACAGCCTGAAGCGATTAGGGCTCGACTATTTGGACTTATTTCTCGTGCATTGGCCCGTGAAGGGGAAGTACAAGGAGACGTACCGAGCGCTTGAAAAAGTGTATGCCGAAGGTAAGGTACGCGCGATCGGCGTGAGTAATTTTCAAATCCACCATTTGGAGGATTTGTTGTCCGACGCCAAGGTTGTGCCGGCCGTCAACCAAGTGGAGTTTCATCCTTATTTGACTCAGAAAGAATTGCTTCGCTATTGCACGGAGAAAGGCATTCAGCTGGAAGCCTGGTCGCCGCTGGGCCAAGGTCATTTGCTGGAGCATGAGCTGCTGAAAGGCATTGCCAGCAAATATGGCAAAACGGTGGCACAGGTTATTTTGCGTTGGGATGTACAACTGGGCGTCGTCACCATTCCGAAATCGATCCGGGAAGCTCGGATTATAGAGAATGCGGATATCTTTGATTTCGAATTAAGTGCCGAGGAGATGCAGGCGATCGATGGATTAAACCGCAACCAACGGTTCGGATCAGATCCAGATAAAAA
The DNA here is from genome assembly GCF_000403375.2 of Paenibacillus barengoltzii G22. Taxonomy (NCBI): domain Bacteria; kingdom Bacillati; phylum Bacillota; class Bacilli; order Caryophanales; family Paenibacillaceae; genus Paenibacillus; species Paenibacillus barengoltzii. The sequence continues at coordinate 92,464 of NZ_KE159653.1, read as the reverse complement.
CATACCCAAATAAATGAATCAACCATTCTATACCGAAAAAATGTGAGGTCATGATGAACCAGTCAACCGCCGTGAAGTCGGCGAATCCTGTACTTACAGTCTATCCGATTCTTTTTGCGATCAGCACGGTGCATTTATTAAACGATACGATGCAATCCGCGATTCCGGCCTTATTCCCGGTGCTGCGCGAATCCCTCTTGTTATCCTATGGCCAAATCGGCTGGATTTCGTTCGCCATGAACATGACAGCCTCCTTGTTCCAGCCCTTGGTTGGTTTGTACTCTGATGTTCGGCCCCGGCCTTATATTCTACCGCTTGGAGTTTGCTTCACGCTGGCGGGCATCGTTATGCTGGCCTTTGCTCCCAGTTATCCTTTGATTCTGCTGGCAGTTACCTCTATTGGGCTGGGGTCGTCGGTGTTCCATCCGGAGTCGTCGCGTGTAGCTTATTTAGCGGCGGGTCCAAGACGCGGCCTAGCGCAGTCGATCTTTCAAGTCGGCGGGAACATCGGGGCGTCGTTAGGTCCGATCATGTCAGCTTTGATCTTTATCCCGTTAGGTCAGACCAGCGTAGCTTGGTTTGCTTTGGCAGCGGTTGCGGCGATCGTCATCCAGTTTTTCGTAGCAAAATGGTACAGCGGCCAGGATTTGAAACCACGTAAGCTGCGTGCAGCGGGTTCGAAAGCCGCAGGTGGAGCAGCTCGAACGAAGAGCCGGCTCAGCCGGGGCAAAATCATGCTGGCTATTACCGTGCTTGTGCTGCTGTTGTTCTCCAAAAACGTATATTCGATCAGTATCTCGACGTTTTATTCATTTTTCCTTATGGACCACTACGGCGTTGCGAAAGATACGGCTCAATGGTATATTTTTGCCTTTTTGGCGGCTTCGGCGGTGGGCACGTTTTTTGGCGGGCCGATCGCGGACCGCTATGGGCGGCGCAATATCATATGGGTATCTATCCTCGGGACGGCGCCGTTTTCGCTGTTGTTGCCTTATGCCAACCTGTTCTGGTCAGGCGTACTCGTTGTCATTGCCGGCCTGATCATGTCCTCGGCGTTTTCGATCATCGTCGTGTATGCGCAGGAGCTATTGCCGGGAAAGGTCGGGCTGATCTCGGGCTTGTTCTTTGGCTTGTCCTTTGGGCTTGGCGGCTTAGGGTCTGCCGTGTTGGGGAACTTTGCCGATCAGGCGGGCATTTTGTTCATTATGCAGGTCTGCTCTTTGCTGCCGTTGATCGGTCTGCTCACCGTCCTGCTGCCCAAGGATGAAGCATTAAAACAGCAGGAGGCAGGGAGCTGATGATATCAACGATCACTGGTGCTGCCGATTTGATTGAGGCGATTCGCCGGCAGCCGGACATGATGACGGATCTGCAGCTTGTTGCTGAGCTGAAGTTGCCTCAGGGCTGCATCGCCGCCGGATATATTCGCAACTTTGTCTGGGACGTGCTGCATGGCTATGCTGAACGGACGCCGCTGCACGATGTGGATGTGCTGTATTATGATCCATCGTGTCTAGATGAGGAGGCGGAGAAAGCCAATGATGCAAAACTGCGCGAACGAAATCCTCGGTTGAATTGGTCGGTGAAAAATCAGGCGCGCATGCATTTGCGCAACGGTACTCCGCCTTACCGTTCGGTTGAGGATGCTATGCGGTATTGGCCGGAAACGGCAACGGCGGTGGCCGCACGCTTGAACGCAGCGGGGGAGGTCGAGCTGATCGCGCCCTTCGGGCTGGACGATCTCCTGTCGCTTCGGGTTCGGCAAGGGCCGTATTTTCACGATCATCACGTGTTCCAGAAGCGGGTCCACGACAAAGAATGGCTCAGACGCTGGCCGCTGCTAAAGCTGGTTGAGGAGGGAGCTGCGGATTCCTCATTGAACGAGGGGGGCCTCACCTAGACCTAACGGATAACGGACTCAGATGACGTTATTTTGAGTCCAAACGCTTTAAATCGATCATTCACGGACCCCAGAGGCCTTATTTCCCGGAAATTGCTCCTTTCAAGGCAAACTGGGGGTGAATAAGGTCATTGAAGTCCGTTAAATTTTTATCAAGCACAAAATCAATGAAATAAGGGCTCTGTGGTCCGTTAGAACTTCATCCAATCCCTCCCGCCAACAAAACCTGCTTCTCCCTGCATTTTCATGATAAAATTTGGTTATTGGCTTTTTGATCCATCCATAGGGAGAGTAGATACATGAAGAGCTCAAAAGGGTATTTTTATTATTTCATCTGGATGCTTGGAGCCCTGGTATTGATGTATTATGGACATCAGTTTACTGACATGATGAATCATAAGACACAAACGCTGGGTAAAATCGATTACGGCTTAATTGGCAAAATTGCCTATGGCTTAGCATTTGGATTGTATTTAAGCTTTCTGAACGGCTTTCCAAATCGGCGGAAGTTCCATCGCCCGTTGTTTGCTTTCGTTTTTGTGCCCAGCTTCCTGTTGCTGATCTATCCAATCATCACGATGTATGTGAAACAGATCTATATCGTGGGTTATTTTGAGATCGTGCGAGATCCGCAATTGTTTTTCTTTGGGATGCTGACCGCTTTATCTTTAATCAAAAGCACGTTTACAACGCGTTAATCCCGTGAAAGGGAATTAGCCGGTGATCGGAGGAAGAAGAAATGGCAAAGATTCTAGTACTCGGCGGTTCTCGTTATTTTGGCAAAAGACTGGTTAATCTGCTGGCAAGTTCGGGGAAGCATGAGGTTACGGTTGCGACCCGAGGCCAAACGGAGGCCCAGTTTGATGCGCCGGTCACGCAGCTGCGGCTGGACCGTACAGATGAGAAATCGTTGCAAGAGGCGGCTGCGGCGGGACCTTGGGATCTGGTGTACGATAACATCTGTTATTCTCCAAACGAAGCGCTTGCTGCGGTGCGGGCATTCAAGGGGCGCGTCGGGAAGTATGTCTTGACCTCCACTTTATCGGTCTATAAGCTCGGCAAATCGCCTTTGGCCGAAGAAGACTTCGATCCTTATCATTATGAGCTGAAGCTTGGGGATAAGCAGGCGTTTGATTATGGGGAAGGGAAACGACTGGCTGAAGCGGCTTTTTTCCAACAGGCAGGTTTCCCGGTGAGCGCCCTGCGGATTCCGATCGTATTAGGGCCGGATGACTATACGCGTCGGTTGCATTTTCATGTCGAGCATGTCCAGCTGGGGCAGCCGATCGGGATTACCAACCCGGACGCGTCGATCTCCTTTATCACTTCAGCGGAAACGGCGAAGTTCTTGGACTGGCTGGGGGAAAACGAACTGACCGGTCCGATTAACGCTTGTTCTGATGGCGAAATTACCATTGGCGAAATTATCCGCTTAATTGAATCGATCACCGGCAAAACAGCGTTGATCGAACGTGAAACGACTCAGGAGCATCAATCACCGTTTGGCATCCCAAGCTCATGGGTAATGGACAATACCAAAGCACGTGAAGCAGGATATCAGTTTGAAGCGCTGGGCGATTGGCTGCCGGGATTAATCCGTCACATTGTGGAGAGCGGACAGAAGGAGTGAGGTTTGGGGATGTCTTTTGCAAACAAGACCGTCATTGTCACGGGAGCAGGGCAGGGCATTGGCCGCGGTGTGGCTGAAGCTTATGTTCGGGAAGGTGCGTCTGTCGTATTGGCGGAGTTCAATGAAGAAACCGGCAGAGCAACAGCGGAGGCAATCCGCAAGAACGGGGGCCAGGCCATATTCGTGCCGTGCGATGTTCGCCAGGAGGCAGACATTGTTCGTTTAATGGAGACAGCTGAGCGTGAACTGGGGCGGATCGATATTTTGATTAACAATGCGGGAGTATCGCGATTTAAATCCACCTATGAGCTCACGGTAGAGGAATGGGACGATGTGCTGAACACCAATGTGCGAAGTACGTTTATAGCCTCCCGTGAGATGGCCAAACGTGTGAAGGGGAGCGGCCGGGGTGGAGCCATCGTGAACATCTCCTCTACACGTTCGCTCATGTCTGAGCCCGGTTCGGAGGCGTACGCCGCTTCCAAGGGAGCCATCGTATCGCTTACGCATGCGCTGGCTGTATCGCTTGGCCCGGACGGCATCCGCGTGAATTGCATCAGTCCGGGGTGGATTGAAACCGGCGATTACAATGCTTTGCGCGAGATCGATCACAAGCAGCATCCGGCAGGACGCGTTGGAACTCCGGAGGATATCGCCCGGGCCTGCCTGTACTTGACTCACCCGGACAATACATTTGTGACCGGCGCACATCTGGTAGTTGACGGCGGGATGACGCGGAAGATGATTTACGAGCCTTAAGGCGAGCAAATCAACACGATAGTTATAGGGAGATTAAGCATGGGACCGATTTGATCCTTCACTCTTGAACCTAACCTTTTTTTGACCCCGGAGTATCCGGGTTATTTGGTTTGGAACAAAGGAGTGATACGGGGATGAAACGGTCCTTTTTTTGGTTATGGAGTTCGCAAACCTTGTCTAACATGGCGGACGTCCTGTATATTGTCGCTTTTATTACGCTGCTCCTGGATCAGACCGGATCCATCATCTTTGCGACGTTGGTTCCTTTGATTCGGGTGAGTTCCCAGTTAATCAGCAGCTTGCTGGCTCCCTTGGTGATCGCCAGATTTCGACTGACCCCAATATTATCGATTTCGCAAGGCGGTCAGTTTCTGTTATTTTCGTTGCTTGCGTTATATGTCTCCCCATGGATTGGTGGAACTGCCCCGGGCATTCTGTATGGAGTGATCTTAGTGATTTCCTTCCTCGACGGTTGGACGACACCTGCAAGGAATGCCCTGATTCCCAGGCTGGTTCGGGACGATACGTTGCTGAAAGCGAACAGTATGATCGCGGTGACGGATCAAGTCATCCAGTTTGCAGGATGGGCGCTCAGCGGTGTAGTTGTGGCGAAATTTGGTTCGTTTCCGGTGCTTGCTGCGGTTGCTGGAGCTTACGGAATCGCTATGTTGGCTACGACCCGAATCGTAGATCCGATCGGAGGGCAACTTCGAAATACAACATCTATGGCAGCAAATGGAGATAGGGGATCCAGACGGGCCATCTCTCATTGGGAAACGTTAAAAGAGGGGTGGATCACCCTATGGCGATTGCCAAGATTGCGTGCACTAACCTGGATGGAGATGATGGAACTGTTAGGCGGTTCGATATGGTCGGGGGCTTTTTTGCTTGTATTTGTGCGCGATATTTTACACCGGGATGAATCATGGTGGGGGTATATCAACGCCGGTTATTTTGCCGGGGCTGTATTAGGCGGACTGTGGATTGTAGCTCTGGTAAACAAGTTGGAGAATCGGTTGTACCCAGCACTGCTGATCGGTATGCTCGGATATGCCGTTTTGACCTTTGCCTTTGCGTTAAACACTTCCGCTGTTTTGACGCTGGGCATAGTGCTGTTGACCGGTCCGTTTTCCGAACTAGTCGGAGTTGCCCGCCAAACGTTTACGCAACGCAGCGCCGGTCCGGATCAGTTGCCCAAAGTGCTATCAGCTCAATCCGCGTTGCAGAATTTCCTGTTTGGAATATCTCTGCTGCTCATGAGCTTCATCGCGGAGGGGTTCGGAATTATCTACGTTTACTTGCTGGCAGGAGGGTGGAGCGTACTTTCAGTCTTCATCGGAGTACGATATCGTCAAGTATTCCATCCACCTGCACAGAACGAATCGGGATGGTATAATTAGGAAAAGATGATTCGTTTTTCAAGGAGCTGTGGAGTTGTGGATGTGACCAAGCCGAACGTCTTTATTGGATCTTCAAGGGAAGCGATCGGGATCGCGAGCGGGATCCAGGCCCAGATCAACCGATATGCCCAGGTAACTCCATGGTATGCCGGCGCGTTCGAAGGCAATGACTACACGATGGAATCACTGGAGAAGCAACTCGGCAAGAACGACTTTGGGGTGTTCATATTTGCACCGGATGATGTCGCTTTCTATCGGGGGAAGTTTGTTTTGATCACCCGGGACAATACCCTTTTTGAAATGGGATTGTTTTGGGGGAGATTGGGACGAAGGCGGGTGTTTGCCATCATCCCGCAGGAGATCAGAGAGAGCGGCGATCTCATTCCAGGGGAGGAAATTTCAGAATATCATCTCTTATCTGATCTTCAAGGCTTAACGTTGCTAAGATATGAGGTGCGAACGGATGGGAATGACGAGGCGGCTGTCGCCGTCGCCTGCCGCTCGCTTATCAAAGCAATTCAAGAAGAAGGATGTTACCAAGACCCGCGCGATGAACTTGCAAGAATGGAAATGGAGCTGGAGCGTAAACGCCGGATCCTGCATCTCTTTTGGACTTATAACAAAAATATAACCGTACCCGATGATCAGGAACGTTACAACGCTTTGAGCGAAGCCATTCGGACGTCGATTCTTCCTCCTCCGGGGTATCTGGTAACCGGTGCTGCGCTATGGAAGGCACAGGGAGATGAGGGGATGGGGCAAGTAGGAGGCAACGTAGGGAAAGGCAGATTTTTTACCTTTCATGAGAACAAAGTGCGGGTGGAATCCGGACAACAGCCGATCTACGTGTTAGATGCATATTTAACCTCAAAATGGGCTTTCTTTAGACGTCTTGAAGTTGAACAGGTATACATCCTATGCTATCCTTTAGGTAGAGAACATGTGCTTTCGGTTCATTTTTCCGGAAGGCATCACTTGACCGAAGAGCAGTTAGGCCTCATCGTATCTGATAACAATGAACTGCTGCGGACCATTCATTATATCCTTGGAGGGGATTCGGTATGAAGCGAGGTAACTTGAAACTGAAGCAAGGCACTGCCCCGGTTTCCAAGGCTTCCAAGCATTTGTCCCCATCGATGATGATGGATGCCAAGCGTACAAAGGGACGTAAGCTTCAATCCAGCCGACCTAAAGGTATTCTCTATATTGGTCCTTCCGTCGAAGGCGGAGATAAGGAATATGTGAAGGTTCTCACGGGTGATGTAGACCGTACGAAACCTTCCTTCGTTTAATCGATCAGTCGAACAGACCCCCATGATCAACATGGGGGTTTCTTTTTTTGCTGCGGTAAATTTACATCTTCCTTCTCCTATGCCAAAATGAAAGGAAACGTTGACCCATATACTCCAACGAAATTATGAAGCTATGCTCAGGAGGCCCAAAAGATGCGTATTGGAATCATCGGACTCGGCGATATTGCGCAAAAAGCGTATTTGCCTGTGATTACGGCGAGGGAGGACGTCGAACTCGTCTTGAGTACACGAAATCAGGAGACACTTACCAAGCTGGCGGCTAAATACCGCATCCCAGAGACGGCTGGAAGCGTGGACGAGCTTGTGAAGTCCGGCGTGGATGCTGCGTTCGTCCATTCGGCAACGGAGTCCCATCCGGCGGTGGTGGAGCAACTGATTGAGAACGGAATCCACGTCTACGTGGATAAGCCAATCGCTTATCATTACGAGGAATCCAAACGGCTCAGCGAACGAGCGGAGCAAAAAGGCGTGCTGCTTATGACGGGCTTCAACCGACGGTTTGCTCCGATGAACGCAGCCCTCAAGGATCAGCCGGATCGTCGGCTAGTGCTGCTGCAGAAAAACCGGACGCCTTCGCCCGATTATGCTCGCCGCTTCGTGTTCGACGATTATATCCATGTGGTGGATACGCTGCGGTTTCTGGCACCGGGTGACGTCCAAAGCTTTCATATCTCGACCCGAGTACAGGAGGGCAAGCTGTACCATGTCACACTTCAGTTGGAGGGTGACGGCTTTACCTGCATCGGTATCATGAACCGTGACTCAGGGGCTAACGATGAAATCCTGGAAGTGATGAGCCCCGGTCAAATATGGCGGGTAGACGGGTTGAACACAACGGAACATTATGTTGGCGGTGAGGCGAAACGGTTGACTTTTAAGGACTGGGATCCGGTGTTGTATCGGCGGGGATTCGTACAGATTATCGACCATTTTATCCGCTGTGTTCGCGAAGGAATGAAACCGGCTATCTCACTGCAAGATTCGTTGGAAACCCATCGGCTGTGTGAGGAGATCGTGAAGAGTGCTGAGGCGAATGGCGCTGCAGCTTGGGAACGACCGCTTTGAAACTTTCGCTCTTGACCAACGTAGAACAGGATATCGAAACTACGCAGGCCGGACAGGACAACCGTTCCGGCGGGAAAGGGAGGAGCTTAGGTTGTTCGAGGATCTTAACGCTCGCATGGCAGAACTGAAAGAGAAGGGCCGGAATCAGGAGAAGTGGCAGCAACGCCTTAAAAACCTGAAGCAAGAGTTAACTGGTCTGCAAGAAGAACGGAACCGGTGGCAGAAGAAGCTGGCTGCAGAGGAAGAAGATGTTCGCAAGCTGTCGTCAATGTCAGTTTCCAACTTATTGGCTACCTTACTTGGCAACAAAGCCGAGAAGCTGGATCGGGAGCAGCAGGAAGTGCTGGAAGCCAAGATGAGATATGATGCCGCAGAAGCTGCGGTGCGCGATATGGAGCGGCAAATTGTGGAGATTGAGCGCAAACTGCTCGAGCTGGGTTCATGGAAGAACGAGTATGAACGTGTATTTCAAGCCAAAGAGCGGAAGATTCTGGAGGAGGATGGAGAGCTGCGGGAGCTGGCTGAACGCGAAGCGGTCCTCACCGTCCAGTTGAAAGAGGTGGACGAAGCGCTGCAAGCTGGACAATCCGCCCTGCACGATCTAAATGCAGCGGAGGAAGATCTGCGTTCTGCGAAAAATTGGGGGACGTACGACATGCTGGGCGGCGGGATGTTGTCGACGCATATTAAGCACTCGCGGATTGATGAGGCAATGGACCATGTGACAGCTGCACGGCAAAGTCTGCGAGTGTATCAGCGGGAGCTGAGCGACGTTGGAGCGAGCATTGCGATGGATTTGGAGATCGGCGGGTTGCTGAAATTTGCCGACTATTTCTTTGACGATATTTTCTCGGATTGGATGGTCCAGGGGCGAATCAACAACGGCTTAAATCAAGTCCGGAAACAGATCTCAGCGGTGAGCGATGTGCAACGCCAGCTGGAAACCGCGAAGCGCAAGCTGGAAACGGAACGGGCGGAAGTGCATCGCAAATACGTCCAAGTGGTGGAACATTACGCTTAGTAACTGCTTAAGCTCGGGAACTTTTGGGTTCCTGGGCTTTTTTTGTAATACAAAACGGGTTCGATGCAAATAGCTAAAGGAAAAACGAGAAAGGGAGTCGGACATGAAGCGGACTTGGTGGAAAGAAAGCGTCGTGTACCAAATCTATCCGATCAGCTTCAAGGATTCGAATGGGGACGGAGTGGGTGACCTGCGCGGGATCCTGTCCAAGCTGGATTATTTGCAGGATCTTGGAGTCGACGTCGTTTGGATCTGTCCGATCTATCAATCGCCGGGGCATGATAACGGCTATGATATTAGCGATTATTATAAGATCGATCCCGCTTTTGGCACGATGGAGGACTTTGATGAGCTGCTGGAAGGGCTGCACGCGCGGGGAATGAAGTTGATGATGGACCTGGTGCTGAACCACACCTCGGACGAGCATCCCTGGTTCCTGGAATCCCGGAAGTCCAAGGACAATCCGAAGCGGGATTACTACATTTGGCGGAAGGGCAAAAACGGAGGCCCGCCAAACAACTGGGAGTCGTATTTCAGCGGCTCGGTCTGGGAGTATGATGAACGCACCGACGAATATTACTTACATTTGTATTCCAAACATCAGCCCGACTTGAACTGGGAAAATCCGGCCGTCATCCGTGAGCTTCATGATATGGTGAAGTGGTGGCTTCAAAAAGGTGTGGACGGCTTCCGCTTTGATGCCATCGCGCATATCGCCAAGGCAAAAGGACTGCCGGATGCGGACAATCCACAGCAGACACCGACGGTTCGGGCGTACGAGTTGTTTTCAAACCTGGATGATGTACATACCCTTCTGCAAGATCTGTATGATAACGTGTTGTATTACTATGACATTATGACCGTAGGCGAAACGTCAGGGATAGGCCCCGAGGAGGCGCTGAGTTACGTTGGCGATGACCGGCGGGAATTGAATATGACGTTTCAGTTTGAGCATATGTTTCTGGATGCAGCCTCTGCGGGCAGCGGCAAATGGGACGTTGTACCGTGGAAGCTGACGGACTTAAAGGAAGTCATCTCCCGCTGGCAGACCGTGCTGCATGGCAGAGGGTGGAACGCCAATTATTTGTGCAATCATGACCAGCCGCGCGCAGTTTCCCGTTTCGGGAACGATCAGGAACCATACCGTATTCCGTCCGCGAAAATGCTGGCGACCTTCCTCCATATGCTGGAGGGGACGCCGTACATTTATCAGGGCGAAGAAATCGGCATGACGAACGTGGTCTTTGCTTCGATTGACGATTATCGTGATGTGGAGACGCTCAACTACTACGAGGAACAACGGAGGAACGGTGTTCCGGAGGCGGACATAATGAGAGCGATTCATCTCAAGAGTCGGGATAACGCCCGCACCCCCATGCAATGGGATGCCGGACCACAGGCCGGGTTTACTACAGCCGAATCCGCCTGGATCCGAGTGAACCCGAATCACGAGCGGATTAATGTGGAGGAAGCGATCCGTAATCCCGATTCGATATACCATTACTACAAAAAACTAATTCGTTTAAGAAAAGAACATGCGGTGATTGTCTACGGCGCATACAAGCTGCTGCTTCCCGATCATCCACAGATCTATGCGTTTACCCGGAAGTTGGAGAAGAGCCGCTTGCTGGTAATCTTGAATTTTAGTTCCGAGGAGCCGGTATTCGAATGGCCGGTAGAGGCAATGGAGCCGGAGGACATTGAATTATTAATCTCTAACTACGCTCCGCAGGAGCACGAGAATCTATTGAATTTACAGTTGCGCCCCTATGAAGCAAGGGTTTATTTGAAACGATACTGATTCACAGAAAGTTCGCATAGTCTGAAGCATTTCGGCGTGCTACACTGGTGATACAGGTGATGTGCAGAACTTGGAACGAATGGAGGGGTAGCCCATGAAACGGATCTTGGACTGCCGGGCTTCGGATTTTCGTCAGATGGATCGCGAAGCTCTAAAGGGAGCCATTTTGGCAGCAGAAGGACGAACGGTGATGGCGGAAACGGTGGTAACATCACAGCCGCTGCTGCCCGAGATCACCAATGCGGAGCTTGCCAAAGCTTTCGGCGCGGACATGATCTTGTTGAACGTCTTTGATGTATTTCACCCGCAGATTCGCGGTATTGAGTCTCGGGATTTGTTTGCCCCGGATCGTGGCAGTGAGGAGAGCTCGACGAGCACGCGAAACCCGATCGCAGAACTGCAGCGACTCACGGGACTGCCGGTTGGCATCAATTTGGAGCCGGTCGATGAGTCAGCTGATGCGGTTGAAGGGCTTAATGAGCTGCCTGAAGGACGCAAGGCAACGGCGCAGAGCTTGGCTGAGGCTAAGCGGCTGGGCGTGGATTTCGTGTGCTTAACGGGCAACCCGAAAACCGGCGTGACCCATGAACGCATCCTGCATACGATCCATGTGGCCAAGCGAGAATTCGATGGCTTGATCATTGCTGGCAAAATGCATGGCGCGGGTACTCGCGGCAGCGTGTTGGACGGCGAGGCTGCAATTCGGTTCGCTGAAGCTGGCGCGGACGTTGTGCTGCTGCCAGCTCCGGGAACCGTCCCGGGCGTGCGCGAGGAGGAGTTAGCCCGAGTTATCGCGGAAGTTAAGGCGCGGGGGGCTTTGGTTTTGGCGGCGATCGGCACAAGTCAGGAAGGTGCGGACGAATCTACGGTGCGGCAGATTGCCCTCAGCGCCAAACGTTCTGGCGCCGACATCGTACACATCGGGGATGCTGGTTACGCGGGTATGGCCATCCCAGAAAATATCCAAGCGGCATCCATCGCCATCCGCGGGCGTCGGCACACCTATGTGCGCATGGCCGCTTCACCGTTGAGGTAACGCGTATGCGCATCGGAGTCGTATCGGATACCCATATTCCGCGCCGTGGATCGGAGCTGCCTGTCAAACTTCGCCAAACCTTCCGCACCTGCGATATGATTCTCCACCTGGGGGATTGGGTGACGATGGAGGTTTACGAGCAATTAAGAGCGATTGCGCCGGTTGAGGGTGTGGCTGGAAACAATGATCCCAATGACATTATCCGAAAGTTCGGCTGGCATAAAGTTCTCGAGCTGGGCGGCAGGCGGATCGGACTGACGCATGGTCATCTCCCAGGCGGCGGGCATGGGGCTAAGAACATTGCAGAGCGGGTCTTCGCTGGCCAACCCGTAGACGCTGTGCTGTTTGGTCACTCGCACAAGCCTTACCTCGCGGAAAGCGGGGGCATCCTGTGGTTTAATCCCGGGTCTCCTACTGACAAACGGCGGGAACCCAAATACAGCTTTGGCGTGCTGGAGATTACTCCCCATGCGATCAAGGCAAGACATATCTTTTTAGAGGCTAAAAAGTAGATCCAGGTTTATGTGGAGCTGCCAACGCGAGACCGATTTTCGGTTTTGCTTTGGAGGGCTCTTTTTTATATCAATCTTAAGGCAGAAGTCCTATAACCTGTATTGACGTATAATTGACCACCATTTAATATAGAAATCATACTTCGTGTCCATGTTGGGCGAATCCTTGTCCACGGGCGCTTTAATCCTTTCATCATTAAAAGCGTTAAACAGATTGTGCTTTACTGCTCCAACACTGCAGGGTCATTAATTTCATGAGAGAGAAAGGGGAAACAAAACATGAAGAAGAAGCTTGGGATGATTCTCGCCATGTCGCTGCTGCTGGTCGGCGTCGTTGCTTGCGGTAACAATGCCGGCAATGGGAATGCTGCAAATGGGGGGAACGCCGGGGGAACCGGAACAGAAAATACCACGGGTGCGGGGAATACGTCAGATTCCGATCAGAAAACGTACAAAATCGCGATTTCACAAATCGTGGAGCATCCTTCCTTGGATGCAACGCGGGAAGGCTTCCTGGATGCTTTGAAGGACGCAGGCATTGTGGAAGGAGAGAACTTGGACCTGGATTACAACAATGCGCAGGGGGATCAAACGAACAATATGACCATTGCGCAAAAAATTGCCGGTGAGAAATACGATCTGGTGCTCGCGATCGCTACGCCGCCTGCACAAGCTGTAGCGCAACAGGTGAAGAACTCGCCGATCCTGTTCGCGGCGGTAACGGATCCGGTGGATGCCAAATTGGTGGACAATTTGGATCATCCGGGCGGGAACATCTCCGGGGCTTCGGATACGAACCCGGAAGCGATTACGAGACTGATGGACTTCATTGCTGAGCACTTTAAGGATGTAAAATCCGTAGGTTTGGTTATCAACCAAGGGGAACCCAACGCCGTTGTTATGGCTAACCATGCTGAGAAGGCACTGGAAGCTCACGGCATCAAATTGGTGAAAGCCTCGGTAACGAATACGTCGGAAGTGAAGCAAGCAGCCGAATCGTTGGTTGGGCGTGTAGATGCGCTGTACATTACGCTCGATAACATGGTCGTTGAAGCTGTCAGCACGGTGATCCAGGTCGCGAACGATAACGACATTCCGTTCTTCTCGAGTGACCGGGATACGGTGGAGAAGGGCGCTTTTGCAACGGTCGGGTTCAAGTACTATGACCACGGTTATCAAGTGGGACAAATGGCAGTTGAAGTGCTGAAGAACGGCAAAAACGTCGGTGACCTGAAAGTGACGGTGCCGGATAAGCTCGACTTGATCATGAACCTGAAAGCGGCGGCTGAGCAAGGGATCGAAGTGACCGATGCGATGAAGGATGAAATTACGGATAAGGAAAACAATTTGATCGAATAGGCAGCACTCGCTCCTAATTTCTTGAGGAGGTACTCACCATGTTGAACTCGCTGCTGGGGGCGCTGGAATCCGGCCTGCTGTATGCGCTTATGGCGCTCGGCGTATATATTACGTTCCGCATTCTCGACTTTCCGGATCTGACGGTGGACGGTAGCTTTACGACCGGCGGTGCGATCGCTGCGGTTATGATCACAGGGGGAAGCTCCCCCTGGATTGCTACGATCGTCGCTTTTTTGGGCGGCTTGGCCGCCGGTGCGATCACCGGCATCATTCATACCAAAGGACGGATTAATGGACTGCTCTCCGGGATATTGATGATGATTGCGTTGTACTCCATCAATATGCGGATCATGGGCAAACCGAATGTAGGCTTGCTTGGGGAGACGACGCTGTTCACCTCGGTTTCGCCGTTGGTGTTCATGCCGATCGTTGTGATCGCCATCAAGCTGCTGCTGGATTTGTTCTTCCGGACGGAGCTGGGCTTGGCTCTGCGGGCCACCGGTGACAATAAACGGATGATCCGCAGTTTTGGTGCCAATACGGACAATACGATTATACTCGGGCTCAGTTTGTCTAACGGGCTTGTGGCTTTGTCCGGGGCGCTCATCGCTCAACAGTCCGGCTTCGCCGACATTTCGTCAGGGATCGGGATGATCGTCATTGGGCTGGCATCGGTGATTATCGGGGAGGCGATCTTCGGGGCGCGCACGGTATTTTGGGCCACTCTGGCAGCGGTACTCGGATCCATCGTCTATCGGGTGGTTGTCGCCCTGGCGCTGCGGATTGAATGGTTGGAGCAAACCGACTTGAAGTTGATTACGGCAGTTATCGTTATTATTGCACTAGTGGTTCCGACCGTCCAAAGAAACATGAAGCAAAAAGCGGTTGCTCGTCGGCGCGCCGCTGAAATTACGCAAACCGCCGGTCAGAAGAGCGTAGGGGGTGGGTTCTAATGCTGAAGTTAACCCAGGTCTCGAAGCTCTTTCATCCCGGTTCGCCGGATGAGAAGATCGCGCTCATTGATGTTAATCTGCACCTGAACCCCGGGGATTTCGTAACGGTGATCGGCAGTAACGGGGCAGGGAAGTCGACGTTGATGAATATGATCTCCGGTGTCATTAAGCCGGATGCCGGCGAGGTTCGCCTAGGCGGCGTCGACATCAGCCACCTGCCGGAGCATCGCCGCAGCAAGTGGATTGGCCGTGTGTTCCAGGACCCGATGGCCGGCACTGCTCCGCATATGACCATCGAGGAGAACTTAGCAATGGCTTACTCTCGCGGGAAGACACGCGGCCTTGTGCTCGGTGTGAACGCGAAGCGCCGTTCCATGTTCCAAGAGCAGTTACGCAGGCTGGGCATTGGCCTGGAGAACCGGCTGCGCGCTAAGGTCGGTACATTGTCGGGCGGAGAACGCCAGGCGCTGAGCCTGTTGATGGCGACGTTTACCGAACCGGAGGTACTGCTTCTAGACGAGCATACTGCTGCACTGGACCCAGCCCGGGCTGAGCTGGTGACGAAGCTTACGCAGGAGATCGTTAGTGAGCTGAAGCTAACTACGTTGATGGTCACCCACAACATGGAGCAAGCGATCCGATTGGGGAACCGCCTTATCATGATGGATGGCGGGCGGATTATTCTCGATGTGGATGAAACGAACAAACGCGAGTTAACGATCGAACGGCTGCTAGGTGAATTTGAGCGGATCAGCGGCCACAAGTTGTCCGATGATCGCGTCATGCTGGGCAGCTAATTTGCAACTAATCCATCTACACAAAGCGCGAGTGCATAGGGGAAGGAACTGACCCCCGTTTGTGAGACAGGGATCAAAAACACCTTGCAAGTTAAGCAGCCAGTTGTCGATAATCAATCGGTGACTGGTTGTTTAGTTTTGTTTGAATGCGAATTGAGTTATAGTAAGTAATGTAGTCTCGAACGACCTGTTCAACGATTGCTGTCGTTGTACTCGTTAAACCTTCGAGATAGAACGTTTCAGACTTTAGCGTGGAATGAAACGATTCGATGGGGGCATTATCAGCGGGCGTTCCCTTGCGGGACATGCTCATGGTAATGCCCTTTTCCTTTACAGCTTCCTGATACGCCTGGGAAGTGTAGACACTCCCCTGATCGCTGTGAAGTATCGTACCTGGTAGATTGGGCAGCTGACGGAGTGTGTCCAGTACGAACGCAGTGTCCTGCTTGTCAGCTATACTGTATGCCACAACTTCTCCGTTAAACAAGTCTAGGATACTTGATAGATACAACATTCTTCCTCCAAACGGTAAATACGTAATATCCGTAACGAGTTTTTGCATAGGTTGATCGGCCTCAAATTGGCGTTTTAGCAAGTGTTCTGCTATATAGGCTGGCTGCCCTGTAGGTTTGCGTTTCTTGACTTTGACACGGCATTGCAGCTCTTCACGCTGCATAATCCGTTGCACTCGTTTATGGTTAATCGCTTGTTCTTTCCGAAGTAGAGCGGTGATTTTACGGTATCCATAACGAAATTTATGCTGCAAACAGAGTTCGCGGATTTTCTCTACCACAGGATCGGCATCCCTGCTTCCATACTTATCCTTCCAGCGATAGTAGGTAGCACGAGAGAGTCCCGCCCAGGCACAGGCTTGTGCCACGCTAACTTCTCCTTGGATCGATTTGATCCATTCCACTACAATCTTTGAGGATACCCCCTTTCCATCTCGTTGTACTTTTTTAGGAGATCTAGCTGCTGTTTCAAAAACCTATTCTCTGCCTTTACTTTCTCTAATTCTGACGTATATTCCGGTCCTTTGCCGTAGCTATATTGTTTACCTACAGGCTGCTCAAACCGATGTATTTCTCCGTTACGATACCATCGCATCCATGTTCTCACTTGAGAATCATGTCGTATGTTCAATTGCTCCATAACTTCTTTCACTGGGATACCAGCCATTCTCATTTCAATAGCCTTCATCTTAATCTCTTTTGGGTAGCTTACTCGGGTTGCCAACGAAAAAACACCTCCAAGGTTGTCTCCCATATCATACGACATGGTTGCATTCTCTTGAAGGTGTTTTTAATTTGTCTCACACTATGGGGTCAGTTCCGAATCCCTTGTACTCGCGCTTTTTTCGTTGTTTATCGAGCATCACGCACTCGTACGCTGCTATCCCTGCGAATGCCGTCTCGCAGCATCCAAGCGTGCAAGAACCATTCAAACACACCCATCACGATGGTAATGGCAAGGATTTCGCTAAGGGACAACGTCCATTCCGCGTTGGCGGCAATCGCCCACAGGAGGATAAAGACGAGAAACGCATCCACCACGGTTGCAATCGCATTGTTCGTCCGTGGAAGGATGAAGTAGTCCCCGAATAAATACGCTAGAATAGACAACGCTAAAGCTGTCAACAGTGCTGAGATGAATGAAGCGTTGCTTAAGAGCATCACCATGACGATGACGATAATTCCATTGCCAAGTAGCTTGACGAGAAACTTGTCCAACATCTTTCACCTCCTTGTTTTACGCTTTAATTTTCTCCTAAGGGGAAAGTGGCTATACACTGAGTGAACGACAGCAATCCATAGCTAAGGAAAGCGAGATAACAACATGACTCAAACCACAAACTACGACTGTATGATCATTGGCGGCGGTATTGCAGGATTACAAGCCGCGATTCAGCTAGGTCGGTACTCGGTCCACAACGTACTCGTTATAGACACAGGTTACGGGAGATCTACGTTATGCCGGCAATATCATAATCTGCTGGGGTTTCCGGAAGGGATTTCCGGCGAAGAATTACGCGACCGGGGGAGAACACAGGCGACGTCTTATGGTGTGAAATTTGTGCAGGATACCGTAATCGAGGCAAAGAAACGGGAGGAGGGATTTCAGGTAAAAACATTAACCGGCCAAACGTATTCAGGTCGAACCTTGCTGCTCGCGACCGGTGTACTGGACCGTTTTCCCGATATCCCTGGTTTGGTTCCTACGCTTGGGCTAAGCGTCTACGTCTGCCCGGATTGTGACGGATACGAAATTGAAGGGCGTAATACGGTATTAATGGGGGCGGGGGACACCGGTGCCAAGATGGCACTCCTGCTCATCCAGCGGACCCGGGATTTAACTTATGTGAATCATGAACAGACACCTGTTGCCCCATCGCTCCTGAAACGGATGGAGGAACAGGGGATTCGCTACGAGGAAGCGGCCATCGCCGAAGTGAAGCAATCCGAAGGCTTCATCCGCAGTGTGAACTTACAGGATGGACGGAGCTTAGCAGCAGAACGGGGATTTATTGCGTTTGGCCGCAATGAAGTTCATTCCGGTTTAGCTGCTCAGTTGGGAGTGCGCATTGCCGAGAACCGTCATATCGAGACGAATCCACGGACGAAGCAGACGAACGTCCCTGGCGTGTGGGTGGCTGGGGATATAGGACTTCATGCGGAACAGGTTAGCGTGGCTATGGGGGAAGGCTCAATTGCCGCAATTTGGATTCATAAAGCACTAAGTCCGTGCTATAATCAGTTGAACGGAGGGGATGCAGAGGATGATTCTTGAAGTAGCTGAGCTGCATGTGAAGCCCGGAATGATCAATGATTTCGAAAGCCAATTCCGCAAGGCTTCCAAAATTATCAGCCGGGCGTCCGGTTATCTAGGACATGAGCTTCATAAGTGTGTAGAGACCGAAAATAAATATATTCTACTAGTGCGTTGGCAATCGATATCTGCCCATGAGGTAGGTTTCCGTCAATCTCCTGATTATGAGGAATGGAAAACGCTGCTTCATCCATTCTATGATCCCATGCCTACAGTGGAGCACTACGTTCAAATTAAACATGAAATGGACTAGGAGGGAAAGGGAATGGAAGAGATGATTTGGCGGCAGCTTGATTTTGTACGGTCCCAAACTTTGAAGCTGGTAAGAACGATACCGGAAGAGAAATTGACGATGATTCCAGCAGGTTTTCGCAATCATATGTTATGGAATTTGGGCCATCTCGCTTTGGTTTTGGATAAATACGCTTATTCCTTTACCGGGAGAACGCCAAAACTGCCGGCGATATATCAAGAACTGTTCGCCAACGGAACTGTACCGGCGGAATGGAGCTCTGAAAGTCCTGCACTGGATGAAATTCTGAAGGTGCTCGAGGATCAACCCCTGCAGGTAAAAGCAGAACTATCCGGCCGGCTTGAAGAAAAGATCGACCCGTACACGACCTCCTCTGGCTATCGGATTGAAACCGTCGGCCAGTTAATCAATTTTACAACGTATCATGAAGGCATGCATTTTAGTGTGCTTAAGCTGTACAACAAAATTGTGTAAGGACTGTGAGCATGTACATATGACGGAACATTTCGAATATACAATTGAAGACGCCACGCCGGAGGACTTGCCGGCGATCGTGGCGATTTACAATGAGACGATCGCTGGACGCATGGTTACCGCCGATTTGGAGCCGGTGACCGTTGAAGCCAGACGGAAATGGTTTGATGAGCATTCGCCTGATTTCCGGCCGCTATTGGTCATGAAATCTGAGGGAAAAGTCATCGCCTGGCTCAGCTTTCAGTCCTTTTACGGGCGACCGGCCTATAACGGAACAGCCGAAATCAGTATTTATATTACAGAAGCCTACCGTTCTCGCGGAATCGGAGGAATCTTGTTAAACCGAGCTTTTGCAGTTTGTCCTGAGATTGGGGTACATACACTGCTTGGATTCGTGTTTGGTCATAACGAGCCGAGCCTAAAGCTGCTTAGTAAGTTCGGCTTCGAACGTTGGGCGCATTTGCCCCGGGTAGCCAATTTGGATGGCGTAGAACGGGATCTCGTTATTTTGGGAAAACGGGTTGTTGAGGCTTAAAATGCTTTGGGGAATGGGGATCAAATCATTTGAACGAATGGGTTAAAGAAATCACGGACTGGTTCTTGGAGACGACGCAGTTGGGCGGATACTCGATCCTGCTGCTTACGATCCCGCTCGCAGTTGTACAGGGGCTTTTTGGATTTTTTCCATTTGCCACGATCGTGATGCTGCATCTCTCCCTGCTGGGGATCACGAACGGTTTATTCGCCAGCTGGATTGCTGGTACGGCGGCGGGGATGGTCGTTTATCTGATGTGCAGATACTTTTTCGCGGATTGGTTTCACCGTCGGTGGTTAGCTAAGCTGCAAAAATACGAAAAATGGCAAAAAGGGCTAGACCGCTATGGGGTATGGGCAGTAATCTTTCTCCGCACCATTCCGATTATGCCCAACAATCTCATTTCGTTTATGTCGGCGATTTCGAATCTAAAGCTCCATTCTTATGTCTGGTCTAACCTGGTTGGGAACCTGTCAAGTATCTGGCTGTTTGGGATCTTAAGCGCATCGATCGTGTTTCCGGGGGTAAATCTTCAGGACTTGATCTTCTCCTACGTCTTATTCTTGCTTGTGCTGGGCGTCATATTCGTGATTCGCAACCGAATCCTGTCCAAGAAGAAAGAAGGCATGAGATCTTAGCATGGATCGACCGCTTTCCGGGATAAGCTACAGTTAGAACAAGATTGGTTAGGGGGCGAGACGTTTGAATGCTCAGGAACAGGCTTTATCAGGAAGACCCGCGTCAGCACGACGGAAGCTGCTATTCAGCGCCGGGCTCAGCTGGATGTTTGATGCGATGGACGTCGGGATTATTTCGTTTATCGCTGCGGCTCTGGCTGTAGAATGGAGCTTAACGCCGCAGCAGACCGGCTTCTTTACCGCGATCAACTCCGTAGGGATGGCGTTTGGCGCAGCGATTGCCGGTTATATGGCGGACAAGTTTGGCCGCAAATCCATACTTCTATGGACGCTGTTGATTTTCTCGCTCGCCAGCGGTTTGTCGGCTGCCGCTACAAGTTTTGCGATCCTTTGCTTGCTTCGTTTTATTGCCGGCTTTGGGCTTGGCGGGGAGCTTCCGGTCGCTTCCACGCTGGTATCTGAATCGGTGTCGGTTCAGGAACGAGGAAGATCCGTCGTGCTGCTGGAGAGCTTCTGGGCTGCCGGTTGGATTGCTTCGGCGTTGATCTCGTATTTCATCATACCGGATTATGGATGGCAGGCCGCTTTTCTCATCGGTGCGATCCCCGCGTTATATGCGCTGTACTTGCGCCAATCCATCCAGGAGCCGGCCCGATTTAAACAGCAGACGAGACATCTACAAGAGCGGGGCCCTTCTTTCGGGGAGCGGTTTAAGTCCGTTTGGGATTCCCCGCACCGCCGTTCGACGGTGATGCTATGGATTTTGTGGTTTACCGTCGTCTTTTCGTATTATGGCATGTTTCTGTGGCTGCCTTCAGTGATGGTCCTGAAAGGCTTCAGCTTGGTCAAAAGCTTTGAATACGTGCTGATCATGACGTTGGCGCAATTACCGGGATATTTTACGGCCGCCTATTTCATCGAGAAGTTTGGGCGTAAGTTTGTGTTGGTATTGTATTTGCTGCTCACTGCAGCCAGCGCCGCCTGGTTTGGTAATGCATCCAGCGAAGGTATGCTGATTGCCGCCGGGATCTGCTTGTCCTTCTTCAATCTGGGGGCATGGGGCGGCATGTATGCGTATACCCCGGAACTATACCCGACGCGGGTGCGTTCTACCGGAGTTGGCTTGGCCGCTTCCTTTGGACGGGTCGGCGGCATTATCGCTCCGTATTTAGTCGGCATGCTGGTTGCCCGGCACGTCGCCATCGGAGGAATCTTCTGGATGTTCTTCGTGACAATTCTAATTGGGGCACTGGCCGTGTTTTGGTTGGGGACCGAGACGCGGGGGAAGGAGTTGGCGGATTAAAAAAACAGCAAAATTGCTGCAAAGTGCAACAATTTTGCTGTTCATCCGTTTAATTTAGAAGTTGTCCAAAGAATCGCCCGGCTTCAAGGCATGACCTGTAATGCCGATCCGTGCGAGATCTGCGACAAATTGTTCGCCGTCCTGGGCAATGGCATCGAACGTATTGTAGTGCACAGGGACAACGTGCTTGGCGCCAATCCATTCAGCTGCGGTTAGAGCATCCTCCGGTCCCATGGTAAAATGATCGCCAATCGGCAGGAATGCGAGATCGACCGGGCCGCGAGAGCCAACCAATTTCATATCGCTGAATAAGGCGGTATCTCCGGCATGATAAAGGATTGTTCCGTCAAGATCTAGCAGGATTCCAGCGGCCACGCCAAGATATACATTTACGCCGTTATGATTAACGGACGAGCTGTGCAGCGCAGGCACCCATTTTAATTTACCAAACGGGAACGTACGTGAGCCGCCAAGGTTCATGCCGACCGTTTGCAGTCCGGTGCCAGCAAAATAATCCGCCAGCTCGACTATGGCGAGAATCGGCGCATTGTTTCGCCGGGCGATGCTTTCCGCATCTGCGATATGATCGGAATGACCATGAGTCAGAAGCACATAATTGACTTGAATGTCATCGGCTGAGACAGCTGCCGAAGGATTTCCGGTGAGGAATGGATCAATGATCAACCGATGCTTTCCTGTGTCTATCAGGATGCAGGAATGTCCCAAATAAGTCACTTTCATAGAATCACCTCTTATGGAAAAATATCCTTACTTGTATATTATAGCTGCCTTAGACAAGCAAGTCACATCTTGCGGGAAGGTGCAGCATAAACGCAAGGAAATCCCATATGATGGTGATTGAACAATTCATCCTTATCGGAGAGCTGGCAGCGAATGAGGGCTAATCCGGCAAGGAGCTTGCGCTAAAAAAGGAGGAGATTGATGTGAAAATTGAAGTGTGGTCGGACTTTGGCTGTCCGTTTTGTTATATTGGCAAGCGTCGCCTCGAAAGGGCATTAGAATCTTTTAGTCATCGAGATGAGATCGAACTCGTATACCGCAGCTTTGAACTGGATCCAGGGGCACCTAAGGATACAGAGTCGAGCATTCATGAACTGTTAGCGGTCAAATACGGCCTCAGCCTGGAGCAGGCGCAGGAATCTAACCGCAATGTTGCACAGCAGGCTCAAACGGAAGGGTTGACGTATAACTTTGATACGATCATTCCTACGAATACGTTTGATGCTCATCGCTTAGCGCATTATGCTGGGGAACAGGGCAAGGCGAAGGAGATGACGGAGCGGTTGTTCCGGGCTTATTTTACGGATTCGCTGCATATCGGGGACTGGGACACATTGATTCGTTTGGCGGAAGAGGTGGGCTTGGATGGTGCCGCCGTTAGGGAAGTATTGGAGCAGAATACGTTTGCCGATGCTGTTCGCGAGGATGAGAATGAAGCAAGAAGACTTGGGATTCGCGGTGTACCGTTCTTTGTGCTGCGCGGGAAGTATGCAGTGTCAGGGGCACAACCGTTGGAAATTTTCCAAGGAGCATTGTTACGGGCTTGGGAAGATCTGTCTTAATTGATCGATTTAGAGTCATTGGCAAACCAAAAAACGCTGATCCCGAAGGATCAGCGTCTCACTCTGCGGACAAAATTAAAAATAAATGTTGTATAAAATAATGAACTGTGGTAAAATGACGGATAGCCAATCACAAAACACTCACGCAATAATCTCCTCAATAATAGCATAAAATCAATCATTTGTCAAATGGATTTACGGCTTTAGAGATATAGAAGTGGTTTTCGCATTTAATTTTTAGGGTGGGGGTCTGGAAGATGACAGAGGACTTGAAGAATAATGAATTGGATTACACCGACGATCTGACGTTACCGCCAGGAATTAAAATCGATGACCCGGTCAGAATGTATCTGAAGGAAATCGGGCGCGTGCCTCTGTTGTCCGCAGAGGAGGAAATCGAGCTTGCGCAGCGCATCGAGAACGGGGATGAGGAAGCGAAGCGCAGATTGGCTGAAGCGAATCTCAGATTGGTGGTCAGCATTGCCCGTCGTTATGTTGGGCGCGGGATGGTATTCCTGGACCTGATTCAAGAGGGCAACATGGGCTTGATCAAAGCGGTGGAGAAGTTCGATTATTCGAAAGGATTCAAGTTCAGTACTTACGCCACCTGGTGGATTCGTCAAGCGATTACCCGTGCGATTGCAGACCAAGCCCGGACGATCCGAATTCCGGTGCATATGGTGGAAACCATTAATAAATTGATCCGTGTCTCCCGGCAGCTGCTTCAGGAGATCGGACGCGAGCCGACTCCGGAGGAGATTGCGAAGGAGATGGATCTAACGCCGGATAAGGTGCGAGAGATCATGAAGATTGCTCAGGAGCCGGTCTCGTTGGAAACGCCAATCGGCGAAGAGAACGATTCGAATCTCGGCGACTTCATCGAAGATCACGATGCTCCGGCTCCGGCAGAAGCTGCAGCTTATGAGTTGTTAAAGGAGCAGCTGGAAGAAGTATTGGATACACTGACAGAGCGTGAGGAAAATGTCCTTCGCCTGCGTTTCGGGATGGATGACGGCCGGACGCGGACGTTGGAAGAGGTTGGCAAGGAGTTTGGGGTAACGCGCGAACGGATTCGTCAGATTGAAGCCAAAGCGCTGCGCAAACTTCGGCATCCAAGCCGCAGCAAGCGGCTGAAAGATTTTATGGAATAACATCGTAAGCTCCCTAAGGATACCCTTAGGGAGCTTTTTTTGCTGTAGCACGCCGACGGAGTGGTCGAGGAGATGCCGTAATCGGTCGAAGGGATTTGACTAGTTTTGCCGGTAATGGCCGAATGCATATAAATTTATTGCTCTTCCCCCGTTGGGCTCGCAGCAGTCGCCCCGACGCAGGCTTCGCTACCCTCGTGCCAAACACCTGCATAAACCATTCAATGGGATAGGAGATAGACAACATTCCGTTTTCCGATCCCGCAAAGTTGACTGCAGCGGCAAGATTGCCTTTGCTCGTCAGCCACACGGAGCCGGAATCGCCTTCCAGGGAGACGGGGCGCTTGCCGCGGATTACGCTTTGGTTCTTGAAGGTAATCGTCCCCAAATTGCCGTAATCCCCGTAGTCGACCTGAACATCGGTATGGATCGATTCCACCGTACCTGTCACCACACCGGTCGTCCGTCCTACCTTCTTGAGACGATCGCCAACTTTATAGGAGCGCACATGCCCGGGGACGATGCCAAAGACGGCATAGGCTGGTTTCAGCAAAGAGCGTCGCAAAGGTTTGGCGGTGGCCGCGTCTAAATAATTCGCCCGTTTGCGGCTCAGCTTAACGAAACGGTCCAGCTGACCGATGCGGTCCTTGGCAACGGTACCTCCATCGGCGCCTCCCGGCTGCACCGTGGCTGAGAAACGCCGGGTATTATTATTAACGAGAACGTGGTTGTTACTAAGGATTAGACGTTCACATCCGGAAGCATCGCTGACGATCAAACCAGCTGTGCCGGAGGAGTCCGAAGTGCCCACGCTGTAGCCGGCCACGACCGGGCGAATTCGGCGAGTGAACCTGATGCTGGGATCGTTACCGGAACGTTTACAGAACCTGGGGGAACGAACGATTCGAAACGGCACGCCAGCCCGAGGTTTGAGATAACGAGGTAATGCTGTGGTGCGGGGGGACTTGTTTTTTTTGGCAGCAGCGGCTTTGGACAGAGTATCGGCATATACAATAATGGCTGCGCCTCGTTTTGGGTGTTTGGGGTCCCGCAAACCGACACCTACACCATGAACTCCGTTCAACCTGAGCATCTTCCCGGCAATGCGTTGTTTCAGCAAATAAGCTCTACGAAAACTGGCCAATTGGAATCACCTTTTCTCGCAAGTTTGCGGATTTGCTGCATTATATGCCGGAGCCGAGACGCTTGATCGTTATACGGGCTGATGCCTTTGGAATGAGCGGTATCGCTAGTATGAGGCAAGCCAGCTGCCGAACCAAGCGAAAGTCACACCGAGTAAAGCCGAGGTGAGCACATACACGATAGCTTTTTGTTTTTGCCCCTTGTTGATGAGGGTGATTGTTTCATATCCAAAAGTGGAGAATGTTGTGTAGGCCCCACAAAATCCCGTGCCTATCATCAACCAACTCCAGTCAGGGATGGCCTGCCGTGTGTGGAGTCCGGCTAGGATGCCAAGCAGGAGGCTGCCGCTGAGATTGATCACCCAGGTTCCCCAAGGGAATTGCGAACCGCGAGAGGTGGTTTGGGTAGAGATCCATTGGCCTAAATAGTAACGAAGCAATGTGCCGAGAATGCCGCCAAGTCCTACGATACCGATCATGCGGAATCACCAGCCCTAGGAGCTTGTTGCTTTTGACCTAAGCGGACTCCAATCCAAGCCATGAGAAGACCGCCGAGTAAGCTGACGAACAGATAGGCTAGTGCCGCGACCAGCTGCCCGGTATGTACCGCATCAACGGTCTGGACCGTAAAGGTGGAGAACGTCGTAAATGCACCGGCAAATCCTGTGCCAGCCCCGATGCGTAGACTGGGATGGATTTTGCGCAAAGCTGCGACGGTAAACAACCAGCCGAGAAATAGGCAACCGGCCCAGTTGATGAGCAGGATCGATAGTGGGAAAGCTCCGATATTTGGAATCCAAAGGGACAGACCATAACGGAGCAGAGTACCGAGGAAGCCCCCAACAATCAATGCAAGGATATTCAATATGCTCGACCTCCTGAAAAATAGACAGACTCCTACCAGAGAATCTGGTAGGAGTCATCAGCTCCAAATGAGCGGTTCAGGCGAACTCCATCGCCTTATTGCGTTATCATTGGCAATATTTTATGCCATGAGGCGACAGCTCGTCAATATGGATTACGTGATAATCGTAATCGTAGGCGCCGATATCGTTGGCGGGGTCGTGATCGTGGAAACGACGTTGCTGAAGCTGCCCACTTCAATCATAACGGGAATCCCCGGGGTCAAGTCCACGGTGTCGAGCACGAGGCTGGCCGTGGTCAGCGTGGATAACGAAGCTTGTTGAAGTACGCCGTTAATGTAAACGTTGAGATAATCAGTGGTGGTGAGCTCAGGCAGATCCGTAATCGGTGCGTCGGCATCGTCAACGAAGCTGTCGGCGGGAATGGTCGTTTCAGTAGCACCGATCATGTCGGCTGTTAACGTGGCGAAGTAACGGGAGACCGTTGGTGTAATTACAGTAGTAACTTCACCCCCAGAGGCGACTGGAGCGGATGCTACTGCCGTAAATACGGGTTTTATTACAGGCATCTAACATTACCTCCTCATCTTTGATGGTATCGAAGGTGTCCGATATATCATATATAATGATGCAACTTCGTTAAGTGATAGGGCAGACAGCCCCCGTTGAATATGGATTTTTGGAACGACGTGAAGCCATTTGCCCAAGCATCCAAGGCGGGTTATTCATAGGATAGGGAAGTAAGGCTTGAAGAACCATCTGGCCAGGGGGAAGCGGTGCATGGGAGCGGTAAAAGCTGCTTGCAAAAAGACAAAGCGTATGAACAAACGGTGGCAACAAGTGCATAAGGTGAAGCACTGCTCGGCAAGCTCGCGTCGTCGACGCCGGAAACGGACCGTGTCTTCACTGCGGGATCGTTATCTGCAAGCAGTGAGTCTGATGCGGGAATACCGTCGTGCATTGTGGCAGTATGAGCGGTGGATACGTGAGAGAGAAGAGGGAGACCCGGCCGATATAAGGGGAGTTCCCGGGCCGGCGGGGCCGCAGGGCATGCCAGGGAGCGGAGGGCCGATGGGGCCGCCGGGACCCCAAGGTGAGTCAGGAGCAGTCGGGCCAATGGGACCGCCAGGACCGCCTGCAGTCGAAATTCTCGTAACCCCAGCCGTATTCCGTTACTTTTATGCGGCCCCTGCTGATATGACCGGGACCGTTCACATCCCTGCCAATCAATTTACGGATGACGCAGGGAATACGCCTGTAGTTTTTGCCGGGATTGGTGACGGGGCGTACACCAATTTATTTATCAACGGCATGCCGCAGGAAGGCCGATTGTTTGTACTGGAGCCGGAGTCTTTGACGTTGGTGCTGGGGCAGGATATGATAGGGGCAGGCACGCCGATTATTGTGGAAAACGTGCGAATCACCGCCAAAGCTACATCCTAAACTAGGAAAACGAAGCAAGATGAAGATTGATCGTCGTGGCAGGGCACCAGGCCTTGTCACGTTCTGTTTGAGAGAATAGGAGGATTTGCATGAAGATTAATGGCATTAATCATTTCTGTTTCTCCGTATCTGATTTGGATCGATCCATGGCGTTTTATGAGCAGGTCTTTGGCGCCAGTCCCCTGGTGAAAGGGCGCAAACTCGCCTACTTCGACTTGAACGGGCTGTGGATCGCCTTAAATCAGGAAGACCTTCCGAGGGACAGGCAGCACCGTACATATACGCATATCGCTTTTTCGATCGATGAGGGGGATTTCGAGGCTTTTCAGAATCGGCTTCGGGAATTCAACGTCGAAGTACTGCCGGGGCGTGAAAGAGATGCGCGCGACCAAAAGTCAATTTATTTTCTGGACCCGGACGGCCATATGTTCGAATTCCACACTGGGACTTTGCAAGACCGACTGGATTACTATAAAGTGGACAAAGATCATATGATCTTTTACTAACCGCCATTCATTGATAGAATAAGACAGTAACTAAAATTTAAACGAAGTAGGTCACCATGAAAAAATTTAAAAAGTTCTATATCGAAACGACCAGCATCTGCAACCTGGCTTGCAGCTTCTGTCCGCCTACCCATCGCCAGGCGCAGTTTATCAAGGTGGAGGATTTTCGCAAAATTCTGGACGACATCAAGCCGCATACGGACTATATTTATTTCCATGTTAAAGGCGAGCCGCTGCTGCACCCCAAGATCGATCAGTTGCTCGACATCAGTCACGAAAAAGGGTTTAAGGTCAACATCACTACGAACGGCACGCTGCTCCCCAAAGTGCGGCATAAGCTGCTTGGCAAGCCGGCGCTGCGGCAGATGAATTTTTCGCTGCACAGCTTTGATGGACATGAAGGTTCAACTGACCGGGAGGGGTATTTGCGAAACGTATTGTCCTTCGTGCGAGAGGCGGTAGCCGCGTCCGATTTGATCGTTTCGTTCCGGCTGTGGAATTTGACGCAGGATAATGAGACGAACCTGCAACGGATGCGGAACCGGGAGACGCTTGCCATCATTGAGGAGGAATTCAACCTAGATTACCGGATTGAGGAGAAGGTCACACCGGGAAGCGGGGTTAAATTAGCCGAGCGGATCTACTTGAACCAAGATTACGAATTTGATTGGCCGGACTTGCGCGCTCCGGAGGACGATGGCAAAGGCTTCTGCCATGCGCTGCGCAACCAAGCTGGAATTCTCGTGGACGGCACGGTCATTCCTTGCTGTCTGGATGGGGAAGGGATCATTAATCTTGGGAATGTGTACAAGACGCCGTTTTCAGAGATTGTGGAAGGAGAGCGGGCGAACCGTCTATACGAAGGCTTCTCCCGGCGCGAGGCCGTAGAGGAGCTGTGCCGGAAGTGCGGGTATCGCAAGCGGTTTGGCGGAGGGGCGTAAGGCACTAATCAAAAGAAAGAAGGGGCCGAGATTCGGCTCCTTCTTTGTTTGTTAGATCGATTGCTATTGCTCACCAGCTGGGATTCAGCTTGGCTGGATCGATTTTGGGCACCAAGCCTTCGGCTGCTGCCCGGTCCAGTAACCCTCGGATGGCCGCATAGCCGTCCTCGCCTAAATCCGCTGTATATTGGTTCACATACAGTCCGATATGTGCTTTCTGCACCTCGGGCGACATTTCCTGCGCATGGCTCATCACATACTCCGCCGAAGCGTCTGGATGCGCCCAAGCATATTCCACAGATTCCCGTGTCCAGCGGGCTATCGAGGCTAGATCCAGCGACCGGCGAGCGATGATGGCGCCGAGGGGAATTGGCAAGCCCGTGTCAGATTCCCACCAGTTACCCAAGTCTTGAAGCAGATGAAGTCCATAATTTTGATAAGTAAAACGCGCTTCATGAATCACCAAGCCTGCATCCAGTTCGCCGCGTTGAACGGCCGGCATGATCTCGTCAAACGGCATGACGACGATCTCGCCGACACCGCCGGGCACATGCTTTGCCGCCCAGAGCCGAAACAGCAGGTAAGCGGTGGAACGTTCGCTTGGCACCGCTACGCGGCGGCCCGACAGGTCGGAAGGCGAGGATGCCTTCGCCGTTAATACAAGCGGTCCGCAGCCTCGGCCCAGCGCTCCGCCGCACGGGAGCAGTGCGTATTCGTCCAGCACCCAAGGGAGCGCGGCGTAGGAAATTTTCAGCACCTCAGGTCCGGTGCCGGAAGCCGCCCAACCGTTCGTAATATCAATATCCGCATAGGAGACATCCAGCTCCGGAGCGCCCGGGATTAAGCCGTGAACCCACGCGTGGAACACAAAAGTATCGTTAGGACAAGGCGAAAAAGCGATTTTCATGATTGCAACACCTCCGGTAGTTTAGCGCAAGCTTGCTCTAAAGCCTGCAGAGCATCGCTGATTTTCCAAAGTTCCCGTTGCCTTGGACCTACAGCGTTCGAGATGGCGCGCAGTTCCAGCACGGGAACGCCGAACTGGCGGGCGGCTTCAGCCACGCCAAAGCCTTCCATCGCTTCGGCGCCGGCGCCGGGATAACGCTGGGCAAGCCGTTGTGCCGTTTCCGTCGTCCCGGTGACGGTGGATAACGTCAGGATCGGGCCGTGGTGGACCGGCAGCCCGGCCTCCCGCAGCGCCGCTGCCCAGCGAGCCGCCAGCTCGTCCGCTACGGCGATCCGCGGCGAGCCGAAGCCCAGCTCGTCCACGCCGGCGAAGCCGTCCGGCGTCTCCGCACCGAGGTCGGCGGCGATGATTTCGCTCGCAACGACCAGCGAGCCCACGCCGGCGACCTCGGCGAATCCGCCGCCAATGCCGGCGCTGAGGACGAGGCTGTACGGGCCGTCGGCAATTTGGCCAGCACGTGCCAGCGCGGTAGCTGTCGCTGCAGCCGCTGATGCCGGACCAACACCAGCCAGCTGCACATCAGCGCCTTCATAGCCATCGAGTCCGCGCAGGACGGCTTGCTGTTCGGCTTCCACCGCCGTCATGATCAGAATTTTGGAATGTGAACGATTTAGCATCGATAAGAACAACTCCTTAGTCCGTGGACAAATTCACTCTTCAAATTATAAAACGCTGCTGCAGGAAAACCAAGTCAGGTGATGCGTCATCACCAAACCCGACTGTACCAAGAAGTGAGAAGAGCACTGAACTAAGCAAAAAGACCCGTCTCCGCCAATCGCGAAAACGGGTCTGCAACACATGTCCGTTTTAGGCTCTTTGGTATTGAACCGGGCGCTCTAAGGTTGTGTTTAGAGCTTTAGCAGCATCATATGCCCAATATGGGTGGCGCAGCAGCTCGCGGCCTAAGAACACAAGATCAGCCCGCCCGTTGCAAAGTATTTCTTCCGCATGGGAGGGATCGGTGATCATACCAACTGCACCGGTGGCGATATCCGCTTGGCGGCGGATTTGATCTGCCAGGTTCACTTGATATCCTGGGTACGCGTGAATTTGTGCCGGAACCAACCCACCGGAGGTGCAATCAATCAAATCCACGCCCTGTGCTTTCATTCGGCGGGCATAATCGATATATTGTTCCAGCGAATTGCCTTGCGGATCGTATTCATTCGCCGAGATCCGGACGAACAGCGGGCCGGACCAAACCGAATTGACCGCCTCGATCACTTCGCTTAGCATCCGGTAACGATTATCCGCGTTTCCACCGTATTCATCTTCCCGATGGTTGGTTACTGGCGATAGGAATTCGTTCAGCAAAAAACCATGGGCCCCCTGGATCTCAATGACGTCAAAACCAGCTTCCTTCGCGCGGCGTGCTCCTTCGCGGAAGCCTTCCACAACTCTCCGAATATCCTCAGCATCAGCGGCTTTTGGTGTTTTTTGGCCGGGAAAAGGAATCGCCGACGGAGCGATGATCGTTTCCTCGAGATCCGCTTTCCGTCCGGCGTGGGCAAGTTGAATTCCGATTTTGGCACCGTTGCGATGCACAAGGTCAACTAGCTCCTTCAACCCGGAGACATGCTCATCGCTCCAGATGCCCAGATCCCGATATGTTATCCGTCCTTCAGGTAGGACGGCTGTAGCTTCCACAATGATCAATCCAACGCCACCAACGGCGCGGGATGTGTAGTGAACTCGGTGCCAATCCTCGACTTTTCCGTCTTGATTGTGGGAAGAATATTGGCACATAGGGGTCATGACGATCCGGTTTTTAAGCGAAACCTGTTTGATCGTATAAGGGGAAAACAGGTTGGCACTCATCTAGATCACT
Organism: Paenibacillus barengoltzii G22; assembly: GCF_000403375.2. NCBI lineage: Bacteria > Bacillati > Bacillota > Bacilli > Caryophanales > Paenibacillaceae > Paenibacillus > Paenibacillus barengoltzii. Next base: position 60,468 of record NZ_KE159653.1, on the reverse strand, counting down.
CCTTCTCTTACTATGAGCGTTTTGCAGTAATCTGAGGCCTTGAGCCGTAAGGATTTTCGGACATAAAAAAGGGACTTCACCCCAACTTGGAGAAGTTTTCAAGTGACCAAACCCAAAAACCTCAAGGATGGAGGAAGTCACTTTGTATATTCTCCAAGAATGTCTGTTTTCCTTCGAAGAACTTTTAAAAATTCAACCCAAGGAGAGATTGCCGATCTTCTTCAGTTCTCTCGATCTGAGACCGTATGCCAAGGAACTGAGAAGCCGTTCACCCCGAGGCGCTGAGGGATACTGCAGACAAGGTATTCTACGAGCACTCTTGGCTGCGCCGCTTGAAGGAATAAGTACCTTTTCAGGGTTGCATAAGCGTTTGGATACGGATCTCCGGTTTCGTTATCAGTGTGGTCTTCCGCTGGATCGAGAAGCTCCTTCCATATCCACATTAAGCCGAGTTTTCTCAGAACTGACGAGAAAGGACTTGGCAAAACGGCTTTTTGAGGATTTGGTCACACGCTGTCAGCAGGAAGGTATCATAGAAGGCAGTAACGTCGCCATAGACAGCGCCGCTCTCCGCGCTTACGAGAAAAAGCAGCCCAAACGCAAAAGCGAGCAAACGGGTAATGCGAACTGGGGCGCAAAAATTGATTCCTTCGGCAATAAAATCACATGGTTTGGTTACAAAATTCATCTGGCGGTCGATACGAAAAGTGAATTGCCGATCGCCTTGGAAGTAACGCCGGCGCATGTCAATGATGGAGAAATGGCGCCGGGCCTGATCGAGAAAACAGCGTCCAGGACGAGCACACGATTTTTCATACTCGATGCGGGCTACGACCAAATGAAAGTTTATGAGGCCGCCCGCAACGTCAAGGCACAAGCCATCATTCCCCTTAATCTTCGGGGGGAGAAGGAACCGCCTGCTGGCATGACCTCGAACGGAACACCGTGCTGTTCCATGGGTTATGCGATGACATACTGGGGAGTTGACGGCGATATGCATAAATTTCGCTGCCCGCATGCCACGGGTAAAGTCGACTGTCCGCTTGGCATGGCTGCCTGCTCGTCTTCAAACTATGGAATGGTCGTCAAAGTAAATGCGAAGGATGATCTCCGGCGATACAGCATCCCTCATCGGGATACAAAGCGTTGGAAGGAACTTTACAATGAACGAACCAGCGTAGAACGCTGCAACTCCCGATTGAAAACCTATTTGACGGCAGACGCCGCACATGTCCGGGGCATTCAGAAAGTCACAACTCACCAGTATTTGAATGCCATTGTTCTGCTTGCATCTGCGCTCGCCGTTTCTCATCATTCAAAACGGGCTGCCGCTTAAAAAACGAGCTGTTCTAAAATTCTGCAAGTCTGCCCTTTTCTTCATCCATATAATACCATTTTCGAAAATTACCCCTTAACGACAGTGAATATGCTATCGCTTCTTCTCTGAAACGGAATTATGCAAAACACTCACTATAAGTAAGTTAATAATAAAAAATAAGTCAATAACAATAATAGTCAATCGGACGATAACTTGCAAGTACGCATTAAAAATGAACTCATCCCGATGTTGAAGTGAGATCCTCTCCACTCTATTTGGTGTAACCGGAGCGATGATTCCTGCCCGAATGGAAAAAGACCCGTCTTCGCCAATCGCGAAAACGGGCCTGCAGCACGGGTCGTATTAAGCTCTTTGGTATTGAACCGGGCGATCTAGCGTTATATTTAAGGCTTTAGCCGCCTCGTACGCCCAATAAGGGTTGCGCAGCAATTCACGGCCTAACAGCACCAGATCTGCCCGGCCGTTACCGAGAATTTCCTCCGCATGGGAGGGCTCCGTGATCAAGCCAACCGCACCCGTGGCCACCTCAGCTTGACGGCGGATTTGTTCCGCCAGGTTCACTTGATAGCCCGGAAACGCTTGAATTTGTGCCGGGACCAATCCGCCAGAGCTGCAATCAATCAAATCCACGCCCTGCGCTTTCATTCGGCGGGCATAATCGATATATTGTTCCAGCGAATTACCTTGCGGATCGTATTCATTCGCCGAGACCCGAACAAACAGCGGACCGGACCAAACCGAATTGACCGCCTCGATCACTTCGCCCAGCAACCGGTAACGGTTATCGGCGTTTCCGCCGTACTCATCTTCCCGATGGTTGGTCACCGGCGAAAGGAATTCATTCAGCAAATACCCATGGGCTGCATGGATCTCAATCACGTCAAAACCGGCTTCCTTCGCGCGACGTGCCCCATCTCGGAAGCCTTCTACAATCCTGCGAATATCCCCGGATTCAGCAGCTTTTGGCGTTTTTTTGTCTGGAAACGGAATCGCCGACGGAGCGATGATCGTTTCCTCAAGCTCCGCTTTCCGCCCAGCATGGGCGAGCTGAATCCCGATTTTCGCACCATTGCGGTGCACTAGATCAACCAGTTCCTTTAACCCGGATACATGTTCATCGCTCCAGATGCCAAGATCTCGATACGAAATCCGTCCTTCCGGCAGAACGGCTGTCGCTTCAATAATGATCAAGCCAACGCCGCCGACGGCACGGGATGCGTAGTGAACTCGGTGCCAATCCTGGATTTTTCCGTCCTGATCGTGGGCAGAATATTGACACATGGGAGCCATGACGATCCGGTTTTTGAACGTAACCTGTTTGATCGTATATGGGCTAAATAGTTGGGCGTTCATCTCGACCACTCCTCCTTTTGGATTGGGGGTTAATAGAATAAACCTATGTCATTTCCATGTTAGACAATCGGATTATAACTTACAAGTACGTACTAAATTGTTCTATAGTATAGTTTTTGATACTGTTATCCGATCCATACTTCTTGACCCTGAAGCAGGAATCGGTTAAGATAGCTAACGAATTGTTCCCTAGGGTTCCGCGGCGGATCTGCCGACCGGACTGGTCCAAGAGGGAACGCGCGGCGCTTCATAGGCCGTGGACACGGAGGGACAAAAGCCCGGGAGATATCGCAAGATGATATCTTTCGGGTTTTATTTTTTGTATAAAGGAGAGGGGCATACGCATGAAACGCGATTGGGGCTTGGTCGGCGTTGCTGGCTTATTTGAGATCGGTTGGGTCATCGGCCTGAAGCATGCCGGGGATGCGCTCAGCTGGGTAGGGACGGCAATCTGTATCGGGATGAGCATGTATTTGTTGATCTTATCCGGACGACGGCTTCCGATTGGCACGGTCTATGCCGTATTTACGGGGATCGGTACGGCAGGGACGGTGATTGCGGAGATGGCGTTGTTTGGGGAACCGTTTCGTTGGGCCAAGCTGCTGCTCATTTTGCTGTTAATGGTTGGTGTCATCGGCTTGAAGCTGGTGACCGATGGGGAGAAGCAGACGGAAGGAGGAGCGTAACCGATGGATTGGATTCTGCTGGTGCTCGCTGGATTTGGCGAGGTGTTGGGCGTGATTGGGATCAACAAAATCAACACCCGTAAGAGCCTAGGGGCGTATGCCTGGATGGCCGGCGGTTTTTTGCTTAGCTTCCTGTTTCTGACCTTGGCGATGCGAACCATTTCCATGGGGACGGCCTATGCGGTATGGACAGGTATCGGTACGGCGGGAAGTGCTATCGCGGGGATGCTGCTTTATGGTGAATCTCGCGAGTGGCGGCGATTGCTGTTTATTGCCTTTATTTTAGGGGCTGCAATGGGGTTAAAGCTCATCAGCGAGTAGGTGGAACTAGCTTCAGGATCGGTTGGATTGATGTCGATTGGGATATATTAAGGAAGGTTCCATTGACATCAATCCAGGCAGAAACGGAGTGAAACTGAAGGAATGGGCGATTTCTGGCACGCCGTCAAAAAGAGACGAAGCATTTATGCCATCGGGAAGGACATTCCCATTACTGAAGAGCGGGTAAAGGAGATTGTAAGCAACGCGGTACTTTACTCGCCATCTTCATTTAACTCGCAAAGTGCCAGAGTGGTCGTATTGTTTAATGCGCAGCACGAGAAGCTTTGGGACATTACCAAGGAAACATTGCGCAAAATAGTTCCGGCGGACAACTTTGGCCCAACGGAAGAGAAGATGGCTTCCTTCCGGAGCGGCCGCGGTACCGTATTGTTCTTTGAGGACCAGACGGTGATTGAAGGGCTGCAAAAGCAATTTGCCTTATACGCTGAGAACTTCCCGGTGTGGTCAGAGCAATCCAACGGCATGCTGCAATATGTTGTTTGGACAGCCTTGTCGGATGAAGGCGTCGGCGCGTCGCTCCAGCATTACAACCCTTTAATCGATGAGGAAGTGCGGAAGGAATGGGGCGTACCGGAAAGCTGGAGGCTGACTGCACAAATGCCGTTTGGCAAGATCGAGGCTCCGGCAGGCGACAAAGAGTTTGCGCCGATTGACAACCGAATGAAGGTGTTCAATTAATCCAAAAAAGCGTTTGGCTCAAAGGCCAGACGCTTTTTTCTTAGGCAATTCATCCTGCTGAGGAAGCAGAGGTCAACCAGATGTCTTTAAAGTCCATCCAGCCAAGATTGTTGATCGCAACACCGCGAATGGAAGGGTGGACATACGTGTTCAACATGCTGTGCACCAGAAAAGTGACCTGCGCTTCATCTTGCAGGCGATATTCGATTTGCTGCAGCAACACCCGCCGTTTCTCAGGACTTCTGGACGCAAAAACTTCATCCACCATGCTGAACACCCAACGGCTTAATTCCGGCGGCATATGCAAACGGATGTAGCTATCTTCCTGCAAGAAGCTTTCCAACTCGCACACTTCATCCTCAGCGAAGACGAGGCATAAGAGGACGGCATCGGCTTCAAGGGCAGCCGTTCTTGCCATATCGCCTTTTTCATAATTCACAATCTCAACCGGAATTCCGATCGTTTCGCATTGGACTTTAATCCATTCAGCTTCCTCTCGATCGAGATAATGGGCTGCCAAGCGGATCGGCTCACCATTATAACCATGCGCCTCCAGCAGTTGTCTTGCGGCGGCCGGATCGTGCCGATGAACCCCCAGCATGGTGTCTTCGGTTGGCTGAAAGCTGCGTGCCGGATAACCGGATTTGCCCGTAGCTTGGATCAGCCCGGGGCGGTCAATCGCCAGGTTAATCGCCTGCCGAAACGCCAGCGATTGTTGCGGCCCCAGTCGGTTGCGATTCCAAGAAATTAGGCTGCAGCCCCGTCTTAAGGTCTGGATTCGATTCCAATCGTCCCCGGCTTTGGTGGGAACCCGTGAATCGTTGACGATCAGCTGCTCCCATCTCAACTTGGAGGAATTCGGAATATCGTCAGGCAGAAAGACCAGGGTGACGCCGTCCAAATAAGGCCGTCCGAGGAAATATCCCGCATGGACCTCAAGCTCCATCCGGTTCAAGCTCCAATGCGTGAGTCGGAACGGGCCGGTACCGCTTGGAAACTGCCAAAACGCCGTCTCGTCCTTACTGAGTAAATCGGCAGGTAGGATCGAAGCGCACGAGGAGCAAAACAGGCGAGGGAGCAGCCAGTTCGGTTGATGCAGCCGAAACAGAACCGTTCGCGTATCCAAGGATTCGATCTGATCAATGCTGGATACCAGCCAGCGGTTGGTTGAGACTTCCCTCAGCCGAGAAAAGGTGAAAACGACGTCCTCGGAGGTGAGCTCTTTTCCATGATGAAAACGCACACCTTTGCGCAAATGGAACGTCCACACCGTCCCAGTCTCATCATGATCCCAGTGATGGGCGATCATGCCGGTCACTTGACCGATCGTCTGGTCGTATTGCACCAGCCGATCGAAGATTTGCCGAACGAGGTGGGAATCCAAGTCGTAAATCAGCTTGGCCGGATCCAGCGTAAACGGAGCTTTATATACCGGCAGTCGAAAGATGTCACGGCAGCTTTGGCCTGCGGCGAGCTGTCGTTCCGCGCCGAACTGGTCATTTAGCCACTGAATAAACCGCTCTCGCGCATGGATATCGCCTTCGTGCTGATGAAGGAATTCGAAGGCCAAGCGGTATTCCCCTTTTTCCGCCAGCCTTTGGGCCAGATCGATCAAGAAATTTTCCCGATTCACCCGAAACACGAGACGGGAGCGGTGCCCGCGACCTCGACCCGGCGACCAGTCGATTAGACCTTCCTCCTGCAGCTTACGAATGACCAGCTTAGCGTTCCGCTCCGTACAGTGAAACAACTTCGTTAAATCCTCCAGCGCGACCTCAACTTCGCGAGGCTCTGCCGAATCGCCGATTCCCTCCGCATAATGATTCAGCAACGCTAAATAACGTTCTGCGGTTAACACGACCATACACACCTCCATACCCCCCCGTCCTCCTTGCAAACGGCAAAAGGGGAAATGACTTTGAAATAGTATACTCTTTTTCTTCCTGCTTTTGAAGAAGATAATGGAAATAACAAAAGGGTCGGTCATGGCCACCCTGGAAGCAAGGAGGTTATCCCATGAATTATCTAGATTTTTATGTAAGAGAGCGGGAGATTAAAGAGTTCCATCAGTCGTTGAGAAGACCGGGCACCCCATACAGCTTGGAGGGGATGACCCAACCCAAGCAACTGGTCAAGAAGCGGAAACAAGCGAGCGGCATGGGAAAGGTGCTGCGCTCGATCTTGAATATGTTTTATTGATATCTGACAAGGAAAATGCCTGCATCATGAGATGCGGGCATTTGGTTTATCAAGAAGTCCGTTCAGCGAGAACTTCTTTGAATTGCTCGGTTAGCAGCGGAACGATTTCGAATAGATCGCCGACGATGCCATAGTCAGCTACCTTGAAAATCGGTGCTTCCGGGTCTTTGTTAATGGCAATGATCACTCGCGACTGGCTCATGCCAGCCAGATGCTGAATTGCACCGCTGATCCCGCAGGCGATGTAAATCTCTGGTGTGACGACCTTCCCCGTTTGGCCGATTTGCAGCGCATAGTCGCAGTAGCCGGCATCACATGCGCCACGTGAAGCACCGACAGCGCCGCCGAGGGTGTCTGCGAGTTCCTCCAGCACTTTAAAGCCGTCGGCGCTTTTCACGCCGCGTCCTCCGGATACGACGATCTTCGCTTCGGTGAGATCGACCTTGCCGGATACCTTGCGCACCACATCCTTGAGGATCGTGTGCAGCGTTGCAGGCGCAGTAAACTCCAGCGGTACGAGCGTCCCTGGGGCAGCGGCAGGGGCTGCAGGGGAGAAGTTGTTGGGCCGAATGGTCACGATACCCGTGCCGTCTGTCAGTTCTTTTTGCTCGAAGGCTTTCCCGGCATAAAGGGGACGCGTGAACACGGCCCTATCGCCGTCCTTGGTGAGAGAGGTCACATCAGAAATTTGCCCGCAATTTAGCTGGGCCGCCAATTGAGGTGAGAGATCGCGGCCGATGGCGGTATGACCAAGCAGGATCAGTCTCGGTTCTTCCGGCAGTACAGCTAGGGCTTGCAGCACTGCTTCAAAGGCCAACTCCGGCTGATAGGCATGGAGTTCGGCATGATCCAGGATGAGCACTTGGCCCTCCACATGGCGGCTCAGCTCGGCAGCAGCATCATCCAGCTGATGACCCAGCAGTACCGCTGTAAGACGGTCGCTTTCGCCACGCAGCGTGTTTGCAACGTGAAGCGCTTCCAAAGAGACTTGACGAAGTTTACCATCCTTCGTTTCGACGATCACCACGTACGTTTTGCTCATGATTAACGCCTCCTTCGGGTTAAATGACTTTTGCTTCAGAGCGCAGCAGTCGCACGAGTTCCGCTGCCTGTTCGGCAGGTGAACCGGCAAGCAGTTTGCCAGCTTGGCGGGCCGGCGGAAGGGTGAGGCCAAGCCGTTGGGTTTTAGGGGCGATGTCGGTTTCGTTGAGTCCAAGATCAGAGAGGGTCAGTTCACGGAACGGTTTCTTCTTCGCTTTCATAATTCCGGGGAGCGATGGATATCGTGGTTCGTTTAAGCCTTGCTGGGCAGTGAATACTGCGGGTAATGCAACTTCCAGCGTTTCTGCGTCACCTTCCGCATCCCGTACGACAGTTGCCCGATCTCCGCCTACGGTCAACTCCGTAATCGATGAGACGTGGGGAAGTGAGAGCAGCTTGGCAAGCCGCACAGCGACTTGACCGGCGCCGTTGTCGACGGAGAAGTTGCCGCCCAAAATGAGGTCATAGCTTAGTGTTTGCAAATAGGCGGCGAGCAGGCGGGAGATGCCATATTCATCCGTATCGATCGTTTCCGTGACGATCCGTACCGCTTCATCCGCGCCCATCGCCAGCGCGGTGCGCAGTGCTTCGGCTGCTCTTTCCGGGCCTGCCGACACGACCGTCACCGTACCGCCGTGGGCTTCTTTCAGACGCAGCGCTTCCTCAACCGCATATTCGTCGTAAGGGTTAATGACGAACTTAACGCCGTCCTCAACAATCTTTCCGTCAGTGAGGACGATTTTTTCCTCCGTATCGAAGGTTTGTTTCAGGATGACAACGACATGCATGCGGGCCAACTCCTTTCAAATTCAAGAATGTTTCGCCTCAAGTACATGCTAACGCTTGCCAGCGCACTTATGGGGTTGTTATGAAGTGAGTTTCAATTCTAACGCTGACCAGTCACGTTATTGGCATGATTTTGGGGGGATTTGCCTCAAAAACGAGTAAATAAGCTTCGTGACAAGCGTTATATGTTGCAGATGCTAATTTTGCTGCGAATAAGGTTGATCACAAGCGTTAGAGCAGATTGGATAGGTGGGGTATTGCTCCAAAAATAACGGCTCACTTCTTAAGTGCACGCAGGAAAAAGTCCAACGTGTTCTCCACCTGAGCGGATAGGGAGTACTTCATGCCAGAGATCAGCCAAGAGGTTACGACTTCGTCTAAGGCTCCAAAGATCAGCTGACGGGATAGCTTGGTGTCCAGGTTGTCGCGGAACGAACCTTCCTCGATCCCTCTCTTCAAGATATGCTCGATCAGCGTGATATAGGGCTTTACCGCCAGACCGATCGCCTTGCGCAGTTCGAGGGAGCTTTGTCGCAGCTCGATTTGCGTCACGTACGCAAAATTTACGTTCTGCTCCAGATGAGTGAAGTGAATTTCACACACCTTTCGCAACGCTTCTTCGGCTGTGCTCGTCTCGGCGATGTTCTGATGGAACAGCTCAACCAGCTTGCCCAGTCGATCCTGGAAGAGGGAGATCAGGATATCTTCTTTATTTTTGAAATAAAGATAAATTGTGCCGTCCGCGACTCCAGCTTCTTTGGCGATTTTAGAAACTTGGGAGCCGTGGAACCCGTTCTCTGCAATGACTTTTTCCGCTGCATCCAGGATCATTTCAAATTTTTCCTGTTTCCTACTTGTCATCGAGCCACCTCAATGCTAAAATTTAAAACAACTGAATGAACCGTCATTCATTTTCTTAATCTTAGGGGAAAAACTAACCGGTTGTCAAGGGACGTTCCTTAAGATTTTTCATTTCACTCCATGTTGTAACCGTTTACCCCTGTTCACTTGTACGAGAGCCATCTTCCATCGTGTCAGGAACACATCGCAATACTGAATCACAGAACCTCAGCATTTCAAAAATCTCTCTTCATGTACGTAGCAACTTTTCCCGCACACATTGACGCACTTGAACCACCAGCGATCTCTTTGTCTCATAAGAAAATATTCGAAGGAGGGACGCCTTCTCATGGTTACGTTCTGGCTAACGCTAAACGCTCTGCTGTTTGCTGCCGTTACGGGATACGCCATTTATGTGTTCTATCAGGCTGTGTTCCGTCGTTACCTTTACCTGCGGCTAGGCCGACCCACCAACTTCCGTGCTAGGCGCGGGGGAGACCAGGGGGAATTCTGGTCACAGGTATTTGGGCAGAAGAAGCTGCTCAAGGATCGAAAAAGTGGTTTGATGCACATCGTTGTGTTTTACGGATTTATCGTGTTGCAATTTGGAGCGATTGATCTGATCGTCAAAGGGTTATCGCGCGGCGGGCACCTGCCGTTACCGGCTTACGAGATGTTCGGCTGGTTCCAGGAGTTTACCGCACTGGCTATCCTCATCGCGATGGGGTACGCCGCCTATCGCCGTTATATTGAAAAGCTGCCGCGACTCAAAAAGGGTTGGAAACCCGGAATCGTTGTAATTTTCATCTATGCGTTGATGGTATCCGTTCTGCTGTCATTAGGGTTCGAACGTGTATGGATGGGGCTGGAGTTTTCATGGTACGCCCCGGTCTCGTCAGCCATTGCTGCAGTATTCACTTGGTTGCCTGAAGCTGTTGCAGAAGCTGTATTTTACGTATTCTGGTGGCTGCACTTATTGATCTTGCTTTCTTTTCTCGTATACATCCCTCAATCGAAGCACTTCCATCTCATCACTGCACCTATTAACATCTGGCTGCGCCGCCGGGAACCGCATGGCAAGCTGCAGAGCCTGGATCTTGAAGACGAAGAAGCCGAAAGCTTCGGAGTGGGCTGCATCGAGGATTTCACGCAAAAGCAAATGCTCGACTTCTACGCCTGCGTGGAATGCGGGCGCTGTACCAGCGTCTGCCCGGCGGCGAGCACCGGTAAAACGTTGTCGCCGATGCATCTGATCACGAAGCTGCGCGATCATCTCACCGAGAAGGGCGCCGCCGTTACGGGCAAATCGCCGTGGGTACCGGCGAATGTATTTGGCTCGGACGGCGTCCATGCGGTGGCGGCAGGCGTGGCATCTGCCGCACCGGACTGGGGGCGCGCCTCGGGCATCACCGACATTCGCCCGACGCTGGACTGGCAGAAGGCGGCTTGGCAGCCAGCCGCTCAAGGTAAAGCAGTCACCGAGCTTGAGCTGATCGGGGATGTCATGACCGAAGATGAAATTTGGGCCTGCACGACCTGCCGGAACTGCGAGGATCAATGCCCAGTGGGGAATGAGCATGTTGACAAAATCGTGGACCTGCGCCGTCACCTGGTCCTCATGCAAGGCAGCGTACCTGCAGAAGGCCAACGGGCGATGCAAAACATCGAGCGCCAAGGCAATCCTTGGGGCATCAGCCGCAGCGACCGCGCAGCCTGGACGGGCGAGCTGGAGGGCATCCCTGTCCCAACAGTGAAGGATAATCCGTCATTTGAGTATCTGTATTTCGTCGGCTCGATGGGTTCTTATGATCTGCGCAGCCGTAAAGTGACGCGGGCGTTTGTCCGGCTGCTCCACGAAGCGGGCGTTAACTTCGCCATTCTTGGCAACGAGGAACGCAACTCCGGAGATACGCCGCGCCGAATGGGAAATGAGTTCTTGTTCCAACAACTGTGCCATGAAAACATTGCAACGTTCCAACGGTACGGCGTACGTAAAATCGTTACGGCTTGCCCGCATACCTTTAATACATTGAAAAACGAATATCCCGAATTTGGCTTGGAGGGAGTGGAAGTGCTGCACCATACACAGTTGCTGGAGCAGTTGATCCGCGAAGGACGATTAAAGCCGACTCACCAGGTCAACGAACGAGTGACCTATCACGATTCCTGTTATCTCGGGCGGTATAACGGGATTTATGATGCGCCGCGTGAGGTGTTGCGGGCCGTGCCCGGGGTGGAGCTGGTGGAGATGAACCGGTCCCGAGAGAACGGGATGTGCTGCGGAGCAGGCGGCGGGCTGATGTGGATGGAGGAAACCGCCGGCAAACGAATTAACTTGGCCCGCACGGAGCAGGCATTGGAGGTGGGTCCGAGCATGATCAGCAGCGCTTGTCCGTATTGCCTGACGATGCTGGAAGACGGCACCAAGCTTAAGGAAGTGGAAAGCCAGGTGAAGGCGCGGGACATTGCTGAGATTTTAGCGTTATCTGTGTTTGGTGAACAGGCGGCGGATCCGGTCCCCGCATGATCTCAATGAATTTTGAAGGACCTAGGAGGTAGATCAAATGAACAAACCGATCCGAAAAGCAGCCGTTATCGGCTCCGGTATCATGGGCTCCGGCATCGCTGCCCAACTGGCGAATGCGGGCATCTCCTGCCTGTTGCTTGACATTGTTCCGCAGCGATTGAGCGACGAGGAGATGGCCGCAGGGTTGACGCTTGACCATCCGTCCGTACGCAATCGCTTAGCAATGTCGGCGATCGCCGGCCTCTCCAAGACAAAACCCGCACCGTTATATGACAACGCTTTCGCGGAGCGAATCACGCCGGGCAATTTGGAGGATCATCTGCACCAGATTGCGGATGTGGATTGGGTGATCGAGGTCGTAGTCGAAAACCTCGCCATTAAGCAGCAACTGCTCGCTCAGGTCGAGCGCCATTGGAAGCCGGGGATCATCGTCAGCTCCAATACGTCGGGGATCTCGATCAACGCGATGGTTGAAGGACGGTCCGAGGAATTCCGCAAGTCTTTTCTTGGAACCCATTTCTTTAATCCGCCGCGTTATATGAAGCTGCTGGAGATCATTCCGGGTCAGACGACCGATCCGGAGTTGGTTCAAAGCTTAAGCCGTTTCTGCGAGCAGAAGCTGGGAAAAACGGTCGTGCTGGCCAAAGATACACCGAACTTTATCGCTAACCGCATCGGCACATATGGCCTGCTCGTGACGCTGCGCGAGATGGCCGAGAAGGGGTACACCGTTGAAGAGGTGGACGCCGTGACGGGACCTGCCATGGGCCGTCCGAAAAGCGCCACCTTCCGCACCTTGGATCTGGTCGGCTTGGACACCTTCCTGCATGTGGCCGACAACGTGTATGCGAACGTCTCGGACGAAGCGGAGAAACAGGTGTTTGCTGCTCCAGCTTCCCTGAAGGATATGGTATCGCGGGGCTGGCTCGGTGAGAAGAGCGGGCAAGGCTTTTACCGCAAAATCAAAGGGGAGAAGGGCAGCGAAATTCTGTCCTTGAACCTGCAGACGATGGAGTACGCACCGCAGCGCAAGGTGAACTCCGCTTCATTGGAGGCTGCCAAGCTGGCGAAAGGGGCAGCTGCCAAAACGAAGGCGCTGCTTGGGACGCAAGACCGCTACTCGCAGCTCGCCTGGGATGTGCTGAAGCAGGTGCTGATCTATTCCGCTGCCAAGCTGGGGGAAATTGCGGACAACATCCGCGATATCGACGAAGCGATGAAATGGGGCTTTAATTGGGAGTTGGGCCCGTTTGAAACATGGGATGCCATCGGCTTAGTGCGTACCGTTGAGAAGATGGAGGCGGAAGGGCTGACGGTACCGGCCTGGGTGAAGGACTGGATCGCACAGGGCAACACTTCGTTCTACAAAAAAGAAGGGGGCTCCCTCTTCCAAGCCGCCGCCCGAGGTTACGCACCAGTCAAGCTGCCGCCGGAACAGATCTCGCTTCGCGACTTGAAGGCGCAGAATCGAGTGGTGCGCAGCAACAGCGGCGCCAGCCTGATCGATCTTGGCGACGGCGTGGCATGCTTGGAGTTCCATTCGCCGAACAACGCGATTGGGGCGGATATTTTACAGATGATCTCGCAGAGCATGGATGAGGTGCGGGCTAACTTCGAAGGGCTGGTCATTGCCAACCAGGGACGTAACTTCTGCGTTGGCGCCAACCTGATGCTGCTGCTGATGGAAGCGCAGGACGAGGAATGGGACGAAATCGACGACATTATTCGTCTATTCCAGAACACGATGTACCGGCTGAAACGGTTTGAGAAGCCGGTGATAGCGGCGCCGCACCGCATGACGCTGGGCGGCGGCGTGGAAGCGTGTATGCCGGCAGATCAGGTTATCGCCGCTGCTGAAACGTATTACGGGCTCGTTGAAGTGGGCGTCGGCCTGATTCCGGCGGGCGGCGGCTGTAAGGAGCTGGCGCTACGGGCCAGCCAACAGGCGATGTTGGCGGAGGCTGATTTGCAGCCCTACATCAACCACTACTTCCAAACGGTGGGGACTGCCACAGTGTCCAGCAGCGGTCATGACGCCAAACGGCTTGGGCTCATGAAATCTACCGACCGGGTGGTGCTAAATCCCGACCATTTGATTTACGAAGCGAAGCAGGCCGTATTAAAGCTGGCGGGAAGCGGATATGAGCCCATTCCCGAGACGAAGTTCCGCGTTGTCGGCTCCGAAGGCAAAGCGGTACTGCAGCTAGGCGCGCTCGGCATGTATGAGGGCGGTTATATCAGCGATCACGATCTGCTGATCGCCAACAAACTCGCCCATGTGCTTGCTGGAGGCGACGTGCCCGCCGGAACGCTGGTAACCGAGCAATATATGCTCGACCTAGAGCGCGAGGCATTCCTGAGCTTATGCGGCGAACCAAAGACGCAGCAGCGCATGCAGCACATGCTGAGCAAAGGCAAACCGCTGCGGAACTAAACGAGGGGGAGGATGAAGTTAGATGAAGGAAGCTGTGATTGTATCCATGGCCCGGACGGCGGTGGGCAGAGCCAAGAAAGGCAGCCTGGTCCAAACCCGCGCCGATGACTTAGGTAAAATCGTGCTGGAAGCCGCCATTGAGCGCGCACCTGGTCTGAACAAAGAAGATGTCGAGGACATTATCATCGGCTGTGCCATGCCGGAGGGGGAGCAGGGACTTAATTTTGCGCGGATCATGGCGCTCTACGCCGGGTTCCCGGTCACGGTGCCTGCCATCACCATCAATCGCTTTTGCTCTTCGGGTTTGCAGGCGATTGCCTTTGCTGCGGAGCGGATTATGCTAGGTCAGGCCGACGTGCTGATCGCCGGCGGCGTGGAAAGCATGAGCCATGTGCCCATGACCGGGTTCAAGGTGTCGCCCAACCCGCGGATCGTTGCGGAAATGCCGGAGGTCTACATCGCGATGGGCCATACGGCGGAACGCGTTGCCGAACGCTTTGGCATCTCCCGAGAAGATCAAGATCGGTTCGCTTATGTATCCCATCAGAAAGCTGCTCAAGCGATCGCCGAAGGCAAGTTCAAGGAGGAGATCGTCCCGTTTGAGGCAGAGCTGCGCAGCTTGGATGAGCGTGGGAAGGTCAAAGTGAAGCGTTTTGTCTTCGACACCGACGAAAGCGTCCGCAGCGACACGACCCTTGAAGCTTTAGCGAAGCTGAAACCCAGCTTCAAGCAAGGTGGAACCGTGACGGCAGGAAACTCCTCGCCGATGAACGACGGGGCAGCCGCAGTCGTCGTCATGAGCCGGGAGAAGGCAGATGCGTTAGGGCTTCAACCGTTGGCAACGTTCCGTTCGTTTGCGGTAGCGGGCGTGGAGCCGGAATTGATGGGCGTAGGACCCGTCAAGGCGATTCCGAAGGCGCTGGCAGCTGCAGGGATCACGCTGGACGATGTGGATCTGTTTGAAATCAACGAAGCGTTCGCCTCGCAATGCGTCCACGTGATACGCGAGCTGGGTCTGGATGAGAACAAAGTGAACGTCAATGGCGGCGCAATTGCTCTCGGACATCCGCTCGGCTGCACCGGGACGAAGTTGTCGATATCCCTGATTCATGAACTGCGCCGTCGTGGCGGCAGATACGGGGTCGTGTCGATGTGTATTGGCGGCGGTATGGGCGCGGCCGGCGTTTTTGAAGTTCACCCTTGAATCCATTTGAATGAAGGAGAGGATCGTATGAGCAACGAAACGAAGGAAAAAATCGTAGGCGGCAGCTTTGTCATTACCGATGTCGATTACCGTCAGGTGGTGACCCCGGAGGATTTTAGCGAGGAGCATCGCATGATCGGCGAGACGACGGAGGAATTCGTTCGCACGGAAATCCTTCCGCGGGACGAAGAGATTGAGCACTTGAATTATGAGCTGACCGCCAACCTGCTGCGGAAAGCGGGTGAAGTCGGTCTGCTCGGCGCAGACGTGCCGGAGGCATACGGCGGCATGGGGCTAGACAAAGTCAGCACCACGTTAATCAGCGAAAAACTGACGAAAGCCTCCTCATTTGCCCTCTCCGCCGGAGCCCATGTCGGTATTGGGACGCTGCCCATCGTGTTCTTCGGAACCGATGCCCAGAAGCGCAAATACTTGCCGAAGCTGGCGACAGGGGAACTGCTCGCGGCGTATTGCCTAACTGAACCTTCCTCGGGCTCCGATGCGCTGGGGGCCAAGACAACTGCGGTGTTATCCGAGGACGGGACGCATTATGTGCTCAACGGAACTAAACAGTTTATTACAAACGCGGGTTTTGCGGATATTTTCATTGTATACGCCAAAGTGAACGGCACCGACTTCAGCACGTTTATCGTTGAACGGAGCATGGAAGGGGTAAGCATCGGTCCAGAGGAGAAGAAGATGGGCATTAAAGGTTCCTCCACATGCCCGTTGATCCTGGAAGACGTGAAAGTGCCGGTTGAAAACTTGCTGTGGGAAGTGGGCAAAGGCCACTTGATCGCCTTTAACATCCTGAATATCGGACGCTTCAAATTGGCGGCGGGATGTCTCGGTTCCTCCAAGGATGCGATTGAATATGCAGCGAAATACGCCAATGAACGTACCCAATTCGGGCAAAAGATTTCGTCCTTCCCGCTCATCGGCAAAAAGCTGGCGGAGATGAATACGCGGACGTTCGTGCTGGAAAGCATGGTCTATCGCACAGCGGGCTTGTTTGACGTCGGATTAGCAGATGTCGATTACAGCAGCGCAGATGTGGGCTACCAATCGGCGAAGCAAATCGCGGAATATCAACTGGAATGCTCCATCAACAAGGTGTTTGGCTCGGAGGTGCTGGATTTCGTCGCGGACGAAGGCGTGCAAATTCATGGGGGCTACGGGTTTACTCAGGAATATCGAATCGAGCGGATCTACCGCGATTCGCGGATCAACCGGATATTTGAAGGCACCAATGAAATCAACCGCCTCCTGATTCCCGGCGCGCTGGTCAAACGCGCAATGAAGGGAGAACTTCCTCTGCTCCAGGCAGCGCAAAAGCTGCAGGCAGAACTGATGGAGCCGATCCCAAGCCGCACGTTTGAAGGCACGTTGGAAGAGGAAGCTTATCTGCTGACCATGGCCAAAAAGATCTTCCTGATGGCGGGCGCCCAAGCGGTGCAAAAATATCAGCTCAAACTGGAGCGGGAGCAGGAAGTGCTCAGCCATTTAGCGGATATGATGATCGCCATCTATGCGATGGAAAGCGCGCTGCTTCGCACGAAGAAGCGCATTGCACAAGCGGGTGAAGACAAGGCCGCGCTGTATATCGCCATGACAACGGTGTTTATTCAAGAAGAATTTGGCAAGATCGAAGCCTTGGCGAAGGAAACGTTAAGTTATATGGAGACAGGGGATATGCTGCGCACACAACTCTCCATCCTGAAAAAATTGACAAAGCGCTCGGCAGTGAATACGCTGTCATTAAAACGGCAAATTGCCGCCGAAGTGATTCGGGCGGAGAAATACGTACTGTAAAATTGCGAGGTTGGGAGGCAAGGCGTATGTCGAGTAAACCTTGGCTGAAGTTCTACCCTGCTGAAGTACCACCGACCTATGATTATCCGAAGCAAAATCTCGCCCACTTTTTAGAAGTTACGGCTGCTCGTTACCCCGAAGTTACGGCTCTGGAGTTTATGGGAAAAAAGATGAATTACCGCACCCTGCTGCAACAGTCGTACCAATTTGCGAATGCCCTGCGAAAGCTGGGCATTCGCAAGGGGGACCGGGTAGCCATCATGCTGCCGAATTGCCCGCAGACGGTGATCGCCTATTACGGAACACTGCTCATGGGCGGGATCGCCGTCATGACGAATCCACTTTATATGCCTAGGGAGCTGGAGCATCAGCTCACGGATGCAGGCGCACGCGTGATCGTGACGTTAGATCCGCTCGTGGAGCGGGTAAGAACAGCGACCAAGCTGCATCCCATGGAATATATCATTACAACCTCGATTAAGGACTATTTACCTTTCCCCAAAAATTTACTGTATCCGATCAAAGCCAAAAAAGACGGCATGCTGGTTCATTTAAACTACAATGATCGCTTAATCGCGTTTCCATCCTTTCTTGCCAGCGGCAGCCCCGAGCCCTGCCATGTGGAAGTGGATCCCGAGCAGGATTTAGCGTTATTGCAATACACCGGCGGGACCACGGGCTTTGCCAAAGGGGTCATGCTGACGCACATGAATCTGGTAGCCAATACGATTCAAAACCAGCTCTGGTTCTACCGGGCGAGGCCGGCGAAGGAGAAGTATTTAGCGGCGCTCCCATTTTTCCATGTGTTTGGCATGACGGTGCTGTTAAATCAATCCGTTTCTTTAGGTGGAACCCTGCTGCTCATGCCTCGGTTTGAAATTAATCAGGTGCTGCAGATGATCCATCTCAAAAAACCAACGGTATTTCCTGGTGCACCAACGATGTATGTTGCAATCATTAATCATAAGGACGTTGCCGGGTACGATTTATCTTCGATTAATGTTTGCGTCAGCGGTGCGGCTCCGTTGCCGCTTGAGGTCCAAACCCGGTTTGAGGAAATCACCGGCGGCAAGCTGATCGAGGGCTACGGATTAACTGAAGCATCTCCGGTCACGCATGCCAACAACATCTGGGGGATGCGGAAAACCGGATCGATCGGCATCCCATTTCCCGATACCGATGCGATGATCGTGCAGCCCGATACGCTCGAGGAGGTGCCGGTTGGTGAAATCGGCGAGTTGGCCGTACGGGGCCCTCAAGTGATGCGGGGATACTGGAACCGCCCGGAGGAAACGTACAAGACGCTGCGTGACGGGTGGCTGCTCACCGGAGATTTAGGGCGGATGGATGAAGACGGATTCTTCTACATTTTAGATCGGCGCAAAGATTTGATCATTGCCGGAGGATATAACATTTATCCGCGGGAGGTCGAAGAGGTGTTGTTCGAGCATCCGGACGTGGAAGAGGCAATTGTGGCTGGTATCTTCGACCGATATCGCGGCGAGACGGTCAAAGCGTATATCGTTCTGAAAGAAGGGGCAGTACCGGACGAGGAGGGCATCAAACGCTGGTGCAAGGAGAAGCTCGCTGCTTATAAGGTGCCGAAAGTTTACGAATTTCGGGATAGTCTTCCGAAAACGTTGGCCGGTAAAGTGCTGCGCCGTAAGCTCGTGGAGGAGGAAGAGGAACGCCAGAATCCACCTCAAGCGAAAGAAAAGTGACCGTTGGTGTGCTTAATCCGAAGCAGAATTTGGGCCTTAAGGCAGCGAACGGGATGAACGGAGGTTATCTGAAATGAAAGCGGATTCAGAAGATCTGCAGCAACGTTTAGCGTTGTGGAATCAAGCGGCGATTGGCTCGTTTGTGGATTATCTCGGCTGTGAAGTGGTTGAAGCGAATGAGCAGCGGGTTGTGATGTGCCTTCAGATTCAGCCGCATCACTTGAACTTGATCGGTATCGTCCACGGGGGGGTTCATGCGACGTTGATCGATTCGGCAATGGGACTGCTGGCGATGATTGCCAAACCGGAAGCCAGTGTGGTGACAACGAACTTAAACTTAAATTACGTCACCAAAGCCGTGAAGGGATCGATCACTGTGACTGCTGAACTGGTTCACATATCGCGTAAATCGGTGACCACGATGGCGTATGCACGGCTGGATCAAGGTGAAATCTGCGCATTTGGAACAGGAACGTTCCGCGTGACCTGACGTTTAGGTGGATACCTGCGCAGGAAGTCCTCCTAACGCATATGGTGAATAAACGCAAGGACATATGTGTTAGGAGGAGCCTATGAATATTTTGATGGTGGCGCCCGAGCAGATCCCGGTTCCCGGGAACGGCTCCGTGGAGATCAGCATGCTAGCCATCGCCAAGCAATTGGCCGTGAATCATCGCGTTACGCTGATCAGCAGAAAGGCCCGTAACTTGCCCAGCGTCAGCCGGATGGGGAACTTAACGATCGTCCGGGTGAGCAGTGGAAGCTCCAGTAAGTATATTGCCTCCGTTTTGCATTACTTGAAAGGGAGACGGTATGACCTGATTCAAGTCGATAATCGTCCGCATTATATGGCCAAAATCAAGGCGGCGTTTCCCCATACTCCCGTCACGTTGTTCCTGCATTCGCTGACGTTTGTGAAACCCACCACCAAAGTGAACGAAAGTCTGAGCCGAGCCGACCTGATTATTGCCAACAGCGATTCGCTGAAAGCGAATTTAGCCGCGCGCTTCCCACGGCATGCGGGGAAACTGCGCAAGGTGCATCTTGGTGTAGACACCGCTCGGTTTAGCCCGGCAAGCGGAGCAGGGCACTCTGAAACATTCCGCGTCTTGTTCGCGGGGCGGGTCATTCCACGCAAAGGGGTTCCGGTTCTGATCCGGGCGATTAGCCGTGTGCGCAAGGAATATGGGCCGGTTAGCTTAACCGTAGTTGGCGGCGGTAAACCCGGATATTTAAGAGAACTCAAGCGTTTAGCCAGGGCGAAGGGAGTGCCTGTCACATTTACCGGCAAAGTTCCGCATCGTTCCATCCACCGCAAGTTCCAGCAGGCCGATCTGTTTGCGTGTCCGTCACAGGAGCATGAAGCGTTTGGTCTGGTGAATGTGGAAGCGATGGCATCTGGTCTTCCCGTCGTCGCATCCAATATTGGCGGGATTGGGGAGATCGTCAAACACGGTTCGAATGGTTACCTCGTCGATGCCTACCGCAACTCTGAAGAGCATGCGAAGTGGATTCTGAAGCTGGCACGGGATCGGGAACTGACCGCTCGAATGTCCAGACAAGCGCGGAAGGACGCTGTTGAGAAGTTCGGATGGAAGCAAACGGCCAAGAAGCTGATGGGAATCTATCGGCAGTTTGGTTCATAAACCTTATCCAACCCAAAACGGACGATAGGATGCCCTGTGGCTTAGCCTTCGTCCGCTTTTTATTTTATTTCCGCTTATATTTGCCATAAGCACGAGCATATTTCATGATGGTGCGGAAGATGCTCTTATCCTTCAGTTTCTGGAAGATGAACGGATCCGGCGAAGTGTTCACCTCAAGAATCCAAGGCCGCATCTTCTGGTCAAGCGCCACATCAACACCGATTTCGCGCAACCCGGGGAAGCTCTTCCTTAAGTGATTGGCAATGTCTTCCCCAAAATTCCCTAGCATGCTGGTATAGGACTTGAGCCGCGATCCTTTCAAATAGGGGGAAAGCAGCTTTTCCACCGACACAAGCTTCCCTTCATTATGATAGTTGGTGACGATCTTCTTCGGATGGGCCAGCCTGCCGATAATACCGGTCGTCTTCCAAACCTTCTGCGGGGTACGTTGCACCATGACACGCAGGTCGAAGCGTCGCTGATCGTATTTGAGCAGCTCGATGCCTTGCTGAACGAGATACCGACCTTTCAGCTTATGTTTTCGAATCGAGTGATAGAGTTCATCCACTGAATGATGGGCCCACACCTTCTTGTCAAGCTGGTGTTGGTAGATCCCGTGTCTGGAATAAGGTTTATATTCGACCCGCATGACGCCTTTTCCCCACGTGCCATTCACTGGCTTAACGTAGACCATATGGTATCTCAGCAGCATACTATGCAAATTCTCTTTAGTAAATCGGCGGGTTTCAGGGAGATAGCTCCGCAGCGTCTTGCTATGCATCAACGCTTCATTTTTTTTCAGCTTGCTTGTGATATGACGCGGGTGACGAGCAGTTTTCATGATCGCGGTTCCCCTTCGAGATGTTTTTTATGGTAATGTATTCGTCCGCACTGGAAAAGGGAAAGATGATCACCTACCCGCCCTGAAAATAGACAGATGATTGACCTTAATTAGTTCGTTGGCATATAATTGTCAAGACAACTATTAAAGCAAGGTGTGACATATGGTGAGAAGTGAGCACTCTCAGCACGAGCTGGCCATCGGATATATCATGGGGATGGCTTACCGCAAAATCACAGCATTACTGCAGCATCGATTGAAGGATTATGACATTACCACCGAGCAATGGTCCGTACTTCATAAGATCTATAATTCAGATGGCTTGATCCAGAAAGAGATTGCGGATCGAACCGGAAAGGACAAGCCAACGATTACTCGAATTATCGACTTGCTGGAAAGCAAAGGACTCGTTCGCAAGCAAGCGGGGGAGCGGGATCGAAGATCGTTTGTCGTATTTGCAACCGAGCGGGGAAGAGAACTGATCTGTGAAACGTTGCCGATCGAACGGGGCGTAAATGAAGAGGTGAAGCAGCTCATGGATGCGGAGGAATACGAGAAGCTCGTGGAGTTGCTCCAGCGCATCCATCTTCAGCTCGGTGAAGAATCGCAAAACAAAGGTTGACAACTAAGTAGATTAGAGGCGAAGAAATGAATTTACACAAGGAATCAGACCGATTATGGACGAGATCGTTTATATCATTAACGATCTCTGCTTTTTTGTTATTTCTGAATTTGCAAATGCTGTTGTCTTCACTTTCATCTTATGTCAAAAATGACCTTGCCGCCAGTGATTTAGAGGTCAGTCTCGTGACCAGCGTTTTTGCGGTATCCGCAATTTTGGCTCGTTTCCTCACAGCAGCGATGCTGCGGAAGTTTTCACCTAACGTTCTGCTGTTCACTGGCTTAATCATCGCAGCACTTATGACTGAATTCAATCATTGGGCTGGATCGGTTGGAGGATTGATGCTGTTACGGGCCGGTTACGGTGTTGGTTTTGGGATTGGCAGCACCATTTTGCCAACGTTGGCATCACGGATCATTCCGCCAACTCGAATGGGGGAAGGCATTGGGTATTATGGGTTGTCGAGCAGCTTGGCGATGTCGATCGGCCCAATGATGGGTTTAAATATACTGCAGAAGTACGGTTTTGGCACGTTGACCTTGACGGGGGCATGGGCTGTTCTGGTAGTGATCCCGTTGTTGCTAATTACCCGAGCATTGCCAAGAAACCATAATCAAGAGATGAAAGCAAGCGAGAAGAAAACGACACCGAGAGCCGGCGCCCCGGCCCTGGAACGTCGTACGTCGTTTAACCGTAAATTTTTGTTGCCAGCATTTCTAAATATGTTATTGTCGATCACCTACAGCGGTCTGTTAAGCTTTATCGCTCTCTTCGGCGAATTTATCCACTTGGAACAAGTGGGGTTATTTTTCTTGTTTAATGCGGCCACGGTGGTCATCATTCGTCCGATCTCCGGCAGAATCTTTGATGCGAAGGGCCCTGGGGCCGTCCTGATTCCTGCAGCGCTTTTGGTAGTTGCGAGCATGGTTGTTTTGTCCTTCACCCAGTCGCTGCCAATGCTGATCGTTTCGGCGTTACTGTATGGACTTGGCTTCGGGGCGACCCAGCCTACGCTGCAGGCTTGGATGCTGCGATCCAGCACACCGGAGCAATACGGAATGGCGAACAGCATGTTTTTTAATACCACAGATTTTGGTGTTGCCATTGGTGCAATCATTCTGGGAGCTATCGCTTCCGCCACGAATTATGCGGTGATGTACCGTTATTCCGCCGGGGTTATGGGATTGTTCCTGATCTTTTACGTTGTGTCACATTTGTTGGGGAACAAGCGGTTATCCACGAAAAATGATCCGGCAGACCGCGCTGAAGTGAAGGTAAGCAGCACGAGCTAAGGCGCAGCTATTTCCCTTTGCGCGTTAACTCGGACAAGCGATCCCACTGTTCTTCTGTCACTTCGGCAAGGTCGTTAAACTGTCCGGCCCCGCGCAGCCATTCCCCACCGTCAATCGTGACCACCTCGCCGTTGATGTATCCGGCGGCATCCGAGACGAGGAAAGCGGCTAGGTCCGCCAGCTCTTCGGGGCGGCCGGTTCTTCCAAGCGGTACGCGTCCCAGCATTTTCGCCTCCAGCTCCGGAGTAGGGGAGAGGCGAGACCAGGCGCCTTCCGTCGGAAACGGTCCGGGTGCGATCGCCACCTGACGGATCCCGTGAGGTGCCCACTCGACGGCGAGGGAGCGGGTCAGCGCAAGTACGCCAGCTTTGGCAGCGGCGGAGGGCACGACGTATCCCGATCCGGTCGAAGCGTAGGTCGTGACAATGTTCAGCATCGTTCCGGGCAACCGCTGTTCAATCCAGCGTTTTCCCACCTCTAATGTCATGTAAAACGTGCCGTGCAATACGATACCCAGTACCGCATTAACAGCATTCGGCGATAAGCGTTCCGTCGGGCTGATAAAATTACCGGCAGCGTTGTTGACAAGAGTATCGATTCGACCGAAATGTTGCCATACGGCATCTACGCAATTATGGACTTGTCCGGGATCGCGAACATCACAACGTTGCCGGAAAACCTCACCGCCATATGCAGAGGATAGTTCTTCAGCGGTTTGTTCCAATACTTCTTCACGCCGCCCGCAGATAGCAACCTTGGCGCCAAGTTGCAAGAACCGACCAGCCATGGCCCGTCCCAACCCTGTACCGCCTCCGGTGATCAGAATCACCTTATCCTTTAATAAATCTTGTGTAAACGCTTCCATATTTTCACGCTCCCAGATTTCAAATCAACCTCTGTACCATGATATTCGCGCTAAAGGTTCATTATCCTGTCCTCTGGGAAGCGTTGATGGATAATAAAATATCCGCAGCGGCTCCATCCAGGAACCCTGCGGATGATCAACGAAAGAGGAAGGTTATTTCGCGGAATCTGTATCGGTGAACGGCACCGGCTTGGCCACCCATTCATCGGCTTCCGGCTCAATGTCCACGCCGTTTTCGATCTTCTTCTTCTCCGCCAATGAATCCCCTTGCTCGTTTAATTTGTTGCGCAGCTCAGCCTCATCGCGGGCTTGTTGATTTTGATGCTCCATGCTGATCCTCCTTAAGTGATTCTCTCGGTAGTAGTCATTACCTTCCATAGGGTATCCCGATCACGGTGATTTCATGTTTCAGACCTGTAGAAATTAGTTTATATTTATAAAAAGCTGGAATAAAATAGGAATTGGGACATCCTTGCGTTTCATTCGTTGCAACTCCGAAGTCGCTTAACGAAAGACAGGCTTTCCACTTTCGCTTTGAGGAGGAATGATGATGAAGCTTCAAAAGGTTTGTCTAGTTTTGCTGTGTTTCTTTATAGCCACCACGTTTGGGGCCGTTGCACCGGCTGCTCCCGCCAACGCCGCAGGGGAAATGAAGCCGTTCCCGCAGCAGATCAGCTATCCGGGAATCATCAAGCCAAGCCACGTCACCCAAGCCGCGATGAATCAGGCTGTGGCGTCATATTACGATTATTGGAAAGCGACTTATCTTCGCAACAATTTGTCTTCTTTGCCGGGCGGTTACTATGTGAAGGGCAATATTACGGGAGATCCCGACGGGTTTACCGCGCTTGGTTCCTCCGAAGGTCAGGGCTACGGCATGATCATCACCGTGCTGATGGCAGGTTATGATCCGAACGCCAAGACGATTTATGACGGATTGTTTAAGACGGCACGTACATATAAGAGCAGCGGAAATCCGAACTTGATGGGTTGGGTAGTAGCGGACAGCAAAGCCGCTCAAGGCCATTTTGGGTCAGCTACCGACGGTGATTTGGACATCGCTTATTCGTTGATTTTAGCTCACAACCAGTGGGGCTCGGGCGGGGCGATCAACTATTTGCAAGAAGCGAAAAAAATGATTACCGACGGCATTAAAGCAAGCTATGTTACATCTGGTAATCGGCTTAATCTTGGAGATTGGGACGGTAAGGATGCGCTGAATACACGGCCGTCGGACTGGATGCTCAGTCATTTGCGCGCTTTTTATGAGGTCACAGGGGATGAGACTTGGATTCATGTGATAGATCATTTGTACGACGTGTATCAACAGTTTAGCGCAACATATTCTCCGAATACCGGACTGATCTCTGACTTTGTGGTGGGTAACCCGCCAAGACCTGCGCCAGAGTGGTATCTGGATGAGTTCAAAGAAACGAATCAATATTACTATAATGCAAGCCGTGTACCGCTGCGCATCGTTATGGATTATGCGTTATACGGCGATACCAGAGCGAAAGCGCTCGCCGACAAAATGGTGAGCTGGATCAAAACGAAAACCGGCGGTGCACCTGCAAATATCAAAAATGGCTACAAGCTGGACGGCACAGCCATAGGAAATTATGCCACAGCGGTATTTGTCGCTCCGTTCATCTCGGCGGGAACGGCGAATTCCAATCATCAAGCTTGGGTGAATGCGGGCTGGGACTGGATGAAGAATAAGAAAGAGGATTACTTCAGCGATACCTACAATTTGCTGAACTTGCTGTTCCTATCGGGGAATTGGTGGAAGCCCGGCGGGGCAACTGTACCGGAAGCTCCGAATCTGGCCCTGAATAAAACAGCGGTATCCAGCACAATGGAAGGCGTGGGGTTTGAACCGGACAAGGCGATAGACGGCAACCAGATGACGCGCTGGGCCAGTCGCGAGGGGACCGATCCGGAATGGATTTACGTTGATCTGGGTGCCGTACATCAAATCACCGGCGTCAAGCTGCGGTGGGAGGTGGCATACGCCAAGCGGTACAAGATTGAAATCTCCACGGACAGCGGAGCGCCAGAGCATTGGCAGGAAGTATATTCGACTTCAAGCGGAGATGGAGGACTTGATGAAATCCCGCTTTCGCCGCAGCCGGCAAGATATGTCCGCATGTATGGCATCGAGCGGGGGACACCTTACGGGTATTCCCTTTACGAGTTTGAAGTGACAGGTCAGTGAAATGAAGAAGGGACCGGAACTGCCGAAATGATTCGGCGCTTCCGATCCCTTTTTTAAGTTACAGATTAGATCATCAAGATTTCGCGAATTTCTTGCTCGGTCAGCGCGGAAATGGCCTCTTGTCCAGGCTTCAGCACCTCTTCGACGAGGTGCTTTTTCTTCTGCTGCAGCTCGTACATTTTGTCTTCCACGGTGCCTTGGGCAACCATGCGAATGACATGTACGATATTCTTCTGCCCGATCCGATAAGCCCGGTCCGCCGCCTGCTGCTCGACCGCGGGATTCCACCATAGATCATAAAGAATGACGGTATCCGCACCGGTTAAGTTCAGGCCAGTGCCTCCGGCCTTCAGCGAGATGAGAAACAAATCGCGTTCCCCGTCGTTAAAGCGATCGCATAACTCTACCCGTTCGGCAGCTGGCGTCTTCCCATCGAGATAAAAGAAAGGCAACCCTCGGTAGCCCAGCTCTCGGCCAATCAATCCGAGCATCTCCGTAAATTGGGAGAAGATCAGTACGCGTTTGCCGGCGCTTTGGCATTCTTCGATCATTTCCATCAGTTGGTCAAACTTCGCTGAACCGCCGTCATAGCCGTCAACGAATAAGGCCGGATGGCAGCATAGCTGGCGCAGCCGGGTTAAGCCAGCCAAAATGCGAATACGGTTCTGCCCGAACGTGTCGTCATCCAAATGCTTAAGCGTCTCCTGCTGCAGCTTGGCCAGGTAGGCCAGGTACAGCTTCTTCTGTTCAGGCAGCAGCTCAGAAGGTTGAAGGGACTCGATTTTTTCCGGCAGCTCCTTCAGCACGTCGGTTTTCAGCCGGCGCAGGACGAAAGGGCGGATGCGTTTGGCTACCGTCTCCCGGGACAAATCGTTAAACGCCTGGCGACTAGGGAATAACTCTGGAAAGACGGCGCTAAAAATCGACCATAACTCTTCCAGCGAGTTCTCTACCGGAGTGCCGGTTAAGGCGAACCGGTACTTGGCTTGCAAGCTCTTCACGGCTTGGGCCGTTTGGCTGGCGTGATTTTTGAAGCTTTGAGCCTCGTCCAAAATCAGTGTATGGAACGTCAGTTCAGCGAACTGCTCAATATCGCGGCGCAGCAGTGGATAGGAGGTGATCACTACATCCGCTTGCGACGCCTCGCGCAAGGTTCGCACCCGTTCAGCTTTACTTCCGTCGGCGATTACCGCCTTAATGTTTGGTGCGAATTTCGTCAGCTCGTTCCGCCAGTTGTACACCAGGGAAGCAGGGCAGACGATCAACGCTGGCTGTCCAGATTCGGCGATCTCCGGCAGCACCGATATGAGATAAGCGATGCTTTGCAGCGTCTTTCCAAGCCCCATATCATCGGCAAGAATGCCGCCGAAGCGATAGTAGGCCAGTGTCTTAAGCCACTGATAACCGTAAACCTGGTAGTCGCGAAGTACATCGGAGAGCTGTGGCGGCACCGGAAAGTCCAGGTGGCTGGGATGCTGCAGGTTATGCAGCAACTCGCGGTACGCTTTGCCCAGCTTCACTGGGCCTTGTCCACGGTCTTCCTGGATATGCAATCCGCGGATCACCGGTACACGGAATTCCAGCCCGCGGATATCGCTTTGGCGCAAGCCAAATTCGTTCAGGAACTTGACGATCTCCTGAAACTCCTCGCTTTCAAGCGGCATTAATGCACCGTTTGGCAACCGGTAGTATTTGCGCTTCTCCTCCAGTGCCTGAAGCAATCCGCGGATTTCCGATTCACCGATCCCGGTCATGCTGAAGCGAAACTCCAGCCAATCCGTACGCTCGTCGAGCTCCACGGATATTTTCGGCGGTCGAAGGTCGGTGATAAGCCGGGTCTTGACAGCCGAGGTGGCATAAATGTCCACAAGCTTCTCCAGCTCTGGAACGACATGATACAGGAATTCGTATTCCGCCTCTTCGTCATCGAGGAAATAGGCGCTTTCGGTCCGGGTCATGTAGCCGGAATCCAACAGATTTATAATTTCCCGTTCCTTCTCAGTGTCGCGCAGTAAGATCAAATCCGTTCCTCGCTTGGGACCATGATCATCCAAGGGGTTAAACACGATATCACCGTATTGGAATTCCAAGCCCGCCAGGAGGCGGTCCTTAACCCGATCGAGGTACAGCCGGGCTTTCAGCTGGGTCCGTACCATGCGGCTGGCGACCTTCTCCTCGACATGAATAGATCCGAACTTTGTCAACCCGGGAAGCACCCGTTCAACGAAGGGCTCGATCTGGTCCGGAGAGATGAGGATATACGGTTTTCGCGCGGTAATCATCATATGTTTTAATTCAGCGAGCCGGCGAGTTTGCGAGGGCGAGAGGCGGATCAGCTTACCTTCCGATAAAATGATGCCATAGACGTCCATGACTAGAACATCATCCAGGCCCTGGGCGGAAAACTGATAGCTCTCGTCCCCGGCTTGGCCGAGTTGAAAGCTAAGTGGCAGCGGCCCGTCTGTCACTTCAAGCCCCGGCCAGATGCGGCCATCTTGCTCCAATTGCACGAGCGGAGCTTGGATGAGCAGCGGCAGCAGACCGTCCCAAAAGACAGGCGGCACCGGCAACAGTCGATCGGAAACCCCGTTCGATTTAAGGGAATATCCTCCAAGGCTCTCGTGAAACATCTGCTCATTGCGCTGGATTTCCGCCAGCTTCTGCAGGATCGCTTCATCCTCCGGCCGAAAGGCGTAACGTTCCGGGTCGTAGTTGAAATGTTTGGTGAAGCTGTATGGCTCGCCGCGTGAGATTTTATCGAGAAAATCCCGAATGTTCTTGACGATATACAGACGTTTCTCGCCGATCTTCAGCTCCAGACCGAACAAGTACTTACGGTAGCCGTACGGCACCGGATGGAGTGTAAATTCCACCTCCAGCGGCGTCCGCTGATCAAACTTTAGTCCGGTCCGCAGCGGCGGCGGGGCAGTCTCTTCAAACAAGCGCATCATATCACGGGCGATCCAGATATCGCGGGAAGGGATGTCCCCAGGTTGTTTACGCTGGATCAGGCTGTAGGATCCATTGCGATCGTCGTCCACTGAATCTTGAAGGTCATCCTGCTGCCGCAGCAGAGACGGAAACGGACGAACCGGCGCCTTACCGCCTTGCAGCATGTCATGAACCCCCAGCAAGACGGCGGCAATATGCTTGCAATAGTTGTTATAGGAATAGAAGGCGGGACAGTTGCATTCCGCATGCACGTCGCCGTGTTCATCGATTTGCAGCAACACATGATAGTGTCCGGTTCCGGACACTGCCGCTTCATAGACACGGGAGCCGTGGTCCAACCGGAGAAAGGCCACTTTCCCGGTCCGGTAATATGCTTCTCCACGCTCGTAAGCGATTCGGCCGCATAACAATTTAATGACGCGCTCCGTTAACTGAAAACTCATGCATGGATTCCTTTCTCGTATAATTTCCGTTCGTCAGGTGTTCGCCTTTTGTTCTCCCCCTATGATAACAGAAAATCGACTATTGAAAAACGAGCGTTGAAATCAGCCTGCTGTGAGGATAATATCACTGCGGTTGCTATATTCTTAAGACGTCCCTTAAGATAAGATGATGATGGTATAGAAAATGGAGGGAGCTTAGGTATGGATACCTTTGCCTGTATTTATATTCTTCGCGGGGACCCGTTTCGTCCGGGAACCTGCATTTACCTGGATCAAGAGACGACGGAAATCGGTCGGACGTCTTCCGAGAGTTTTCCGGATATGGCCTTTACGAATATCTTTATTTCTCGTAAACATCTAATGATTCGGAAAGAAGGGGACCGTGCTGTCGCCTACGATCTGGGGAGCCGTCATGGAACGGAACTGAACGGGGTCCGGATGATCCCGCATGCCCCTTATGTGCTTGAAACGAATGATATCCTGAAGTTGGCGCGGGGCACCTGTGTACTGCATTTCTCTTATTCGCCTGGAGAACAAACGCTGGAGTTTGAGCCTGTACATGAATCGACGCATTCGGAGACGACCGAGGGACCGGTGACGATCCATTGGGAGAAACGGGAATGCATTGTGAACGGCGTCAAAATTTCGATGTCGGAAAAAGAATATTTGCTGTTGCAACTGCTCCATGATCACGCGAACCGTCTGGTGACGATCCGTGAGATTAAGCAGACGGTGTGGTATGACCGTAATCCTGGCCCTGACGGGTTACCGGATGTGACGATCGATGAATTAACGACATTAATTTATCGGATTCGCAAGAAATATGGACGCGATACGTTCCAGATCAATGCGATCCGGGGGAGCGGATATATTTTAGAGACAGAATAGGACAGGTTAGGAAGGATCGGGGGAGACTGGCTTGAGCAAGATCAGGAAGATATATAGAAGCAGAACGCTATGGATATTGCTTGCCCTTATTGCTTTTGTTTACTTGAACAATACGCCTCATCTGACCGCAGCTCAGGGCGGGGAACCTAAGCTGCTGGCGCATCGTGGTCTGGCGCAAACCTTCCCGATGGAGGGGATCGAGAACGATACGTGCACAGCCGAACGGATATATGAACCGGAGCACGAATTTCTGGAGAACACCTTGCCATCTATGGAAGCCGCTTTTGCAGCCGGGGCTGATATGGTGGAATTGGATCTGAAGCCAACCAAGGACGGGCAGTTTGCCGTGTTCCATGATTGGACGATGGATTGCCGGACCAATGCGGAGGGCACAACGAAAGACTATACGATGGCGGAGCTGAAAATGTTGGATATCGGATACGGATATACCGCCGATCAAGGCAAGACGTATCCGTTTCGCGGCAAAGGGGTTGGGCTGATGCCATCGTTGCCTGAAGTGGTGGAGCATTTTCCCGGCAAGGCGCTGCTATTGCACATCAAAAGTGATGACCCCGAGGAAGGGAAGCAGCTTGCGGCATACCTGTCGACGTTAAAGAAGGAGGAGCGGGACTGGTTAACCGTTTATGGCGGCGATCTGCCCATTGCGGTCTTGAAGGAGCGCCTGCCGGACCTGCGGGTCATGTCCAAGGCAACGTTAAAGCAATGTCTGCTCTCGTATGAGGCTTCCGGCTGGACAGGGTACATCCCCGATGCTTGCCGAAACACCGAGCTGCACATCCCTGAGAAAATCGCGCCTTGGCTGTGGGGCTGGCCGGATAAATTTCTAAGCCGTATGGAGCGAGCGAACACCCGCGTTGTTATCGTCGGAGGGGACGGCAGTGATTTCTCAAGCGGCTTCGATACTTTGGAAGACGTAAAGCGCCTGCCCGCCGGATACAGCGGCTGGATCTGGACGAACCGAGTCGACCGAATCGCTAAGGCGGTTCAAACTGGAACTAGAATGAACGATTGAGAACGAAACAACCTTTAAAGAGGAAGAAATACATCTGTCAGCGATCTTCCTCTTTACTCTTGAGTCATACGAAATATCTTAAAATCTCTATAATTACTGGCTTCATGGCCGGCTTGATGTCTTTCCATAGACATTGAGCCGGCTTTTTAGATTTCGTTTAGAAGCAATTTAGACCCGGGGGCTAAGCTTAGGAAGGTGAGACAAAACAAAGGGAAAGGAAGTTGAAGATGAACTCAAAATGGATCAAGCGCGGAGCGGTATTCGGGATTGGAGCGGCCCTGCTCCTCGGCAGCGGGTTGTCCGCTATGGCTGGAACGAACGGGTATGAAACGTATAAAGCCGCTATTAAGCATACGCATGCTGCATCCAGCTTAACGAACCAAGGCAGCCTCGTGGTGATCGATGAGCAGGCTATGGCCCAAGTAGGCTGCGTCATTGAGGCGGCGGATGCGTACGACTATATGACCGGAAGGCAGAACCTTCGCCAAGCCGCACGTTGCTATCCGGAGTTACCACCTTCACGAATCGATGAGGTGCTGGAGATGACGGGCTTGACGCTGAAGCGAGTGCTGATGAATATTGCCAATAACGGCGGACAGTTAGCTTGGCGTGGGGACAACAATACTTGCACTTGCGGAGCCTTACGATTTGCTTGTACTTGATCTGATGCTGCCGGGCGTGGACGGTTTTGAGATCTGCAAGCAAGTTCGTGAAGCCAGGGATATTCCAATTCTCATGGTCTCTGCGAACAAGGAAGGACGAGCTGCAGATCCGTGGCTTGCGCATTGACAAATGCTGCTCTTTTTGGCGTTGCATCCAAACCGGGTATTTTCCAAGGATGATCTGTTTGAGAAGATCTGGGGGATGGATTCGCTGGGCGATCTGGCCACCGTCACCGTCTACATCAGCAAGCTTCGGGAAAAATTGAGCAGGACCCTTCGCAGCCGCAATATATCGAGACGATTTGGGGCGTTGGCTACCGCTTTAATTTGTAGAGATGCCTATGACCGTTTTGCTGCTTCTTTTATAGGATTATCCCTTTCGTTAAGGGAGCAAAAACCTCCGTGACTTGCGGAGAGTGGGTGTTTCTTCTTGCTCTCTGACCCAAAGGGATAATGATGACGTATGGATCTAAAAACCCTCATCCCTTAGGGGTGGTGCTTTGTTGGAAGTTACTATATAATCTTTAGCGGACTCATAAATTGATTCAAAAAAGCGAGGGATACATCATGGCTGCCATTGAAGTGCGCGATTTGCGCAAGACTTTTAAGGTGCAGAAAAACCGCGAAGGCCTCAAAGGGGCCTTTCTTGATTTATTTAAGCGGGAATACAACGAGGTGGCCGCCGTGAAAGATATTTCGTTTCAGATTCCAGAGGGAGAGATCTGCGGATATATCGGGGAAAACGGGGCCGGAAAATCGACCACCATCAAAATGCTGACTGGTATTTTGGTGCCGACGTCGGGACATTTGAAGGTTGGCGGCTTCGTGCCATACGCCGAGCGCGAAAAGTTCGTGCAGCATATTGGCGTCGTCTTTGGCCAGCGCAGCCAGCTTTGGTGGGATATCGGCGTCATCGAGTCGTTTGAGCTGCTGCGTAAGGTATATCGCGTACCGCAAGCCGATTATAAGAAACGGCTAGACGAGCTGGTGGAGCGCCTTCAGCTGCAGGATTTGCTGAACCGTCCGGTACGTAAGCTCAGTCTAGGCCAACGGATGCGCTGTGAGCTGGTCGCGGCGCTGCTGCACAACCCGTCGATCGTCTTCCTGGACGAGCCGACGATTGGTCTCGACATCGTAGTCAAATCGGAAATTCGCGATTTTCTTAAAGATATGAACCGCAACCACGGAACAACGATCTTGCTGACAACCCATGACTTGCAGGATATCGAGGCACTTTGCTCCCGCGTCATCATGCTCGACGACGGCCGGATCATTTACGACGGCGGCTTAGAGGAGTTGAAGGACCGCTGGGGGACGGGCAAGGAAGTCTTATTCCAGTTCGGAACAGCCACCAAGCTCGATCAATTGCGGAGCTGGACGGGCACGCTTCCCGTCATCTGGACGGCTGAGAACGACCTGAACGCCAAGGTCTGGATTCCGCGGGATATCGGTGTCTCCGAGGTATTGGGTCAAGTGGTCGGCCAAGCGGACATCACCGATATCAAAATTATCGAAACCAACACCGACGAAATCGTCCGCAGCATTTACCAATCCGGCTCGGCGGACAAACCGGCGAACTCTGAAGCGGAAGTGGAGAGCAAAGAAGGTGCAGTCATCCATGTCTAACCAGTGGGGGGCCTATCTCGATTTTATCCGCATTCGTTTTTTGACAATGCTGGCGTATCGGGTGAACTATTATTCGGGCATTCTGATCTATTCCTTGAACATCGGGGTTTATTATTTTACGTGGAAGGCGATTTACGGCGACGGCGGCGAGCTTGGCGGTTTCACCGCTTCACAGATGACGACCTACCTGGCCGTATCCTGGATGGCTCGGGCGTTTTATTTTAATAATCTGGATCGTGAAATCTCCACGGATATTCGAGATGGAAGCATTGCAATTCAATTTATCCGCCCTTATAACTACCTGATCGTCAAAATGATGCAAGGACTTGGCGAAGGGATGTTCCGCTTCATGATGCTGATGATCCCGGGCATGGCGATTGCGATGGTGCTCTTTCCGGTCAAATTGCCAACTGAATTAAGCGCTTGGGCAGGGTTCCTGGTGATGTTGTTCTTCAGCTTCTTGATCAATTCGCAGCTGAACGTGATTACGGGATTGATGTCTTTTTTCGTGGAAAATAACGAAGGGTTTATGCGTATGAAACGGGTGGTTGTGGATTTGTTCTCCGGCCTGATTATCCCGATCAGCTTATTCCCGGCCTGGCTGGGCGGCATCATGTCGTTCCTGCCTTTTCAGGCGATTACCTATTTGCCGGGTTCGGTCTTTACCGGCCGAATTCAAGGCGCTTCGATCTGGAACGTGCTTGGCATTCAGGTGATCTGGTTCTTGATTCTGCTCATTCCGATGATTGGGCTGTACCGTGCTTCGCGGAAACGCCTGTTCGTGCAAGGAGGTTAAGGGAAGCATGTACTACTTAGGCCTCATGGGCGAATACTTGAAAAATTACATGAAAACCCGCATGACCTACCGCGCCGACTTTTGGGTGGAGGTCATTTCCGATCTGTTGTTTCAGGCAACCAACCTGATCTTTATCTTTGTGATCTTTATGCACACCAACAGCTTGGGCGGTTGGAGTGAAAGCGAAGTGGTGTTCGTTTACGGTTTCTTTATGGTGCCGTTTGGTGTGTTTAGCTGCTTCGTCAACCTGTGGAACTTCAGTGAGCGGTACATTGTGAAGGGGGAGATGGACCGGATTATGACGCGTCCGGCGTATAATCTGTTCCAGATCTTCCTGGAAAACGTAGATCCGCCAGCTCTCGTCGGCTCGATCATTGGGGGCATCATTATGCTGATCAGCGGCGGGCAGTTGGGGCTTAGCTTCGAGTGGTGGACGATTCCTGTGCTGCTATTGTTTACGATTAGCGCTGTAGCGATATACACGGGCATCTACACGACGTTGACGTCCTTGTCGTTTTATTCGGATGCGCCAACCGGGATCTTGCCGCTGATGTACAACGTGCAGGGGTACGGGCGCTATCCAGTGACGATTTACAACCGGGCGATTCAAGTGCTGCTGACCTGGATCCTGCCGTTTGCCTTTGTTGGCGTCTATCCGGCTTCATTGTTCCTGGAGCGCGAGGAGATGTGGCGGATGGCATGGCTCACCCCGCTGGTTGGCATCGTATTCTTAGCGATTGGCCTGACCGCATGGAATTATGGGGTTAAGCGATATCGCGGGGCTGGATCGTAAACATTAGTATGAATAAAGCCGGCGTCCCTTCATGGGGCACCGGCTTATGTTCGTTCTCGTCAGCTGCTTCAACTGCAAAAGTGCAGTTCATTTTTGCAGAAACAGGCTATTTTCGTGATTTAGATGTAAAAGTACAGTTCCTTTCCGGCATTTGGAGTCGATTTACGAGAAATCTTCGT
Organism: Paenibacillus barengoltzii G22; assembly: GCF_000403375.2. NCBI lineage: Bacteria > Bacillati > Bacillota > Bacilli > Caryophanales > Paenibacillaceae > Paenibacillus > Paenibacillus barengoltzii. Next base: position 24,653 of record NZ_KE159653.1, on the reverse strand, counting down.
TTCTAACTGCACTTTCGGCTAGGCCCCCTAAATCCGGAGTCCTGACCTACAAGTTTTGTGTTATCGCAGTCCAGCTCATTTTCTTGTGTGTTTACATCGATTTATGGAAC
>NZ_KE159653.1:0-23278 GCF_000403375.2 Paenibacillus barengoltzii G22 | reverse complement strand
TTTTCCCATAACTGAATCCTCTCCCTTATTTCCATTGTAAATCCTTGTAGGGGAGGACTCCAGTTTATTTAGGGGGCCTTAGGGCTTTTACATTTTATCGTCCTAAACCGTGGGTTTAGGGCTGTTTCAAATGTACTTTTGCAGTTGGCCGTAAAGACAGAGGGCGCCGGCAAAACAAGCGGCCTGCTCGCAAATCAGAACCGGTTCCGGTTCTTATACAGCAGAACCATAAAGAACGGCGCACCAATCGCAGCGGTCAACACGCCTGCCGGCACGTCCCGCGGCAAAAAAGCCGTGCGCGCAATCAGATCCGCCACGAGCAGGATCAATGCGCCGAGCAACGCGCTGACCGGGAGCACGCCGGTGAAGGACGGCCCGGTCAGCCTGCGAGCCATATGCGGCGCCATCAGCCCGATAAAGGAGATGGCTCCGCCGATGGCTACCGCAGATCCTGCCAGCGAAACGCTGAGCACGATCAGAAGCAAACGCTGCAGCTGAACGCGGGAGCCCACGCTGGTGGCGATGTCGTCACCCAGTGCTTGAATGTTGACTTGGCGAGCTTGCAACCAGGTGAGAACGAGCAGCACGGTCGTCCAAGGCAGCAGCGTTAGCACATCGTTATCCCAGGAGACGCCGTAAATGCTGCCGGTCATAAATGTGAGTGACTGATTCGCCAGCTGCATCGGTCCGGAGATGATCAGCATATACGAGAACGACTTGATCGCGGCAGATACCCCGATCCCGATGAGGATGATCCGCAGCGGGGAGGCTCCTTTTTTCCAAGCAAGTACATATAAGAGCGCGGTAATGAAGAAAGCGCCAAGGATGGATGCCAGCGGCATCCAATGGATTGAAATCGTGCCTTGAAACACATAAATAAACAAAATCGCGCCGAGCGAAGCTCCTTCCGTAATTCCCGCGACATCGGGGGAAGCAAGCGGATTTCGGATTACGCCTTGCAGGATCGCCCCGGCCACGGCCAGAGAAGCGCCAACCAGCACAGCGATGAGAATTCTCGGCAGACGGAGATTCACGACGATGACTTGTTCTCCCGGCTCGGCCATGCCAAACAAGGCCTTCAAGACGGTCATCGGCGGGAGATATTGGCTGCTGACCCCTACGCTGATGATCATCATGACGATACATAGGATAGCGAGGAGCAGGCAGATCCAGAGGGTTCTGCTTCTTCTGGCCCGATGCGACGAAGGGACGTGGAGCGATGCAGCTTTGTTGGATTTAGCCATCAGTTCTTCACCCCTCTTCTTGCGATGTATACGAAGAACGGAACGCCCAAGATCGCTGTCATCACGCCTACCGGAATCTCCTTAGGCATGGCGATGTATCTGGAGCCGATGTCGGCCGATACGAGCAGGATGGCCCCCGTCAAGGCACAATAGGGTAATATCCAACGATGATCCGTGCCGACAAAATGCCGAATGATATGCGGGATGATAATGCCAACGAAGGCGATAGGGCCAGCAACAGCAACAGAGCCGCCGGCGAGCAGGATGACGGCTGCAGCGGCTAACGCTTTAATTAAGCCCGTACGTTGGCCCAGTCCTTGCGCAACGGTTTCGCCCATCGCCAATACGTTAAGTTGTCTAGCGAGCAAGAGAGCAAGAACCATGCCGATTCCCATATAAGGAAGGACGTTCAGCAGCTGCTCCGTCCCGCGCCCGGTCACAGAACCTACGAGCCAGACGAGCACTTGATCGAACATCTTCCCGTCGGAGAGCATAAGCCCTTGAGTCAACGAGTAAAAAAACGCTGCCATCGAAGCCCCTGCCAACGTGATCTTGATCGGCGTCATGCCGTCTCGTCCTAGGCTGCCGAGAAGAAATACCACTGCTCCACTAAGCGCAGCTCCGATTAAGGCGACCCAAGTTAAGGCTTGAATCCCCGATAAGCCAAGCCATCCCGAGGCCAGGATAATAAAGAAAGCGGCCCCGGAATTTACGCCCAACGTGCTGGGCGAAGCGATGGGGTTGCGGGTGATGACTTGCATCAATGCGCCCGCAACGGCGAGGCAGGCCCCGACGGAGGCAGCGATCAAAGCGCGCGGTACACGGGCCGTCTGAATGAGCAGGTGTTCATTGCTTCCGTTCGGATGGACAAAGGATTCCCAGACGGTAGAAAATGGGATGTCCGTCACGCCAAAGCTAATACTGCATACGACGGCTGCGGCTAATACCAGCGTGCAAATCAACAAGCCTAAACCTTTCATCGGACTAGATTACCCACTTTCTAGATCAAAATAATAATGACCTTTAAATCTTAGAAGATAGGGAAGAGTCTGTCAATGAGGCTGATAATCATTCTTAATTGTAATTGTATTGACAAACTAAAGGGGGATGTCCTATATTCATGAAGATGATAATCATTATCACTCAAAGAGGACATTAAAATGGCAAAAGGGGAGAAGGATTATGAACCATACTCATACCCAAAAAACAAATCGCAGGCGCTTAGTCTTATGGGCTTTCGCGGTTATGGCGCTGGCACTCGTTGTTGCGGGATGTGGGAATAGCAATACGCAAGGATCGTCCAACAATACCGATACCAACGGAAGCTCGGCAACCGAGAACCAGACGGCAGACAACAGCACGAACGCCGCGACAGATGGCAAACGGGTTGTGAAGCATGCGATGGGGGAAACGGAAATTACAGGTACCCCGCAAAAAGTTGTGGTCTTGACAAACGAAGGTACGGAAGCGCTATTAGCACTGGGAATAAAGCCAGTCGGAGCCGTGCGCTCCTGGCTCGGGGATCCGTGGTATCCACATATTCAGGACGAGATGGAGGGCGTAACGGTAGTTGGTGAGGAAAGCCAGCCGAACCTTGAGCTGATCGCTGGCCTGAAGCCTGATTTAATTATCGGGAACAAGATGCGTCAGGAGAAAGTATATGAGCAACTGCAGGCGATTGCCCCTACCGTGATGTCCGAGGACTTGCGCGGCAACTGGATGAACAACTTTAAATTGTACGCCGAAGCCTTGGGACTAACCGATAAAGGGGATGAGTTGCTGGCTGACTTCGACGCACGAATTGCTGATTTTAAAGCTAAAGCCGGAGACAAGTTGGACGAAACGGTATCCGTCGTTCGCTTTATGGACGGGAAGACCCGCGTGTACCACACGAATACGTTCTCGGGGATTATTTTTGAACAGCTGGGTATTGCCCGAAATGCCATGACTCTAAATGCGAAGGATACGTTTGTTGATGAAATCACCAAGGAACGGCTGCCTGAAGTAGACGCCGATCGAATTTTCTACTTCACGTACGAAACCGGCAACGGCAATGCCAGCCAAACCGAGAAGGATTGGACTAACGATCCGTTATGGAACAATCTGAGCGCCGTCAAGAACGGCAAAGCCTACAAAGTGGACGACGCCATCTGGAATACCGCTGGCGGGATCAAAGCAGCCAACTTGATGCTGGACGACTTGTACAAATTTTATGAGATTGAAAAGTAGTCACTATTGAACCGGCCTTGAAAAACGTCCAACAATCTCTGTGGATTCGACTACATTCATGAACGCGTGCGGGTCTGTACTCACGACCGCTTTACGGACGGCAGCGAGCTCGTATCTAGTTGTCACGGTCATCAGGGTATAGTTTTTCTCTTCGTGATATCCGCCCTCAGAACTGAGGCAGGTAATACCATGATGCAGCTTGCGCAGTTGGCAGAGCATTTCATCTTTACGCTTCGTAATGATGAAGCAGGTCACTTTGATATGACCGACGTGAATCATATCAACGACTTTCCCTTTGACAAAGGTCGATAACATTGAATACAGGGCGAGATCCCAGCTTTGAAAAAAGCCAAGCACTAAAATAACAAGCCCGTTAAGCAGAAAGAGGATGTTCCCCATGGGGACGTCCTTTTTTCGTGTGACGATGGATCCAAGAATATCGAACCCGCCGGTCGAGCCTCCGACCCGCAGCGAAAATCCGATGCCTGCTGCAGAGATGATTCCGCCGAATACGGCGGCCAGAATTGGATCTCGGGTGACTTGCACCTCGGGGATGATAGAGATAAACCAGGTGGTGCTGACGACAGAGATACAGCTAAGCACGATATAACGACGTCCAACAGCTTTCCAGCCCCATAGGATTAAGGGGACATTCAGTAGAAAGTAGACAAGTGATATATTCCATCCCGTCAAATACACGATGATGGATGCAAGGCCTGTGACGCCCCCAGACAGCAGTCTATGCGGAATCAGGAACAAATTGAGCCCTGCAGCTACGAGTACGGCAGAGAGCAGGATGACAGCGATCTCCTGCGTAGGTTTTAAACATGCTCGTAATGGTTTTTCGATCATCGGACGATACTGGTCCAAATTCATATCTGCGCCTTCCTTAGAGATAACGTTTTTTTAAGATATGATTATCGGCTAAAATTATCTTTTTTATCACAACCACCGACTATGACATATCTCACCGCTGATGGGGAATCTTATTGGAGAATACTCACTTGAAAGCGAGGGATATCCATGGTACAACCAAAAGGGAATAACGGGAATGGTGGTCAAGAGACGGACCCGGCACTGCGCCTGGCCCGGTTTAAGGCGGAAGTCATGATGCGTGAGGGATACAATGCCCCTCCAGAGCGGCCGGATGATGTGAAATATGAAGTGGCCCAATCGTTAGGCGTTCCGCTGCGCGAAGGGGATAACGGTGATTTAACGACCGCGAAGGCCGGCAAGGTTGGCGGTGTAATCGGCGGAGCGATGGTCAAGGAAATGATTCGCTTGGCGAAAGAACGCTTAAACAATCCGCAGTAAAGTTGGATCCTGGAAATCCAGTTGCGATTCATATGAGAGAACGTGCAGGAGGGTTCACCATGGCTGTGAGTGAATGGGATCAACTGAAGCTCCACCTTCAGGAGTGGGTGGAAGAATGCCGAGAGACAAGCGCTGCAGGCAAGGTTGCGGAGTACATTCCGGAGCTGTCCAAGGCGAAGCCAGATTTGCTTGGGATTCATATTCTGGATGCTCAGGGGCGATCGATCTCTGCGGGGGAAGCTCAGGACAGTTTTACGATGCAGAGCATTTCGAAAGTTTTCACGTTGATCCTGGCCCTCATGGACCATGGGGAATCCGCTGTTTTCTCTAAGGTCGGCATGGAACCAACCGGTGATCACTTTAACTCCATCATGAAGCTGGAGTTGATGCAGCCGGCGATTCCCTTTAATCCGCTAATTAATGCTGGCGCTATCGTGGTGTCTTCCATGATCAAAGGGGAAAATGCGGAGGCGAAATCGGCGCGGATCTTGTCATTCTTTCGCGAATTGGCCGGCAACCCCAACCTCGAATACGATAGGGAAGTCTATCTTTCCGAATCGAAGACGGCGCATTTGAATCGATCGATCGCTTATTTTTTGTTGGATAAAGGGGTATTGGGCTGCGGCGTTGAAGAAGTGCTGGACATTTACTTCCGGCATTGTGCAATTAAGGTCTGCTGTGAGGATTTAGCGCGGATGGCGCTGGTTCTGGCCTTTGACGGGAAGGACCCCTTGACGGGCAAGACGCTGATTCCTCGACGGTATGTGCAAATCGTGAAAACGTTTATGGTGACTTGTGGAATGTACAACGGGTCCGGAGAATTTGCCATCGAAGCAGGGCTTCCGGCAAAAAGCGGCGTATCCGGCGGGATCTTGACGCTAGTGCCTGGACGTTACGGAATTGGCGTGGTGGGGCCTGCACTCAATTCCAAAGGTAATAGCATCGCAGGCGTCCAGTTAATAGAACGGCTATCGCAAACGTTGGATTGGAGCCTATTTTAATAGGAAAGGGCTTACTTAGGTGTATCAAAATTTTCGGGCAATTTTAAAACAAATTGTGCATTGCTCTCATATTCACTTCCGTTTGAAGTCGTTACTATAAAGATGTAAACAGATATTTACGATTCAAATGGGAGGGTTATCAATGTTTAAATGGAAGCGTTTACTGACGACGCTGGTAGCGGTAACCATGGTTGGGGCACTGGCTGCCTGCGGCGGCGGTACGAACGGCAATGCAGCCAAACCGGCTGGAGCAGCTGGAGAAGGCAATGCCGCAACGAGTGCGGGCAGTGAGCCTGTAAAACTGCGGATTATGTGGTGGGGGGCTCAGGAACGGCATGAAGCCACCTTGGCAGCTCTTGATTTGTACACGAAAAACCATCCGAACATCACTTTTGAACCGGAATACTCTGGGATGGACGGTTATTTGGACAAGCTGTCAACTCAAGCGGCGGCAAAAAATGCACCGGACATCATTCAACTCGATCCGGGCTGGACGCCAGACTGGTCTAGTCGCAAGCAATTGGCACCTCTGGATGGGGTTGATGTGTCGAAGATCGATCCGAAGCTCTTGGCCGGCGGTCAACTGGATGGAACGCAATACGCGATTCCGCTCGGTTCTGTGGCGTTTGGGATGATTTATGACAAGGCTGCATTGGACAAGCTGGGCGTCAAAAATCCGGAAAACGGCTGGACCTGGGATGATTTCTTCACCCTGGCGAAGGAACTGAAAGGTAAGCTGCCAAGCGGTCAGTATTTTACCAAAGATTATGCAGCTAACTACTTCATGTACTCAGCTTATCAATATAGTAAAGGTAAAGGCACGGTCATTACGGATGATGGGAAGTTTAACATCGATGAAGCTTCCTTCATGGAATGGACCAAGCATTTTGAGGAACTGCGCAATGAAGGGTTAGTGCCGCCGGCGGACGTCAACTCCTCTGACAAAGAGTTCGATCCGCAAATGGACTTGATGGTAGCCGGTAAAATCTTGTTCCGTTACAGCTTCTCTAACAACTATGGGGCATGGGACAGCATCAAGCCAGGCGCTTACGCGCTCGTTACGATGCCGCGAGCTGAGGAAGCCGGGGGTTGGTTAAAACCTTCGATGTACCTGTCCGTGTCCGAGAACTCCGAGCATAAGGCAGAGGCAGTAGAGTTTATCAACTGGTTCGTCAATGATCCGGAAGCTTCCAAAATCCTGAAAACCTCGCGGGGCTTGCCAGTTAACAAGGATAATGCAACTGCGCTGGAGTCCAGCATGAGCGAAGTGGATAAAGTAGGCATGGAGCTGCTCCGCGCTACTGAGAAAGACGGCCAAACCTGGACAGCTGGTCCAGGGGGCTGGACAAACTATATCGATAAAGACTTCCCTCTGGTCCATGATCAGCTGAGCTTCGGCAAGATTACACCAGAAGAAGCCTATAAGCAATTGAAAGAAGCAGCTATGGCTTACGAATAAGATTTACATTCGACTTCAGCCCGGAACAGGTTTCTCGTTCCGGGTTGATTTTTACCAGGGAAGGGGAGGTCAATGCATGCTGCGCATTCAAGATGTTCTCGACCAGTTAACACGGGTCCAGCCTACGGTAGATGGTTTAGTCAGCGGTAAGGCGGAATCCCAAGTGCGCGGAATCGCGGTGACGTTTATGGCCACGCAAGCGGCGATCGAGCAGGCAGCTTCGCTGGGAGCTAACTTGTTGATATCGCATGAAGGAGTATTTTACAGGCATCAGATGGACACGACAAAGCTTCTGGAAGAGGATCCTGTTGCCCGTTATAAGCTGCAGCGACTAAAGGAGCTGGACCTTGCGATCTATCGCTACCATGACGGTATTCACCGGGAGACTCTGGACGGCATTACCGCCGGGGTGATTGAGGAGCTCGATTGGCAGGATGCGGTGCGGGAATATCGCCCGGCGTCCGCAGTTTTAGAGCTTCCGGGCATGACTCTGCAGGAGCTGGCCAGCTTGTTAAAGCGGAAGCTGAATGTACCGTTTATCCGGTTTACGGGGAATCCGAAGCTGATATGTCGGAAAATTGGAGTGCTGGTTGGTTACCGGGGCGGCGGGGATCTGGCGATCCCGCTGCTTAGAGAGGTCGATCTCATCATTGCAGGCGAAGGCCCGGAATGGGAAGCGCCTGAGTATGTGCGGGATGCTGTCTATCAAGGGCGGGAGAAGGCGATGATGTTCCTTGGCCACGGTCCCAGCGAAGCGCCTGGAATGAGGCGGTTAGCCGGCAAGCTTCGTTTGGCTTTCCCAACCCTTCCGGTGCATGTGATCGAAAATGAAACGTTATTTCAATGGATATGACAAGGGGAGATTCCATGAGCAAAACAACTACAATGACGGAAGTTGGTTATGATGCCTGGCTTCGATACCGGAGGATTGAACCGGGAGAGAGACGGACAGAGTTAGATCAATTTGACGGCATCGTTATCGATGGCCCGGATGAACCGGCGGCGCACACTGCTGCTCAGGAGCTGTCGAGAGGTTTATCCCAAATGCTGGGGCGTGAGATTTCTATTATGGAAAGTGCAGGGGACCGTCCTTGTTTTGTGCTGGGGCTGTTGGGGCATAGTCCTATCCTAGATGAGGTGTTCTCGGAAGGGAAGGCTTCCTTGCAATTGGGGGCGGAAGGCTATGCTCTGCGGTATAAACCGGATTCCGCTCGGTTCGCCATCGGTGCGGAGAATGCCTCCGGTTTATTGTACGGGGTGTTTGACTTGCTGCGCCGCTTGGGGACTGGACAGTCGCTGCAAGGATTGAATATTTCGGAGCGCCCGGTGAACGTACTGCGGATGGTGAATCAATGGGACAACATGGACGGCAGTATTGAGCGCGGTTACGCAGGAGCTTCGATTTTTTACGAAAATCATCGGTTCACACAGAACCTGGAACGTATTACCGACTATGCGCGGCTGCTGGCATCAACAGGGATCAACGCGATTTCCATTAACAATGTCAATGTGCATCGGGTCGAGACCGGGCTGATTACGAAGGAATTTCTGCCAGATGTCGCCAAGGTGGCTGAAATCTTCCGCAGCTATGGCATTAAGCTGTTCCTCAGCATTAATTACGCAGCGCCGCTTGAAATCGGCGGATTATCTACTGCCGATCCGCTGGTTCCAGAGGTTGCAGCATGGTGGCGGGAGCGCGCAGATGAGATTTACCAGGCGATCCCGGACTTTGGCGGCTTCCTGGTGAAGGCAGATTCGGAGAACCGACCGGGACCGTTTACGTATGGACGGGATCATGCAGACGGTGCCAATATGCTGGCCGAGGCACTGGAACCTTACGGCGGACTAGTGATCTGGCGCTGCTTCGTTTACAACTGTAAGCAGGACTGGCGAGATCGCAAAACAGATCGGGCACGGGCTGCCTATGATCATTTCGTGCCGCTCGATGGACGGTTTAAAGAGAACGTGATTTTGCAGGTCAAAAACGGCCCAATCGATTTTCAAGTGCGCGAGCCCGTATCGCCGCTGCTAGGTGCGATGCCTGCGACAAATCAAATGATTGAGTTCCAAATCACCCAAGAATATACCGGGCAGCAACGTCATGTTTGCTACCTCGTACCTCAGTGGAAGGAAGTGCTGGACTTCGACACCCATCTGAAGGGTGAGGGCTCGACCATCAAACGGATTGTGGACGGTACGCTGCATGGTTCCCGTTATAGCGGGTTTGCCGCGGTTTCCAATATCGGGAACGATGCCAACTGGACCGGTCATTTGCTGGCACAGGCGAACTTTTATGGCTATGGGCGGCTGGCCTGGAATCCAGACCTTAGCGCTGAAGCGATTGCGGAGGAATGGATTAAGCTCGTATTTGGGAGCGACGAGCGGGTCAACCAAGTGATCCTTCGTATTTTGATGGATTCCTGGAGTATTTACGAAAGCTACACCGCTCCGCTGGGCATTGGCTTTATGGTGAATCCAAACCATCATTATGGCCCGAATGTCGATGGTTATGAATACTCGATGTGGGGGACGTATCATTTTGCGGATTGCCACGGGATCGGTGTGGACCGCACGAAAGCTACGGGAACGGGATATACCTCACAATATGCAGAGCCGAATCAAAGTTTATACGAAAAGCTGGAGACGTGTCCCGACGAGCTGTTGCTCTTCTTCCATCACGTGCCGTACACCCATGTGCTCCAATCCGGCAAGACGGTCATTCAGCATATTTACGATACTCATTTTGAAGGGGTTGAGCGAGCCGAGGAGCTGGTGGAATTGTGGGCTGGTCTATCCGGCTTGATGGAAGATTCGCTGCATCAGCAGGTTGCCGAGCGATTGGCGGAGCAAGCGGAGCATGCCAAGGAGTGGCGTGACCAAATCAATACGTACTTCTACCGCAAAAGCGGCATTAACGATCAGCAAGGACGTCGGATTTATTAAGATTATTTTTTCGTGATATTTTAAAAGATTTCGAGGATTCCTCTTCTACAACCGGCCGTGGGCCCGCCCTATACTTGAACTATAAGGCATTCAGAAACTGCAGAGGTGAAGCAAGCATGAAAAGTTCCGCGGCCATGAGCTTAAAGGACGCACCAGTCAGCACCAAGCGCCGGGTCTTCCTCAAACGATGGAATGCTCCGGTGGCCGGCTATTTATTTATTTCACCGTGGCTGCTCGGGTTTCTCGGGCTGACCGCATACCCGCTGATTTTATCGTTGTACTACTCGTTTACGGACTACACGTTGTTGGAACCGATTAATTGGGTAGGGACCAAAAACTACGAGCTGATCTTTACGGCAGACTCCAAATTTGTCACCTCGGTTAAGGTTACGTTCCTGTACGTCTTAGCCTCGGTCCCTCTCAAGCTGATCGCAGCGTTGCTTGTCGCCATGGTGTTGAACCGGGCGGTGCGGGGGATCGGGTTGTACCGTACGGCGATTTACTTCCCGTCGTTGATCGGCGGCAGTATCGCGGTATCGCTGCTTTGGCGGAATATTTTTGGTGTAGACGGGATCTTTAACAAAATTATCGGAGCGTTTGGCTTTGAGGGGAAAGGTTGGATCACCAGCCCCGATACGGCGTTAAGTACGCTGGTGTTGCTGACGGTCTGGCAGTTCGGTTCATCGATGGTGATCTTCCTGGCCGGACTTAAGCAAATCCCGGCTGAACTGTATGAGGCTTCCGCCGTGGACGGCGCCGGTAGGTTTCGTCAGTTCTTCAACATCACGCTGCCGATGCTCTCGCCGGTATTGTACTTCAACCTGGTGATGGGCGTGATCAACGCGTTCCAAATGTTTACGTCAGCGTTTGTCATCACAAATGGCGGGCCAATGAACTCGACGTTTGTGTATGCGCTATATTTGTACGAGCGGGCGTTTAGCCGGTATCAGCTGGGTTATTCGTCGGCACTTGCCTGGATCATGTTGGTGATGATCGTGATTGCTACGTTGATCATTGCCGGAACTTCGAAATATTGGGTGTTCTACGAGACGGAACCGGAAGGGAGAAATGGCAAATGACCTTTAAATGGAAGCCGCTGGTTCGGCACTTCTTTATGATTCTGTTTAGTTTGGTCATGATCTACCCCGTGCTGTGGTGGATCGGCGCGTCGCTGAAGACGAACGGCGAGCTGGCTTCGCCGAATATTTTTCCTTCGGTTCCTCAATGGAGCAACTTTGTGAAGGGCTGGAATTCGGTGCCGGGTCACACTTTCACCGATTTCTATCTGAACACTTTCGCCTTAGAGGCCGCGGTTATTGCTGCGACGCTGGTATCCAGCACGCTCGTAGCGTTTGGGTTCGGAAGATTGAATTTCCCTTTGAAAAACCTCTGGTTCTCCTTGTTTATGCTCACCTTAATGATGCCGGGGCAGGTGCTGATCATTCCGCAATACGCTCTGTTCCACCAGCTCGGATGGGTGAATACGTATTTACCGTTTATCGTGCCGCATATGCTTGCGGGCGGTGCGGGCGGGACGTTCTTCGTCTTCCTGCTGATCCAGTTCGTGCGCGGCATTCCGAAGGAGCTGGACGAATCGGCCAAAATCGACGGCTGCTCGTGGTTCGGGATCTACTTCCGGATTGTCATGCCGCTGATGGTTCCGGCGATCGTGACCGTCACCATCTTCTGCTTCTTGTGGAACTGGGACGACTTCCTTGGACATCTGTTGTATCTCAATTCGGTAGACAAATATACGGTTAGCCTCGCGCTGCGGATGATTAACGATTCCCAGTCGGCTCAAGAATGGGGACAACTACTGGCGATGTCGCTCGTCTCCATCATTCCGGCTACCTTGATCTTTATGTTCTTGCAAAAATACTTCGTTGAAGGGATTGCCACAACCGGAATAAAGGGATAAGGGTGGCGAATAGCCAATTATATAACGGTAAAGCGTGAACGACCTTCGCAGCTTTACCGTTTTTTCCTTACACCTGAAGGGAGTGCAGCCTTGCGCATGACGAATCCGTTTAAGAAATTTAGAATTGACAGTTTGTTTTTTCGCAGTTTTTCTATCTTTATGGTGGTCGTCTTGGCTTGTATTGCCTGGGCCAGCTATCTTATTTCATCGAATGAACTGGCCAAGACCAGTTCCCATTACCAGCAGTTGTTGCTGGATGAGCTTAATAACGAAATTACCACTCGGTTGGTGACGATTGAGCAAATTTCGTTGTCGACATCACGCGATAATGAACTGATTACGTTCCTGCGCGATCGGCAGGATGAATACGATCGGCATCGCCGCTCTGTGAGTGTGGAGCGTGCTTTAGCGAATTTGACCTATTCGATTCCGATCATCCAAGGAATCGACTTATATATGGAGCGTCCGTTACGTGGGGACGCCAACAGCTATATCCAGTTCCGTAGTCTAGGCGATCTGGCTATGCAAGATTGGGTGGAGGCGCTCGACAAGAATGATTTTGCATGGGTTAGCGAGCATGAAGTCCCCAGTTTCCAAGGGAACGTGCGGGTGCTCAGCTTCGCCCGCAAAATCGTCGAGGAGAACAAATATCTCGGCGTGCTCGTCGTCCACGTCAAAGCCAAAGAGATTGAACAACTCTTAGCCGGACATTCTGCGCCGGCGAATCGGATAATGATTGACACGTTGGGCCAGCTGACACTAAAAACCGGCCTGGTGCCTGAGCATACCGAGTTATCCCAATGGATCAATGTAAAAACGGATCAATCCGGATACGTTCATATCCGGGGGAACAAAGAGCTGGGGGATTCACTGCTGGTATATTCCAAGATGCAGGATTCCCATTGGATGCTCGTAGAAGTCACGCCCTGGAGTGAAATTACGAGCGGCAGTTTCCGTCTGGCACTGGTCATCGGCGTGATTGGCGTGATCGCCATTTTGCTTGTCTTGTTGCTTACGCTTTACTTAAGCCGTCAATTTACCAAACCGATCAAACAGCTGGTTACCGCCATGCGGCAATATTTCGTAGGCGGACGAGAAGAAGCAGGCAGCGGCGAGCATCCCGTTGATCTGCCCAACGATTACGAGAACGAGTTTGGGTATCTGTTTGATGGATATCGCAAGCAGATGGAGCAGATTGAAGAGTTGTACCGGTCACTGCGACTAAGATACGAGCAGCAGCGTAAAGCGGAAATCGAAGCGCTGCAGGCTAATATCAATCCGCATTTTTTGTACAACATGCTGGATCAACTAAACTGGATGGCCATCGAAGCAGGACAGGACGAGCTTAGCCGGATTCTCGAGCTGATGGGCAGGATGTTTCGGATTGGCTTATCCAACGGCAATAGCTTTATTACCATTGGCGAGGAGCTGGAGCATATCCATTGTTACTTGGAAATTCAGCAACTTCGTTGGCAAGCTGGAGGCGGCGGTGAACTGGACTACACGATCGATGCTCCGTTCTCCGTTCAGGAGTTGTTTATTCCAAAGCTGACGCTGCAACCGTTCGTTGAGAATGCCATCGTCCACGGATTTAACGGACGTACTTGCGGGAAGTTGTGGATCACGCTGGAGGAACAGTCGAACCGGCTTGTGATTACGATCGATGACGACGGCGCTGGACTGCAGCAGGCCGTGCCTCGTGAGCGGAAGCGGAGAACGGGAGGTTACGGCATCCGCAATGTGAAGGAGCGTATCGCGGGTTACTTTGAAGGCGCTTACGGCGTAGAGTTATCTCAACGGGAGGAAGGGGGAACCCGTGTGGTGATTACGTTGCCGAAGCTGTTGGAGCCCCCGGTGCCTCAACTGATCGAACCGCTTGAACCCGGACCGGCTGCATAAACCGTAGGTCCGTGCCGAAACATCTAAAACATCTTGGAGAGAACTGTCAAGGAGGTAGTTGAGGGTGTGGAAAATCGCCATCATTGATGATGAACGCCAAGTGCTGCAGGGGATGAAACGGGCGATTCCGTGGGAACAGCTTGGGGCGACCTGGGTTGGGGAAGCCCAGAACGGGAAGGACGGGCTGGAGGTGGTCCGGCAAACCAATCCGGATATCGTCATCACGGATATTTACATGCCTGCGATGAATGGCATTGATATGATTGAGCAGCTGCGGAAGGAAGGGTATGACGGGAAAGTCATTATTTTTAGCGGCTACTCCGATTTTGAGCATGCGCGGCAAGCTCTTCGCTTTAATGTCAGCGATTATGTCTCCAAGCCGATCAGTATGCCAACATTGAAGTCAATTCTGGGCAAGGTGATCGATGAGTTGGCCGAGGAGGAAGAAAACCGTCGAAAACAGGGCGAGATGGAGCGAAAGCTGAGCCTGTATGAGCCGTTTATTGAGAAGGAATGGGTTCGCTCGGCGGTTGTCGGAACGCTGGACAGCTCTTACCGCGAGGCTGGGCGATTGCCGGAGCCTTATCGGCATTGGACGGATTTTCGCCATGTGACGATCGGGATCGATCTTGTCCGGGATGCGCGCGTTGGCCAATTTTCCTTGACGGATTGGAATCTGTTCCGTTTTGCGATCAGCAATATTGTTTGCGAGGTGGCCCGCAAAAGGTTCGGGACTGTGGAATATACCGAGTTGCACAGCACGAGGGCTGTTTTAATCCTCCACCCGCGTCCAGAGGAGCCCAAGGAATTGCTGGAGCAGAAGCTGCATGAACTGGGTGTGAAGCTGATCGATGCGATTAAAAGTTATCTGAAACTGGTTGTCCGCGTTGGGATTGGAGGCGTGAAAGCGCAGTGGCAGCACATTCCGGATTCAACGGAAGAAGCGTTCCGCGCGATCGACATGAGGTTGGGACGGCGAGATTCCACGTACGCGTTATATCATTATCTGGACGAAGAAGACGGAAACACGGCAGCGGCGAATTTATTTTCGGTGAAATTTTACGTGGAATTGGCTTCGGCGTTGAAGGCGTCCCAGGAAGCGGAAGCTAAGAAGTTAGTGGCCGATTACATGAACCGGCTGGAGCTGCAGAAAGCGATGACTCCGGAAACGGTACAAATTTTAGCTTGCGAGCTGTGGGGGGTATTTACGTATTGCCTCTATGAAACTGGGGTGCTGCTGAATGATCTGGTCCCCGAAGGGCAGATCACCAAAGAGTTGGTTGGCTTAACGGGGCCAGAGCAGCTGACCGAATGGTTGTCGGATAAAATTACGCTGATCTGCAGCAGCCGCCAGTGGCGAGGGAACAGTAAGCACCGGCAGGTAGTGGATTATATGACCGGCTATATCCATGAGCATTATGCCGAGGATATTACGCTAGCGGAGTTGTCGGAAAAGCTGTACATTTCCCGCAACCACTTGTCGATCATATTCAAAAACATGACCGGCGAAACATTCAACAACTACTTAACGCGTGTTCGGATCGAAAAAGCCCGCGAGTTGTTGCTTGAGCGCAATCGGCTTGTTTATGAGGTCGCCGAACAGGTCGGCTACAAGAATGTGCCTTATTTCAGCACACTGTTCAAAAAAATCACCGGTATGAGCCCAACCGATTTGATTAAATAAAGAAACTGGGGAGAGATATCATGATAAACATCGCCATTATTGGCACAGGCTCGATTGCAAGTACCCATCTGGAGGCGTTTGCCCGCTTTCGTGACCGTTGCCGGATTATGGCGCTGGTCGATCGAAGCGGAGGGAAGGCGTCCAAGCTCAAAGAACGTTTTGGATTGGACTGCACGATCTACTCGGATTACAAGGAAGTGTTGAGCTTAGAATCGGTGGATTTAGTATCGATCTGTACACCGCCGTCAACTCACGCCGACATTGCTTCGGATTTTCTGCTTGCGGGCAAGCATGTACTGGTGGAAAAGCCGATGGCTCCATCATTGTCCGAATGTGATCGGATGCTGGAGGCAGCTGCCCAAGGTCAAGCGCTGTTGTCCGTTGTGGGGCAGAACCGCTTCTATGATCCGATTCGCCGGGTGAAGCGGGTGATTGATGCCGGCTTGGTTGGCCGCATTGTCCATACCGAGGTGAATTCCTATTGGTGGCGCGGCAGCAGCTATTACGATGTGGAATGGCGGGGAACGTGGGAAAATGAAGGTGGTGGTTGTGTGATGAACCACGCGGTGCATCATCTGGACCTGCTGCTATGGCTTCGGGGGATGCCTTCTAGAGTCCACGCAGTTACCGCCAATACGTCGCACGGGAATTCCCAGGTCGAGGATTTGTCTATCGCGGTCTTGGAGTATCCCGACGGAGGTCTTGCGCAAGTGACCAGTTCCGTTGTTCATCATGGTGAAGAACAACGGCTTGTTTTTCAGGGGGAGCGCGCGAAGGTGGGAATTCCTTGGCAACTGTATGCCTCGGAAGAAGGTGAAGGCGGATTTCCGAAGCGGAATCCGGATCTGGAAGTGGAGATCCAACGAGCAGCGGAGGAGGTCGTGCCGCTTCAATACACCGGACATGCCGGGCAAATTGACGATGTGCTTACCGCCATTGAAACGGGCTCTCGGCAGGTGCTGATCGACGGGAATGAGGGGCGAAGCACGATCGAGTTGATCATGGCGATTTATGAATCAGCTGCAACAGGGAAAGTGGTTACGTTGCCATTGGCTAAAGATTCAATCTTTTATTCACGGGAGAGTATTATCGGTCGAGCCCCTAGGTTTCACAAACAGGCATAAGACGATGATTATGGAGGAGGAATCAGGCATGGCCATCACATTTAGCATTATCGGCGGAGCGGGCTTTCGTGCCCAATATTATATACGGATTGCCGAGGCGATGCCGGATCGTTTCCAAATCGGGGGCCTGGTTGTCCGCGAGGAAACGAAGGCGCTCGCGATGGAGCGTCAGTGGGGCGTCCGAACGTACCGCTCGGTGGAAGCTCTGCTCCAGCAAGAGCAGCAGGATTTTGTTGTGCTGTCGGTGAGCGGCTCAGAGATGCTGCCTTACTTGCTAAAACTGGCCGAAACGGGGATTCCCGTCCTCTCGGAAACCCCACCGGCTGCGGACCTCGCAGGACTTGAGTTGCTGTATGCACGGCTTGGCCAAAGCGGGGCGAAAATCCAGGTGGCAGAGCAGTATCATCTGCATCCGATTCAGCAAGCGAGACTCCAGTTGATTAAAGCGGGACGGCTGGGAAGGATCACGGAAGCAACCGTTTCGATCTCCCATTTATACCATGGTGTCAGCCTGATTCGCAGGTTGCTGGGAGTTGCTTTTGAAGAAGTACGGATTCGTGCCATGCGGTTCGAATCAAGTTGGGTGCAGGGGCCAACGCGCAGTGGTCCGCCAACGGAGGATCGGCTTGTCCCTTCATTACGAGAACTGGCATGGCTTGATTTCGGTGATCGGTTGGGGATCTATGATTTTACCCGCGATCAGCATCGTTCTTGGATTCGCTCTAATCATTGCTGTGTCCGCGGCGAACGGGGTGAAATTTTTGATTCTCGGGTTTTAATCCAACAGGAGGATACGACCCCGCTGCAACTGGAGCTGAAGCGTGTAAATAAAGGTGAGTTAGAGAATCAGGAGGGTTATTTTCTACAGGGGATTCTCTGCGGGGAACAATGGCTGTATACCAATCCGTTTGCCCCGGCTAGATTATACGATGATGAATTGGCGATTGCGACCTGCCTGTTGAAGATGGGCGAATATGTTCAGGGCGGGCCGGAATTTTACGGTTTGTGGGAGGCTGCACAGGATCATTATCTCGGGATGATGATCGAACGGGCAGCGAGAACCGGTGAGACGGTGGTTGCAGCTCGTCCGAGCTGGGCCTGAAATTTTTCTCGAAAAAAAGATTTGACCTTCACGTAACGTCAACGTTTATCATGAGTGTTGTCAGGAGGTGAGCTTGTGGAATACACCATTCAGAAGCTGGGGAATCTGGCCGGGGTCAGTACCCGGACGCTGCGCTATTACGATGAGATTGGACTTCTGAAGCCGGCAAGAACGAACTCATCGGGATATCGCATCTATGGCCGTCGGGAAGTCGATCTGCTGCAGCAGATCTTATTCTATCGGGAACTTGGCCTGAGTCTGGAAGATATCCGGTCCATCGTCACCGATCCCGGATTCGACGGTACCCGCGCACTGAGAGAACATCGGAATCAGCTCCTTGACAAACGCAAGCAACTCGACGCGTTAATTGCGAATGTGGAAAAAACGATCGCGTCACATGAAGGGAGAATCTCGATGCAAGATCAAGAGAAATTTGAAGGCTTTAAGAAGCAGTTGATCGAGGAGAACGAGCGTAAATATGGCCGGGAGATCCGGGAAAAATACGGGGAAGACAAGGTAGAGAAATCCAATCAGAAGCTGATGAACATGACCCAGGAGGAATATGAGAATGTTACGCAGCTCGAGAACGAAGTTAAAGTCGCATTAGCCAAGGCCATGAAGACGGGCGATCCTGCCGGTGAACTTGCTCAAAAGGCTGCTGATTTGCACAAGCAGTGGTTGACGTTCTACTGGAACGAGTACAGCAAGGAAGCCCATGCCGGGCTGGCGCAGATGTACGTCGACGATGAGCGCTTTAAAGCTTATTACGACAAGGATCAGCCTGGTGCGGCCGAGTTCCTGCGGGATGCGATTCAAATCTATACCGGGATGAAGAAATAACAGGGCGGTCCAGAACTCCGTGACGGGATGTCGCGTCGCGGGGTTCTTTTTTTGCGGCGGGCTGTAATTAGTGAAGATAACGAAAGAAATTAGGGGGATTTACAAGGGGTGTGAAATGCGGTACTATATTTCTATAAACATAGAAATATACGTTCATGAAGACAAAGGGGGGCCTATATATGGAGATCAGCCCGGAGATGCGGGAGGCCGTCAAAGTCTATAAGGCGCTCGGAGAGCCGACACGGTTGAACATCGTCAAGCTGCTGGCGATCGAGCCGGATCAGTGCTGCGTATCGTTGGGAGAGAAGCTGAAGACTGTGGCCAACTCGACGCTGTCGCATCATTTAAAACAGTTATCGGAGTGCGGATTGTTGGATTCACGGAAAGAAGGCACATTTATTTACTACAGCTTAAACCGCAGTGTGGCAGAGAAATACGCGCCTTACTTGTTGAAGTAATTTTTTTTGAATTGTATTTCTATATTTCTAGAAATATAATATAAGTGATCAGGAGTGAGTGAAGAGTTATGTCAAATGTGTGGAAAATCTATATTTTAGCTTTAATCAGCTTCTTGGTAGGCACATCGGAATACATCATTTCCGGAATTCTGGATCAAATTGCTGATGACCTTCACATTTCGATTGGGGCGGCTGGTCAATTGATTACGGTCTTTTCGCTGGTTTATGCGATTGGAACGCCGATCTTGATGGCCTTCACCGCTGCTATGGATCGCCGGAAGCTCATGTTAATTTCGCTGGGCATTTTTGTGGTTGGGAATGTCTTATCGTTTATTCTGCCCGGTTTTGGCTGGTTTATTGCCGCCAGGGTGATCATGGCTTTGGGGGCGGGGATGGTCGTCGTTACAGCGCTTAGCATCGCGGCGAAAATTGCTCCTGAAGGCAGACAAGCAAGCTCGATTGCTTCGGTCATCATGGGATTTACGGCTTCCTTAATCGTTGGTGTTCCGTTGGGGCGGATCATCGCTTCTAGCTTTGGGTGGAAAGCTGTATTTATGGGGATCGCTTTTGTTGGGATTGTTGCGATCGCGGTCATTCGCTTTACGATTCCCCGGATTCAAGGTGACAAACCCGTACCGCTGACCGGGCAGCTTGCCATGCTGAAGAATCCGAAAATCGCGCTTGCGCTGGCGATTACTTTCTTTTGGCTCGGTGGATATTCCATCGCTTATACCTATATTTCGCCGTATCTTTTACAGGTTGCCGGGATGGGCGAAGCGCTCCTGAGCACAGCTTTGCTGGCTTTTGGGATCGCCAGTCTGATCGGCTCTAAGGCAGGAGGATACAGCGCGGACAAAAAAGGCATCAACTTTACGCTAGCAGCCGGTATGATCATTCATATCACTTCGTTAATCTTGCTGCCGTTTGCGGCACATTCCATCTTTGCTGTGTTTGTCGTGTTGATCTTGTGGTCGTTCTCTGCCTGGAGCACAGGGCCAACCCAGCAATACAACCTCGTTACGTTGGCTCCAGAATCGTCTGGTGTCATGCTAAGTCTGAATTCTTCGATGAATCAGTTGGCGATGGCGGTTGGTGCAGCAATTGGCGGTGTGACTGTAGGTCAAGTTTCTTTGACATCGATCACCTGGTTTGGAGCGATTGGTGTGGCGGTAGCGCTGATTGGAGTTTGGGGGTTGGCACGTCTGCGGAGCAATCCAAAATCTGTACAACGTTATTCGTCAGAAGTGCATATCCAAGAGGTCAAAGTGGCAGCGAAGGAAGGCGGTTGCCCGCAGGTAAGCGGACAGGCGTAACGTCCCCCGCATGGCCTGACCCAATTGGGCCAGGCCGCTTGGGGCCGCTGATAAGTTTTGGAGCGTGTTTTTGCCTTGAGGGAAGGATTATACCCAGTTCCCGTTGCGGAATATAGGTTCGATCGTTCCGTCGGCCAGCTCGCCGTCAATGTTCAGCTCCGCGGAGCCGATCATAAAGTCAACATGGGTTAGGCTGACGTTGGCACCTCTAGCGAGCAGTTCTTCTTTGCTTAAATTAGCACCGTTCTCGATATTCACGGGATAGGCGCTGCCCAATGCGAAATGGCAAGAAGCGTTCTCGTCAATTCCGGTGTTATAAAAGATGCGGTTTAGCTTCGAGATCGGCGAATCATGCGGTACCAGGGCGACTTCACCTAAGTAATTGGCCCCCTCGTCAGTTTGAAGCAGGTTCTCCATATGCTCACGACCGGATTTGGCGTCGAAACTTACGACTTTGCCCTCCTTGAACGTCAAGGTTAAGCCTTCGACAAGCTGGCCGTTCAGGTTCAGCGGCATCGTGCTGGCGACGGTCCCGTTGACACCAGTACGGTGCGGCATCGAGTAGATTTCCTCCGTTGGCATATTGGCGACAAAATAGTTTCCGGCTGCATTGTAGTCTCCTCCGCCCAGCCATAGATGGCCTTCCGGCAACTCGACGTGGAGATCGGTGCCCGGCGCGCGGTAATGCAGCTTTTTATATCGTTTGGCATTCATATGCTCTTGCCGTTCTTTTAAGTGTTGGATATGCTCGCGCCAAGCCGCGATCGGATCCTCGCGGTCAACGCGATTCATTTGGAACACGGCTTCCCACATCGCCGGGATTCGCAGTTCTTCAGGCAGATCTGCAAACACTTTATCGGCCCATGCCCTCGTAGGGGCTTTGATCAGCGACCAGGTGATTCGGTTGTTGCGGGTTTGGGCGGAATGCTTCTCCCGCGCTTTCGCCGCTGCTTTAACTGCGGTAGACACTCTGGAGGAAGGGATGCCACGGAACAGCTCCGGATCCGGCACCTTAATGCGAAGGATCGCGCCGCCTTCCTCCCCGAATTGTTCCGCCATATCCGCAAGCCATTGCGGATAGTAGGACAAGGATTCGTCCGTTGCATGCTCGTAACGAATGCGGGTAATTTGCTCGTCCTCCCAGTCAACGTGGACGTATTTAGCCCCAGCGTCATAGGCTTTAGCCACAAGCAAACGGGTGAAGTCCACCGTTTCCAGCGGTGCCGTTAGCATGAGGTTTTGGCCGGGCTGGATGTTGACGCCTACTCGGATGACTAATTCGGCGTATTTTTCAAGAAGAGCCTTGAAAGCTTCCATCACTGTATTCCTCCAATATGTTCGTATTTCCGATAAATTTTCAAACCAGACTTATTGTAGCACGAACTGATGGGGAGTGAAAAAATAAACACCGAAACGTGCAGAGGTTCATACGGCGGGTGGATATTCTGGAATGTGCATGTTTTGAGCTTGAGTTTCACATCCTAACCTCATCATTGCTTGAGGAGGAACTGAACATGGAAAATCCATTTTCCAGCATGCAATCGCAAAATCCGATTTCACTGGCACAGCAGTCGGTCAAAAAAGCGCATCGTGCGGTAACCCAAGCGCAATCGCATCCCCGTGAAGAGACGGTGGAGGGTGCCCGCAACGCGATTGAAAAAGCAGAAAACGCCATTGCCCAAGCCGAAGGCCGAATGAACCCGGAGCCGATCGAGCGGGCCAAAGAGGACTTGGCAGAGGATCAAGCCGCACTGGCAGAAGTGGAAAACCAACTTGAATCATAAATGAAGTTTGAAGGGGGTGTGATTCATTTAAAATGAGGTTGATTCTGCCATCCTTCACAAGATGAATTAACATTTTTTCCGTGTTGTTAAGTTCACGATCCATGGCCCTTGTAGAAGGGCCTTTATTTGTATTGGGGAATATGACACGCCACGATAGATGACTTTTATATTGGAGACAGATTTTAATGGAAAAAAGTAGTGGTTGCTTCAAGTGTATCGTCATGGTATTCTATAAATCCGGCCGCGAAAACGGCGGTCACAGAGAAATGGCAGGATTTACTTCTTACTAGGTAACATGCCGAGTGGTATATTAATATTCCAGCCCATAAAACAACACATCATGTTGTTGTACAAGGGCGGTTAGCAAAAGCAGCCATCGAATGACGTATGGGAAAACTTACAACTTGATGTGAGCTTTGCTGATATGGTATATTAATCCCCTGCCGGTTGGACGGCGGAGCGGTAAGCGAAATGGAAGGATTTACTTCTTGCAATGAAGCTTGCTGATGTGATATATTATTAATCCGGCCTTATGGAGCCGGGATAATAATGAAGATGAGTTGATCTTTGAAAACTGAACAACGAGTGAGTAATAAATCGAGATTAAAGGATGAATTTCAAACCGGTGTACTCAGGTCTTGAAATTCGATCCGATCTCGTCAGTTTTTTCTAAAATGAGCAAGTCAAACACTACTTTATTGGAGAGTTTGATCCTGGCTCAGGACGAACGCTGGCGGCGTGCCTAATACATGCAAGTCGAGCGGAGTTTATCGGGAGCTTGCTCCTGATAAACTTAGCGGCGGACGGGTGAGTAACACGTAGGCAACCTGCCCGTAAGACTGGGATAACTACCGGAAACGGTAGCTAATACCGGATACGCAAGTCTCTCGCATGAGGGGCTTGGGAAAGGCGGAGCAATCTGTCACTTACGGATGGGCCTGCGGCGCATTAGCTAGTTGGTGGGGT
>NZ_KE159652.1:1394315-1778658 GCF_000403375.2 Paenibacillus barengoltzii G22 | reverse complement strand
TCTTGAAGGTGTTGGTCTGGCAGTGATGTATCCACATCTGTAATCTGATCTCGGTATGCTCGAATCCAGGTTCGAATGGTTTCTGGGTGCAGGTCATACGACCGGGCAAGCACCCCCACCTTAATCCCGGACAGAGCTTCTCTTACTACCTTTAAACGAAATTCATCTTTGGCTTTTCCCATAACTGAATCCTCTCCCTTATTTCCATTGTAAATCCTTGTAGGGGAGGACTCCAGTTTATTTAGGGGGCCTTAGGGAAAGTGCAGTTATTTTTCGCAATAATGGGGCAAATCGGGCATTTCAGCGAAAAAAGCCTGCACTTTTGCAGTTATTTCAGGAAAAACAGCGATTCCAGCTCAAAATAACTGTATTTTTGCAGGAATCGCGTATGGGTGCAGGTGAGATATGGAGGATCACAGTTGATTGAGTGGTACTTTTGCACGTGGCAGCATGAAATGGTCGTGAACTCAGTCATAAGCGAGTGAGCGACTACAAAAAGCAACGTAATAAATGTTATGTTAACCATAAGACAAATTCTCTCCCACACGCTATCTGCTCAAACCCACCATCTACTAGGATCAACGATGATATAATCAATTTAACTAAAGGAGTTTATCCGAAATTGAAGGGTCCAGATAGGGGATGCAATGATGCGAGCCATTTTTCATTATAATCCAGATCGGCCGTTTCGCGAGGCGCCGGACTTGTATTTGTGTTATTGGGGAAAAGAACGATGTGTTCCGCTTCATTCGTTTGGCCCGGGTGTGCGGGATATCTACAAAATTCACTTTATCCATTCAGGACGAGGGATAGTGAAAGTGGAGGGAGAGACCTTCGAGTTGACCGGCGGACAAGCTTTTCTCGCTTATCCCGAGCGGATTATCTTCTATCAAGCAGACGAGGTTGACCCTTGGACGTACTCTTGGATCGGCTTCAGCGGGGAACAGGTGTCGGAGATTTTGAGCCGTACCCGGTTGACGCCGGCTTCCCCCGTGTTTCCCATGGATACGCAATTGATGCCGCAACTCTATGATCGACTTAATGAAGCAGAGGAATCGACGACGCGCGATTTGCGCTTGCAAACGTTGCTATATGAGTTCATGACCTTGCTGGTGGAGCTTGTCCCTGCATCAGGGGATGTAAGTTCCCCAAGAACGAAAGCGAAGGATGCGTATATTCACCGTTGCCTTGATTTTCTGCACAGCCATTATAGTGAGGAACTAAGCATCGGCCAACTGGCTGCCTTCGTGGGGCTGGATCGGAAATACTTAACGTCTTTGTTTAAGCGGTCGATAGGAATGCCGCCGCAGCAGTACTTGCTCAAGTACCGAATGGAGAAAGCCTGCGTCCTGCTGCGCAACGGCCATTATTCGATCGCGGAAGTAGCGCGTTCTGTGGGTTACCAAGACGCCTTGTTATTCTCCAAAATGTTCAAAAAAACAGTAGGCACCTCGCCCTCCGATTACCGTGAACTTGGGCGAAAATCAGACATTATGCCATAGAGATCATCCATGCTGATATAGGTAAGTTGCTCCTCGTGGATTATATTGAACACATATAGACTGAAGGAGGGACAAGCATTTATGTATCAAGCAGCGGATAACCGATATGAAACAATGACATATCACCGTTCGGGACGGAGCGGATTGAAGCTTCCAGCCATTTCCCTGGGCCTATGGCACAATTTTGGGGGGATCGATGTACTGGAAAATGGACGCGCCATGTTGTGCAGAGCTTTTGATCTTGGAATCACCCATTTCGATTTAGCGAACAACTATGGACCGCCGCCAGGCTCGGCCGAGGAGACGTTCGGACGGGTACTGCGTGAGGATCTGCGTCCATATCGCGATGAGCTGATCATCTCGACTAAAGCGGGATATTACATGTGGCCAGGGCCATATGGGGAATGGGGATCCAAAAAATATCTGGTCTCCAGCCTCGATCAAAGCTTAAAGCGGATGGGGCTGGAGTATGTGGATATTTTCTATCACCATCGTCCAGATCCCGACACGCCGTTGGAAGAAACGATGTCTGCGCTTGATCTGATTGTACGACAAGGGAAAGCACTGTATGTGGGGTTGTCCAACTATCGTCCGGAAGAGACGCGCGAAGCGTCCCGAATCTTAAAACAACTTGGTACCCCGGCGGTAATTCACCAGCCAAACTACTCCATGATGAATCGCTGGATCGAAGAGGGGTTACTGGATGTCTTGGAGGAAGAGGGCATAGGCTCAATCGTGTTTTCCCCGCTTGAGAAAGGTATCCTGACCGACCGATACCTAAACGGAATCGCACCGGATTCCCGGGCCGCCGGCCCTAGCGTGTTCCTTCGTCCAGAGGACGTAAACGAAGAGCGGATTGCCAAAATCAAGCGGCTGAACGAACTGGCTGCCGCTAGAGGGCAGAAGCTATCGCAAATGGCTTTGGCCTGGGTGCTGCGTGACGGCAGAGTGACATCCGCTCTGATCGGCGCTAGCAAAGTCAGCCAAATCGAGGATGCCGTAGGCGCATTGGCGAATCGGACATTTACGCAAGAGGAGCTCCGTAAGATCGACGAAATCTTAGGTTTTTAAATTATGACACAAGGCGTCGCCCGAGGAATATTCGGGACGGCGCTTTTTTCTACTAAATTTCCCCGCCGTATTGAGCTTTGCCCCGTTTAACCAGTATAATAGGTCGAGTGTACCCTTTGTGGATCTTACGAAGGTTTATAACTAATAATTCATATAGAAAAGGTGTTAAATTTCCATGAGTATTTTAAATGTTGAACGACTGAGCCACGGATTTGGGGACCGGGCGATTTTTAACGATGTATCCTTCCGCTTGCTGAAAGGCGAGCATGTCGGCTTAGTCGGGGCCAACGGTGAAGGAAAATCGACGTTCATGAACATCATTACGGGCAAGCTGCAGCCGGACGAAGGCAAAATTGAGTGGGCCAGACGCACGCGCGTAGGCTACCTCGATCAGCATGCCGTATTGGAGAAAGGGATGACGATCCGTGACGTGCTGCGCGGAGCGTTTCAATATCTGTTCGATCTGGAACAGGAAATGAACGACATGTACGCCAGAATGGGGGAGGTATCGCCGGAAGAGCTGGAGCAGCTGCTGGAGGACGTAGGTACGATCCAAGACACGCTCACGAATCAAGATTTCTATCTTATCGATGCCAAGATTGAGGAAACGGCTCGGGGCTTGGGCTTGACAGATATCGGGCTCGAAAGAGATGTTCACGACCTCAGCGGAGGTCAGCGGACGAAGGTTTTGCTCGCTAAGCTCCTGCTGGAGAAACCAGACATTCTGCTATTGGACGAACCTACCAACTATTTGGACGAGCAACATATTGAATGGTTGAAACGGTATTTGCAAGAGTACGAGAACGCGTTTATCCTCATTTCGCACGATATTCCGTTCCTGAACAGCGTGATTAATCTGATTTATCATATGGAAAATCAAGAGCTAAACCGTTACGTCGGTGATTATGATAACTTCTTGCAGGTGTATGAAGCGAAAAAACAACAGTTAGAGTCCGCCTACAAACGTCAGCAACAGGAAATTGCCGATCTCAAAGATTTCGTAGCCCGCAACAAAGCCAGCGTAGCGACGCGAAACATGGCGATGTCTCGTCAGAAGAAGCTGGACAAGATGGAAATTATCGAGCTGGCGAAGGAAAAACCGAAACCGCAGTTTAACTTCAAGGATGCTCGGACATCAGGCAAGTTAATTTTTGAAACGAAGGATCTGGTCATTGGTTACGACTCGCCTTTATCGAAGCCGCTGAATTTAAGAATGGAACGCGGGCAAAAAATCGCCCTCGTCGGCGCCAACGGGATCGGGAAAACCACGCTGCTTCGCAGCATCCTGGGACAAATCCCGGCGATCTCTGGTTCGGTGCATCTCGGGGACTTGCTGGAAATCGGCTACTTTGAGCAAGAGATGAAGGATGCCAATTACAATACGTGCATTGAAGAAATCTGGAACGAGTTCCCGTCGTTCACGCAGTTTGAGGTGCGTGCGGCTCTGGCGAAATGCGGACTGACAACGAAACATATCGAAAGCAAAATTGCAGTTCTAAGCGGAGGCGAGAAGGCTAAGGTGCGCCTGTGCAAGCTGATTAACCGGGAAACGAACCTGCTCGTATTGGACGAACCAACGAACCATTTGGACGTGGATGCGAAAGATGAGCTGAAGCGTGCGTTGAAAGCTTACAAAGGCAGCATTCTGTTAATCTCCCACGAACCGGAATTTTATCGTGATGTCGTTACGGAGACGTGGAATTGTGAATCTTGGACCACCAAGATGATCTAATCAAGTCGTAATCTAGCATTTAAGGGTTGCCTCAGGTATAATTGGTTTAAATTTGAAAACGAGGTGATCCGATGGCAGTTAGCTTGAGTAATATTTTCGTAAACCTTCCTGTAAAAGACTTGCAGAGATCGATGAAATTCTTTCAATCGATCGGCTTTGAGTTTAATCCGCAATTTACCGATGAGAAGGCGGCTTGTTTGGTGATTGGTCCGAATATTTTCGCCATGCTGCTGACGGAGGAGTACTTCAAGTCGTTTACGAAGAAAGAAATCCCGGATACCTCGGGTCATTCGGAGGTCATCGTTGCCTTGTCGGCCGAGAGCCGTAATCAAGTGGACGAAATCGTGAACAAGGCGCTCGCCTCGGGCGGGAAGCCCTACAGCGATCCAGTTGACCACGGATTTATGTATACTTGGAGCTTCCAGGATCCGGACAGCCATCTATGGGAAATCGTATTTATGGATCCGAGCGCTGTGCCATCGGAATAAAGAAGGATTATTCCATGCCCTATGTGAATTACATAGGGCATTTTTGCAATCTTAAGTGCTAATATCATGGTCAACTAAACCTACAGCATTCATTGCCGCCAACTAAGTTGTTGGTTATAATAGTTGGGTAGATTATTAAGAAAGTGGGAAGAGTATGGGCCGCAAATGGAATAATATTAAAGAGAAAAAGGCTTCGAAAGACGCGAACACTAGTCGAATCTACGCGAAGTTCGGCGTTGAGATTTATGTAGCTGCCAAGAAGGGCGAGCCGGATCCGGAATCGAACCGTGCCTTGAAGGTCGTTCTTGAACGGGCGAAAACGTACAATGTGCCGAAGGCGATCATTGACCGGGCTCTCGATAAAGCGAAAGGCGCTACGGATGAAGTATATCAAGAGTTGCGTTATGAAGGCTTCGGCCCTAACGGCGCGATGGTCATTGTAGATACATTAACGAATAACGTAAACCGTACCGCACCGGAAGTACGCTCCGCATTTAATAAGAATGGCGGAAACATGGGCGTAAGCGGATCGGTATCTTATATGTTTGACGAAACAGCCGTCATCGGGATGGAAGGCAAATCGATTGATGAAGTGTTTGAAATCCTGATGGAAGCCGATCTTGAGGTGCGGGATATCATCGAAGAGGACGAGTCGGTGATCGTATATGCCGAACCCGATCAATTCCATGCCGTTCAAGAAGCGCTCAAGAACTCCGGGGTTACGGAGTTTACGGTAGCGGAACTGACGATGCTGCCTCAAAACTACGTTACTCTACCGAGTAAAGAAGTGGAAGCGCAGTTCGAGAAGTTGATCGATGCGTTGGAGGATCTGGAGGACGTACAGCAGGTTTATCACAACGTGGAATTTTCGGATTAAGCCCTCAGACGAGGCGATAAACAACGGGCTGATAAGAAGGACTCTTCTTTCAGCCCGTTTTTGATTGTTTGCGTAATACTTTAAACGATTCATTGACACTGAAATCGCCCAACGACATAATATACATTACTGTTTAGGAAGCAGGTAGGAAGGGGCTTTATATGACAAGCTGGAATTTGGCTGGACTGCGAACACATCAGGCGTTGTCCCGTTATTCGACTTACGAAATCGGGGGAGAGGCCCGTTTTGTGGGAACGCCTCATTCAGTAGAACAATTGCAAGAGTTGCTGGAATTGGCTTATCGTCGCGGCATATCACCGGTTTTTTTTGGCGGAGGATCCAATCTGCTGTTTCCCGATCAGCCGGATCCCGATGCACTGTTTCTGACCACTCGAGAAATGGTTGAGGTGAAGCTTGAAGGAGATCGGCTATACGTCTCGGCAGGGGTGCCGATGTCGATGTTGGCTGTGATCGGATATGGCCTGGGGATTGCTGATTTTGATTTTACCTTTTTGCTGCCGGGAACGGTGGGCGGTGGAATTTATATGAATGCTAAATATTTTGACCGTCATATCAGCGATACGTTGGTCAAGGTGCATTATATCGATTTGCAACAGCCGGGTACCGTTCAAACCATCAGCCGCGAGGAATGCGAATTTGGGTATAAACAGTCGGTGTTCCAGCATAATCGAACGCGCTGGTTCATCGTTGGCGCTGAGTTTAAGCTCAGTTCTATCGCTCAAGCTGCCGATTTGACAGCGATCCCGGAGCTGGTTGCACTTCAGGAAGGAAAGCTTC
Source organism: Paenibacillus barengoltzii G22 (assembly GCF_000403375.2). Lineage (NCBI taxonomy): Bacteria > Bacillati > Bacillota > Bacilli > Caryophanales > Paenibacillaceae > Paenibacillus > Paenibacillus barengoltzii. The sequence goes on along the minus strand of NZ_KE159652.1, from coordinate 1,772,190 downwards.
CGTCTCACCAATTACCGGAGTTTGCATCGCATTTCATCACATGGCTGAAGACGAAGGAAGGGTTAGGGGGGCAAGATGCTGCGTTGGCCCCGATGCGAAAGATCATTGAGGACCGAGTAGGGAAGATGCATTTCTCGTATCCTTCCTGTGGATCGGTGTTCAAAAACAACTATTCCGTTGGCGAGCCGATTGGGAAACTGGCGGATCGTCTTAACTTAAAAGGGGTTCAGCGTGGCAATGCACGGATTTCACCTGTTCACGGCAATGTCATTCAAAATGTGGGCGGGGCGACCGCGGCCGATGTGATCGAACTCATTCGTCACGTACAGGATGCCTTTGATCGGAATTACGGTTTTGTTCCCGAACCTGAAGTCGTGATCGTCGAAGGTCAGGCCACCCTACTTCAACAAGAATAACGTTTCATTACCTTAAAGCCCGTCTCGGCAGTCGCCGGGACGGGCTTGTTCTTGTTGGAAAGATAGGTTATTGCCATACCGCAATCGGTATGGACTGGGTATAACCTAATTTACGAGAAATTTCGTTAGCCGCTTGCTGGACTTCCTTAACCAGTTCTGGGATACGCTCTTCCTCAAACTGGACCTCCAATCCAGCAGCGCTGAGTGCAGCAATAATTTGCCCCGTATGATCAAAGATCGGAGCGCTTAACTCAGCCGTGTAGTTCTCCAATTCAGAACGGCTAAAGCTGTATCCTTCCTGACGGGAACGCTCCAGAATCTGACGCAGCAACGCTTTGTCAGTGATTGTACCGGAGGCGATCCGTAGCAGTTCTGTGGCTTCGAGGTACTCCTCACGCTCTTCCTCCGGCATAAAAGCTAAGATGATGCGAGACGAAGCGCCGGCATACAACGGGGCTTTGCGACCAATTTTGGTGAATAGCCTTACGGGGTGATCTGTATCCAATTTCTCAATATAAATGCTTTCGTCTCCATCACGCAGCACGAGATGAATGGCTTCCTGAATTTCGTCACGTAACTGCTGCATGACCGGCAGGGCAATATGGCGGATATCTAATCGTTCGGCAACCAGGTTGCCGTATTGAAGAAAGAGTAGACCTAGCGAATAAAAACCTTCTGTATCTTTTTTCAAGAATCCCATTTCCTCCAATGATCCGATCATGCGCAGGACCGAAGTTTTAGGAATCCCCGATAACTTGGCCATCTCACTGATATTCAGCTTGGCGTGGGTCAGGAATAACTGAAGCAGATCCATGGACCTGACCACGGTTTTGTTCTTGTGTTTGGTGTTCTTTTGCACGGTATGCCTCCTGCATGGCCTCTAATTCGTTCTGTATTAGTATACAACGAATGGAAGATTGTTGAAAACCAAAAACGCTTACGGAAAATAATGCTTGATTTTTAACCAATTCCGACTATAATGATCGTATATATTGGACATTCGATTTTCGGAAGATCTGATCCGAATTACGGAACAAAATTCAGTTAACGCCTTAGCGGAAAAAATCTTGATTTTTATGGAATTATAACTAACAATGATTTTAAACAGAAAATTCGTAATTCGGTATTATAAGTCCGAAATTCGGATGGGAGGATGGACATGAATTTTTCTCCGTCACCTGCTGAGTTTCCCATTATCACTCCACTCGGAGATTCGGCGTTAATTGTGACATTAGGTGATTCAATTCAAACAAGCACACATTTAAAGGTAAGGCAGTTGGCGGAACATTTGGAGCATCACCCTTTTCCTTGGATGATCGAGACCGTTCCGGCTTTTACGTCGGTGACCATATATTATGACCTCATGAAGCTCTTGGAGGAAGCCGAGAAGCATGAGGATCGAGTTCGCAGACTGACCCCATACCAGTTCGCTGCCGAGCTCGTGACCAAGTTGATTCACACACTGCATGACGTTAAAGCATCACCAGCAAGAATCGTTGAAATTCCTGTTTGCTACGGAGGGGAGTGGGGGCCGGATTTAGAAACGGTAGCCTCGCGCAACGGTCTAACCCCTCAAGAAGTGATCAACATTCATACATCTGCAGATTATCTGGTTTATATGCTTGGTTTCGCTCCTGGCTTCGCCTATTTAGGAGGAATGTCTAAACTCATTGCCACCCCGCGTCGGGAAACACCTCGTTTGTCCATACCGGCCGGTACCGTGGGCATTGCCGGAGATCAGACGGGAGTTTATCCGATTGACACACCTGGCGGCTGGCAATTAATCGGTAAGACTCCGATCGAATTGTTTAAACCTCAGCAAATGCCGCCAACTTTGCTGCAGGCGGGAGATATCGTCCGCTTCTACTCGATCACCCGTGAACAATTTGAAGCATGGGAGGAGTTGGAACGATGAGTCTCTTGATCGAAAAACCCGGGTTGCTAACTACGGTTCAGGATTTGGGAAGGTTTGGTGTTCAGAAGTATGGCGTGATCGTTGGCGGTGCGATGGATCCCTTCGCTTTACGCATTGCGAACTTACTGGTTGGGAATGCGGAAGGGGAGGCCGGGCTGGAAATTACGCTGCTAGGTCCCGTCATCCACTTTGAGCAGACGACGCTGATCTCACTTTGTGGAGGTGATTTATCCCCTAAGCTGAATGGAGTACCCGTTCCGTTATGGAGGACCGTCCTGGCGCCTAAGGGAAGCACGCTGACCTTCGGTCCGGCGAAATTAGGCTGTCGCGCATATTTGGCAGTAGGGGGCGGCATCGATGTTCCGATTCAGATGAACAGCCGTTCGACTTATTTACGAGCAGGCATCGGCGGTTATGAAGGTCGGGCGCTTGCAGCCGGCGACCGATTAACGCTCGGGGAGATCAGTCCCCTTGGCTCTCATTTTCTTGGTTTACTCGCCAGAGAGGCAAGCAAGGATAGCGGCGCGGTCAGCCGATGGGCGGTCTTTCCGCAAATGCTGCCGAAATATGCCGCTAATCCAACTGTGCAGCTGATTCCAGGGGAAGAATACGAATTGTTCCAAGAATCCAGCCGTCACGATTTATGGCAAGAGGAATTTGCGGTTTTGCCGCAGTCCGACCGGATGGGTTACCGTTTCAAAGGCCGGGAGTTAAAGCTGGAGCAGTCGAAAGAGATGATCTCCTCGGCCGTGACAATGGGAACTGTACAGGTACCACCTGACGGGAACCCGATTATTTTGATGGCGGATCGCCAAACAACCGGAGGATATCCGAAAATTGCGCAAGTCGCGAGTGTAGATTTGCCGTTGCTTGCACAGGCCAGCTTAGGGGCTCGGGTGCGATTCCGCAAGATCACCTTGGAAGAGGCCCAGCAGCAAATGATCGAGCGGGAACTCTCGATTCAAACGCTGCGAGAGGGGCTGCATCAGCTGGAGATATCGGGGCGCAAATTCTGATCAGGGACTTGGACCGGCATGCATAATCAGACAGCATGAATGGAAAATTCAGTATGGAGGAATTTATTATGGAGAACAATAGCCATCCAAAACTCGAAATTCGGGATTTGCGTGTAGAGTACGACTCCAAGGGCCAACGCACCGTTGCTTTGGAGAACGTTCAGCTTAAGGTGGAAGACGGCGAATTCGTATCGGTTGTAGGTCCGAGCGGCTGTGGAAAATCAACCTTGCTGAAAGTAGTGTCTGGGTTGCTGAAGCCGGCTGGCGGCCATGCCTTTTTGGACGGTCAAGAAATCCAGGGTGTGCCTAGCCAGGTTGGAATGGTGTTCCAAAACGATGCGTTGCTCCCGTGGAAAAGCGTCATCGACAACGTTCGCTTACCGTTAGAAATCAAAGGGATTGCGAAAGACAAGCAAGTGGAAGAAGCTAACCGACTTCTCAAAATGGTTGGACTTGATGGCTTCGGCAGTTACCATCCGAAGGAGCTATCGGGCGGAATGCGTAAACGGGTAGCTCTGGCACGGACCTTCGCTTACGACCCCGAAATCTATTTGATGGACGAGCCGTTTGGACCACTCGATGCGCAGACCCGGGTGAAAATTGGGGAAGAATTCCTACAGCTGTGGGAGAACGTCGGAAAAAGCGTGCTCTTTATCACTCATGATATCGAAGAGGCGATTGCACTGTCTGATCGGGTGATCGTGATGACCTCCAGGCCCGGGCGAATCAAAGCAGAGTTTAAAGTGAATTTGCAACGACCGCGTCCATTTTACGAGATCCGATTTGATCCCGAGTTCAAAGAGCTGCAGAAAGAAATCTGGGCCCAAATGTCTGACGGGGAATAGAGAGGAGGAATCATCAATATGGCAGCAAAAACATCAACCCCATCGGAAAGCTCTCCTTCCCCTAAGGCAGGACGCGGGAATCGCAGCGCCACCGTATGGATCGGCAGATTGGTCGTATTTATCGTCATTATCGGATTATGGGAGCTGTTGTCGGGTACGGCATTTAATTCTTTTTGGCTAAGTAAGCCGTCCCTGATTGTGAAGCGAATTATCGACATGACCGCAAACGGGGATCTTTGGTTCCACATGAGCATTACGCTGCAGGAATCCATCGTAGGTCTTATCATCGGGATGCTTGGAGGTACTTTACTGGGGATTCTGCTTGCGTTCAGCGGGATATTTCAAAAATGGGTGTATCCGTACATCATGGCTTTGTACAGCTTGCCCCGGGTATCGCTGGCACCGCTCTTTATCGTTTGGTTTGGGATCGGAATGACCTCGAAGATTTTGATGGTTGTGGCAATGGTTATCTTCGTCGCTTTTTACAATGCTTATGAAGGTGTGCGGAACATCGACAAAGACTTAATGGATATGATGAGCACGTTTAAGGCGAAATGGACGCATAAGCTTCGCTGGGTTGTACTTCCATCGATTACGGTTTGGATTCTAACCAGCTTGCGGCTGAATATCGGCATGGCTCTGATCGGGTCAGTTATCGCTGAATTGGTTGGCTCCAATCGGGGGCTTGGATATTACATCACCTATTCGTCCAACATGCTGGATACGACAGGTATTTTTACAGGCCTTGTCCTCATCATGATTATCGCCGTTGTCTTGGAACAAATTATCGTTCAGGTTGAGCGGCGGCTACTGAAATATCGTTAAGGGCTGAACTCCAAATTATTTCACCCGATGAAATAAAAATGGAGCAACCATACATTTAGAAAGAAAGCGATTATTCAAGGAGGGGAATCACATGAAAAAAACAAAAATGCTCCTGGCAACGCTGCTGGTTCTGACGATGGCTTTGGTCAGCGCGTGCGGAAGCAACAACAATGCGGCTTCTGGAGGGAATAACGCTGGCGCGAACAATGCGGCAACAGGAAGCAATGAAGATGCTGGCAATGCTACTCAACCAGAAAACGTCAAAATTCGCGTAGGTCTGGTGGGCGGCGGCATGACGCCAATTATTGCGCAAATCGGGATTAATGATGGCTCTTACGAGAAAGCCGGAATTACGATCGAGAAGCAAAGCTTCACGTCCGGCGCGGATATGGTACAAGCCTTGGTTGGCGGCAGCTTGGACATCGTATTGGGTTCTTATGAACACGTCTTAAGACAGCAAAAGAACGGTCTGGGCGTGAAAGCTTACGGCGAAATTTACAATGGCGTAGGTTATTCGCTGGTTGTGAAGAACGATGCTCCGTATCAGAAGCTGGAAGATTTGAAGGGAACGACGCTGGCTGTAACCAAGGTTGGCAGTTTGTCCGACACAGGGTTGCGTGAAGGTTTGAAAGCAGCCAATATCGACCCGGACAAAGACGTACAAATCATCAATGGCGGCAGCGGCGCTACGATGCTGGCTGCCATTGAAAGCGGCAAAGCTGCTGGTGGTATGGTGTCCGAGCCAACGATTTCGCAAATGTTAGCTACCGGGAACTACCGGGTGCTGTATGACCCGCCGTATGATTTTGCCGGTATCACGGTTATGGCCAAAACGGAATGGGTTGAGAAAAATCAGGATGCGATGAAGCGATTCCTTCAAGTCAGCAATGAAGTGAATGAACGCGTGCAGAAGGATCCGGCCTCCGCAGTAGAAGCAATGCTGCAAGAGTTCGATCAAATTCCAGCCGACGTGATGGAAACGGCCGTTAAAAATCAGCTGGCGAAAGTGCCGGCAGGACTTAAAGTAACTGAGGAAGGCGCAAAAAACGTCACGAAGACGCAAATCGAAGCAGGCGTTCTTGAGAAAGAAATTCCGTTTGAAGATACGGTGGACCTTTCGTTGCTTCCTTAAGACATATTAGAATCGGGTGAACAACGCGCGCTTATACCGTGCGTTTTCGCCCGATTTATTTCACAACTGACGATATTAGAGAAAGAAGGCGATCCGCTCATGGCCAAAGATTTAAGAACCTATCTTGGACAATTAACGCAGTTTGATGCAAATAGCGTCAAGCTTGTCGACACGGAGGTTGATCCACGTTTTGGCATTACCGCGTATGCTGCGGCATTGGCGGAGAAAGGCGATTACCCGGCCTTGCTCTTCAATAAGGTGAAGGGCGCACAAATGGCGTGTATTTCCAATCTGCTGACCTCGTACGAGCGCGTCGCCCTCTATTTAGGATGTGAGGTCCAAGACATTCCACGGGTATATGGCGAGAAATTGCAGCAACCGATTGAACCCGTGGTCGTAGACCGCGCTGCTGCTACAGTGAAGGAAAACGTGATTGAAGAAGCAGACGTCGACCTGTCCAAACTGCCAATTCCCGTACACAACGAGATGGATGGCGGTCCATATTTATCGGCGGGTGTGATGATTATCCGCGATCCCGAATCCGGGCTGATTAATGCGGGGATCTATCGTCACCAAATTTTCAACGAACGCGACATGGGGGTGTGGTTCCTTGGAGCACACCACGGAGGATTGATTTACAAAAAGTATAAAAAACAAGGCAAGCCGGCTCCAATCGCAATTGCATTAGGCCATCATCCCGGATTCATCATGGGAGCGGTTTCCCGGGTTCAAGGGATCGGCGGGGAATACGAAGCGGCTGGCGCATTAATGGGCGAACCTCTGGAACTGGTGAAGGCGGATACGTCTGATCTGCTCGTCCCAGCGCATGCGGAGATCATTCTGGAAGGTGAGATTTTGCCGGATAACGATCATAGCGAAGGGCCGTTCGGCGAATGGCCGGGCCATTATCTCGGCGGAGGCTCGGTACCTACGATCCGCATCAAACGGATTACATACCGGAATCATGCGATCTTCCAAGATATTGTTGCATCGGGTCGAGAGCATTTGGTTGTGGGCGGAGTGCCGCGTTCAGGAAGTATTTATCACACGGTGAAAAAAATCGTGCCAGGTCTCAAAACGGTAAACGTTCCTTTCTATGCCCGCATGAACTGTTATTTGTCGATTCAGAAGGAAAAAGATGCGGACGTGAAAAAAGCGGCTTTTGCAGCGCTGAACACCGAGCCGGAGAATTTACGTCATATCGTCGTGGTGGACGAGGACATCGACGTGTTTAATGGGGAAGAGGTGGCTTGGGCGATTGGCACACGGTTTGATGCGGAGCGCGATTTGCTGGTCATCCCGCGTTGGAACGGTCCTGGTGGTTTACTTCCGACGAACTGGGAGTACAACGCCGAAGGCAAGAACACACCGCGCATGTCCAGCGCTGTAATCGTAGACGCCACCAAACCGGCTCCGCCAGTAATCTTTCCGAAACGCGCCGTTGTTCCAAAGGAACACGTCGAGTTGGCCGATTTGGCTTCGCTGCGCGAACTGTCGGCAGAAGAGAAAACCAACTGGCAAATCTAAAGCTTGTAGCCTCAACCGGCAAAAGACGGAGAAAATCGCTTCCGTTGTTCATTTTGCCGTTTGAGGCTGGTTTGTTTCATAGTTAATGCCATGAATTAATCCCATTAATGAATTGTGAGAGGAGCATCAGCATGAGTAATGTAGTGGATTTGAACTGTGATATGGGCGAGAGCTTTGGCGCTTATAAGCTGGGCAGAGACAGCGAAGTGTTGAAATTTGTGACTTCAGCAAATATCGCTTGCGGTTTCCATGCCGGCGACCCGGCGACGATGCGCAAGACCGTGAAGCTGGCATTGGACCATGGCGTGGCTTTAGGGGCACATCCAGGCTTGCAGGATTTGATTGGATTTGGCCGTCGCGATATGGATCTGTCTCCGCAAGAGGCTTATGACATCGCGGTGTATCAGATTGGTGCACTTTGGGGATTCGTTCGCGCGGAAGGGGCGAAGCTGCAGCATGTCAAAGCCCATGGTTCCTTCTACAACATGGCTGCGCGGAACGCCGGTTTGGCAGAAGCGATTGCAGAAGCGGTATATAAGATCGATCCCGAGTTGATCCTGTTTGGACTTGCCGGCAGCGAGCTGATTAAGGCCGGGAAAAAAATCGGGTTGCGTACCGCGAGTGAAGTCTTCTCCGACCGGACGTACCAATCCGACGGTTCACTCACCTCGCGCCGTTTGCCGGATGCTCTGATTACGGATGAGGAGCAATCGGTGAAACAAGTCATTCGGATGGTTGCCGAAGGCAAAGTCATGTCACAGCAGAACGTCGATGTGGATATCGAAGCGGATACGATTTGTATTCATGGTGACGGCATCCATGCCGTGGAGTTTGCTGAAAAAATCCGCACTTCATTAACGGCTGCGGGGATTACGGTGCAACCGGTAGGGATCACGCTGGCGCAACAAGCGTAAGCGCAGAAGGAGGAGACAACAGGATGGAACCATTACATTTACAGACGGATGTGTTGGTTGTCGGATCCGGAGCCGCCGGGTTGATGGCAGCCCGAGCGGCGGCCGATGAAGGCGCGCGCGTGATATTGACCGACAAGAGCTTAATCAGCCGGGGCGGAGCGACGATTTTGGCGCAGATGACCGTGGCGGTGGCATTGGGCGAAGCAGAAGAGGACAGCACGGAAATTCATTTTGAGGACACGATGAAGGGAAGCCGGGGCTTGGCTGATCCCAAAATCGTTCGCGCTGTCGTCGAACGGGGACCCGAGGTGATTCTCGAAGCGGAAGGTTACGGCGTCAAGTGGGCTCGTACGCCGGATGGCAAGCGTTCTCAGGCGTTTGCTCCAGGGCATTCCAAAGCCCGCTGCGTCTACGTGGATATTTTGAATACGGGCGGTGCTACAGCGGCCGGTTTAAAGAAGGCGATATGGAAGGATGAGAAGATCCAACGCCTGAAGAACGTGATGATCACGAAAGTTGTTGTTGAAAATGGACGGGCCGTTGGTGCCATCGGCTTCGAGATGGAGGAGTACCGCCCGATTAGTATCGCGGCTTCATCAGTCATTTTGGCTACAGGTGGATTAACGGAGGTCTTTGAGCGCAACAGTGCATCGGCGAACATGACCGGCGATGGATTCGTACTGGCAGCCGAGGCAGGTGCCGAAGTGCGCGATATGGAGATGGTGCAGTTCTTCCCGATCGCGCACCTATTCCCGCCGCTCGTTGGCATCGATCCAATCATGTGGGATCCGTTCCGCTATAAGCTGGGCGGTCGTTTGCTGAACGGGTTTAAAGAAGAATTTATGGATAAATACAACGGCGAAGTTGCCGGAAAATACACGGCGGCGCGTGACCAAACGACGCTGGCGATTTTCCGGGAGGTGGAGGCTGGCCGCGGCACGCCGCACGGCGGGGCGTATCTCGACTTCACGATGGTGCCGGAGGACAAGCTGAAGGAAGCGTTTGGCCCGGTCATCGATATTTTGCGGAATCAAGGCGTGGATTTGACCAAGGATATGGTGGAAGTAGCCCCAATGGCGCACTTTATGCTCGGCGGCGTACGCGTGGACGAAGCAATGCGCACAAGGGTACCGGGTCTGCTCGCATCGGGAGAGTTGATTTATGGTATGCATGGTGCTAATCGCTTATCCGGTAATGCCATCACCGAGGCGCTGGTCACCGGCCGCATCGCTGGTGAAACCGCCGCACGCGAGAAGGCTGATGCGCTGGATGAAGCTGCTGTACGCCAAGCCTTTGAGCGGGAGATGGAGCGGTTAACGCAATTTTGGCATCCTACTCCGGTTGAACGGGATTCCGCCTCGCTCCAAGCGTTTAAACGCAAGCTGCAGAAGGTGATGTGGAAGGGTGCCGGTCCGCTTCGTACGGAAAGCGGCTTGAAGGAAGCGTTGACGGAGCTTAAGGCGTTGGGCAGCGAGCTGGACCGCATCTCGTTGGCGAAGCCGGGCAAATTTGCGCTGTCCCTGTTCGAGAAGCTGGAAGCCGCGAACATGCTGAAAGTCAGCGAAGCGATTGTGCTTGGCGCACTGGAACGTAAAGAGACGCGCGGTGCCCATGTACGGTTGGATTACGACGACACGCTGAGCCAACCGTCCAGCTACAGCTATGTCTTAAATGAGGCAGGGGAATGGATTGTCACCGAGGTTCCGCTGCCGGCGGGCAGTTAACAGAGACGGACGAGATCAAACGAGCCGGCAAGACGGTTCCGAATGAAGGGAGAATAAGGAACAATGGCAACAGTGACTTTAAACGTAGTTCGCGGCGATGCAGATAGCGGCGCTTCCTTTGAGAAATACGAGGTTCCATTTCGTGACGGGATGAGCCTGCTGGATGCGATCTTTTGGATTCGGGAGCATGTCGACCCGTCCTTTTCGGTACGGTATTCCTGCCGTTCCGCCAACGCCTGCAAAGAATGCTCGGCGTTTGTGAATGGCAAACCTGGCTACTTGTGCAGCATTCGCGCTGTTCCGGGCAGTGAGGTTAAGATTGAGCCGCTGACCGGCCGTCCGTGGATCAAGGATTTGGCGACCGCCTTGGAGTAGACATCATCATATTTACATGAAGGAGGGGCAATTATGGCCTGGCTACAGCCCCGCAGTTTAGACGAAGCGCTTGAGCTGCTTCGGGAGCGGAATCCCCGCATCGTGTGCGGGGGAACCGATTTGTTCGTGAACGCGCAGCGCAAATCCTACGAGTCGGAGCACACCGACTGGCTCGATATCCGGCGCGTGCCGGAGCTGCAAGCGACCCGCCGCACCGAGGCGGGTCTTGAAATCGGCGCCGCGGTGACGGCCGCCGAGATTTGGGGCAGCGACACGTTTCGCGTCGTGCCCGCGCTGCAACAGGCCGCCCGCATCGTTGGCGGCTGGCAGATCCAAAACCGCGCATCGCTTGGCGGCAATGTGGCGAACGCCTCCCCGGCCGCCGATATGGTCGTTCCGCTCGTGGCTTACCGAGCGGAAGTCCGGCTGGCCGGGGCGGACGGCACTCGCAGCGTGCCGATCGCGGACTTCATCACCGGGCCGAAGGCGACCCAGCTCCGCGAACGTGAGCTGATCACGTCGCTGTTCATCCCGGCCCGGGTGCTCGAGGTGCCGCAGGTGTTTCTGCGGCACGATCAGCGTGCGGCCACCGATATCTCGATCGTCTCCGTCGCCTTGCTGCTGCAAGGCAAAGGCCATGAGATCGAGTGGGGGACGGCCGCCGTGGGCGCAGCCGCGCCGAAGCCGTTTACGCTGAGCGCGGAGGAAGAAAAGCGGTGGAGCGGCGAACTTACCGCCGCTAAGCTGGACGAGCTCAGCGCGTTGTACGTGCAGCACAGCTCGCCAATTACGGATGTGCGCGCCAGCGCGGAGTATCGCCGCGCCTTAGTAGGGACTTATATCAAGCGGGCCGCGAACGCTTTGCTACCGAACGGCCTGTAACGAAGGGGAGAGGAGCATCACATGGCAGGGACAACCTTAAAGATCGCCATGTCAGAGAGCGATCGTACCTTAAAATTGCTCAGCGGCGCCAAACCGCTGCCGGGCTTTAAGCTCGACGTGCAGCGGGAGTCGATTGAAGATATTTTTGTGAACCAAATTTCCCAGGCGTCGTATGACGTATCCGAACTGTCGCTGGCCTCCTACCTGATTGCCAAAGGCGGAGGAGATACGCGGTTAACGGCCATACCGGTATTTCTGTCCCGGTCATTCCGACATAATGCGATTTATGTCCGTTCGGACAGTCCATATACGCATCCTTCCGAGCTTAAAGGCAAGCGGTTCGGTTTTCCCGAATATCAAATGACCGCGGCTGTCTGGGTCCGGGGCATGTTCCGGCATGAATGGGGGATCGCCACTGACGAGATGGAATGGTTTACGTTCCGTCCAGAGCGGGTGCCGGTGAAGACACCGGCAACGCTGGTGGAGGGCGATATTTTTGAAGCGCTGGCGGAAGGGAAAGTGGATGCGATCATGACGGCCCGGCGCCCGCCGGCCAAGCTGTTCCCTGCTTCGGGCGAAGGCGGCGTGCTGCGCCGGTTAATCCCGGACGTATGGAACGTCGAGCGGGAGTATTACGGGCGTACGGGGATTTTCCCAATTATGCACTTGGTTTCACTGAAGGCAACCACCGTAGAGCAGTTCCCGGAACTGCCCAAGCAGCTGTATGAGCTGATGCGGGCGATCAAGGATGAAGGGATCGCGGAGTTGCTGGAGACGATTCGCAACGCCACCTCCAATCCGTTTGTCTGGGAATCGGCTGAAGCCTCGGCCAAGCTGATGAACGGGGATATGTGGCCTTACGGAGTTGCGGCGAACTGGCCGCAGATCGAGACGTTTATTTCTTATCTTCAGGAGGACGGCCTGCTGGACCGCAGCTTCACACCGCAGGAAGTGTTCCATGCCTCCGTCCAAAACACATAAGCATTTGTAAAAGGAAGAAGGTGCTGCCTCATGAACGGCGGACATAACCATAACCCTAACTCTAGTTTGACGTTAACGATTAACGGCGAGGACGTGACCTGGAACGGAGAGCCAACCGCTTCGCTGGCGGACGTCATCCGTGAAGGACAAGGCCTGACAGGGACAAAAATCGGCTGCCGCACCGGCGAATGCGGGGCTTGTACCGTGCTGCTGGACGGTCAACCGGTCGTCTCTTGCCTGGTGCCGGTCGCTTCCGCCCAAGGGCAATCGGTGGAAACGATCGAAGGCTTAGCCCGACATCCGGAATTCCGGGAGCTGGAGCAAGCGATGCAGGAGTATGGCGGCGTACAGTGCGGTTTTTGCACCCCGGGGATTATGATGTCCACTTGGGCCTGGCTGCAAAATCCCGATTTGTTCGGCGGCGACATCGGCGCGGCGCTGAAGAACAACCTGTGCCGCTGTACCGGTTATCGCGGCATCATGGAAGCAGCGGAGCACGTCCTGGCCTCGAAAGGAGCCGTGCGATGACGACAAACAGCCAACAGCAAGCTAGCAAATCGCAAGACGCCAAGGTCATGAACCCGGCTGACCCGAATCCTTCGGCTCGGCAAGGGAATCCGACGTTAAAGCAGAAGCCGCTGGATTTAAAGTCCAAGCTGGAAGGGCAGACCCGTTACTTGCACGATCTGAATTTTCCGGGGCAGCTAGTTGGCGCGATTTACCGCAGCCCATTGGCCCATGCGCGGATCAAACGGATTAACGTGGACAAAGCTCGCCAGGTGGAAGGCGTACTTGCTGTCATCACGGCAGACGACGTGCCTAACCATAAATATGGGCCGACCAAATTCAAAGACTGGAACATTCTCGCCCGCAATCGCGTGCTCTTCATCGGTGACGAAATCGCTGCTGTTGCGGCTGAGACGAAAGAAGCAGCCGAGCAAGCCTTGGCCTTGATTGAGGTGGAGCTAGAGCCTCTGGAAGGCGTATTTGACCCCGAAGCAGCGATGGCTCCTGGTGCTCCTCAGATTCATGAGGACGTAGAGCTGAACCGACCGATGAAGGTAGATGTTTCGCGCGGTGATGTGGAAGCTGGGAAGCAGAAGGCGGCCGTCGTCAAAGGCGGGCGTTACATCTCGAACCGCATTTATCAGGGGCATTTGGAGCCGGTTGGGGCGATCGCGCACTGGTCGGAGGAAGAGGGCATCACCATTTGGGCGCCTTCCCACATTCCGTATCGGGCGCGGGAAGCGTATGCGGCCGGGTTTGGCTTGCCGGAGGACAAGGTGCGGATTATCGTGCCGCCGATTGGGGGTTCTTTTGGCGCCAAATACGTTCTGAAGGTTCATGTGATCGCAGCCGCCTTGGCGATGGCGACAGGGCGGCATGTGAAAATCATTTTGGATCGGTATGAAGATATGATCACGGCCCATCCACGGGTTCCATTGACTTTTGACATTGAGATCGGGGCAGATGCGGAAGGGAATTTCGTGTATAAAGATCTGACGGTATATGCCGATGCGGGCGCGCGTGTCTATTGGAGCCCCAACGTCATTGCCACCGCCTGCACCCGGCCCGACAACATTTATCATTTCCATAATGTGAAGTCGACGGGGTACCTGGTGTACACCAACAATAGTCCAACGACATGTATGCGCGGGTTTGGCAATGCGGAGATGCTGTTTGCCGTGGAAAGCGTGATTGATGAGATTGCGCTGGAGCTGGGGATGGACCCGGCTGAGCTGCGTCTCAAAAATATTGTCCACGCCGGCGACACCACGCTGCACGGGTATCGTCTCGATACGTGTAATTTGGAGGCGTGCATCGAGAAGGTGAAGGAGCTGTCCGGTTGGGAGCGGAGAAACGAATTGCCGCCTTATCGGGGCCTTGGCCTGGCGGTGGCCAATCACGTCTCGGGCTTCCGTGCGATCGATCCGCGGTTTGACGGCTCAACGGCCGTGATCCGTGTGAAACCGGGCGGATTCGTGGAAGTGGAAACCGGCGAAATCGAGTTGGGTCAAGGGATGTCGATGACTTACGCTCGCATCGCGAGCCGCGTACTGGGGATTCCGGAAGACGGGATATTAGTGAAATCCGGGGATACCGGGCGGTATCCGTTTGGCATCGGTACACTGGCTTCCCGCAGTACGGTTATGGGCGGTAATGCGGTGCAAAAGGCGGCGGAAGCGCTGGTTGGCGAAATCGAGAAGCTGGCAGTTGAAGCGCTGGGCGAAGGCGCGGTATTTAAAGACGGCGTCGTTCAATATAGCGGTAAGACGTATTCCCTTGGCGATGTCGCCGATTGGTTCCGAGCCCGTCATGCTGGCGAGGAGCTTACGGTGAAGGAAAGTTATGTGCCGGATACCGAGCTGCCGGACGCCACCTATTTCGGGCATCCATCGCCAAACTATCCGTTTGCGGCGCATGTTGCCGAGGTCGAAGTGGATCCGGACACCGGCCGGACAAAGGTCGTCGGGTACTGGGCTGTACATGATTCCGGCATGATCATTCATGAAACGATGGCGAAGGGTCAAGTGCTGGGCGCCGTAGCCCAGGGCATCGGCTGGGTGACGATGGAGGACTTGATCGTCCAGGAAGGCAGAGTCATGAACCCTTCGATGATGGACTACCGCATGCCGGGGGCTAAGGATATGCCGGATGTTCAAGTGCATTTCGTGCAGGAAGCCGATCCGCATGGTCCGTTTGGGGCGAAGTCCCTAGGCGAAGTGGCGCTGGATCCGGTTCCGGGCGCGATTGCCAATGCAATCGCCCATGCCACCGGTCGGCGCGGTTATGTGCTGCCATTGTCGGCAGAACGCGTGTGGAAATCGTTGCAAGACGGGAGATGACATGAACATGGAGGAGCTCATGCTTGCGTTAGACGTCTGCCTGTCCGAACGTCGGGCGTGCGTTGTTGCCACAATTGTGGATGTGGACGGCTCCGCCTACCGCCGGGAAGGCGCCCGTTGCCTCATCCATGCGGATGGCGAGGTGACGGGCATTCTAAGCGGCGGCTGCATTGAGGAAGACTTGCGCGAGCATGCCCAAGAGGTGCTTCGCATCCTGGAGCCGCGCAAGCTGCTCTACGACTTCCGCATCGGAGAAGACGAGGTATGGGGCACCGGCCTCGGGTGCAACGGGGCGATCACGGTATGGCTCGAGCCGTTTGATCCGGTCCGCGCGCCGGACGCGGCGGCCCGGATCATCGGCGATCTGCGGCAGCGCGTAGAGACGCGCGAGCCGTATGTGGCGGCGACGGTGATCGGTTCCTCCGATCCCGCCGCCGTGCCGCCCGGCACGCGCCGTACGCTTGCCGGCGCGGCCGAAGCCGCCGGCCTGCTGGGCGCGGGCCGGCGGGCCGGGCTGGTGCGACGCACCGAGGGCAGTACGCAGCTGGAGCTGCTGCTGGAGCGGGTCGCACCTCGCCCGGAGCTGGTCATCGTCGGCGTTGGCGACGATGCGCGCTTGCTCTGCAGCCTGGCGCGCCGGCTGCAGTGGCGGGTGACCGTCGCGTACCATGCGACGGGGAAAGCGACGCGGGAGCGGTTTCCTGCAGCGGACGAGCTGCAGATTATCCCGCGCTTCGCGTTTGAGCAGGTCGACGTCCGCGGCAAATACGTCGTCGTCATGTCACATAACCTGGACCTGGATCGGGAGGCGGTCCACCGGATGCTCACCCCGGAGGTCAAGTATGTCGGCCTGGTTGGCTCCAGCTACCGGCTGAAGAAGATTTTGGAGCCGATACGTCAGCCTGGCGAGCCGGAACGCAAGATCGACCCTGCGTTGCGGGATAAGCTCTATTCGCCAGTAGGGCTGGACATCGGCGCGGAAACCCCTGAAGAGATTGCGATGAGCATCTTGGCAGAAATTACCGCAATCAAAAATGGACGCTTCGGCGGGTTCCTGCGTAATCGGAAAGGGGCCATCCGCGGGGAAGGAACTGACGCTTCATTGAACGCTTCGACTTCGAATCCATCATTTCTTGACGAACCTGCCTTTCCGGAGTCCTGCCGTGTCTAAGCGCAGAGCTGAGTCAGGAGATGTATGGGCGTTAATCCTCGCAGGCGGCGCTTCCAGGCGTATGGGCGAGCCGAAGCTGCTGCTGCCAGCACCGCGCGGAAATCTGCTGCAACAAACGATGCACCAGGTGTTGGCGGCAGGAAATGTTCAGATGGCGGTAATTACTGCGGAAGGCGGACCGCTTCGCCAAGAAGATACGGAGAATGTGCCGGCGGAATGGCTGACAACTTCGCAGGCCAAGCGGGGGCTTGGCGCCTCGCTGGCGGCTGGAGTCCGGCAGCTAGAGGCGCGTTATGCACCTGCAGCGATTCAAATCATCTTGGGCGATCAGCCGGAGATCTCGCCGGATGCGATACGGCAAGTGACGGAAGTGTTCATCCAAACCGGAGCCAAGATCGTGCAAGCGCGTTATGATGATCGACCGGCGCATCCCGTATTGTTTGCAGCACCGTTGTTCCCTGAGTTGACTAAGCTGGACGGTGACGTTGGGGCCAAAGAGCTGCTGCAGCAATACAGAGAGCAAATCGTTGAAGTGAAGATTTTCGGAAATGCCCCCCGTGATATCGACACGCCGGAGGAATATGCGAGATACCGAGAGTCAGCTTTTTCTAAAATTTGACTTCGCTGCTGCGACACGATACGCTTAGATCATCATTCTATTGCGTGAGGGGGACAGGACATGCCGCTGATCTATCACTTTGATCCGGAGCAAGTCCGAATTCGTGAAACGGTAAATGAAGAGGACGTAGAATTCGAGTTGACTTTCCTGCAGAACGAGTCGCTGTTCTCGAACATGCGGGAAGTGCAGAAAAAGTTCGAGGATAATGACGTATACACGGATGTCTTGTTCTACTTGAATCAGGATCAGGAGCGCCAATACCGGATCATCGTTCGTAAAGATTTTTATGATGATTTCCTGCTTGCCTTAATGAAATACCGCATTGTGAACAAGCTTGAGTGGGTGGACTAAGCTGATGCCAGTCCTATATATAGAAGCAAAAAATCCGTAAGGGTGTCATTCATACCTTTACGGATTTTTTGCTTGCAGCTTAGTGCGTCGAATGCACCCGTTCCCTCCATTGTGCTCGTTTTGCGGCCCAAAACCGCCAGCCGGTCAGAAGCGCGACGACGAGACAGATGGTGGCGGATGTCATAAACACCACACGCATGCCGGACAGGAACAAGTCGGGACGATCCGGTACCAATCCGGTGACGCGATGGCCCGCGCGACTGCTCATGACGCTAAATAAAGTTGTGGTCGCGACGGTAATGCCGACAACCATCCCCATATTGCGTACTAGCGAGTTGATGCTGCCGGCGATACCCAGCTGGGTTTTCGGGACCTTCGACATGATGAGCGAGTTATTGGGTGACTGGAATAAACCGTTGCCCAGGCCAAGCATCGCGATCCACACGCCCACCAGGGCCATCGAACTGGTGTCGTGTAAACGGGCCAGCCCGATTTGCGCGATTACCATGACGATGAGTCCGACGAAGGTCAGCAGCTCGGAGCCGATTTTATCGGACAATGCACCGCTCAGCGGGGCGACGATAACCATAACGATCGGGAACAGCATCATAAGGAACCCAGCATGAGAAGGCGAGAGGTTTAAGATGCTTTGCGTATAAAAGGGCGCGATGATATTAAAGCAGAAGTTGGCGACAAACACCAGGAAGCCGGCGAGAATACTTAAGCTGAACAACGGATTGCGGAATAACGTCAGTTGAAGCATCGGTGCTTCACTGCGTGTCTCGATCCACAGAAACACGAAGAACACGACAGCCGCCAGCACGAGCGCACCCACAATTCGGATGTCCTGATACCCGATCTGCTGGCCAAGCAGCAAACCGCTGAACAGTGCCAGAATAAAGACGGGGAACAGCGTGCTGCCCGCTTTATCGATTTTCACCTTCAGCTTGGTTCGGTCCGCCGGAAGCAGCTTCCAGCCGATGACAATCGCGATCAGGCCAACAGGAACGTTCACCCAGAAAATATATTCCCAGCCAAAGGCCGATACGATCACACCGCCAAGACTTGGGCCCGTGATACTGCCGAGCGACACGAAGGTTCCGGTGAAACCAAGCGCTTTGCCTCGTTCTGTGGCCGGGAAGATGTCGGTGACAATTCCCTGGCTGTTGGCCATGGTTAGCGAGGCCCCAAGCGCTTGCAGCAGCCGGGATCCAACAAGCAGCGGCAGGTTATGGCTAAAACCGCACAGCAGAGAGCCCACAGTAAAAATCACCATGCCCCATTTGAACACCTTGATTTTACCGACAATATCTCCAAGCTTTCCGAAGAACAGAATGGCCGCACAGCTCATCATCAAGTACGCAGAAACGATCCATTCCGCTTGAGCCACGGAAAGATGCAATTGTTTGGAGATCACAGGCAGAGCAATATTGACGATGCTGCCATCCAGCGTCGACATAAACGTAAATAAATTCAACACGATCAGAATCAACCAACGTTTCCGTTGAATGTCCGGATCATCCTGATAAGAAGTTGTGCGTAGGTCAGAACGTGGAGTCGTCATATCCATATCATTTCACACCTCTCTCTTCTCCATCCCAATTTGTTGCGTCTGCAACTATTTTAAGCAATCCCAGTGTACTCCAATTTAGTTGCGAGCGCAACTGATTTCAGTTAAAATTTTCATAAATGAGATTTGTAAAAGAGGTGCAGGTCATGAACTACCCTTCCGTTGGGAAACTGATCTCCTATCTGCAACGGATCAACCAGAAGGAAGTTACCGCCTTGTTGAAGCCGTACGGGATCGGCGGAGGCGGAAACCACAGTTATCTGCTTGCAATATTAGCGACACCCGGGTTAAATCAAGACCAGTTAACGCACTTGGTGAAGTTTGATAAGGCGACCACAACCCGCTCCGTAAAGCAGCTGGAGGAGGCCGGTTACATCGAACGGCGTGTGAATGAGCATGACCGACGGTCGATTTTGTGGTATCCGACGGAAAAGGGAAAGGCTTTCGAGCCTACGCTTCGGCAGATTTTAGCCGACTTTAACTTCCGACTGACGGCTGTGTTAACCGAGGAGGAAACAAAGCAACTCGAGGATTTACTTACGAAGATTTACGAGAGCAAGCTGAAAAACGACGAGAATCCTTCAAAAAGCAGGTGAACCCATGGATTTGCAGATTCGGACAGGACATCCCGAAGAATTCGACGAGATCATGGAAATGCTGCGGCGTTGCATTCAAGTGATGCAGGAAGGCGGCAGCGATCAATGGAATGAAAATTACCCGAACCGGGAAGTGTTAGCCGATGATTTACAGCGCGGGGTGTTGTTTGCTGCAGAAGCACAGGGGAAAATCGCTGCGATCGTCGTTTTAGATGAAGAACAAGACGATTTGTATGAGACGATTGAATGGAAAGATACCCAAGGCCCTCATTTAATCATGCACCGGTTGGCTGTGGACCCCCGGATGCAAGGGCAGGGCATCGCCCGCCGGATGGTTGAGTTCGCTGAAGCTTATGCCCGTGAGCAAGGTTACCGCAGTTTGCGGCTCGACACCTATGCCCGGAACACCGCCGCCTTAAAGCTATATCGCGGCCATAGTTATGAGCAGCGGGGCGAGGTGCGTTTTCCAGGGCGAATTGATGTTTTTCCCGTGTTTGAAAAGGTCCTGGAGACGTTGTGAATCCCTGATGGTGTAGAACAACGGTAAATCGTACAGTTAATTCTCATAATTTACGCCAATCAGGGCAATTAACTGTAAATCCTGCCTTTAATTTTGCCAATTTTCTCGAAAACACGGGGTTTGATCGAATTTAGCAGCACTTTTTGCAGTTAGTTCAAACAATAACGCCAGTTGGCAGGAAATTAACGGTATATTTTACTGTTATTGTACTATTCGCGTCCTGTTTCTCGCTCTAATCGCGCCCTGTTTGCGTCCTATTTACCCAGAAGTTACTGCCCGCGAAATGAACGCTGATGAAACGAAGTGATATCCTGAAACAGCGATTGACCGTCATCGGTCACGGTGAACTGATGATTAAGCGGGAGATACAGCGCCCGATACGGCTCGGGAACCCAGATATATTGATGGACGTAAGGTGTGGCAATAAATCCGCAATGGATCCAGAAGCGGAGGCGCTCCCGGTTCGTAACCGTGTCATCGGCTTCCGCTTCAATAATAATCGCCTCAGCGTGATGTTCAAACATGGCTAAGTTACGAATATCTGCGAAGAACTGAGTGCCAAAGCCTTGTCCTCTTACATCTTGACGCACGGCCATATAATCGAGGATCAATCGCTTGTGCCCCTGCTTGCCGCTCAGGCCGGTGACGCCCATCGCTACCGCTTCGCCGTCTAACAGTCCTGCGTGCAAGCTGGCGATCCCGCGATCCAGCATGCTCTGAAGCACCTTTACAGGCTTGGCACCGTGCGGGAATGCTTCGCGATAGATGGGTTCGAGCTTGTCCCACCAAACGTCATCCCATTGGTTTAAGGTTGTGAATGTCCATTGCATTTTGGGCCCTCCATTTTGGATGTACGGATTCTTCTATTTTATCCTTCCACCGGCATTCAGGACATATGTCCTTTCCAAACGGCAGAAGATATCCTTTAATTAGGTATTGATATAAAGGATCGCGAAGATTCGAGAACGAGGAGAGAGACGATGAGGGGTTTGTTATTTGCGTTTTTGGCCGGGGCGTTCATCACCTTGCAAGGGGTGGCCAATACAAGAATCAGCGGCGAGATCGGCACATGGCCGGCGGCAGCGTTGACTCAATTTACCGGTTTTGTCGCGGCTTTGCTGATTTGGCTGATGGTTCGTGACGGGGGGCTGAACGACTTGCGCAAGGTGAAGCCGCTGTATATCAGCGGCGGGGCCTGGGCAGCGATTATTATTTTTAGCAACGTCACGGCGATCCAGCAGGTTGGAGTCACTTTGACGATCTCAGCGGTTTTGATTGCCCAGTTGTGCATCACCTTTCTGATTGATAGCCTAGGTTGGTTTGGTGTACCGAAGCAAAAAATGCGGCTACCGCAGTTTATCGGGATCGGCTTGATGATTGCAGGAGTAATTATTCTTAAATTTAACGGATGAGTGAATGGCCCAAGCCTCAAGGAGGAGAACGGATATGAAAGAAGTGGCAGACCCGGACCTGCTAAATGACTATATCGAATCGTATGGACTTCAGAAGGTATTTCCCAAAGCGTTGCTGCCTTATCTGACACTTCACGGGTTTGACCAAGGAGAGCTAATTTGCACGCAAGGCGAGCCATCGCATACCATGTACGTGCTGGTTCGGGGGAAGATCAAAATTTATAACACCTCTCCGGAAGGCCGTACGCTGGTCATTTCTTTTAAGAATCCGCTGGAGATCATCGGGGATGTCGAATACATTCGGGACGGGGATATCATCAATACCGTTGAGGCTGTGTCCCCGGTTCACATGATCGGGGTAGAGTACCGTTGGCTGCGGAAATACGGTGCGGATCATTCTCCGCTGCTAAATTTTTTGCTGGACATTATCACCAAGAAGTTCTATATGAAATCCAGTTCGATGAGCTTTAATCTGCTGTATCCGGTGGAGATCCGCCTGGCGAGTTATCTCTTGTCTGTTTCTTTCGACGAAGCGGATGCGCGGTTTCAGGGGAAGCTCGGCACCGCCGATTTGGCCGATGCGGCTAATTTGATCGGCACCAGCTATCGCCATTTGAACCGGGTGCTGCAGAAATTTGCGGCGCTTGGTTTGATCGAGCGAAGCCGCGAGGGCATCACGGTGAAGGATCGGGAAGGGCTTCGCAATCTGGCGAGCCGAAATATTTACGAATAGGGGGACGGAGAGACGTGCTGTTAGGAATATTGTTCGCATTAACTGCCGGAGCGTTGGTGGGGATGCAAAACGTGTTTAATACGAAGGTGAATGAGCAGACCGGCAATTGGACGACGACGACGCTGGTGTTAGGTCTGGGGTTTGCCGCCTCCTTTGTCATTGGACTGATCGTTGAAGGAAAAGAAATGTTTACGTCATTCCCCGGGATGCCGGTTTGGTTCTGGTTCAGCGGCTTGATTGGGGTGGGCGTTGTTACTTGCATGGTACAGGGTGTCAAACTGTTGGGGCCAACATATGCTGTAGCCATCGTGATGACTTCGGAGTTAGGATTTGCCTTGTTGTTTGATTCGCTAGGCTGGCTCGGCTTGCAGAAGGTTCCGTTTACGCTGAATCAATTGATCGGCGTGTTAGTGATTGTCGGCGGCATCTTCGTGTTTAAACTGGGCGGGGGAAGCGAAAGCGAGAAGGAAAGCTCTGTTCGGAAGAGAGAAGCTTTGAATTAAGCATGGAGTTAGGGGCGTCTAGTATGGAGGGAAACATCGATAAAATCGCCTGGATTCACCTGCGGGATGGTCGCATGTTAAATGTCCGTTCGAAGGGGAAAGAGCTGTTTTATGTGCCAGGCGGCAAAAGAGAACCAGGCGAGTCCGATCCCGAAACTTTGCAACGAGAGATTCAAGAGGAGTTATCCGTGACCGTAAAGCCGAATACGATCAACTATTTTGCAACGTTTGAAGCGCAAGCTGACGGCAAGCTCGAAGGGGTACTTGTACGGATGAACTGTTACTTTGCGGAGGTCGAAGGCGAGCTTCAACCCGCTTCCGAGATCGAGGAAATGGCTTGGCTCAGCTATGAGGAGCGCGATCGGACATCACTGGTCAGTCGGATGATCTTCGACAAGCTCCATGAGATGAATCTTCTATAACGGAAGGATGGACGACGATGATCATTAGACCTATCCAATCGGAGGACAATGCAGAGATTGAAGCGGTAATCCGCGATTGTCTGATTGAGTTCGGCGGGAACCGAGAAGGGCTGGCTTGGCAGGACGACAGCCTTCGCGCGCTTTCCCGCTATTATGAGCCAGAGGGAAGAGCTTACTGGGTCGTGGAGAAAGATGGCCGGGTGATCGGAGGAGCTGGGATTGCCCCGTTTGCTGATTCCAGCGAGGTGTGCGAGCTGCAGAAAATGTATTTGCGGCAAGAAATCCGCGGGACCGGGATCGCAGCCCAGTTGCTGGCGACCTGCTTAGACTTTGCCAAGCGTCATTATAAGCAATGTTATCTGGAAACGCTGCAGACGATGGAGGCGGCGAACCGTTTTTACCGCAAGCATGGCTTCCGGAAGCTGGAAGTTCCGCTAGCCGGCTCCGAGCATTTTGCCTGTGACGCCTGGTACATCATGGATCTTCATTCCTAACGAATACTGAGATTTGTTCTTCAAAAAACGCCATTTGGGCGTTTTTTTGTCGTTATAGGGCGTTCACCGACAAGCCGAGGGATTTCCCTGATGGGAAAGCAAGTGAAATTCGTTTCATAATGGAGTCAGAAGCTCGAATACCATTGATTCCCCATCAAAAGGCATTCATTTGGGCGATGAAGGAGTGAACACTTCCGTGAAACGAAGATCAGGACTTAGCTTTTTTAAGAAGCCGGAAACGATCTCGGGGAAATGGACCAAGATCGAAGAGAAAAGCCGGGAATGGGAAAATATGTACCGCGGCCGCTGGTCGCATGATAAAGTTGTGCGCACGACGCACGGGGTGAACTGCACCGGCTCTTGCAGCTGGAAGGTGTTCGTGAAGAACGGCATCATCACCTGGGAAAATCAACAGATTGATTACCCGTCCTGCGGACCGGATATGCCCGAGTTTGAACCGCGCGGCTGCCCACGGGGCGCCTCGTTCTCGTGGTACGAGTACAGCCCGCTGCGGGTAAAATACCCTTATATGCGCGGGAAGCTGCTGCGCTTGTGGCGCGAGGCAATGACCAAGTCTCAAGGGAATCCCGTGCAAGCTTGGGCGAGCATCGTGGATAATCCAGAAGCTGCAAGATCCTATAAGCAAGCTCGCGGGAAAGGCGGACATGTGCGCGTGACCTGGGAAGAAGCGTCCCAGCTGATTTCAGCCCAAATCCTTTATACCATTAAAAAATATGGGCCTGACCGAATTGCTGGATTTACACCGATTCCAGCGATGTCAATGATCAGCTACGCTTCGGGCGCGCGGTTCATCTCATTGCTGGGCGGCGAAATGCTTAGCTTCTACGACTGGTACGCTGATCTGCCGCCGGCTTCGCCGCAAATCTGGGGCGAGCAAACCGATGTACCGGAATCATCCGACTGGTATAACGCCGGATATTTGATCATGTGGGGCTCCAATGTGCCGCTTACGCGGACCCCGGATGCCCACTTTATGACTGAAGTTCGCTACAAAGGAACCAAGGTGGTGTCCGTAGCGCCGGACCATGCGGAGAACGTCAAATTTGCCGATAACTGGCTCGCGCCGCATCCGGGTACAGACGCTGCGGTTGCCCAAGCGATGACCCACGTCATCCTTGACGAGTTCTATGTGAAGCGTCAAGAACCGATGTTCTTGAATTATGCCAAACAATACACGGACATGCCGTTCCTCATATTGTTGGATCCGCATGAAGGTGGATATAAGGCTGGACGTTTCCTGCGGGCCAGCGATCTGGGGCAGGCGACGGAGCATGCCGAATGGAAGCCGGTCATTTACGACGAGGCGGCTGGAGAGCTGATCGTTCCGAACGGAACGATGGGCCAACGTTGGGAGAAGGACGTGAAGTGGAATCTGATTCTGGAGCGGGAAGACGGCACCCGGATCGAACCGGCGCTGTCGTTCGAACCGCACGGCGGAGAATGGACAGAAATTGTCTTCCCTTACTTCGATGCGGCAGGCAACGGCACGTTTACTCGGTCGATTCCGGCCAAAACGATCACTTTAGCAGACGGCAGCACCCGATTGGCTGCGACTGTCTATGATTTGATGCTTAGTCAATATGGCGTGAACCGCCCTGGCAGCACCCATACCGCCAAAGGGTACGATGATGCGGAATCGCACTATACGCCTGCATGGCAAGAGCGCATTACCGGTGTGAAGGCATCGCTGGTGGTGCAAATCGCACGCGAGTTCGCGCAGAACGCGCTGGATACTGGCGGCCGTTCGATGATCATTATGGGCGCCGGGATTAACCACTGGTTCAACAGCGATACGATCTATCGCTCCATTCTGAACCTGGTTGTGTTGACAGCATCCCAGGGCGTGAACGGCGGCGGCTGGGCCCACTATGTCGGGCAGGAGAAATGCCGGCCGATTGAAGGGTGGTCGACAATCGCGTTTGCCCGCGATTGGCAGGCACCGCCGCGGCTGCAAAACGCGACATCGTTCTTCTATTTTGCTACAGACCAATGGAAATACGAGGAGATGAGCGCGGAATCGCTGAAATCGCCAACCGGCGGGGAGATTCCGTACCGTCATCCAGCGGACTACAATGTGCTGGCTGCCCGACTGGGCTGGCTGCCATCGTACCCGCAGTTTAATAAGAACAGTCTATCGTTCGCCGAAGAAGCGGCGGCTCAAGGCAAAACCGATAATACGGACATCATCAAGCATGCTTATGAGCAAGTGGTGTCAGGCGAAACGAAGTTTGCGGTGGAAGACCCGGATGCGCCGGAGAACTTCCCGCGTACGCTGTTTGTCTGGCGGTCGAACCTGATCTCCAGTTCGGCGAAAGGGCAAGAGTTCTTCATGAAACATCTGCTCGGCACGCATAATGGGTTGTTATCCAGTCCGAACGAAGAGGAGAAGCCGGAGGAAATCGTTTGGCGTGATGAAGTGGAAGGCAAGCTGGATCTGCTAGTGGCACTGGATTTCCGGATGACAGCGACCCCGATGTATGCCGATATCGTCCTGCCTGCCGCAACTTGGTATGAGAAGGTCGACCTGTCCTCAACCGACATGCACCCGTTCGTGCATCCGTTTAACCCGGCGATCGATCCGCTGTGGGAATCGCGGACAGACTGGGACATTTACCGGTCGCTGGCCAGCGTCTTGTCTGAGATGGCGAAGGAACATATGCCGGGCGTATACAAAGACGTAGTTTCCTCTCCGCTGGGTCACGACTCGATGGCTGAAATTTCCCAGCCATATGGGGAAATGAAGGATTGGAAGCGCGGTGAAGTCAAGCCAATACTTGGCAAAACGATGCCTAGCTTTACCGTGGTTGAGCGCGATTATACGAAGATCTACGACAAGTACATCACGCTGGGACCCAACCTGGAATCTGGCAAGGTGGGCGCGCACGGGGTCAGCTTCTCCGTGAAGGAAGAATACGAGGAACTGAAAAAGATCAACGGCGCTTACACCGATGATACGATCAAAAACGGTCGTCCGAAGCTGCGTACCGCAAGACAAGCGGCCAATGCAGTGCTGCACCTGTCCTCGGCAACAAACGGCAAAGTTTCGCAGAGAGCTTGGGAATCGGCTGAACAGGATACCGGCGTGGAGTTGAAGGATATCTCTGCAGATCTTGCGGCGGAACGCATCACCTTTGCGAACATTACCGCACAGCCTCGCGAGGTCATCCCAACTCCGGTATTCAGCGGTTCGAACAAATCAGGACGCCGGTATTCGCCGTTTACAACGAATATTGAACGGTTGGTGCCGTTCCGGACGTTAACGGGACGCCAGCATTTTTATCTGGATCATCAGATCTTCCTGCAATTCGGCGAGGCGCTGCCTGTTTACAAACCAACACTGCCGCCGATGGTGTTTGGTCCACGGGACAAACAGGTTGAGGGCGGCAAGGATGCACTTGTCCTGCGCTACTTAACACCGCACGGGAAATGGAACATCCATAGCACCTATCAGGATAACCTGCACATGCTGACCCTGTTCCGCGGCGGGCCTACCGTATGGATCAACAATGAGGATGCCGAAGCGCATCAAATTAATGATAACGATTGGCTGGAGGTCTATAACCGTAATGGCGTTGTTACGGCTAGAGCCGTAGTCAGCCACCGGATGCCCAAGGGCACGATGTTTATGTATCACGCCCAAGACAAACACATTAACGTTCCTGGTTCGGAAATTACGGGTGAGCGAGGCGGCAGCCATAATGCGCCGACGCGAATCCATTTGAAGCCAACGCAGCTCGTTGGGGGCTATGCCCAGCTTAGCTATGGTTTCAACTATTACGGACCTATCGGCAACCAGCGCGATGTGTACGTTGCCGTGCGCAAACTGAAGGAGGTTGACTGGCTTGAAGATTAAAGCGCAAATCGCCATGGTGATGAACCTGGACAAATGCATCGGCTGTCATACCTGCAGTGTGACCTGTAAGAGCACCTGGACGAACCGGGAAGGCGCCGATTATATGTGGTTTAACAACGTTGAAACGAAGCCGGGGATCGGTTATCCGAAACGTTGGGAAGACCAAGAGCATTACAAAGGCGGCTGGACGCTGCGTAACGGGAAGCTGGAGCTGAAATCCGGCAGCAAGCTGTCCAAGATCGCGCTCGGTAAAATTTTCTATAACCCGGATATGCCGGAAATGAAAGACTACTACGAGCCTTGGACTTATGATTACGAGAAGCTGACGAATTCGGGCGAGAAGAAGCACCAGCCTGTGGCCCGTCCGAAATCCGCCGTTACCGGCGACACGATGGACCTGGATTGGGGGCCGAACTGGGAAGACGATCTGGCCGGCGGCCATATCACCGGACCAAAGGACCCAAACATCGAGAAGATCGAAGAGGACATCAAGTTCAACTTCGAACAGTCGTTTATGATGTACTTGCCTCGTCTATGCGAGCATTGCTTAAATCCAAGCTGCGTTGCTTCCTGTCCATCCGGCGCAATTTATAAACGTGATGAGGACGGCATCGTCCTCGTCGACCAGGAAGCTTGCCGCGGCTGGCGTTATTGCATGACAGGTTGCCCATACAAGAAGGTTTACTTTAACTGGAAAACCAACAAAGCGGAAAAATGCACATTCTGCTTCCCAAGAATCGAAGCGGGACTTCCAACCGTGTGCTCCGAAACCTGCACCGGACGTATCCGTTATCTAGGCGTGCTGTTGTATGATGCGGATCGCGTGCAAGAAGCGGCATCTACCCTGGATGAGAAGGATTTGTACGAAGCTCAGCTAAGCCTGTTCCTTGATCCAAATGATCCGAAGATCATCGAGCAAGCCCGCAAAGATGGACTTTCTGAAGAATGGATTGAAGCGGCGCAAAATTCGCCGGTCTATAAGCTGGCCATCGAATATAAACTGGCCTTCCCGCTGCATCCAGAATACCGGACGCTGCCAATGGTGTGGTACGTACCGCCGCTCAGCCCGATCATGAGCCATTTTGAAGGCAAGGATTCGATTCAGAACCCGGATCTCATCTTCCCGGCAATTGAGGAAATGAGAACGCCGATTCAATACCTGGCGAATCTGCTGACGGCTGGGGACACGGAAACGGTAAAAATCGCTCTGCAACGGATGGCAATGATGCGCCAATACCAACGCGCACAATTCTCCAAGCAGCCGTTTGACGAGAAACGATTGGATCGCGTGGGGCTGACCGCACAACAGGTTGAAGAAATGTACCGTTTGCTGGCGATCGCGAAATATGAGGATCGGTTCGTCATTCCAACCTCGCATAAGGAGGGGTACATGGACCCGTACCGGGCCCAAGGCACCGCCGGATTTGGCATAGATTGTGACGGCTGCGGTCCTGCCACTCCGATTCCGGCGAGCGCCGGCAAGAGTGGACGGGATCTGTATGAACAAAACTTCTACGGGGGGATCTGGCGTGATTGATCTGGTGAAACTGGATGCACATCGCGAGTTGTTCGGCTTTTTTGCCGGGCAGCTCGTTTACCCCGACAAGGAGACGTTCGCTTCCATTCAGGAGGGTGGGGAAGAGGCATTCCCTGCTTCCGTCATGGAGCCGGTGTCGAAATACCGGGAACAGATGCTTGCACGCAGCATGGAAGAGATCGAGGAGCTTTACGTCGATACATTTGATTTTGAGAAGTCGTCAACGCTGTATATGACGTATTTCAAATATGAAGATTCTAAAGATCGCGGACAACTGCTGACCTCGCTTAAATTGGTTTACGAGATGTTTGGCATGGAGATGGTGGACCGGGAGCTGCCGGATTTTCTGCCGCTGATGCTGGAGTTTTTGTATGCGGCCGATTGGCTCCATCATCCGCATGGCTTAATGGCGATGCAGACGGTAATCTCGATTTTGGAGGACGGAACTTACCAATTAATGAAGTCGCTGGAGTCGAAGGGGAACCCTTATTATCCGTTAATCAAAGCCCTTCGGGAAACGTTTAAGCTGTGTTTGTCGCAGGAGGTGAAAGTCCATGAGCCTGTTTGAGCAATTTCTATGGGTGATTTTTCCTTATCTCTGTGTGGTCACGTTCGTGGTGGGGCATATCTTCCGTTACCGCTACGACCAGTTTAACTGGACGGCCAAATCTAGTGAGTTCATCGAGAAAAAACGGCTGATGCTCGGCAGCCTCCTGTTTCATATCGGCATTATCCCGGTTATTATGGGGCACGTAGCCGGGCTGGGGATTCCGAAGGCATGGATGAATGCGATTGGCGTCAACGAGCATTTGTATCATATCGGGGCGATGTATGGCGGTGGATTTTTTGGCGTGGTGACGTTTGCCGGAATGCTGATTCTGACAGCCCGTCGATTGACGATGAAAAACGTGCGCCGGCTCAGCTCCGCATCGGATATGATCGTTAACGGATTGCTGCTGTTTATCGTTTTTATGGGGATGTACTCTACGCTGGTGACAAATAACGTGCAGCCGGACTTTGACTATCGGGAGACGATATCCATTTGGTTCCGCAATTTGTTGATCTTGCGTCCGGAAGCCAGCTATATGTCAGAGGTGCCGATCACGTTCCAAATCCACATTTTAGCAGGGTTTATCATCTTTGCTCTGTGGCCGTTTACCCGGCTCGTTCATGTGTGGAGCGTCCCCTTGAATTATGCCCGGAGAAGCTATATCCTTTATAGGAAGAATCGCTCGCATTCTGCGGGACGTTAAGGATTTGAGATTAGGGAGACGAGTTCATGAAACCAACCTCCGGTTGCTACCAGGTGATGATCGATCAATTAAGAGAGCAGATGGGGTATGACTTTGTGTCGCTGGCCTTTGCGGAATCGGCGATCAAAGATTTTGTGCTTACTTGGAAATACGCTTCAGGCAATTTGAATAACCGTTACAAACGGATCGTACTCCAGTCGGGTAAGGGGGTTGCCGGCATCGTGTTCAAAACCGGCAGCCCCATGCTGGTTCCCCGTGTAGACGAAGTGCTTCAGCCGCAAGAGATGTACAATTTTCCGATCTTGCTCTCGGAGCGATTAACCAGCTTGGCTGCACTCCCGTTATATTTGGCGGATCGGGTGGAAGGCGTGCTCTTGGCGGGCTACCGGGGAGAGCAGCGGATGTCCCAGGAAGATTTGCTCCAGCTGTATGAATGGCTGCAAGGCCAGTTTGGTGATTTTGAGATCAAGGAGCTGATCCCATGAATCCGTTATCCTTGAACGTACCCATCGAGCTTCTGCAGAAGCAGTATGAGCAAAGCTCCGATGCCATCATTTTCTTTGATGCACAGCATCGGATCATGGCGATGAATCCTCAGGCCGAGAAGCTGCTGGATCGCCGGGTGCTGGAGGAATCGGCGGAGAGCGATCGCAACGCTTTCTGCTTCTCCTGCCGCGGCTATACCAGTGAAGAGGAGCCCGTGTCCTGCATCAACTGCTATCTTTCAAATGCGGAGAAGGATTTCAGCTCCTTTCAGCTTTATTTGGAGACCAAGACGAAAGGCGTCGTCCCGTTTTCGGCCAGTTTTCAGACGGTGGACCAAGCGTCGGGGGTTCGGGTGCTGATCTTGCGCGATCTGACGAATCCCATCATGACGCAGCAAATGCTGAACCGCAATACTATGATGAAGAGCATTATTAAAGCCCAGGAGGATGAACGCAAGCGGATCTCCCGCGAGTTGCACGATAGTGTCGCTCAAGAGTTGATCAGCTCGCTGGTGGATCTTCGGGTGTTGAAATATTTGAATGTGCAAGAGGAAGCCTTGCAGAAAATCCAACAAACGGAGGCTTCGCTCACCCGATTGTTGGAGCAAATTCGCAATCTATCGGTGGAGCTGCGTCCAGCCTCCTTGGACGATCTTGGTCTGGATGCGGCTTTTCGTTCACATTTCAAATGGATTGAGAAGAACTACGGGGTCGTCGTGCGTTTTGTGGCAGAGCTAGGCGGTCAGCGTTTTAACAGTGAGGTTGAGACGGTCGTCTACCGGGTATGTCAGGAATCCGTGCTGAACGCGCTGAAATATGCCAACGTAGACGAGATTGACGTCCGTCTATTTGCTTCCGAGCATACGCTGGAGCTTGTCGTTTCCGATCAGGGATGCGGATTTGACGTGAATGCAAACGATCCGAAGGGAACCGGACTTGGCATTTATGGAATGAAAGAACGGGCAGAGCTGGTTGGCGGAGAAATCACCGTGACTTCGCAGCGGGGAAGAGGAACGACCGTTCATTTGCGGATTCCGTTGGCTGCCGTTACCCCGTAATGGTGCTGCAAACGTAAGGATTTTGCTTGGATAGGGAGGTATGGATCGTGAAAGTAGTAATCGCGGATGATCATGCGGTCGTCCGAAGCGGTTTTGCGATGATTATAAATTTTCAAGAGGATATGGAGGTCGTGGCGACGGCCGCAGACGGGATTGAAGCATACAAAATGGTAGCCAAACATCGCCCTGACATCCTGTTGATGGATCTCAGCATGCCTCCAGGCGAAAGCGGCTTGATCGCGACGGCCAAAATCCATGAGGATTTTCCCGAAACGAGTATTATTATCCTCACGATGCACGATGACGAGGAGTATTTATTTCATGTGCTTAAGAAAGGCGCCAGAGGGTATGTCTTAAAAAATTCGCCGGATGAGCAACTCGTCTCAGCCATTCGCATGGTGCATCAAGGAGGGGTTTATATCCATCCGAAGCTCGCCTCCTCCCTTGTCCGAGAATTCGTTAGCCAAGATCAGCAAGCCGATGAGAACAACCCTTACCAGTTGTTGTCTACCCGTGAGGTTGAGATTCTGCCGCTGGTCGCCAAAGGCTACGGAAATAAAGAAATCGCTGAAATGCTGCACATCTCCGTCAAAACGGTAGAGGCCCATAAAGCCAAAATTATGGAGAAGCTGAATTTGAAATCAAGACCTGAACTGGTGGAATACGCAATTAAGAAGAAGCTGCTGGATTTCTAATGGAGGCTTATGACATGGAACGAGGAACACTGTTAAGCGAAACGCCCGCCATGCGTATTCTAGAGAACGAGCACCGTTATTTGGCTAGTTTGATCGGCGGAACAAGAGCAGTTGAATCAGGAGCTTTACACGTTAATTGTTGAATAGTTTTCCAATAAAATGTACAGCCCATAATCATTATCCAATGGTTATGGGCATTTTTGTGACCAAACCGGGCGGATAGGGAGTTTCCCTGGGCAAACGGGGGAAAACCCTATACAGGCTCCCAAAGCGGATCAGCTACAATACGAGTGGGGAAATCAATGGTCATTCAGAAGTCATTTTGGAAAAGGTGATCGATTTGATAAAAAAAGTTCAGTTACCGCTACAAACACTCAATTTGATCGTCGGTTTTGCCGTATGGGTCATTATCTCGTCCCTCGTATCTTTCATGGGCGAGGACATTCAAATCCCAGCCGATAAGGTCGCGATCATAACGGCTATTCCTGTCGTATTGGGTTCCGTTTTGCGTATCCCGCTGGGGTATTACGCGAATATTTTCGGGGCAAGGTTGGTTTTTCTAATTAGTTTCATTTTGCTGTTGTTTCCGGTGTTCTACATCAGTGAGGCGAACTCTTACGTCGATTTGATCATCGGCGGGTTGTTCCTCGGCATCGGCGGCGCCGTCTTCTCCGTAGGCGTCACTTCGCTGCCGAAATATTATCCGAAGGAGCGTCATGGTCTGGTCAACGGCGTGTACGGTCTCGGAAATCTGGGGACGGCCGTGACCTCGTTCT
Source organism: Paenibacillus barengoltzii G22 (assembly GCF_000403375.2). NCBI lineage: Bacteria > Bacillati > Bacillota > Bacilli > Caryophanales > Paenibacillaceae > Paenibacillus > Paenibacillus barengoltzii. The sequence goes on along the minus strand of NZ_KE159652.1, from coordinate 1,738,723 downwards.
CCGCACCGGTCATCGCGACGCAAATCGGTTGGTCGGCGACGGTCAAGCTGTACTTGATTCTTCTGCTGGCTTTTGCAGCGTTAAATCTTTTCTTTGGTGACCGTAAAGAGCCGAAGGTGAAAACGGCCATGATGGAACAAATCAAAGGCGTTTATAAGAATGAAAAGCTTTGGTTGTTCTCGCTGTTGTACTTTATTACGTTTGGTTCGTTCGTTGCGTTTACCGTCTATTTGCCCAATTTCCTGGTGACGAACTTTGAACTTACCAAGGTGGATGCAGGGATGCGTACCGCCGGATTTATCGCTTTGGCGACCTTTATGCGTCCGGTTGGCGGTTGGCTGGCGGACCGGTTTAATGCTTTGATGCTGTTGATCGTCATCTTTTCCGGGTTTACGCTTGCGGCTATCGTGCTGGCGTTCTCACCGACATTCACTTTGTACACCATCGGTTGTCTGGTAATCGCAATTGTTGCCGGCGCAGGAAATGGTGTCATCTTTAAGTTGGTTCCACAATATTTCAATAAGCAGGCTGGGATCGTCAACGGGATCGTGTCCATGATGGGCGGCCTGGGCGGATTCTTCCCGCCGCTGCTATTGTCCTATATCCATTCCGTAACCGGTCAGTACTCCATCGGTTTCATGCTGCTGTCGCAGGTCGCTTTGGCCAGCTTGATTCTCGTACTCTGGATGATTTATTCCGATAAGCTGAGTTTGTCTTCGGAAGTCTTCAACAATACAGCGCAAGGGATTCTGGTCACCGACCCGAAAGGCACCATTGTGGCTGTGAATCCGGCGTTTACTGCAGTAACCGGGTTTAGTCAAGAGGAAGCGTTAGGGAAGAAGCCGAATATTCTGCGAGCGAATCGACAAGCCCCGGATTTCTATGACCGCATGTGGAAGAGCATTAAAGAAACCGGCATCTGGCAGGGGGAGATTTGGAATAAGCGCAAAAACGGTGAGATCTACTTACAGTGGCTGAATATCAGCACGGTTAAAGACGAAACCGGTGAGGATATCCGCTATGTCGGAACATTCTCTGAGCTTCCAAAGGGAAAGGCGGAGAAGTAACGAATCCAGATTACATCAGAGAATAGGGGGAGAATCCAATGCCGGTTGGTCCATCGCTGCGGCAACTCCATGCCCATCAGGCCATTCATGACGGCGGCTTGGCAGGGGCGAAGTCAAAAACGGAGGAAGTTGAGCGTTTCTACGCCAGCGGAGATCTGGAGTTGGCAGAGCAGGCAACGAATGAATTGTTGGGATACTGGGAGTCGCGGATTCTGAGTCATGCGGATGCAGAAGAAGACGGCTTCTATCAAGAAGTAACTGAGAAGAATCCAGACCTCCAGGAGGCGGTCGTGCAATTAAAACGCGATCATGAACTGATGCGAATCGTCGTTCGCAGCATTCACGAATTGCGAGAGACCTCTGGTTGGAGCGCGGCTATTTTACACAAGCTTTATGCTTTGCTGGAGATCAATGAAATCCACAGCAGGGAAGAAGAAAGGTTATTGTTTTAGTGAAATAGGAAAAAGCGATTAAGCAGCGGGTCTGTTTAATCGCTTTTTTTCATGACTTGTAAACACGAATTACTCTGGTTTTTTGAGTTGCAGAGGCGGAGGAACCAGCCAGCCCTTTTCCTTGCTCATCCGTAAGATTCTAAGCCCCAATGCGGTTTTGGTGGCATGGTATTTTGCAAACAACGCGCCGATATCCTCTCGGATCGATAACCCCATGGCTCCGCTGCAACCGGCCAAAGAAGCTGCAGTATCCATGGCGATTTTCGCGGCGATCTCCGCATCGGCAAATCTGGCTCCTGGTGGAATATCCTCAAGCTTCGTTTCCGGTCGTTCCGGCAACATGGGGGAGGGGGTGATCCCATTGTCCGTCAACAGCTTGTCCAGTTCTTTAATCTCCAATTTAGCCTGATCCATCAGGTCCTTTAGAATCTCTTTCAGATCTTTGTCACCCGCATGGTACGTGAACAGCTGGTAGCAGGATAACATCATTTTTGCTGCCATCGAACTTTCCCATATCGTGAAAATTTCACCGTAGTGCATTGGCTCATGCTTCGGATTCCCGTCTAACACACCCATGAAGAAATCTCCTTTGCTTCGTCATTTTTGCTTACCGCACGTAGTATGTCTCTTTAAGTCGTGTTGTATGAAGCCGAAACTATGGGGCTAGTAAGGAACCGTGACAAATGATTAGTAGCCGCATAAAAAACAGACCCTTTGGTGAAGGGCTTCCCGTCACTAAACTCGAGTTAGCGAGGATGCTGTTCACTTATAGGGCCTGCTCTTATTTTGAGATTAACGGTGCAACGAATATTGATTGGCTTTACTTAAGCAGCGAATCAGCTCAACTTCCTCCGCACTTAATTCGGGAGCTTCTGCAGCAGCAAGATTTTGCAGCAGCTGTTCGCGTGAGCTGGCTCCCGGAATGACCACGGCAACCGCAGGATGGGCGAGGGAATAGCGGATAGCCAACTGAGTAAGGTTGCGCTCCGGCGTCTCCAGGTCCTGCAGTTTGCGGCGCAGTTCACGGAGTTCATCCAGCTCGTAATCCAGCACACCTTTGGCGGGTTCGCGGTTCGCTGCCAGCGCACCGCTGGCTAATGGCCCTCGAGCTATTACGCTGATCTGATGCTCTTGCAGCAGGGGGAACACTTCTTCTTCGCCGCGCCGGTCTACGATACTGTACTGGTTCATGACGCTGACGATGGACGAGCGAGAGACATATTCCCGGATGACATTCGGGCGGATGGAAGATATCCCGTACTCGCGGATGACGCCTTCCTGCTTCAGTTGTTCAAACGCTTCGATCGTGTCATCGATGGGATCCTCGATCGTCCCGCCGTGCAGTTGATACAAATCGATATAATTGGTGCCGAGCCGGCGCAGACTATCTTTCACTGCTGAGAGGATATACGCTTTGGACGCATCCCAGACCCAGCCGTCTTGTCCAGGAATCCGCCGATTTCCGACTTTGGTTGCCAGAATAACACGATCCCGACGCCCCTTAATTGCCTTGCCGACGATCTCTTCATTGGTTCCGGCGTCGTACAAATCAGCGGTGTCGAGAAAGTTGACGCCCCGGTCCAACGCCTCGTGAATCAGGCCAATCGCTTTGGATTCCTCCGTCCCTAGCGACATGCATCCCAGCCCGATTTCACTGACAATCAGCTCGGAGTTGCCTAAACGGTTCATTTTCATTTTCTAGACTCCTCGTATAGTATCTTTAAAAAGCTCTTTTAGGTTCATTTCCATCCCCCCGGGGGATGGAAAACAGCCTCCAAATTTTCAGCTTGTTCTTTGAAAATTCTATCAGGGACTGGACTTTCCGGTATGCCTCTGGACAATGGAACGTAGGGTCCATTCGGGGAAATCCTTCTGCCTCCAGTAGCATCGTCTACTCCTTAAGTCTGTTTCTCCGGTACGCGTCTGAGCTTCTTACCCGCTGGCTGTTCCCTTCGGCATCCCATGCCCGGTTTTAGCAGATCCGGGGCAGCTCATGGCCCGAAGTGTGTCCTCATACGCGAGGGTGATAGATCTGCGCGTGCGCCGGAGGCATCCCGGAGCGTCCATTCCCTGAATCCCTAGCGAAAGGAGGAATTTCACTTGAAGCTTTTTGTCGGTATTGACGTGAGCTCGCAAGAGCTCGAAGCGTGTTTCATGAACGCTGACGGTGACAAGCTTGAGACACTCACCGTCAAAAACAATTTGAATGGCGCCTCGCACTTGCGTGACCAAATCGTCGCTGCAGCGAACAAGTTGGCCGTCACCGAGATTCACATCGGCTTGGAAGCCACTTCCGTCTACAGCTGGCACCCTGCCATGTACCTGCATCAGGATCCAGCGCTTCGAGAGCGCAAGGCCAAGGTGTTCACCTTGAACCCCAAGCTCATCAGCAAGTTCAGAGAAGCCTATGCGGATATGGACAAGACCGACCGGCTCGACGCCTGGGTCATTGCGGATCGCCTGCGCTTCGGCCGCCTGACGACCACCATCGTCATGCAGGAGCAGTATGTCGCCCTTCAACGCCTCACGCGCATGCGTTTCCACTTGGTCCATAACTTGGCTCGCGAGAAGCAGTACTTCTTGCAGAACCTGTTCTACAAGTGCAATGCGTTTACAACCGAGGTCGACAGCTCCGTGTTTGGCCATGCGCTCATGGAGATGCTCTCCGAGAAGTTCAGCCTCGATGACATCGCCGAGATGGACGTGGCCGATCTGGCCGACTATCTGCGGGACAAGGGACGCAATCGTTTCCCCGATCCCGAGCGGGTCGCCCGCTGCATTCAGCAAGCTGCCCGCGCCTCCTATCGGCTGTCCAAGGTCGTGGAGGATTCGATTGACCTGGTGCTCGGCACCTCCATCGAATCCATCCGCAGCATCCAGAAGCAGCTCAAGGATCTCGACAAAGCGATCGAGCGGGTCCTCGACGGCATTCAAGGCGCTCAGTGCTTGCTGTCAGTGCCCGGCATCGGCAAAGTCTATGCAGCCGGTCTGCTCGGCGAACTCGGCGATATTGAACGGTTCAAGGATCAAGCCGCCGTCGCCAAGTACGCAGGTCTGACGTGGCGCAGGCACCAGTCCGGCGTCTTCGAGGCGGAGGACACCGCCCGCATCAAATCCGGCAACCGATTCCTGCGCTACTACCTCGTTGAAGCTGCCAACTCGGTTAGGATGCGCGATGAAGAATTCGGTGAATATTACCGGAAGAAGTATCACGAAGTGCCCAAGAATCAACACAAACGCGCCCTCGTCTTAACGGCAAGAAAACTCGTGCGTCTGGTCGATGTGCTGCTACGCAGCGGCCAACTCTACACGCCTCGAAGGAAGGTGAATAGCGCCAAGGATTAACGCCTCCTTTGCCTTAGTCCTTCACGAATTCCCAGTAAAAATCTGGTATCTGACATGGTTTTTGGCTGGGTTTGGTTTGATGCGCCCTTTTTTCGTGACTCCGCGCTCAACAGGCACGGGAAATTTCCAATTCGATTAAATCAACAGCTTGACATCATACCGCTGGACTTATCAACTATCGTGGTTATTCTATTATATGAAAAATGCCCGTTTCTTCACAAATTTGATTTATCAATACATGGAATAGGGAAGCCATCCTGCAAGCATCTGGGTAACCATTAATGTATCGCGATCAATCAAGAAAGCTAGATGATAGAACTTATTCCATTCATTCCTGTGGTCATAGATATAATTTGCTTGGACAGCCTGAAATGTACCATCATCCTGGAGCATATAAAAATAGTCGGCTATCCCTTGTCCTGCATATCCCGTTGTACCGTAGGCTTCGAGTACGTCGAAGAGATTGCTGACGCCTAACTTGATCCCCAAGCTTGTGGTGATGGATTCATCCGTGCTTTCTACGTTCCATTGATCTACGGACCAATAATCCATTTTGTTCTCTTCATTAAAATGAACTGTTAGTAAGGGATAGATCTGTTTATTCATGATCCCGGATTCGCTAGTTTGCCCTAATGTTTTCTCAAGCTTTGTTCGTGTATCTCCTAGCCGTAATACGTCATCACCAATCTTAACCGTAAGCCCATCCGCCGGTAGATTAACCAAGCTAAAAGAAGGGAACGATTTCACTTCACTAGAATCTTCTGCGGAGAGTGCCTCTCTTGAAGAAAATTCAACTGGTCTCATTTCGAGCTTCATCATTCCGTTGACGGTTAAATGACGTAACAATTCAAGCGCTTCCGTTCTTGTCAGCTTGCGATCCTTATCGAACTGAGACAATGATGTCGGCTGTCCTGGAAGCCAACTGCGAGAAAGAGCATAGGCGAAGGCGTCCGACTCCTGGAAATTAAGCCCTTGTGCAGCAACAATGATTTGAATGGCTTGTCCTTGTGTAATTGGCGATTTTCTTGCACTCGGATCAATGACGCCTGCAGCCGGATATCGATACACTTTTGCCATCTGATATACTCCGTCCATCCAATCGTCGTTATAGGAAGCACTCGGCATCGCAAGGCCAAACCCCCGAAACATCATTTTCAAAAATTCAGCTTCACTTGCAAGCTGATCCGGCTTAACAGTTCCATCTGGAAAGCCATCAATAATATGCTGATTTGCTCCCCAACGAAATAATAGCTCCGCAGGGTGCTTGCGCAAGTCGGAAGGAGTAGTTTGAAATGGAGAAGAGTCGACCTCCAAGTCGAAGGTTGCGGGAGATTGACTGTGTACGGTTCCTTGACTAAGGAATGCTAAAATAACTAAAAAAACAGGAATTGAACAGATCTTTTTCATAACAACCTACCTTTCTGGAAATATCTTCTTTAACGTATATCGGAATCTAAAAGATAGGTCATTAGCGATAAAAAACACGGGACGCTCCTTTATTAGGAAAGTCCCGCACGCACACATTATAATCTTCGTTTACATATACAAGCTCGCCAGCAGGATCCCCAAGCTCTCCTCATAAATTTCGTCGAATTGAGATAACGGCAGGGGATTGACGCCGGTTCCAAGTTCGATCGTAAATCCAGGACGTTGGAAATCATAGATGAACCAATCCTTAAATCCGGCATAGCTTTCCACATTCCGGACCGGCTTGTAGCCGCTGACCCGGGCGAACTCGTTCACAATCGTCTCCGCATATGCTGGTTCGCGGTTCTCAAAGCCCCAGTAGATCTCTTCCCCTTGAGTGTGGAAAGCCAAGACATAATCAAAATCACTCTCCCTAACCAGGTTAGCCATCGCGATGGCTTCCGGTTCAGTCAACGGGGCAGTGCCCGGATAATCACGCGGTCCGCGTTCGACGGGATTTCTGGCAACCTCGCGTTCCCATAACGCCGGGAACTGATCGTTTAGATCCACGCCATTGATATTAGCCTTCCATCCCTGAAAATCGGTGCTTCCATCGTTGTAAGACAGCACATTGCTGCGGTAGGGTTCCTCAGAAGGCAATCCGTGGATCGCGAGATCCACGCCGTCTGGATTTACCATTGGTACTACGGAGAGGGTGGCACCTTCATAATAAGGCCACATTTGCAGACCGCGAATAGTGCTGTTATTCGTTAGCGCAAGCAGGTATTGATTCATAAATTTGATCAGCACCGGCGTCGTGATCCATTCATTTGCATGAAAAGCACCGTTTACATGCACTCGTTTGTTGCCTTTGCCGATGCGCAGTTCGGGGATCGGTTTGTTCATCACCGAATGGCCGATGTTCCGATATGCGATAAAAGGGTAAATGTCCATTAATCGGTTTAAATCTTCTCGTAAGGCGGCGTAATCATAGGGTTTACGGATGTCGACTACGAACCAGGTAACCCGCAGCGGAAGCTGCAACCGCTGGCCAATCGTGAGATGGTTTGGATTCACCGATTGATTCAGCAGCAGAATCACATCCAGAGGAACCCCGCGGTCTCTGGACAGCTTCCAGATGGAATCCCCGGCTTTCACCTTATATTCACTGGTGACAAAACCAGGGATATGGATGGTCTGACCCACATTTAAGCTCTCCGCTTGTATCCCTGGATTGGAATCCACAATCAACTGCAGCGGCAGTTGGAAAATTTGACTGTAATACCATAACGTATCCCCTGAACGCACTTGTACCCGCATAACCTATCCCTCCTGCACATTTTTGCCCTATAACACCCTATGTAGGAGAAAGCACGCTCCATGCAAAAAATAAAGGATTCCTGCTTCACAATCAGTAAGCTTTCCTGTAGACTTTATAAAGTCATATTGTTAACCAAAAAACAAATTTAAGGATAACAATAAAAAATTTAAACATAGAAAGCTGGGATTAGGAATGAACCAAGGCAAGACGGAAGGACAGAGCTGGGACACCTTCGCCAAAAAAGCTCTATGTGGTGAAGTACTAACATTGGAAGAGGGGTTGTCTGTACTACATGCCAGTCAAGATCAATTGCTGCCGTTGATGGATGCGGCTTATCGAGTGAGACGGTATTACTATGGCAATAAAGTGAAGCTCAACATGATCATCAATGCCAAAAGCGGGCTTTGCCCCGAAGATTGCGGGTACTGCTCGCAATCCTTGATCTCGACGGCTCCCATTTCAAAATATCCGCTGCTTAACAAGGAGACGTTGGTCGCTGGAGCGCGTGAAGCGTTGCAGCGCAAGGCGGGGACCTATTGCATCGTGGCATCGGGCAGAGGGCCTACTGATAAAGAGCTTAATCAGGTCGCGGAAGCAGTTGCTGAAATCCGCGCAACGATGCCGCTGAAAATTTGCGCTTGCCTTGGCATTCTCAGGGAGGAGCAGGCGGAGAAGCTCCGTGAAGCCGGAGTTCACCGCTACAACCACAATTTGAATACGAGCCGGGCGAACTATAAGTCGATCACTACGACTCATACCTACGATCAACGCGTGGCAACAGTGGAAACGGCACGAGCGCATGGCTTGTCTCCATGTTCCGGCGTGATTATCGGCATGGGTGAATCGGATGAGGAAATCGTGGAGATGGCTTTGGCATTGCGCGAATTGGATGCCGATTCGATTCCGATCAACTTCCTGAATGCGATCCCGGGGACACCGCTTGAAGGTTCTGAGCGGGTGCCGGCGCTTAAAGCACTGAAGGTATTAGCGTTGTTCCGTTTCATTTGTCCAACGAAGGAAATCCGAGTGGCGGGCGGCCGTGAGATCAGTCTCCGTACGCTGCAACCGCTATCCTTGTATGCGGCCAATTCGATCTTTGTAGGCGACTACATGACGACGAAGGGGCAGGATGTCACCTTGGATCACCAAATGATTGAGGATCTAGGCTTTGAGATTGAAGAAACTGCGGTTTCATAAAATAGAAAGATAGCGCCACGTCACGTTATCCGGTAAACTGGATGAAGGAAAGAATCCTAATAACGTGGTGATTCGCTTGTTTCAAATCATGTTAATCGAAGACGATCCATCCTTATTTCAGGAAATCCGCGAACGACTGCAGCAATGGTCTTATGGAGTGCATGGCGTTCGGGATTTCGGCAATGTGCTGGAGGAGCTTACGGCGGTTCGTCCGGACCTGGTTCTGATTGATATCCAGCTGCCCAAATTTGATGGGTTTCATTGGTGCCGACAAATCCGTGCCCGTTCCAACGTGCCGATCATTTTCTTATCTTCCCGCGACCATCCCGCCGATATGGTGATGTCCATGCAGCTGGGAGCGGATGACTTTGTTCAGAAGCCGTTCCATTTCGAAGTGCTGATTGCCAAAATCCAGGCGACGCTTCGACGGGTTTACAATTATAATACCGAACGCGTTGAGCTGCGAACGTGGCGCGGAGCGACAATCGAATATGGGCGCAACACCGTCACGGCAGAGCAGGGGACAGTTGAGTTAACGAAGAACGAGATGCTCATCCTCAAGCTGCTGGTGGAGCAGAAGAATCGCATCGTCAGCCGCGAGGAGCTGATCCGCAGTTTATGGGACAATGAGCATTTCGTCAGCGACAATACCTTAACCGTCAACGTAAATCGGCTGCGCAAGAAGCTGGAGGACCTCGGGCTGGACGCTTATATCGAGACCAAGGTAGGTCAAGGATATATGGCCACCGAAGGGGTTCACGTGTTATGATCGGCCAATATTTGCGCGAGCGCCTCAGCTGGATCCTGCTCGTCCTCGGCCTGCAGCTGCTGCTCCTCTTCGTCGCCGCCATCGACCGGACGATTCCGTTTCTGCCGATGCTGTATATCGTTTTCTTATCGGTCTTGGGATTTGGGGCATTTCTACTGATTCGGTATCCGAAGGAAACTCGGTTTTATCAAAGCCTGTCGAACTGGGACGACACCTATGATTTGAGCGTCATCTCTGAGCCGGAAACCCCGCTGGAGGGAATCGTTATGGACCGGATCAGCGGGCAAACGGACAAGTTCCGCAAGGAGACATCGCAGCTTGTCGCCCAGCTGGAAGAGGAGAAGGATGAGCTGATGGCCTGGATTCATGAGGTGAAAACACCGCTCACCGCCATGCGCCTGATGATCGATCGAATGGGGAACGAGCCGCTCAAAGAGCAGCTTCACCTGGAGTGGCTGCGCATCCACCTGCTGCTGGACCGCCAGCTGCACCAGAAGCGGATTCCGTTTATCGAGAACGATCTCTACATCGAACAGGTGAAGCTGGAGCCGCTGCTGGTTCAAGAGATCCGGGAACTACGAGCATGGTGCTTGCAAAAAGGCATCGGCTTTGACGTCCATCTGCCTGTTCAAGAAGTACTGACGGATGCAAAATGGCTGGCGTTTATCCTTCGGCAGCTGCTAACCAATGCGGTGAAATACAGCGATGCCTCCGATATCTCCGTAGAATCAGGGGTTTCACCGGAAGGACAGATCTGGCTATGCATCCGCGACAAAGGGCGGGGGATCGATGCCAAAGACCTGCCGCGTATCTTCGAGAAAGGATTTACCTCCACGCGGAATCATGAGGATCACGCGGCCACCGGTATGGGACTGTACTTGGTGAAAAAAGCGGCGGATTCCCTGTCGATCCGACTCCAGGTGGACTCGAAGCCCGGCGAAGGCACAGCGATGACGTTGGTCTTCCCAAGAAGTAATGCATACGTCCATATGCTGGGCATGTGACAACATTGTCACATGCCCATTTGTTTTGTTCGGGAAAACGCAGGAATTGTCTCTCCCGGGTAAGGTAAGATAAGGGCATGACCAAAGGAGTGATTGATCATGGTGATACTCGAAGCCAGCAAAATCCATAAAAGCTATGGCAACAAATTTAATCGTCAAGAAGTATTAAAGGGGATTGACCTGAACATAGAGAAGGGCGAATTCGTCAGCATTATGGGAGCGTCCGGCTCGGGCAAGACGACCTTACTAAATGTGCTTTCTTCGATCGATAAGGTCAGTCTCGGCAGCATTAAAATTGAAGGCAAAGAGTTCACGGGACTGAAGGAGAAGGAGTTGGCCGAATTCCGCAAATCCCATCTCGGCTTTATTTTTCAGGAATATAATCTGCTGGATACGTTAACCGTCAAGGAAAACGTGCTGTTGCCGCTTTCGATCAAAAAAGTCTCCCGCAAGGAGGCGGACCTGAAGTTTCAGGAGATCGCTACCGAGCTCGGCATTTACGAAATTAAAGACAAGTATCCCAACGAAATATCGGGGGGACAAAAGCAGCGGACTTCCGCCGCAAGGGCGTTTATCCACGATCCGAGCATTATTTTTGCCGATGAGCCAACGGGCGCGCTGGATTCGAAATCCGCTTCCGATCTGCTGAATAAGCTAAGTGAACTCAATCGAAAAATCGCGGCGACGATAATTATGGTCACCCATGATCCGGTGGCCGCAAGCTACACCAACCGCGTCGTATTTATCAAGGATGGACAAATTTATTCCCAACTGAATAAAGGCGACGAGTCGCGGCAGTCGTTCTTCAGCGACATCATCAAAGCGCAGGGCGTATTAGGCGGGGTGCAGGAATGAATCTGACCCATCTGATCTATCGAAATCTCAAGAAAAATCTTAAAAACTACTACTTGTATGTGTTCGCATTAATGTTCAGCGTGGCGCTTTATTTCGCATTTGTCACCTTGCAATATGACCCGGCTCTGGATGAGATCAAGGGGTCGGTAAAAGGGGCCGCCGGATTAAAAGCCGCATCGGTGTTGCTCATCGCAATTGTGTCCATCTTTCTGCTGTATGCGAACACCATCTTTATTAAGCGGCGGAGTAAGGAGATTGGTCTCTTTCAATTAATCGGGTTAACGAAAGGGAAGATCTTTGGCATCCTTAGTAGTGAAAACCTCATTCTTTATTTCGGTTCGATGTTCATCGGCATCTTCGTTGGTTTTTCCTGCTCTCGGTTGCTGCTATTGATCTTGTTCCAAATCATCGGAGTGGATGCCGAGGCAAGCCTGCGATTCTCTGTGCAAGCGCTGGTGCAGACCGTTGAAGTTTTTGCGGCTATCTACCTGCTGATCATGCTGATGAACTACATGTTCATCAAACGGCAAAGCATCTTGTCGCTGTTCCGAGTGACCTCCACTACGGAAAATGTGTATCGCAAAATGCCTTTATCCGAAGTGGTTATCGGCATTTTGGGTATCGGGCTAATTCTCTATGGGTACCGGATTTCGGCGGATTTGTTCAGCGGTGAGTACACGGAAATGCGAGAGCTCTTCCTCATCATGATTCAGATTCTAGGTTCGGTGATCATAGGTACGTATCTGTTTTATAAAGGTTCGGTTAGTTTTTTTTTCAATTTGGTTCGGAAGGCGAAAGGGGGATATCTCTCGTTAAATGAGGTGCTGTCCCTATCCTCAATTATGTTCCGTATGAAATTTAACGCGTTGCTGCTGACCATTATCACGACGGTGTCAGCACTGGCCATTGGTTTGTTGTCGCTCAGCTACATTTCTTATTACTCAACGGAAAAAAACGCTCAACAATCCGTACCTAATCATTTCGCGCTGTTAGATCCTAAAGACGTGGGTGCTTTCGAGCAGGCTCTGAAGGCGGCTGGCATCGAGACGCAGGAGACCCGGCGCCAGGTGGTTATCGCCGAAGCCGACCTCTCCAACCTGATTGGATCTGCACTAAGCGGGCAGAATAGCCAACTGACAACGTTGGCCGTCGTAGATGAACAAGAAGTTGCTGGGGTGAATCTGGAGTCTAAAGAAGCGCTGTTGGCTGGTTCAAGCAATTTGCTGGAGCAGTTCATGGGATTGCGGTCAAAAGGGGAAATGACGATACAAGGGAACTCCCAATCGATTCCCGTGACTGTGATCGATACGATGAAGGATGCGATTGTATCCCTTCATTTTTCTTCTGCATTGCCGTCAGTCATCCTCGATCATGCCGACTTCGAGCAACTCATGCAAGATATGAATCGGGAACTTCAAAGCTCCTACCAAGTCTATTATGGGATCGATGTTGCGAGTCCCGACTTGATGGAACAAGCTTACCAGATCTATCAGGAGTTAGACTTCGACAAGAAACCAGGCGCGATGTCTCAAACCGAGATCATTACGGAACAACGAAGCAACATGGGATTGATCATGTTTATTGTGGGTTTCCTCGGGTTAACGTTCCTGATCACTTCAGGCTGTATCCTATACTTCAAGCAAATGGGCGAAGGGGAAGAAGAGAAGCCAAGCTACACGATCTTACGCAAGCTGGGATTTACGCCAGGCAACCTGCTCCGAGGCATTCAATATAAGCAGTTGTTTAATTTTGGCATCCCGCTCGTTGTAGGTTTGTCGCATAGTTATTTTGCCGTCCGTTCCGGCTGGTTCTTATTCGGGACGGAGCTATGGACCCCGATGATCTTGGTCATGCTAATTTATACCATGCTGTACTCAATTTTCGGACTGTTGTCGGTTCTTTACTATAAAAGAGTGATCAAGGAATCGTTATAGGACAAAGAGCATACAAGCAAAGCAAGGCGGGAACGTCCTCATCGGACATTGCCCGCCTTATTTCATGGGGTTAAGGTTTCTTTGGAAGACCGTAAGCTTCCCGAATCAATGCAAAATAGGTATCGGCTAACACAACTTCAAATTCCGGTCCCAACGCTTCCGTGATCGCTGCTACGTCCGACGGTCTCATGCTCCAAGCATTGACCCCTACAGAAACGAACATGGGCGAGTTCCCGTCCCAGGCAGCCTTCGCATCATTCAAAATGTGAATTCCATCTCTGACGGTGGCCGTGCCTTTGAAATATGAAACGGGTAAATTGCCGTTGACGATCTCAACGTAATTGTCGCTGCCGCCGCCAAGGAACAGACCTGGTACTTTCAATTGTTTCACATAAGCTTCCGCTTTGGAGCCAGAGAGTGGAACGTCTCGCGAGTCTTGCCGGTTGATGACAAAAGGATACGACATGCCGGATTTCTTCAAATACGGGTAAGAATCCTTCATGAACTGGGCAAAACTCTCTTCCGGCCAAACCTGCGGACTGAAATAACCGGCTCCGGAAGGTCCGGCTACCAGCAGGTCGTTCTCCGTAGCAGTGGACTGGTAATAGTCTAGGACTGCAGGGGCTGCATCAACGAGCAGTGGGCTGGCTGACCAGTTCATCGGCACTTGACCGCGGGCAGGATCCTCCCAGAGATTGCGCATATGATTTTGATCGTACTGCAGGTTATCGCCTTCACCAAACGTGAAAGTCACGTAGATTTTGTTGTTCAGCTTCGGTGTTACCGGCTTGTTTGGCTTGACCGGCTTCGCTTTCGTCCCCGCCATGACCGTCATATTATGGAACCAGTCGGAAGGCAGGACATAAACGCCATAACTAGAGGTCAGGTCAACCCCGGCGATTTCGCCTTCAACGTCATTATCAAACCATCCCAAATACGGTGTTCCGGGTTCCACATCCGCTAAGATCCGTTCAAACAACGCTCTTTGCTCAGGTACTCCGCTGGAGAGCCAGAACACCATCGCTTTGTTGGCTACTGCGTAATCGCGGAGGTAACCGAACGGCTCCTTCGTTTCCGAGGACAGCGGCTTCACTTGGCTGGCAGAAACTTTAAATTGATTCCACATTTCGACGTTAACCGTTAAGTGTTGAGTCCCTGCCGGTGGAACAAATTCGTAGACAAAGTAGTTACCGTTGTCGGCAAACCGGTGGTCTGCTCCCGGCAAAAACTTGGAGCCGTGACGGTCATACAAGTACGGTTCTTCTTCCGGCGTACCGGTCTCAAAATGAACAATCTCCTGACCGTCTGCCAATACACTGATCTCATGCACGGCAGGGCCCCAACCGTCCTGGGTGTACGCATCTTGGAACCTCAGGTAGACAGCCTCTCCGCCTAAGAACTCGGTCAAATCCAGTTCATACGTTCTCCGATTGCTGGCATCCCGGATTTGCTCCGGTTCGGTGAGCACCGTGCGGAATGAATCCCAGTTATCCGGAGGGAGCGGGATGGACGTATTTGGACTGAGACCTACCAGCATCCGCTTTGTCGTTTGACTCCATAAATGCTCGTACTGCCAAGTATAGGCATCCATCCGATCCTCGAATTTCCCCTGCAGGTCCTCAACGACGCGCAAACGATAGGGGGCTGCAGCCAGTTCTTGGGCCAATTCTGGGCTCGCTACAACAGCGTCCTTCAAACCGGCGAGCGTCGTCGCTACGTTAATCGAATCGGGCACGGCCGGGTCATAGACGATGACGCCCTTAACCTCCTTGGCATACGTCTTGACGATGTCCAGCGGGTTTTCATGAATGTGATAAGGCACCTTGATATCGTTTAACCAAGGATCTTTCTCATTCTGCTGCACGTAAATTCGGGGTTCCTTGCGATTAACGATCCCTTGAAGCGTTGTCAGCAGAAGCTCGATGTCCCCGGGCTTGTCGTACACTTGAGCTACATCCAAGCGCTTAACTTTGGCGAAGGTAGGGAGCTCCTGATTCTTCGGCCATACGATACCGCTCTTCTTGTTTTGATCCGCTGAAACTGAGCTGTCCGCGGAGGCACCTAAAGGCATGGTTAAGGTACATACGAGTGCTAAACCAAGCGTGATCCATTTGCGCAACATTATTTCGACACCTCTCTTCTTAGGATAAAATGCGAAGTGACTTGTCCCAATCAATCCTTCGATATACCACCTCCTGATCGATTTGGATGGGATTGGAAGGGCTTACAAGCTATATTTAATATATGTTATTGTATATTTCAATAGCTTTGACAAAACTTCATAAGGATCGATAAAACTTTGCATATTCAGCGATGAGTTGACTTCATTCTAATGCGTTATCCGTCATCCTAGAGTCAAATCTTCGTCATTCAAAACACCAATCATTAAATATAGCAAATATATCCTATGGATGAATCTCACCTGGATTGAAATCGCTTGGTTTGATCGAAATTGCATGAAAAATGGAGATACAGGAGACGCTATTTTAGCGAAAAGGGGGATATAAATATGCCAAATCAGGAGCATCAAAACATCGAAACGGATGGGGATCCGCGCACGATCTACGAAGATACGAGCCCGCACATCCGAACTGGCTTTCTGCCGGGGCAGTCGGATGTGACCTCCGCCGAGCCCGAAAACAGCAATTCGGAGCAAGATCAAATGCAGTCTTAATGGAAACAGGCCTTTCTCCAAAAGGAGAGGGCCTGTTTTGTTATGAGATCTGGGCGGGAGGGAACGGTATTCGCTTGTTCTATTCTCAAATGCTGGAAATATTGATATACTGGGGGTAATCTGGGCTACTAATTTATGGGCAGGTGAAATTATGAAACCGATTACAGTCTACGATATTGCCAAAGAAGCGAATGTATCCGTTGCTACCGTGTCACGCGTCCTGAACAATACCGCACCTGTGAAAAAGGAAACCCGGGAACGCATCAACGAACTCATTAACAAATACCAGTTTCAACCTAATGCGCTAGCACGAAGTTTGTCGAAGAAGGAAACGGGGATGATCGGCATTATTCTTCCGGATATTACAAATCCGTTTTTTCCCGAAGTGTTGTCCGGGTTTGATCTGGAAGCGCGTAAGCAAGGGTATACTTACTTTCTGTGCGACACGGTCTCAGCCAGCGTAGACAGCGAAGAGCAATATGTCCGCGAATCGCAATATTTAAATGCGCTCGCAGAGAAACAGGTGGACGGGATCGTCATGATGGGGGGACGGGTAGATTTGGCCAAACCTGACACGCAACTGGTTGAGGAGGTAGCTGAGATCGGCAAAAGGCTGCCGGTTCTGTTGGTCAACGGCCGACTTCCTAAATCTGGCCTGAATCGTGTGGCCGTGGATGAACGGCATGGCGCGGAATTGGCGGCTGAGCATTTGATTGAACTCGGGCATCGCGACATCGCGATTGTAGGCGGCTACCGTCAGATGTCCAACACCCAGCAGCGGACGAGCGCTTTCTTGAAGAAAATGGTGCAGTCGGGGCTCGAGGTGCGCAAAGAGTGGGTGATGCATGGTGGTTTTTCCGTCGACAGCGGCATGATGTTTATGAATCAATTGCTTCAGATGCCTAAGCGGCCGACGGCGATCTTCTGTCTGAACGACTTAGTTGCGATCGGCGTGTTAAAGGCGGCGGTTAAAGCAGGGTTGCGTGTCCCTGAAGACCTCTCGATTATCGGATATGATGATACACCGTTTGCCTCCTACAGCACTCCAGAACTGACGACCATTTCACTGCATGCTCATGAGCTCGGTCGAACGGCGGGGGAAGTCCTGCACCAGATGATTACGAAGTCCAAGGTGAACAAAACGACCTTGCTGAAGCCGGAACTGGTTATTCGCGAGTCTACTGCGGCTCTTAACTAGGGTTAGGAGCTTTGCACCCGCCTCCGAAAAAAAGGAATTGACAACTTAAATTAGGCTGGGCTAGAATAACTGCAAGAAAGCCCTTACATTTCATTCGCAGGTAATTCTTCCTTTTTTCACCCTCCACTAAATGCAACGAAACTTTACTTCTTTTATCAACTCCGAAGAGAAGCATCAATCCGAACAATTCTTGGCGTAACAACCGAATCTTTGCGTTTGATTCAATGTGAAACCCGTTTCACTCTAATTTAATCGCTTAAAATGTAACGGGTTTCATGAAATGGGATTCATTAAAATTTAATAATACAGACGCTAGGAGTGGTCGCTATGAGTACGCGTATCGAATCCGAATCCGTTGTAAGTCTATCTGGCCAAGCGGTTAACATCCGTGGGGAGAGTGTGATCCTGCTTTGTGCTTCACTCTTTTATTTCCGGATTCCCCCCGAGTTATGGCAAGAACGGCTCCAGCAGGTGAGAGAAGCCGGCTATAACTGCATCGACGTCTATTTTCCTTGGAATTTCCATGAGCTTCAGGAGGGGACCTGGGAGTTCACCGGGATGCGGGATGCAGATCGGTTTTTGCAACTAGCCAGTGAGGTGGGATTATGGGTGATCGCTCGCCCTGGACCGTATATTTGCTCTGAATGGGATGGCGGCAGCCTGCCTGCGTATTTGTACGCCAAAGAGCCAGCTCTGAAGATTAGGGATAATGATCCTGCGTTCTTGCAGCATGTGGCTAGGTGGTATGCGCAGATATTACCGATCCTTCATCGTCATGAAGTGACGAACGGAGGCAGCGTTATTTTCGTTCAGCTTGAAAATGAACTCGACTTCTATGATTGCTCCGACCCGGCAGGTTATATGGCGGCACTGCGAGACATGGCTGCAACACATGGTTTAACCGTTCCGCTGATTGCTTGTGCCGGTCAAGGCGGCTTAGTGCAGGCATTCGGGTTAACGGAAGGCATTGTGCCGACCTGTAACTTCTATCCGAATGATCGGGATCCTGATTTCGAGCACAAGGTGTTGCATTATCGGGAGGTGCTTCACAGACTGGGTCTTCCACTGCTCGTTACCGAAACGAACCGGAGCCATTACTTGCTGCGCAGACTGCTGTCCGCTGGAGCCAAGCTGTTAGGTCCTTATCTGCAGGCGTCGGGCACCAATTTCGGCTTCACCAATGCGACGAATAACTGGGGGAAGCCGCTGGCTTTCTTGACCTCGGATTACGATTTCGGAGGCATGATTTCGCCGGAAGGCCATCTCCGTGAAGAAGTGAAGGAGGCGAAGCTTCTCTCCAGGTTAATTCGTGCCTATGGCCGTGCGATTGCGGAATCTGAGCCGGATTCCGAGAGCAAATGGTCTGTTGCTGGCGAGAAGGAGGGGGTATTTGGTCCGTATGTGCTGCGTCTGAAAGGCGGCGGAGAGCTGATTTTTGTGACCAATGGTGAAGAGCGATCCAAGCAAATCAGCTTGCACCATGAGGATGCGAGCCAGGCTTCATCTACGGGGACATTGACCTTGGCTACTTCGAGATCCTTGGCGCTGCCAGCAATGGTGCCGCTATCGAACTGGGGAGTTCCAGGACATCTCGTATCCTCCACAGCAGAGCTTTATATGGCAGAACAGCAGAAGGACGGGGTGGTTCTCGCGTTTCACAAGGAGGGGGATAACGCGGAGATCATCCTATCCGTTGATGTTGCCAATAATCCAATGACTGAGGGGATGCAAGTCATCCATCGCGAGGGTCAGCTGATCTTGCAACTGTCTGGAGCCGAGACGGCGTTTTGTCGGTTTGAACTGAAGGAGGGGCAGCGTTGTACGGTCATTGTCACAAGCCGTCTCAATGCGCTTCGGACCGAAGCGATTCATCTGGATGGGAGCGTCACCTTAACCGAGGATCCATCGGTCTCGAATGGACCTGACCCTGCGCCAGCAGCACTCGATTGGCGGTTTGTGGCGAGGAAGGGCTGGAAGGCGCCAATCCAAGCTGCGACGGCACAGACGAAAGGGGTGAAGGCCGAATTCTTGGAACGGCTTGGCGTTTACCGCGGATACGCCTGGTATGAGGCCGAGACCAATTGGGATGCCGATAAGCACCAGATGCATGGATTTCTGGTGCGTCAGGCAAGTGATGTCGTTTCGCTGTATGCGGATGGGACGTACCTCGGTACATTCACTCCCGGTGGAGCCAGCATGTTTGTCCCAGCAAGCGGACGAGAAGCGAAGAAGCTGCAAGCGCGAGTGGAGATTTGGGGCCACAGCAACTTCGATGACCTCCGGCTCCCGGCACTGCGCTTGCCTTCCCTGAAAGGGTTCAAGGGGATTGCGACCATCACCGCTGTCCACAACATTACCTCGAATTGGCGCGTGCATCCGAAGGTCGACCGTTCGTGGCAAGGCACGCTCACACAGCCGGACGAAGCGCTATGGCCCGTCGTTAGTTTTGGAAGCTGGTTGTCTGCGGACTATCCGTCCCAAATGATCTTCCGCAGAACGTATATTCCCGGGGCTGGCGGAGATTCGTGGACGCTGCATTTTCAGAACTTTCAAGGATATGCGCGGCTTTGGGTGAACGGTATTGATGTCGGCCTCATCCATCCGCTGGATCCATTTATCGATTTGAAGCCGTTTGTTACCCCGGGACAGGAACTGCTTCTAGAGGTCTATTTGGAACGAACGATGGGACATCACACCGGTCAAGTGTTGGTCTATGAAGGGATTGAAGCTTCGGCGTATACGATCATGGCAGCGGAGGAAGCTGAGCTGAAGGCTGCAGCCGATCAAGAAATTGCTAACGCAACTCCGCTTGAATTACCGTTGACACTGACCTCCGGTGAAGCCGGATGGTTATTCGCTTCCATTCCGAACTCTGCACAAGGCAAAGGTTGGAGGGTCCGTGCCGCAGGCTCGGGATTAAAGCTTACGGTGTTTATGGAGGAGCGGATCGTCGGCAGGCTGTGGCTGCCAGGAGGCGAAGGAAGGCCGATGATGACCGGCGGCAGCGCGGACTCCTTTTATTTGCCGGGTCCATGGTTTCAGGCAGGCCAAGCGCAGCTGTCAATTTTTCTCGAAGCCGTGGATGAACAGGATGCAGGCAGCTTAAAGAAGCTGGAGTTTATTTCCGTATAGAAAGGGGGGAGGCCTATGGAAATCCCGACACCAACAGAGGTACGCCAGCGGCCGCAGCTTTATCGGATGCGTCAGCAAGGATGGTTCAAACGGTTATGGAGCAATAAAACGCTGCTGCTGATGTGTCTGCCGGCGATCATCTTCTTTATCATTTTCGCGTATTTGCCGATGCCCGGCTTGTATTTGGCTTTTATCAAGTACAACTATACAGATGGGATATTTAAGAGTCCGTTCGTGGGGTTCGATAACTTCAGATTTCTTGTAATGACGGGGGATTTGTGGCGGCTGACGTTTAACACGGTGGTTTATAACTTGGCCTTCATCCTGCTGGGGAACGTCTTGCAGATTACCGTTGCGGTGTTCCTGAACGAACTTCGTCTCAAATGGTTTAAAAAGCTAACTCAAACCTTGATGTTCCTGCCGCACTTTATTTCGGCGGTTCTGATTGGTCTGATCGCTTATAACGTGCTGAGCTACGACTATGGTCTGCTCAACAGCATTTTGACATCGCTGGGATTTGATCCGGTAAAGACGTATTCGAACGCAACGATCTGGCCGTTTATTATCGTGCTGACCTACTTATGGCAATCGACAGGGTATGGATCGATCGTCTATTTTGCCGCCATTATGGGGCTGGATAACGAAATTGTCGAAGCAGCGGAAATCGATGGGGCCGGTGCCTTCCAGCGCATCCGATATATTGTGCTTCCTTGGCTGAAGCCCACCTTTATCATTCTGCTCCTGTTTTCGCTGGGCGGCATCCTGCGCGGGAACTTCGGCTTATTCTTCAACCTGGTGGGAGCCAACAACACTGCGCTGTACGCAACGACCGATATCATCGAAACGTATGTGTTCCGCGCCCTTATGACCAACTTCAACTTCTCGATCGGGAGCGCCGTCAGCCTCTATCAATCCGTGTTTGGATTTGTGGTGGTGATTACCGCCAACTGGCTGGTCAAGAAGGTTTCGCCCGATAACTCACTCTTCTAGGAGGTGCAAGGCATGGATGACGTCCATGAAACGCGAAGTATCCGCACCGATCTCGGCGGTATCATCGTCAAAATCGTCGGCTACTTGTTTATCGGCTTCTTCGCCTTATGTTGTTTGCTGCCCTTCCTGCTGGTCCTTGGCACATCCTTTACGTCGGAAGCGGCGATCAAACGGTTTGGTTTCAATTTCTGGCCCCGGGAATTCAGCACCTTCGCATACAAAATCGTCTTCGAAAATCCGGATCTCATCATCGGCTCATATCTTGTCACCATCGGTATCACAATCTGCGGTACCGCGTTGGGGTTATTCTTGGTGGCGATGACGGGGTACGCACTGCAACGGCCCGATTTTGCTTACCGGAACCGCATCTCTTTCTTTATCTACTTTACGACCCTGTTCAGCGGCGGACTGGTTCCGTTTTACTTACTAGTGACACAGTATTTGGGCCTGAAGGATAACTACTTAGCTGTCTTGCTGCCAGGTCTGCTTAGTCCATTCTTAATCATCATGATGAAAAGCTTTGTTCGTTCCATACCTCATGCGATCACGGAATCAGCCAAAATCGATGGGGCGGGGGATTTCACCATCTTTATCCGCCTGATCTTACCGATGACAACGCCTGCTTTGGCCACAATCGGCTTGTTTATCGCCTTGGGGTATTGGAATGAATGGTATAACTCCATGTTGTTCTTATCCCCGGACATGAAGTACCGCCCGTTGCAGTTGTTCCTATATAACGTGATCACCAGTGCGGACTTCATCCGAAATTC
Source organism: Paenibacillus barengoltzii G22 (assembly GCF_000403375.2). NCBI lineage: Bacteria > Bacillati > Bacillota > Bacilli > Caryophanales > Paenibacillaceae > Paenibacillus > Paenibacillus barengoltzii. The sequence goes on along the minus strand of NZ_KE159652.1, from coordinate 1,716,608 downwards.
AGCCGCTGCGTCGAACGTGGAACTCCGTGATGTGCCGCTTGAATCGATGAAGATGGCGACGGCGATCGTGGCGACGGGGCCGGTGATATTATTCTACCCGTTTGTGCAGCGCTATTTTATCAAAGGCATCACCGTTGGCGCTGTCAAAGGCTAAGGCTTCACAATTTCAAATAGATGAGGGAGGTTGTGTGAATGGTTCGATGGAAGAAAGCGTCAATTTGGGTCATGGTAAGCCTGCTGGTATTGCTGTTGGCGTCCTGCGGCGGCTCTAACAACAACAAAGGAGCGGGCAGCGATGCGCCAAACAATGGGGGCAATGCGGCGAATACTGGTCAAGAGACGGATACGGGAATCGACACGTCCAAGTTCGTGAAGATCAGTTACCTCGTTTTGGGGGATAAACCTAAGAACGGGCAGTTCGAAAAGGTGCTTGCCGAAGTCAACAAAATCATGAAGGAAAAAATCAACGCCGAGCTGGAATGGAAATGGATCGAATGGGCGGATTGGCAGACCAAGTACAATCTCGCGTTAGCCTCCGGGGAACCGATTGATCTGATTACGATCGGTACGGACTGGTTGGACACCTGGGGCAATGCGCAGCGCGGCGCCTTCATGAACCTGGATGAACTCCTGCCGAAATACGCGCCGGAAACGTGGAATTCCATCCCGGCAGAGGATTGGGAAGAAAGTAAATACAACGGCAAAATCGTTCTGATTCCTGAAAACGATTACACGCAGTGGGTTAACCACGGTTTCTTCTACCGCGGCGATTGGGCGAAGGAGGCTGGGATTACCGAGCCGATTAAGGATTGGGAAGGCATTGAGAAGTACTTGCAGTACATTAAAGACAACAAACCGGATGTGATTCCGTGGGACGCAGCGTCAGGCACGCAAACCTGGGGGGGATTTATCCAATCGTATACAGATGAACTGGAGCTTCCAATTTCGACGGGCTTCATGCCGGTATTTACAACCAAATCCTATGAAGAGCGATTTACTGCTGTAAGTCCCATCTTTGAGGACGTATTCTTGGATTACGCCACGATGATGAAACGATGGGCGGATCAAGGCTTCTGGCGTGAAGACGCCCTAAATAACAAAAATAACAACCGCGATGCGTTGAAAGCCGGCTTGTCTGGGCTGGATCAACACCATACACAGACGTTCTCTGGACTTCGCGTCGAAATGGATAAAGCACAGCCGGGTTCAGAGTTGCAGATGTTCCCCTTCTCCCGGACACGCGGCACAAACCTGATGGAGCTGTCGATTACCCATGGCGGCACCTCCGTAGGCGCGCACAGCAAAAACCCGGAACGCGCGCTGATGGCCTATGATCTGATTCGCAATAATGAAGAGATTTATCATCTGATCAACTATGGAATTGAAGGCGTGCAATACGTCATCAAGGATGGCAAACGGGCGCGTCCTGAAGGTTATGATGACGCAAGAGACGGATTTTATTCCGATTTCTGGGGCGGCCGCGTCGACAAGTTTGAAATTCCAAGCGAAACGACGTGGGATCAAATCGAAGAGACGTTGTATGCGGAATACGATAAGATCAAGAAGCCATATGTGTACGGTCGCTTCGTATTTGATAAAACACCAGTAGAAGCCGAACTAACCGCAATCTCGCAGGTAACCGGGGAGCTTGGGCCGGCCATCGTGATGGGGAAAGCAGGAGACCCCGCGAAGGCGGTTGAAGAGTTCCGCAACAAGCTGAAGCAGGCCGGATACGATAAAGTGCTGGCCGAGCTGCAAAAGCAGTTGGACGCCTACAAAGCTCAGATCGGTGAATAATTGACAGTAGATAAAAACTGAACAGACCCGCGATTTTGCGGGTCTGTTTTTTGTGCTGCAAGTAACAACTTCATTTTTTGAGCAGATTAATATGATCGAGGTCTGTGCTGCTGTTAAATATAAATTCCAGCTTGTAATCACCGCGGATATAAGTCAGCTTGGTTTGTTCCAGATTCCCGTTGTGAATCGTACTGCTCGCGTCGGGGGCGAACCAGTTTTGTTTTAACATTTTTACGGTGATGCCACCGATATTCGTTTGACGTTCCACGTTGGTACCGAAATAGCGCATTTCCTGAAGCGTCCCATGTGAATAGGAAAAAGCGTATCCCGGATTGCCCATGTTTGCGCTGTACAAGTCAAAAGCCAAGTTTCCTTTGCCCTCGATGGAAGGCTCACCGAACAGTCTGATGACGTCCTTCTTGCTACTTTTGCCCACTGTCAAGCCGGCAACAGCCCCGGGGAACTGACCTGTTAATACGGGTTTATAGAAGCTGTTTAAGGTTTCCAAGGCATGAGCGGATTCTTCCTGTTGAATCTGAGCTGCCTTGAGTAGCGTTGGCTGTGCATCGACAACACTGCTGGAGGTCGCCCAAGTGGCAGCACCCAAGATTCCTAAGGCAAGAAGCGCGAGGACGACTTTAGGTTGGATGATTTTATGGTACATCATAGAACTCCTTCCGGTCCAATGAAGTATGACGAGGTATATCGTTCATCCACATTCCATATCATAGGACAAACTGCGAGTGAACAAGTGTCGATATCGTTAAATAGAGATTGCAATTTCGCAAGAAAATGGATTTACATTTTTCAAAATGAGGCATATACTAAAACTATAAAGTTGCACACAGGAAACTTTAATGGATATAGACAACTTTAGTAGACGCAAGCGCAAGGGAGGGATTCACATGATGGAACAAAGTATTGCGCAACAAACGACTCCAGTCACCTCGAAAGGATTGGATCATCAAACGTCCGCACATGCCGCACTAGACGGCAGAACGAAAGGGATGAAACGGCTTCTTCCGTTTCTTGGACCTGCGTTTATCGCTGCGGTTGCTTATATCGATCCCGGTAACTTTGCTACGAACATCACCGCAGGATCGAAGTACGGCTATCTGTTGTTATGGGTAATTTTCGCTTCGAATTTGATGGCGGTGCTAATTCAGTCGTTATCGGCAAAACTAGGGATTGCCACGGGCAAGAATTTGCCTGAAGTTGCCCACGATCGATTTCCGAAGGGAGTGTCGATCTTTCTATGGATTCAAAGTGAATTGGTCATTATCGCTACGGATCTGGCTGAATTTATTGGGGCGGCGTTAGGGCTTTATCTCTTGTTTGGTATTCCGATGCTGCCGGCGGCCGTGATCACCGCGATTGGCTCTTTCGCCATCCTCGAGCTGCAGCGTCGGGGATATCGTGCACTGGAAGCGGGTATCGCTGCCATGGTGTTGATCGTTGTTTTGGCCTTTGCCTTTCAAGTGATTGCGGCGAATCCGGATTATGCAGCCGTTGGAGCAGGCATGGTAACTCCGCGCTTTGATGGGGTGGACAGCGTTCTGCTGGCTGCAGGGATCTTAGGGGCAACCGTGATGCCTCATGCGATTTATTTGCACTCCTCGTTAACCCAAAATCGGATTGTGGGACGTAATGAGGCAGAGAAGAAGAAGATTTTCAAGCTGGAATTCATTGATATCGTCTTGGCGATGTTGATTGCCGGGGCCGTGAATATGGCGATGGTTGTGGTTTCTGCAGGGCTGCTCTTCAAAAACGGTCTCATCGTTGAAGATTTGGATGTCGCTTTCCATCAATTTGGCACAATCGCCGGACCGGTTACTGCCATTTCCTTCGGGCTGGGGCTGCTGATCGCAGGCCTGTCCAGTTCTTCGGTGGGGACGATGGCTGGGGATGTGGTGATGCAAGGGTTCATTAACAAACGCATTAACCTGTATGTACGGCGGGCGATTACAACCATTCCTCCGCTGGCAATTATTATATCTGGCGTGAACCCAACGAATGCTCTGGTGATGAGTCAGGTGGTATTGTCGTTTGGGATTGCATTTGCACTCATTCCGTTGATCTTGTTCACCTCTAACCGCAAAATTATGGGCTCCCTGGTGAATCATCGGGTGACCACCACGCTGGGGTGGATGATCTCCGCTTTGGTCGTGAGTCTGAACCTGTTCCTGGTTGCTCAGATGCTGTTGTAAAGGGGGAGCCGCAAGGACTTCGATTTCCGCGTTGGCGGGGATAGAGGTCCTTTTCTTGTTTTACAGGGACAAGCTAGAAAAAAACAAAAGCGAAAGAGTACCGACTGCGTGTGTGGTCTCTTTCGCTGTCTGCGTTAGAAGCACGTGAACGAGCGAATCCGATTTAAATCGATGCCGAAGTATCCCCAGAAGAACCCAAACCACCGGAATCCGGCAATCGAATTCCGTCCGACGAATACCGGGAAGAACCAGAATTGCTCCCCATTGTTCAGCCAGACATAGGTATTACGGAACAAGCAGCGTCTGATCCCGCCGGGATCGATAGCAAACGTGCCGACTTGCATTTGTGGGACAAATTGTGGTGGTGGAGAGGTTGGCGGTTGAATACCTCCAGGTGCTCCTCCCGGCGCCCCTCCCGGAGTACCGGGGAATCCTCCCGGACCTCCTCCTGGAAATCCCCCTGGAACCCCCGGCCCGCTAGGTCCCCCCGGTATTCCTGGAATCCCTCCGCCAGGTCCCGGCACTGGAAAAAATCCCATATGTGATCGCTCCCTTCAATGTATAGGCATAATCATCATATGCAAATGCGGAGAAGGCGGCTGGGCGAATGCCGAGGAAAGGAATTAATTTTCTTTATTCTCCTTTTAACTCTAGAAACTGGTAAATTCGCGATTTGTATTGCTCCATGCTCTCGCAGCAGCCATACATCCGGTTGGCAATCGTCTTTCCATTTCCGAAGAAGAAGCGTTCGAACTGGTTTTGTCTGCCTCCAAACGCTCCGCCGCCCAGCTCCCAGGCCAGTCTGAAAAGGGCGATGCGATCCTTGGCCGGGCTGGAAATCCCCTGTAAATAGGCATTGAGGTACGCTTCGTTCTCCGAAAAGAAGTCTGCCCCAAACGGGTTCATGATCAGCTGGCTGGCGCTAATCGTACGGATCAACCGCAGCGCTTCTTCATGCAGATCGGGAAATTGGATGCCTGCGGCGGTCAGGGGGGCCAGTGCTGGAACATAGTAGCCGGATGAGGTGAATGTCCCGTCAGTCTCAGCCGCCACCCGTAATGCTTTTAGATTCTCCAGCATCGCCATGAGTTTGGTGATGGAATGGAGGAACGTAGGCTCGCTATCCGCATTCTGCTCCTCGGCTAACACTTGCAACAGCCCTAGGAAAAACTCCGTTTTCGCAATGTACCGTGTGAGGATCTGGTGACCAACGTACGCATGGAAGTGCCCTTCACGAAACAACCGATCGCACAGCTCCTCTTTCCCAAAGAAAAATACCCGATCCCGCGGTACGAGAACTCGATCAAAAATCACCATCGTATCCATTTCCTCAAATCGACTGGAGAGGGGATGATCATAACTTGAATCAAACGCATGGCTCTCTCGACATATAAAGGTAATTCCCTCCACATCATTAGGCACGGCAAAAGCGAACGCGCTGGGATTGACCTGCCCGTCTCCCAACATGAACGTTGGCGTGGGGAGGACGAGGATTTCCTCGCAGGTAGGTCCCTGGGTCGCCATCAGAAAAGCTCCGCTAACGACAAGACCTTCAGGTTGGATCTCTACCACCTTGGCGGCCAGGGATTCTTCATGATCCACCGGTCCGGACATTTTGCTGATCATCGGCTGCACGAAGGCATGGGATAACGTGATATCATGCTCCCGACAATATTCGTAATACGTGCGCAGATTCCGTCCATACTCTGGCATGGCGGCCTCCAACAAGGAGCAAGCCGTATAAAACGACATCAATGCCGTGTTCATATAGTCGGGGGAACGACCGAGGAATCCATGATGCAAACCGGCCCATATCTCGGACATCCTCCTTCTGCGAACTAAGTCATCGGGTGTGGTCGGCGGCAAAAATGAAAGACCCACTCGCTCCTCGCTGGTTGGTGACACATAAGTCATGATGTCTCGCAGGTCCTCCTCGCATTGTTTGTCGTACATCGCAGCCTGCGTCCGGATCAACCCCCGAAAGGCAGGGTGCTCGGATAACGGAACGTTGACACGTTCGCCGTTGTACCATAGCCGGATGCGCTTGCGGTTGATCCGTTCGATGTACTGTTTTCCGTTTTTGATGGGCATCGTCTTCCTTGTCCCCTTTACACGTAATGAGTGTGGTTTGTATATATAGTGCAGGGAAGTTTAGGAATGTGCCTCCTAAAAAACACAGGATCTTGCGCGATTCGCAAGACCCTGTTTCATTTTCCGTTAACTGGTGAAGATGTGGTTTCCGATTTGAAGCTTCTGCGGACGCGACCATATCCATTTGCTTGTCGCTGTTTTTGGATTGAAATAATATAGCGAACCGTAGGACGGATCCCAACCTCTAACCGCATCCAGTGCAGCCAGATAGGCTGTGCGATCCGGCGTTAGCCAGATTTGCCCGTCGTCGACCGCCGTAAAGGCGCCCGGTTGAAACACAACCCCGTTGATCGTATCAGGGAATAATGACGATTGAATCCGATTCATAACGACGGCACCTACCGCCACTTGTCCAGTATATGGCTCACCTCGAGCTTCACTATAAATCACGCGAGCCAACAGATCCATTTCGGTTTGATTCAGAGAATATTTTCTCAGCGCCTTCCACGTTTGGGGCCCCGCCACACCATCTACCTGGAGCCCATAACGCGACTGGAACGTACGCACGGCTTGTTGCGTTTTTGTCCCGTAATATCCAGTAAGCTGCTCATTGAAAATGCCCAACGCCTTCAGTCGATATTGAAGATCCCAAACATCGCCGCTCGTGGAGCCCAGCTTCACCGTACCGGAGGCTGCGGCCGCTGGTGTTGGTGTTGCTCCGCCCAACAAGCCTGCCGAGAGCATGATCACCAAGAGTAAAAGGAATCCTCGGAATTTATTCATTTCGGGTGACCTCCTTTCCCTACAACATTGTAGGGAAGAGCGCAGGGCGGGACAACCTACAACTTTTGGCATTCAGCGGGAAGTCAGGGAAGGAGTGAGAATAAAAACCCCCTTCAAACCTTGAAGGGGAGAACCGGTTCCAACTAGCTGGAGCTGTGTCTTCTCGATTTGTAATAGCCGGAGCCCACGCCCCTTTCTTTTCCCCGCAACCTAGACTTAAGTCTAGGTTGGATACAGACTAATGCAGGTTTTGGTCGTTCTGTCGTTTATACTATTATAAAAGATAATGGTCTTGAAAGAAGACCCAAATAAGCCGAGGGATGCATGGATGACGATAATGAAGGCAAACACGGAACAAGTGGACAGGTGGTATCAACAGGCCGAGAGTCAAGCCGCACGTTACTTTGACGTATTGCAGGAACACATCCGTTCGAAGAGTTACGTGCCCAGACTGCTTGATGATTTCATAGGGTGGAAAAAAAGGCACCTTCCGCGTCAGAAATGGCTCCCGATCTGGCGACGCGGTGTCAAATCGCCCGAATCATCGGAAGGTTCCCGGTTTTTCGCATGGCTGGCCCGTGCAGGGAAGCTGGATGATTATTTGGAGCGTAGCGTTTCCTATATGTATTTGCGGGATCTCGGTCAGGATTTATCCGATCCCCGAACCCGTACCAAGATCCAACGCATGGTAGGAAGGTTGAAGAAGACGCTTGTCTCACCGGAAGAAGCAACAGGCGGAACCGGATTCTCGCAAGAGATGATGAGCCTCGCTTCCGTCTATCGCTGGGCGCAGCGAGAGGGCGTCGAGGAAGCGGTCATTTGGGTAATGGAGCGGTTGAAGGGGGTGCGAACCTATCTCCCACCGGAAATGAACGCCGAGGAAGCCGAGCGTAAGCTCATCAAAATCATCTTGGGCGTCGTCGTACACGTGATGGACGAAATGGATGATCAGACTGAGACAGGTTGTGCAGAACGTTCACGCCGGCTCGGAGAGGCAATCAAGCTGGGATATTATTACGGGCTGACCTACCCGTTTATTGATGATCTGCTTGATTCCGGAGCCTTAAATGCTGATGAGCAGGACCAATATTCGCGGATGATCCGCAAGACGATCCGAACGGGGATTGTCCCTGAGCTTGGGGAGTGGAGCGGTCGCCATCATGAGCTCGTTCGATATATTCATACGGAGCTTCGAGAAGCGTATGAGTTTATCCGTGGTTATCAGAATCCGGACACGCAGAACGTATTTTTCGAGCAATCCAATATCTTCTTTGAATCTCAAGACGCCGATCGCTGCAAGACATTGGATGATGCACATTATTCTAACGAGGAACTATACCTGCCTATCATATTAAAATCCGCCTCGTCACGATTGATCGTTCGTTCTGTGATTTCCGCTCCGCAAGATGAGGGGTTTGACCAGCGTGTCTTCTATTATGGCCTTTACAATCAGTTGGCTGACGATTTTGCAGACATGGCCGCTGATCTTGAAGCGGGTGCGGTCACGCCTTATACGTATTATTTGACCTACCGGCATGAACGACCGGATTTGATCAATCCGTTTGAGTTGTATTGGGTGGTCATTTCGCATTTGATCCACCATGTCTACCGTTCGGAACCCCAAACTCGCGAGATCATTTTGGCACGCGCCATTAATGGACTTAAACGATACCAAAGACGGGTTGGAGCGGACCGATTTCATGAAGTGATGGCGATATTTACGCTTGGACATCCGGAGCTGGAGGGGCTGATTCAGCTTCTGGTTCATCGTGCGGTGGATGTCGATTTCTACGACAAATGGCTGCGAGACCAACTGCTGATTACGATGCGAACGAGCCGGCAAGAGCAAGAAGCGTTTGCTGAGCTTGTTCAAATGGCTCGCAAGCACGTAAATGCGATATTGCCAATCCCTAGTGCCGCATCTTCTTCAAATAGAGAAGATCCCCTTCTGGTGGAGACGGCCAATTACAGTCTGGAAGGAAGCGGGAAACGGCTCCGACCGATCATCGCTTGGGTGATGGGCGTGCAGGTCTACGGACTAGATCCGGCTGCATTATCCCCGTTGTTCCGGGCGCTCGAATACATGCATACCGCTTCTCTCATCTTTGATGACTTGCCGTCTCAAGACAATTCTCCGTCCCGCCGCGGCAAACCAACGCTGCATGAAGTGCATAACAGTGCCATTGCGGAGCTAACAGGCATCTTCTTAATTCAGAAGGCGGTGGAAGAGCAGGCATCCTTGAAAGGCTTTGACAATGAATCTGTGCTGGTATTGCTGCAATACCTATCCCGGAAAGCCGGAGAGATTTGCATGGGGCAAGCGATGGATTTAAACGCCAAAGGCAAAGTATTAACCGTAGAGGAGCTTGACCGCATTTGCTTCTACAAGACGGGGATTGCGTTTGAAGCCTGTCTGGTGGCGCCGGCCATATTGGCACGGGCGAACGAAACGGAAATCGCCGTTCTCAAGAAATTTGCTTATCACACTGGCATCGCTTTTCAAATCAAAGATGATCTGCTGGATGGGGAAGGGGATTCGCGTTTACTCGGCAAACCGACCGGGAAGGACATCGAAAACGGCAACTCGACTTATGTGACTGTGTTGGGGACGGCTGCGGCCAACAAAGCGATGTGGGAGCATTATTGTTTGGCGATGGAAGCGCTCCAGGAGCTTCCCGAACCTCCGTCTTTTCTTAAGCACTTACTGCATTACAACATGAACCGGAAAGCATAAGCCAGTTATCATTACAGCCATTTGAATTGCTGTCAAGCCTTGAACTCCTATCCTCATTATGTTAGAATACGACTATCTTTAATGAGGGAGCTGAAACGGATGGATATTTCTTGCTAAGAAGATGGAACCGTTATGCGAGCGTCATTCGCATGGTTTTTTTCTTATGCAAGAAAGATATCTCATCCTTTCACTCTAATCGTATATTCTGAATCCATCCCCCGATGGCAGGGGTGGATTTTGTTGTATATTTTTGGGCTGCAGGAAAGGTATCTTTCTTGCAGTCCATTTTTTATGCAGGAGGGATGTTGTTCATGTCATTAATTCATGTGAACCATCTAACGTTTGCCTATGAAGGCAGTTACGATAACATTTTTGAGGATGTCAGCTTTCGTATCGATACCGATTGGAAGATGGGGTTTACCGGGAGGAACGGGCGAGGGAAGACGACCTTTCTACATTTGCTGCTCGGAAAATACGAATACAGCGGACAAATTTCCGCGGATGTCAGCTTCGATTACTTCCCGTTTGAGGTCAAGCATCCGGAGAAGCATACGCTGGATGTCGTAGAGGAAATCGTTCCGTACTATGAGCTGTGGGAGCTCATGCGTGAGCTTTCTTTGCTGCAGGTGTCGGATGATGTGCTGTACCGTCCTTTCGAAACCTTGTCCAATGGGGAGCAGACCAAGGTGATGCTTGCCGCCTTATTTTTGAAGGAGAATCACTTCCTGCTGATCGATGAACCAACGAATCATTTGGACATGGAAGCGCGAGAGCTTGTGGGGGATTATTTAAACCGCAAGAATGGGTTTATCCTGGTTTCTCATGACAGGGCTTTTCTGGATCGTTGTGTGGACCACATCCTGTCCATCAACAAGACGAACATAGAAATTCAGAAGGGCAATTTCTCCGATTGGTGGGAAAATAAAAGGCGCCAGGACAACTATGAGCTTGCCGAAAATGAAAGGCTGCAGAAAGACATCAAACGCCTGTCGGAAGCGGCCAAACGGACGAGCAACTGCTCGCATAAGGTAGAAAGCTCGAAAAATGGCACCCGAAATTCCGGCTCCAAGGTAGATAAGGGGTACATCGGTCATAAAGCGGCTAAGATGATGCAACGCTCCAAATCGATTGAGCAACGACAACAGAATGCGATTGAGGAAAAGTCGAAGCTGCTCAAAAATATCGAAACCTCGGAAAGCTTAAAAATCGCCCAGTTGCCTTACCATAAAACACAGCTTGCCGAATTCGACCGTGTTTCGATCTACCACGGTGAGAAGCAGGTGTGCCAAGAGATCAGCTTTACGATCGAACGAGGCGACCGAATTGTGCTGACGGGCCGCAACGGCTCCGGGAAATCAAGCATTCTGAAGCTGCTTTGTGGGGAGGACATCTCTTATTTCGGTACGGTACGCCAAGGAAGCCAATTGAAGATCTCCTATGTGTCCCAACAAACCTCGTGGCTGCAGGGGAATTTAACCGATTTTGCCAGAGAGCATGAAATTGATAAAAGCTTGTTTAAGGCTATTTTGCGGAAATTAGACTTCTCCAGACTGCAGTTTGAGAAGGATATGGCGGATTACAGCGGGGGACAGAAGAAGAAGGTGCTCATCGCCAAAAGCCTCTGCGAAAAAGCGCATTTGCTGGTCTGGGACGAACCGCTGAATTTCATTGACGTGATCTCGCGCATGCAGATCGAAGACTTGCTGATGAGCTATGAGCCGACGATCTTGTTTGTAGAGCATGACCGCGAGTTTTGCGAGCGAATTGCGACCAAACACGTACAACTCTAAAGAAAGACTTTCACAACCGCGTTCATCGCGGTTTTTTTTAAAAAAATTTTCAAATTCTGGATTGTAATTTTAAGAACAATATCTTATTATCATATCTATGATAATGATTCTCATTATCAGAATTATCGCTGAATGGGAGGTGAAATTCTGAATACTACCGCTGCGAATCAAAAGATGGGGAGTCTCTATTACCCCTTTATCCTCCTATTACTCGTCTTAATCGGGGTGTCTGCGGTTTTTTCCGTATCCATTGGTCAAGTCCATATTCCATTTCAGCAAGCGATGACCATTATGCTGAACTTCTTGTCACACGGTCAATGGGGGTCGCTGGAGCATATCGATAACCAATCCTACCTGAACATTATTTTGCAAGTTAGGATGCCTCGTGTCATCTTTGCTCTTCTCATCGGCATGGGACTCGCCTTGTGCGGAGCCGTGATGCAGGCCGTGGTGCAAAACCCGCTCGCGGATCCATACATACTGGGCATCTCGTCCGGCGCTTCGCTGGGGGCCACATTCGCCATTCTAATCGGCTTTGGCAGCGGCGCGCTGTTGTCTCAGTTCGGCGTTGCTTTTGGTGCCTTTGTTGGTGCGATGATCGCGTCGATCGCCGTGCTGATTCTCTCCAGCATTGGAGGCAAAGCGACATCGGTGAAGCTCGTGTTATCCGGGGTCGTGCTCGGCGCATTGTGCAGTTCCTTCTCCAGCTTGATCATTTACATCGCCAACGATGCCGAAGGGATCAAGTCCGTGACCTTCTGGGCGATGGGCAGCTTGGCTTCCTCCAGTTGGGACAAAACACCGATCTTGGCAGTGATCGTGATTCTAGGCTGCGGGCTGTTCCTGTTTCAACACCGCGTGCTGAACACGATGCTGTTAGGCGATGAATCCGCAATTACCCTGGGAATTAACTTAAGTATATTTCGCAAATTATACATGGTTTTGACCGCGTTAATTACAGGTACGATGGTGGCTTACGCTGGCATGATCGGATTCGTCGGGTTAATCATCCCGCATATCGCCCGTGGCCTGTTTGGTGCGGACCACAAGCGATTGATGCCTGGAACACTACTTCTAGGCGGACTGTTCCTGATCTGGTCAGACATTTTGTCCAGAACGCTTATCCATAACGTCGAACTGCCAATCGGGATCATAACGTCGGTGATCGGTTCCCCCTTATTTATCTATATGATCGTGAAAAAAGGCTACAATTTCGGAGGTTAAAGCATGGAGTTGACCGCGAAACACTTGGAGATCAAGATCGGCAAAAGAGAAATCGTCAAAAATGTTTCGATTCACGTCAAAAACAAACAGTTTGTTGGACTTATCGGTCCCAATGGATGCGGAAAGTCGACGTTGTTAAAAAGTATCTACAAGAGCTTGGTCCCACAAAAAGGCACGGTTTTTCTGAACGATATGGATGTATTAAAGACTTCAGAGAAAAAGGTATCACAACATTTAGGCGTGGTCGGTCAATTTAATGAGATGCATTTCGATCTAACGGTGCAGCAAATGGTGATGTTGGGCCGAACACCTCACAAAAAATTACTGGAGTCGGATAAGCAAACGGATTACAAAATCGTAGACGATGCTTTAAGGAGAACGAATCTGCTCGATTACAAAAACCGCAGTTATTTATCGCTCTCTGGGGGCGAGAAGCAACGGGTTATTCTAGCTAGAACCATTGCGCAACAGCCCAAATTCATGATTTTGGATGAACCGACGAACCATTTGGATATTCGTTATCAGCTAGAAATTTTATCTTGTGTAAAATCGCTTGAAATCGGTGTGTTGGCAGCGCTGCACGACTTGGAAATGGCCGCGCATTATTGCGATTACCTGTACGCGATCAAGGACGGCGAGGTTTATGCGCACGGCAAGCCGGCTGAAGTTCTGACACCGGAAGTGATTGAATCACTTTATCACATCAAATGCCAGACCTATATCAATCCGATTACGAACGGATTAAGCTTCGCATATGGAATTTAGAGGGGAGATCAAAGGATGAAGAAGAGAGTATGGTTTGCCTTAAGTTTAACATTATTGCTGGCATTAACGGCTTGTGGAGGGGGAAACACGAGCACCGGCAGCACGAGTACAAGCAGCGGCTCGGCGTCCGCACAAAATCAAACGGAAAATCAAGCTCAAAACCAAGCTCAGAATCAAGAAGCAGCTGCCACGCAATATCCCTTAACGATCGTGAACTACACAAAAGCGGAAGGCGGTACGGAGTGGGAAGAGAAAGAGCAAGTCTTCGACAAAGCTCCTGAACGGATCATGGCAAACACAAGACCCGCCGCTGAATTTCTGTTGCATTTAGGGTTAGGCGATAAAATTGTCGGGGTTGGCGCAAACTTCGGTGCACCGGACCCTGCAGTGGAAGAGGAATACAACAAACTGAATATTCTGAGCGATGGATACGTTGGGAAAGAAGTGACCCTGGGAACGGATCCGGATTTGGTCTATGGTCGCGGCGGTTTGTTTGAGAACGCCGATTGGGGCGTTGGCACCGTCGACGTGTTAAACGATATGGGCATCCATACTTACGTGCTGGAGTCTTCGATTACCGGGGGAACCTATGAATCGGTCTATAAGGATATCGAGAACTTAGGGAAAATCTTCAATGTGCAGGATAAAGCCAATGCATTTATACAAGAATTAAAAGCAAGACAAGAAGTGATCAGCACCAAACTGGCAGGCATCACCGAAGAGAAAACCTTCGCTTTATTGTTTATGAGCGATCCAAGTGAAGTCAGCGTCTACGCCGCCCATGCGGAAAGCTTCTTTAACGACGCATTCCATATGGTGAAGCTGGAGAATGTCTTCGAAACTAATACCAGCGACGAGGTTAGTGTGGAATCGCTGATCGGTGCCGACCCGGATGTCTTGATCGTCCCGGATTGGCGAACCTATGACGGATCGGATCCCAACACCCTCAAAGAAGCGCTTTATAACAATCCGAAACTGTCCAGCATGAAAGCGATCAAGAACAAACAGATCTATGCGGTTGATTACAACTATATGTTTGGTTATGGTTACAACACGATTGATGGCATGGAGCAGTTGGCGAAAGAAATGTATCCGGATTTGTTTAAATAAAAAATAGGGAGATGCAAAAAGAAGGCAATCCGCATTTGCGGTTTGCCTTCTTTATTACTTGGTATATTACGCTTCAACCTTTTCCATTTTGGCTGCTTTGGCAACTTGTTTGACGTGGATTTTCTTCATCACGAAACGGGCGATCGGTTGAGCAATCAACATCTCAATCCAGAAAGCGATGCAGAAGTTTTTAGGCCAATGATGAAAGAACCCTTGGATCGGATCGAGACTGATATGACGTTGTCCAACCCACGATCCAATGACCGTCAAGCAGATCGACAATACGGCGACACTGAAGAAAATATTAAACAACGTTTTCGCATTAAAGCAGTCCGTCGGTTTCGTAAATTTAGCCATCAGTTTGCCTACAAGAGGTTTTGCTACAAAGTTGACCAAACACAGCACGATTATCCACATCAACGGGAGGATTTGCAGCGTCTTCAGGTAATTTGTCTTCGAGAACCCCATTTCAAACCCCATAATCAGCGGAGCGATGGTGTTGACCGAGATAATCGATACGATCAACATGTAAATTAGGCCTTCCTTTGCGTTCCAAGGTACTCTTATTTCATTAGGCATGGTTTCATCTCCCAAATCTCAAGTATTTCAGATGGCAGACGAGCAGATTTTGCACAAAAAAAACGCACAGCCACCTCAGATGGCCCTGCGTTTTTGCTGCACACTGATACAAATATTTTAGCATTTTGTGAATGGATGATCAATGTTCAATTTTGTATCGTAGTTCTAAAACTCGATAATCGCAGCGTGGAGGCCATCAAAATGAAAAAACCGATGATTGGTGTATTGCCCTTATATGATGAACACAAAGTGAGTTATTGGATGCTCCCCGGTTATATGAAAGGTATCGAAGTGAGCGGCGGAATCCCCGTCATGTTGCCCCTAACGACAGACTCCGAGATCCTCTGGAACTTGGCTCAAACGATGGACGGCTTTCTTTTCACTGGAGGTCATGACGTAAATCCCGAGCTTTATCACGAAGAAACCATGGAGGTTTGCGGAACCCTCTGCAAAGACCGAGATACCATGGAATCCGTTCTATTTCAACATGTTCTTCAAATGGACAAGCCGGCATTTGGGATATGCCGCGGATTGCAGTTGTTTAATGTCCTGCTGGGAGGCGCGTTATACCAAGATCTTCCGTTGCAGTTTCAGCCCGAGACCCGTTCCTCGATTATACATAAGCAGAAGCCGCCGTATTCTCAGCCCGTCCATCAGGTGAAATTGGCGGAAGGCACGCGGCTTCACCAAATTCTCCAGACGGATTCGCTGCGAGTCAACAGCTACCATCACCAAGGGATTAAAGAGCTGGCGAAGCCGCTGGTTGCCGCAGCAACAGCGGAAGACGGTTTAATTGAGGCGGTGGTGATGCCAAATCAACGCTTTATGATGGCGGTACAGTGGCACCCTGAATTTATGTATCAGGAAGATGAACCTAGTTTCAAACTATTTACAGCGTTTGTGAAAGCTTGTCAGGGAGAAGGATAAGTTCGTTACGTCAGACTTAAACCGGCTTTATTCAGGCATTGGACGCAAGATGGGCTGATGAAACATGTACATTTTTTTATCGTTGAAGAAAGCCCATGTCGACGGAACCCTCCGAAGCAAGAAAAACGGATCAATGTACCGTGGCGTACACAGCTAACAAATCGTGTCGTGATTGCGATCAGGAAAGAGGATTTAGTATAATGTTCGTATTCTTGTAAATTCCAAAATTATCTAATCCTCGTAAAGGCAGGTGCATGCCATGAAGTTTAGTGAATACCGATACGAACGGCCCGATGTCCAAGCTTTCCAACAACGATTTAAGGAGCTCCTTCAAGCATTTACAAGTGCGAATTCTTACGAAGAGCAAGACCGGATCATGGGGGAGATCAATCAACTCCGAAGCGGCTTCGATACGATGCAGGAAATCGCCAGCGTGCGGCATACGATTAATACAAACGATGAGTTTTATAAAGCGGAACAAGACTTCTATGATGAAGTCGGTCCGATTGTACAGGAATCGATTACAGACTACTACAGAGCTCTAGTAAACTCGACCTTTCGCACCCAGCTGGAGCAAAAATGGGGGCGTCAGCTGTTCCAGCTTGCCGAGGTGTCGTTAAAGACGTTTAGCCCTGAGGTGATCGAGGATCTGCAGCGGGAGAACAAACTGACCACCGAATACGCCAAACTGATCGCCTCCGCAAAAATTCCGTTTGAAGGCGAAGAGCGTAACTTGTCCCAGCTGATTCCGTTCCAGCAATCGACGGATCGGGAGGTTCGCAAACGTGCTGCAGAAGCAGCGTACGGTTTCTTGGCCGAGCATGAGGATGAGCTTGACCGGATCTATGACGAGTTGGTGCAAGTGCGGACGAAGATCGCCAAGAAGCTTGGATTCCGCAACTTCGTGGAGCTGGGTTATGCCCGGTTGTCACGGACGGATTATGATGCCGAGAAGGTGGCGAACTTCCGAAGCCAGGTGCTCAAGCATATTGTGCCGGTTGCCACCAAGCTGAAGGAACGGCAAAAGCAGCGGATCGGCGTGGACCAGCTGCTGTACTATGATGAGAGCTTTGCTTTTAAATCCGGGAATGCAGTACCGAAGGGCGGTCCGGACTGGATTGTGAAGAACGGGGCGAAGATGTATCGTGAGTTGTCTCCGGAGACCGATGAATTCTTCACCTTCATGACAGAAAATGGGTTGATGGATCTGGTCGCCAAGCAAGGGAAACGGGCCGGCGGGTACTGTACTTTTATTAGCGATTATAAGGCACCGTTTATTTTCTCCAACTTCAACGGCACATCCGGCGATATCGATGTGTTGACACATGAAGCGGGGCATGCATTTCAAATGTACGAGAGCCGCGGCTTTGAGGTGCCGGAGTATCAATTCCCAACGCTGGAAGCCTGCGAAATTCATTCGATGAGCATGGAATTTTTCACCTGGCCTTGGATGGATTTATTCTTTGAAGAACAAGTCGATAAGTACCGGTTCGATCACTTGGCAAGTGCCGTCATCTTCATTCCTTACGGCGTGGCGGTCGATGAATTCCAGCATTACGTGTATGAGCATCCGGAGGCAACGCCGGCGGAACGCAAGCAAGCTTGGCGGGAAATTGAGCGCAAGTACGTTCCTTACCGAAACTATGCGGATAACGCCTATTTGGAACGGGGCGGATTTTGGCATAAACAAGGACATATCTTCAATTCGCCGTTTTATTATATCGATTATACCCTGGCGCAGATTTGCGCGTTTCAGTTCTGGAAGAAGATGTATGAAGACCGCGAAACAGCGTGGGCTGACTATTTGCGCTTATGCCAGCAAGGCGGCAGTCAATCCTTTACGGAGCTGGTTCAAACGGCCGGCTTGATTTCTCCGTTTGAAGACGGTTGCGTCACCTCGGTGATCGGCAGCATTGAAGCGTGGCTGGACGGGGTGGACGATAGCGCACTCTAATAAATTACCTATTCGACGTTTGCAAACGATTTGATTTGCAGACGTCTTTTTCTTTGAGAGATAATAAAGCAGATAAGACTTCATCGCCTGGAGGAATGAACGATGGATTATGTGAAACTAGGGAATACAGGATTAGACGTCTCCCGAATTTGCCTGGGCTGTATGAGCTTTGGTGAAGTGGTGCCGGGATGGCATTCCTGGGTGCTGGATGAAGAGAAGGCGCGCCCGATCATCCGAAGAGCGCTTGAGCTGGGCATCAATTTCTTTGATACAGCCAACGTGTACGCAGCGGGAACCAGCGAAGCGATCACAGGGCGCATTCTTAAGGAGTTTGCGAACCGGGACGAGATTGTCCTCGCAACCAAAGTATGGGGACGCATGCATCCGGGGCCAAACGGGGCCGGGTTATCGCGGAAAGCTATTTTAAGTGAAATCGACAAAAGCTTGAAACGGTTGGGTACCGATTATGTGGATCTTTATATTATCCATCGCTGGGATTACAACACGCCAATCGAAGAAACGATGGAAGCCCTGCACGATGTGGTGAAGGCGGGGAAAGCCCGGTATATCGGTGCTTCTGCCATGTATGCCTGGCAGTTCCAGAAGGCCCAGTATATTGCGGAGAAGAACGGTTGGACCCGGTTTGTTTCTATGCAAAACCACTACAACTTGATTTATCGGGAAGAGGAGAGGGAGATGGTGCCGCTCTGCCAAGATCAAAATATCGCCCTAACGCCTTACAGCCCGCTTGCTTCCGGACGTTTGATTCGCGATGCCTCGGTCACCACCCAACGCTCGGAAACCGATGCGATTCAAAAATCCAAGTATGATCCCACCGCAGCGGCGGATCGCTTTATTATCGAGCGTGTAGCAGAGCTGGCGGAAAAACGCGGTGTTCCTCGAGTACATATTGCGCTGGCCTGGCTGCTGCAGAAGGAACGGGTCGCTGCACCTATCGTAGGCGCAACGAAAGTATCGCATTTGGAAGATGCAGTGGGGGCGTTATCGGTCAAACTCAGCGAAGAGGAAATGGCCTATCTCGAAGAACCGTACGTACCGCATCCGGTGGTAGGGGCAGAGTAAAAGTTATCTCTCCGGATCGTTTAGTTTACGCAAGCGATACGCGTTCATCGCGAATTCACGAAGCTCTTCCAGGATGGTGTAGTTCGCCCATGCGCCCGCAAGTGCTCCGATTCCAGGTACCATCTGGAGCATTTTCCGGAAGTCGATTGCATCGCGATATTCAATCTGAAAGGTCTCCCAGTCCAATGTGTTGGCATATGGGGTATCGCTTGCCCATTGCTCTTGTTCGATATGCCACTGCTTGATGGAGTGTAGGATCTTAGCGCGGTTATGCGGGCTGGCGAACGTCATTTGAAATACTTTGAGAATAAACACACGTTCGGAAAATACGTTCGTGTCATATCCATAGACATGAGCCAGTTCGAAAAGAAATTTCATTTTTATGGCAATGAATGCCGGAAAATCTACCGCATTCAGCACTAGACCGCCAGCTCCGGTTCCTGCGCCTTCGGCTACCGCAATTTTTTGATATAAGCGAAACAGTTGGTTCGCTTCTTGATCCGCGGTTTCCAGTTTAATTCCGCGCTGGACCGGACGCTTTGGCGTATATTCCGCCCCAAATAGCGCCGTGCGCACGATGGTGCGTATGGTGGTCGTAATGATCTGGTGCATTTTCGGAGGGATCAGTTGATTCACTCGCTGACTGATGGACTTTGACGTTTTCTCTAACCATCCCGCCGGCTTAAACATGTTGTGCTCCCATACGGCGATTTCCTTCCGCACCTGCTGTTCGTAACTCACCCAATCGCCCCCTTCAAAAGATCTCAGTTATGTTTAGTGTATCGAAGATCATCTTGAAATTGTATGGACCGAAGGCGGTTTGGGTTCCTTGACTTTAGTCCAGGATATCAAGGTGATTTTTTAGGGGGTAATGATAATAAGCCTAGGCATCCGTAATGTCATAACGGGCACGCCCCGTCTCTACTGATATGGTGTGACCGTCGATATGGGCTTGCTTCAACTCTTTTACCGGAATGAGATACGTATCCTGGGGAAGAGGAACCTCCGTGCCGCCAGGTTGGATGATCCAACCTTCACCCCGCAAATACAAGACAGGCCCGCCGGTATAATCATCAAACATATGGCTGTGATCGTCATGGATCCCTTTCTGTTCTAATTTCAGTTTGATCTCGTCGAGATCGCCTTGTTCTAGCTTGCGGATATGCAAATTGCCGCCGATATGCGCCTCAAGCCAATCCATCACAGGTTGAAGCTGCTCATTCATCTGCATCGGCTTCCTTTCGTTTGCTGTTTGCGTTTGACATGAGGGGGCCGCAGGATCCCTGAAAACCATCATTCATTTTCAGATCATTCAAGTGTTCGCGCATGTCTTCATCCCCCGGCAGATCCGCCGCCAGTTGGATCATAGGCGGCCGAAACTCCACATGCCCGCGTTTGCCGGCTTTGCTCATCTTATTTGCACTCCTTCCACATCTATAAAGGATAATACGGAATGTACGTAGTATGACCTTTGGCTGGCGAGCTTATCCTTTGTCCATTTCCAGCAGTTTCAACCCGAGCTTAACGCAACTAGAAGAACAACGGAAGCGTCTAACCTTTTACAAGACAACTAGAGAGGTAGACAGATGAAAATTAAAATGATGACGATGTTAGGTGCTGTTCTCGGCTCCATGTTTATTTTGGCAGGAAGTGCTGCTGCCGCAGAGCGGTTCTCGGATCTCCAGCATGTGAAATGGGCGGAAGACAGCATCACCTATATGGCTGACAGGGGAACCGTTGCCGGAGTTGGGAATGGGAAGTTTGCTCCAGAGAATCAAGTGACTCGGGCGCAGGCCGTAACTTTTCTCGTAAGAGAACTGTATCCGGAGCAACTGCAGACCGGGGCGGGAAGCCCAAGCTATACGGATGTCCCAACAACCCATCCTTTTTATCGTGAAATTGGCATTGCGGAGCAACAGGGGCTGGCCATCGGGTTTCCTGATGGCACCTTCCATCCAGATACAGCGATGAGTCGTGCGGAAACGGCTGCATTTCTAACTCGCGCTTTTGCACTTACGACTGGCGGGAAGTCGGTTAATTTAACAGATGTTCAGCACCATTGGGCGGCTGAGCCCTTTCAACTCATGAGCTCCAATGGACTGATCGGCGGGTATACCGATGGCACGTATCGGCCAGATCGTTCTGTTACGCGGGCAGAGTTTTCGGTGTTTCTGGCCCGGGTGATTCGCTTTGAACGCCAAACCGCCATCGTGGCGCAGGATTGGGACAAGTTAATCTCCTATATGACAGTGGGCGAACAAGTGGGCCAAATGCTGATGCCTGACATGAGGCAATGGAATGGCCAACCGACCACTACCGTAAATGAAGGATTGAAACGCAGCGTGCAGGACTTGGATTTAGGCGGGATGATTCTTTTTGATAAAAACATCGTGAATGCCCGTCAGGTCGTACAGCTCACCCATGATCTGCAAAAAGAAGCCGGAGAACTTCCGCTCTTTCTTGGCATTGACCAGGAAGGCGGCGTGATTAAGCGCATCCCTGGGGGAACGAATCTGCCAGGTCAGATGGCGCTAGGCGCAACCGGAAACGTGACGCTGGCCAAAGCGGCGGGTAAGCTCACAGGGGAGGAGTTGCGGGCGCTGGGGTTGCAGGTCAATTTTGCTCCGGTACTTGATGTGAACAGTAATCCGGATAATCCCATCATCGGGATGCGTTCCTTTGGTTCGGACGCGGATATGGTATCACGACTTGGTCTCGCCACAATTCAGGGGCTGCGTCAAGCTGGGGTGATCGCGGCTGTTAAGCATTTTCCGGGGCATGGGGATACGACCGTGGACTCCCATTTAGGCTTGCCTGTCTTAACGCATAACCGAGAACGGCTTGATGCGGTGGAGCTGAAGCCGTTTCGGACCGCGATTGAAGGCGGAGTGGATATGATTATGACCGGACATATAGCCTTTCCCACGATTGATCATGAGCATGTGACTTCACTGAAGGATGGCAGCCAAGTGCCGATTCCGGCGACTTTGTCGAAGAAGATATTGACCGGTTTACTTCGCGAGGAGATGGGGTATCAAGGGATCATCATTTCTGATGCTTTCACCATGAACGGGATCGCAGAGCACTTTGGAGAAAAGCAAGCGGTTGAACGAGCTGTTAATGCGGGCGTTGATATTATTCTGATGCCGCAGAATCCGGAAGCTGCCCATGAAACGCTGGTTCAAGCGGTGAAGAAAGGGCGGATTCCGGTGGAAACCATCCACAAGTCAGTGAAGCGTATCTTGGAGTTGAAAGCAAAATACGGATTATTTGATGAAGAGGATACCCTTACTCAGAAGTTCAGCGCGCTCCAAACGATTGGTTCTGAGGAACATCGGGCGGTAGAGCGGGAAATTGCAGAGCGAGCCGTCACCGTCTTCGCCAGCCGTGATGGTGCAAATCCTGATTCCATTCAACCAAGCGACCGAGTTGTTATAGCGGCAACCGATAAGGAGCAAGCGGCGCAGCTCCAAAGACAGCTGACCCAAGCTGCCGGCAACCTATCGCTAAAAACGGAGATTGCCGTGATGGGTCAAGGCAATACATCGGGAGCGCTTCAGAAGATGGAACAGGCAGATTACGTGATCATGGCTTCCTATCAGTTCCGTAACGTAGC
The DNA here is from genome assembly GCF_000403375.2 of Paenibacillus barengoltzii G22. Taxonomy (NCBI): domain Bacteria; kingdom Bacillati; phylum Bacillota; class Bacilli; order Caryophanales; family Paenibacillaceae; genus Paenibacillus; species Paenibacillus barengoltzii. The sequence continues at coordinate 1,693,948 of NZ_KE159652.1, read as the reverse complement.
TAGTGAGTTCGGATGGTCCGATATTCAAACGCTGGTTGATACGCTAAACAAGGCGAATAAGCGGTACGTGCTGTTATCCCTGGGCAATCCGTACGAAACGATGTATGTGCAGAATGTGCGCTCAGCGCTTGCCGTTTACGGAAAACAGGAACCCAACACTCAAGCGGCGATCCAGGTGCTGCTTGGGCAGTTGAAGGCAGAGGGAGTGTTGCCAGTTGCCACACAATCGAGACAAAAATGAAAAAAATTTAAGAAATGAAAAGACAGAGATAATTTATTTTCTTCCCTCGGTCGATATAAATTCTAGAGAAAAAATTTTGCGGAGAGGGAAATCATCAATGGCAGAGCACAAGGATCTAGAGAATGAAATCATATCCAAGGAAAAATATACCACAACCCTAGAAATCACCTCCTTATCTGGGGAGCGTACATTTCAACAAATCTCTTTCTTTAAAGAAGTTGGACAAGCTCCCAACATGGGAGACTTTATCCATCTCATCAAAACAGAGCTAGGGGAAGAAGTTGAAATCGGAGAATTAGCTCCGTACTGGGTGTTCAAAACCGTACTTGGGCATCCTACGAGCATCAAATATATTCGCGTCGTACGAACGATGAAGGATAATACTTTTCAGAAGGTGACCTTACTTTGAGATAAAGTGATGTGATGTAACCCGTGCTTGTACGCGCGGGTTATTTCTTTTTTGCAGGGAAGCTACTTTGCTATTGATTGGTTTCAAGCTATGGAATATTTATTTACAGAACATATATTATGTTAACTTAATTTAGAATGAGCCGCAGGCAGGAGAACGACAAGAAGAAAGCGAAATGAATATCTGTAGTAAATTTCCATGATCCTTGTCATTGAAGAAGGAGGCAAATGGCAGAGATTCTAATATTACACCAGTCATTGGGGCTGACAAAGGGGATTCTTGATTTTGCCGATCAACTCAGAGGGGAGGGGCACACAGTTCATGCTCCTGACCTTTTCGACGGTCATGTTTTTTCTTCAATTGAATGCTCGTCTCTTTGACACGACTCGGTTATAGATGATATTGAACGAGCGAATCCATGTTGGAATAGTGGTTGAGGGAAGGGGAGAGGGGATATAAAATGCGAGGGTGATATTTATGACAAACAAAGTCACACTCAGTAACTATAGTAATCTTTGGCCGCAGGAATTTGAGAAAGATCGTCTTTGCATTCTGGCTTTACTCGGTGAAAAGGTGAAGCGAATTGAACATGTAGGCAGCACTTCAATTCCTGGCATGGCGGCGAAGCCGATTATTGATATTGCATTGGCCGTAGAGCGACTGACTATTATCGATGATAGTGCCATCTCGCTACTTAGCCAAATCGGCTATGAATACGTACCGAAAGAGGAATTCCCCAATCGAATGTTCTTTCGAAGGGGCGAATGGGGAAAAGGTACACATCATCTCCATGTGTACGAATATCAAAGCGACGATTGGAAGAACATGATTTTGTTTCGAGACTATTTAATTAAGTATCCGGATGTTGCGGCTCAATATTTGAACTTAAAGCGTGAATTAGCCGAGATTTGTTCTGATCGACAAACGTATACGTTGCGTAAAGCACCGTTTATTCAGAACGTAATTGCATTGGCGAAAGAAGAATTCAATCGAAATGGAATCTAAGTGATTGGATTGTAAATATTACAAACTAAAGACAATCAAGAGCTAATCATGAGCTTTGACAGGGTTCATTATGATATCGATATACATATGTACAAAATACGGGTTTTGTGAAAAAGTCATAAGTAAAAGACCGCCTGGGCCGTATTAGCTGCTTCCTTGCGGTCTTGTTTGCTATGATTTTACTTATCCATATTAATGACAGCTTTACGCATTTCTTCATCGGTTAAGTGCGTATAAATCATCGTGGTTTGGATCGATGCGTGCCCTAATTGATTTTTCAATCGCGGCACGTCGTTATTCTCCTGATGATAACGTGTTGCGAAGGAGTGACGCAATGCGTGTACGGTTAATGCCGGCTTCCCAAAAGCCTTCGCATACTTCTCAATCAGCTTTTCGATTGATCTTGGCGTTAATCTTCGGTTTTTGCCTTTACGTCCGATCGGCGCGCCCATAAATAAGTATGTTTCTGATTTTTCCGGCTTATACCGCGCTTCACGAATTTTGAGATAAATTTCCATATCTAATTTTGCTTGTTCACTAAAGTATACGTATTGTTCCTTGTTTCCTTTGCGAATGACTCGCACCAAGCCTTTGTTCATATCGAGATCTTCCAGATTGATGCCGGCAACTTCAGATAATCGTAATCCGGATCCCAGGATCAAGGATACGATTGCTGTATCTCGTTCGCGGTTAAACTCGTGGAATTGATATAATCGTTTATTCTCCCGGTTTTGCTCACCAAAATCATAAGCCACAAACTGCCGGAACAATTCAAAATCATCAGCCCGCAAAATTTTGCCTTCAATCCGATTGGCGATCGTTTCTTGGCTTTCCTTCAGTGCATTAAATTCGATCTTGGCCATCACATTACGCTCAAGATAAGGCTTCAAATCCGCGGTTTCCGCTTTATTCTGTAAATAATCGAACAGCGATTTGAGCGCTGATAACTTGCGGTTAATCGTTAACTTAGAGTTGCCTAACTGATATTCCAGGAACGTCAGAAAGCTTTCGATTTCTCGAACCGTTAATTTTTCGAGTACAGACAGTTCAACTTCTTTCCGACTGGGAGCTGCGAATCGTTCAGCCACGAGCCAATCAAAGAAAATGATGTAATCATGACAATAATTCAGTAATGTGGTATGCGACAGTTTCCGTTTCCGCGTATCGATATATTCAGTCACGTACCAAGGCAAATCCGTTAATTTCTCATCAATGCGGCTCATATAATGAGCTTTGGTCGTTTTATCCATGTTGAACGCACACCTCCTATTTCTAGAATAATCCATATATAATTATTCGTCAAATTATTATTTTACGTAATTATAAAGAGTGATGAATAAATCTCCGCCCACCTACCTCACTCTGGTTTTCTGCAGGCACTAATCCTTCAGATTCGACCTCGCGGTCGACACCCTTGTCTTAAGCTAACGGCTACTACTGCCTTCACTAATCGGGACTTGCACCTTCGAGATAGCGCCTATGCTGGGCACACCTAAAAAAGTCCGCGATTTACGCGAACTTGAATAGGACAATGTTCTTGTGACTCGAATATTAATTTTACCGTTCGTTAAGCTCCCTATCACGTGCCATTCCCTCTCACGTTCCAGCTAATTATTTTTTCTTCTTGAATTGCCCACTGTAAAGCAACAGGAGCTCGGTATCTGAGCTTGCATTAGACTCGCCCGGGAGCCACTGCATGCTCTTCACCGGACAGCTCTTTACATATATTGCTCGCCAGTGAACATCCCGTGAAAACCAAAAGGAATATGGTGAATTACGTCCGCTCTTCCCAATTCTTCGAACGTTTGCGCTTCTAGGACGAGCAAGAAGGAATGTGAATTGCGACCGTCCAGAATGACCGATAATACGACACCGTCATCTTCGTCATTCGCATTCGGTCGTTGAACGAATATCGGTTCACCTGGATAGCAACCGTCTTGACGCCAAATTGTTGTCGTACCGTTCTGCACATCCGCTTTGGCCAATTGATTCGGGTAATTCTCGTAACGCTCCTTGTTGGTACTAATTCCATACGCGTAGCGGTAAGATTTGCCGCTAGAGCGGGCGTAATTGATCGTCGGAAGTTCGATGGATTCTGGAGAGATCGCTTCGTAAGAAACATTTCGCGAATCAAACTTCACCGTATATCTGCGCAATTGAACGAAAATAGGCTCGCCCGTATTCCCCTTCAAATTGCTGACATGCAAATGATTTACCATGTTGTCATCCTTTAGGGCGCAAATGTCCAAAACCAAACCGCCGTCGATCTCGAAAGCATTCACGTGATGGAAAGAGAAGAAAGCCTCGGCTTCGAAAGTTTTCAGAATGACCCCATCTGACTTGCGCACAACGCGGAACAGCGTTCCATGATCCGGCTTCCATGTAAAGTTTTCGATCAGCGTTTTGTGTTCATTTGCCAAATCGCGAGGATCGATCACGAGCGGAAATTCCGTGATGACGACATAATTTTCCGTGTTTGCAAAGCTGTGCATGTAGGCTGGCCGATCCGTCGGAACCGAGGCAATCAAATCTCGCTTGCGGCTATGCGGAGCTACAGAATACACATTATACGCATGTGCACGTCCGAATTCAGTTGTGAAGTTGATGTAACGTCCGGTCTGCAGATCATAATGCGGATGCGCCGTCGTCAGCTGGCCGCCCAGACTGTCGTCGAAATTGAATACGTCTACGGTTTCGAGATTAACCGGATTGAATTCCATAATGCCAGGATTTTCGGTTAGCGCCACAAATCGGTCGTCAAGAATAGCCACGTTAATATTCGTATTGTTGGCATACTTGATACTGGTGCCGCCTTTCGAGCCAAAACCGATATTAAATTGTCCCTTTTCCAGCGTCGAGTAGTAAGCGTTCGATCTCAAATAACGGTTCGAGTAAATCACATTGCCTTCGCAAAACGAAAATTTATGCAGCATGGCAAGTCCATCGAACCAATGCGTATGCCAACCCGCGTTTTCATCCGCGGAGAATTTGGCCGGGCCATTTCGGAACAAAGTACCGTTTAACCAGTAAGGAATGCGCCCTTGCGTTTTCAGCGGTACGGCGTTTTGTTCAAGGATCCAAGTTCGAAAAACCGAGTTTAAATAATTGTTCACTCATGTTGTGTTCGCTCCCCTTTTGAAATGGCACGAATTGATAACCAGAATAATGGATGTATTTTCTCAAAATTGAGGTAATTATTCCATCTTTTCAATTGCTGTTAAAATGCTGTTTATTTTTTGAATAAACGAATCATAATGAATTAATCCTAGCTCTATACACGACTTCTGGAATATGTGCGGAGATCGTTTTCCGTGAGCAAGGCTCGATGGTGGCATTAGTTCGGGTATCTAGCAAGGACTTGAAAGATATTCCAAATCCAAAGTTGGATTCGCCTGCTCCACCTCTCAATCTGCCAGAGGGATGGGATCAAATCCTCCCAGAAATGCAAGTTACCGAAACAGACCATATTATCACTAAGAAACAATGGGGAGCTTTTTACGGAACAGAACTCGACCTGCAGTTGCGTCGCCGAGGAATCAACACCATCGTATTATGCGGTATCGCTACTGAGTTGGGTGTGGATACGACAGCGCGGGAAGCGTTCATGCACGGGTATCAGTTAATTTTGGCGATCGATGCCATGACGGGTTTTACCCAAACCGGGCATGATTACGTGAAGAACTTCATATTCCCACGCATAGGACGTATCCGGACGACACAAGAAATCATTTCTGCACTTGCTGAACCTTCAAACGAATAGTGCAACGAGAAAAACTATGATTAACAACAAAAATTGTTTTTGTGAACCCGGTCTGGAACTACTCCTTCCCTCCGGTATTAAAAATGTACATCGATGCGCTAATGGTTCCCGGATTAACCTTTACCAGAGCTAATAACGGTCGCCGGGGATTAGGAGGATTAACAGGGACGCAGCAAGGCAAAAAAGTGATGCATATTCAAGCCTCCGGCTCACGGAGAGTTTAAAGACGTTGAGTTCAGCCACAGTTATATCAAAGCAGCTATGAAGTTCATTGGCATAGACGATGTACAGGTTATTTATGTTGAAGGAACAAGTGAAAAACCGGATCAAGCTGCGGAGATCAAAGAAAAGGCAATTGAGCAAGCCATCCAAATGGCCAAAGGTTTTTAATGTAAAGGGATTAAGGAGGTCGCATTTACTGCGATCTCCTATTTTGATTCATAAATGCTAAATTAGGCCGAACCTTGCTCATTGCCAGTTCCTTAGCTTCATCTAATACATGCGTATAGATCTGCGTTGTCGAGATGTCCTCGTGTCCCAACAATTCCTGTACTGTCCGAATATCAACATCATTTCTGAGTAGATTAGACGCGAAGGAATGGCGAAATTTATGTGCAGATAAGGGTTGTCCTTTGAGCTGCGGGTAAGTTTCCACCAAGCCATCCAGCGTTCGATCAGCGATCACCTGAACCATACGTTTGCTAATTCGGCGGCCAAATTGCGAAATGAAAAAGGCTTGCTCATCCTTTTTATTTTTAGGCGTTTGCCGATGGGCTAAGGCTTCTTCTAGCAGCCGGCTTAACTCGATCGGAAGCGGGATGTACCTCCATTTATCCCCTTTCCCGTGTACGCCAATTTTGGATTCAATCGGGTCAAAATCCGTAAGGTCCAAGCGGACAATTTCCGAAACGCGTAAACCAGCATAAGCCATCAAAGCGATAATGGCCACATCTCTAGCCATATACCTTCCCTCGATTTGGCTCAGGCAGGTTTCAAGATACTGTTGCTGAAGAAAAACGGGCTTTTTATTTTTTTCCACCTTGGCTCTTTCGATCTCCATCACGGGATTATTAGCGGCGAGCTTAAATTTAATCATGACCTTATAAAACAGACGAATCGCTGATTGACATCTGTTGCGATAACGTGCGCCGCTCCCCGCTTCACGAATATTCGTGAGATGGCGCATCACATCCAGGTCAGTCACCTCGGCAACCGGCTTGCCATGTAAATCCCTGAGAAACTTCTTTAGATCATGTTGATAACCGTTTTGTGTTTCTTTTGAATAACCGCGGTCTTTCATGTATATGTCAAAATAACTTAGTTCCCGCTCATACCGTTCAAGCACTTCTGCATCATTCAAGACAATCCCACCTATTTATGTAATTTATCGATGATGTTTTGCGTGAAGATCTCTCCATATTAATCTATAAAAAACGCTTACAATTAAAATTGCATTAAACCTAGATTTAATGTAATTAAATTATAGCAAAATGAAGCATAAAATAAAGCGCAAACCTCAGGAACGAACTCATATTCGTCTTTCTCGTTCACGTCAAAAAAACTTGTTCAGTCTGGATTGTTCTAGACTGAACAAGTTCAAGTCGCAGCTACCAGTTAGGACTAAAGATTTCACGTCCTTGGCTGTAGCTGATTCAATTTGTCATCTAATTTAATCCAATAATCGTTTAGCAAACAAGTACTTTGCTTTCCAATAAGGTTTATTTAAGTTTGTTAAGAACACATTCGAAGTTGGCAAACAATGTACCATCCTCCCTTTGCCAGCATAGATAGCTACGTGTCCAACAGAGCCCTCAATTGGGTTGCGATCAGGTATATGGTAAAAGATCAAATCTCCAGGACGTAGCTCCTCTAAGCTGACCATAGTTCCCAGTTCCGCTTGTTCACCTGAAGTGCGCGGAAGCTTAACACCAATCTTCGCAAACACCATTCTCGTGAACTGGGAACAGTCAATTTCAAGGCGAGGCGGATGTTTTCTATACTGCATGCCAACAAAGCGATTGGCGTAAATGAGCATTTGCTTTACACGGCTAGGCGCAACTGAACGGCATGTTTTAATTCGCAAGAAGTGTAATCCCCCCCTTATTCATCTAAATTACGTAAGAAGGGATACGGGAGTTGATTTATTTAATAAAAATCCGCTATAATCCATGCCTATTAGCTGATTTCAGCGTATAGGAGGATCAGATGAGTCGTTTTTTTTCCAATAGGATTAGTCAAGCCAGTCTGTATAGGCGCTTACAGATGTTCCAGGAGTTTTATTTGAATTACCGCGCATGAGACACATGCTGGACTCTCCAGCAAAGTATGACGTAAACTTACCTGCTGGATGCCTATATCCTTCGCGATGCAGCCAAGCATGATGAAGAGATCCTGTTAAAAAAACTGTGGATACGGATGTTAAGCTAAGGGCACTAGCATTGACGGTAATGCTTAACGAATTTAGTTCGGGATTAGATGCATTTACGCCTTTAATCGTGAAATTACCGCTTTTCTGGTACTTGATGTATGCCTTGGGAGCACGACCAAATCCATTTGCAGCAATCATTGTTGTTAGTCCATCCATCTGAACAGCCGCAGCTGCTGCCCCGTTTGCAATTTTTTCATCAAACCAAACTGGTGAAAGATTAAAGCGTGCATATTGATTAACACAATTTTGGTATCTGGAACGTTGTGCGCCATCATTAAGCTCCGTAAAGTGGCCATTCCAAAAGCCAAGCAAGCCTACAATCATCGTTCTTAGTCTATTCACTTGCGACGTTGTAAACCGTGTATCTATATAAAAACTTATGGTCTCAGGGATCGCTACACTCACAGGCGCATCAGGGACATTTATTGTAATTTTCCTGTATCTTGCCGCCGTTGCCTCGACCTTTTTTGAACGAAGGTTTGTCAGTGGAACTACAGGTTTACGTATCTTCCTCGTACGAACTGGTCTAATCATTCTAGACCTCCTTATAGACTTAATCACACAATTATATGCCCTTTTACTGAAAAAATCCTTTATGGTGCAGTTATATCACCGACATCGGGGGTTGTGTACTCTCATGGTGTGACGGGCGGTGTGTACAAAACTCGGGAACGTTTTTAGAAGCTTGAACTCATAAATGATAATGCCTATCAATCACGGTTAATGATATATGTTCTTGTCACCCGACACTTCTGAATGATCTAAATCAACCTTCCACCAATGAAAAAAATACTTATCAAAGCAGGCCCCTCCTCTCCCTCAATTGTTACTCTTTAGTGACTATGTAACCCAAAAGTGTGTACTTTTCCCAAGATTACTCATAGTCCATAATGACTCTTGTGGCCACAATTTTATGAAATGATGAGGAGTGTGCGATGATGTCCACAATTACAAATCAAGTTATTCTCAATATTCGGTTCAAAATAAAACCAGGAATGAAAGAAAACTTCCGAGACCGTTTGTTCTCATTGATAAATGACTTCAGAAATGAGCCTGCTTTTATCAATGCCATTGTATCTGATGATATCGACCAGCCGAATGATCTCGTCATTTACGAGATCTGGCAAGGGACCAGGGAAACCTGGATTCAGAATGAACTTCCGAAGCCTTACCGTAGTGAGTATGAAGAGGCTCTTGCAGACCTCATTGATGATCGAACAGTCAGTTGGCTTGACCCGATCGGAGAATGGGGTAGCCAACTGACTAGTGTAACTCGATAAAGATCCTATTGAATTAAAACACGGGACAATGGACAATACATGTTGATTTGTCCCGTGCCTGTTGATTTTAGAACGTTCCTGATCACTCTAGATTCAAAATCGTAATCTCGCCTGGAGCGTAGGATTGCTCCGCGTAATCCTCTCCCCAATCACACAGTAATTTCAAAATGGGTTCGAGGGATCGACCTAATGCTGTCATTGAATATTCCACCTTAGGCGGTACTTGGTTGTACATTTTTTTACTGATTAATCCGTCTGCTTCTAGTTCCCGCAGTGTTTGAATCAGCATCTTTTGCGATATCTGATTTATGAGACGCTTTAGCTCCCCTGTGCGTTTAGGCCCTTTTAACAAATAATACAGCACAAGCCCCTTCCACTTTCCTCCGATGAGATCTAGAGAAATTTCCAGTCCACAGTTATAAGTTTTCATTTCACACCGCCTCCCCACATGGTTCAAGTTGAGTTATTTCAAGTTGGTCAGATTAACTTCGTTACAACGCTTTTGGGAAGCACGAGGTAAAAGGGTAAGTTTCCACGTTATAGAATAAATGGCCACAGGTGCTGTAGCATTTATCATATTTCAAATATTAGCATGTTTTATGGAAATAAAAAAAGCCGCATTTACGCGACTTTAAGTGTATATTTCCTTTTATCTCCCGACTAATATCATATATTTATAGCTTAGAAATCCAGAGTTGTGGGACTAGCTTAAAGGCTTCACCTTTGCGCTCTAAATAAGCTAAACCTGGAAACTCTAAATGGTTTCCTGCTACTAACTGTTTCCGATCAGCTACTTCAACAAATACTTTCTTTCTCGTGGCTGCGGCGAGTTCTGGATCGACGTCGTGGATTACTCCAGCGGACGGCCACGCAGGTTGTATTGCTGGCAGGTGTACAATATCTGCCCAAATGAAAACCTCCACTCCCTCGCTTTCTACCACATAACCGGTATGTCCAGGAGTATGTCCCACTAGTGGCACAGCTGTTAATGCCAGGGGCAACTTCTCCGGAGGTGATTTTTACCAAACGCTCAAGGTAAGGTTTTACGGATGCTCGAACCATTTCAAAAAACGGTTTAAGACTTTCCGGTGAACGTTGCTCACCTTCTAAAGTGAGCCAAAAATCTATTTCATCTTCGTGAACTACAAGTGTAGCATTCGGAAAAACGGCTTCTCCGTTCTCATCCACGAGTCCTCCACAATGATCAGGGTGCAAATGTGTCATTAAGATTAACCCGATTTCTTCCTTTTTCACGCCTGCTTTTGCTAAAGAACTTGTAAGCCAACCTAATGTAGGACCAGCAGATCCTCCCATACCGGCATCGATTAAAATTGGAGGATGATCATCGCCCCGAATAAGGAACATGTTATGAGTAAAAATCGGATTATCAGTTCGGTGCGCTTCGCGCTGAAGATAAATCCCTACTTCTCTCGGGATCGAGTGAATGGTGTCATAATCGATTGGATTATATCCATCGCTTAATGTAGTAAGTGTCTTATTCCCAATCTTCCAATTTAGGTAAGCCCCCAAGTCTTCATCCTTATTGATCAAAGAAAACCCTCGCTTTCTAAAAGACAATTTAATAATTAAATTATTGAATTTCTAAAGTATGACGAACAAAGGTCTCAAACCCAGTACGAGTAATAATACGCTCTTCCAAAGGTTGCAACATGATGATCCGTTCTGCGTTAAGATCATCTGACATAATCACAAAGGCTTCTGCCATATGGTCAGAGAAACCAGCGCCTAACATCTCTGCTTTCACATCAATCGGGGAAGCTTGTACATAGGATGCCCCCTGGACACCAGTTACTTGACCAATAATATCGGCTGCTTCAGTTAAAGTAAGTTCATCAGGGCCTTGAACCTCGCGAGCTTCGAAACCTTCTTTCATGGGTTTCAATAAGGAACTCGCAGCAACCGCTCCAATGTCGCTTGTCGCTATCATTGGCAATCGCAAGTTTCCTCGTAACTGACTGCTTGCGTTCCCCGTGTTATTAATCGCAGAGATTAATGGGATTGCATTCTCCATAAACCAACCTGGACGCAAAACAAGTACACGCAGCGAACTTTCTGCTTGTAATCGATTTTCCAGTAAGCGAAGTCCAGCAAGGGGTCCGGATGCATGTTCATAATTTGCCCCCCAACCACTTAAAGCAACGATATTACGTACGCCGTTTTGAACTAGTGCAGGCACAATGGCATCGATGACTGCTTGCTGATAAGCTGGGAAGTCTTCACTGTCAGCTATAAAGCCCGGTTGAAGCATAACATAGGCTGCTTCTGCTCCCTGAAATGCGCGCAGCATTGCTTCCTTATCCGTTGGTTCAGCTACAAAAGCCTCAGCTCCTCTTGAAACAAAAGGCTGCAACCGATCAAGACTGCGTCCCACAACTCTAATTTGGGCTCCTGCTTCCAATAAATTCAATGCAACAGCTCGTCCAGTATTACTTGTTGCCCCTGTAACGACGATCATGAGGACTTCCTCCTAATATTTGTATTCTGGCGTACTTCAAATTTTTTACGCCATTCACTTCAAGTTAAAGTCAATTGATTGGCTCGTGACTAAGTATAGAAGCAATCAACTTATTTGGACAAGGAGGCACTTTTTCTTCTGATAGTCACTTTTTTGTAACTACATCAACTCCAACCTCAAATCGCATAGATCACTTCAGATGATTCTTTAACCTAAAAGGACTTTAAGGTATACTAAGCATCATTAATAATTTGTGGGAATACTTAGATGGAATTTATCTGTAGGAGTATTCTGGAGGGAATGACTAACATGAACATGGAAACATCTGAAATTGACCAGCAGGTTTTGAATGAGATGAAGAGCGAATGTGATATCAATGTCAATGAAACTCTAAAAATCATCGGTGGAAAGTGGAAACTCAACTTATTATGGACTATTCATGATAAAAGCAAACGGTTTAATGAACTTCGAAGAGAGCTCACCGGCATCTCTCAAAAAATGCTCACGCAACAACTTAGAGAGCTGGAAGAAGCGGGATTGATCGAAAGACGTGTCATTCCCGACAAACCCCCTAAAGTCGAATATTCTCTATCCGAATACGGAAATACATTGGAGCCATTGTTTAATGTGTTAAACCATTGGGGGCTAATGCATAGAGTTCGTACAATGAATTCTCATCCAATTCATCAAGCAAATACAGAAGAGCTTTCACAGCTCGATTCTTAATGTGGAGCCCAAAATATCAAGGAGCAAAATCGCTGGGATCTTGCTCCTTGATTCGATATATTTCGAAATTTAATTCTTGACTAATCGTTCTCAAATCGTTTATGATACTCAACGAAAGTTAAGTTTCAATTTCATAAAGGCAACACACCTGAATGGGAATGTTCATTCTAATAAGGGGAACTTCTTCGATATGCTGTTCTGGTGAACAATCAAAAATAAGAAATGGAGCGTGTACTCAATCATGACAACCGTACTTTATATAACAGCTCATCCTTTTACAAGCGATACGTACAGCTTATCTGTTGGTGAGCAATTCATCGAAACATACAAGGAAACCCACCCTAACGATGAAGTAATTCATTTGGATCTGTATCGCATGGACATCCCGCAATTCGATGCAGACCTGTTACGTCGTTGGGGGCAACCTCCAGCAGGTCCTTCCTTCGAGGAACTCAGTGAAGAATCGAAGGCCAAAGCAATCCGAATGAATGAAATCGTAGAACAATTTATGACCGCCGATAAAGTGGTGATTGTAAATCCAGTCTGGAACTATGCCTTCCCTCCGGTTTTAAAAACTTACTTTGACGCGATCACGGTTCCTGGAAGAACCTTCACCAGAGCCAATAATGGTCGCCGAGGATTAGGGGGATTAACCGGCACGCAGCAAGGAAAAAAAGTGATACACATTCAGGCATCCGGCACCGTACTCTCTCACGGGGAGTTCCAAGACGTTGAATTTAGCCACAGCTACATCAAAGCAACCTTGAAATTCTTAGGCATTGACGATGTTCAGGTCATTTATGTTGAAGGAACCAGTGAAAAACCAGATCAAGCCGAAGCAATTAAAGAGCAAGCCCTTCAACAAGCCATCCAAATGGCCGGAACGTTTTAAGGCATATAACCCTCTAAACAGCACAAAGAAGTCGCATATCCTGCGACTTCTTTTTTGATTAAAGCTTCTTCCCTGCCGGAACGGTAAGATTCCAACCAACCGATGCGGCTGCTTTCTTGATCCCTTGCGGATCGGAAATGTTAAGATTTGCGTCCAATATAGAGAAAATGCTGGCTGGTCCCGATCAGAAATTCATCTTGACTCAGGCGGTAGCCGATTTCAAGCCATTTTTGATACTCCGGCTCCTCGAGCTCGTTGATTTCAGCTTCCTTGCTGCCTAAGATGTTCTCAACTCCGGCAAAGATCAGTTCTGTTAAGCCAAAGCTTGCCATCAAATTTCTAGCTTCCGGATACCCTGAAAAATAGGCCGTAGTAAACCCCTGGGCTACTTGATTTACACCATGATTTAAATAATCGAGCAGTTGATCAACGGAATCAAACGGTCGCAGTTGGGCCAGATAATCCTGAAGCGGAGCGTAATTCGAGATAAACGAGGCAACAAGAAGGCCGCCCCGTTTTAACCGATTAAGTGCTTCCTCCACCGCTTTCTTCCGATCCTTCTCCTCCACCAAATGATACAACGGCCCCATCAGCAAAATAACATCAAATTCCCCATGAACTCCGCTTAAATCTAAGGCATTCCCATGAATATAATCCTTCAGAGCAACTCCTCGTTCCTTAGCTTTGGTCCGTGCTACTTCCAGATGTCGCATAGACAAATCTAACAGCGTGACCTCATGTCCCTGCTCAGCCAAATCAATCGAATATCTGCCAGGCCCTCCCCCGATATCCAATACGCGCAATTGCTCGCCGGTAATGTATTCGTCGAGATAACGTCTTGTGATGTCGTACTCGATTCGATGTCGTTCCAACCGCTCCCATTCGTCATATTGCGTATCATACCATCGCTCGATTTCTTCCATTTCCAGCCCCCCAAACCTGTGAATATTGAAAAAGATTATAATCCCTCTTCTCCGCAAACGCCACCGCAAATATCGCAAGGATGCCCCCGCTCACCGAATGAATATTTCGTCTGGGCGCGTCTCAAACTATCGCGGAGGAACGTTCCTGGTTCTTCACCGTACAAATGAAAGGGGATGTCGATGATGACCAAATCGAAACGCACTAAAATGAATGCCATGAAAAGTCGGAAGCAAGCACAAAACCCACATGGTCCTATTAAATCGCTGGAAGAACTGGCGGATGAATACGATCAAAATCCACCGCGCAAATCTTAAACAGTTACCCCATTTAAAAAAAAACACCGCCTAACCAAAGGAACTAGGCTAGGCGGTGGTAAACATTTGTGTAGAATTATTTCAACGCAGATTGAATCAGCAACACCAAGCTGCTGCGTGTCACCTTGGCCTCTGCGACAAGTCCAGCCAGATTGGCTTCTTTGCCGGAGAGGACAGCAATCGCTCCGGCAGCTTCTTTTGCAGTAAGCGTGCTTTTTGGTTGGAACGTCTCTTTCCCGAACACTTCAAGCGCTCCTGCTTGCTTAAGCGAACTTACTGCAGGTAAAGCCCAGCTTGGCACTTCCGAGATATCGGAATATCCCGCAGCTTCAGTGGATTCCGGCACTTGGAACGCACGGCTGATCATAACCGCAAATTCAGCACGGGTTACCTCCGCTTGAGGACGGAAGGTGCCATCCCCATACCCTTCGACAATACCCGCAGCTGCAGCTTCATTGATCAGCGCAGCATGGGGATCTTCAGAAATATCCGTAAATGCAGGTGTTTCAGGCGTCGTGCCTGGGGCAGTTGGCGAACTGCCGCCCGCTTCCGCTGGTAATGCGGCCCCTTTCAGATCTGTGATCCGCCCTTGCGTGGCGGCTTTTATCGTACCCACTTTGTCGAGATACTCATGGAACACTTCATAATCCACGAGGTTCAGCTCATAGAATCGACCGGCGTCCTTCGCTTGCTTCATCGATGCGTAGAAATCCCCGCCGCTCGCCATAAACGAGTTCGTGGCCACAATGTAGTATGCTTTAGGATCGATATCGGAATAAGTGCCATCATCGTTTTGAATTTGGACTTTCACGATGCGTTGTCCGGATTGTGTCTTCTCACCCGTCACATCGTCGATCACTTCACCTGGTTTCGTCGAATCGTAGTAGAAACGCAGGCCCGAAACTTGCGGGAAGCGCCCTTCCCCATTTTCAACACCACTCACACCGTTCTCCAGTGCAGCGACAATTTCTTCTCCTGTCATTTTCAGTGCCGTTAAGTTGTTCCCGAACGGCATTGTGGTGAGCAGGTCGCCCAGGGTAATATCTCCTGCTTTAATCGAAGCGCGAATCCCGCCGCCGTTTTGGATCGTAACATACCCTTTAACGTTGGACTCTTTTACGATGCTCATCACCTTCGAGCGCATGCCATCCGCGATCAAGTCGCCGAGATTCGTCTCTTGCTTACGTACGCTGCCGCGTTCGCCGTCCAAATCCGTTTCGGTCTTCCCGATTACCGTCTTCTTCAGCTCTTCCAGCGGAGCAGCATATTCCTTCAGCTTGGCTTCCGCTGCGGCATCGCTCTTAATCACATAGTTGCCGGCATCGTCTTTGGCATCCAGCGCGATTAACTCGCCTTTCCAGGCGGTTAGTTTCCCTTCGGAGTCAAAAGTGACATCCAGTTGACCTAAATTTTGATTATATTCGCCGGTCTGCACGATCAACGTAGGTTCTTCATCGGCATGATGGACCTCCGGAGCATTCAGAACGGTATGGGAGTGGCCGCCTACGATGATATCAATCCCATTGACGGCTTCAGCTAGTTGTTGGTCAACGGTATACCCCAAATGAGACAACACAACGATTTTGTTGATCCCTTCGGCTTCCAAAGCATCAACTTGCTTCTGTGTGCTTTCAACTTCATCCGCGAACTTGATGTCAGGACCAGGCGAGGATAACACGGAGGTTTCAGGCGTAGTTAAGCCAATGATCCCCACCTTCTCCCCGGCAACTTCCTTAATTACGGCCGGGTAAATTTGACCTGACTCTCCTGGTTTGCCCAGCTCGGAATGGCTTAACCCTTTCAGGTCCACATCCGCACTAAAGTCCAGATTGGCACTAACAAATGGGAACTTGGCCTGCTTAATGAACTCAGCTAATGTACTTGGTCCTTTGTCGAATTCGTGATTCCCAAACGTCATGGCATCATATTTCAACTCGTTCATAAAGTACAGATCGGCCAAACCGTTAAATTGATTGAAATATAACGTTCCCGAGAAAACATCCCCTGCATCCAGCAACAACGTGTGATCGTTTCTTGCTGTGTTGATGGCCGTCACCCTGCGAGCGATGTTGTCCAGGTGGGCATGCGTGTCATTCGTATGTAGGACGCGCAGCTCAAAGTCCTTGGCCGGCGTGCTACCGGAATCCGCCGCATTTACGGACAACCCCACCGCTCCAGAAGCAAGTCCTGCAACGAGGGTACTGATCGCCAGAAACTTGCCGACGGCTTTGTTTCTCCAAACCATTAATCTAATTCCTCCTCTACCATTTTTTGATATGCTACTCTATTAAATATAAGTAGAAGAGTTTTTAAAGTAAATCTTTTAAATCAAATTGATGATTAAACTTTACAAATTTTCATGTTTCATGACATGAAAGAATAAAATCTGGGGGAATCGGGTATTTTATGATCGGCAGAAGAGACTGAACTATAAGACAACAGGAGGTTACCTAATGGACAGTCAACGCGCGAAAGAGATTGTCGCTTCCCCTACTATGATCAACGTCACTTGCGATGGCGAACCGGTTTACATTCAACATGTTGACGACAAGAAAGAAACCGCACGGATTTATCCGCTTGGTCAACCGGAGAACGAAAAAGAAGTTGCATTATCCCAACTGAATGAACAATAAAAGCCAAGGCAGAAGGCTCTCGTTATGCGAACTCCTTCTGCCTCTTTATTTAGCGAATCATTTAACTTAGTTTACATAACATTTGTTATGTCACTATCATTTTCGATCGCACCAGCTAATACCATCGCATTGATGCCATTCACGAAGGCCTGACCGCTCGCTTTGATAATATCGGTGTCCATGGCACGTCCTGTGTAGGTTTTTCCTCCGACCTCAAGTTGAATGTTCACCCGTCCGATCGCTTCCTTCCCATGGGAAATGCTGTTGATCTTATAGGAGGTCAGTTTGGCATCGATGCCAGTTAACGACTTAATCGCACTATACAACGCGTCGATCGGACCATCTCCAATCGCGCTGCCCTTCCGCTCTTGTCCGTTGATCTTCAAGGTGACGGTGGCCGTTGGGCATATGTCATTCGTCACGACTTGGAACGACGTGAGCTCGAACAGCGGATGAGCAGCATCGCTTGGCTCTTGATGTTCACTTAGCAGGTAGTAAAGGTCATGGTCGTACACTTCTTTTTTCGCATCGGCCAATGTCAAAAACCGTTGGAATAACCGTTCAAACCCCACGGCATCCGACGTATCGAACCCCAACTTCTCCACCGCATGCTTCACCGCATGCCGACCGGAACGGGCCGTCAAAATCAGCTCCATACTTTCAGCCCCCACCTCTTCAGGGGACATAATTTCATACACCTGCTTATCCTTCAACAGACCGTCTTGGTGAATTCCGGAGGAATGGGCAAACGCATTGTCTCCGGTGATCGCTTTGTTCACCTGCACATCGAGTCCCGTCAAATGGGTCAGCAGCCGTGACGTGCGAATCAGCTCCTTCGTATCGATGTTCGTGCGACATCCGTACAGCGCCTCGCGTACCTTCAAGGCCATCACCGCTTCCTCCAACGAGGCGTTTCCGGCCCGTTCACCAAGACCGTTAATCGTGCACTCGATTTTCTCGGCCCCGTTCTTGATGGCGCTTAAGGTATTGGCGGTGGCTAAACCAAGATCGTTATGACAATGGACGCTGAGGATTACAGAATCGTCGAGATTTTTCAGCCGCTCGTGAATGCGTCGGATCAGGTGTCCAAATTCCTCCGGCTCCGCGTAGCCCACGGTGTCGGGGATGTTAATCATCGTGGCTCCGGCTTTGACGACCGCCTCGATCGTCTTCCACAAATACTCAAAATCCGCCCGCGAAGCGTCCTCGGTTGAATATTGAACCTGCGGCAGTAGTGTTTTCGCATATTTCACCGCATCGACACCCATTTGCAGAACGGCATCTTTGGAGCGGTTAAATTTCTTCTCCACATGGACGTTAGAGGCGCCAAGCACGATATGGATTAACGGCTGTTCGGCCTCACGGATGCTTTCGTACACGGCATCGATGTCGGATTTTACCGCCCGTGCCAACGCGGTAATGCCTACACTGTCTCCTACGGTTCGGGCAATTTGCTGCACCGCCTGAAAATCACCTTGTGAGGACGCAGGGAAGCCGGCCTCAATAATATCTACACGGAGGCGCTTCAGCTGCTGAGCAAACTCTAGCTTTTGCCGTACGTTTAATTTGGCACCAGGGACTTGCTCCCCATCGCGTAACGTTGTATCCAGTACGATAATGTTGCGGTAACGTTCCATCTGAAAGCTCCTTGATTTTGAATTTGGATTGAATCTATGTGAAGCGGGGTTGATTAAACCCGGACTTTAATCAACAAAAAAACCCCGTCTCTGCTATAGAGACGAGGTTGAACCCGCGGTACCACTCTAATTCATTTCACATGATGAAATGATCTCTTTCGATGGCTGACACCATCTATCCTTGTAACGGCGGAATCCCGGCTTACCCTACATATCAGGCAGCTGTTCATAGACGAGTTCAACATGACGGACACTGCCGTTTCGCACCACCCAACGGCTCTCTGAAAGGTCAAATCACGTTTACTATTTCTAATCAACACATTTGGCAATATGGAATTATTGGATATTATATGCACCTAATAACGGATTGTCAACATAACGAGAAGAAATCCATTATTCCGACTGGATTTTGCCTCGAAACTCTTGAAACTTCAGCAGAGCCAACTGTAGCTGTTCTTTGTAGGAGCTCCAATTTTTCTCGTCTTTGATATAACTTGAGGTGACGTTCAGCTCATCACACTGCTGAATCAGTTCTTGAATAAGCTCCTGATTATCTTGTGCAACGGTAAGTTTATTATGCGCATCCAATTTTTCGTTCAAGGAACTTAATAACTGATTGGTCTCGTCAATGACCTCATACATGGCAGAACGAAGTTCTGCGGGCACTGCCTGATCCAGAGACGGACTATCCGTGCGATTCATCGAGTAGAAAACAAACCAACTATTTTCGGAGTACCCGTCAATTTTTCCTTGAATGTAGGCCGATTCTTCTTGATCGAGCTCCACTTGGGAGATCCGTTCCAAAATGTCTGCCAAAAGAGCGAGTTGAGTCGAATATTGATGATAAAAAATATTGTGGTACAAGGTGTACGCCTCGGAATTCGGATCATCTTTCATAGGCTGACTTGTACACGAGGTGAGAATGATCGATAGAACGAAGGCGATCAAAATTTTGGGATACATTAAATCACCTCATGATACCGAAGCGTGCATATGTTTAGGCGCCTCGTCCCACGGCACAGAATACGCTTGCCCCTTAGAACAAAAGATCGAGGACGAGGTATATGCCGGATCGGCATTTTTATTATAGTCCTTCTGGGCGATGATCGTCTCAGCTTGATGGCAAGGCTCATAACCGCCGAATTTCAGCATAATTGAACCTTTCCCGTGCGTCATCGTTGCCAGCTCTGTTGGATAATCCATAAATGTCGCTACCGGAACGACACCTGAAATCACGGCCGTCTCTTCTGCCGTCTCCGGCGGATCAAATCGGCCATGCGCTTGCTGGATATCGGTTAACGCTTTACCGAGCTGATCTAAGGGCACTTTGATTTTAAAATGGTACACCGGCTCCAGCAGCATATTCTCCGCTTGCTCCAACGCCTGCCGAATCGCGCGGTACGTCGCCTCGCGGAAATCGCCTCCGCTGGTATGTTTATTGTGCGAGCGTCCGGTAAGTAACGTAACGCGCACATCCGTCAGCGGCGAGCCGGTCAACAAGCCGTGGTGCTCTCGTTCCAGCACATGTTGGCCAATCAAATTTTGATAGCCTACGGATAGATCATCCGCGTGACAAGCATTTACAAACGTCACCCCGCTGCCCCGTTCCGCAGGCTCCAGCCGCAAATGGACTTCGGCATAATGACCTAATGGTTCGAAGTGACCGCAGCCCTTCACCGATGTAGATATCGTCTCTTTATACAAAATCTCCGGCGGGCCAAACGTAATCTTCATCCCAAATCGTTCCTGGACGACCTGCTGCAAGATCTCCAACTGAATTTTGCCCATGACATGGATATGCAGCTCCTGCAGCGTTTCATCCCAGCGGGTTCCTAATGTCGGGTCCTCGGCGTCCAGCAGCTGAAAGACCCGCAGGACTTCCTTCAGATGAAGCGGCGGTTCAAATTGCACCTTCGACTGCAACGTGGGGGCGAGCTCACGGCGAATCGGGTCAACCAACGCCCCGATGCCTTCACCGGAAGATAGCGCCGTCAAGCCGGTTACCGCGAACAGTTCCCCGGCTTGAACGGAATCGGCCTGCACAAACCGCTGTCCGTTGTATTTGCGAATGGCGGTTATTTTCTCCGTGCGTTGTTCGCCTTCCGGGCCGTAGGTGAGTTCATCTCTCACTTTTAACGAGCCTTGTAACGCCTTGATGAAGGTGATGCGCGTCGCTTGCTCATCATGGCGAATTTTGTACACCCGCCCCGCAAACGGAAGCATCGGATCATACCGGGTCACTGTGAGACGATCCAGCGCCTTCATAAACACGTCAATGCCGATATCCAGCAGCGCAGATCCGCGCAGGCAAGGAAACACATGGCCGTGTTGAACCATACGAATGAGATGTTCGTTCCATTCCTCATCGGATAAGGTCCCTTCCAAGAACGGTTCCAGCAACGACTCATCTCGTTCCGCATGCCGTGCCTTATCCGTCTCGTCCAGTTGGCCGGTCGTTGCCCATGCCGACAGATCCAGCACATCTCCGCTCAGCTCGCGGCGGATATCTTCCAGAACCCGGTCCGGGTCCGCTCCGGTACGATCCGTCTTATTGATAAAGAAAAACGTAGGAATCCCATATGCCCGCAGCAGCTGCCAGACCGTCTCCGTGTGGCCTTCCACCCCTTCCACTGCGCTCACGATGATCACCGCATAGTCGAGCACTTGCAAAGCCCGTTCCATTTCTGCGGAAAAATCGACGTGGCCCGGCGTATCCAGCAAAAAGTAGGTATTATCCCCGTATCTCATTTCCGCCTGGTCGGCAAATACGGTGATGCCCCTTGCCTTCTCGATCTCGTGACTGTCCAGGAAGGCGTCGCGATGATCAACTCGGCCGCGGCTGCGAATCGTTTGCGTGTGGTAGAGCAACGCTTCGGCAAAGGTGGTTTTCCCAGCGTCAACATGCGCCAGAAGTCCAATCGTCTTGAACATAGCTGCGTCCCCCGCCGCTTAGTTAGTTCTTAAAGCTGTGGATCGGCGCCGGTATCCGGCCGCCCCGCTCAATGAATGGCGCACAGTTAAAGGCGTTAACCGGCATAATCGGCGCGTAGCCCAGCAAACCGCCAAACTCCACGACCTCGCCAACATCCTTGCCGATCACCGGAATAATCCGAACGGCGGTCGTCTTGTTGTTGACCATGCCGATAGCCGATTCGTCCGCGATAATGCCCGAGATCGTCGCGGCGCTCGTGTTCCCCGGAATCGCGATCATGTCAAGGCCAACGGAGCACACGCACGTCATCGCCTCCAGCTTCTCCAGCGTCAGTGCACCGCGCTGCACCGCTTCGATCATCCCGTGGTCTTCGCTGACCGGGATGAACGCACCGCTTAAGCCGCCAACGTAGGAGGAGGCCATGACGCCGCCTTTTTTCACGTTATCGTTCAAGATCGCCAGCGCGGCCGTCGTTCCCGGCGCTCCTGCTTCCTCCAAGCCCATCACTTGGAAAATCTCTGCGATGGAGTCGCCAATCTCCGGTGTCGGAGCCAGCGACAAGTCGATAATGCCAAACGGAACGCCAAGGCGCTTCGACGCTTCCTGTGCAACCAACTGACCTACCCGTGTGACTTTAAACGCTGTCCGCTTAATCGTTTCGCACAACGTCTCAAAGTCCTTACCTTTCACTTCCTCCAGCGCACGCTTCACGACCCCAGGGCCGCTGACGCCCACGTTGATGACGCACTCCTGTTCACCAACACCGTGAAATGCGCCCGCCATAAACGGGTTATCTTCTACCGCATTGCAGAACACCACCAGCTTGGCGCAGCCGATCGAACCCCGATCCGCTGTCCGTTCCGCGGTACGGAGGATGATGTCGCCCATCTTTTTCACCGCGTCCATATTAATCCCGTTGCGCGAGGAGCCCACGTTCACTGAGGAGCAAACCCGTTCGGTAACGGCCAGCGCTTCAGGGATGCTGTCGATCAGCACCCGGTCGCCGTTCGTAAAACCCTTCTGCACAAGGGCCGAGAAGCCGCCGATAAAGTTGACGCCTACTTCCTTCGCCGCCCGGTCCAGCGCTTCAGCCACCGGCACGAACGTATCCGTTTTCAGCCCGCCGGCAGCGATCGAAATCGGCGTTACCGAGATCCGTTTATTCACGATGGGCACGCCAAATTGCTTCTCCAGGTCCTCCCCGGTTTTGACCAGGTTT
This sequence comes from Paenibacillus barengoltzii G22, assembly GCF_000403375.2. Taxonomy (NCBI): domain Bacteria; kingdom Bacillati; phylum Bacillota; class Bacilli; order Caryophanales; family Paenibacillaceae; genus Paenibacillus; species Paenibacillus barengoltzii. The sequence continues at coordinate 1,671,072 of NZ_KE159652.1, read as the reverse complement.
TCGGCAGTCCGGGTAATTTTATCGTAGATGTTCCGGTTAAAGACGTTCATATCCTCGTGAGCGCAATCCATCAGGCTGATTCCCATGGTGATTGTGCGTACGTCGAGGTTCATCTCGCGGATCATCGAATTGGTTTCTTGTACTTCAACGCGTGAGATCATAGTGTCCCTTCCCTTCCTCAGATCCGGTGCATCGTATTAAAAATATCTTCGTGCTGCAGCTTAATTTCCACACCGATGGAACGGCCCAGCTCCTGCAATTCTTCAACCAGCGTCTCAAAGCTCTTGGTCGGTGAAGATATATCCACGATCATCATCATATTGAAATACCCTTGAATAATCGTCTGTGAAATATCAAGAATGTTCACATTGTGATCGGCCAAATACGTGCATACCTTGGCAATAATGCCTACTTTGTCTTTACCCAGTACGGTAATAATCCCCTTCAACCCAAGCTCCTCCTTTATGTAAGACTCCCGCCAGCGCGGACGAGTCATCTGCTTCGATTAATTATGGCAAAAGAACAGCGATTCTTCAATAAGGGCTTTCACTCGGTGACGCGGAAAAATAACGCAGCTCTGCCGTCGATATGGGCTTGCCCGGCGTTGCATCCTTTGCATGGTCAGCAGGGGTGCCGGTCATCCCTTCCGTCTCACATTCCTCAGGCTGGTACTTCCCCTGCTTCAACTTCAAATCAATAAAATCAACCACCTGCTGCAAGGAGGCGATTTGTTCAACGATGCTGGCCCGGTGCCGGATCATCTTCTCCACGAGCTCCGGGTAGTCCTCGGCATTCGCATCAGCAGACACCTTCAGGAAGGGGCGCATCTCGTCCAGGGTCATCCCGGTCTTTTTCAAACAAGAAATCAGTCGAATCGTATCCAGGTCCTCCTTGTGATAAATGCGATGTCCATTCTCCTTCCGCTCGGCTCGAGGGAGAAGTGCAATTTTCTCGTAATACCGAATTGTATCCTCGGATATCCCGGTATGCTCAGCAACTTGCTTGATCGTGAAGCTGTCTTGACTAATGGATTGCGCCGCCATCGCTTGATCCCTCCGTTAACCATCTTTTCTGCATTATACAACTTGGAGTCAGCTCCAAGTCAATATTCGGAATACTTGAAAATCAAGACTTGACTTGGAGTCGACTCCAAGATCTACAATCGGCCTGAAGTCAGTGAAGGGCTTCATAACAGTAAAGGAGGCTCTGTGAACATGAATCATGGAAATCAACCTATTGCTTTAATTACGGGGGCCAGCTCCGGAATCGGGCTGGAGTTAACGCGGATGCTGATCCAAGAGGGGTGGCAAGTGATCGGTTTAAACCGATCGGACTGGCCGGCGGATGATCCGAAGCTGCTAAGTGCTGCTCAAGCGGGACAGCTCAGAACTTACAAGACATCGGACTTATCGGATTTTGCTAGTCTGCGGCATACGCTGGAGCAGATTAAAACGAATGAAGCGTCGATTGATGTGCTGTTTAACAATGCCGGCCGCAGCTTCCCGGAGTTGGAGTATTCGAAGCAAGGACGGGAGCTTCACTATGAGCTGATGAGCGTTGTGCCGTATATCGTCACCATGGAACTCAAGGATTTGCTGAAGCGTGGTCATTTCAAAACGATTATCAATACCTCGTCCGCAGTCATCAATCGGGTTAAAGCGTTTGACCCTAACCAGCTCGAGCGTCCGGTGAAATTCCGCAAGCTGTTAGGTCCGTATGCCACCTCTAAACTGGCGCTTACTTTATGGACCAAAGCGGTTGCTACACAACTCGCCACAGAGGGGATCGAGATTCGGAGCGTGGATCCGGGAAGCAACAACACCTTACGTAAAGGGAAACGTTCGGGGCTTCCCATCTGGCTGAAACCGGTGATGAAGCTCTTCTTCTCCCCGCCGACCCATGGAGCCGGCTTGCTGTATGCCGCAGCACAAGGTCAGCATCGCGGGCACACCGGTGTGTTTCTGATCAAAGATCAAATCGTGGATATGAAGTTTAGTGAACAGGCTCAGACGGTGCTTCGCCGAGTCCATACCCTCTATCAAACGGAGTATCTTCGGGAGCGCCGCTAAATATGCGGTGTCTCCCTAGCCCCACACTCTCTATCCCTTGGATGGAGAAGAATCGATTTGCTCCTTCGCTTTCAACCGTTCGATAAACTGTCGGGTTTGCCGTTCCTTACGTTTACGTTCTTTCTCTTCACCTTTTAACGCCTTCAACAAGGAAACGCACATTCCGAGCATAATGACGGCAAAAGGCAGTGCTGCTACGATCGAAGCGGTTTGCAACCCGTTAAGCCCTCCGCTGATCAGCAGGACCAAGGCGATCAAGGACTGCAAAATCCCCAAGCAATCCACCATGACCAATAAAACAGCGCCCAGCTTAATCTGACCATGCTTGCTAAACGCCAAGTATAGCGAAAAAACAAGAAGTCCCAGCGTGGTCATTAAATAAAACCAGCCGAAACTTCCGATGGAAAAACCTAATACCTGATCCGCTGTCGCTGCCAAATGGTCTGGAGCAATAGCTCCCCAGAGGACGAACAACAGAGTTATCAGAAAAGAAACGATAAATACCATTTGCCTTAACCCCCAGCCTCAGTCAAAGTAACATCCTGTTACAATTGTTTGCCGAGACTGGGGAATTATGCATGCCGTGGAAGGTTGGAAATAGCTCTACCGGAACTGCCGATTCCGTTTCGCTTCATATTGCTTCTTCAGCAAAGCGAAGACAACCGCATCCACAAATTGATTTTTCTCGAAGAACGTTTCCTTTAAATATCCTTCCTCATGAAAGCCCGTCTTCTCCAACAAGTACCTGGATCGAATATTGTCGGGGTCGATATAAGCCTCAATCCGGTTCAGCCCTAGATCCTCGAAGCCAAAGCGCAGTATCTCCTGCAGCACTTCTGTCATCACACCTTGACGCCAATAGTCTGGGTTGAGCTCGTACCCGACCTCTGCTTTGTAATGCTCCTTCGACCAGTTATGAAAACCACAAGTGCCGATCACCCGGTCGCTTTCGGCCTTAACCGTAATCGCCCAGCGAAAGCCCCGCTTCTCCAAATAGCGGCTGTTCCACTTCTGGATGAGTTCCTCGGCTTCTCGGAGTTCCACGAAACGATCCAAATCGTAATATTTGGTCACTTCGTCGTTGGAGAAATAATGGAACAAATCGGCGGCGTCCTTCGTCGTCAGCCTTCTGAGTACAAAACGTTCCGTTTCTAATTGAGGGAACATTTTCATAACGACCGGTCCTTTCCTCCTAAAATAATACGTAAATCTATTATAGGTGAAGGACCGCGCCAAAAGGAAGACTTAAAATCTAAAGGATCTTCCGCTGCAAGCGCAATCTTCAATCAGCAACCGTAAGTTTAATGCCAATGCCGAAAGGATCACTAAGCCGCAGCTCATTCCCCTCCCGCGTATAAACCACCCTGGCTTCATCTAACCGGCTTACAACGGCGTCCAATGCCGGAACGTCCGGCAGCTCTACCGTAAAGTAACGAATGCCCACCGCATCCTCCGGCGCTGGCGGTGCACCTTTGCCCGCCCACAGGTTTAAGCCGATATGGTGATGGTAACCGCCAGCCGAGATAAATAACGCCGATGCGCCGAAGTGTAGTGTGACCTCAAAACCTAATACGCCGCAATAGAACTGTTCCGCCACCTGTAAATCCCCTACGTGAAAATGCACGTGGCCCATGCGCGTACCTTCCGGCAAACCGTTCCACTGCGCATGTTCGGAGAGTTGTAACAGGTTTTGGATATCCACCGGATCGGTTGTCATGTGAATTTCGCCGGATGCCGTTTTCTGCCAGGTAGCGCGGGGGCGATCGGCATAGATCTCAATGCCGTTCTGATCCGGATCACTTAGGTACAGCGCCTCGCTGACCAAGTGATCCCCCTGGCCCACGGGGATTTGATGCCGGATCAAATTGCGCAGAACAAGCCCCAAGGTCACCTGCCCCGGAACTAAGATGGCAAAATGGTACAGCCCAGATACAGACTGCTCCGGCAGCACGCGATAACGGGGATCTGCCTCCAGAATCAATAAAGGATGTTGGCCGTCTACGGTTAACTCGGCCACATGACCGCTTTTGCGCAACAGCCGAAGGCCGATCACCTCTTGATAGAAGGTGAGCGAGCGCTCCAGATCGCGAACTTTCAGTTGAACAACGCCCAGTTTTGTGGCGGGATAAATCGGTAAGGGATGAGCCAAGATCGATGTCCTCCTTCATAATTGAAAACAATGTAAAAACAAATAAATGACCGTTAAGCAGGTGTAACAGAGGATGTTACAATTGCATCGTTGTAATCAGTATAGTTACAGGAGCCTGCATTGTCAATTTTTCGCTCAAAAAAAGCCCCCTATCGTTAGGGGGCTTCACTCCGTTGACCGCTAAAGGTGAATTTCGCGTTACACGGATGGATTGTTGACGACCGAAATTTCGTTCACCACATCCTGCAGCGTTACCGCCGCAAGCGTATTTTCCATTGCCTTCTGCGCCTTGGAGAAAATCGGTTCAATGGCCGCTTGAATATTCTTACCGACCAAGCAATCGGGGTTGGTCTGATCATGGACGGCAAACAATCCGTCTTCCTCCACAACATGCACGGCACGGTATACATCCAGCAGAGTAATCTGATCCAGCTGCCGTGACAGCTTGGCTCCGGCCACCCCCGTACGGACTTCTACCAAGCCCGCTTTGCTTAGCATGCCCATAATGCGGCGGATGACAACCGGGTTCGTGTTCACGCTGCCGGCAATATATTCCGATGTGCAAATCTCGTCCTTACTGATTTCAAGCAGGGACAAGATGTGAATCGCCACAGAAAATCTGGAGCTAATCGTCATGATAAGCCGCTCCCCCTTTCCATCATCATGTAACCATATTAGTTACTTGAGGAGCGGAATGTCAACCGCCTTTCTCACCATGCAAACTCGCTGAACTTCCGTACCTCTATTATTTTCCGTCGAGCAGGTTCCCCAAGCCGCCGAGCAGGCTGCCTTCATCCTTGCGGCCTGAATAGCGGGATGCGGACAATACCCGGTCTGCCAAACGGCTGAACGGCAGTGATTGTACCCAAACTTTGCCGGGGCCGCGCAGCGTAGCGAAGAACAGACCTTCCCCGCCGAACAAGGCAGTTTTAACTCCTTTGACGAACTCGATGTTGTAATCGACCGAAGCCGTCATGGCCACCAAACAACCGGTGTCGAGGCGAAGCACTTCACCAGGGGCAAGGTCTCTCTCGATGACCAAACCGCCGGAATGCACAAAAGCAAGCCCATCGCCTTCAATCTTCTGCATGATGAAGCCTTCCCCGCCAAAAAAGCCGGTACCCAGCTTCCGCTGGAATTCAATGCCGACGGACACGCCTTTGGCTGCGCACAGGAACGCGTCTTTCTGACAAATCACCTTCCCGCCAAGCATTTGCAGGTCCAACGGGACGATTTTTCCAGGATAGGGTGAAGCAAAAGTAACGGCCTGCCGTTGATACCCCGCGTTGGTGAAGAACGTCATAAACAAGCCCTCACCGGTCAACAACCGCTTACCTGCCCCCATGAGCTTGCCCATGAGACCGCCGCCTTGATTGCTGCCATCACCAAAAATCGTCTCCATCCGGATATCGGGATCCATCATCATGAAGCTGCCGGCTTCCGCTACGACGCTCTCTCCCTGATCCAGATGGACTTCCACACACTGCATTTCACTTCCAATAATCCGATAATCGATTTCATGTGCATTCATGGAACATGCCACCTCCCTGATATGAAAAATGAACTAGCTCGCAACTTCACATTGCTTTAGATATGTAATGCCATAAATTAATCTTGTTTCAAAAGCGCGCGGATCACGGCGTAGCTGATCAAGCTGCGGTCCCGATAGACAGCGGTCACCGCATCGGGGTGTTCGCCGAGGATGCCTTTCTGCAAAATTGCTGCTCCAAACCCGCGCTCTACCGCGCCATTAAACGTAAACGTAACGCAGTGTTCGGCGGCAAATCCGCAGACCACGACGAAGTCGGTGTCCTGCTCACGCAGAAGCTCCTCCAGGTTCGTCTTCCAGAACGAGTTATTCCATACCTTGGAGACCCGCAGGTCGGATTCAACCAGTTTGACCTCTGGGATAACGTCGTAACCTGGAGTTCCCACACCTCCATCCTGATCCTGGACCACCACAACCGGTCGACCTGCTTCTCTGAACAAGTCTGCGACCGCATTAATGTACTCGCAAACCTCTGGGATTTCACTTTGGATGCGTGGGTGGTTCAAAAAAGCCTGCTGCATATCGATGATTAATAAGGCAGGTTTCATGCTCTCCTCCTTTGCCGCCTGTATGGCAGACGCCCAATTTCCTACATTATACACGATCCATGAACTCATGCATCGTAGTTGACGATGAAGATTTTTTTGCGATTCGAGATAAAAACGGTTGACCCTCACATTAATGTCAGGGTTTATAATGAACCCAAGAAAGCAGGTGATTCGGCCGTTCACCTGCTGAAGGTTGACTGTGATGAACTTCCGGATTTGGTGTCACAATTTGGTGTGATGTCGATGCCGACCGTGATCTTCTTCCATCAAGGCCAACCAGTGGAGAAGCTGATCGGGCTGCGGCCGAAGGATGCCTACAGAAATTTGATCGCGAATTATCCGTCGTCAACCGAATCCGCCTAAAGGAGAAGAAAACCAGCCAGCCGCTGAAAGATCAGACGACTGGCTGGTTTCTTTGTAAGCCTCTTTTCATTCATAGACGAGAATATCACGGAGTTGCTTCGCTTGCTCAATATAGGGCCCCTCCGCCAAATTGTTAAACGCTAAATGGGTGGCACGCAAGCTGAGCAGCCGGTCTCCCGGCCGGAGGCCAAATTGCTGCCAGGTGGTCAGCGGCAGCGTAAAATACCCTTTGCTATTCAAGTACACCCAGCAAAACGTCCGTTCTTTCACGATAACCGGTTCCCCTTCCGGGATGGCGAATTGCTGAAGCTGAGGAATGCTGGCGAAGATCGGGGCCAGCGGCGAGTTGGCGATCAGTTCTTTGCACAGAACGCTAAAGCCTTTGGCCGTATTCCGGCCGGTCATCAGAATAATGTTGGAATCCGGTCGAATTTGGTACTCTTGCAGGGCTTGATCCGGAAGGTAAAACGATCCGTCGGGAAGAATCTTGCTCCATGCATAAAAGTACTTCCCGCCTTTGGCTTGCACTGCCATGTACATCATCCCCCGAGCAAATTGATGATTTCTATCGAACAGGATATTCAAAAAGCCGTCCATAGCTATTTCGCGAGATGGATCCGCCTCTTTGAATGTCTACCTAATAGAATAATCATCGCCCAATCGCGGGGATGGGAGATATGATATTCATCACCTTGCAGGTCGCTGATAAGTTTATGGATTTGATTCGGTGAGATCCTCCATTTTTTCAGCAAAATAAAGTTTATGTGCCTTAAGTACGATAATCTTCAACATCATGTACACCGGAATCGCCAAGATCATCCCCAGAATGCCGCCAAAATCGCCGGCCACCAGCAACAAAACGATCGTAGTTAATGGATGAATATTGATCGTTTTGCCGTAGATGTAGGGAGAGATTAGGTTGCCTTCGATTTGCTGCGCAACCACCACAACCACGATAACCCAGAGCACCATAGTCGGAGACACGGTGAATGCCACGATCACACAAGGAATTGCCCCCAGCAGTGCCCCGAAATATGGGATGAAATTAAACAACGCCCCTACTACCGCAAGAAGCAGCGGATACGGCAACCCGATCATCCAAAAACCGATAAAGCTCATAAACGCCAGCAACATCGCACTAATCATACGACCGGCGATAAACCCTTTGAGCATGTTGTCGATTTCATGGATGACGTTGGCTCCATCCCGGCGGTAACGACTAGGCAGCATCCGCACCAGCATTGGCGTGACCCGTTCATCCTCCTTCAGCATGTAATAGAGCAGAATCGGAACAGTACCTACGACAATGACGAAGTCGTTCAGGAAGGTCACCACATGAGACAAGTAACCGGAAATGGCTTCCATGGCCGAGTTCAAATATTCCGTGACTTTGCTCATCAGTTCCGGACTGGTTTCATTCGTCACCATAGAGAGGTATCGATTGTCGCGGATGTCGTTGAATTGGGTCTGCAGTCCATTGATCATCTTCGGCACATTGTTCATAAATTCAATGATCTGCTTCCGCAACGGCGGCCAGACCACGATTAAGAAGATCGTAATAACTCCGGCGAATAATAAGTAAATGAGCAAAATCGACAGTACCCGGTTCAGTTTCTTCCGTTCCAGGAACTGGACGATCGGTCGCAGCAGATAATACAGAAATCCGGAGATCGTAAGTGGAACAATTAATATGGATACCAGCGTCACCAGCGGATTAAAGATAAAACTGACCTTGGATAACAAATAGATGATGGTCAGCACCATAATAATCCCAAGTGATGTGCGATAGAACGGATGTTGCCACAAGGTTTATTCCTCCTCCCCCACTCTTCCGCTATCCAACGGAAGTCAACGGTTTAAGCCTCCGGCAGCGTATCCCACGCAGCATCCAACAAGGTATCAAACAACTCGTCGTCCTCTTCGATCCGTTCGTCAACGGCAAGGAATTGCTCCTCAATGCCCGGTTCGTTGGCATAATGAAGGCTGTAATCCCAATCCGTCCCCTTCTCACTGTAGAAGGTAATTTCATAAGCAGCCTTATGCGAGCTTACTTCGAAAATAGTCTTGCCGATGTAGGAACCATCCTCCTCCCGGCGCATTTCTGCATGAACAATGGTCAATTCGTTCATCATGTACGTAACTCCTTTTTATGGGACAGTCTCTTTGCAATATCGTACCATGTTTTGGGGGAATATCAAATGTAGAATCGAAGGATCGCCATCGCGCGGCATTCCAATTTTGCTGGAAAATGGTGTATGATTAAGCATGTAATTAATTCCTAAAGTTTGGAGGAACCCGTAGATGTCCGATTTTCAAAAGAAACTGGAAAAATATGCAGAACTCGCTGTCAAAATTGGCGTTAACGTTCAACCCGGACAAAATCTGATTATCAACACGACCATCGATAGCGCGGAGCTCGTCCGTCTTATTGTGAAACAAGCCTATGAAGCTGGCGCTCGCTTCGTTAAAGTTAACTGGAGCGATGATGTGGTCACCCGTCTTCGCTATGATATGGCTGCCGAAGAATCCTTCCTAGATGAACCGAAATGGTATGCCGGCGAGATGTTGGAATACGTAGAGAACGGTGCCGCGGTGTTGCATGTCATCTCCTCCGACCCTGACCTGTTGAAAGGCGTGTCGACGCAACGGCTCACCAATCATCAGAAAGCATACGGCAAAGCGATGAGCAAGTACCGTGAAATGCAGATGTCCGATAAATTCAGCTGGTCGATCGTAGCTGTACCTTCCAAGGCATGGGCAGACAAAGTCTTCCCTAACCTTCCTGAAGAAGAACGTGTACCCGCGTTGTGGGAAGCGATCTTCCGTACGGTTCGCCTGGATCAGCCTGACCCGATCGCGGCATGGCAGCAACATATCGAGAACCTCACGCAAAAATCCAATTACTTAAATGCGAAACGCTACAAGAAGCTGCATTATAAAGCACCAGGTACCGACCTGACCATCGAGCTGCCGGAAGGCCATCTGTGGGTCGCTGCTGAGAGCATCAACGCCCAAGGTAACACGTTCCTGGCTAACCTGCCAACTGAGGAAGTGTTCACGGCTCCGCTTAAAACAGGGGTAAACGGCACGGTCTCCGCGACAAAACCGCTGAGCTACCGCGGCACGATCATCGACCGGTTCTCGTTGACGTTTGAGAACGGCCGAATCGTGGATTACAAAGCCGAAGTAGGTGCCGATGTCCTTAAACAGCTCGTGGAGCTGGACGAAGGCTCGCATTACTTGGGAGAGGTGGCATTAGTACCGCATAACTCTCCGATCTCGCAATCCGGTATTCTGTTCTACAATACACTGTTTGACGAGAATGCCTCCAACCACTTGGCCATCGGAAATGCCTACGCGTTTAACCTGGAAGGCGGCAAATCAATGTCCCAGGAAGAACTGGCACAACGCGGGTTGAACTCCAGCTTGGCGCATGAAGACTTTATGGTTGGATCCGCAGAGATGGATATTTTCGGCATCACGGCAGACGGCAAAGAAGAGCCGATCTTCATTAAAGGCAACTGGGCATTCTAATTGAAAAAACAATAAAACCGGATGCTCTCGATCCAAGAGAGTCATCCGGCTTTATTTTATTAAGCGCCCGCTTCTTCCAACGGCAAGAGCTGCTCGCGAATAAGCTTGACGCGAGAGATTCGTTTGTTGTCGGTCTCCTCCACCACGTACGTGATTCCGCCATATTCTACGGTTTGCCCGACCTGCGGAGGCAGGATATCGATCCTTGAATATAACCAACCGCCAATGGTGTCATAGTCGTCGGAATCCAGCTCCAGGCCAAATCGGTCATTGATGGACTCGATCAGCATAAGCCCGTCGATCGAATACACATTCGTGTCCAGCTGCTCGATGCCAGGACGTTCTTCATCGAACTCATCCTGAATCTCGCCCACAATCTCCTCGACAATGTCCTCCAACGTCACCATCCCAGAGGTCCCGCCGTATTCATCGATCAGGATCGCGATTTGCGTCCGTCCCCGCTGCATGCGCTTCATCAAATCACTGATCGGAATCGATTCCGGGACGGCCATAATCGGACGTATTAGGTCGCGGAAATTCCGGTTTTGGGAGCGGATCAGATCTTTAATATGAATAAATCCGATAATATGATCTTTATCATGATTGCAGACAGGATAACGTGTTCTTGTACCTTCCAAGGCGATTTCCAGGTTCTCTTCCAGCGAATGCTGCGTATACAAACAGATCATTTCTGTTCGGGGGATCATAATCTCCCGGGCGGTTGTATCAGCAAACTCAAAAATATTGTCGACCAGCGACATTTCCGTACTATCGATCAAACCGCTCTCGCTGCTTTCCTTCATCATCACACGGATTTCTTCTTCCGTGTGCAGCGAGTCCTGCTCCGTTACAGGCGCAATGCGAAACAGTCGCAAGAGACCGGCGGAGAGCCCGTTTAACAGCCAGATGAACGGGTACATCAACCGGTAAAAGATGCTCATCGGCCAAGCGAGCCATAACGTAATGGTCTCGGCTTTACGGACAGCGATCGTCTTGGGGGCCAACTCTCCCAGCACGATATGCAAAATGGCGATCAAGAGAAACGAAACGGCTAACGAAATGATAAAACCCGGCCTTTCACCCAAGCCCATCATCTCGAACATCGGCCCTAAAATTCGGGCAACGACAGGCTCGCCAAGCCATCCAAGCCCAAGCGAACTGAGGGTGATCCCGACCTGACAGGCTGACAAGTAACCGTCCAGCTTGCTTAACAGCTCTTTCGCGATTTTCGCGCTCCTTCGCCCCTCCTCAGCTAACGCCTCGATGCGGGAGCTCCTCACCTTCACAATGGCAAATTCAGCCGACACAAAAAGTCCGTTAAGCAACACCAATAACACCATGAATCCTACGGAATAAAGACTCGGTAAAGGGTCACTCAATACGTTTCCTATTCCCGCCGATCCGGCGGCGAATAGGTGCACCTCCTTCGTGGATTAAAATCATCAATATTCAATTGCATTCGATATGAGAAAGACAGCTTTAATTTCCCAAGGGATTCATCTCCTTTATTTCCAAACCGTTACATTCGATATATGAATTCTTCTTAATTATATTATTATACACTACACAGTCAAACGCTGCGGTATTCCTAACGAACAGGCGTGGCAGGCTGGAAAAAATAAAAATAGGCCCCCTTGAAATCCCAAGGGAACCAGAGTGCGCTTATCGAGTTGGCGGCGGGGATCCAATCACACCAGGATATTGATAAATCAACGGCTCGTCAAACGTCGCGTAGTCGAAATTGACCATCAGCAAGACGGTCCGCACGCCGGTAACCGGATCGCTAATAATGATATGATCGCGACCAGCCGCTTCCAGCACACCTTTAAAGACTTTAGCGTTCCATTCGCTGTTGTTCTCGTAGGTCATGTAAAACGTGCCAACTTTGCCCAAATTCAGACGGAAAATATTTTCAATGTAAGATTGCTCATACACCTGCGTCGGCATTGGCATCACCATTCCGGTGGGCGTCATCGGGCTTCCGCTGGATACTTGCGGCGGCATGCCAGTTCCGGTTGTCTGCGGATATCCGCCTCCCATCGGCATCATCGGATAAGTACTTTGGCCCGCAGGATACGCAGCTGGCCGGAATTGTTGAGTAAACATGAATTCCATTCCTCCTCAAAATTAATCAAGCGATACGATAGAGTTAATAGACGGATGGACAGTCTTGCCCGGATGGAGCAAAGAAGCAATGTGCCTTATATCGGCCGGTATTTTGTTGGTTATACCAAGTGCCAGGACAATCACCCGTTGGCCTGAAGAACCATAACGCATTCGACGCGGGCCAAATTCGTTCCCCGTTAATGACACGTTGGGCCAATTTGATATCCCGGTCGCGTGCGCGTTGATAGAAATACCCCTTGATCGTTGCTTCGAATCCGCCTGGACGTTGAAACACCATCCGATTCATGTCGCGAACATCCCGAAAGTCCAAGCAATCTGCCAAGATTCGGTTCACGCCGACATTGCCGACCATCAACATCCCTTGTTCGCCTTCTCCTTCCGCTTCTGCGCGCATCAGGCGCGCCAGCAGCTTCACATCTTCGGAGTTCGCTTTAATGACGGCCAAGTTGGGTCCTCCTCCCTCTCTGCTGAACGGTATATCTTATGTGCATCTGCCTATTTTGGTGCTAGAAGCTGGTAAAAATTCGGTGTCAAGGCGAGGAGTCAAGGTTTTATGTGAATACGGTTACAATCTTGAACATTTCGTGTCTATTTCTATGGACGCGCTTACATGAATAGCATATACTGTAGTTAAATAATGTTTTTTTATACGGTTTTGCTGGTTTGTTTATAAAACGGTTGCTTCATTATACCTTTTAGGAGGTTACCTCATGAGAATCGCGATTATTGGCGGCGGCCTGGCCGGGCTTACGGCTGCTGCATACTTGTCGGACAACGGCAATACGTCTGGTACCGTGTTTGAACGGAGCCCCCAGCTCGGCGGACGGGCTTTCACCTATGAGAAATCGGGATTTACTTTGAACTATGGAGCACACGCAGTGTACGGCATCGACAGACATACGCTCCATGCGATGGAAGAAGAGCTGCATTTGAAATTCCAGAGCAAGCAGGTCGATAAACGTAAAGTGATGTACGCTAAGCACGGACGGTTAACCCCTGCTCCGCTGGATTTCGTAAACATTATGAAGACGAATGTGTTGACTCCTATGGAGAAAGTCCGGTTTGTCGCTGAAATCGCGGCCGTGATCGGTAACATCCATCATTTGAAGCAGTATCGGACGCTTGGCGAATATTTGGAGCATTCCCACGCCTCGGCAGACGTGAAGGAGTTGTGGGAGCATCTCGTGTGCTCCAACTTCTTTATTACACCGGAGGAAGCTCGCAAAGTGCCGGGTTCTGTCATCTCCGAGTACTATCATAACCTCTTCCTCTCCAGCCGACCGGTCAGCTACATTCTTGGCAGTTGGGCCACAATTACCGACCAACTGATCAATAAAATCAAAGACAATGAGTCTTGGGAGATCGCAGTGAAGGAGCCGGTCGAATCAATTACGATGGAAGACGGGAAATTCGTGTTAAACACGAAGACCAGACAGCAGCTTGTGTACGATCAAGTGATCTTCGCCATGCCAGTGCAGCAGGTAACTAAACTGCTGGAGGAAACGCCTTGGGCAAGTGCACTGGATCCGTACAAGAACAACACCTCAACCGAAGTGCTTGTTTACGATGTTGGCTTCTCGAAAGTCGTTGCCCGTCCGTTCCACTATATCAGCGACATCGATCATAAAATCTTTATCAGTGACGTCTCTGCCACAGATTTCACGGTGGCCCCTGTTCATGGCCAGTTATTGCAAGGTATCGCTTACTTGAACGATGACTTCCCTGATGAGGAGCAGAAGAAGCAATACCTTGAACAGAAAACCCAGCAAATGGAAGCTCTCTTTGATACGTACTATCCAAATTGGCGCGAGTTTGTTGAAGTCAAACGCGTGTCGAAGAAAGCGATGGTAGCAAGCGTCAAAAATATTTACACCAATCAGCTGCTGCCTAACCGTCTGGCAGGTGTGCCGTTCTTCTTCTGCGGCGACGGCTGCCAAGGGAAAGGTGAGTTAGCGGAACGCGCCTTCTCCAGCGGCCGGGCTGTAGCTCAGATGATCCTGGAACAAGCGAATACCAAGGCCTTATCCATTTAATCCAAACAAAAACAGAAGCGTACACAAGAGTCGGGATCGTCCGACGTATTGAGACGCTTCTGTTTTTTTGCTGTACAGCCTTTTCCAACCTTACTCTGCCTGCCTTTCCTGTAATTATCTTGTATCTTTCCTTCTTCTCACTTACCCGGAGCTATGAAATTTTCGGTATTCCTGCAGCTCAGTCCGATAGGTGCGAACAGACCGCTCGAACCCATAGTAACGACGGCCTTGGAAGGTCAGCTTGCCTTCGTCTCCTTCCGCACATTGTCCGTATTCCACGCCCGATACAGCAAACTCCAAACGATCACCGCTTTCGACCTCAAAGGTCATATAATACTTCGTGTCAGAACGGTTCACCGAGGTATCGGTGTCATGGCGGTGGCTGACCTCGGTCCGTTTTCCGACGATAACGGAATGGACGCTAAGTACAGGCTGCCGGTGGTTTTCAATCGCGCGAAGAAGCCCTCCTGCTGCTGTCGCAGCCAAGATTCCAACGATGACAACAAACAAGATGGGCAGCGCCGTTTCCACTACCCCAAACATTTCCGTCCACGACTGCATCGCTTATCCCTCCTTCGAGAGGTTGCTCCGTACCGCTGCTCTCTCCTTTCCCCCTAAGTATATGCGGTCCCGAAAAAAACTTGTTATTCATCCTGTCCGGAAAATATGCCACTCTTGTCCAAGATATCTGAGAGAAAAGAAAAACCTCCGATTCGTAGTTACGAATGGAGGTTATTATGGTGTGAAACCAGAACGATCTATCTTAAGCATAGTACTCAAACATCAGTTGACGGGTCTCTTCAGCGCCATCGGCTTCCATTTCGAATGCTTCGTCAAGTCCTTTCTCTGCCCAACAAGCTTTGCAAGCTTCTTCTGTCGTGCATAGATGAGCATCTTCACAGGTGTAGCAGAACTGCAGGTAATTACGGGTTACAACCTCTTCTTGAACAGTTTTCATAAGGCTCCACTCCTATCATTATGGGAGCGTTCGCTCCGATTTTGACTTGCCTGTGATTGATCTTCCTTACAAGTTAAATATATCACAAAGTCTGAAAATAGTACGTGATTTATTTCACATTATAATGAACATGATCATCCTACTTATTTTGTATACAAAAAAGCATGGCTTTTACGCCATGCTTGCTTTCAACTTTCGTTTCGTTTATAACACCTGCCAGGTTCGTCCCCCATCCTTCGTTTGCATCAGGAGCGAACGCTTCTGATTCTCTTGGGCAACGAGCAGCCACCCCACTCGGGAATTAAAGAACTGAAGCTTCACGATTTCAGGGTAGTCTATCATCGTTTCAACCAATTTCTTGCTTTCCGGCAGCGGCTCCCAGCTCGCACCTTGGTTGAGCGTGTGATAGACAGTTGAATCCAATATCGTCCAACCTTCGTTACGCGTCAAGAAAGTCGGGGCCATCTTCTCGTTTAGGCCGGTTTGCCAGGACAACTGAAACGGCGTTAACGTCCAGGTATTGCCGGCATCTTCCGTAAAGTAACCATTGAATTTGGTGGAATCCCCCCGGCTGCAGCCAACTGGTATCCAACCCTCTCGCACGCTGCCCGAGAAGAAGGATACAGGTCCAACTGTAAAGCTGTCGCAGGTTTTATACTTGTCCGGATTAAAGAAATGATCGTTTTGAGTCCAAATTAATCCACCGTTCTGAGTCGTATACAACGTTGGAAGTCCTTGATTGATTTCGGTTACAAAACCATGCAGCGGGCTCGTAAAGGCCATCGATGTTTGCGTGCCAGGGATTAATGAAGGGCTGTCCTTGTTCTCAAGCAGCAGTTGCATCGGATCCGTCCCTCCAAGCAGAACTTCAAAGGTCTGGGCCCCGTCATTCGTCTCATATAAAGATCGTGTTCCATTGTCTCGTACATTGCCCTCAGAGAGCAACCATCCATGATCCGGATCGGCAAATACCATCGCCTTCACTTCCCCTGCTCCAGGGAACGAGGTCACCTTCCAAGTGGTTCCGCCGTCGGTTGTACGGAGGACAATCGTGTCTCCGGAACCGGCAGAATTTCGTACGATAAAGCCATGATTCGGATCTAGAAAAAAGATATCCTTGCCATACTCCGGCGTCGTAGCAAACGGTACAGAGGCGGCAGGTGAGATATTCGTCCATGTTTTGCCGTTATCTGCTGTAATATAAAGCCTCAGCTCGTTACGCGTAATCCCCCACGCTAATCCCGTCGTTTCACTGAGCAATTGAAAATCGGTGAGACGGGTTTGAATCTGGTAGCGGTTATTCGTGTTCTCCGCCGGAGCGGCGGCAGGATTCCCCTGGTTCTCGGAAGCTGCAGGATTGATTACAGTAATCGTTTGTCCATCATCCTCAGAAGGCTCGTCTAGTACCGGAGTGGCAGCCGGAGGCGGCTCTGGATTGCAAGCCGTCAGAAGCAGCACCATACCCAGGGCGGTTCCGGCAATCTTAAGCCACAGGCTCAACCTGAACCACCTCGCTTTCTGCAGTTAGATATGCTTCATTATAACATACATGTTTTTCTCACCGTTACAATCGGGGGTCGTTTCCAAAGTTAACTGAGAAATGCTGATTGGGTTTATAGACGGCGAAAGCGTACCCTTTGCTCTGTAAATATTCGATAACTTGGGGCAAAACCTTTACCGTCTGCGCCTTCTCATGCATCAGAATAACCTCAGTATCCCGGCGCGTTTGCCGCTTCACTTCTTTCAGGATCGTGCTTGGGCTGTTCGGGTATTTCCAGTCCATGGAATCGACTGTCCAATCCCACATCTTAAATCCCGCTTCCGCGATATCGCCGCGGAATTTCTCACCGATCTCCGGTTTGCTGCCGTAAGGCGCACGAATTAAGGTTGGTGAAGTGCCGGTAAGCTTCTCCATCAGCTTCTGTTCCTTCGTAAATTCTGCGATGAAGTTCGTCGACCCTTTGCCATTATATAAAATCTTCTTGTTGTGCGTCATGCTGTGCAAACCTATGTAATGTCCTTCCTGCAACACCTGGTTTACGATTTTCTCATTTTTGCTTACCTGATTCCCAATCATAAAGAAGGTCCCATGAATCTGATAATGCTCTAAAATATCGAGCAGCTGCTCCGTATACTTGCTAGGTCCGTCATCAAAAGTCAGATAGATGACTTTGGGCTTTACAGTCGTTTTTGACTGATTACTCTGCTGTGCTGGAGATTTTGCTTCGACCTCAGGTAGTACAGCTGGCGGAGCAGGTGCCCGTTCGGATTCCGCCTTCTGGGAAGCACCTTCCTCCTGGCTTGGAGTCCCCTTCGGCTCCGCTTGGGTGTTATCTGGTTCTGACGGAGTGCTGTTTGAATCTGCCGGTGTAACCGTTGGCTCCGTCGTTTGCTGTGAGGACGCAAGATTAACGCTCTGTCCCTTCTCCGTTTCCCCTGCAGATGCCAATTTTGCCGGGATGACCACCTGGGTTGGTGATTTATGCGGAAGGGATCCGTTGATCATCGGGGTGACTGCTACCGCAGTCAAAGCAAGGGATGATGCAGTCAGCACGAGAGCAGCTGTGATAATCAGTCTCGTACGTCGAATCATTTTGGAATGTGCGTTACGCTCTCCATGCTTGTTACTTCGTTTCCCGTAAGGCGACATCTCATTCACCGGATTCCTCTCTCTCTTTTTCTATTTAATAGAATAATATAAAGTGAGAGTTTCGTCCTTACAGAATCGTTAATCGCTGGTTACAATGTGATAACAACTTTCAAAAAACGACACTTAGTTAACATAATAATATTTATGTTTATATTTGAAAGAACATAAGAAAGCCCCTTCCATTAGAAAGCGGTTCATTGAGATGTAGAATCCGATTTTTTCTATTCATCCATCTTCAACACTTCTGACTCAAAGGACTGAAAAGTATTTTCCAAGCCCATGATCACATATTTTATTTTCATATATCCTTCCCAGGTAATGCTTCTGCATCGAAAAAGCGCACCTTCACATGCGGATGATATTTATCGATAATCTCTTGTAATCCCCCCCGCATACTTCCTGCGTTGCTCTCGTGGTAATGCCAGCCAAGAAGGGTGAAATTCCAATAACACAATCAACATGTAATGCACTTGAAATCCCACCTTAATTTAGAAAATGACTGTGCTTATTATATTATTTAAAATGTGAACATCTCAGATTTTACTTTAAATTTAGAACTTTCTTCGGGTACAATGGTTGTAACCCAAATACATAACGCGCTTTCTATCTATGACGAAACGAAGCTCCCTGAAGTGCTTGCATCCTGAAGGTTAAGAAACCCACCAACGGTGCAAGCTAAAGTATGGAGAACACGACGAGGAGATGAAAAACATGAAAAACCAAATGAGTTCCAGCCGGGTTGTAATTATCGGCACCGGAGCGGTTGGTGCGACAACCGCTTATACGTTGCTCTTAAGAGAACGGGTGTCCGAGCTGGTCTTGATCGACGCCAATAAGGAGAAGGCGCTGGGTGAAGCCCTGGACATGAACCATGGTCTTCCCTTCACTGGTGGTGTAAAGCTATGGGCTGGAGATTACAGCGATTGTGCGGAGGCTGATGTCATTGTTATCGCCGCAGGCGCTTCTCAACGTCCAGGCGAGACGCGGATCGATTTGCTCAAACGAAATGCCGTTATTTTCGACAGCATCATTCAGAATATTGTGAAATACAATAATCACGGCATCATTCTCGTAGCAACGAACCCCGTCGACATTCTGTCCTACGTTACATTGAAGAAAAGCGGATTCCCGTCCAACCGTGTCATCGGCTCCGGTACCCTGCTGGACAGCGCACGTTTCCGTTACCTCATTGGACAGAACAAGAAAATTAACCCACGCAGCATTCATGCTCATATCATCGGCGAACACGGGGATTCCGAGGTTCCGCTCTGGAGCTTGGCGAATGTCGCCGGCATCGGCTTGGAATTCTCTGATGAAGATCGTGAAGAAATCTTCAATAATACGAAAAACGCTGCATACGAGATCATCAACGCCAAAGGGGCTACATACTACGCGATTGCGCTGGCGTTAGACCGCATCATCGTCTCGATATTGCAGAACGAAGGCTCCGTTCTGAACGTCTCGACATTGCTGACGGATTATAACGGTGTCTCCGATGTATACCTTGGGGTACCGAGCATCGTTGACCGCTCCGGCGTCCGCGAAGTACTGGATTTGAATCTGGACAATGAAGAGTTAACTCGGTTCCATGCTTCGGCAAATAAGTTGAAGGCCGAAATCGCCAAGCTGGATCTGTGATCCTCCCCGCATAAAATGCAAAGAACGTCCGGACTGCTTATTTGCGGTCCCAGACGTTCTTTTTTGCATTTATTTCATCTCGTTAATCATTATAATTCATTAGGTTAATTTATAAGCTGGCTGATCTCTGCACCGGTCTGCTTCGCATATTCTGTCGCTGGATCAATGCCCCGCCTTCAGCTCATCAACATGTTTCACATGCTTATGGTTTAGGGCAATAAAAATTACCGACAACAGGACGAAACCTGCGCCAACGAGGAACGGGACATGTGGATTAAACCACTCGGCCAGTTTGCCTGCCATAAACGGTGCGACCGCTCCGCCCAGAAAACGCAGGAAGCTGTAGGCAGCCGATGCTGTGGAACGCTCAACAGGTGCCGCGTTCATAACGGCTGTTGTGATCAGTGTATTGTTATTCCCCAGCACTGCCCCGGCGGCAATGACAGCTATGATAATCACCCATTGGTGGTTTGTCCAAATGCCCATTACAAGCATCATCAGTGTGTAGAGGAACAGCATCACTGCCATCGATTTTACCGTACCAAACTTCTCCTGCAGCTTTGGTGCAGTAAATACGGAGGTGATCGCCAACAAAATCCCCCACGCCAAGAACACATAACCTAGTCCATGTTCATCCAGCCCCATCACGAAGGGAGCATAAGCCATCAGCGTAAAGAAACCGATGTTATAGAAGCAAGCAGTTAATCCGAACACCACTAGCGAACGATGACGCATGGCCAGAAACGGAGCCGCCAATGAAGTACGAGATGCCTTTGAGCCGGTACTTGCGGACGAATTAGGCATGAGAGTGATAAGTCCAATGAAGGCGATCACCATCAGCGAGGCGACCCCAAGAAACGGTCCGCGCCACGACACCGCACCGAGCCAACCGCCAACGAGCGGGCCAACCGAGATGCCGAGACCTACTGCAGCTTCGTACAAAATGACCGCTCTGGCCGTCCCGCTGCCGGATAATGTGACGATGGCCGACAAGGCGGTAGCGACAAACAAGGCGTTTCCAAGTCCCCAGCCGCCGCGCAATCCGATGATTGTCCAGACATTACCAGCTAATCCGCCAAGCGCGGAGAAGACCGCGATCAAAATGATGCCAGAAAGCAAGGTCCATTTCATGCCAATGCGTGAAGAAAGTGTGCCTGTAATTAACATTGCGACTGCCATGACAGCATTATAGCTGGTGAACAGTAACGTCACCTCGCTGGGGGTTGCGTTCAAACTGTTCGCGATCGCCGGCAGGATCGGATCAACCAATCCGATGCCCATAAAAGCGATGATCGCGGCAAAAAAAACAGCCCAAACGGCCTTGGGTTGTTTGATAAGACTCGCCTGCTCGAGTTCTAAACGCTCCTTCGTTTCTGCGTACTGAATGGTGTTTGATGATGACATAAAGACTCCTTTCCCGGGTTATAAAAATGATTTAAAGGAATGCCTGATCACATCTCCCCGACTGATAATTCCAACAAGCACTCCGTTGCGTTCGACCGGGAGCTTCTTAATCTGTTTCTTCCCTAAGATCGCCGCAATGTTCTCAATTTCCTCATCCCACGGCACGGTGTAAACTTTCTTCTTCCCGATTTCCATGACGTTGAGATCAAGCAGGCGCCGTACACGCTGTTCAAAATCTTCATGGTCTCCTTTAAACACAGCAACGTAATAAATTGAATCTACCACAACGTCGCGATGTTTACCGATGTAACGCATAATATCGCCATCACTAATGTAGGACACGATCTCATTGCGTTCATTAACGATCGGAAGTCCACTGATCCGGTATTCCATGAATCGTTCAATCACAGAACGTACCGTATCGGTCTCTTTGACTTTGTAAACGTGTTTGATCATGATCTCATGCGCTTGCATGGTTATCCCCCTCATGTAATTGTATTATACAACTATATAAATTGTTGTCAATTGCTTGAATGCATAAAAGCGCTTTCTGTTCAGGCAGCCCGCATTCATTTAATTTCCTCTCCATTCTATGATACGATAAAAATATCCTATCTGGCTGTGAGGTATTTAAAATTATGGATGACAAATCACTAGAAGCAATCGAACTGGAACTCGCCATCCTTTATCGACGGATGACCACTGTAACGGCTTCCCGCAAAAACGGGAATTTAGACCGTGCCGCATATCTGTTACTACATCGGATCCATGATCAAGGTGCGGTAGGTGTCAAAGCTTTGGCCGAAGAATTTCAATTAGACATCTCAACCGTCAGCCGCCAAGCAGCGGCTTTGGAACATAAAGGCTATGTCCGACGAATCCCGGATCCAGCGGATCGTCGCGCCTTCTTCATGGAGATCACGGAGCTCGGCCTGAAGGAGTTTACAACTTACAAGGCCAACCGGTTAGCGCGGATTCAAGAACTGCTTGAAGACTGGCCTTCGGAAGACACCGTGTCGTTTGCTGCTTTGTTGCAAAAATTTAATCACGAACTGATGAAATTAAAATCGGAATAGCGCGGCATATAGTTAACATAATATTTCTTGCGTCAACTTACAGGAGGTTGCTCTGATGAATCATATCGATTTGCCTGTTGAAATCATCGAACGTGCCCAATCCCCCCGTGGGGAAATTCAACTCCAACGTCGCGGCGAGGAGTTCGAGATTATCAGCAACGGCACCTTTCTGATGGCGACGTATAACGGTGAGTCTGAGCGCTTGCTGGTCCGCCGCGCGTTAGAACTCGTGCCCTCCCCCGAGAAGGTGCTGATCGGCGGCTTAGGGGTTGGATTCTCGCTGCAGGAAGCCCTTCTCGATCCGCGCGTAAAGGAAGCAACCGTAGTGGAGATTGAAGACAAGGTAATAGAATGGAACCAGGCCGTGTTGGCGCATGTGAACGATCGTGCCTTAACGCATCCGAGAACACGGTTGATTCATGCAGATCTGGTCGCCTGGATTCGAGAAACGATGGAGACCTTTGATCTGATCTGTCTGGACATTGACAACGGTCCGGATTGGAAAGTGTTTGACGACAACGCTTCATTATACGATGAAGCCGGTCTGGCGGCGCTGCAAAGCCGGCTGCGTCCCGGCGGCTGCCTCTCCTTCTGGAGTGCTACCCCTTCCCCGGATTTCGCCCTTCGGCTCAAGGAGGCGTTCGGAGACGTAGAGATCCGTGAGGTACCGCAAACGCACGGGGAGCCCGATTATATTTTCTATGTCCGTGGATCTCACTGCTAAGTCAGCCAATCAGGAGGTGCCTCTATGCAAATTCAAAAAGCGATCGACCGCAAGAAATTGGATGAGAAGGTCGTATCCATGCCCTGGTTCGTGCAGCAGTTCATTGATTACAAGCTGCCGGACCTCTCCCCTTCTACACTTTTAGAGTATGTACGGGATTACGAACAGTTCTTCAGCTGGCTTCGAGCCGAAGGCTTAACTGCCGCGCAGACGAACGACCAGGTGACCCTTCACGACCTGGAGATTCTGCATATGGAGAGCATTGTGGGTTATCGTCTTTACTTAACCACACGAACCGAAAGCACGAACTCCAAAATTACGGTATCGCGAAAAATGTCTTCCTTACGCTCGTTATTCCACTATCTCAGCCAAATTGCCGAAGACGAGAACTTCTACCCGTTGTTAAAACGAAACATTATGGCGAAGGTAGAGATTAAACGGATCCATAAACCGAAGGATACCGCGGCTAAACTTAAAGGCAAAATTTTGGAAGAAGACGAGTTAACCGAATTTATTGCCTACATCGCCGAAGGATATGGGCGGGATGTAGCAGATAATAAACAGGCGCTTTATGCGTATGAGCAGAACAAAGAACGCGACGCCTGCATCGCCAGCTTGATTCTGAACTCCGGATTACGCGTCTCTGAGGTCGTTAACCTGAACATCGATGATTTGGATCTGGCGAATAAGCTGGTTTATGTATACCGGAAAGGTAACAATGACGAGTCGTTCAAAACGCCGGTGTACTTCCGAGAGCAATGCAGAGACGATATAGCCGCCTATCTGACGCTTCGTACATCACGATACCGTACACCCAAGCGGGAGAAAGCCCTGTTCGTAGCCATCCCCAATGGACAGAAAGAAGGCAAACGGATGACGAAACGCGCGATCCAAGCGATGATCATCAAGTACGCAAAACGTTTCGGCAAGCCGTACCTGACGGTGCATAAGCTGCGGCATTCCTTCGCCACCGACTATTATTTGCAAAATGATATCTACAAGACCAAAGAGCAACTCGGTCACGCCTCGACTGAAACGACCGAGGTGTATGCCCATCTGACGGATAAGACGATGTCCGAGGCGATTGAGCGCCGGGTCAGCGGATAGCATTAGGTATATAACAAAAGAACTTCCCTTCTCAACGAAGGGAAGTCCTTTTGTCGCTCCGCCTACATCCAGTTATGTCGGATGTACCCTGCCATTTGCTCGATCTCATCCCGCTGAAACCGCCGGGGCCCCGACGAGTTGGCGGAGAAGTCCGCCTCCTTCTGAACAACAGCGATGACTTGCTGCAGTTCCTCGATCAACGGCTCATCCTCTGTGGATCGCAACAAGACCATTTTCGGATACCTTTCCCACTTAAAGCCTTCAACCAGAATCAAATCATATTGAGCAAAATGCTCAATCAGCTGAACAAGCGGTGTTTCCTGCTCCTCGAACACGGCCGTTCGCCATGGCGAAGTAATCGCCGCCGCCGCTGCTCCTGCCGCTCGGAAACGAAACGAATCCGTTCCCTCTCGATCGGCCTCGAAACCGTGCAGGTCATGTTTGATGACAGCTACGCGAAGATTCATATCATTAAATATCTTCACCAACCGGGTGATAAGCGTTGTTTTTCCGCTGTTTTTATAACCGACGATTTGTACTACCGGTGCCACGCCCGTTTCCTCCCTCGTCCTTCCTATGAACACATTCCATTAGAAATCGCTGCCTGGCAGCTTCAGTACGGTCACCCGCTCGCCTGCCTGCATCTCCGTGTTAGAAGGAGGAATCACGATTAGTACGTCGCTGTCCTTGATCGTGATCATTACGCCCGATTCATCCAGCTCCGCTGGAATTGCGAAGAGCCTGCCTTCCCGCACCTCCAACCGGCCGCGGACGAACCGGGTAAAGTTGTTGATCTTTGTGTAAGAACGGGCGAGTTCAGCGGTGAACTCAGGTAAAAACGGCTTCGCGACCCCCATCATCCGACCAATTGCCGGACGCACAAACAGCTCGAAGCCCACAAAGCAAGCCCCGGGATTGCCAGACAAAGCGAACAATAGCTTGCCATCCTTCACTGCGGCAGACGTGACGCTGCCTGGCCGCATCGTAACTTTGTTGAACAACATCTCCACGCTGTCGCTCGACAACAGGTCGGCCATGATATCATAATCACCTACAGACACACCGCCGGTGGTTACGACCAGATCATACTTGGCGATCGCTGCTTCCACCTGCGCCTTTGCCTGGGCCAAATCGTCCTCGATTGCTTCAAATAGTATCGGTTCGCCGCCCGCTTCGATAATTTGACTATACAACATATAGGTATTGCTGTTACGGATACGACCGTCCTGAAGCGGTTCATCGATGCGCAGCAGCTCCGAGCCGGTGGAGAAGACAGCAACCTGCGGCCGTTTCTTCACCGGAACGCGGTGAATGCCAAACGTCGCCAGCACCGACAGTTCACCAGCGGACAACCTGCGGCCAGGCTCAAGAATCACATCGTCCTCCGACAGCTCAAGACCCACCGGCGTGATGTTCTTCCCGGATTCAATTTCACGAATCAATTGGATATAAGGCTTACCTTCCCGAGTCACGGCCTCAGTCATCTCAAACATTACCACGGCGTCCGCTTCATCGGGTACTTTCGCCCCGGTCATGATTCGGGCGGCTTGTCCTGGTTTTAATTTGACGTTGGGAACAGAGCCAGCAGGAATCTCGTCGACAACTTCCAAATAGACCGGATGATCGGTATGACAACCCATCGTATCTTCGCTCAGAATGGCGAACCCATCCATCCCTGAACGCCGAAAATGTGGATAGGCATGAGGCGCAGTTACCGGCTCCGCCAATATTCGTCCTAACGCCTCCGGCAAGGGAACTATCTCCGATTCGATCTCCTTGGCGTACGGCAGAACGATCGCCTGGGCTTCAGGCACGGGCAACGCTTTGCGGCGAAATTTCGCCTGGTCCGTTGTCTTCATTGGGGATCCACTCCATTCCCTTGCTGCTCCTGTAAATATTGATCCAGCATTTCGGAGGTTTTCTTGGCAATCTCCCTAATTTCTTCTTTGCTTAAATTGTCGTAATGAATTCCCATGACCACGGTAACAGTTCGACCAAGCGCCTTGGATGCGCGGCGGGCATAGCCCTCGGTTAAGGTGTGTTCTTTATGCCCCGGTACGGCAGAGGTCAATACTTCGATGTCTCCCCCTGCTTGATAAGCGGTGGACGCCGCTCCGATATGGGAAACGCCTCCAGTCATTAGCAGCAGTAAATCGCGGCCAACCGGAATCGCTTCCAGCCTAATATCTTCAAAAGCCAATTTCCGCAGCTCCTTCCACTTGCAGTATGCCCTTTATTTTAAAGGATTCCGCGGATTTCGTCCAAGGTCTGAACCCCTTCCGCCTGCATCCAGGCCGTAAGGTCAGTGATTAGCTGCTCTCCCGCTCGAAGATGCACGAAGTTATGTGTCCCCACCTGAACAACGGCTGCGCCGGCCATAATAAACTCAATGACGTCCTCTGCGCTGCTGATGCCGCCCATCCCCATCACCGGCAGGGTGACGGCTTGACAGACTTGATGCACCATCCGCAATGCGATTGGCTTAATTGCCGGGCCGGACAGACCCGCATACAGATTATCGAACACGCTCCGCCGCTTGGAGATATCGATTTTCATCGCCGAAAACGTATTGATCAGCGAGACGCCATCCGCCTGTTCCTCCTGGCACATCACCGCCATACCTACGATATCCTCGGCATTCGGCGACAGCTTCACGATCAGCGGCAGCGTCGTTGCTGCTCGAACCTCTCGAACGACCTGACGGGCGATCTCCGTTTTGATCCCGTACGCCATGCCCCCGGCTTTGACATTTGGACAGGAAATGTTCAGCTCGATCATATCCACTGCAGTTCTGCCTTCTCGTCTCCGCCAAGCTTCATCCTCATCGATAAGCCTCGCGCCTTCCACATACTCTTCGATTGTATTTCCGCCCAGGTTTACGATCCGAACCAAGTTCAGCTGCTCCCATCTCGGACATTCTTCACGCAGGAAAGCGTGGATGCCCGGATTCTCCAATCCCACGCTGTTTAACATCCCCGATGCCGTCTCAGCTACGCGAACGCCTTCGTTCCCTGCCTTCGGATGCAGCGTCAGTCCTTTGCCTGACAACCCGCCGAGTTGATTGATATCGTAAATTGCACCATATTCCTTCCCGAAGCCAAACGTTCCAGAGGCCATCACAATCGGATTTTTAAAGGAAACGCCGGCGATTTGGCACAATAAATCCGTCATGCGAACACCACCTCATCCGCCAAAAATACCGGCCCATCCGCGCAAGCCTTCTTCCGGCCATCTCTGCATTTCAAACTGCAGACAAGGCATGCGCCGATTCCACACGCCATCCGATTCTCTAAGGAGACGTATACCTTCGCCTGACCTCCGATTTCCTCCTGTTTGCGCTGCACGGCATGCAGCATCGGATGAGGTCCGCAAGCGATCACCGTATCGTACGCGCGAAAATCCACTTTCTCTAGAATCGAGCCGCCGACATCCACCGTCACGTTACCGCGGGCTAAAGTACGGAATTCCTCTACCATATACGGCTCACGGCTGAAGCCGAGATATACGTCCGCCTGCGGTGCTTCCCTCAGCGCGTAATAGAACGGAGCAATTCCGATACCGCCACCTACAAAGGCAATCCTTCCCACAAGCGACGGAAACCCGTTCCCAAACGGCCCATCCAAGGTCAAGCGGTCGCCCGGCTTCAGTTCAGACAACCGAGTCGTCCCTTCTCCCGCAACCTGGATCAAGAAATCCAGCCGATCCTCTTCAAGATCAAAGATGCTGATCGGTCGGGACAGTAACGGGTAGCGTTCCCCGGCGCGCAACATGTAGAACTGCCCGATTTTTCCCGTAAATCGCCCTTGTACCGACAGTTTGAACACCCCTGGTGATATTTCTTTGTTCGCCACTACGATTGCCATAAGCTCCCCCCATCCATTTGATTACACTTCATCAAAGGATGCATGTTTTTAACGGGTTCGTCTGTGACATCTCTCACAACTGGTCATAGGCAGTAATCTGCGCGATTTTGCACCGTCCATTATGATCTTTGCAAAGTTAGGGGATACTAGGGAACATGTACAGTTTTCGGATTGAAGGGGGACTTCACATTGCTTATACAGCTGAAGAAAGTTCTGGTCTGCTGTATGACCGCTTCTCTGGTCATGGCAGGCGGGACTCAACTGTATCCTGTTAAAGCCGACACAGCACGCGATCTCGAACTTAGGGGCCCAACATCTCAGGGGAATCAGGCGGACAATAAGGATACATTCATACCTGCAGGTACCACGTCAGCCGATCTTGGTGAACTGCGCCGCAAATATTCAGAAACCTTCATCTTCCGGGGACCGGAGGTGAAGCAGATTGCGCTGACCTTCGATGATGGGCCGGATCCGCGGTTTACACCGCAAATTTTAGACGTACTTCACCGCAAAGGGGTCAAAGCCACCTTCTTTGTGGTTGGGGCGCGAGCAAAGAAGTTTCCCGGCTTGTTGCGGCGGATGAGTCACGAAGGCCACCTCATCGGCAACCATTCCTATAGTCATCCGAACTTCCGTAACCGCTCCATTAAGCAGTTCCAGAGCGAGATTTTACGCACGGAGAAAATTATTCAGAACGTCGTTGGATATCGTCCCCAATTGATTCGGCCGCCTTATGGAGAAATTAAGGAAGAACAGGTCCAATGGGCGAAGAAGAACGGTTACACCCTCGTAAATTGGAATGTGGATTCCCAGGATTGGAAAGGGATCGACGAAAAGAAGGTGTTCTCCAATGTGATGAGTACGGCGGGCCCCGGCTCGATCATCCTTCAACATTCAGGCGGCGGCGTCGGCTCCGACTTAACCGGCACCATTCAAGCTTTGCCGAAGATCATCGACGCCCTGCAGGCACAAGGGTATCAATTCGTTGATCTTTCTGAGCTGCTGCATACGACCAAATACCGCTGACCCGTATGAATCGGCCATTTGCCAGCAAAACCAAAAAGTCGGCCAGGACATATCCTGACCGGCTTTTTGATCTACACCTCATGTTTAATTTAATACGTAAAGCGTCACATCTTGGAACCCAAACGCTTTCGCATTTGCCGCACTGCCTGGAATAAAGATATCGATCCGATTGCCTTTGATAGCTCCCCCCTGGTCAGTAGCCGTAGCTACAAAAGCTTGATCCGGCAGCCCATCATGGTTATGCCCGGTTACCAACACCTTCGTGCCCATCGGAATGACCTTGGGATCAACCGCGATGGTGCCCAGCTTCAGCGGGTTGCCGAAGTAGTCAACCGCTCCCCATTTTCCATTCTCGCTAGCGGATGCCGAATACGCCGAAGCTTTCACATTAATCGTTTTCGAGTAAGTAAAGGTTTTCCCCCACGCTTCAACCACGTTCCCAGTGGACATCACTTTCAGCTTGGAAGCGGATGCGGTTGTCGTCGCCGCATTTTCCTTCTTCGCCGGAGCAGCAGAAGCTACTCCTGTCGATTGCGTCTGGACGCCCGGAATGGTGATTTTCAATCCAGCGTATATATTACTTGGATTGATGGATGGGTTGGCAGCCATGAGTTTATTCATGTCTACGCCATATTTTTTGGCAAGAAGATAAAATGTATCTCCTTCCACGGCTTTATGTACCGCGTCTGCATGGACGGATATCGTCTGCATCGGAATCGTAAGGCTTACGGCAATCAGCGCCGTTGCTGCAAGTTTAGACCAAATACGAGTATTCAAGTGAATTGCCCTCCTTTTTACTGCGCCTGCGGAGTTAGTTGTCGGATTCGGGAAAAAGGATCATTCCCGGCGCATCGCCTCGATACGCTTCACCCCAAGAAAACAGTCAGCGTGACCGCTTCTGCTTTCATCTTTCGTCCCCCGCACCTCAAGTTCAGGTTTCGGCCTACTCAATATATCACAATTTTGTAACCAATAGGCCAGGTAAATCCCACCAAACGGCGGAATCCCTTGACTGGACTGGTTACATTTTTGTGTTTAATAGTAAAAAGCGTGTAAACTTAGAGCGTACGTTCGAACTCCAAAGGACAAAAAAACCGCCCGAAGTCCTCGGACGGTCCCTCAAATTTATAATACTTTGCTTAAAAAGTCCTGCGTCCGCTGATGCTTTGGCGCCCCAAACACCTCTTGCGGCGTACCTTGCTCCAAAATGACGCCTTGATCCATAAACAGGATGCGGTCACCTACCTCACGGGCAAATCCCATCTCATGCGTAACGATAACCATCGTCATGCCCCGCTCAGCCAGGTTCTTCATGACGTCAAGCACCTCTCCGACCATCTCCGGGTCCAAAGCCGACGTTGGCTCATCAAACAGCATCACATGCGGCTCCATGGCCAATGCGCGGGCAATCGCAATCCGCTGCTTCTGACCGCCGGAGAGCTGCGCCGGATAGGCGTTTCTCT
This sequence comes from Paenibacillus barengoltzii G22, assembly GCF_000403375.2. Classification (NCBI taxonomy): domain Bacteria; kingdom Bacillati; phylum Bacillota; class Bacilli; order Caryophanales; family Paenibacillaceae; genus Paenibacillus; species Paenibacillus barengoltzii. Next base: position 1,640,791 of record NZ_KE159652.1, on the reverse strand, counting down.
TATCCTCCAGTCCAACCGTGCGAAGCAGATCCATGGCGATTGCTTCCGCTTTGCTTTTATCGAGCTTCTTAACGCGAATAGGGGCCAGCGTAATGTTGTCGATTACGGTCTTGTGCGGGAACAGATTAAAGTGCTGGAACACCATGCCCATTTTCTCGCGGGTTTTATTGATGTCATGGCCTTTGGCAGTGATGGAAGCTCCTTCAAAGGTGATCTCCCCTTCGGTCGGAACCTCTAACAGGTTCAAGCAACGAAGAAACGTACTCTTCCCCGATCCACTCGGACCGATAACGACGACAACTTCGCCTTTGGAGATTTCCAGATCGATCCCGCGCAAAATATGGAGTTGGCCAAATTTTTTATGCAAACCTTTAACGGTGATCACTGGTCTTCAACTTCCTTTCGAACACGCCCAAAATCCGAGACAGCGTGAATGTCAGAATAAAGTACAGAATAGCAACAATCAAGTATGGCGTCATTCCGTCATAGGTGATGCCCACAATCGCGCCGGATTGGAACATCAATTCCGTAATCCCGATAATAGAAACGATCGATGATTCCTTGATAATGGTCACAAACTCGTTGCCAATGGCAGGGAGTACCGATTTGATTGCCTGAGGAATGATGATGTGGCGCATCGTCATCCCTTTAGTCATCCCCAAGGAACGAGCCGCCTCTCCTTGTCCACGGTCCACACCTTGAATCCCGGCGCGGAAAATTTCTGCCAGATAAGCTGAACTGTTGATCGAAAGCGTAATTGAACCGGATTCAATCGGCGAAAAATTAATGCCAAACATCGTAGAAAAACCATAATGAATAATGAAGAGCTGAACTAACATCGGGGTCCCCCGCAGAAATTCAACCCACGCATGCCCAATAAACCGGAGGATCCCCCAGGGAGACATCCGGACGAGGGCCACGATTAACCCTAGAATGAATCCGCACAACACACCAATGGCTGCTAACAGAAGTGTGTACTGAATGCCGGTAAGAAAATAAGTCCGGTACTCAATAAACATTGAAATCAAATCCATAAAATGTTCATTCCTCCCAGCCTAAAGTAGGACTCTTCAAGCAAAAAAACAGAAAATAGCGATAGGACTCGCTATTTTCTGCAAAGATGGATCAGTGTCGTATTATTTCTCTGCGAGTTCAGTAGCTTCTGTGACGAACTTGTCGATGCTTCCGTCACTCATCAGGCGATCCAGCGTCGCATTCACTTGATCCAACAATTCTTTATTGCCTTTTTTGACACCAACAACATAACCTTCATCTTCCGTCTCAGGTTTAGCATCCGTAATAACGATGCCTTTGACGTTCTTCACAAATGCTTTGGCTACCGGTCCTTCCAATATCGCAGCATCTACACGGTTCGAAGTCAGTTGCATAATGATGTCATTGATTTTAGCCAGCGAGGTCAGCTTGGCGTTTGGAATTTCCTTCGCCATATCTTCCTGGATCGAGCTCTTTTGTACCCCGATTTTTGCACCTTCCAGCGATTCCATAGTGGAGTATTTATCTTTGTCAGCTTCACGCGTCACAATGGCTTGTTCTGCAGTGTAGTAAATTTTCGACATATCGATTTGCTCAGCGCGTTCTGGTTTTGGACTTAATCCGGAGATAACTAGATCTACACGCCCGCTAGAAAGTTCGTTGAGCAAGGAGTCGAACAGCATATCCTTGATCTCCAGCTCCGCGCCCAGATCCTTGGCGATTTCCTTAGCGATTTCTACGTCAAAACCAACAATTTCGTCTTCACCCTGGTCGTTCTTGATGTGGAACTCATATGGCGGGAAGTCCGCACTCATGCCTACGATCAGTTTCTTAGCCGGTTCGGTTTGATCCCCACCTGCTTGAGTCTCATTTTGGTTCGCAGCTTGACCGGCGTTGTTTGCCGCGTTGCCGCTGTTATTTTTTTCCTGACCACAAGCGGCCAGCACCATAGTCACCATCAAGACCGCTATGAATAACATGCCCCATTTTTTCATGCTTTTCTCTCCTATTCTGCTTTTCTTTTTATCACACGACGATGATTACTGGGCTAATTATAAATCAGAATGCATATATATGCAAAACAATTTTCATGATATTCAAAAGTTTTCACAGAACTGCCCTTTAAAACCTCGTAAATCTTATTTATCATACTTTGGTCAATTCAAATCTGAATTATGTTACCCATTTGGTTCATGCTCCTTGCTGCCTTGGGGAATAATGAACATCATCACAACCCTAGCGATTTACGAGAGGAGGCGCCAATCTGTGCTGCTTGAAGCGCTCTACCACGTGCCCCGGGACAAATGGGCGTATGCCTATGACTCATCGACGATCCATCTTCGCATCCGGACGAAACGGGATGATGTGGAGCAGGTGATGGCCATGACCGGGGACAAATACGATTGGACGGGAACCTACCAGGAGCTGCCGATGGAAAAAACGGCCCATGATCGCATGTTCGACTATTGGGAGGTCGCGGTGCGTCCCAAGTTCAAACGTCTTTCTTATGCCTTTAAGCTTACGGCGGGAACTGAAACGGTGTACCTGCTGGACACAGGCATTCAATCGGAGGCTCCTCAACCGCCGGGGGAATGCTTTGAATTTCCGTATATTCATGAGAACGAAGTAGTCCGAGTGCCGGAATGGGCAAAGCAAGCGGTCTTCTATCAGATTATGCCGGAGCGGTTCGCCAACGGAGATCCCTCCAATGATCCCAAGCCAGTTGAAGCCTGGGGAGGCAAGCCGACCCGTGAAAATTACTTTGGCGGCGATTTGCAGGGGATCATTGACCACTTGGACGATTTGACCGACCTAGGTATCACAGCGATATATCTTACTCCGATTTTTTTGGCTCCATCCAACCATAAATACGACACCGTGGATTATAAACAGGTTGATCCTCATTTTGGAAACAACGACTTGCTGCGGGAGTTGGTGGAGCAATGTCATCAGCGTGGGATCCGGGTCGTGTTGGACGCGGTCTTTAATCATTGCGGGGAGCATTTTCCTCCATTCCAGGACGTCCTCAAACATGGTGAAGCCTCCCCGTATGCCGGTTGGTTTCATGTCAACCAGTTCCCGGCGAGGGTAGAGAACGGGATCCCGACGTATGATACGTTTGGGTTCTTCCCCAACATGCCGAAATTTAATACCGCCAACCCGGAACTAAAAAAGTATTTACTTGAAGTCGCCGAATATTGGATTAAGGAGATCAAGTTGGACGGTTGGCGGCTTGACGTCGCCAATGAAATAGATCATTCGTTCTGGCGGGAATTCCGTCAGGTCGTCAAACAAGCGAACCCGGAAGCTTATCTGATTGGTGAGGTATGGAGCGATTCCTTGAACTGGCTGCTGGGGGATCAATTTGATTCCGTGATGAATTACCCCTTTGCGGATAAAGTGCTGGAGTTTTTTAACGGCGGTGTAGACGGGGCGGCCTTTTCCGATGAGATGGGTGCGCTGATCATGCGATATCCGCATCAAACGAATGAAGTGATCTTCAACATGCTGGGCAGCCATGATACCCCTCGCCTGCTGACCCGTGTCGGCGGCGACAAGCGCAAGCTCAAGCTCTGCGTGGTGTTTCTGTTTACGTATATTGGAACGCCTTGCATGTTCTACGGCGATGAGATCGGTCTAACTGGCGACGGGGATCCGGATTGCCGGAAGTGCATGGAGTGGGATCACAACAAGCAGGATCGTGAGCTGTATGATTTCTACAAGCTGATGATTAGGCTGCGAAAGCAGCATCCGGCGCTTCGTCACGGTCATTTTCGGTTTCTGCACGCGGAACCAGGGGATCCGTGTATCGTATACGAACGAATGGATGAGAAGATGCATTTTACCGTGTGGATGAACAATACCCCCAAGCCTGTCACCCTCACCCATCCGATGCAAACGAGCGATTGGCGGGACGCCCTTACCGAAGAAGCCGTGACACCAACGAACGGGGTCATGAGCATTTCCCTGGATCCTTACGGCTTCCGCATTTTGTATCGGCACATTCAAAAATAATGACAAAAAGCGGACGAGCGACTCGTCCGCTATTTCTTTAGGCTCTCATAAATGTGAATATATTGTCTTGCCGATGCATCCCAGCCGTAATCACCGGCGAATGCATTTGCTGTTATCCGATGCCAATGCTCAGGCTGGCGGTAGAACGACACCGCCCGGCGAAGCGTGTACAACATATCATGCGCGTTATAGTTATGGAAGGTGAAGCCGTTGCCTTCGCTTGTAAATTCATTATAGGAACGCACGGTATCGTTGAGGCCGCCGGTTTCTCTTACAACGGGGATTGTGCCGTATCGCAGCGCCAACAGCTGGCTGATGCCGCAAGGCTCAAACCGCGATGGCATTAGGAAGATGTCGCTGCCGGCATAGATGCGCCGAGATAACGCATCGCTGAACTTGATTTGGACCGAAAGCTTCCCGGGATGACGCCATGCCGCTTCCCGAAACCAATCTTCATAGGCGGGATCCCCGGTGCCAAGCAACACAAATTGCACATCGTCTGTGCTAAGCCATTCATCTAACACCCGAATGACCAGATCCAGCCCCTTCGGCTCGACCAGACGAGTAACCATCGAGATCAGCGGCGTATCCGGTGCTTCCGGCAGGCCCAGCTCCCGCTGAAGCACCGGTTTATTGGCGCGTTTCTGTCCCAAATTGCGACTGTAACGGGCGAATAGCTCCAGATCGGTCTCCGGATCATATAGTCGGGTATCGATCCCGTTTACGATGCCTGACAACCGACCGCTGATCGAGCGAAGCAGGCCGTCCAGCCCATAACCGTAGTGCTCGGTCTTGATCTCTTCCGCATAAGTGGGACTGACCGTCGTCACATGATTGGCGTAGACTAAGCCGGCTTTCATAAAGCTGACTTGATCATAATACTCGACGCCGTCCGGTGTGAAATAGTCCCAAGGGAGTCCCAACAGATCTCCCAGAATCTCTTTCGGAAAAATCCCCTGGTATAACAAGTTATGTATGGTATAAACGGTTCGAATATTCCGGTATTCGTGCCGATCGCGGTAATGCTCCTTTAACAAGAGCGGGATCATCGCCGTATGCCAGTCATGGCAATGAATAATATCCGGCATAAACCCGGTAAGGGGAAGCAGCTCCAGCACCGCCCGATCCAAGTACGCGAACCGCTCGCCGTCATCCCAATGACCATAAATCCCTGTTCTGCCAAAATAGTCTTCGTTATCTATCATGTACACGGGAACCCCTTCCCAGTCCAGCCGGGAAATGCCGCCATACTTCTTCCGCCATCCCACCGGAACCGTACCGGTGCCAAGATGATGCAGACGCTCACGGTAAACTTGCGGCAGCTCGCGATATCTTGGCATGATGACCCGCACATCATGGCCCGCTTCAATCAGTGCCTTTGGCAGTGCCCCAATCACGTCAGCCAAGCCTCCGGTTTTGATAAACGGTGCGACTTCGGCCGCAGCAAACAAAATCTTCATCGTTTCACCCTCCTTCTTGGCGCTTGACGCTTCCACACGGTCATGCTCAGCGGAGGAAGCGTAACGGTCAGGCTTTGGGGCCTGCCGTTCCAAGCCGTTTTTTCGCTTAATTGCAGCTTGGGCTGTGGGCAGCCGAACCCGCCGAATCGAACATCATCGCTGTTAAAGACAAGCTCGTACCGTCCAGGCAAAGGGACGCCAACACGATACTCCCTCCGCTCCTCCGGCAGAAAGTTCAGCAGCACTAGCAACAGCTCCTGCGGCCGCGTTCCTTTTCGCACATACCCAATGACACTTTGCAGATCATCATCCGGAATGATCCACTGAAATCCCTCAGGTTCATGATCCTGCTCCCACAGCGACGGCTCTTGCAAATAAAAGTGATTCAACGCCTGGCAATACCCATGGATCTGCCGATGTGACTCGTAATCCAACAGGAACCAATCCAGCTCCCCTTGATCACGCCATTCGATAAATTGGCCAAATTCTCCACCCATAAATAACAGTTTTTTCCCTGGAGTGGTCAGCTGATACCCGAGTAACAGGCGAAGGCCGGCGAATTTTTGCTCGTAGGTGCCCGGCATTTTGTCCAGCAGTGATTTTTTGCCGTGTACCACCTCGTCATGGGAGAGCGGCAGCGTAAAATTCTCCGAATAGGCGTACCAAATCGGGAACGTTAGCAAGTGATGACGGTGAGGTCTCTCGCGGAACGGCGTCTCAAAATAATCCAACGTATCGTTCATCCACCCCATATTCCACTTGTAATTAAAGCCAAGCCCCCCTTGATGCGCAGGGGCGGTCACTAACGGCCACGCGCTAGATTCTTCCGCCATCATCAAAGCATGCGGAAAATAACGGAAGACTGCCGTGTTGAGCTGCCGTAAGAATTCGATCGCCTCCAGATTTTCGGTACCGCCCTTTTCGTTACGTGCCGCCGCCCAGGACGGCTTCTCGAAATCGTAACGAATCATGCTGGTCACGGCGTCGACTCTCAGCCCGTCGAAATGATACTTTTCAAGCCAATATATCGCGCTGGAGATCAAAAAAGAACGCACCTCGGGTTTACTGAAATCAAAACTAAGGGTCCCCCATCCGGGTTTCTCCGCTTTGGCCGGATCGGCATACTCGAACAAGGGCGTTCCGTCAAATAGACGTAATCCGTGATCATCTTTCGTAAAATGGCCCGGCACCCAATCGAGCAACACGCCAATCCCAGCCTGATGACAGCAATCCACGAAATACATTAAATCCTGCGGTTCCCCATACCGGCTGGTTGGGGCGAAATAACCGGTCGCTTGATATCCCCATGATAAATCATACGGATGCTCACAGAGCGGCATGATTTCGATATGCGTGTACCCCATCTCTTTGACGTAGGGGATTAGCAAATCCACCATCTCTCGGTATGTATAAAACGAGCCGTCAGTCTTTTGCCGCCAGGTCCCGAAGTGAAGCTCATAAATGTTGAGCGGCCGTGCGTAAGGTGCGCTGCGGTTCTGAATCCACTTCTCATCTCCCCAGATGTAGTTGTCCAATTCCGTGATGATGGAAGCTGTTTTCGGCCGCACTTCCGCATAAAAAGCATAGGGATCTGCCTTTAAGCGGGTCTTACCATCCGGTCCGGTTAAAGCATACTTGTAAAAACTTCCAACCGGAACATCCGGAAAAAAGCGAGTCCAAATTCCCGAATCGGGTATCTTATATAGTACATCACGCGTCCCTTTCCAACCGTTCCAGTCGGCGACAACGGCGACTTGGCATGCATTCGGGGCCCAAACAGTAAAGCGAACTCCACGTCTTCCCCCTTCGGTTACGGGATGGGCGCCAAACGTGCGGTAGCTTTGATACAATGTCCCCTCGCGGAACAAATAAATATCCGTGGGAGATACGGCGGAAGCCCATGCTGATTCGGTCCTGGCATCAAACAAATCTGTCACCACCTTTACACCAAATGAAAGAACGTCAATTATTTTTAGAAATTCAAAAAAAATTTCAGTATTTACATCAAAAAGATGTATTACTTTCGGATATTTTCCATATTTTATTTCATCTACATTATATCCTAATGTATGTGCCACACAGACCAAAACATGCGGGAGGGAAATGAAATGAGGAAAAAGGACTGTATTGCAATGCTTCTTGCCGGCGGAGAGGGGCGACGATTATCTCCGCTGACCACCAAGCAGGCGAAACCGGCCGTGCATTTTGGCGGACATTACCGGATCATCGATTTTCCTCTCAGCAACTGCGTCAACTCCGGAATTGATACGATCGGGGTTTTGACGCAATACGAAGCGGCTTCGCTCCATGAGCACATCGGTGAAGGAGAACCATGGAAGCTGAAGCACTCCGAGCATGGCGGGATCACTTTACTGCCAGCGTATCGGGAAGGCGTTGAGGAATATACAGGTACGGCGGACGCCATCTACAAGAATATGGCTTTTGTCGACGGTCATTCGCCCAAATACGTCCTGATCCTTTCGGGAGACCATATTTACCATATGGACTACCGTCACATGTTGGATTTCCATCTCAGTCACCAGGCCAAAGCAACGATTTCAGTTATGCCAGTACCCTGGGAAGAAGCCCATCGCTTTGGTGTCATGACGAAGGATGAACACAACCGGATTACGGAGTTCGCGGAGAAACCGGCGCAACCTGCGAGTAACCTCGCCTCCATGGGTATTTACTTGTTTGAGTGGGAGTTCTTAAAGCGCCAGTTGGAGGAAGATGCCGCGGACCCGAACTCCAGTCATGATTTCGGCAAGGACTTAATCCCTAAAATGTTGGCAGGCAGCGAGCCGCTGCACGCGTATGAATTCAAGGGGTATTGGCGGGATGTCGGAACGGTTCAAAGCCTATGGGAAGCGCATATGGATTTGCTGGTTGAATCCTCCGAATGGAAGCTTCATCGTGAGGATTGGCCCATGTTTACTCGAGAACGGCCGCTCATGCAAGGATGGGTTAAAAAACGTCACACTCCCGCCCCTTCCTCCCTCATTCATGATCACTGTTCACTCGAAGGCTATGTAGAACGTTCAGTTATTTTTGCTGGAACAGAAATTGGCCGGTATTCCCGCATCAAGGACAGCGTCATCATGCCGGGCGCGAAAATCGGCCGCAACGTCCAGATTGAGCGGGCGATTATCGGCGAAGGCGCGATCATCAAAGACGGTGCCGTCATTAAATCGGAGCCTGGAGACATCAGCGTTGTGGCCCCGTACGAAACCGTGTTTGCTAAACCGGCAAGCCGACCTCAACCCTCCCGTCTGCTTCAAGAAGTGTACGACAACGCCCCTCGGCTTCGGGCCGAAGGGTTGCTCTCCTAACCCAAAAGGGACCGCTTCGAAAGAATCCATGGATGATCTTTCGAGGCGGTCCCTTTGGTTTCTAGCTGTGCTATTGTCAAAAGTTAGAGTTGGGCATATATATCAGCGTCCAACTGATACAAGTTAAATTCTCTTCCGTTGTTGCTGCCCGTTCCTTGGAGCTGATACCCTAAGCCCTCGTATAACTGAACAAGCTTCGGGTTCTGGTTCCAGCAGTCTAACCGAATGCCAGGACGACCCAGCGCCTTGGAACGTTTCGCTGCATAGCGTAAAATTTCACTGCTCAGCCCGCGTCCGCGGTAAGACAACCGGATCGTAAGCCGGTGCAGGTAACTGTAACCGGGAACGTTCAGCTCACCCCAATAATCGGGATCTGAATCCTGCAGCGTAAACAAAGCCACCGGTTCGCCTGACTCATGCAGCAGGTATATTTCACGGTCTGCCAAGTACGACCGAATCAGTTCCGGCGTAAACTGCAGCGGGTTCCATTGATTCACACCATTTTCTTGCATCCAAGTCGCGGCTTCAACTAATATCTCCTGCACTGTCTCCAAATCCTCTTCGCCTGCCAGTGAGATGTCAAGCGTTCCCTGAGCGGTTTCTAGTTGATCGATAAGCTGTGTCATAGTAAGTCCCTCTCTCCACAAGTTTCTTTCTCTCTTTTTATATCACTATTAAGGTTTTGTCTCCGATTCGGTTACAGCTTCTTCCGTTCGGGTATCGCTTAACAGCGGTAAGATGACTGAAACGGTTGTCCCAACGCCAAGCTCACTCTGAATTTCCATTTCCCCATGATGCAGCTCAACCAACTGCTGACTGATCGCCAGCCCCAGCCCGGTACCGCCGCCTTGGTGATTCACCTGGAAGAATCGATCCTTCACTTTGTTTAAATATTCCTCACTGATGCCAATCCCCGAATCGATGACATCCACTTTCACGCGTTCATCATCGATACGATCAATCACCAGATGAATCCAGCTTTGTTCATGGGAGAACTTGATCGCATTGTCCACTACGTTGAGGAACACTTGCTTCAGACGATTGCCATCGCCTCTGACCATGGCGGTGCCGTCGGCTTTATCCTCAAGCTTCAGCTGAATATGCTTCTGTTCCGCTTTGGCCCAAACGTTGAGCATCGTCTCTTGAAGCAGTTCTTTGAGGTTCACCTCGCCGATTACCAGCTTCATCTCGTTGGATTGCAGCTTCGAGAAATCAAGGATCTCCTCCACGAGGCCAATCAAACGATCGGTCTCTTTCGCGATAATCCCCATCCCGATCTTCGTCTCCTCTGGATCGAAGCCGCCGGAGGTTAACGTCTCGCTCCAGCCTTTAATCCCCGTCAATGGCGTGCGCAGCTCATGTGAAATTGATGAGATAAAATCGTCCTTGATCTGATTGCTGCGGACGATCTCCTCGGCCATATAATTCAAGGTAGCTGCCAGTTCACCAAGCTCATAACGGTAATTGCCCTTGATTCGCGCATCGAACTTCCCTCGCGCCATTTGCGCCGATACGGCACGAATATTATTAATGGGCTTAACAATCGAGTTCGCCAATCCGATGCTAAACAACGTAACGATAGCCAGTACAGCCGCCGAAACCGCAATCGACATGAAGGTCAAGTTCAGCAGCTTGGAATTGACCGACTCCATCGAGGTGACGTAACGTACGATGTATTGCGTATGCCCTTGGATCTGCAGCGGCCTTGAAACGGCCATCACCAGCTCGCCGGTCGTCGGTTGCCGCCCGATCCACTTGCCAACGTTCCCGGCTAACGCTTGCGGAACATCGCTGGTTTGAATCGCCTTATCAGCTTGGAACGGATTGGTGCTTGCCTTCACCTCGCCGTTGCGATCCAGAATCATCAGTTCGGTATTATCCAGCTCAAAAGTGCGGAGCATTTCCGTAAAATAATCCGGATCCCCCTCCGCATTCAATCGGACGAACTTCTGGAAGTAGTCCGAAGCCCACATCGAGTGATTGGACATGTGATTATAGATCGTATCGTAATAATACATGCGAATGGCCAATGTGAAAATCACCTCGACCATAAACAAGGTTACGAATACAACGATGAAATAGTGTAAGACGATTTGCCGTCCAATCCCTTTCTTGATCATTGTCCCTCGCCTTTCCACTTATAACCGTGCCCCCACACGGTTTGCAGGAAAGCCGGTTCGGACGGATTCGCTTCAATCTTCTGCCGCAGACGACGAATATTCACATCCACGATCTTCGGATCGCCCATATATTCCTTGCCCCAGACGTGATCCAACAGGACGTCACGGCTAAGCGGGGTATTCTCCTTCTCCAGGAAAAACTGAATCAACGAAAACTCCGTCGGGGTCAGTTCAATCAGCTGCCCGTTTTTCTTAAATTGCTTGGAGATCAAATCCAGTGTAAACGGTCCGGACGTAAACGTCACCTTCGCACTGCTCTCACGGTAAACATTCACCCGGCGCAGCAGGGATTGAATGCGGGCGATCAGCTCTGTTGGGCTAAACGGCTTGCTGACATGATCGTCCGCGCCCACGGACAACGCGTAGACCTTATCCTGCTCTTGCACTTTAGCGGTGAGGAAAATAATCCCGATCCGTTCATTCGTTTCGCGGATCCGCCGGCACACTTCAAAACCGTCAATCCCTGGCACCATCACGTCGAGGAGCGCGATGTCAATGTCCGGAACGCTTTGCAGCTTGCTTAACGCTTCGTTGCCGTCCGCCGCTTCGAGTACATCGAAGCCGTTCCGCTTCAAGTTAATGACGATAAAACTACGGATAGACTCTTCGTCCTCCAAAATCAGCACTTTGCTCAATTTGGTTGCCCCCTCTTTCAAAAAACGGCTTAACGTTTAATTTCCGTCTCGCCTTTGTTGACTTTTAAATCCGTATGACTCAGGAACCCGATCACCTTATCGGCATCCCGTGCGAGCAGCTCCCAATCTCCTTTATTGCGCTCCCATTCCGACAGCGTAAAGAAGCGGATTTCCGCGACAGGCTCATTTGTATCGATCTTGACGAAAATGAGGTGCTCATTTTTGTCGGACTTCGTATCGATCGTAACATTGCCTTGCCATTCTTTCGGGAAGTTGAAGTAGAAGCGTCCAGCCATATCCATGTATTGCTGCATGACGAATTTGAGGCCTTCGTTCTCATCCCACTGGTAATAGGAGAACAGCCACGGAATTTCATCAAATGAAATATACTCCCAGCCTTTGGGCTTCTCCAACATGCCGATTTCCAGCAGTCCATCATTGTTAACGTCACCGCTGAGAATCGGATACCCTTTGAGCGTCATATCCTGTGAAGGCAACAGGTTAACAAGCTCCCCGTCCTTCATCACAATCACCGTCGAGAAGGCGGAATGGGTTCCCACCGTTGCATCAAGAATAATCCCCTTCAGGTTAGGCGTAATGTTGCCGCTGACCGCATTATAATACTCGCTGATCGGATCGTCGAGTTCCAGATGGCTTATTTCTTTAAACGATCCATCATACTGATACGTCGTCACCGTCGTATACTGCTCGCGTTTTAAGTTCACGACCGTGATATCAGGAATGTTATCCTGATTTAAATCGTCCACCATAAAGTAGTTGTACGGCAACGCAATTGCCTTCTCGACTTCACTGCCATTGTAAGTATATACGGTTAATCCTTTCTGCAGTTCATCGGAGCCGCTGGAGAAACCAGCGATAATCTCCAAATTGCCGTCGCCGTTTAAGTCCAGAATATCAAACGTTTCAAGGACCTGGCCTTCGCCGTCAAAGCGAACCTTCAGTGCCCAGGAATTGCCCTGATGCTCTAAAATCATGCCGTGGATCCGCACCGCTTCATCAGGCGTCTCATAGAAGACCACCGCCTCCTTGATCCCGTCGTTGTTCAGGTCAGGTGTGCGAATGGAGCTGATATTGCGGACGTCCCGCGGCGAGACGATCTCTCCGCCTTTCAGCTCGGCCTTAATGACGCTGATTAACGAGGCACGGTCGGTGGAGAGCTGCGGCGTTTGCATCAAAGACTTCGGATCGCTGATCACGCTGCAGCCGCTTAGGATCAGAAGCAGGCAAGCTCCCGCCCAAGCTAATAATCTCCTCTTCGTCAACATACTCACCACTCGTTTCATACCAGATCAATCAGGCGTTTCTCTTCCATCGAGAGCCGCCGTCCGGACACGTCAAGCTTGATCTCTCCTTCAGACAGTCCCCAGATCCGGGTGCAGTAACGCTCTGCCAATTCCAGCGGCAATGCCGTAATAACGATCTTATTTTGCTGGGTGCACAGCTCCTTTAACGTCTCCAATACGCGTTCTGCCGACTTAGGATCCAGCCCGATCACCGGCTCGTCCGCCGCCAGGAAGCTAGCCCCATGAACCAATGCCCGGCAAATAGCCACACGTTGGCGCTCGCCGCCGCTCAACTTCCCAGCTTTAACATGGGCTTTGTCCAGCAGGCCGTACTTCTCCAACTCGTCCATGGCGCCCATGTAATCGTCCGATCGTACCATCCCGGTCAGTCGGCGCAGAAGCGGAGTTTGACCCGCTTGTCCGATCAGGACATTTTTGAGCGCGGTTTTCTCCGGATACAAGGAAGGGTTCTGTTCGAGATAGGCGCATTGGGAGCGGTATTTCTGTGAACCGCGTCCGCCGCCTTCAATCACTTTATCCCCGTTCCAGGTATAATCGCCCCGGTTCCAACTCTCTCGCAGCGCCAAGCAACGAAGGAGCATGCTTTTGCCGCTGCCGCTGGCCCCTACAACGCCAATCATTTCCCCTGCACCAAACTGGACGGTAATATCGCGAAGCACCTTCTTCTTATTTCCATCCACCGATTTCTGCAAGTGGTTGACTCTGATCATGTCCGATTTCTCCTTTTACGATTAAGAGGTACTCAAGTTGTTGTTCACTTTTTTGAACTAACATGAAATTTGCATTACCTTTTCTTACCCTTTAGTGTATTGGAAAAATCAACGAAAATCCATTACAGCCTGTTCATATTTACGCTTTTTTTGTAACGTTCCGGCCGAAACACCAGCCCGGATGCGGAAAACAACAGATATGCCGACCCCAGAAGCATAAACAACATCGGAGCCGCTCCTAACTGCATGGCCGCTCCACCGAGGTTCGGGCCAATGATGCTGCCAAAGTTAAAATGAAAGGATGCAATCACATTGGCCACCGGAAGTAAATGACGCGGGAGCAAATCCGCTGCATACGCCAGGCCTAACGAGAAGAACGAACCCACCAAGCCGCCTGCACCCATGAACAGTAGCAGCAACGCCATAAAGTGATTCCCCGCCAATGGAACCGCGAGAAACAGAAGTCCGCCGGTGAGTCCTGCGGTCATCAGCACTTTTTTGCGGCCGAACCGGTCGCTTAGGATGCCCAGAGGGAGCTGAAGAATCAAGCCGCCGATGCCAAAGAACGGCAGCAATGCCGCGATATCCGCCGCACTAAGCCCTGAACGTAAGCCGTATATCGGAAAGTTGCTGTTCATCGAAGCTTCCATATAACCATATAGCAAGGCAGGCAGCAAGGCGAACCAAGCCATCCGGTAGATCTGCGGAACCTTGCGCGGAGCACCGGCTTCCTCCTGACGAACGGGTTCCGGTGCTCGATCTGGCAAATAGATAGCGGCGAGGATCACGATCATGAGGAACAGGATCGCCAGCAAGACGAACGGAACGGCTTGCCCGTAATCCAGCAGCCGGATGCCCAGCGGTCCAATGCTGAAACCTAGCCCGTAGGACATCCCATACAAGGAGATGTTCCGGCCTCTTTTGTCCGGCGGTGAAACAAGAATGATCCAGAGCTGCGAGGTAAAATGAATCGCACTATCCCCGATCCCCACAAGCAATCTTAGAATAAACCACAACCTTAAATCGGAGACCAGCGAAAACACCGGCAAAGCCAGCATAACGAGAACGACGCCGCTCAGCAGTAAGAGTTTAAACCCGGTTCGTCGCAGCAGCTTCTCCGCCACCAGCGACATGGCAAACGATCCGACATAAAGAGCTGCAGCATGCAACCCATTTACGGAGGAGGGGATCCCCCTTTCTTCCATAAATATGGACAACACCGGCAGCAGCAGTCCTTGACTGAGCCCCGCGATAATAATGACAGAGATCAGAATAAAGGTGGGGGTAAATATGCGGTGATGCCTTCTGATCGAACTTTCCAAATGAAAAACACTCCTTAAAAAACAAAGAAAATCGTCAATATGTTGACGACTTTTCCCCAAATAATATTTTCCGAATAATCCTTTAACATTATAGTAGACAATCCACTACCGAACAAGCCATAATGAATCTGAATGCAAAGTTCTTTGGGAGGTTAGTTCAATCATGGCCTATGACGTGAAAGTGGATCATTCCTTGGTCTACGAACTGATCAGCAGCTTTATGATATATACTACACACAAATGGGTGAACAATCTCGATGTAGGCTTGGAATGGATAGCTGAGGTAGACACTCGCCTCACGCCGGAGGAGCGACATCAATTTGTCGAAGCGGCCAAGTACCCGTTCACAGACTACGACGTTTTGTACGTTTGGGCCTTGGAGCGAAAAGGCGCGATCGATATCCCACAATTTCTGAACGACATTGCAGAAAGCTCTGTCGAGTCCCTATATGATCGCACTAAAACCTACATTCCCACTGTGAATAGTGAGACAATCGCGCGAATTCAAAGCAACTATATCCCGTTGCTCAAATGCTGGCATCGGCTGTATATGAGCCCTATCGAGCATCAATTTCTTCCGCTCCTGGAGGAAGATGCAGCCGAGAAGCATACGCTGCTGCAAAAGATGGACACCGACGCGCTGATCGAATACGCCTCCGGCGGGTTGGTGCTGGAACCTTTGAAGCCGATCTCGTTGGTCGTGTTAACCCCTTCGATCCATTTTCGACCGATAAATACATACGTTTTCTACGAAAACGTGCTGTTCATCCAGTACCCGCTCGATATTCCGGAGCTTGATGAGGATGAACCGCCGATGGTGTTAAAACGGTTGACCCGTGCCTTGGCCGAACCGCAGCGGTTGCGCCTACTCCGCTATGTTGCCGACGAACCCAAATCGATGCAAGATATGCTGAAGGATCTAGGCGAACCTAAGGATCAGCTGATGCACGACTTGATGCGACTCCGGGTCGCCGGACTGCTGCGCATCCATCTGCTCGCCCAAGATACGGAGAAGTTCAGTATCCGTCCAGACGGAGCGGCGGAGCTCCAGATGTTCCTGGAATCCTATATCCGGCTGTAGTTGTGAACTAAGCAAAGCAGTTGGCTTTGGCGGGACGCTTCCGCTTGTGTTAGGATAGAGCTATACGTAGAGACAAGCGTTTCTTGGATAAGGAGTGACCCGTGAGATATGAAAACGCCCTTGACGCAACAAATTATTTTTGATCTGGATGATACCTTAGTTTATTGCAATAAATATTTTGATCTAATTCTAGACCAATTCGCTGACCTAATGACCGATTGGTTTAAGACATTCGGCATTACGTCAAATGAGATCCGAGAGAAGCAAACGGAAATTGATGTAGCCGGAGTCCATCAAATCGGTTTTGCCAGCTCGCATTTTCCCGAATCGTTGGTTGACACCTACCGCTATTTCGCTAGAGTTACGGGACGACAGACTCTTCCGGAGGAAGAAGAACGGCTGATGAAGCTGGGGCTTAGCGTTTATGAGCAACCTATCGAACCGTATCCCGGCATGGTCGAAACCTTAAATCTACTGCGCAGTCAAGGTCATGAACTGCACTTGTATACCGGCGGAGATACCGAGATCCAACAGCGTAAAATCGAGCAGATGCGATTGGCCGAGTATTTTGAGGATCGGATTTACATTCGCCAACACAAAAATGCGGAAGCCTTAGAAGAAATTCTTCAGTCGCGGCGGTTTGACCGTTCCCGAACCTGGATGATCGGCAACAGCCTGCGGACGGATGTCATGCCAGCCCTTTCCGTCGGAATTAAGGCGATTTACATTAAAATCCCCAACGAGTGGTTGTACAATATTGTGGAGCTTCAGCATGACAGGGATTCGGAAATGCATACCGTTACGTCCTTGGTCGAAGTTCCGCTCGTGATTTTTAACCATACACATCAAACTCAAAAACAAAAACGGACCTTGGAACTGACCCCATAGTGTGAGACAAATTAAAAACACCTTCAAGAGAATGCAACCATGTCGTATGATATGGGAGACAACCTTGGAGGTGTTTTTTCGTTGGCAACCCGAGTAAGCTACCCAAAAGAGATTAAGATGAAGGCTATTGAAATGAGAATGGCTGGTATCCCAGTGAAAGAAGTTATGGAGCAATTGAACATACGACATGATTCTCAAGTGAGAACATGGATGCGATGGTATCGTAACGGAGAAATACATCGGTTTGAGCAGCCTGTAGGTAAACAATATAGCTACGGCAAAGGACCGGAATATACGTCAGAATTAGAGAAAGTAAAGGCAGAGAATAGGTTTTTGAAACAGCAGCTAGATCTCCTAAAAAAGTACAACGAGATGGAAAGGGGGTATCCTCAAAGATTGTAGTGGAATGGATCAAATCGATCCAAGGAGAAGTTAGCGTGGCACAAGCCTGTGCCTGGGCGGGACTCTCTCGTGCTACCTACTATCGCTGGAAGGATAAGTATGGAAGCAGGGATGCCGATCCTGTGGTAGAGAAAATCCGCGAACTCTGTTTGCAGCATAAATTTCGTTATGGATACCGTAAAATCACCGCTCTACTTCGGAAAGAACAAGCGATTAACCATAAACGAGTGCAACGGATTATGCAGCGTGAAGAGCTGCAATGCCGTGTCAAAGTCAAGAAACGCAAACCTACAGGGCAGCCAGCCTATATAGCAGAACACTTGCTAAAACGCCAATTTGAGGCCGATCAACCTATGCAAAAACTCGTTACGGATATTACGTATTTACCGTTTGGAGGAAGAATGTTGTATCTATCAAGTATCCTAGACTTGTTTAACGGAGAAGTTGTGGCATACAGTATAGCTGACAAGCAGGACACTGCGTTCGTACTGGACACACTCCGTCAGCTGCCCAATCTACCAGGTACGATACTTCACAGCGATCAGGGGAGTGTCTACACTTCCCAGGCGTATCAGGAAGCTGTAAAGGAAAAGGGCATTACCATGAGCATGTCCCGCAAGGGAACGCCCGCTGATAATGCCCCCATCGAATCGTTTCATTCCACGCTAAAGTCTGAAACGTTCTATCTCGAAGGTTTAACGAGTACAACGACAGCAATCGTTGAACAGGTCGTTCGAGACTACATTACTTACTATAACTCAATTCGCATTCAAACAAAACTAAACAACCAGTCACCGATTGATTATCGACAACTGGCTGCTTAACTTGCAAGGTGTTTTTGATCCCTGTCTCACAAACGGGGGTCAGTTCCCCTTATAAGGTCCGTTTTTTGTCTTCGCTTAAGTTCGGGAAGGCTCCGCCTCTATGAGCTCCAGCTTGCCCGACGTGCGATCGGCTAAAGCGATGCGGGCTTTGATTTCGCCTTCCTCGCGTTTGAAAGATAACAGCTGAGTTTGGCCTTTCGTCAACAGCGCGTTTAGCATCGCCGGCGAGATTTTCTTGCCGCCGAACTCCTTCCAGATAACGAAGCCGCAGCCCTGCTTGTAGTGCGTGCAGCCAAAGCCCCTGCGACCTTCGATGATCTGACCGCCGCAGCCTTCGC
Source organism: Paenibacillus barengoltzii G22 (assembly GCF_000403375.2). Taxonomy (NCBI): domain Bacteria; kingdom Bacillati; phylum Bacillota; class Bacilli; order Caryophanales; family Paenibacillaceae; genus Paenibacillus; species Paenibacillus barengoltzii. Next base: position 1,622,289 of record NZ_KE159652.1, on the reverse strand, counting down.
GCGGGCAAGGTGCCAACGGTTGAAGGCTGCCTGCCGGCAGTTGCTTCGTGGTCGCTTGCGCTGTACGACGCTCGCCTGCCCTTGTAGAAGAGGCGGATCGTCCCGTTTTACCGCCGCTGCTGCTTCGGCTTCCGCGCCGACCACCCTTCTCCGCTTCTGCCGACGCGAACATGGAGGCGTCCGCTTTCTGCTGCGTTCGCACCTTCTCGATAATCGAGATGGTGAATCGGCGCACGTTCTCCATAAACTGCTCCCGCACCGCTTCTCCCTTGGAAATCTGGTATAATCGACGCTCCCATTGCCCCGTCATCTCCGGCGAGGTCAGCAGCTCGACACCAGCGCGCCGAATTAGCTCAACGGCGGTCCGGCCTTTTTGCGTCACTGTGATCTTTTTCCCCTGCATCGTGATATATCCCACGTTCTTTAACCGCTCAATCGTTGCTGCCCGAGTGGCCGGAGTACCGAGACCCGCATCCTTCATCGCTTCGCGCAGCTCCTCGTTCTCCAAATTTTTCCCGGCGCTTTCCATCGCTTTAAGCAACGTGCCTTCGGTATAATGCTTTGGCGGCTGAGTTGCTTTCTCCTTCGCCTCGGCGTCTGTACATTGCACTGGACGGTTACGGTCGATCTCGAACGGTTCGCTGATCAGCTCTTCGGTTTCTTCTTCCTCGTCTTTCTTCTTGCCGCGTCCTTTACCGGCTTTCGCTCCGTCATCGCCAGGAAGACATACCTTCCACCCCAGCGACAACAGCTCTTTCACGTTGGTTTTAAACGTTTCACCATCCACCTCAGTGAGTACAGTGTGTTGCTTATATTCCGCCGCCGGATAGAAATGGGACAAAAAGCGCCGGATCACAAGATCGTAGATGTTCTGCTCTTCTTTGCTTAACGTGCCCGGACGCCGAAGCGTCGGAAGGATCGCATGGTGATCCTCTACCCGGGACGGATTGCACACCGCCTTGTTGCCGACATGCACCAGGTTCGGACGTCCGCCTTCCGCCAGCTCCTTATAGCTCGACGATTTCAGCATATGCAGCACCTTATGCATCCCATCGATATTTTGCTCGGTCACATAGTTGGAGCTTGTCCGTGGATAGGAGATCACCTTATGGCGCTCATAGAGCGCCTGGGCAATGTCCAACGTCTTCTTGGCAGAATATCCGAACTTCGCATTTGCCTCCCGCTGCAGCAACGTCAAATCGTACAGCTTGTACGGATATTCTTTCGTGTCTTTCACTTCGTATTCGGTGATGCGCCCTTCCTTGCCGCGAACCTTCGTGGCAATGGCCTCCGCCTTCTCCTTATCCGTCAACCGGTCCCCTTGCCAGCTTCCGGTATACTTACGGGTATCCTGCTTAAATTCCGCTTTGATTTCATAGTAAGTCAGCGAATCAAAATTCTCGATTTCCTTCTGCCGGTCATAGATTAGCGCTAGCACCGGAGTTTGGACCCGGCCGACGGACAGCAGCTCCCGATGTTTGGTCGTAAACGCACGCGTCGCGTTCATTCCGATCAGCCAATCCGCTTCGCTGCGCGCCCGCGCGGCCTGCGTTAAATTTTCGAACTCGGACGCTTCATGCAGCTCGTCAAACCCTTTGGCGATACTTTCGTTGGTCAAGTCGGAAATCCACAAGCGCTTAACAGGCTGGGTTAATTTGAGCTGCTGTTGGATTAACGCAAAGATGTACTGTCCTTCGCGGGCAGCATCGCATGCATTTACAATCGTATCGCAACGTTTTGCGAGCTCGCCGATCGTCTTCAGCTGATCTTTTGTGCGCGGATTCGGCACAATCTTGAAGCGATCCGGCAGAATCGGCAGGTCGTTGAAATTCCAGCGTTTGTACTTTTCGTCATAGGCGTCCGGTTCGGCCAATCCTAATAAATGACCTATCGCCCAAGTAATGATGTAGCGCTCTCCCTCGAGGTAGGATCGGTTGTTCTTCGCCTTCGGTTCAATTACAGCGGCGATCGTCCGTCCCATATCCGGTTTTTCGGCGATTACGAGCGTTTTCATGCTTTCGGGCCCCTCTTCCTCTGTCTCTCAAATCTAAAAAAGAGCCGCGCTACGCGCAGCTCTAGTAAGCTAGTACCTATTATAGCATATTGATCCAGGGATCGTCCTGTCAAAATGTTGCGGCTCGTTTGGCGGGATTATACCAGCACCGTCGAACCCATCAGATATTTATCAACTTCGCGTGCCGCAGCTCTGCCTTCGTTGATCGCCCATACGACCAAGCTTTGGCCCCGGCGCATATCGCCTGCAGCAAACACTTTATCGACATTCGTTTTGAATTGACCGTATTTCGCCTTCACGTTCGTCCGACGGTCTCGTTCAAGACCCAGCTCATCCGCCAGCGTCGATTCTGGACCGTCAAACCCGATAGCAATCAGCGCCAGTTGCGCTGGGAAGACGCGCTCAGTGCCTGGGATCGGCTGATAGATTTTCCGTCCAGTCTCATCGACGATCCGCTGAATTTGCACCGTGTGCAGCTCTTTCAGGTTGCCGTTTTCGTCGCCTACAAATTTCGTTGTCATGATCGAGAATTCCCGTGGATCTTTACCGAACAACGCTTTAGCTTCTTGTTGGGCGTAATCGAGTGTGTACACGTTCGGGAATTGCGGCCAAGGGTTGTTGATCGGGTCCCGTTCCAGCGGAGCTTTCGCATGGGTACCAAATTGCGTCACACTGCGGCAACCGTGGCGCAGCGCCGTCGCTACGCAGTCCGAGCCAGTGTCCCCGCCTCCGATGACGATAACATCCTTTCCTTCTGCGGACAAAAAGTTCCCATCAGTTAACCCGGAGTCCAAGTAGCTCTTAATCGTACCGTTCAAGAACGGCATCGCATAATGCACCCCGTTCAAATCGCTGCCTTCGATATTAAATTCACGTGGTTTGGTTGCCCCGCCGCATAGTACCACCGCGTCATACTCATCCACAAGCTGTTGGGCTTTAATATCTTTGCCGATTTCCGTATTTGTCACGAACTTCACGCCTTCAGCAGCCAACAAGTCGACGCGACGCTGTACGACCGCTTTGTCCAGCTTCATCGTCGGAATCCCATAAACCAGAAGACCGCCGATTCGGTCTGCACGCTCATAGACCGTCACTTCATGGCCCGCTTTGTTTAATTGGGCGGCGCAAGCAAGGCCTGCAGGTCCGGAGCCAACAATGGCCACTCTGCGGCCTGTCCGTTTCTCCGGAGGTTCAGGAACAACCCAGCCTTCTTCGAAACCTTTATCGATAATTGCCTGTTCAATCGTCTTGATCGTGACCGGCTCTCCGATCAGACCTACGGTACAAGAGCCTTCACAAGGGGCCGGACATACTCGCCCCGTAAATTCCGGGAAGTTGTTGGTTTTGTGCAAACGGTCCAGCGCTTCCTTCCAGAGGTTACGGTATACCAGATTATTCCACTCCGGAATCAAGTTGTGTACTGGGCAGCCTGCTGTCCCGCCGGCCATATCAATGCCCGTGTGGCAATACGGCGTGCCGCAATCCATGCAGCGTGCGCCTTGAATGCGTAAATCCTCCTCGGACATATGCTTATGAAATTCTTCCCAGTCCTTCACCCGTTCGGACGGGCTCCGGTCCCCGGGAAGTTCGCGTTTGAACTCCATAAATCCTGTTGGTGTAGACATCACAAGTTCCCCCATCCGTTATCATGTCACATGATATGAAAAGTCGCGAGTCACCCGGTCCGGGCGATCGAAAACTTTTCATACGCCGTCATCAATGTATCTTGATGTTAGCATTCGGGGGAAATGTTATTAATGGATTAATGATACGATAATTTGTACTTATTATCACATCATTTGCGGCGTTCGTAAGTAAGAAAACGGTAATCATAGGGATTCTTCTCGTCCCGTACTCCCTGTTCCTCATGGACTAATTCAAAATCTTCCCATGAAAAGTCAGGGAAAAACACGTCTCCTTCGATATCCTCATCAATTAGGGTCACGATCAGCCGGTCCGCGAGGGGCAGGAAATGCTGGAATACCCCAGCCCCACCGATAACCATCAGTTCTCCTCGATCCGTGTAGGTTAACGCTTCCTCCACGGAGTGGACGATATCCGCCCCTTCCGCTGTGAAAGAAGGATCCCCGGTCAACACGACACTATGCCGGTTCGGGAGCGGCTTACTGCCCATGGATTCCCAAGTCTTGCGGCCCATCACGATCGTTTTCCCAGTTGTATTCGCTTTAAAAAACTTTAAGTCCGCCGGCAGCCTCCAGGGCAGCTGATTATCCCGGCCAATAACCCCATTTCTGGACATCGCCCAAATCAGCGTGATCATTCCGATCGATCCCTCCGTCCTCCGTCAATGTTATACAGCGACCGTTGCTTTGATCGTCGGATGATACTTATAATCGATGAATTCGAAATCCTCATACTTATAGTCGAAGATTGATTCCGGTTTCCGTTTGATCACCAGCTTCGGCAATGGGTAAGGCTCGCGTTCCAATTGGGTTTTTACCTGCTCGATATGGTTGTTGTAAATATGCACGTCTCCTCCGGACCAGATGAATTCGCCAACCTCCAGGTCGCATTGTTGGGCAATCATGTGGGTCAGCAGCGCGTAGCTTGCGATATTAAACGGCAGGCCAAGGAAAGTGTCCACCGAACGCATCGTCAACATACAGGACAGCTTGCCGTCGGCCACATAAAATTGAAAAACAAAATGGCATGGCGGCAGCTTCATTTGATCGACTTCAGCTACGTTCCAAGCGCTTACCAAATGGCGGCGAGAATCCGGATTTTTCTTAATTGCTTCCACCACGTTTGCGATTTGATCGATTTTTCGGCCGTCCGGGGCTTCCCAAGAACGCCATTGCGACCCGTATACCGGGCCGAGATCGCCATTCTCATCCGCCCACTCGTCCCAAATCCGAACGCCATGTTCCTTGAGATAAGCGATATTCGTATCGCCGCGCAAAAACCACAGTAACTCATGAATCACCGATTTCAAATGAATCCGTTTGGTTGTTACGAGCGGGAAGCCTTCGCTTAAATCAAAACGCAGTTGCCGTCCGAAGACCGAGCGCGTACCGACACCCGTTCGATCCTCCTTGGGCGTTCCGTTCTTCAGAACATCCTCCAGCAAATCTAAATATTTTCTCATGAGTTAAACACCCCGTCACATTGGTCTACTAATCCATCCTATTATAGCAGATTTATTTGCGACTTTCCGACTTTAACAAATCGAGTAAGTAAGCCTTCAAATCGACGATTCGTAAAAAATCCGGCCGCTTCTCCGTCCCGTAGATGATCAGAGGCACCAGCGATGCAGACGCATCCAGCCCCCCATGCGCTCCGCCACCGGAATGTGTGGGGGCTCCAGCTTCCGCGAGCTCATACCCCGGTTTGGCGGTGACGATAAGAAATCGCCCTTCGTGGGATTGTAAAGCGCCTTGAAGGCGACGCAGCGGATCAGGATATTTTCCATACGTAATATGGCGTGTTTTGTTGCGTTCGCTTATGCTCTCTCGCTTCAAATCAAGTATCTGCTCCGTCCCTTGAACGGACCAGGATTGATTATAAGGATCGATCCAATCCCCGCCTGCTTTGAATCTCATCGCTGCCGGATCCCCCGCTTTTACACAATGAATCCAGCCATCTTCTTGCCAGGTAATGAGGTCGATTCGTGGGTCGTTCCTCAATACATCGGCGATCTCTTTCAGCGAATTCTCCGGTTTCAAACTGTAGACGTAGGCCATCGTGTCGTTAACAGCGAGGGCAATTTCGGTGGATGAGTTCATGGTTTGACCAGTCGGTAATACGTGATACCGCTGTAACAGCTTGGGTAAATCAATTACAGGCTGTTGTTCTTTGGGCAATACTTGGCTCATTCCACTATCTCCCGCAACGATCAGAATCGTATCGTGTAACGCATGTGCTCGAGATTCATAAGCATCCAGCAGCTCTTTTAGTCGACGATCCGTCTCCTTGATGCCTTCACGATCGGTAAGGCCGCGTTTGTGCAACTTTCCATCCAGGTCCGGCAAATAAATCAGCAAAAAATCGGGCAATTGACCGGTTTGGATCAAGTATTTTGCCACTCCAATCGCATATCGATCATTAAAGCCCATCCGGTCCGCAGGCCCGTCAGGCAAATTCGTCACCCCGTCAAGCGGGTTCGACAATGCCCCGAAAGCCATAAAATCCGGCCCTTTCACTTGAAGAGGCAAGTTCAGCGGAACAAGCTCGCGTAACGGTTGCGGCAAGTCGATTTGGTGTGAGGTCATCCCTCGGTAAACCAATCCGTTCACCGATCCGGAGGTGAAGCCCAACTGCTTCAAATCCTCATATATAGTTGGCACATCGGGGTTTAAGTGCTGATCGTTTAAATCTTTTAACGCATGTGTCAAAACGGACTTCGTCCCGCGGCGCAAAATTTCAACGGGAGCTGAGCCATAACCTATCACTTTCTGTCCCTGATGCGGATACCAGGTTAAGCCCGGCACATGATGAGCATCCGGGTAACGCCCGGTAAGCAGCGTGCTGTCAATCGAGATGGACATGGTCGGAAAAGAGCTGATCATATCAGGATAATATTGGCCATGCTGAATGAGATATTGAAAGGCGGGGAGCTCATTATGCTCAATTCCGCGTTGAATCAATTGGTCCATAAGGGAGTCAACCAGGACAAAAATAACCTTCTTTTTTCCGTTGAAAGTGTTGTTTGTTGATTGGATATGCAGTAGATCCGCTTCTTTGGGATTCGAGGTTGAACGGCAACCACCCAGCAATAGACATATGACAAAGATCAGAAGCCAGAAACAGATTCGCCCGCTCCACAAGAACTTGAATCGCATGTTGTTCACCCTCTTTAAAGTTTAACCATAGTATGCCAATTCCGCTTGTGCCAATACCTCAGACCCTACTCTACAGAACGTAAGTTCGTAAAGAGGATTGACTTTTGGGAGCTGGTAGTTTATAGTTAAATATGCCAAAATCATATAGAATCAAGCGAGTGAAGCACCTCGCAAGTCTGGCGATATCGCCTTTCTTGCAGGTGCTTTTTTTGCGTTTCTATGAGAATGGCAAATTCATATAGGATGGAGTTGACGGTTATGAAGTGGAGAAGTTCGATCAAACTGCTGTTGCTGACGGTCATCACGATTTCACTAATGTTAGGCGGATATCGACCTACGTATGCTGCAAGCTCTTGGGATGCTGCCTTGAGTGGAATAGACGCGATGTATGATGGGTTAACCGCGGTACAAACGTTGGTTAAACAGGAGAGCCTCGAAATTTCAGCACTGCGCAAGAAGAATAACGACGCTTTGGCTGCCATCAATGCGAAGCTCAAAGTCATTGATCAAGCTACCATCACTCGCCTGACACAGGAATCCGAGTCATTGCAGCGGAAGCATGCCTCCCTGTTGGAGGAATACAAATCATTGGGCAAGCAAGTGACAGCAGCCAAGAAACGCAAGGATAAGAAAACTGCTGATTTATTGGAATTGAAGCGCAACAAGTTGAAGCCTGCGGCAACTGCTGCTTCGGCAGAAATTAAAGCGAAAAAGGATGCGTTAGCCGCTGCTAAGAAAGCGAAAACCGCCAAAGTCAAAGTCGTGAAAGATGCGCTCACTCCCGTGCAAACGTTAAAAAAGCAGATCACCGCCGAAAACAAATCCGTCGCCGCCGCGCGAAAACACCTTTCGGCGGCTGACAAGCGGTATAAAGCCAGTGTCAAGCGCGGTGACGCCATTGTCGCTGCATTGGAGTTGAAGACCGTATATGATCAAACGAAAGCCATTCACACTTCTTTAGCGAAAGTCTACGATTGGGAGAAGCAAATCTCCCGGATCATCACGAACGCATCTGCAAAACTGCCAAAATAGAAGGAATTCAATTTTCCTTCATTTCTCCTGTCGGTGCTCTGGACAATCTTCATTCGCCAATAGGGTGCCGACAGGTTCACCCCGATTCCTCTCCCCTTACCGGTCGTTTGAGCCGCAATCAGAAAGGATAATATCTCTGGGATCACCTCCTCCTGGTATCTACCCTCCAGGCCCTGTTTGTATCCTCGGCAGCTACAGGATAGTCCAGTACGACCTCACCTTGGCCCTGACCTCCCCATTCTGATCTTGTCTCGTCATGGACCTCACTAAATGGACCTTACTAATAACTGTATCTATCGCACATGGTACTTCTTAGTTGCAAATTATATTGTTATATCGTAATATTAAGATATAGTGATTGATACGATTTTAGTGAGGTGCACCTGCATGGATAACAATTTCAAAGCCTATCAGGAAACAGCAGAAATGCTGAAAGCCTTGGCGCATCCGGTTCGGTTATGTATCGTCCGCGGCTTGCTGGAGAAGCAGCATTGCAATGTGACGTATATGCAAGAGTGTTTGGATCTGCCGCAATCGACCGTATCCCAACACCTGCAAAAACTGCGCAGCTTAGGCATCGTTGAAGCCGAACGCAGCGGATTGGAAGTTAACTATCATCTGGCGAATGAGAGAGTCATCAAATTGGTTCGCCATTTATTCGAGGAGGAACAATAAAAAGATGAGCAAAAAGGTAATCATTGTGGGAGGCGTTGCCGGCGGCGCCTCTGCGGCTGCAAGACTTCGCCGTCTGGATGAAGAAGCGCATATCATTATGTTTGAACGGGATCCTTATATTTCGTTCGCGAACTGCGGGCTCCCCTACTACATCGGTGATTCCATCAAGGAACGCTCGAAGCTGTTGGTGCAAACACCGGAAGCGATGCATCGCCGTTTCAACATCGATGTTCGTACGGAAAGCGAAGTGATCGGAATCGATCCAACGACCAAAACAGTGCTGGTCCGCAACAAAGAACGCGGTGAGTACCGAGAAAGCTACGATGCCTTGATATTATCACCCGGCGCGAAACCCATCCGCCCGAATCTTCCCGGCATCGAGAGCAATCGAATTCATACGCTGCGGAATATTCCGGACACCGACCGCCTCAAACAAAGGGTTGCTGAGGAGAACGCGGCTTCGGCCATCGTCATCGGCGGCGGGTTTATCGGTGTGGAAATGGCCGAGAACTTAAGAGAAATCGGGCTTGATGTTACGTTAATTGAAGGCGGCCCGCAAATTCTTGCGCCGTTTGATCCCGAAATGGCGGGTGTCCTGGCCAAAGAACTGGAGGATCACGGCGTAAAGCTGCTGATGTCGCAGACCGTCACCTCGTTTATTGAACAAGGAAACCGCATTACGGTTCAGACTTCGGACGGCCGCGAAGTTTCTGCTGATTTCGTGTTATTGGCGATTGGCGTACAGCCGGATACGGCTTTTCTGAAGGATACCGGTATCAAGTTTGGCCCACGAGGACATATTCTCGTAAACGATAAACTGGAGACGAGCATTCCTGACATTTATGCCGTTGGGGATGCAGCTGAAGTCGTTGATTTCGTCAATGGCTCGAAAACAGCGATCCCTCTCGCTGGACCTGCGAACAAGCAAGGACGGATCGCTGCGGACAACGTCTGCGGTCTAGGGACCACCTACAAAGGCTCGCAAGGTACGTCCATCATTAAAGTATTTGGCCTCACCGGAGCAGCGACCGGGAACAATGAGAAAACACTGCAACGGATGGGCATCCCTTACCATGTCACTGTCGTTCATCCCAGCTCCCATGCTTCTTATTATCCCGGCGCTACCCCGCTCTCGATCAAGCTGCTGTTTCAGCCTGATGGAATGCTGCTTGGTGCGCAAGCTGTTGGTTATCACGGGGTAGATAAACGGATTGATGATATCGCCACGGCGATTCGTTTCCGCGGGACGGTAGCGGATCTGGCCGAGCTGGAGCTGGCCTATGCCCCTCCCTACTCGTCAGCGAAGGATCCGGTCAACATGGCAGCGTATACCGCGGAGAATATCTTGAGCGGAAGAGTGCGCGTGTATGTTCCTCAGGATTTGGCGACTCGGGATGAACAGACCACCATGTTGGTGGACGTTCGTTCGGCAATGGAGCATGCCAACGGTCATATCCCCGGCTCCTTGCTAATCCCGGTCGATGAATTACGCGATCGCTTAAATGAGCTGGATGCCAACAAGGAGATTTGGGTCTACTGCCAAGTGGGGCTGCGCGGGTACACCGCCTCTCGGATTCTGCAGCAAAAAGGTTTCAGGGTTCGCAACCTCACCGGCGGTTACAAGCTGTATCAAATGGCGAATTACCAGCCTGGCCGGGCAAGTTCACAGAAACTTCCCACAGATCCTGCGGCAAAAATGGAGGTTGCCGCAGCAAAGGCAGATCCGGCTGTGCCGCAGACTGAACGTCATTCGGCTGCACCAAACGAAGCCCCAGCCCCGCTGCAGGCTGATGCAGAGCTAGACGCTTGTGGATTATGCTGTCCAGGCCCGTTGATTCAAGTGAAACAAGCAATGGACCGTTTGGAATCCGGACAAACTCTGCACGTCACCGCATCGGATCCTGGTTTCTATGAGGATGTGCAGGCCTGGGCGACCATGTCCAAACATCAGGTGCTCCAGGTCACCAAGCGTGCAGATGGGATCATCGAAGCCTACTTGCGGAAGGAAAGCCCAGCTCAGTCTGACACTACAGTAACCACGCAACTGGCGTCCTCACCGGAAGGCACAACGATGATTGTGTTCAGTGGCGATTTAGATAAGGCGATCGCTTCGTTTATTATCGCCAATGGCGCAGCGGCCAGCGGCAAGAAGGTTACGTTGTTCTTTACCTTCTGGGGTCTGAACATTCTGCGCAAATCGGAAAAGGTTCCCGTCGCCAAAACCTTCATCGGCCGCATGTTTGGCTTGATGATGCCGCGCGGCAGCCGCAAATTGTCGCTTTCCCGGATGAATATGCTTGGATTCGGGGCGAAGATGATTCGTGGCGTGATGAAACAGAATAACGTCTCGTCCCTGGAGGAATTGATGACCACTGCCATGGAGCAAGGGGTTGAAATCGTAGCCTGCCAGATGTCCATGGACTTGATGGGCATCCGCCAGGAAGAGTTGATCGACGGGGTCAAAATCGGCGGCGTTGGCTATTATTTAGGGAAGGCTGATCAATCGGGCATTAATTTATTGATTTAAACGTAACAAGGGTTCTTGGTCTACGCGACCAAGAACCTTTTGTGCGGTATAATTTGGGAATAACTTTCGTCTTGCGAATAAAAGGAGAGTTGCCCGATGAGCGAACAAATCCGCCAAAACAACATTGAACGTTTCACTGGGTTCAGTGATTTGTATGACCAAAACCGCCCCAAAGCTCCAGTTGATTTGATTGACATCCTCACGATGTATTTAGGACGCCGCCCCGAGGTCGTTGCAGATGTTGGCTGCGGTACCGGTCTCTCCTCTTTTATTTGGTTGGAGCGTGCGAAGCAAATCGTAGGGATTGAACCCAACGATGATATGCGTGCCGTAGCGATCAACCGTTGGCAGGAAGTCGGCAAGCCACAGCAGCTTCAATTTGTGAAAGGCTTGTCCTATGAACTGCCATTGGAAGCCTCCTCCGTTGATCTGGTTACGTGCTCACAATCCTTTCACTGGATGGACCCGCAACCCACACTGCAGGAGTTCGCTCGGGTATTGTGTCCTGGAGGCATTTTTGCTGCATACGATTGCGATTGGCCACCGGTTGTTTCGCCCGAGCTAGAGCAAGCTTACGAAGAGCTCACCAAGCTAGCTGACCAACGAGCCAGCGAACTAAGTGAGACCGGGAAAGAAGCTTATAAATGGCCAAAGGACCAGCATTTGCAGCAAATCCGCAAGAGCGGCCTGTTCCGATATTCCCGTGAGATCGTCTTCCACCATTGGGAGGACTGTGATGCAGATCGGTATGCGAACTTGGCCCTTAGTCAAGGTGGAGTACAAACTGCCTTGAAATTAGGCTCAGACGAGATTCTAACCGCTGCCGAGCATTTTCGCAAGCAAGTGAAACAAGGATTTGGCGGAGAACGTCGACGGATTCTGTTTGGCTATCGGATGCGGCTTGGAGTGAAATAAAGCAATAAAAAAAGGGGCAAGACCGTAACCTCGGTCTTGCCCAAAATATTAGGAGATGAACCACTTCTAGAAGAAGTGGGAGAGACGTACGCTAAACTTAGCGAGAGATGACGTGGATTGGATGACCTTCGACCAGCTCTGCAGTTTCCATTACGATTTCGCCCAAGGTTGGGTGAGCGTGGATGGTCAGCGAGATATCTTCGAGCGTTGCACCCATTTCAACCGCGAGACCCAGCTCAGCGATCAGGTTGGATGCTTCGATCCCTACGACTTGCGCGCCGAGTACAACATGGTTATCCGCGTTAGCGACGATCTTGATGAAGCCGTCAGGCTGATTCAGAGAAGTTGCGCGACCGTTGCCCGCAAACGGGAACTTGCCGGCTTTGACTTTGTAGCCCTTCTCTTTCGCTTCCGACTCCGTCAGCCCTACGCTGGCACATTCTGGATCGGTAAATACGACCGCTGGGATCGCTTTGTAGTCCACCACGGAAGGAAGTCCTGCGATTGCTTCGGCAGCAACTTTCCCTTCATAGGAAGCTTTGTGCGCAAGCGCTGGGCCCGCTACGATATCGCCAATCGCGAAAATTTTCGGGTTGCTGGTGCGGCCTTGATGGTCAACTTTCACCAAACCGCGGTCAGTCAACTCAACGCCAGCCAGATCCAGACCCAAATCGCCGTCAGTGTTCGGACGACGACCTACTGTTACCAACAGGTAATCAGCAGTTACTTCTTTGGTTTCACCGTTTACAGAATATTTCACCGTTACGTTCTTATCCGTTTGTTCTGCACTTTCAGCTTTCGCATTCGTCACGATTTCGATGCCGGTTTTCGCCATGTTCTTGGCAACCAGGCGAGTCATGTCTTTATCAAAGCCAGGCAGTACGGTATCCATACCTTCGATAATCGTCACTTTCGTGCCGAATTTAGAGTACATTTGACCGAGTTCGGCACCGATATAGCCGCCGCCGATCACGATGAGGCTGCTTGGTACTTCTTGCAGCTCCAAGGCTTCCGTCGAGGACAGAATGCGTCCACCGAACGGGAAAGGTTTCAGCTCAATTGGACGGGAGCCGGTTGCCAAAATGCAATGTTTGAAGCGATAACGCGGCGATTCATGATCGTTGAAGCAACGAGCTTCGCTTTCATTGATGAACATCACTTCACCGTTGAAAACTTCAATCTTGTTGCCTTTCAGCAGACCGGTAACGCCTTGGGTCATTTTCTTCACGACACCGCTTTTGAATTCTTGAGTTTTCTTGAAGTCAACGGTGACTTTCTCCGCTTTAACCCCAAATACTTCAGCATGCTGAGCAGATTCAAATTGATGAGCTGCTGCAATCAGTGCTTTGGATGGGATACAACCGCGGTTCAAGCAAACGCCGCCAAGCTCTGCTTTGTCGACGATGAGCACTTTTTGCCCGAGTTGGGCGGCACGAATGGCCGCCACATATCCGCCGGGACCTGCCCCAACAACTAATGTATCAATATCAATAGAAGCGTCTCCTACTACCATTGACGATTACACCTCCATAACGAGCAGCTCTGGGTTAGCGAGCAGCTGTTTGATATAGTTCATAAAGTTCTGTGCTGTCGCACCGTCGATCAGACGGTGGTCGAAGCTAAGCGACAAGGCCATAACTGGTGCTGCAACGACTTCACCGTTCTTAACTACCGGTTTTTCGCTGATACGACCCGTACCCAAGATCGCTACTTCAGGGTAGTTAATAATCGGTGTAAAGAACATACCGCCAGCAGAACCGATGTTTGTAATCGAAATCGTGCTGCCCTTCATTTCGTGAGGTGCCAGTTTACCTTCACGACCACGGGATGCCAAGTCTTTGATCGCTTCAGCGATCATCCAGATGCTCTTCCGATCCGCATCCTTGATCACCGGAACAATCAAGCCGTTATCGGTGTCAGTTGCGATACCGATGTTGTAGTATTTCTTATAAACGATCTCGTTGTTCGCTTCATCGATCGAAGCGTTCAGAGCCGGGAATTGACGAGAAGCGGCCACCAGCGCTTTAACGATGAACGGCAGATACGTAACTTTAATGCCTTTCTTCTCAGCGATTGGTTTCATGCGAGTACGGAAAGCAACCAGTTCCGTTACATCCACTTCATCCATAATAGTGACATGCGGAGCTGTGTAAGCCGATTTCACCATCGCGTTGGAAATTGCTTTGCGGATACCCTTGAACGGAACGCGTTCTTCTTCGCCCTCTGTTGCGATCGCTGTTGGTGCAGCAGGTGCTTTTGCAGCTTGGGCTGGAGCAGCGGCTTGTGCAGGTGCAGCAGCTTGAGCCGGAGCAGCAACGGCAGCTCCGCCTTTCTTGAAGTTGTCAACATCTTCTTTCGTGATTTTACCAGCTTTGCCAGTCCCTGGTACCAGCGACAAGTCAACGCCTTGCTCACGAGCATATTTGCGAACGCCAGGTGTAGCAAGGATTTCACGGTTTGGAGCTGCAGGAGCAGCGGCTGCGGCTGGTGCACTTGCTGCAGCAGCAGGAGAGTCATGCCCTTGTGCAGGAGCTGCAGCTTGTTCAGGCAGATCGCCTTCAGCATCGATGACAGCCACAACTTCGCCTACGCGGAACACCGCACCGTCTTTACCGAACACTTCCAGAACCGTACCGTTAACCGGACATGGAACTTCAACGACCGCTTTGTCGTTTTGAACCTCCATAATGATATCTTCATCCGTTACCTTGTCGCCCGGTTTAATATGCATTTTGATAATTTCGCCTTCATGCAAACCTTCGCCAAGCTCAGGGAAGCGGTATTCGAATTTGTTAGACGAAGCAGCTGCTTGCGGAGCCGGAGCTGCTGCGGCAGCCGGTGCGCTTGCTTCAGCCGCTGGAGCTGGAGCCCCTTCTTGTTCAGGAATGTCCCCTTCAGCTTCGATAACGGCAACCACTTCACCTACACGGAATACAGCACCGTCTTTACCAAACACTTCTTGTACTACACCATTCACAGGACAAGGTACTTCAACGATCGCTTTATCGTTTTGTACCTCCATGATGATATCTTCATCCGTTACTTTGTCCCCTGGCTTGATGTGCATTTTGATGATTTCACCTTCATGCAAGCCTTCGCCCAGTTCAGGGAACCGATATTCAAACTTCGCCACAGGAAAGACCTCCTATTTGTTCTTCGTTTTAGAATTCCAGCACTTTGTTAACGCCATCGATCACGCGAGCCGGGGACGGCAGCCATTGATCTTCGATTTGCGCAAACGGATAAACTGTATCCGGAGGAGCGACACGCAGTACCGGAGCTTCAAGGTGCAGAATCGCCTTTTCGTTAATTTGCGCGATGACTTCCGCAGCGATACCAGCCGATTTTTGCGCTTCTTGAACGATGATAGCGCGATTCGTTTTCTTCACAGAGGCAATAATCGTGTCGATGTCCAGCGGCACCAAGGTGCGCAGGTCGATAACTTCAGCTTTAATGCCTTTGGTTTTTTCCAGTTCTTCTGCTGCTTTCATAGCGGTATGAACCATGAGACCATAAGCAAGAATCGTTACATCGGAGCCTTCACGAACGACTTTCGCTTTGCCCAGTTCAACGGTATATTCACCTTCCGGTACTTCTTCGCGGAACGCATGATACAAGTTCAAGTGTTCCATGAAGAATACAGGGTCGTTATCGCGGATCGCAGAGATCAACAGACCTTTTGCGTCATAAGGGTTCGAAGGAACAACCAGCTTGATCCCCGGAGTTTGGGCAATCAGGCCTTCCAAAGCATCAGTATGCAGCTCAGCTGCTTTAACGCCGCCGCCAAACGGAGTACGGAACACGATCGGAGAATGATAACGTCCGCCGGAACGGTAACGCATCCGAGCCGCTTGTACGAGAATTTGGTCCAATGCTTCAAAAATAAAGCCAACAAACTGAATTTCCGCGATTGGACGGAAGCCTTGGATCCCCAAACCTACCGCCAAACCGCCGATAGCGGATTCCGCGAGCGGCGTATCCATGACGCGCTCTTCCCCAAATTCTTTTTGCAGACCTTCCGTTACACGGAACACCCCGCCGACATTACCTACGTCTTCGCCGAAAATCAGAACATTTGGATCGCGTTGCAGTTCGACGCGCAAGGCGTCGCGAATCGCTTCTTTCATATTCATTTGTGCCATTGCTTGTATCCTCCTCTATAGAACGATCAGACTAAAATACACACGTACGTTTATTGAAAATCGGCCTTTTGCTCTTCCAGGTGTTTAGGCGTTACTTCAAACATGCTGTCGATCAGGCCTGGAATTGTCATTTTTTCCGTTTGTTCTGCTTTCTTAATATGCTCGTTTACTTTTGCTTTCGCTTCTTCTTTCACACGAGCAGTATCTTCTTCAGTCCAAAGACCTTTCTTCTCCAAGTATTTGGCCAGACGAGCGATCGGGTCTTTCTCACTCCATTGACCTTCTTCTTCCTTCGTCCGGTATTTCGAAGTGTCGTCAGACAGAGAGTGCGGACGGAAACGATAAGTTACGGCTTCAATCAAAGTCGCACCTTCGCCGTTGCGAGCACGTTCAGCAGCTTCACGCACCGCGCTGATAACAGCAAACACGTCCATCCCGTCGATTTTCACGCCGCGGATCCCGGCAGCCACTGCTTTGTGCGCGATCGACAAAGCCGCAGTTTGCTTGGAGAACGGTGTCGTGATGGCATAACCATTGTTTTGTACGAAGAAAATAACCGGCAGTTTAAATACGCCAGCATAGTTCAGTGCTTCGTAGAAGTCACCTTCAGAAGAACCGCCGTCACCGGTGTAAGTGATAACGACTTGTTTTTGTTTTTTGAGCTTGTAGCCCATGGCGATCCCCATCGCATGCAATACTTGTGCGCCGATGATGATTTGCGGCATAAGTACGTTAACGCCTTCTGGAATTTGTCCGCCATGTTGATGGCCGCGGGAATACAAGAAAGCTTGATAAAGCGGAAGTCCATGCCATACGAGCTGCGGCATATCGCGGTAACCCGGGCAAATGAAGTCCTGTTTATCCAGCGCAAATTCACTACCTACCATTGTCGCTTCTTGCCCGGAAACTGGAGCATAAAATCCGAGGCGGCCTTGGCGGCCCAAGTTGATCGCACGTTCGTCCCAAGTACGGGTAAATACCATGCGATACATCAATTCTTTCAATTCGTCGTCGGACAGAGCCGGTACTTTATCTTTGTTAACGATTTCACCGTCTGGCGAGAGCACGGACAAAGCTTCTACTTCTTCCGTGTATACTTCATAAGGAATCTTGCTCATTTTTTTCACCTCGACTGAAAATTTGATTAACTTGTTCCTCTGTTATAGAATTATTATACTCCTGTTTCATTCTAGAAGTCAAAGGAATTAAGGATTGTTGTGTTATATTTTTATCTTTGTGTATGTAACAGTTTAGAGAAAATAGTATAACACAGATCCATTTTGTGGTAACCTATCGTTGTCCTGCTTCATGGTAAATGTTACTTGATTCAACTTACAAAAGCAAAAATCTATACAACGGAGTGTGTAGAACTATGACAGATTCGAAATATTTAAAACGAACCGTCGTCAAAGAGGAAATCCAAAGTCAATTCTTAGGTGAGAAACGTTATCTGCGTGTGTATCTGCCTCCTGGGTATAACGAAATCCTCAGTTATCCTGTCGTTTACTGTCAGGACGGCGAGGAGTTCTTCAATTTCGGACGGATTGCGACACATGCCAATCGCCTGATTTTAGATGAAGGGATTGAACCGTTTATCATCGTTGGCGTTGAGGTGAATACCGCCGTGCGTACAGAGGAATATGCCCCATTCGGAAACCGGTTTGAGGCCTATACCCGCTGTTTCACGGAAGAAATTATTCCCTTCATCGAGCGCAATTATCCGGTTCGCCGTGAACCCGAGGAAAGGGTGCTGGCTGGTGACTCTTTAGGAGCAACGGTCTCCCTCCACCTGGCTATGAAAAATCCGAAACTGTTTTCCAAAATCATCAGCTTGTCCGGCGCCTACTATGAACCGTCCCTTAACCTCCTCGCTCAAGAGACCGATCTCTCCTATTTGTCGCTCTTTATGATCGTGGGATTGCAGGAAGATCATTATACAACGGATACAGGCACCTATAATTTTGTTGAGTTAAATCGCAAAGCCAAAGCCTTGCTCGAAGAGCGCGGAGCCAGAGTCACCTATTTGGAGAAGGACGGGAAACATTTGTGGGGATTTTGGCAGCAAGAGCTTCCCGATGCGCTAGTCCACTTCTTAAAATAACGCTTTCATATCCAGTAAAATGGGAGGCTGTCCAAGGTAGAACCCTCATCTACTTCGGACAGCCTCTCTTGATGTCTTTCCACCATAGTCTCCTACGCGCGTTAAGGAGTCTGATCCTGCACGATAGCCCGCTCTGAACTGGATTTCGGCTTCGGCTTCGCTTCCGTTCCAATATAGATATCCCCTGTTGTCAGTGACCGTCTAGGCAGCTTCCATTTATAATGGACGGATAACATCCGGAAAAAGACAACTGCCGCAAACAACAAAATCAATTCCCATGTTGAAACGAACCACCCCATACCTACTGCCAGTCCAGCCAGCATTGCCCAAACCGCATAGATCTCGTCGCGCAGTACCAGCGGTTTACGCCCGGCCAGCAGATCGCGAATAATTCCGCCCCCGATGCCAGTCAGCACCGCCGCCACAAGCACCGCACTCATCGGATGCTTCATGTCCGTGGCATACAACGCCCCTTGAATTGCAAAAGCCGACAAACCAATCGCGTCGAACAGAACCTCTGTCCGTTTCCAACGACGAACCCATGGCATCGGCAGCACGAAGGCGACCAATACGGACATTACGGCCAACATAATCAAATCCCCTTGTCCCCATAACGTCGTTACCGGAACACCGATCAAGACATTGCGGACGATCCCGCCGCCAAACGCCGTCACTAGGCCCAACACCAGCACACCGAGGATATCGTACTCCTCTTCCATCGCTACGAACGCGCCGGACATCGCAAACGCGACTGTCCCGATGATGCTAAAAATCTCAAAGATGTGCATCTCTTCCGTCCTTCTCTGCCTTTCGTTGTCAGCTTTTTATTTATCAATCCTCATTGTAGGCCCACAAGTGGAAATTGTGCAACCCTAAAATCTGAATTATACTAACGAAAGTATAAGATATTGTTCGGGAAAGGAAGAAAATCGAAATGACTGTGAACCGGGTGCTCATTTTTGCAGGCGGACGATTAAATCCGGGAATGCTTCGTGAGGTGCGTTCGGATGATTGGGTGATCGGCGCTGACCGCGGGGCTTTATTTCTGGTAGAGCACGGGATAACCCCTCATCTGGCGGTGGGCGATTTCGATTCCGTGAACGAGGAAGAACTGGATCGGATTCGCAGACACAGTAAAGAGCTGGTCATTTGCGATCCGATTGATAAAGATTTAACGGATACGGAGCTGGCCTTTGACCTGGCCGTTCAGCGTAACCCGGCAGAAATCGTATTAACCGGAGTAATCGGAACTCGCTTGGATCATTCGTTGGCCAATATACATATGTTACTGCGCGCAGCGGAGCAAGGCATTACCTGCTCTATATGGGATGAACATAATTACATTACATTGTGCGGATCGGTCTGCCAAGTTGAGGATCGCGGATATACATATGTTTCTCTTCTTCCGCTGACCCCTGTCGTAACCGGCATTACATTAAAAGGATTCATGTACCCATTAGATGATGCAACGCTCCGCATAGGTCAATCTCTGGCGGTGAGCAATCAGTTAGCGGCTCCCGTCGGAACGGTGTATGTGAACGAAGGCTGGTTGCTTATTATTCAAAGCCGTGACTAGGTATTTGATTTGATTTTAATATGTATCATTTTTGTAACCTTTATGTGACCCCGGAATGAAAAGATGAAAGAAAAGCAGAACACTTGATTTTTCAAGGTTTTTTTTCATGGATTTTCATTGATAAAGGTGGATAAAAAAACGCTATATCTTAAAAAAATGTAAACTTTAATGTTATTTTAATAATCGCCTCCAAACCGTTGCGGCCCAAGGTTTTTAGGGAATTATACCAAAATATAGGAGATTACAAATCTGTTATACTCCAACTAACGAACCGGTCAAATCAGAACTTGGAGGTATTACAACATGATGAAACGCAATCTATTCCAAAAAGTATTGACGGTCGGACTGGTGTCCGCCCTTGGTTTCGGTACGCTGCTTGCAGGCGGGGCTGAACCAGTACAAGCCCAATCGGCAACAAGCACTGCTGTATCCAAAGGCACGCAGGTTGTAAACTACGCGAAAAAGTTTATAGGCACTCCTTATAAATTCGGAGCATCGACTTCGACGACTAAGGTATTCGACTGCTCTTCCTTTACGAAGTATGTTATGAAGAAATATGGCGTTACTCTGCCGCGTACTTCCGCTGCTCAAGCTAAAGTTGGCTCAGCAGTATCGAAATCCAATCTGAAAGCGGGCGATCTGGTCTTCTTCTCCAGCGGCAGCCGGGCAAACGGGAAGAACGTAACTCATGTAGCGATCTATATGGGCAACGGAAAAATTATTCATACCTACGGGAAGCCAGGGGTAACAATTTCGAATTTGAACTCTGGCAACTGGAAAAAAACATATCTGAAGGCTCGTCGCGTCCTCTAGTCGGACAAGCCTAACTTGTAAATGAAGAAGTCGTTGCATAGATCTATTGATCGCAACGACTTTTCCCATTGCCATAAGATCAACAACCCGTCCGTTTTACGTTTAACCAAACATGTACCCGGTGCCGCGAATGGTGTGGATCAGCTTTCGTGAATGGCCTTTATCGATTTTTTTGCGTAAATGCCGGATATAGA
Source organism: Paenibacillus barengoltzii G22 (assembly GCF_000403375.2). Lineage (NCBI taxonomy): Bacteria > Bacillati > Bacillota > Bacilli > Caryophanales > Paenibacillaceae > Paenibacillus > Paenibacillus barengoltzii. Next base: position 1,601,501 of record NZ_KE159652.1, on the reverse strand, counting down.
CATCCACCACGTTGGTCCCGGTTGAAAAATCATACCCCCAAACCTGCTGCAGGATCAAATCCCGTCCGCACACCTTCCCCGCTCGCTTCATTAAAAAGAGCAGCAGATCGAATTCCTTCGGTGTTAAACGAATGGATTCCCCGTTCCTCCACGCTTTGCGGCTGCGCAGCTCAACTCGTAAATCCTCAAAAGATAGTTCAGTTAAGGAACCATCCCCTAACCGTTTGAACAGTGCGATCAAATGACCCACCCGTGCATACAGCTCAGCCATCGGGATTGTGATTGAAACGACATCGTTGGCTCCCCGAGCAAAGCCGGCGACAACGTCCTCTGTGTCCCACTCCTTCAGCAGAAGGATCAGCGGAAACGGAGCGAACCGCCCAATTTCCTCTAGAAGCACTTCGGAAGCGTCATCAGGCAAATCCGCCCCAAGCATCAGCAGATCCGGAATCTCTTCTTCGATGATCCGAAGCACGCCGGAGCCGCTTTGCTTCCAATTAACTCGATAGCCGGCTTCCACTAATCCAGCATGGATGTGTTCTCCATGAGTCGGATCCTCTAAAACAAGCAAAATGTAACCTTTCATCGCGCGACCACCTTACCTGCATCTGCCAATCCATTATTAAGATGGTCATTCCGCCGGGAAACCATTCGGTTCCCCCGAAAGGATCCATGTTGAGCCTTAACCTATATAGCGATCATAGATCGTTTTGGCTTCTGAGGGATCTTGCGTGCCGTGGACTAACGCTCTCCCGTCCGCAAACAGAACCAACCGCTTGTCGTCGATTGCAAAAGAGAGCAAAAACGGATTGACCTCCACCTTCCCCTCCTGCAACCGTTGCAGTCTCACTGCCATCTCACGGAGTTCAAGCTTCCGCTTGGTTGCCGGGCGAATCTGCACGGTATCCCTGCCGCAAAGCACCTCTGTTTTCCGATTGCCGGCCGCAGACAGATATGGGTAAGAGGCTTTGCTTCCGCAAGAAAGGCAATCCTCCCGTTTGGCCGTCCCCACTTTGATGGAGGTTTGCTCGTTTCGCCACAGATCAAAGGTCAGCAGTGTGCCTCGCAATGCCTCGATATTCCCGGTGAGCAGCTTTAACGCTTCCGTTGTTTGGTGGGCTACGACTAGTTGAACGGCAGGCGGGATCACCCCTACCGTGTCACAAGTATCCCCGCCCAACGGCACAGTTCCTAGCAAGCAGTTTAAGCAAGGCGTCTTGCCGGGCAATATCGTATATGTGATCCCGTAACTGCCCACGCATCCGCCGTAGATCCAGGGGATGCGATATTTTTGCGAGATGTCGTTAATCATTAATCTCGTATCGAAATTATCTGTAGCATCCATGATGAGGTCAACGCCCTGAATGAGGTGTTCCAATTCTTCTGGATCAACATCCATGACATGGGCATCAATTTGCACCTGACTATTGATAGCATTTAACCGTTGCTTGGCCGCGATCGCTTTTGGTACTCGTCCCGCTGCATCCGCTTCAGAAAAGAGCTGCTGTCGCTGCAGATTGCTCCACTCCACATAATCCCGATCCGCGATGACTAGATGACCGACACCTGCGCGAACGAGTGTTTCAGCGATCCCTGTGCCAAGCGCCCCAGCACCAACGACAAGTACCTTTGCTTGTCCTAGCTTGTCTTGACCTGCATGCCCGATCGGTGCAAACAATCGTTGCCGAGAATAACGATCCGGCATCTGATGTTCATGCTGCTGTTGCTGTTGCGCATGTGTTCTCTCCAATTTCCGTACTCCCCTCGCCAAAGCTTGTCTTCTTATCGAATTCCGGTAAAACAACCGCTTCGATGGATTGATTCAAGCATAGTACAGATAGGGCAAGAATTCAAAGGAGTTTCCCTCACGCTTAAGGTGCGGATTCTCTACAATCCAGCGGAAAATACCCCTTTTCGGCCGCCGCACGTTCATTCGGGAAGATCTCCTCTTCGCGATAACTATACGCATTAGCGCGATCACAGCTCTCCCGAAAGTAATATTTTATTCCCGTGTTAGGATCAACGGCTCCAATGACCGCCGGGGCCAAATCTAATCTTCCCCCGCCGAAGGCGTAGTTGTTATAGTAGTGATCACCTACGGGAATGCCTTGTAGAAACACCAGCATGCCGACATCATCTAACGTATTGTTCCACTCCTCCTGGGGGATCACCGGTAGCGTAAACGTATAATCTACCCCCAGCTTTGCCGCAATCTGATTATGAAGGCGAATCGCCTGAGCGAGATCCTCTTCTATCCGCCGAACGATCGTTGCACGCCGAACAGCATCAAAAAGAGCCTCATTTTGCAGCAGCGGGATGGAAACCTCGGATTTGATCTCGTTTTGCAATCCGCTGACCCACCGGTTTGTCGCGGCATCGTAAGCCGTCACCTGCCTGTCTAGCGTAAATGCAATGCTGTTCCCGCTAGCGTCTAAATAGGTATAGGGCTTTTTATCCTGCCATCGATAAGTCCACGTATCACTGCTCAAATCCAAGTCCGCTGTATACAGAAAATATCCGTCATAATCCATGACAACGATCGCGGGGATATAACCTAAGAGGATTTGCTGACCCGTCAGATCGTCGGCAACGCCGAAATTCAAAGACAAGCTCCGAAGCAGTGCGGCAAGGGCTTGTTCTTTATCCGCCCGCATCCATTTGGAGGATCCGTATCCGCTCTCGAATTGCTGCAGCTCGTTCCGATTTAGCGAAGCCGCTGCATCCTGAACCGCCGTGCGTAAGGCGGAAGTATAGCGGGTTTCAAGCCGATTGACCTCCCGTAAATTTTCCGCTCGCAGCCCGCCCAGCCAAACAACAGGAGCAATAATAATGACAAAGATCACGGCCCAGTCAGTAATCTTCATTGAGCACCATACCTCCGTAGGTGAGCAAAGACGTTCCCTGCTTCCCTGTATCGTTATATAGGAACTCCGATAGAATATCCAGCAGGCTCCGAGAGCGATCATAGGCTGTCACAGTGAAGAAATCCCCTACCTCGAGCTTGTATGGAACACCTTCCTGCCCTGTCTCAGATGGAAAAAGGGCCTTCAAAATATCGGAAGTATAGTACGCATCGTATACAACGCTGAAATCACCTAAAAACGTTCCTGGGTCAGCCGGATCGCCATATTCCGGATGATAGATCTTATGGCGATGCTCCAGCTCAACCTCATAACCTCCTCCCGAACGCTCCAATTCATGGACAAAATCCTCATACATGTCCGGCGTGACGAACCCTTTGTTTCGCACGGCATCCGCAAACTGAACCAACGTATGGTACGCCGACAAATATTGAAGATCTTCCTGACGTTGAGCAGTCTGTAACGCTGGAAACAGAAACAGGAGCAGTACGGCAAGGAGTGCGGCCGTTATTTTGGACAAGGCATTCACCATTTACTGCAACCTACTTTCTTTGAATGATCGCCCGGGTCACTTTCCCTGAAGAATCATACCTATTCTCCACGCTGTATTTCGCTCGTAAATCCAATATTTGCAAAGCGCGTTTGCGACTTACCTCCAACATGTCCTCCATGGGACCAAACGAGACGTTGTTCAGCACTTCCCCATCAACCTCAATCTCTACTCCGAGCTCGATCCAATCCGGAATCCGATGAAGCAGATCATTCCCGGTATATCCGCCGATTGTTTCTCCCTGAGGATCTTCATAGAGGGGTCTCTCCTCCTCTTCGCTTGTGAGCACTTTTCCTTCATGCGCGTAGACGCTGCGTCTAACGCCGTGCAACTGAACCGCGAGCGCGTCGTAGGACGCGTTTTGCTTCGTTCCGATGTCCAGCATATAAATCGTAGCTGCAAGAAAAGAGCTGACGGAGAAAAGCAACCATACCAGACTTTTCACATGATTAATCACCTTAAATGATGCCCCCAGCCTACGCCTCTACGGAAGGAGTGTGGTTTGCGTAAATATCAATCCCCGAACCACATTCGAGCTGTCCTTAACTACCTTCGCCTTGAACTTGCCGCTCGGATTGACATATTCATTAAGCCGTTCGTCCCAGGCATTGCTAATTGGCACATTGCTGTGATTGATCACCGCACCGTAAAATTCTGAGGACTCAGGGTCATTGACATTCAGGATATCTCCATACCATTCTCCGCCTCTGTTCTTCCCGGTTTTCACCAGAATGCCAAATTGATCGCGATCTTTAAACTTCCGTAAGGCATTAGTGACCTGCGAACCGCTAACCGTCGTATCGTCATATACGGTAAAAGCGGCTTGGGACAATTCGGTCTGGATGTCGGAAAAGCTGTTTTGCGCCGTTTTGGTCGCTTCCTGGGCAGAAACAAAAAGAATAACTACGATCGTAATCAAAGCGATGGTCAAAAAGATTCCGGCCGCAACCTTCAGTGCGGATGATGCGTTGTTCATGGATAAATGCCTCCTTAAATCCTTTATAGTTTTTGGAGTTGTTCAAAATAGAAGTTCATTTGTTCAAAGCTCATCCAAATGAGCGGAATGACTAAATAGGCGAAGACCAGCCCATACATCGGTGTAAAACCGATGATGCGACCCCAATTCGCTTTGATATCCAGCGATTTCTCGTAATCCAACCGTCTCCGCTCAAATTGATAGGACATATCGCTATCAAGATCGTCAAAGGCATCGGCAACTAACAGCTTCTCCGATGCGAGCGAGAGCTTGTCCGCCAACCGTTGGAATTCCTCCAGAACGACCTCCTTCTTCAGCTCCAACAGCGCTTCCTCAGGGCTGAGGCTGTAGTTTAGAAGACATTTTTGCAAAGGCTCCCGGAAGATCACCGCATAAGAGGTCAGCCATTCCAAAATTTCTTCCACGGAAATCCGCTCCAGTTCCCGCAGGATTGTGATCATCGTCAGAAACTGATATACCTCATGCCGCATGTCCATCAATCGCATCCAACGCTGGAAGTAAAGCATCCAAAGCGGCAGGTAGTATCCGGCACACCCGGCTAGCAAAGCCAATCCAAACTCCCACCATTTGAGATATTCCTCATTCCAGCGCTGTAATTTGTCTAGGATTCTGTGAGTTGCTTCTGCTATCGCTTCATGGGCTTTCCCTTCCCCTGCATCCTCCAGCACTTTAGAAACTGATCGGAAGACTTCATCATAACTAGCTTTGGCTGACATACCTAAGTGACGCATCACCACAGCATCTCTTGCAGCCTCCTGTCGTCCGGCATCAACCGTGTCCTTTGGCAAAGCGCCAAAAAAGGTAGATACGGCTGGAGGCTCCGTTAAAATCCTTTGCTTCGTTAACTGATGAAGCATAAGAAATCCCCCGAGTGCAAGGATGAAGCTTAGCAACAAAATGCTGATTCGTCTAACCTGAAACGCTTCGATTCGAAGCGGATGATTCGTCTCCTTGAGCAGCTGTGAAATACGATGATAGGCTATGGATTCAGGCGTCGGAACGAACTGACGGCAAAAGCGGCCAAGAAATCGGTGCGTATAGACCTTGGCTTCCCACGATAGTTTCGCTGGTTTGGCTCGATAAGCGGTTTCTTCTTCATTCTTCAGCTTCTGCAGCAACACATAACTGAGCAGGATGGTCACAAATAGCCCCGCTTTAATCACCATCCCTGCTTTGCTTAAATAAAACGCATCCATTAACGGGAAGTGCCCTCTAGCCCACATCTCTACCGGCTTCGTAAAAAAGACCGGTACTAAAGCGATGACATGCAGCCCTTTCAGTAAATAATCCAACCGTCTCCTGCGGATGAGTTCCAACTGAACTTCTCCGGTCAGGCGGCTGATGCCGCGCAGGTACATCGAACCTTCGGTGCGTTTTCGATCGCCGTACTCCGATACCAGCCGGGAAATACCGGCAAAAGCTTTTAAATAGCGACTGGGAGCTTTCTCGTAATATTTCTCCAAGGCGATGTCCGGGTCAGCATCGACTAAGGCCTCGCTAATCCAGTGGGCATGAACCCCAATTTCACGTCCCGCCGCTTCGCCAGCTTCCTCAATTGCATCAGATACCATGCCATGTCGATGAAAGGCATGTCGAACGGCAGCGAAGAAATCAAGCAGCTGTTCCAGCAACTTGACTTGTAATCGATTGACATAACCATCAAGGAGCAAGTCTTGCAAGACGACAGCCGTGATCAGCAGTGACAAAACAAACAACACGTCGGGATGCAACGCAGTTAAGATCGCAATCGAACTACCAAATGCCCCTGTGATTCCATAAACAAGCTTCATCGTTTGACATCTTAGCTTCAACTCATCCTGGGGATAACTTAGTGCGAGCCGCATGCGGATTTTCCCCACATAAAACCTTAGCGCAGGCACCTTCATCCAAGCGGCATACGACTTCAGCAGGAACGCAGACCCCCATTGCCGTATCCTGCTCAGTGTTTGCTTAGAAGAAGCTCCGGCCGTACTCCCGGCGTCTACCCATAGAGGGTTTGTCTTTCTTCCGAGCCATTGCCCTGCAGCATACAAGCCGATGCCACCTAGGGCTGATGCTCCTAACACGATCAGAAGGATCGACTTAAGCTCCAACCTTCTCCCCCCAATACGAGCTAACAAAACGTTCAAATTCGGCGACGTCCTCCGGCAACATTTCCCGCATCATAGCTTCTTGGGTCTGACGAGAAATCGGTTGCACGGCAACATAACGGCCATTTCGGTATTCCATGATCACCCGTTCTTGATAGTGGGCATGATGTACTGAAGTTGATGGACCTCCAGCCGCTGGGTAGGAATCCTGATCTTCCTGTTCAGGCCCATACCTTGGCTCCCGGCGGCAGCATTCTGTGATCCGCTCGATATAACGCCGCCCCGTCATATCGCGGCGCAGGTGAACGTCAAAGTCAATCACGGTTGCCACCTGCAGTTCAGCGACTCGTTCGTCACGGAATACGCCGGTTTTGAGCAGCGAATTGCGTAACGACTCTATAAGATCGCGAAACGTCTTGGCATGGTGCGTAAAAATTGTGAACAAGCTGGCTACCTGTGCCATCTGTACCATCCATGCAGCAACCTCGTCCGTAGCGATCTCCCCTAATATGTGGACGGTGCCGTCCGTCTTTTTCTGAAGATCCAAAGCGGCTTGCCCACTCACGTAGTCCGTCTCCCGAAAGCTTAAAATGTTACGGCCACTGTACAAGCGGCGTAAATGCAGTTCAAAGGACATTTCCTGGACACGCAACGTATATGCGGCATAGATATACTTGACCATGGCCATCAATAAGGTTGTTTTACCCGATCCCTGCGAACCCGTAATCGAAGTAATCCGGCTGCCCTTCATGAAATATTTCAGCAGTCCGATCGGCAGCTCGGCGTTCTCTCCCTGGATCAAGTGCTCCAACGAGGTACCCATCATATCGAATTTCCGCACGAAAAAAGCCCATGACTCTGCAAATGGCGGCCGAACAACAACAATCCGCGAACCATCCTGCATCTCGTTCACCTTATATCCGTTAACCTCAGATAGTTGGCCTGGCAGATTGAATTTATAGATGTTCTGACAAACACGCTTTAACTCCGCTTCGCTGCCAAAGGATAGAAATGACAAGCGGATACTCTTCCCTCGATAGAAAATCCAGACGCTCTCCCATGAACGGGTCAGTTGCTGCCCATCCTCATCTACAGGAAATAACTCGCTCCCCTCATATCTATGACCAATGCCAGAGGCAGGCTCAATGGCTCCATATCCACTTGGAATCCCGCTTACCCCGCCGCTCAACCCGTCGATCCGCATCTCCCTCAGCTCGTCCACGACCGAGAAGCCCTTATACATTTGGAAAACACGCTGCACGACAAGATCCAACTTCTCTTGGAACGCCAGAGGCCGAAACTCTAAGAAAAAGATACGGTCGATGTCCTCACCCGTAATTTCGTATACCGGGGAACCATCCGACGTTTTTGGCAGTTTCGCTTCATCCAGCGCATAGTCTTCGATCATCTGCGCTAAACCGTCGGCGCCATACCGCTGTTTATAGAGGTATAACACGAGATCGAAGCGGTCCTGGGCGGTTAACAGCTCTTGGCGATGAAAAGGCAGAATCCGATCAATATTGTGCTCGTTAATCCCGTAATCGCCCGTGAGCAAGTCCCGAATAAATGACTTAATGTATTGCTTGTCCTTTGGATCCCCATACGCACAGCCCCGAAGCGCTTGGCGCAGTTCTGCACGCGCCTTCGCTTTACGGTTCCACGCTTCCTCGTTTAGGCCCCAATCCGCTCCGCTCGTACGGCTAAGGTCATGCAATCGTTCTTTGACGTAGGTTACAATCACTGACCATTCAAAGCGATCCTGTCCAGTAGGACGTTCCACTCTACCGGGTCTCGTCATTTTAACCTTGCGCCACAATAAGATCAGAACCGCCAGGATAAGAAGCGAAATAATTATCCCGTTCATCAGCCCGCTCACACTCTATGCCCCCCTTTCCTTCGGTGAAATGGATACACCCGTTTCGGCGGCCATTTCCATCAGCATGTCTCCGAGCTCGGCGTATCCTTTCATAAGAAGCTCACGCTCCCCCTTACGTTTCGACCAAATCGGAGATTGGCGAAAATATGCTAGGATGTTCCGGGCATTCCAAGCATCCGCGAACCCGGTATGATATGGTATCCCGATCAAGCGTTGCACACCGGAATAACGCCGCTTCAGATTATTTAGCCCCCAGCGGGACCGCGGATCATAGGGTGAAATGACAAAAAGCAATTTTCTGTTCGATTCACCTAGATAAGGAGCCGCATCCGCCAACCAACCATCCAAGGTTCCTAGTCGATGCGGCAATACCGCGACGAGAACATCTCTTTCGCGTAGCTTCTGCAGCGCCTCGCTTAACCGTAGCTTTTGCTCGAGAAGGATTAGGCGATCGTACGATTGTTCTGCAATCGCCAGTATTTCAGGGATAACCTCGTTATCCGGCTCCATCCTCGTCGAGTTGCTTATACGCGTTCCGCACACCAGGTCAAGCCGTCCACGCAACAACGGGACGGTATAATCGCTAAAATTGCTCGCCGTTAACCGCCCGCTGGACTGCAAGCGCAGCAGTGCATCCAGGCCATGCTCTGGAACCCCTCCCTCCCCGAAGGTATCGCTATGCAAACGGACGATTTGTCCGATGCCTTCCTCTAAGCCGCGTCCAGCGGGCCCATCATTAAGCAGGAGCAGACGTTGTGGATGTCGCAGCCCTAACGTAACAGCGGTAGACACAGCAGCTTCGGCGGCGCGGCCTAGTCCGCCATCCCAAAACACAAAGCGGCTCATGCTTGTCTCCTTTCCGCTTGACGCACAGCACGTTTAGCGATCGAATAATCCCAGCCTGCCAGCTCACGAAGCAGTTGGCGCACCGCCCTTTTATAGGAACGGGAGAAGCTCCGAAGGCGTAGCTGCTGCAAATGTTCATTTTCCAAGTGAACAGCCCAATTTGATTCATCCCAAGGGATACAAATCGCTTCGGAGTGCCATTCCAGCGGAAGGTCTTCTAACAGACCCAGAATATATCGACTGTTCACCCCGCTGTCGACCGTACGGATAAAGACCGGCCGAACAACCAGCCCCCGCAGCTCCGGCCAATGTTGACACAAGCTGCGGAACCACCCGGCACTTACCTCAACCTCGTAACGATCGAACGTGGTGACCCAAACAATTTCATCTGCGGACAATAACCGTTCAGGAGTGAGACCATTAGGCGTGTCGATATCTTCTAATATGTAGTCGTAATTGGTGGACGGGTCTTCATTGCTTAATTCCATAGATACAGCGCTCATGAAGCCCGACGTCCCGGTAGCAACATCAAAACCACAAAACTCCGTTAAAGGAAGATAGGAATCTCCATCCCCAATCGAATAACGGTATTTACTGTTTTCTGTGCCATCTGTGAGCAATACTTTGGAGCCGGATGCCGCCAAAACGCTGCTAAAATAAAGTAACAAGTCTCTTTTGTCGCTCTTGCCTACGAACATCCATCTTTTCATGCCAAATCCTTTCCTCCTCTCAACTTGCTGGATCGAGCTCAAATTGGTCTCGGTCACCTGATCTTCCATCCGAAACGATGTTACCAGCAGGTTGATCCGAGCCCCGAACCTCTGTTTGTGAACGCGAAACAGTGGTCTGACGAGCAAATTCGCTGGCACGCTGCGGCGACATAGCGGAGAGATCCCGTTCCAAGCCGCTTCGGGCCATATTGCTGAGTTTAAGCGCATGTTCCGCTTTCTCCACGATATTCGGATCTTTGCGAATCAGCTCCATCACGCCTTCGTTTACTGGATATGTCGGGACCGGCTTGCTCTGCAAATTGGGCTCGACATAGGCGAGCGCATATATCGAAGCCTTATGTAAATAAGCGTCTACGATCGCGCTGGATAACGAGAGAATTTCGGCTTCATCCAGCGTCACCGTGATCGTATCAGAGCTCAGATTCGCGACTTTCTTCTTGGACAGCAAAATATAATCGTGGCCCGTTGGAAATTGAATGCGAATATCAATAACATCGTTCGCCTTCAATACTTGTGGAAGCTGTACAAACGCCATTTCCCGCCAACGTAAATCGTCCGGTACCGGAGCCTCTTCATAGACGAGCGTCTCCGTCAGGGGCGTCATGGAACGCAGCGCAACTTTGGCATATTTCCCGGCAATGGCTTCCTGCGATGTAAAGAGGTCCGCTGGCACACTATTGGCAGGAAGCTCAACCCGTTTTAAGTCACTTGCCGCAATACGGTTGCCAGCAGGAATATCTCGTGTAGGTACCCATCCCTGAACCATCCGCTGTTGAGCCTGCTCACGCAAGCTGGCCAACTTAGCTTCATAATCCTGAACCAGGGTTTTCCTCTCAGCATGAACCTGTCTTTCCCGCACGAAGGTATACCCCGCAAACACCACGCTTGCTGTAACAACACCAACCAATCCGGATAACAGCATTTGCTTCGTTTTTTGCCTTAATCTAGGCATTCGTCAGTAGCACTTCCTTTCTATGGTTTGACTTTCATCCGTAACCTGAGTCCTGGTCGTTTGCTCTTCAAGAGCAGATGCTCACAAACCTCCTGCAATGCAGCCGCAGTTGACGGTCCGGGATCAAACGGATTCGAATCGGGAGGAAGAGCATATACGCCCTTAAAATGAAGCTCCCTGCGAATTCGCCGTAAACGGGCAGGCGAAGCAAACGGGATACAGATCCTCCAAGATACAGGGATCTGACCTTTGACGCCGAAGGTTTCGACGAAGCGATCGAGCTCTCCGGCCCTCCATTCTGCTCCTGCACCAACGACGATAGATAAGTCGGCACGGTGGAATTCCTCCATCAGCTCCTTGCTGCGGCACGTCCCCAAGTCACAGATGACGCATCCGAAACCTTCCGACAACATCGCGAGAAAATCTGCTCGGGACGTCAGCTTGGCATAAACCACTTGACCTACCCGAAAACGCCCTCTATTGTTCAGTTCAGCTGCATATTCATCACCCTCCAACAGCTGAACTAACCTAACAAAAGCCGTTGATTTGGGGTTCATCTCCACGACCGCAACCTTCTTCATGCTCCGTGCCATTGTGTGGGCCAGCGCAATGGCAGTATGGGTTGCACCCGCCCCGGCTGAGGCAGCCATAACACTGACCAATGCCGGGCGACCGTTGTACGCAACCATGTCAGCTATTCGGGCATTCGAACCTGAGGCCGCCAAACTGGCATCTGATAACCCCCTCAACAATAAGGTCAAGGCCTCACTTACCGCCTCAGCCGAAACAAACCGCTCCTCCGGGCGAACCTGCAGCAGTTTGGACACGATTGGACGAAGCTGTTCACAACCATGTTCCCGTAAGGCCACCGCCGCTTCGGATGTCCACACCGTATATCTGCCCCCCGTTCCCATATAGAGCAGGACTGCGCCTAAAGAATACAGATCCGTACGCGCGTCGCTTTGGCGATTGTCATATTGCTCTGGTGCCGCAAATCCAACCGTGCCAAGCTGCACCGTATCTTCCGATTTCCCCACCGAAAAGATTCTGGCGATTCCAAAATCGACGAACCTCAGCTCGCCTTTATCATCAACCAGCAGATTGGCAGGCTTCACATCCCGGTGGATCACTGGAGGCTCATGTCGATGTAAATAATGCAGCCCTTCCGCGATTTGCAGACCAAATCGAAGGATCAACTCCAGCGGTAACCGCCCTTCTCTTGCCCGAATAAATTGATCCAATGGCACACCCTGGATATAATCCATCACAATATAGGAATATCCGTCCCGGTCGGGGTCAATAAAATCAACGATCCGTGGCAGACGGTGATGATTTAATGTAATCAGCAGCTTGACCTCTTTCGCGACAGATACCGGCGCTTCGGGTACGTTCAAGCATTCTTTCACAGCCCAGTTCTTTCCCGGCAGCTTGATGTCCTCGGCTAAATACACCCAGCTCATTCCTCCCTGACCAATCAAATATTTGATCCGGTAACGCCCAGCCAGCAAGTCACCAGGAACGAGCTTGGACACGAACCTAGTCATACCTCCTCCTTTCTTGAACGCAAAAAAGGGAAAGCCACCTCCCGTCATTTCCCGACCCTACGGCCGATATCAATGACTGGGGATGCTTTCCCTAATCGAGTTCAATGTATAATTTTGGAATTAGTATAGAACGGATGGCGGAAAATGTAAAGCTTTTTTTAAAGCCACTTCATTCACGCCATTAATATTTAATCATGTACAGCGTGATTTCATCCCGGTTATGAAATAGCTGCTTTGCTCTTTGTACTTGCAGGCGGGCTTCCTCAAATTGAGTGATCACCTCTTGAATTAACGCCATCGGTTTCTTCGTCAGCAGCTTCACTGTCACGATGGCAGTCCCTCCCGGAACCAAGGCGTAGAGCAGTTCAGTCACGAGCTTAGCCGTCAATTTGGGACTCCAGCTCATGTCGCAAACCAACAGATCAAATTGATTTTCTTTAAATTTCACCCTGTTCGCATTACGCTGCAAAAACGTCAGTTTCGGCGAAGATAACAATGCTGGATGCAGCTTCGCCGTATCCACTGCCGTTACGTTTAATCCGCGTTCCAGCAGGAACGAGGTCCACCCCCCGGGTGCCGCGCCAATATCCAGCGCTTCGCGGAACGATTCAAACGGAATTCCAAACGTAGCTTCCGCCTCCAACAACTTGAACTTCGCCCGCGAGATTTGCCCCTCCTCCTTGCGGAAGCGGATTGCCCCGCCGTTCCAGTCGGAAAGGTTATCCTGCGGATGCGCGACACCGGCAAATATCCGATCTTGCCCGGCAAACACTGAAATGATCCAGTCGGCATTCCTTACCACGAATTCCCCTACACACACGTCCTGCAGTAATTCCTGCAGACGATCCTTCAACTCCGGCGCGGTTCCCGGCCATAGTCCGTCGTCTGATTTGCGCGCTTGCACGGCAATCTTGGCGCCTGGAAGCCGGAAATCCGCCATCAGATACTTGCGCAGCGGTTCCAACCATTGCTCTGGATTGACCTCTTCCGTTTCAACCGGACACCATTCCCAATCAACCAGAAATACATGCCGCAGAAAAATCGGCGGATCCTGTCGCAGCCGGTGCTGCACATCCTCCGGCACCGCCTGCAACGAAGCGGCAAAAACCTCGCCGGGAACCAGCATCGTACTCTTGACGCTGCCAAACATGCGGCGCAGCTCCTCCTGGGCATAAGGAGCAAAACCATGATTCGCCGTGCATATCCATTTCGATTGCGGCGGCACCTTGCAATTTCGGGCGATTTCCTCCAACCGTTCGAACGGAATCGGCCCGTTATGCAGCTTCACATGCTCCGGCAAGCCTTGATAGAAAATTTCGTACATACTCTTTTTCCCGGACATGCTGGAGGTGTGAAGATAAATTTCACGAGGGAAAAGCCGTTCCCGCACCATGGCAGCTGCCAATTCCGTACCGTTAGGTTCATCCGGCCCCATATCGTAATCCAGCGACAAAATGTCTACCTCCGTCAAGCGAAGCAATTCTAGACACTCCTCGACGGTGCGCGCTAACGTAAATCCCTGCGGACATCGGCGAAAATCGTCCATATATACATGAATCAATAGTGTTCTTCCTTTCCCGCGGTATTTCACTCCAAGCGGAGCCCGGTTCTCTCTCTAGGTCTCCGCCCACCGTCTCACTCGCTCCATATCCTCTCTGTACGTCCCGTCTTCCCCGGTTTCGCTCTCAAAGATAAGCGGGGTTCTCCGAATCGCGTCGATCTGCAGAAGCCAGCGAAAGCCGGCTTCGCCGATATGGCCCTGCCCCACACGGGCATGACGGTCCTTTCGCGATAATACCGGGTATTTTGAATCGTTAAGATGAACGGCACAGAGACCGTCCCAGAACTTCAGCTCCTTGGCTTTGGCCGCAAAGCTCTCGTCCCCTTCACCCCGCCACATCCCCGCCCCAAAAGCATGGCAGGTGTCGAGGCAAAAGCCGATGTGCTCCGAATCCCGGCACAATTTGCGGATTTGGACCAACTCCTCGATCGTCATCCCCATGTCGCCGTGATCACCGGCCTGGTTCTCAATTAACAGCTTCGCGGAACCTTGCCAGTCAGATAGCACATCATTAATACATTGTATAATATTTTGGTATCCTTGTAAGGGGTTTCCTGCCTTAAATGTGCCAAAATGTACCACAATCCCAATCGATCCGCACGCTTCAGCGATTTCCAAATCATTTCGCAACGACTGTACAACTCGGCCATATGCTTCGCCGTCAGTCTCCTTGCTGATCGCGAGGTTGCTGGGATAAGGGGTATGCGCAATGGAGACCAAGCCGTGTTGTTCGCAAAATGTTCGGCATTGTTCCGCATCCCGCGGATCAAAGCTTTTGACTGCAAGGCTCCGTGGATTTTTGGGAAAATACTGAAAAGCGCCGGCCCCCATCTGCAGCGCAGCTTTGGCAGCCCCAAGATAACCGCTTCGAATGCTAAGGTGTCCCCCAACCTTCACCTTATCGGTCATGCTGACAGCCCGGGCTGTAAAATACTTTACGCCCGTTCATTTCCGTTTTGACGATGGTATCTCCGCAGCGGGGACAGGTCTCTCCCTCCCGGTCGTACACCCTGCAGATCTCGTTGGCCCCACCGGTCAACTGATCGTCCCGGGTTAACGGCATCTCCATATAACCACCAGCCTCGGTTGCCTCGATGAGCACATCCCGAACCGCTTGATACAATCGTGAAAAATCTTCATCGCTGAAATTTTGCAGCTTCGCCATCGGCAGCAACTGGGCCGCAAACGCAATTTCATCCGCGTAACAGTTGCCAATGCCGGCTATGACGTCCTGGTTGACGAGGGTCGTCTTCAGACTTCCCCGCCGCTTGCGCAGCAGAGCGGTAAACCGTTCTTCGTTCATCCGCCGATCCAGCAGCTCCGGGCCTAAGTGCGAAAGCAGCTCCTCAGCCTCCTTGGCACTGTGCAAGTGCAAATGACCGAGACGCAACCCGATGAAGTACAGGACTAGCTTCTCACCAAAGGTGATTTCCACCTGCGTGTTCCGGTCGGGACGATCCTCCTTGGAGCCGAGGTACAGTAACCCCCCCAGCATCAGGTGGAGCATCAATCTTCGCCCATTATCCAGATGGAACAACAGGTTCTTGCCTCGACGTTCAATGAAGATCACCTGTCTACCCATCAGTTCCCGTGTAAAGTCTGCGACCGGCAAATTCACGGATTTCTCCCGGCCGATGTTCACTCCCGTAATGGGGAGATCCAAAATATGCTGAGACAGCTGGATTCGATAATTTTCCATCTCCGGCAATTCCGGCATGGTACATCTTTCCCTTCATCCGTATAAGTTCGTAAGTTCGATCATTAGTTCATCTCATAAAATAAAACAGGATCATCCACGATTTCCGCAAATTCGTTCACGGACTTCCGCAAGATCGCGGCACACTACATCCGCCTCTACACCGGAAGATTTCACATAATCCGGCAGGTTATCCGCTGTGGTGACGCCGGTTAGGGTTAGAATGGTCCCGCAGCCGGCATGCTTCCCTGCAGCGATGTCGGTATTGAGATTATCGCCGATTACCGCCACTTCCGAAGCTTCCAGCCCCAGCTGAGCGATGGCAAAATCCATCAGCGGCGCAGCCGGCTTGCCAATCACCGTCGGCTTAACGCCCGATGCAGCTTGAATCGCGGCGGAAATCGTTCCCGCTCCGGGCATTAAGCCGTCTTGGGAGGGCAGCAGCAAGTCTGGATTGGTTAGGATATAACGCGCCCCACTTCGGATCCAACGGGCAGCCCGGGTTAATGTTTCGTATGTAAAATGGCGGTCGATGCCTTGCACTACTACGTCCGGATGTCCCAAGACTATTTGTAATCCGGCATCCTCCAACGCCTTTATCAGACCAGTCTCACCAATGGCTGCGACTTTACAGCCAGGCTGTTCTTCGGCAATATACTTGGCTGCAGCTACGGCCGAGGTACAGACTTCTTCGGCCTGAGCCGATATGCCCATCGCTTTCAGATGTGCAGCGACCTCCTCCGGTGTCCGCGAAGAATTGTTCGTCACGAACAGAAAAGGGATTCGCTGCGCGCGTAAGGCGGAGATCAGCTCGTCCGCACCGGGAATCATTTGAGGCCCATGATATAACGTGCCGTCTAAATCAATGAGATAGGCCTTCCAACCCTTTGGCAAAATCCTCATCCTTTCGATACGACCGTGTCTCTATTTATTGTACCTAGGAACCTAGGGGTCAGGCAAATTTTTCCGTTCAATTTAGGGGAAATGTCATTTCAAAGTTTGAGTCCGCCGTTTGGCGTCGAACGATCGCGAACAGTGACATAAATCAGTCTTGTTCCTCTTGACAAACTTTGAAATGCCCTGTCAGTTCCTGCGCTTTCCCGGAAAATAATTATTTCCGCCCGCAGCGGCGTGCCACTGGATAGAGGACATGTTCCCGGGCTAGGTGCGAGTTTGGAAAGACGGAACGCGCCTCTTCTTCTAATCGCTGCAACTGATCGTCTGATTTATAACGCGAGCTAAAATGAGTCAGCAGCAGCTGCTGCACCCCGGCTTCCTTCGCAGCAGTCGCCGCTTGCTTCGCCGTACTGTGGTGATAGTCGTGGGCCGTCTTCGCTAGTTCATGCAAGAAAGTTGCCTCATGAACCAACATATCCGCGTTTTGAGCCAAAGTTAACACAGAATCACACGGCCGCGTATCGCCTAGGATAGTGACAATCCGGCCAGCCTTCGGCATCCCCAGCACATCCTTGGCATGAACCGTCTCGCCATTTGGCGCAACCACACTTTCCCCGCGTTTGAGCTTGCCGTACAGCGGGCCTGGACGAATGCCGCAACGCTCCAGCACAGCGGAGTCCAGCTTACCAGGCAAATCTTTTTCGATTACTCGATACCCGTAACTGTCAATCCGGTGCTCTAGCAGCGCCGCTTCAACCCGGAACGAATCGTCCTCGAACAGGACACCGCCCTGGTGCTCCACCAGCTCGAGCTTATAGTTAATCCGCGATTCGCTAAGCGACAGCGTCGTTTCAACGAATTTTTTCAGGCCTTTGGGACCGTATATGACGAGAGGTGTATCCCCGCCCTGATAGGCACGGCTCGAAATGAGCCCAGGCAAGCCAAACAAATGATCACCATGCAAATGGGTGATGAAAATATATTCCAACTTGCTTAATTTCAGCGGTGAACGCAGGATCTGATGCTGAGTGCCTTCACCGCAATCGAACAGCCAGAGCGAACGGCGTTCCTCCAGCAGACGCAACGCCACTGAAGTCACGTTCCGTTCCAAGGACGGTACCCCTGCATTCGTCCCTAAAAAGTAAAGTTCCATGCCATTTCGTCCTTTACGCTAGAATGATACATCGATACACGTACAGATTGCCAAAACCCTCCGAATCTCGGAGGGTTTTGCAAAGGTTGCATGACGGGCTTAGTTCCCGGCTTTGTCCACATTGAAATATTGCGCTTCAGGGTGTGCAAAGACCATCGCTGAGACGGATGCCTCCGGCTCCATCATGAAGCCCTCCGTCAACGTGACACCAATGTCTTCCGGATGCATCAAGTCAAACAGCAGCTGCTGATCTTCGAGGTCCGGGCAGGCCGGATAACCAAACGAGACGCGAATCCCTTGATAACGCGCTCCATGCCGCTGTTTCATCGTCATATTCGCCGGATCCGGGAAGCCCCAAGTATCCCGCATAATATGGTGAACCCGCTCCGCCAGCGCTTCAGCCAGCTCCAGCGCTACCGCCTGCAGCACATGGGAGCGCAGATACTCGCCTTCATTCTTCCATTTCTCGGACAATTCTCGAACGCCTTGCCCTGCCGTTACAACCAGGAAACCAACGTAATCCATTTGCCCGCTGTCCACGGACTTCAGGAAATCCGCCAAACACAGGTAAGGCTCGACCTTCTGGCGAGGGAAGCTGAATCGCTTGAGCACCTTGCCAGGTTCAGCCGGATCATAGATCAGAATATCGTTACCGGATGATTGTGCCGGGAAGAACCGATACATTGCCTGCGTGCGGATGATGCCGTCTGTGACCGCTTCGAGCAGGATTTGATCCACCGTCTCCTTCAGTTGAACTGCCTTTGTCTCACCTGCCGCCAGCTGCTGCTCTACCGAACCGCGGAGTCCTAGGTGATGACCTAACAGCATCTGCATGTTGATATAAGGCGTAATGTGACCTATCGGATAATCGCGCAGGACGTGACGCTCCAGATCCGGTGGAGTAAATACCGGCGCATCGGTAGAAATCTTGGAACGCTCCACTCGCGTAAGCTCCGGCAGCGGCTCAGCAACGGCTACAGCGCTATCCGCTTCTTTCTCCGCTTCTACTTCCAGGCGAATTTGCTCCCGAGCGACCGGATCCATCAGCTTGTTGGCCAAATCGAGACCATCCATTGCGTCTTTGGCATACAAGACCAAGCCGTCGTACTCTGGCCGAATCCGCGTTTTGGTAAATTTGCGGGTGAGCGCCGCTCCGCCTACAAGGATCGGGACGTCGATGCCGGCATTCCGCAAATCCTGTGCCGTTGTGACCATTTGCTGAGCCGATTTCACCAGCAGACCGGAGAGTCCGATCGCATCCGCTTTCTCCTCCCGATACGCTTCGATAATGCGTTCCGGTGGTACTTTTATGCCCAAATTCACAATTTGGTAACCGTTATTGGACAGAATGATCTCAACCAGGTTTTTGCCGATATCATGAACATCGCCCTTCACCGTTGCCAACAGAATTTTCCCTTTTACGCTGGTTTCATTCTTCTCCATAAACGGTTCCAGGTATGCTACCGATGCCTTCATTACTTCGGCACTTTGCAATACCTCGGCAACGATCAATTCATTGTTATTAAATAACCGGCCCACCTCTTCCATCCCTGCCATCAGCGGGCCATTAATAATTTCCAGGGCGGTATACTTTTTAAGCGCCTCATCAAGATCAGGAATTAACCCTTCCTTGGTTCCTTCTACAACATAGGAAGCCAACCGTTCCTCCAGCGTGAGCTGAGTGGTAGTTACGGCCTTCTCTACCTTCTTGTTCCGGAAAGCTGCTACGAAGGCGGCCAGCGTTTCATCATTCGTATTATAGATCAGTTCTTCCGCCAGACGACGCTCCTCTTCCGGAATTTTTGCATAGCGCTCCAGCTTCTCCGTATTCACGATCGCATAATCCAGTCCTGCTTTGGTGCATTCATACAGGAAAACAGAGTTCAAAACCTCGCGGCCGGCTTCAGGCAAACCAAACGAGACGTTACTGATGCCCAACACCGTATGAACTTTTGGTAATGCCTCTTTGATCAGGCGGATCCCTTCGATCGTCTCCTTGGCCGAACCAATGTACTGCTCATCCCCTGTCCCTACAGGGAATACGAGCGGATCGAAGATGATATCTTCCGGTTGCAGACCATATTTGTTTACGAGCAGATCATAGGAACGCTTAGCAACCTCAAGCTTATCCTCCCGCGTGATCGCTTGCCCGCGTTCATCAATCGTACCTACGACCACAGCCGCACCGTATTTATGAATCAACGGCGTGACGCGCTCGAACTTCTCTTCGCCGTCCTCTAAGTTAATCGAGTTAATAATCGATTTGCCCTGACAATATTGTAGAGCAATATCCAGCACCTTCGGATCGGTCGTGTCAATCATCAGCGGGACTTTGACTTTCTTGACCACCAATTCCAGGAACTTCTTGATATCCTCCGCTTCATCCCGGTCCGGATCCTGGACGCACACGTCGACAACCTGTGCTCCGTTCTTCACTTGCGCCCGGGCGATTTCCGATGCTTCTTCGTATTTGCCCTCCACGATCAGCCGTTTAAACTTGCGTGATCCCAAAACGTTTGTTCGCTCTCCGACCAAGTAAGGTCGGTTTGCTGATTCGATATAAACCGGCTCAATACCGGAAAGTGCCGGCAAATGGCTGCCGTTCAGCTCACGCGGCCGGTAATCCTTCAGCGTGTTCGCTAATGCAGCGATATGAGCAGGCGTCGTACCGCAGCAACCGCCGGCAATATTCAGCCAACCTTGCTCGGCAAAAGCAGACATCTTCTGGGCAAGCGAATCCGGGGACTCATGGTAAGTGCCGTTTTCGTCCGGCAAACCGGCATTAGGGTGACAGCTTACCGCTGCTTTCGCTAGTCCAGACAAAGTGCGGATATGGTCACGCATGAACTCTGGTCCCGTTGCGCAGTTAAGTCCAATGGAGATCGGATTCAGATGTTCAAGCGAGATATAGAAGGCTTCGATATTTTGACCCGCCAGCGTTGTCCCCATCGGCTCGATGGTGCCGGAGATCATCAGAGGCAACGTGGTTCCAGTCTCGGTAAAAGCCCGTTTAATTCCGATACTCCCGGCTTTTACGTTCAGTGTATCCTGTGAAGTTTCCAGCATCAGCGCATCAACACCAGCTTCGATTAACGCCGTAGCTTGTTCCGCATAGCTGGCCGTCAACTCATCGAACGTCACGCCGCCAGTAACGGATAAGGTCTTGGTTGTGGGTCCCAGGATGCCTACCACGTAGCGTGGATGATCCGGAGTACTATATTTTTCCGCTGCTTCAATCGCCAGCTTGGCCGCAGCCAAGTTGATTTCACGTGCCTTATGCGGAATATCATATTCAGCCAGCACGACAGATGTCGCACCGAACGTATTCGTTTCTATCAAATCAGCACCTGCCGCGAGATACTTCTCGTGGATGCCACGGATCACATCCGGACGGGTGAGCACGAGCATTTCGTTACAGCCGTCCAGCTCTTCACCGCCGAAGTCGGCTGGAGTCAGGTTTTCCTGCTGAATCATGGTGCCCATGGCGCCATCGAGGATCAATATTCGTTCTTTCATTCTGTCGAGCAGGCTTGGTTTACTCATGTCATGTCCCTCCCGTAAAACGTTAAAATATAGTTTAACAGAATAAAGCGTTGAAGAAAAGAGAGTTCCGTGAAATCTCCAAGTGAAACACTTCATTCAAGATCTTGTTATCCTATCGGTCATCCCTGAATTAAAATCCGAACAACGCTACAAATCTTTTCTTTTAAAGTTCGGAAATTCGCCTTATCAGGAGGATCAATTTAATAGAAAAGCCGCCTTCTCCAAATGGAGAACAGCAGCTCCTTTAACAAAAGCACCGATTCAGTTGTCAGCTTATTCCACCGTGAATTGCTTCGAAGGCATGGAGTGCTGATCGCGAGCCGTAACATGGGAAATCACTTCATAGGTTCCAGGTTCCTTAAAAGTATGCTCCAGCACATAGGTGCCGTTGCCGGCACTCTTCACTTGGACTTGATTGTGCTTTGCGTTATCGTCATCTGTATTCCAAAATTCGAACATAACTTCCTTCGCATCATCCACGTTCTCGCCGTTGTGGGTTACTTTGGCTGTAAACGTCACCGGTTCACCGGCCTTAGCTGCAGCTGGTGTTACGTCCAGCTCAACTTGAATCGGCTGCAGTGCCGCTTCTTCCGCTGAAGCAGACGATGATTCACTACGGCTGCATCCAGCGACAACAATGAGCGCAAGAACGATGGCAACAAGCAGCCCCGTTTTTCCCTTGATTCGCATTCAGATTTCCCCCTTCCACCGCCTAAGAATACCTTACTTCTGATTCACTACAAGCCAACTTGAGTTATGCCAACTTCGCTAAGAGGTCATGAAGTTCGGACAAATGCTTGATCTCATAATCCGGTACGATCTCACCGGTAAGTGTTTTGCCGTCTCGATTAATCCAAACGGCGGTCATACCAACACTTAGCGCACCTTTGATATCCGTCGTCAGCTTATCACCAACCATGATTCCTTCATTCGGTTCGATCCCTAACCGTTCTAAGGCGTGGCGGAAAATGGATGGATCGGGTTTGCCCTTACCGAAGTTTCCGGAGATCACAATCTCATCGAAAAAAGGCGCCAGCTCAGGCACACCATCCAGCTTCTCCTGCTGTAAGGCTGGACAGCCGTTCGTAAGTAACAGCAGCTTCACCTTGCCTTGCAATTCCTTCAACACTTGAAAAGTCTCCTCGTATACATGAGGACGGGCACGCCGTTCGCGGCCAAACTGTTCCGCCAGTTCACCGGACAGTTCCTCGTCATCAACGCCAAGCGCAAGCAGACCGCGCCGCCAGGATTCCTTACGATAGGTTGGAGCTAACTGCTCCAACTGGCGGAATTCCGGTTGTTCTCCAGCAGAGAATGTCGCCCATAACCCTTCAAACGGATTGATTCCAATCATCGTTGTGAAAGGATACGTTTCATAGGATTCATACAACCCCCGAGCTTCCCGGCGTACGGCTTCTTCCAATTGATCGGGGTTTAATCCATCAATTTTCGCCGCAGCGCGTTCACACGTTGCAGCAAAAGCTTCCTTTACGCTTCGCTCATCCCAGAGCAGCGTGTCATCCAGGTCAAAACATACCGCCTTGATTGTCATTCGTCCCAACCTCTCCATTCCTATCGCAAGTGTATTGTATAAGGTTTATTCCTTCACCAGCTTCACATGATGGGTATCAGCATACAACTGCAGGCGTGCAGCCATTGCTTCCGTGTCAAAACGGTTACGGGCGCGGTAGAACACCCACTTCGGTTCCCGCGTCTTCGGTTCAATGACGATTTTGTTCCGGCTCACTTTGATCTTGCTGATGTTACCCGCATCCAACATCCGATCGCGGTTGAACTTCGAAGTGTACAACGAGCTCTTATTCACGCGCAAATAAGGCTTGCGCAGGAAAATCACCAGAGCCAGCACGAAATACAAAAAGATCGTTGCCCAGAACAATACCGAATTCACTTCCTCGGTATTCCCGATCAACCCGACCACGGCATACAGCAGCGCTAACAGAACCAAGGCGGTAGGCAAAATGAAGTTCCGCCCTTTAAATACGTCGCCTTCCCCATTTGCTCCAAGTGAAGTACGAGGGTTGCGCGTCCCTTGTCCGACACTGGAACCTTTGCCTTTCTTGTACATTCTTCGTTGATTGCGTTCTACTTTTCGGTCAAACGACCCCATACCTGTTCCTCCCTATTTATCTACAATCTCGATCGACTCGAGCTGTTGCCGAAAATTTCTGCGAACGTTTTGCAGATACGTTTCCCGAAGCTGGGCTCTTTCCAAGAGTTCGTCTTGCGTTAACCCTTCTTGTTTCGCTTTTCGAGCCAGCTCGTTAATCCGCTTAACCAAAGCATCAATATCCATAAATCCACCTGCTTCTTTGATATACTATGCTACCCATGATGTCTCATAGGGCATTAATTCTTACTTTGACATGAGAAAAAGAGCTTGTCAAGGCGCGGCAACCCCTGCCGTAATACCTTAAGACAAGCTCTGTTCGAATACATTGATAAACCTGTGAATTATTTTTTAACGTATGAATTATCTACTGGGCAACATCAACGTATCGCCAGCTTGAATCGCACTGCTGCTCAACCCGTTAGTCCGGATCAGCTTCTGAACATAGACCCTTGTGTCCAGTCCTTGTGGCTTATGTGCTACAGCAATTTCCCACAACGTATCTCCTGGCATAACCACGACATATTCCGGCCGATACGTTCCGTCAGCGTTGTCTGTGGAAGCAGCAAAGGCTTGTACCATTCCAGTACATGTGATGCTGAGGATGATTAAAAGCAGGACGATTTTGGACAATCTACTCTTAAGGAAGACATTCATATGTAGACTTCTCTTCACCGGACGACGAAAAGAAGGTTGTTCATAGATGCTTTGATAAGAACTATATTTCAACATTTCACCATCACTCCAAACAAGTGTTCTGTTTTACATGTATTCAATATAACACGAACATTTGTTTGATTCAATAGGTTTTTCGAACAGTTGTTCTTGTTTTTTTAAAGTAGTTCTCTTCTCCTAAACTATTTAGAACTAATGTTTGTACGAACGGAAGTTCTATGTTATAATTTTTCCAAACGTTACTAAATGGGGTTGATCCGTAAATGTCAAAGGTATCGAGCCGGCAACAGGCTATTCTTGAGTTTATTCGCAACGAAGTACGCGCTAAGGGATATCCTCCTTCGGTCCGGGAGATCGGTGAAGCCGTCGGATTGGCTTCCAGTTCTACTGTTCACGGCCATTTAGACCGTCTGGAGAAGAAAGGATTTATCCGCCGCGACCCAACGAAACCGCGCGCCATTGAATTATTGGGTCAAGAGGAATCGGAGAATTACAATTTATTTGCACACAGCGTGACCCGCGTTCCGATTGTTGGGAAGGTTACCGCGGGCGTGCCGATCACAGCGACAGAGAATATTGAAGATTATTTTCCGTTGCCAGAGCACTACGCAGCGGAAGGGGATGTCTTTATGCTTTCCGTGGTTGGCGACAGCATGATCGAAGCTGGAATACATAACGGGGATTATGTGATCGTCCGCCAGCAGCAGACGGCGAACAACGGAGATATCGTTGTGGCCATGACGGAGGATGACGAAGCAACGGTTAAGACGTTCTATAAAGAAAGTGACCATATTCGCCTACAGCCGGAGAATTCAACGATGGAACCGCTTCGTTTGAAGCATGTAACCATTTTGGGCAAGGTCATCGGCTTGTTCCGCGACCTGCACTAATTTGAAATCTTCCCTTTCGTAGGCCACATAAGATAAGGAAACCGAACAGGACGAAGCGATGCAGTGACTTCCGCTTCGTCCTGTTTACTTTATGGGGAACTTGATGACTTCCCCTCTTACTCCCATTCGAGGTCTAAGAAGCTCATGGGATTATAGCCGTTCTTCTCCCGGCGCCCGCGCGTACCCCACCCTAGCCCCGAACGCTCTGTGATCCACCACTGCTTTAACCGATAGCGACGACGTTGGTATCTTTTTAGTTCGGTTACTGTCATCTGCATGAACCTCCTTATACCTATAAGTTGTCCCAATTCGAGTGAAATCATGGCATTGTTTCGAAATCCAAAAGCTGTAATTCATTCGTCTTCACCATAAAAAAAGCCAGCCCCTGCTTGAAATGCCGGGAGCTGGCTTGGCTGTGAACCCTGATTAATACAGCGTCATATATTGATCGCGTTCCCATTGGTGAACTTGGGTCCGGAAAATATCCCATTCGATCTCTTTCAATTCGTAGAAGTGAGTTAATGCGTGATCTCCCAGCGCTTCGCTGATGATTTCGCTGCGGAGCAATTCGCCGAGCGCTTCCTTCAAGTCGGATGGAAGACTTGGGATGCCTTCCTCTACCCGCTCTTCTTCAGACATCACATAGATGTTGCGATCAACCGGATCAACCAACGGAAGCTCTTTCTTAATTCCATCCAGTCCGGCTTTCAACATCACAGCCAGAGCCAAGTATGGGTTAGCAGCCGGGTCCGGGTTACGCACTTCGATTCGTGTGCTGAGACCGCGGGAAGCCGGAATCCGAATCATTGGGCTGCGGTTGCTCGAAGACCAAGCCACATAGCAAGGAGCTTCATACCCAGGTACGAGACGTTTGTAGGAGTTTACGGTTGGATTCGTGATCGCTGCAAATGCGCGGGCATGCTTCAGAATACCGGCCATATAATGACGTGCTTCTTTGCTCAAGCCCAATTCATCACTTTCGTCATAGAAAGCATTGACATTGCCTTTGAACAGCGATTGGTGACAGTGCATCCCGGAGCCATTTACGCCAAACAGCGGCTTCGGCATAAACGTTGCATGGAGCCCATGTTGACGAGCAATCGTCTTAACGACCAGCTTGAACGTTTGGATTTGGTCAGCTGCTTTGATTGCATCAGCATATTTAAAGTCGATTTCATGCTGACCTGGTGCCACTTCGTGGTGAGAAGCTTCGATTTCAAAGCCCATTTCCTCCAGGGTCAATACGATTTCGCGGCGGCAGTTCTCGCCCAAATCCGTAGGAGCCAAGTCGAAGTATCCGCCTTGGTCGTTCAATTCGGTTGTAGGGTTGCCTTTATCATCGGTTTTGAACAGGAAGAATTCCGGTTCTGGACCAACGTTCATTGAAGTGTACCCCATTTCCTCAGCTTCCTTGAGCGCACGTTTCAGAATCGCGCGTGGATCGCCGGCAAACGGAGTGCCGTCAGGCATGTATACATCACAAATCAAACGTGCAACGCGATCCTCGGTCACCCAAGGGAAGATCACCCAAGTGTCCAGATCCGGGTAGAGATACATATCGGATTCCTCGATGCGGACATACCCTTCAATGGAAGAACCGTCAAACATCATTTTGTTATCCAATGCTTTCTCCAACTGGCTGACTGGGATTTCTACATTCTTTATCGTTCCCAGCAAATCCGTGAATTGCAAACGGATAAAGCGTACATTTTCTTCCTTAGCAATCCGCAAAATATCTTCTTTGGTGTATTGCTTGTTACTCACCCTAACCTCTCCCAACGTTTAGATTATTTTTTGAAAAACCGAGACAACTCACCTTGGAGCAAAGAAACTTGTCCCGGTTTGCTCCCTGACACCAGTTGCTGCTTCAACATCCGGTAGATCTGGGAATCTGTCATTTCCTTTCGCTTCTCTTCCGTGTCCTTCGTGATGACTGTCGCATCCTGGGACTCCCGAGACATCGGATTCATAACCTGCTTGATTCCCGCGATATTGACACCCTTGTCGATGAGACTCTTGATTTCCAGTAACCGCTCGACGTCATTCAGAGAAAACATCCGCTGATTTCCCGAGGTACGTGCGGGTACAATTAATTCATGTTGCTCGTAATATCTTATTTGTCTTGCCGTTAAATCCGTAAGTTTCATGACGATACCAATAGGAAACAAGGCCATATTTCTGCGAATTTCCTCACTCATCGCTATCAACCTTCCAGTTAGATTATCATGACCTTATCATATGTTAGTTATCCTAACATGTCAATAGATATGTTAGGATAACTTACAACAAGTTGCGGTCTTTCATCGTCTGAAGTGCGGTGAGCAGGCCAAATTTAACATGGGAATACGTTAAACCACCTTGCATATACGCGATATATGGCGCACGGATTGGAGCATCGGCAGACAATTCCAGGCTCCCGCCCTGGATAAATGTCCCGGCCGCCATGATCACCGGGTGGTCATAGCCCGGCATATCCCAAGGTTCGGGCACTACGTGGCCGTCCACAGCAGCTGCCCGTTGAATCCCCTGAACAAATGCTATTAATTGCTCTGGGGCGTCAAAGGCAATCGCCTGGATGAGATCGGTACGCCGATCCTGCCAAGCCGGCCGGCTTCGGAATCCTGCCCGCTCAAACAATGCTGCAGCCAGGATAGAGCCTTTAACGGCTTGTCCGACGATCGTTGGAGCCAGAAACAAACCTTGATAAATGCCTCGCGTCGTTCCCAGCATCGCTCCCACCTCGCTGCCAATGCCCGGTGCAGTTAACCGGTAAGATGCGAGAGTGACCAGATCCTGCCTTCCGCAAATGTATCCACCGGTTTCTGCCAAGCCGCCTCCCGGATTTTTAATCAGCGAACCAGCCATCAAATCGACACCAACCTGTGTTGGTTCCTGTTCCTCGGTAAATTCACCATAACAGTTGTCTACAAAGACGATCAGATCCGGCTTGATTGCTTTCACTTGGGCAACCATCTCACCGATCTGCTCAACGGAAAAGGAATCCCTCCAATCGTAGCCGCGCGAGCGCTGAATCCCAATGACTTTGGTCTTATTGGAAATTTTGGTCTTCACGGTGTCCCAGTCGACTGTGCCGTCAGCCAGCAATGCAGCTTCGTGATACCGGATACCATAGTCCTGCAACGAGCCGCTGCCGTCACCCGGCGTTCCAATCACTTTATGTAGTGTATCATATGGACGCCCCGTAATATAGAGCAGTTCGTCCCCGGGACGCAAGACCCCGAACAACGCTGTAGCGATTGTATGCGTGCCGGAAGCGAAATGCGGCCTTACCAGTGCGGCCTCCGCTCCAAAAACGTCCGCATAAACCAGGTCCAAAACTTCACGACCCCGATCATTATAAGCATAACCGGTGGAACCGGCAAAGTGAAAATCGCTGACTTGATGACGTTGAAAAGCTTCGATAACCTTCCATTGGTTGTGATCGACGATCCGGTCGACCTCCCGGAACCGGCCTTCCACCTGACGTTCAGCGGCTTCCAGCCAATGTACGATTTCTTCCGAAAATACTGCCATTGTTACGTAATCTCTCCCTTAATCTATTCCATCGTTTGTCGTGTTATCCTCAGGGGCTTCTTGCTGTGGAATGAGAAAAGGAGCTAAACGATAACCGTACTTCTCGAAATCGGCTTGATTCACATCAATTTCGTAAATGAGGTCTTCGTCGTCGATCTGCTTGTCCACTACTTCGCCAATTCGGTATAACACAGAAGCGAGATCCCCGCGTTCTGCGGGAATCCGATACGACTTGGTGCCGCCGGACAGCTTGCGCTGTACGGCTTCGCGAACTGCAGCCAAGTCGCGTTCGTCAAACGCGGATATCTTTAAATAACCCTCGCCCGCCGGCAGCATCTCCAGCTGTTCCGGTGGACAAAGGTCTTTCTTATTAAACAACATGATTTGCGGCTTTCCCCCAGCTCCCAAATCATTTAAAATCCGATCCACGACCTCGATTTGCTCCTCACGCATCGGGGATGAGGCATCCACGACGTGGAGAATCAGGTCCGCTTCGTTCACCTCTTCCAGAGTGGCACGAAAGGCAGCAACTAGGTCGTGCGGCAGATTTTGAATAAATCCGACCGTATCGGTCAGCACCACTTCTTTGCGACCCGGCAACGGGAACAACCGGGTGGTCGGGTCCAGCGTTGCGAACAGCCGGTTTTCCACGAAGACATCCGCTGAGGTTAACGCCTTAAGCAGTGTAGACTTTCCCGCGTTGGTGTAACCTACCAGGGCAATTTGCACTACTCCGCTCTCCTTCCGGCGCGCTCGATGCAGTTGCCGATGTCTTGTGACTTCCTCCAGCTGACGTTTTAATTCACCGATCCGCCGGCGGATATGGCGGCGATCCGTTTCCAGCTGGCTTTCCCCGGGGCCCCGCGTACCAATCCCGCCGCCGAGACGGGACAGATTCTTGCCATGCCCAGACAAACGCGGGAGCAGGTAGGTGAGCTGCGCTAACTCGACCTGAATGATCCCCTCCCGCGTTTTTGCCCGTTGCGCAAAAATATCCAAAATCAGCTGAGTACGGTCGATAATCTTCACGTCCAGCATCCCTTCCAGATTGCGCACCTGCGCTCCGGACAGCTCTTGGTCAAATATCGCCGTATTCGCCCCATACTGCGTGATAAGCTCACGAAGCTCAAACACTTTCCCTTTCCCAATCAACCAGCGGGGATCGGGCTTCTCCCGATGTTGGACGACCGTTCCTGCGACCTCAACCCCGGCTGTTTCGGCCAGCTGTACCAGTTCGGCTAGGGAGTAGTCCGAATTTATTCCATTTTGCTTCGTCTCCGATGTAACCAAGCTAACTAAGATAGCTACATCTGGTTGGTGGGTCGTCGTTTCATGCAAATGCATCTTCGACATGATCACTGCTCCTTCAAAGGGATCCCAAGCGTTACTTCCATTAAGTTTTCTTCACATCCAGCTTCAAGTCTTCGGTTCGAATAGTCATCAGCTCCAGCTTGCCTGGTGAACCACCGCCATATTGATTCAGCAACCGCACCGCCTGCTGCCGTATAGACCGTTCAATGATGTTGCGGACATAACGAGCATTGCTGAACACCTGATCACTTTCACATTTTTCACGCAATAAATGTTGCTTTAATTTGAGTATCGCCTGCGGCATCAAGATATAATCCCGCTCTTTCGCCATCCCCTCGGCAATTTGAATCAGCTGGTCGATTGTATAATCCGGAAAATCCATCTGAATCGGGAATCGAGACGGCAGTCCCGGATTGGTGGACAGGAAAAAGTCCATTTCATCGGAATATCCGGCAAGAATTAAGATAAATTGGTTTTTATGATCCTCCATCGCTTTGACCAACGTATCGATGGCTTCTTTGCCAAAGTCCTTCTCTCCACCACGAGCCAAACTGTACGCCTCATCGATGAACAGAATGCCGCCCAACGCTTTTTTGACTAAGTCGCGCGTTTTCTGAGCTGTATGGCCGATATATTCGCCAACCAGATCGGCACGCTCAACTTCAATCAGATGCCCTTTACTCAGCACGCCCATCCGTTGAAACATTTTAGCGACAATACGTGCTACTGTCGTTTTTCCGGTACCCGGATTCCCTTTAAACACCATATGGTATACTTGAGAACTCGACAACAACCCCGCTTCCGATCGCATCGAAGCGATTTGCAGAAGCGCATAGATCTCGTACATGAGCTCTTTAATATGATCTAAACCGACCAGGTGATCCAGTTCCTTCTGGATTTCGGCAAATATCCCTTGTTGCGACAAACCTTTGGCTGACACCTGAGGTTCGCTATCGGCAATGGCCTGCGAGACGACAGGTGGCTCGGTATTGCGGAGAATCACGTTGATCTGACGCGACGGTCTCTCATCGGAAGAGCCGTTTCTGGCCATGACACGCCCGGACATAGGTAATCACCTCTTTATAAGGGTAGGGCTGAGAGGAAGAATAAATCCCAATCTACGGAACACACATCTAAATGTATTCTCTCTCCCTGTCCGTTATTAGAAGTTTTGTCATGAGATCAGACCGATGGCTAATCCTATTTGATCGAGCTTCCATTTCGTATACGCCAAGATCTCCCGGAACGTGTTGGGAAGCGGCTTCAGCACCTTAGAAGAAATCAGCGACAGGCGAGGTTGCTCGTAATTTAGCGCTTGCGCGATTTCATAAGCACGGTTTCCATGAAACGTGTGGGTCACGATCAGAACGGATGTAAACCCCCGTTCTTCTAGGATCTCCTGGCTAAATTTCAGATTCTCATAGGTACTGGTCGCCTTGTTCTCAAGCAGCATCTTCTCCCGCGGAACTCCCTGCTGCTCCAAGTAATTTGCCATCCCTTCTGCTTCGGTATAGTTGGAGGTTGCCGTATCCAACCCACCGGTCAGCAGAAACCATTGAAATTTGCCCGCCTTGTAATCCCTCAGGCTTTGATCCAGCCGCTCCCGGAGACCTGGACTCGGCTCGTCCCCCCAAAGCGCGGCTCCCAAGACAATGCCCACCTCTGCCGGTTCGGATAAATCAGAATTCGCCGCCGGATTCCGCTCGATGCTGCCGATCTGAGCTAGTACGTACAACATCCATCCGATCCCCAGCGAAATCACGACCAGCCCCCAGCGGAAGATCCGTTTCCTCACACGCCCTTTGCGCTGGTTGGGCCGCAGCGACATCCGCATCATTTCGTTAGGTTTGGCATTACGCATGGTTTATCCCCCCGATTGATTCGGTTCCGAAGTCATAAATCCGCTCTGATAATGATCTAGAGACAGGCGGAAATAGGGAAAACGCCGCTCCTTAATGTCATGAAGTAATCGCTGGGCCGTTTCCGTTGCCAGATCATAGTCTTTTACCGATATAAGGCCTTTCGTTAATGCTTCGTCCAGTTCGTCCTCATCCAGGAGGAACACTTCACGATTTTTGAGTACGACGATATCCAGATACAAATCATCAAACCAGGGCACCCCCTGATCGGTAACACCTTGGGTCTTACAAATATCGATGTACCACTCCACGATCTCACCTTGATCATCAAACATCGCCGTCACAACGAAATGGGCACCTTTGGGATAGTACTGCAGCCAAGTATAGCCCTTGTCAGCGATCCGAAAAGTATGTCCCCCGTAGGTTTTCCATAACGGATCACGCAAGGCGAAAATACTGTACAGCGTGACATATCCCGTAAACTCATCGCTCTCCACATACTTGGATTTGAATTGACGATGAGTGACACGGCGCCAATTCGCACGGTCTCCGAATTTTCGCTTCATAAATAAGATCCCTTTCAACACAATGTAATAACAGCTTACCATATTTGAAAGAGAGTCACAAAAGCCATTTTCCCATGAAAAGGACGCCTATCAACGTATATCCAAGGTAGACTAACCGTGTTTTGCAGAAGTGATTCTTGAAACAACAAAAAAGACAACCCCCAGTCACGCCTATGCGAGAGCTGAGGGTTGTTTGGCTTGAACATAAACATCGGATGACTAGCCGTTATCCACCAGCCCCTACGGTTCCATCCGTAGTTCCTGCTGGAATATCCGTGTTGCCGGTTCCGTCCCCGCCATCGGCCGGTGGAACGATCACACCTCCGTCATCGTCATCCATAGGCAAATCATCCATTGGGTTTCCGGTGTTGTCTCCCCCGTTGCCTTGGCCGCTACCGTTGTTCCCATTCGGACCACCATTTCCGTTCCCATTGCCATTTCCGCCATTGTGATGGCCATTTCCATTCCCTGGACCATTCCCTGGACCGTTGCCTGGCGGGAACCCTTGATCTCCACCTCCGCCATCAGGCAGATTGGGATCTAGTGGATTATTCGGATCTGGACCCACAGGCGTTTCGTCGCCGGTTGGCGGTTCCACGCTGTCGATCAGCACTTGCGCAGTGTTCGAAGGTTCGCTCTCTACCGCATTCACCGGATCATACGCCGTGACGTAATACACATAGCCGGTACCCGGTGTGACGCTGATATCTTCAACCTCCGTCGCCACGGAATCCAAAATATGAGTGAAGGTCGTTTCAGATGCCTCCCGGCGGTATATATGATATACCGTGTCCGGAGTTTCAACGCCAGTCCAGCTGAGGGATACCGCACCGGTATCAGGATGATAGACGGCATTTAAACCAGTTGGAGCGGCGATTTCCGGCTCATCAGGCTTTTCCGGCTGCAAGTTCTGCGGAACCGGGAACTGCTTCACCGGCTCGCCCTTCAATGCCTCCTTCATAACGGCGGCGAACAAGGCTGCGGTCTGGCCGCTGCTTCCGTTCAGCAAATGATTTTTGTCCGGCTTATCGTATCCCATCCATACCGCTCCGGTCCATTCTGGGGTATAGCCCACAAACCAGACATCGCGGTTTTTACTGCTCTTCAGCCCAGGAATCCCGTGCTGCGTAGTCCCAGTCTTACCGGCCACCGGACGGTCTAACTTCGCGCGTTTCCCGGTACCGTCATTAACGACGTTTTGCAACATGGTCGTCATGTAATAAGCCGTTTGCTCACTGATGACCCGTTTTGGCTTAGGCGCATTGTATTTATATTTCTCCACGCCGTTATGGTCAACGATTGATTTGATCGAATAAGGCGGATTATACAAGCCGCCGTTGGCGAAAACGCTGTAAGCGCCGGCCATTTCCAACGTGTTCGTGCCGTAGGTTAAACCGCCCAATGCGATGGCCAAGTTGCGGTCATTTTTGTCCATTTTTATGCCCATCGCCTCGGCATATTTGACCCCGGTGCTTACGCCAATTTCATTCAGCAACCAGACGGCTGGGATATTCTCGGACTTCGTCAAAGCATCAGTCATGTTGATCGTCTTCGAATACCCATGCAGGTTCGTTGGGCAATAGTCGCCAAAACACTGCTTCTCATTGCTGATCTGCGAGTTTGGCGTAAATTTGCCGGATTCCAGAGCCGGTGCGTACGATACGATCGGCTTGAACGCCGAACCCGGTTGACGGCGGCTGTCCAGTCGGCTGAACCCTTTGCGCTGATAATCCCGGCCGCCCAGCAAGGCGACGAGACTCCCATTTTGATGGTTCATGATCACCATCGATGCCTGAACTGGTTGGTCATCTTTGCTCTTCTCAAAAAAATCGTCGTTCGCGAAAGCTTTCTCCAACGCTTTCTGCGCTTGTGCATCCATCGTCGTGTAGATCTTATATCCGCCGCGGTTCAACTCGTCCTCGGTTAGCCCAAATTTCTCCTCGGCTTCTTCCACGACATAATCTTTAAAGGCGATATAGCTTTGATTGGTAGCCGGCGGCTCGTAGTTGTAATCCACCGCCTTCGCTTCATCCCGTTGCTCCGCTGTAATATAACCTTCCTGATACATCAGCTCGAGTACCACGGCACGGCGTTCTTTAGAAAGCTCAGGGTTTTTTAGCGGATTGTATCGAGACGGCCCCTTTGGCATCGCCGCTAGTGTAGCCATTTCCCACAAGTCAAGTTTATTCAAATCGCTTTTGCCGAAATACCGGATTGAGGCGGCCTTGATTCCATAGACCGTCCCCCCGAAGTTGATTCGGTTCAAATATAAGGTCAGGATTTCATCCTTGGTTTTGCGGCGTTCCAAGGCTAAAGCGATCGACATTTCTGTCGCTTTCCGGAAGAACGTTTTGTCTGCGCTCAAGAAAATGTTCTTCGCCAGCTGCTGGGTGATCGTACTGCCGCCTTCAACCAACGAGCGGGCGACGATATCTTTCACAGCCGCACGGCCGATCGACCATAAATCCACACCCTTATGATCGAAGAAGCGGCGGTCTTCCGTTGCCACGAACGCTTGCTTCAACAGCTCCGGAATCTCGTCCGATTCCACGGGTTCACTCTTATCGATGGACAATTCGCCCATCAGTACCCCTTTGCGGTCATACACCTTCGTTGTTTCGTAAACCGTCAGCTTGTCCCCATTTTCCATCAGGATCTTCTCACCGCTGACCGTAATGTACATATAGCCTGCAATTGCGCAGAAGACCGCAAAAGCAATCGTAAAAAATGAAGTCCACAACACGCGTTTGGCCGTCAGCCTTTTCTTTTTATGAGCTTTCGGCGCTTTGTTCTTTTTGTCCGGCTTACCGCTTCGTTGCAGTCTTGATGGCCTTTGGCTAGACATGGTTTGTTCTGACTCCCTTCCTGCCATTTCACTTAAGTCGATGTTCAAAGATCGGCCGTTGCGGTTTGTTCTCTCTATCCTGTGCGTGAATGGAAATTCCCAACCACGAGCAGTGTTCAGTGGCGTAAGGTGCAGTCCCTTCCACTTTGAACCTATCATATCACCGCACAAGCGTTCGTTCGATGACGGAATCGATGATATCCGAGTGATTTTTGAACATCACCTGACCGAACAACAATTTCGGCAGACTCTAAGCTTCTGGCTTAAAAGTGCCTGGAAAGAAAAGAACAACCTTGGTTCAGGTTGCTCCATCTTCATCCTATACTCTTAACGTATTGAAGTTCAAAAAGTTTCAGCCTGAGTTAATCCTCGTTTTGCGATTCCTGCATGAGCGATACATTCCGCTGCGGCTGGAACGTCGAGATCGCGTGCTTGTACACCATTTGCTGGCGGCCATCGCTGTCAATGACGATCGTGAAGTTGTCAAATGCTTTAATCGTCCCTCTGATCTGGAAGCCGTTCGTCAAAAATACGGTGACCGGGATGCTCTCTTTCCGTAATTGGTTCAAAAATGTATCCTGGATGTTAATGGTCTTATTCATAGCCGTACCCCCAATAGGAATCAATTAGTGTTTAGAATTATATTCAAGATCAGCGGGAAACTTTCCTGCTATTATAGCATGCGCTGACGCCAAAATCTCGGAAAAATTTTCGCCGTCGCCGACGTCAATCCATTGGATCTCCTTCATATGGCGGAACCAGGAAAGCTGTCTCTTGGCAAAGCGGCGCGTATCCCGTTTCAACTTCTCGACCGCAGCATCCAACGGAATGCCGTCCACCAGATGTTCAACGATTTCTTTATACCCCAGACCTTGCATCGAAACGGAATCGCGGCTGTATCCTTTCTGCAGGAGTCCGCGAACCTCATCCACAAGGCCAAGCCGCAGCATCTCGTCAATTCGCCGTTCAATACGGTTATAAAGCATTTGGCGGTCCATTGTCAAACCGATGAGGCAAAGCTCGTAAGGGGATTGCTTCTGCTGTTTCTCCAGCTGGGACGATAAGGTCTCCCCCGTGATATGAAAAATCTCCAATGCCCGGATCACCCGACGCAAATCGTTCGGATGCAGACGCTCCGCAGATTTGGGATCGACCTCCGCCAATTTGGCGTGCAACGCTTCGACCCCGTGAGTTTCAGCGAACGCTTGCTGCTGGGAGCGGAATTCTTCATCTGCTCCCGCTTCCGTGAACTGAAACTCATAACAGACCGATTCAATGTAGAGCCCCGTTCCGCCAACGATAAAGGGCAAATGCCCGCGTTCGGTAATCTCCGGGATCAGCTTGCGGCACCACTCCTGAAATAATGCGACGGAGAACGGTTCGTCGGGATCCAGCACATCGATGAGATGATGCGGAATGCCGCCCATTTCTTCCTTGGTGATTTTAGCGGTGCCGATGTCCATTCCCCGGTAGACCTGCATGGAATCGCCGGAAATAATTTCGCAAGACAGGTCCCGCGCCAGCTCGATGCTAAGCTTCGTTTTGCCGACCGCCGTTGGGCCGAGCAGCACAAGCAGTTTCGGTTTATCGTTTCGGGTCAAGCGAAATCACTCCATAGGCAATTTTGGTGTGGGAGCGGTTGATCGCCTGAAACCCCAGTCGATCAAATTCACTACTCCCTCGCTTCTCTTTCAGGACTACCGCTTTCCGAGCAACCCGGCAAGCCTCCTTCACCGCCTCCGGATCAAGTTGATTCGGATTCGCAAACGCTCGCAGCGGTGAAATGGACGACGATTCCGTGATCGGATCGCGAAACATCGGGTCGAAGTAGACGATATCTGCGCTCTTGTCGGGCATCGCCCGAAGCGCGTCCAAGTGGTTCGTATGTACCGGTTCGATCCGCCGCAACGCTTCGTCAAATGCCGGCAGACCGGACGTGTAGTGCTTCAGCCCCTCGTACAGCAAGGCCCAAAGCGGCAAGGAATCCTCCAAGGCCAGCACTTTACCGTCAGCCCCTGCGGCGATCGAAAAGATCATCGCATCCGCCCCAAGTCCTGCCGTACCATCGATGATGACATCGCCGGGAACCACGCCGGCCGCGTCCAGCATCGCATCGTTTTCTCCTTTAAACAGCCGCTTGGCCCGGACAAACGCCATGCTGGGGTGGAACGTCATCGTCTCCCGGCCGGTTCGATGCAGACGGGCGCCTTGCTCCAGGACCACCAGAATATCGCTGTCGCCATGGCGTTCGGCCAACCGAGCGAGTGAGGTCCCGCTGCGCGGGATATACGGAACGCGGGCCAGCTGGGCCAGTTCCTGTGCGCGGCGTACGGCAGCAGGGGATTCATGGTCTCCCGTGGTAATTAACATGATGAATTCCTCCGTTTGCGTTCGTTACATGACCCGTTTGAACAGCTTCTCCAAATCGTACGTGGAGAAGGAAACGACGATCGGCCGCCCGTGCGGGCAGGTATATGGCTGTTTGCAAGCAGCCAGTCGGCGAAGCAGCGTGTTCGCCTCTTCCGGCGTCAGCTTCTGGTTCGCCTTAATCGACGCTTTACACGAGACCATCGTGGACGAAGCTTCGCGCAGCTTGGCCAGATCAATGGCCCTTTCGTTCAGCACCCATTCGGCCATTTCTTCAATAATGCTTGCTTCTTCTCCTTGCGGGAACCAGTACGGATGCGCCACCACGCGGAAGGTACCGCCGCCGAAATGCTCGAGCACAACCCCTACCTGTTCGAACCAGTGCAGCCGTTCCTGCAGCTTCGCGCTGTCCGATGGGGTAAATTCCAACGTAATCGGAAGGAGCAGCTCTTGTGAAGCATCGGCCGGCCGGCCAAACTTCTCGTAATAGTACTCGTAATTTACGCGTTCATGGGCGGCATGCTGGTCGATGATGTAAAGTCCCTGATCGTTCTGGGCTATCAGGTAGGTCCCGTGATGCTGTCCGATCAAGGACAGCTCAGGAAACGCCGGAAGCTCCGGCGCCGCCGCAGGCGAGCCATACAACGCTTCCGGCATCTCTTGCAGCCGCTCGCCACCCCCATAGGTGGCGGCGTTAGGTTGGCCAAGCCTGCCTTGCGGCTTGGCCGAGCTTGGCGCGGCGCCGTACGTGCCGGCGCCGGCGCCCCGCTCCCGCAGCGTCAGGCCATCGGCCGCTGCGGGGGGATAGGCGGCGCTGCGCGGCAGCGCGCCGCCGTCAACAGGCGCACCAGCTGCGCTGGGTGCGCCGCTCATCGGGGCGCCGCTTGCAGGCGCCCCGGCCCAGCCGCGGTCCGCGCCGGCGGACCGCGCGCCCGTGGCCCGCTCCGCGCCGCCGCCGGTAACCGGCGGCCGGAGCGGGCTTTCCGCCGCCGCAGCCGCATGGCCGGCGGCGGAGGCGCCCTCCTCCGCGCCTAGAGGCGGCGCGGGGAAGTGGAACTGCTCCTGGATCACGGAGCGGTTCGGGCCTTTCCCGATCGTCTGACGCACGACTTGCGGGATCAACACCTGACCGGACAGCACCGCACGCACGCTGTTCTCCACGAAGCTGTTCAGCTCCGGCTCCTTGCTGAAACGCACCTCCAGCTTGGACGGATGTACGTTCACATCCACCAAGGACGGGTGCATCTCCAGCATGAGCACCACCAGTGGATAACGATTAATCGGCAACAGCGTATGATATGCACGCAAAATTGCCTGATGCAACCCTTGATTCCGGATATACCGACCGTTCACAATCGTGGACATGCCCGAGCGGCTGGACCGCGCCAAATCCGGTCGCCCAATATATCCGGTCACCCGGTAATCCAGATCCTCCGCTTCAATCGGCACCATACCTTTGGAGGCATTCACGCCATAGATGGCTGCAATGACCTGCAGCAGATCGCCGCCTCCCGGGCTTTGCAACAACGTATTACCGTTATGCCGCAACGTAAAAGCAATCTCAGGATGAGCCAAAGCCTGACGATACATCGTATCAGAGATATGACCCAGTTCGGTCTGGATCGTCTTCATATACTTCAGCCTTGCCGGTGTGTTGTAAAATAATTCCTTCACCACAATATCCGTTCCTTGCGGGGCAGCGATGTCCTCGTTAAGCTTTAACGAGCCGCCCTCGATTTCGATCACCCGCCCAAGCCCGGAATCGTCGCTCGAAGAGACAAGCCGAACCTTGGCGACCGCCGCGATACTGGGCAAGGCTTCACCGCGGAATCCGAGACTGCGAATCTGGAACAGGTCGCGTCCGGAAGTGATTTTACTTGTCGCATGGCGATAAAACGCTGTTTCACAATCCTCCGGTTCAATCCCGGAGCCGTTGTCGGTTACGCGGATCAGCTGCAGCCCGCCCTCTTCGACAGCGACCTCGATCTTCGTAGCCCCTGCGTCAATCGCGTTCTCCACCAACTCCTTAACTACCGATGCCGGGCGCTCGACCACTTCCCCCGCGGCAATCTGGTTGGCGATATGCTCGTCCAAAATTGCGATTTTTGCCATAGCTATCCCTCCCTCCTTGTTTGACCGCTCTTACGACATCTGGACATATCTACATGTAATTTCACATAGACTTCCGAAAAGAAATGACCAAATTACCGCTTATACTCGAAATTTCATCCATAATCCGGCGCAAGCCCGGGGTTTCGCTCCAATGTACTCGATTTTTCATACACATCCCGCCAAAACCACCAAACTGAGCTTCATTATACTTGAAATTTCATACATAATCCGCTGCATACCCGGGTTTTTGCTCCAATGTACTCGATTTTTCATATACATTAGGGCTAAAAACCCAAACCAAGGCCAATTATACGCGAAATTTCATACACAATAAGGACAAGACAGAATCGGAACCGATCGGCCAACACTGCAATGCACGTCGTGGTACCGTTGTAGGTAGTGTCGTTGTTCTTCGTTACTGTTGTACGTGATACCGTTGGACACCGTTGTTCATAGAGTTGTCATTTCGAGCTCTATCCTCTATCCTACGTAGTGTGTATGCTTGGCAATCATAAAAACCAATGCACCGTTGGGTCACTCGGTATCAGCATGTGGCCAGACCGCCCGTCGTGCCGCCAGAAACGCGCGCTGGGAGCAGCGCGCGTTAGGAAAGTCATCGATCTATGTTGCCAACTCAACCTCAGCCGAATCAGCCGCACTTCCGTTACAACCACAGGCTTTATTGCAGCCACGCAGTTGCAACTGCTTCTGCCGAACTCCCCTCACACCCGCAGTTCAACAGCTTTAGTCGGTCGAGGCTCCACTCGCTCCCACAGTTAGCATCTACAGCACTGCACCATCTGCCGCCACAAATACAACTGATCGTTCCGCTCTACGTCACAATCCCTATCGTACGTTTACAAATCCTTCGCCTTCATCTTCAGATCATTAACCAGTTGCATGGCTTGCAGCGGGGTCATGTTCATTAAATCTGCATTTTTAATCAGGTTAATGATCGTACGGGTAGCCGGGTCTTCCGGCGCCGGAGCTGCCGGCTTCGCTTGAACTGGCGGCTCATCGTCGCCAAACATTGAAAGCTGTACGACCGGCCCAACTTCGCCGGCATGCGACTTATGCTCAGCCGATGCCGCAGCTTCCGTTGCCCCTGCAGCCGCAGTAGCTGCGGCTTCCACCAAAGCAGCGCCTGAAGACCCCATAACAGCTCCATCGGTGGCTGCCGTTTCCCGCACTATCGGAGCAGTCTGCTCCTTCACAAGCGGCGAAACCGCCTGCGACGAAGACCCTGCTATTGCCGCCGCGTCTGCTGATGCGGTTGCTTTCGCAGGCGCACCTGCAACTGCAACGCTGCCTCCGTCCGCCAACGGACTTTTCTCCTCCAGCTCTTTCAGCAGCCCGTACGCCCGGCCAATGATCTCATCCGGCAGGCCGGCCAGCCGCGCGCAATAGATGCCATAACTCGTGTCAGCCGCGCCGGGGATCAGCTTGCGCAGGAAATGCACCTTGTCGCCGCTTTCCTGCACCGCCATACTGTAGTTATTCAACCCGCGCAGGCTGTGCTCCAAGTAAGCCAGCTCATGGAAATGCGTCGACACCAGCGCCTTACAGCCAATCCGGTCGTGAACGTATTCGATCACGGCCTGCGCAATCGCCATCCCTTCGCTGGTCGATGTGCCCCGGCCCAACTCGTCGATGATGATCAAGCTGCGCGGGGTAGCCTTCTCCGTCATGATCTGAATATCGGCCATCTCCACCATAAAGGTACTCTGCCCGCCAATCAGATCGTCTGCGGCCCCAATCCGCGTGAAGATGCGATCCACCAGCGGGATTTCCGCTTTAGCTGCAGGGACAAAGCTGCCGATCTGCGCAAGGATCGAAATCAGCGCGACCTGACGCATATACGTACTTTTCCCGGCCATGTTAGGTCCCGTGATCAGCAGGATGCTCGCCTCGTCCTTGCGGAGCTCCGTGCTATTGGCGATAAATGCCGTATCCTTCATTACCGCTTCAACCACCGGATGCCGGCCTTGCTCTACGACGAAGTCGTAGCCATCAGTCAGCTTCGGCTTCACAAAGCTGTTGTCCGAGGCTACCTGCGCCAGCGAGCGCAACACGTCGATTTCGGCGATTTGCTCAGCCAGCTTCTGCAAGCGAGGGATATCCGCAGCGATCCGTTCACGCAGCTCGTTAAACAGCGTGTATTCCAGATCGACCATCTTCTCCTCAGCTTCGAGAATCAGCGCTTCCTTCGCCTTCAACTCCGGGGTAACAAAACGTTCAGCATTCGCCAGCGTTTGCTTCCGTTCATACCGCCCTTCCGGCAATGCAGACAGATTGGCGCGCGTCACTTCGATATAATAGCCAAAAACTTTGTTGTATCCGATCTTCAGCGATTTGATCCCCGTTGCTTGCCGTTCAGCCGCTTCCAGCTCGGCGATCCAGCGTTTACCGTTAACGCTGGCTTCGCGAAGCTCGTCCAATCTTGCATGATACCCAGCCTTAATAAGGCCTCCATCCCGCACCGACACCGGCGGATCGTCAGCGATCGCTGCATCAATCATGTCGGCCAGATCCGCACACTCATCCATCGTCGAAGCGATCCGCTTCAACGTGGTTGAGGCCGA
Organism: Paenibacillus barengoltzii G22; assembly: GCF_000403375.2. NCBI lineage: Bacteria > Bacillati > Bacillota > Bacilli > Caryophanales > Paenibacillaceae > Paenibacillus > Paenibacillus barengoltzii. The sequence continues at coordinate 1,559,335 of NZ_KE159652.1, read as the reverse complement.
GTCTGCGCACAACGTCTTGATTGCCGGCACCTGAAGCAGCGATGTTTTGAGAGCAACCAAATCCCGACCGTTCGCATTGCCGAAGGCGACGCGTCCCACCAGCCGCTCTAGATCGTAGATGTCCTGCAAAGCGCCGCGCAAATCCTCGCGCAAAATAAACGCGCTGTGCAGATGCTCCACTGCCTCCAGACGTTCCTCGATCCGCGTCTTCTGCAGCAGCGGCTTGTCGATCCAGCGCCGCAACAGCCTGGAGCCCATTGACGTTTCCGTGCGGTCAAGCAGCCACAGCAGCGATCCTTTTTTCGAACGCTCGCGAACTGTTTCAACCAATTCCAGATTCCGTCGCGTAAACGGGTCCAAGATCATAAAATGCTCCGGCTCATAAGCCGATATTTTTGTAAGTTGTCCCAGCGAGCGCTTCTGCGTCTCGCTTAAGTAACCGACCAGGACGGCGATATTGTCCCGCCGCTCCGGCTCAAGGCGAATCCATTCCGCCTCGCCGAACAACGAGCGAGCCGTGTCTTCCTTCGCTTTCGCCCAAGGCGTATACACGACGGGCTTGCTCAGCGGAGCAGCTTGTCCCGCAATCCAATCCAGCAGTTCCTTGTCCCCGATGATTTCCGCCGGGTCGTACAAGCCAATCTCGTCGCGCAGCCACTCTTTGTTCGCCGGCGCCGACGTCGCGTACAGCTCCCCCGTGGACAGGTCACAGGCAGCCAGAGCCATCATCCCCTGCCGTTCGGTGACCGATACGATGTAGTTGTTCGTCCGCTCGCCGACCGTTTTCCCTTCCATAATCGTCCCCGGAGTGATGACCCGGACGATTTCGCGCCGCACCATGCCTTTGGTTTGCGACGGGTCCTCCATTTGTTCACAGATCGCGACTTTGTACCCTTTTTCAATCAATCGATGAATATAATTGTCTGCCGAATGGTAGGGAACACCGCACATCGGAATTTTCTCTTCGGCGCCCCCGTCCCGCCCGGTCAGTGTAATTTCAAGCTCCTTCGCAGCCAGGATTGCATCCTCAAAAAACATTTCATAAAAATCGCCCAGCCGGAAAAACAGAAACGCGTCCTGCGCTTCCGCCTTAATCCGTAAATACTGCTCAATCATCGGCGTGTAGGTAGCCATGATTCCCCTCCAATTAACCTAAGCGCATTCAGGTCTTTCATAGAATCCTATTATACCAGAAAAGGGCAACCCGGTTATGAAGGATTTTGCAATTTCCAGGCGGGGCGAATATCCGCAGATTCGTCCCAGACATAGCCGGACTGAATGGCATTCAGTAAAGGTTCGATATATCCCTGATATCGCGTATAGTCGGGAACTTCATGGATATCGGCAATCAGGCGGGGTAACGCTTCGCGAAGCGGTTGCTTTCTGCCGGTGTAAAACGCCGTCCAAACCGCCTCCTTCTCCAACGGTCGTGCCTTTAAGCGATCCGCATGCTCGATAATGAAGCGCGCCAATGCCACGACCCCTTTGGTGACGAGCGGAGAGATTAGGAAGCTAGGTAAGGTGCGATATTCGAAGCCGCCGTACTCCTTGATCCGAAAATCGCCGAGAAACCCGTACTTCGGTCTACGTGGCGCACTTCGGGGATCCTCCAGTAGAGCCAGCGGCAGCGCCAGGTAATTGTCGAGCGTCCGCAGCAACTCCGGAGTTAACGACACTCCGCTGAAATGCAGGTGTCCGCCCAACGGAAAACCGCGTTGCGGCATCGCCCCCGCCTGCCAGATCAGCCCTTGATCTTGGATGGAAGCTCGGGCTTCATGAAATGCGTGCAGCAAATGAACGACAACATCGCGCGGTTCCTTGCCGGGGCGCGGCCTTAACTCTGCCAGCGGAAATAACCGCTGCCCGCGATATCGCAACACATCGCAGCCCGCTTCCCCATGAAAGTGCAAGTAACGGGAAGCCGGAATCACTTTCCCATGGGCACGATCAAACAGCAAAAACTCGGGGTCCATCCCAATCAACCGCTCTGTCGGTGAGTCCTGCAGCTTCTCCTGTTCCTCCAGGGTATCTCGCATCGCCTGGGCGATGGCCTTGGTTGCCGCGCTCCCGATCTCCGAGACAGGGGTGATCGAATCCACCGTAAACCGCCCTTCTTCCCCGGCCGAGATCACCACTTCGCCAAAGTCGAGTCCAACGGCGTATAACGCCCGAACGGCCGTATTTGCCAGGCGTTTATAGAGTGGCGAATCTGGAGACATTGCTTCCCCCAGGAGCGGGAGCGCTTGCCCGGCTTTGCCAAGCGGCCGAATGTCCCAGGCCCGCAAATGGAATACCGTAACGGCAAAGCGGCGGATATAAGACGCAGTAGTGCCCCTGGCCGCATGAGCGTTTCGTACCTGCGATGTTGGCTTCAGCCCAGCCGCTTCGAGCCGGCGGCGCCAGTCTTCCAGCGAGTGCATCGGCCGGCCCAGCACGATCTCTTGTACCCGGCCGCCCCAATACGCCTCCTCGCGGCCATAGTAAATCCATTGGGAATCGTCTGCAGCGGTTCGTACGAGCCGCCTTCCCGAAGCGGCACCTGACCCCGCTGACTTCCTGCCGAAACTCGAAGATGTACGCGATAACGCTCTGCTGGATGATTCCGGTCCTTTCAACACCCGGTAGGGTCCGCCTAAACGTTCCAACGCCTGCAGCAGCCGAGCTTTAAATGTGCTGGAGCCTAGACGCATTTTTAGTACGAGGTGCTCATCCTTCACCACTGAGTTCATCCCCCGTCTTCGATAGAGGTATTCTTCAAAAAATAAAAACAAAAAGAGGGCAGCCGCCCTCTTCGACGACGCCCCTGCCGCATATGCTACAGTGTACACTGAAACAGTTGGTACTTACCCCTTTGCCTACTTGCTTCCTACTCGAATTACAGTTCGTCGTCGAGGAGATCCGGATCCAAATCTTCATAATCGCCGAGCTCGGAGCCGAAATCGTAGTCCTTGTCATCAATGCCGCTGTTCGGCACGACCAGCACGTTCAACTTCGTTTCGGCAACCAGTTCCACCGCGAATTCGCGTTCCACCCGAATGGATACACGGCCGTCTCCCGATACGGTGGCTTCGACGGTGCTCGGTTCCTGCGTGGCTTCTGCGGACACTTCCACCGTCGACGAACGGTGTCTGGAATCCAAGTAGTTCAGCGGTACATTCTCAACATACGATACCGTTTCTTTAGCGACCTCAGTCTGCGAGTTCTTGTCGTACGAATACCAGATGTTAATATCGTAAGTACCAATAACTTCAATTCCGTCTCCCGCTGCGACCGCTTCGTACTGGTGGTTGATGATCCAGGCCCCCAGGATGCTCGACGGTTTATGAGGGGGAGTCACGGTATGTGTTACGGTAGAGAACTTACGACCTTTGCCGCAGATCGCTTTCGTAATGATCTCTCTACTTTGATATTTCAATGACATGTTAGAACCTCCTCCATACATCATTCAATACAAGTGTATGCAGGACATTCGTCTAGGGTGACAACTATTTTATTGACGCCTGTTTTCGTTTTGCTCCCCGTTTTTCCGCGATTCGTGGAATGGGAGCCTTATTTTTTTTGGAGACAGCTAGATATAGGGAAAGTTCTCGGCATAGCTGCAAAATGGCTGAACGCATTTCAAATTCCTCACGGGTTGAAGGCATTTCCATCTTCTTGAACTCCTCCTCCAGCTCCGCGAGCATCTGCTCGGTAATCCCCGTATATTCCTCTTGATTCACATCTACGCTAAGCCGATCAAACAATACAGCCACAAATTCGCCTTGCGGGATACGATGGTACACCTGCGAAATCAGCTCCAGCATCCCTTCGATCCGGCTTAACTGTTCTTTGCGCATGATAAAATACGCCGTCCAGGCCTCGTTGGGCGAGATCATCTGGTTCTCGGCTGCCCGCTTCGCGAGCGCATAACCCTCGTTGATCTTTCGGGCCGCATCGGTGATTTCCTTGCCATCCCATAAGCGGTAGGGATCACGCAACGAAGCGGCAATCTCCTGAAATATGCCGGAAAACAAAGCATCCACCTCACGCCGAGTTTCCAGCAGCTTGTCTTCCGTTTTGGGCATGTACAGAAAATTGACAACCATGGCCGAACCAAGCCCTATGATCAGCAGTTCGATCTGGGTTACCAGCACGTGTAAGGAAATTTCTCCGCCGCTAAATACGCGGAACACGACAACAGAACTGGTCACGATCCCTTCCTTGAAGCCCGCGCGAGCGATCAATGGGAAAGCGACGAGGATGTAAATGGCCAGCACCCAAATATGAAATCCCAATAGGTAAAAAACGCCGAAAGCCAGCAATAACCCCAGTACGGAAGCGAAAAACCGCGCCGAGATCGAAGCCAAGGTGCGTTTGCGGGTGACGTCCACCCCGAGAATCGCGAGCAGCCCCGCGGAATTGGCGCCCGCCACTCCGGCAAAATCCGCGATAAAAATGGCCATTAGCGTGGCGATTGCCGTTTTGATGACCCGAAACCCCATGGAATCCCATCCTTTTTGTCGAAACCGATCTATGAAAATATCCTACTTGATTTTCGGAATCCAAACAATCCCACTTTCACCCTCATCCTTTACTGTAGATCACCGACCACGGACCGGCAGGGTAACGTCAATACAAGTCGGACTCCAAGAGCTGCAAAGACTGTTCCTTGCTTGAGGAGTGCACCTGAACAAGCAAAAGGGCCTGACCCTACATGCCTGGCACAGGACAGCAAAGAAGAAGATCGCCAACTACCTGACCAAGCTGGCCGGATAGGGCGATCTTCCTGTCTTCTTAAATAATCAGATCAGAACTGTCTTGCATTGATATTAAGATTGTATTTATCCCCAGTCTTATTATAGATATAAACTTCCCAATCTCCGGATAATCCTTTACCTAACATATCTTCAAAGCTTATTGTTTTTTGACTTCCTCCCTTTAATTCATAACCATCTGTAATTTTCAGACCATTACGGCTGATATCAATAAAGACAGATGAAGAAGCATTATTTTTAACCCAAACGTTCAAATAGATACCATTTTCGGGCGCCGTAGTAAATTCACCAGTATATGCCGAAGAACCTGTATGAGTGACATTATTAATGAGATGCGCATCCATTGGATAGAACATGTTGTCATCAATAATTGTAGCTTTAATGTTTGATACTTCTTCCGTAGCTGACAATGACACCACAGATTGAGCGGATACCGAAGCAACATTTTCAGACGCAGATGCAACCGGGGCAAGAGATAACATAGCCGATGCGATCAAAACAGCTGATGCCTTTGTTTTCTTCATAGACTTGTAAACCTCCAAAAAAAATTTAAATTTATGTAAATAAACAGTTTGTGTACATAACATACAATATTAGCCAATTATGATGGTTACATTTTTTTCATTTTTAAGAAACCGAAGTTTATATTTTTCTATATTTCCCTCTTTTTTCTTAGTTTTGAGTTGTTTATTGACCAGTGAACTTGTTCCTAACGCGATAATTCAACATATGCCAGCCCCCGGTGCGCTTATTTTGACTTTTGTTTCCTGATAATGGGGAAATCTTGTAGGGAGCGTTACCGCTCCCTTACCAGCTTCCGTTCGATATAAACGACCAGCTGGTACATCGCTGTCGCCACGATGGCAATGATTACGAGACTTGACAGCACCAGCGTAAAGTTAAACACCTGAAATCCGTAAACGATGAGGTAACCGAGGCCGATTCGGGCAACAAGGAATTCTCCAACGATGACCCCGACCCAAGCCATCCCCACATTCACCTTCAACGTAGACACGATGGTTGGAAACGAAGCCGGCAGGATTACCTTCAAAAACACGTCGCGCCGGCTCCCCCCAAACGTGCGAATCACCTTGACAAAGTTCGCGTCAACTTCGTTGAAGCTGTTAAAGACGACGAGGGTGGTTACAATCACCGTAATCGATAACGTCGTGACCACAATTGCCGTGAAGCCGGCGCCAAACAGGACGATAAAGATCGGGCCCAGCGCCACCTTCGGCATACTGTTAAACACGACCATGTAAGGATCCAGCACACGCGATAGAAACGGTGACCACCAAATCAGCACGGCAAGCAATGTGCCGATCAGGGTCCCCAGCAGGAAACCTACTGCCGTTTCACCAACCGTCATCGCCAGATGCGGCCACAATTCTCCGCTTAGCGCATCCTTCACGATCTGCCGTCCTACCTTGGACGGGTAGCTGAAGATCAGTACATCAATCCATTTCAATTGGCCTGCAAGCTCCCATAATCCCACAAACAACACGAGGATTAAGATCTGTACACTCAGCACGTAACGGCTCATCTGACGTTTGCGTTTGCGGTATTGCTGCCATTTCTCCTGCAGCCAGGCTTCTGAAGCGGTCGGTTTTGTCACAGGCGGTGCCAATGGCTATCCCTCCTCCCTTTCCGACGTCTCCAGATCGCGCCAGATTTCATGGAATAGTTCATTGAAGCCTTCGGCCTCCCGGGCATAAAACGGCTGAGCTTTCCGGATATTTTCCGGAATCTCGTACATGCTGCGAATTCGGCCTGGTCGGGGCGCCAGCACGATCACCCGATCGCTGACCGCAATCGCCTCCGATAGATCGTGGGTCACCAGTACCCCCGTTTTCTTCCGCTGCTTTAGCGTCCCCCACACCAAATCCTCAAGCTGCAGCTTCGTCTGGTAGTCCAGCGCCGAGAAGGGCTCATCCAGCAGCAACAGCTCCGGATCGGTCGCCAGCGTTCGCACAAGGGCCACCCGTTGGCGCATTCCTCCCGACAGCTGATGGGGATACAAGTCCGCGGTATCGCCAAGCCCCATTTCGGCCAGCAATGCCCGCGCGTGCTCCACTCCTTCCGGCGTTAACCTTCCGGTCAGCTCCAACCCCAGCACGGTATTGCTCAGAATCGTCCGCCACGGGAACAAATAGTCCTGCTGCAACATATAACCCACTTGCGGAGTGGGGCCCGTTACCGGTTTGCCGTGCAGGAGCACCTCTCCTCGAGATGGGGCCAACAGACCAGCCATGACGGAAAGAAGCGTGGTCTTTCCGCAACCGCTGGGACCAACCAAACTGATGAATTCGCCAGGCTCTACCGCTAAGTTCATCCCTTGCAAGGCGAGGACGGCCTCCCGGTCCGTCACGTAGACCAGATCTAGGTTTTTTAGTTCCACGACAGATGGCAAAAGCGCTCACGCTCCTTTTCCGTTCACGTTCATGTTATTTGACGGAGTTGACGGCTTTCTCGGCAAAGCTGTTATCCACCAGCTTATTCGCTTCTACCCGTTCATTGAGTTCTCCGGCGCTTTCCATCACATCAAGCAGGTTGTTCCAGGCATCCTCTGCCAAAGCTGGCGTTTCTGCATAGCTTCCCTGCTCCTGGTACCGCTTGATCGAGCTGACCAAGATCTCCATATCCGTATCTTTGAAATATGGCGCAACCGTCTCAGCGATTTCTTCCGGCGTATGCGATTGAACCCAGCGCTGGGCTTTATGAATCGCATTCGTAAATTTCTGAACGATTTCCGAGTGTTCGTTGATATAGCTCTGCTTGGTCATAAATACCGTATAAGGCAGCCTTCCGCTCTCCGTACCAAAGGAAGCGACGACATATCCTTTCCCTTCCTTCTCCACAATGGAGGCTTGAGGTTCAAACAGTTGAACGAATTGTCCCGTTCCCGATATGAATGCAGCCGTGATGTTGGCGAAGTCCACATTCTGGATTAACTCCAAATCCTGATGCGGATCGATTCCATGCTTGCGCAGGGTGAACTCGCCCGCCATTTGCGGCATACCTCCTTTTCTTTGACCCAGAAAGACGCTCCCCTTCAACATCTCCCAATCAAATTCGGCGGATTCCCGAGCAACCAGGAACGTTCCGTCGGTTTGCGTCAATTGGGCGAAATTGATCACCGGATCGGTGGCCCCTTGCTGGTACACGTAAATCGACGTTTCTGCTCCGACCAGCGCCACGTCGATGGCTCCCGACAGCAGCGCCGTCATCGTTTTGTCACCACCTGCTGTTGTTTGCAGCTCCACGTCCAATCCTTCTTCCTTAAAGAAGCCTTTTTCCAATGCGACGTACTGAGGGGCATAAAATACAGAACGGGTAACTTCCCCGATTCTGACCTTTTGTGCTTTGCCGCTTCCTCCGCAAGCGCTAAGCGCTGCGGTTAGGAGGACGATGAGCGTAATCCATAACCCCTTTCTCACGTTGTTCATGCCATTCACCTCTCCTTCTAAATGGGGTTTCATAGCCAATCGTTGTCTATCGGTTGGCCAGAAGATACTAAATACTATGCGATAGCCTAACAAAAGGTTAAGCCGTGCCGGGGCACTCCAAGTTTGATGCACAAAAAAAGCCGCCCCTAAGCACGGATGAATCCGCCTTAGGGACAGCTGTCGATCGATATCGCTTTAGATGCCGTAAATGCTTTTGAATTTTTGCTCCAAATAATCTGCAAGATAGTCCGGGTTTAGCTCCTCGCCGGTGACCGCAAGGATCAGCTCGGACGGTTTGCGGCTCTTGCCGTATTTGTAGATTTTGTCAGTCAGCCATTCCTTGATTGGCTGGAAGTTGCCTTCGGCGACGAGCTCTTCAAATTGTGGCAGCTCTTTCCGCAGCGTATTGGCGATTTGGGCAGCATACATGTTGCCAAGCGCATAGGATGGGAAGTACCCAAACAGACCGGCCGACCAGTGTACGTCCTGCAGAACGCCAAGCCCGTCGTTAGGCGGAGTCAAGCCGAGATAGTCGCGGTATTTCTCATTCCAGACTTTCGGCAGCTCGCTGACCGGCAACCCTTCATTAAAGAGCATCTTCTCAATCTCATATCGGATAATAATATGCAAGTTATAAGTCAGCTCATCCGCTTCAATCCGGATTAAGGAGTTCTCTACACGATTGATGCCGCGGAAGAATTGCTCCGGCGTAACCCCTTGAAGCTGTTCTGGAAAATGCTGCTGCAACTCGCCGAAATACCGTTGCCAGAATTGCAGACTACGCCCAACGAAGTTCTCCCAGAAACGGGACTGGGACTCATGGATCCCCATCGACGTTCCTTGGCCCAACGGCGTTCCAGCCAGCTCTTTCGATACGTTCTGCTCGTAAAGCGCATGCCCGCCTTCATGCAAGGAACTGAAGATGGCACTGGCGACATCATCCTGCTTGTAGTTCGTAGTGATCCGCACGTCGCCATGGTTGATCGTGGTCTGGAACGGGTGAACCGTTTCGTCAATCCGTCCGGCTTCAAAATCGTAGCCGATTTGTTCGAGCAGGAACCGGCTAAACTTCGCTTGCTGCTGGTTATCATACAGCTGGTTCAGGAATGGAGCCTCCGGCTTATGCTTCGCCCCAGCTACCGCCTCAACCAAGGGAACGAGTCGATCGCGCAGCTGGCCGAAAACCTGATCGAGTTTCTCCGTAGTCAGGTCCGGTTCATACATATGTAGTAACGTATCATAACGCGTAGCTTTCGGACCCCAGTAGTCGATAAACTCCTGAATCTTTGCCACGATTTTCGTTAAATAAGGCTCGAATCCGGCAAAATCGCTGTTCTCCTTAAAGTCTTCCCACACTGTTTCAGCATGGGCCGTCAGCTCTGTATATTCGCGGAATTTCTGCGGCGGAATCTTGACGCTTCGGTCGTATTCCTCCTGCACATCGAGCACCATCCGGCGCTTCACGTCATCCAATTCCTCCAAGACGGCAGGCTGGTTTAAATAAGCTAAATACTCGCCCATCTCGGCTGACGTTTGCAGCTTAAAGGCTTCCGTGGACAACAAACCAATGGTCGCTGCCCGAGTCTCCGCCCCTTTGCGGGGTGCACCGGTGCGTAAATCCCAGTTCATCAGAGATACCGCTTCCCCGTAAGCATGAATTTTCTGCAGAAGCTCCCGAAAGAGCTCCCATTTCTCAACCGTTTCCTGTTTCATGACAACTCCCGCCTTTACTGGTGAAATATCGTTGCTACTCTTGATGATACTTTTAACTAAACGTATAATCAAATTTTAAGTAGACGAAAACGTTCATTTTTTAAAAATTTATTTTGATGTAAAGGAGTTGCCCCTTCCTATGAAAATCACGCTTGATGCAACGGCCAAGAAACTGATTGACCACAAGTTGGCTAGCCAGGCAGGCTTGCTCCGCCTCGTCTATGATACGGAAAACTGCGGCTGCGGCATGAGCGGCGTTCCCGTACTGAACATCGTATCCGAGCCGGGTCCATACGATATTCCCATGGACAATGAAGCCTACCCATTTTGGATTGACAAAATGCAGGCTGTTTTTTTTGAAGAGGAGTTGTCCTTAAAAGGGGAAGAACCAACCGGAACATTCCGATTGGATGGGCTGTCTCAGTTTTACAAATCCAATATTCCATTGGTTGACCGCCGGTAAATCACGGTATTCGTGCCAACCGCACACAAGGAGGTAGTAACATGAATCAATTGCAATCGATACTGGAGTTCAACCGTAAATTTGTTGAGGAGAAGGAATATGAGAAATATGTAACGGACAAATTTCCAGAGAAGAAAATGGCGATCGTGACCTGTATGGATACGCGGCTCGTTGAATTGCTCCCAAAAGCAATGAACCTGCGCAACGGCGATGTGAAGCTGATCAAGAACGCCGGCGCAATCATTTCCCAGCCTTTTGGGAGTGTTATGCGTAGTCTTCTCGTTGCGATCTACGAATTACATGCCCAGGAAGTATTCATCGTCGGTCATACCGGCTGCGGGATGGCTGCTCTTAATTCGGACCGAATGATTGGCTCCATGCGGGAGCGGGGCATCAGCGAGGATACCCTCAACACGATTGAGAATTCCGGCATCAAGCTAAACAAATGGCTGCGCGGATTCGATAACGAGAAGGAAGGGATTATTCGGACCGTCAACATCGTTAAGAAGCACCCGCTCCTTCCCACAGATGTTCCGGTTCACGGGTTGCTGATTGATTCCACGACAGGCGAGTTGGAGCTTGTCATCGACGGGTACCAACCTCTTCCGAAATAAAACCCAACTCGACGAGAGATCACTTGCATCTATGGGAAAGGAAAGGAACGAAGAGATGACGTATAATTTCGATGAACGTTTGCAGCGGAGAGGAACCTGCTCCGAGAAATGGGATACTGGACAGGAGCTGTTTGGGGATCCGGACGTATTGCCTTTGTGGGTAGCGGACATGGATTTCCGTTGTGCACCAGCCATTGTCCAAGCCGTCACGGAACGGGCCAAGCTGGGGATTTACGGCTATACTTCCCGGCCTAAAGAATATCTGGAGGCGATCACCGGTTGGCTGGAGCGCCGGCATAACTGGAACGTTCATTCTTCCTGGTTGACCGACACTCCAGGCGTCGTACCTGCGCTCAGCACTGCTGTCCAGGTGTTAACCGAACCGGGAGATCCGGTCATCTTGCAATCCCCTGTCTATAATCCGTTCTATGATGTCATCCGGAACAATGGGCGCGAAGTGGCCGAAAACCCCTTGATTCTCGAGGATGGACGTTACCGGATGGACTACGAGCATCTGGAGTCATTGATGCAGGACGGGGCGAAGCTGATGCTGTTGTGCAGCCCCCATAATCCCGGCGGACGAGTTTGGACTCGGGAGGAATTGGAACGGGTTGGCGAGCTGTGCCTGAAATACGGTGTGAAGGTTGTCTCGGATGAAATTCACTGCGATTTGGTTTTCGCCGAATACCGTCACCTGCCATTTGCTTCGTTGTCCGAAGCCCACGCCGGAATCACCATTACCTGCGCGGCTCCTTCCAAGACGTTTAATATCCCTGGCCTCGCAACAGCTTATACGATTATTCCCAACGTGGCTATCCGTAAGCAATTTAGCGAACGGATCAAAGCCCAAGCCATTGGTTCGCTGAATTTTTTTGGTCCTACCGCGACGATCGCAGCGTATACGCAAAGCGAAGAATGGCTTGATGCTGTCCTGATCTATATTCGTGCCAACCGTGACTTCGCCGTCGCTTATCTCGCCGAACATCTGCCAGCGGTGGACCCTGTTCTATCCGAAGGAACCTACTTATTATGGGTGGATTGCCGTGCACTCGGATGGAAGAAAGCCGAGATGAAGCAAGTAATGTATAAGGAAGCGAAAATCGCCTTTACCGAAGGTTCCATCTACGGCCAGAACGGCGAAGGGTTCCTGCGGATTAATCTAGCTTGTCCACGCTCGTTGCTGGAGGAAGCGTTGGAGCGTTTTTGCACAGCCGTTGCCGCTCATCAAGCCTAATTGCTCGGTAAGTCAAGCCCGCGAAAAACAATCAAGCCGGAAGACGATGTGTCTTCCGGCCTATTTTTTAGGTGCGCCGCATATAAGCGCGGACCGTAATCGGTGCAAAAACGGCTACGATCACGGTCGCTCCAATGAGCGAGCTCAGCATATCCCCACCGATGGTTCCATGGTTCACCAGCTCTCGAACCGCTGTCACCAAATGCGAAATCGGATTGATATTCGCAAACCATTGGAGCCATTTCGGCATCGTTTCAACAGGAACAAACGCATTGGACAGGAAGGTTAATGGAAACAACACGATCATTGATATGCCTTGTACGCTGGATGCGGTACGTGCAATCACGCCAAAGAACGCAAAGATCCAGCTCACTGCCCAGGAACAGACGATCACCAGCACCGCCGCAAGCGCGACATAGCCCAATCCCCCATCTGGACGAAATCCCATGATGTACCCCATGGCAAAGGTCAGAACAGTCGCAATCGTATAACGGACCGTGTCAGCCAGCAGAGCTCCGGCTAATGGCGCTATCCGCGCAATCGGCAGCGACTTAAAGCGGTCAAAGACCCCCTTCTCCATATCCTCGCGAAGCTGCACGCCGGTAACGACAGAGGTAGAAATGACGGTTTGCACCAGAATCCCAGGAATAATGACCGGTAAGTAGCTCATCACATCCCCCGAGATCGCTCCGCCAAAAATATACGTAAACATCAGCGTAAAAATAATCGGCTGAAACGTCACGTCAAATAATTGCTCCGGTGTCCGCTTGATCTTTAGCAAACCTCGATACGCCATGGTCAACGAGTTACGAAGCGATTGACGGAAGCTCGTTTGATTCTTTAGAGGCCGTGCGGCCTTAGCATTAGCTACCACGTTGCTCATGCGATTACCCCCTTCTGTTCAAGAACATACGCTTGTGGATCTTCGGTGTTCTCTTCGACTCCCCGCCCGGTCAGCGTCAGGAAAACCTCGTCCAGCGTTGGCTTCTGCACGCTTATTTCCGCCAAGTCTATGCCTGCTTCGCGCAATGCGATCAGCAAATCCGTCACCAGATCTGCCTCCGCCATCGGGGCTGTGATTTTTCCTGCCTCTGCGGTGAGGGTGGAAGGCACTTTCAGCACCTGCTCCACAAGGCGTCGGGTTTCCGTCAAATGCAGCGGATTGTTGATTCTTAGGTGCAGCGACGAAGCGCCAACTGAGGTCTTTAGCTCGTCAACCGTGCCTTCTGCGATGACATGCCCGCGATCGATCACGGCGATCCGGTCAGCCAGCTGATCGGCTTCATCCAGGTACTGGGTGGTTAAGAGCACCGTCGAACCGGTTGCAACGAGACGGCGAATCGTATCCCACATCTGCGACCGCGTCCGCGGATCCAGCCCCGTCGTTGGTTCATCGAGGAAGATCAGCGGCGGCTGGGCAATCAGGCTCGCGGCCAAGTCCAGCCGCCGGCGCATCCCGCCAGAGAAGTGCTTCAGCGGACGCTTGGCCGCTTCCGACAAGCCGAACTCCTCCAGCAGCTCTGCCGCTTTCCGGCGAGCCTCGCTGTGCCCCAAGCCTAACAGCCTGGAGAAGATTACGAGATTTTCCGTCGCACTTAACGTTTCATCTACCGAGGCGTATTGTCCGGTGACACCGATCAATTGGCGGACGATATGCTGCTCCTTGACGACATCGTGTCCAAAAATGCGGGCGGAACCCGCGTCAGGACGCAGCAATGTCGCCAGCATGCGGATCGTCGTTGTTTTCCCTGCCCCATTGGGTCCCAGAACGCCATATATCATCCCGCTCCCCACCTGCAAATTCACTCCATCAACCGCACGGTTCGTTCCAAATATTTTCACGAGTCCCTCAGCCTCAATCGCCGGTTTACTTGTACCGCTTATCAACGCGGAAGTTTTCGTAGTCATGTTAATATCCTCCTAACCTTCATCCAAACTAACTTACAGTTAGGAGATTAACGTATGTAGTTAAACTGAATTTAAACGAAAAAAACACACCCGTTTGGGTGTGTTCATCTCGTCTTATCACTTTCCAATCCGCACGGCGGCAGCAGCGGCCGACCATACCCAACTGCGAGCCGTCGCGTCTCCAATACAACCCGTGCAGGCAGCGCCAGCTCCTGAAACCGGAACGTCGGCGGATACGTCTGAACCGGCGGCTCTAACCGTTCCATCCGCTCCAGCTGTTTGCGGCGTCCTTGCGCGATTTTGCTGTTCACGCCGGCAATGTTTTTGCGAATATAGTTCTCCGCCGCTTCAATCTTCTTCTGCTGCGCTTCGTAGCGCCGTTCATATTCCTTCCTTAAATGCTCCTTCTGCCGCAGGAAATCGTAATAACTGCCCGGATATTTCCGGATCGAACCAAATTCTATATCGCAAATGCAAGTTGTAACCTTCTGAAGAAACGCCGCATCATGGGATACCATAATAAATGCGCCGCGAAAAGCCGCTAGTGTACTGGACAACCACTCGACATGCTCCCGGTCAAGGAAATTGGTGGGTTCATCGAGCAGCAGCACGTCGGGCTCCTCGAGCAGCAGCTTCGCCAGAATGACCCGAGCGCGTTGCCCGCCGCTTAACTCGGACATTGGCCGTTCCATGCCCGTCTCCTGAATACCAAGACCTGCAGCCGTCTGATCGTTCCGGCTGTCGATGCTGTAAAAATCCCTTGCCTCCTCTGCCTCGGGAAACCCAAAAAACACAAAGGACCAAGGACAAAACATTGTCCTTGGCCCATCCATTCATACTCCGGTTTCAAGCGCACTTAAATAAGCCTGGGGGTCCTATGCTTTTCTATGCTGCGCTATTCACCGGATGAATGCAGGAAGCACCGCTTCCGATTAAGCTCCGCACAATGCTTCATCCTGAACATTTGTACGGAGCGAAGTTCCCTTGTCAGCTTGCCATTTTGAAGATACAGCATGGATTGCACCTGCCTATATAAGTTAAGTTGCATTTTCCTGAATTGTCGGCTTGCCAGCTTCCAGCAATGCTTGATTCCGTCTAAGAAAGATCGAGAGGATTAGGATGAGAAGGCCGGTCGCAATCAGCAGCCATTCGATTGCGATCGCATCGGCAATCGGCCCGAAGATCAACATCCCAATCGGCATCATCGACGTGGAAATCATGCTGAATACCCCGAAAATCCTTCCCAAATAGCTCTCATCGACTTTTTCCTGAATCATCGTCATCGTTGGCGTATTAAAAGCTGGCATAGCTACCCCAAACAAGGTCATAAACGCCAGATAGATCCAAAAGACGGGAACGATGCCGAGCAAAAATGTGCAAGCCCCCATCAGAACGGTAGCCAGCGTCATCGTATGGACTTTATTCTTAAACCCGCCCCATGCAGCAATCAATCCCCCGCCCGCCATCATGCCGACGGAAAAGGCGATTTCGATCGCCGTCAGCCGCCAGACCTCCTCACCGTAAGTTCGCGTAACCTGCAGCGGCGTTAAGAATGCGGCCGGAGCCATCAGAACAAAGAAAACCGCCATGAAGGCGAAGAAGGATTTGAGATATGCTTGACGACCAATATAGGCCAGCCCTTCTTTCAAATCGCTAAAATAACCGGTTGCCTTCTGGCTTGAGTCTCGTTGATGGGTTGGGATCCGAAAATATAGCAGCAGCGTCAAAATCGCGATCGCCGCCGTGACCACATCGATGAAGAAGATCGTTTCGATCGTCGCCACGGTGAGCAGCGCAGCGCTGACGATGGGGGATACGAACATAATGACGGCTTGAATGCTTCCGTTAATCCCATTCACCTTCGTTAATTGATCGGTGGGTACGATCTGCGGCAGGATTGCTCCAACTGCCGGCGTCTGCACTCCTGAACCAAGCGCCCGGATCGCGGCCATAACAAAGAGCAGCCAAGCTTCCTCGTAGCCCATCAGGAACAGAAGCGCGAGGATCAGCGTAGCGAAGGCAATCATGCCGTCTGACAGCATAATCAGCCATTTTCGGTTGTAACGGTCCGCCCACACGCCCGCCACCGGGGATAACAGGAACGTCGGGATAAACCCGCAGATGATGTATAACGTCATCATGATCCCTGATTTCGTATTGAGCGTGATGTACCACATGATCGCATACTGCACCAGTGAAGAGCCAAACAGCGAAATCGTTTGACTGCTGAGGAACAGGCTGATGTTCCTTTTCCATTGTTCTTTAGATGTCGCTTGGTTTGACCTGTCTACGTTATTCACGGACATCCCCTCTCCAGTTGGAAAATTTCAGCATAATTATACTGTAATCGAATCCAAATCACCAAATCAATGGTAAAAATGGTTATAAAAAAAGACCCCCATATCCCGAGGGCACATCGAGCTTCATGAAATTTCGGAAGCGAACAGAATTTCGTCAATGATTTTGCCGTACAGCGGATGAGAGACGATCGGCGGCTTCTCACGAAATACGATGACCCCAAGATTGTAGGTGCGTTTGGTCACCATCGCCCGGGCGACAGCATTCGGCTTGTAATGGAGAGCTTCCGCCGCTTGCAGCACCCGTTCCTTCACCTCCGCACCGGCATATCCGTTGCCGGAGATCACCCGGGAGGCGGTGGACTTGGATACTCCCGCCACCCGGGCAATCTCCCGCAAGCCATGGTTCGGCTTCCTTGTCAACGTAGAGTCTCTCCTTCACTTGCGATCATTTCGTTTTTCACAGCGATCAGCTCGGCAACATTCCGGGAAGTGATCGAATCCACGCCTAAGCCAGCCATTCGCCGCATAACGTCTGGCTCTGCGACAGTCCATACATATACCGCCAGCCCTACTTGTCTCGCCGCAGTTATGAGCTCCGGTCGAACCAACTGGTACGGAACGTTTAACCCGAAGCATCGCGCCGAACGGGCTTCATCACAGGCCTGGGCAACAGCCTCTGCATATGAGCTCAATCGAAAGCTGTCGATATTGACGTTCAGCAGCTTACGAATGGACGGGGTGAGACGTTCAGCTTCCATGGCAACCGCGTATCCACATCCGCTGAAGAAGGCTTGATTCGTCATTCCCATTTGGAGCAGCGTCGCAGCCGCTGGTTCCAGGCAGGCCGCTGATTTGATATCAAGGTTCATCGTTTTTCCAGTTTCTTTGATCCAACGCAGAACGGATTCCAGAGGGAGACGCTCCTCCTTCGAAAATTCCTCCAGCTCCTCCAGTGTAATGTCTGATAATCGGGTCTGCCGTCCATCTGCAAGCACCACCTCGTCGTCATGAGCCAACACCAACTTTGCGTCTCGCGTAATCCGAATGTCGTCTTCATAAACGTCCACTCCAAGGGCCAATGCAGCATTAAATGAGGCTAAGGAATGATCGGGGTGCCCCATGCACCCGGTATGAGCTGTGATCAAAGGGAATTGCTTCATGTCATGAACTACCTCCTTAATCGAAATAAACCGGATTGGTAAAAGCAATTAACGTATAAATTTCGCGCACCATCCCCCAAAGCTCGGCTCGCAGCCATTTTCTCGGCTCAGACGAGAGCGGCAAACCGGATAGACGGATGACATCGTCGCCCGGTTTGCCGCCGTTCCACATCACCTCGGTATCCAGCTCCTGGCCCCGGTCCGAGCAGAGGATCAGCTTGTAATTTTGATCGGGCAACGACCATAACCCCGGCCGAACGGAGAAATCAATCGTGATCTCCGCTTGCATATCCCTGTCCTCTTCCAGTTGCAGAGGTGACGGAATGACGGAACCCAGAGCGTAGCTTTCGCCGCCGCAGCTCACCGAGAGCAGCAGCAACGGGCCGATCGTCACCGAAGCTTTCCCTTCTCGAAGTGCGTTGACCAGATGTTCCTCCTTCGGCAATTCGTCTTCCGGGATGCCGAGATAGGTCACCGACAGCGGCTCATCCGTCTCCTTCTGCACATGCCAATCCCGGCCAGACGTCGCTGAGATCCGCAAGCCTTCACTCAGCTTGTCGGTCCAGAGGGCATACGCTCGTCGGTTGTTGGTGCGAATGGAAGCAAACGTCTCAGACCAAACCTCAATATAGTCAACAACGGACCAGTCCTGAATCTCATACTCCCAGAAGCATCCGGTGCAAGCCGGACTGCCGATCCGGAACGGATGAGCCAAACCGGCAATCCCGCCGAGTCGATGCACCGCTTGAATCCCCTCATCGATTTTGCTGCGGTCGGCTTTCCGCCAATCCGCATATTCGCTTAATCCGATCGTCACCATATGGCCATAGAATGTCGTCCACTCCATCCCAGGAACGATGAGCAGTCCAAACTTTTTGGAGATAGCCTCCTTCCCTGCGAGCCCGGTCATCGTATTGTGATCGGTAAGCGCAATTGCATCGAACCCAAGTTTTGCCGCGCCCTCTGCTAATTCTTCCAGCGTCTGGGCGCCGTCGCTATGCAGCGTATGAGTATGCAGCTCACAAGCCAACCACTTCATTACGCCTCATTCTCCTTTTCGGCCCAAACTTGGAGCAAATAATTACAGGTATCCGTGACGATCGAGTGAACGCTTAGCGTGACTTCCCAATCTCCGGCAGGTAGAGGGCCTGGAAGTAACCCAGGGGAAGCTTCTCTTGCCGCAAGCGCCAGCTCCTGTACCGGGTCATGACGATGACAGGCGCCCCGATAACCCAGCGGATCGTCAAGCGAGAGCGTGATCAGGTTTTTTAGGGGGATATAGTTGTCTGCCTGGGCTAATGCCAGTGCCTTCTGTTCCGGCAACAGATAAGCATCGAAGCTTTGATTTAGCAGTTCCAAAGATCGTCCGCGGTCTTCCAGCACCTTTGGGGAATATTCAAATTTCAGTCGCAGCCGGCTGCAATCCTCATCCAACTGAAACGGAATCCGGATATGCGTCTTGTTATCGACCGGCGTCACACGCCCTATCACATCGAGTACCAGCAATACGGCTCATCGCCTTTCTTGTTTTATCGAATCATCACAAAGCCTAATGTCCTATCTTGAAGTGGGAACGGTCCCACATGTCCTCATGGTACTGCTCGAACATCAAGGCGGTATCATCCCCGTGATAATCTTGTGTAAAAGCAAAAGAAGGAAGCGAACAGGTTCGCATCCTTCTCTTTTCATCCTTATTCATGTTCAGTTGTCCATATTCCGTTGTCTGCAGATGAACCTTCACCCGACCGACTCCTTTACCGGTCTTGCAGCATAATTCGGTAAGCAGGGTATTGATGGATGGCGATGCCGCCAAACCCGGCATGCTGCGCAAAATAAGCGTTGATGGCCTGAATCTGTTGGTTCATGTAAACTAAGCCTTTATTATAGTACGTAATCTCACTGGGAATCGTAGAGCCATTAGGCGGACTGGTCTCTGCACCGATATAAACCTTCTTCCCCAAGCTTGCGGCATAATCAGCTTCCGCCAACGAAGCGCGAATCTGCCGATCAGCCGTGTCGCGGTAGGCCATCAGGGATACGGTATCCACGATATCCAATACGAAGTAACTTAACGGCTTCCGTTGTCCGTCTGTCTCCACCATCACCGGATTTTCCCCTGTCGCATACCAGCAAGGTATCGCCGCGTTAAACTCGAGCGGATCGCCGCTGGTGAGAATTTCTGCCGCGATTTTCTTCAACACCTGCAGGTATTGATAATTCACCGAACCTCGCTTCGTCTGGTATTCCGGCAAGATGTGCGGCTCAATATCAAATTGAATGCCGTCAAAGGTGCTGTCCGGGTGGGAAGCATTAAACGACAGCACCTGCCGAAGTTCTGCGAGCGCATCGCGATGCCTGCCTTCCAAGGCCCACTCGGCTCTTCCGACCAGCGCAAAGACGCGTATCCCCTCCGCATGTGCACGATTGATCAGCTCCGTGTAGGTTGCCGGTTGATCCGGCAGCGTTCTGCTTGTTCCAATAAACAACAGGTTGATGTTCTGGTCCTTCAAAAACTCCAGCAAAGACGTAATTTTTTGTGAGTTGGAAGCCGCATCATAGAAATCCCATGCCCAAATGGCTTTCGTTGATCTTGCCTCTGCTTGGGCCGGAGTGGTGACTACCATATTTCCCGCCAAACAGATTGCCAACAACAGCAAGATTGCCTTGTTCTTCACTCGTTCCTCTACACTCCATTCCTTCTCTGATTTCCCTGTGATGCGATCCTCAAATGTCCGTACTTCTTCCAGGGCGATTTGATTCAGAATGAGATTAACATAAAACGGAGGAGCGCAAATGATCTGTTTAGCCTATTGTAGAGGGAGTTCAGCCCTGATTATTCGACATTATTCAGCGTGAACCCAAACTTCAAGCAAGCTGTTCCACGTATTGATCTCGTTACCTTGCCCCACATATCGGATAAATTTTGCCGGCGTCGGCGTAAACTCAAACGTCTCCAGCTCCGTTTGTTTCTTGCTGGCCATCCCCGTTAGAACAGGTTCGAAATGCACGCCATCCACGGAGACCTCAAGATCAAAATAGTTCGAACGGGTGTGACCGTTATAAAACCACAGGCTCACCCCATCTACCGTCGTGACCTCATCCAGCTCTATCTGTAAATATTGGCCTTTCCCATCCGCCGACCAACGGGTGTCCGGATCACGATCCAGCGTGTTGCTCGGCACATTGCCGTCATCTGCGCTGGCCGATACTTTGGCAATTGCGGCTAATGGTCCCTCCGGCTCAGGGATAGGTTCCAGCACCTCAAAGGTCTGGCGAGCTTCAACAATCACGCCTTGGAGCTGGCAGCTGGCAATGATATCAACGACTCCGGGCCGTTCGGCGTAAAATGTATTCCCTTCGATATAGCCCACCTGTTCTTCACTAACCCGGTACGTTACCGGGATATTCAACTCGGAAGTGTTCACGACTTCTCCATTATCGAGCGTCAGGAAAGATTGCAGACGTCCGCTCTTGCCTGCACTGATCGCATAACCGGCGGAACGCCAGCCCGGTACGCTTTTGTCCGGAGCAATCGTAATATTCTCCGGCAGCACCGGCGTCTTCGCCACGCTGAACTTCACCCGAACCGTTTGTGTCTTTCCACGCCGTGTAATCGTAATTACGCCAGTTCCGTCGGTCCCTTTGGGTTGATCGATCTTGAGACGGGCATCCTTAGAAGCCGCCTGTGCAGATAGGATTGGGGTTTCTGTCGTGCCAAAGGGCAGTACGTAATCATATTGCGTTCGCAAAAATTGCACGCCCGCTACGGCTTCCCCGTTGACGAGGATCGACTGGAGACCTAATGCCTGGAGATCCAACCGTTGCTTCGTTTGATCCTTGTACAAGCTTTGCGGGAATAGCCGCTCCCCTTGCCCAACGCCTTCAACCCAATCAAACGGCGAGGTATCGGCATCCGGGATCGAGCCAACGATATCGACCTTCACCCCGTTCACTTTCCCTCGGGTACCGATGATATACCCGTTGCCAAACTGCTCCGATTCGATAATGACCCCAGGTTTACTTGAATGGGCAGCGATGCCTTTCGTATTCCAAAATACGCTTTCGGTTGTCACTACGCCGTGCCGGTTCGTCGCGGACGAGCCGTAATCCCTTGTAATCGCGGATATCGCGTCCCCGTTCACCGTGAAATTATCAATCAAATTGGCCATGCTCAAATACATGTGGAAGTCCGTGAGGTAAAAAGAGTTCTCAGAATACGAATCGAGCAACACATTGCCATTTGCAGAGAAATTGGCATAGGTGAAGCTGTGTCTCGCCCCAACGGCACGGCTGTTCTTAATCAGGTTATCGTTTCCGATGAATTGGTACAGGTAGCCGTTCCCGTTGGCTCCCCGGTATTGTGGATACTGCATCGTGACGTTGTCGACGGTAATATTTTTTGTCCGGTCTAAAATAATGCCCTTCGATAAAATATGGTAGGTGGCATTCCCCGGCGGCTTGTACGTGCTAACATTGCGGATCCAACTGTTAGTCACTGCAATCATGTTGATCGCTTTGGCATTATCAGATTCGTACCCGGCGGTTCCTTCCACTTTGAAATCATCTTCCCCAAGCCCCGGCTTCGAGTTCTCAATGTTCGCGATCGAGAAGTCCTCCAGACCAACTTCCGTAATGGGGGCTTCCGTTTTGGTAATCGTAATGTCATCGCGAAGCTTCAGAGGGTATCGGGTAGGGATATCCAGGGTCAGGGTTCTGGCCTTGGGATCAACCGCCACGATCTGCCGATAAAATATCGGCTCCACCTTACCTAGACGGGAAGCCCATTTATTCTGCATCCCATGCTCCTTCAGGAAGCCTTCCGTCGTCTCAAAGGTGATCACGACAAAGTCATCTACTTGAAAGCCATCCGTACTTTCTACGGGCAACAGCACCGTAGGTTCGGACACCGTTTTGCGCAGCTTGGTCACCGTGCTGGTCCGTTTCCAATCTCCATTGCCAACCCGGATGATGTCCTTTTGTTTCATAAACTCCTGCGCATTGTAAATATGCGTCTGTTGCTGCCCGTCCCCCTTAAGCACCACCCCGCTGGAGTGGATATTCAGAGCATAATCCTTCCCTTCCTGCGGTGTCACAAGGTACGTCCCTTTGGGAAGGTAGACCACGCCTCCTCCGCGCGCCGCCGCATCATCAATTGCTTGTTGGATGGCGCGTGTGGAGTCTGTACGCCCCGTAGGGTCCGCGCGGTACGGAGATTTCGTTACATTAATGCCCCGGTGCTTGTTAACGGAAGGAATCGGCATCTCACCTCTCCGATAGCCTGCATAGGAGAAGTCATGCAAGAATTCCCCCTCTTCCGTCCGGTATCCCGGATACCACCCCTTGGGATAAAGCAGGCTTCTCCCATCACGACCAAGGGACGGACCTTGATTAGCTGTAGGATTCGCTTCTTCAGCTGACACCGAGACAGCACCTCCTCCCGGAACAGCGAATCCGGCGACAACGGCGAGGGCGAGCAGCAGAGCGGGCCATCTTTTGCGCATCACATCATCTTCCTCCTTTGTATATGGGATTCACCCCCGATTGTAGAGCGAGAAAGCTTGTTTATCGATGCTCAATAACGCCACTCGCGTTGCCATTTTATCCAAATCCAACCATCATCTCGCAGATAATGCCGCGTTATACCGATCAAGGGACTGTTGTTGGATTTGAATCGCCCGGTCGATCCCCATGGCGTGGATTTGCTCCACGTAACCTTCAAACGCATCCAGCGGCTCCATCCCATAGATGATCTTAAGCGACATCTCATCCACGAGGCGGTTCACGTCCTGCATAATGACCGAAAACTCCGTACTCTCCTCCTCGGTCTTCGGCAGTACCGGCAAGATGTGCAGCGCAGCGTCCGTGTCGGACCACAGCCGGGTAGCCTCCTGCTGCTCTGGCAACGCATAATACTGCTCCATATACCGTACATCCTGCACGAACGGACCAAAATAACTAGCCCGTGTATACATCGCCAGCGCTTGTGATGGAGCCCACTGGTTCGGGTTGTTTAAAATGAGGTCGGTATAAGCTGGATAACCGTCCTTCATTTCATAGCTAACCCCTTCGATCCCAAAGTTGAACAGCATATGCCCCTCAGGGCTGTAACCATAATCCAGCATCCGGGCCGATTCCTCCACATGCTGATTGCTTGTTGAGATCGCAACACTGCCGCTGACTCCCACGACCGGAGCAAGTTGACCAAATTTCGGACGATCCCCCTTTTTCAGTACCGGATAAGGCGTCGGCGCCAGTTCGACCTTCGGGTCCCGGGCTCGCATCACCGGCAACCAAGTCCCGATTCCCGCCCCGGCGTTCCAGATGCTGGCGCCGCTGCGCCCGAGAATCATGCTTGTATCCTGGGTTTCCGAGTCCACTGCAGCAAGGTTGGGATCGATAAGCCCTTCCTGATACCAGTCGCGGAACAGTGCAAGAAACGCCTTGTACTCCGGCTCGATGGCGCCAAATTTGACCTTCCCCTGCTCCTGGTAGAAGTTTTTCTTAATCCCAAAAGCGCCAACGAATCCCCCGCCTTCGATACCAAACAACGGATTGGGTACGCCAAGGAAGGTGAGCGGAGCCTCTGCTCCCTTCCGTTCTTTGAACGCCTTCAGCACATCATGCCATTCCTCGATTGTCTCCGGAATCTCAAGCCCAAGGTCATCCAGCCAATCCTTGCGGATGATCGGGCCTTGGTAAGTGCGAAGCCGCGGTTCACCCTGAATAAACGGGAAAGCGTAGTAACTGCCGTTTGCAGTACGAACTTGGAGATCAATTTCGGGATGGGCTTGGAGATACTTTTTCAAATTCGGGGCATATTGGTCCAGGATATCGTTAAGCCTCAGAATATAACCATCGTTCATTGCCTTCTCCGGGCCGCCCGGATAATTGATCCATTCATATTCGATCAAATCCGGCAGTTCTCCGGAAGCAAGCAGGACGCTGATTGCCTCCTTCCCTTGATTGGCTGGAGGCTGAATGAAATTAAGCTGGACTCCGGTTCTCCGTTGCCATTCTTGAAAGAAGGGAACTTCGCTGAACTTAGATTTGATACTGGCTGCATTTCCGTTGAGCTCAGCCCAATAGGTCAGCGTCACCTGTTCCTTCGCTTCTTTCCCGACCGATTGTTGTATCTCCTGTGGACTCTCCACCGAAGCAGCGGATGCCCCGTGGAAAGGTCTCACCCTGGAATCACAAGAGCTCAACAAGACAAACAACGCCAGGATCACCACTATCGCGAGTCCTCGGTTTGCATAAGGCTGAACCTGATCTCGATTCCGGCTCATACCGTAACCTCCTTCCCATTCATGCCGCTGATCTCTTTATATCTGCCTGGCGTGATGCCTTCATACTTCTTAAACACCCGAATAAACGTAGCGGCATCGTTATACCCCACTACTTTGGACAGCTCGCTGATCGATTCCGATTGCGCTCGCATGAGCTCCTTCGCCTTCTCAATCCGGCAGCGGTGGATGCTGTCCAGCAGGCCTTCTCCCGTCTGATTCTTGTAAAGCTTGGAGAGGTAACTGCCTTTCATCCCAAAATGATCGCCAATCGCATTGACATTTAAGTTGGCGTCGTTATATCGTTCCGCGATATACGCCGTCACTTTCTCGATCAGGCTGCGGAGCGAGTCCTCCCGTTCTCTTAACAGATGGCTTGCACGTTTGTCGGCGGCAAAGGTGCAGACCTCATGCAGCAAGCTTTGCAGAGCGCTTTGCATTTCCTGTACGGTATCACAAGCCAGCACCTCATCGATCCATAGCGGATAATCGGCCAGACGGCAATCATCCTCATGTCCGCCAAGTTCATGGATGACCTTGATCATCGTACTTACCAAATTAAACATGAGGCATTTAGCCACGTTCAGCGACATCACCGGCTTCTCCAAATTCCGCTTCATGATCTCATTCATGTAATGACCGGCCTGTTCGGCATCCCCGGCTTTGATGAAGTTAATCAGCTGCTGCTCGGTCTGCAGCGGATAGTCATACCCATACATGCCACCTGCCGTCTCTTGCTGGATTTCCCCGTAAGCAATGATCCCTTTCTTCCCCAAAACCATCTTGTATTCCATCGCATCCACTGCTTCTTGATACGCCTCATGAATGCCAATCCAGGATGGATGGCGACCGCTGAACGAAATCGTCAGCTCCATCTCGTAACGCTCCAAGAATCGCTGAGCTTCCGCCGCAATCGCTCTCAAATCCTCGCTCCATGTCACGGAATCCGCCTGCAAATTTACCAGGCATACGATCATCTCGTCGACCTCCGCAACATAGCCCACATGTCCTCGCGTGGCAACCAATTCCTCGACCACATTGGAGATGATCAGCTGAATCAGTTTGCTCCGTTCGCTTAATCCCACGCCGGGCAACTTGTCATAGAGCCGATCTTCATTTTCGATCACAAATAAAATAACGGCAAAATCCCGCGAATACAGCGGCATCTGAAAGGAGCGGAACGATTCCTCATAAGGAACAAGCGGGTCAGTCTTCCCCTTCAGCAATCGATAGATCAAATTCGAACGAAGCACCTGCTGATGCTTCTGGAGTTGCTGGGCAATCTCATTCTTCTCGCTCCGGGCCCGCTGGATCATGTTCTGGATAAAGCGGAGCTCATTGGGTTCTCCAGGTACAGACTGCGACGTTTTGTCCTTCAACGATTCCACCAGCTGTTGGATAGGAGAATAATTACGGCGCATAAAAAACCACGTCAACACGCTGGCACCGACCAAGCTGACCAGGATGCTGATATATGTGAAATTACGGACGTTCACGGCTTTTTCCCAATACAACCCGCTTGGGATGATCAACGCATATTTAAGATCCGATACCGCCGAATCCATATAGAAGAGCTCCGATTCTCCGACCTTGGCCTGATCCAGCCTTACGCGGTTGCCCTCCATAAAGGGAAGCAACTCCTCGGCAGGGTCCCGATTGGTCATCAGCACCTCGTCATTCTGATTGAGGATCATTAGCAGACCATCACTGAAGCCGGAGATCCCCTCTAGTGCCTGTTGGAATCGGCTCGTATCCGTCATCACCACAACGGTCCCGGTCTCTTGCCCATTTAGATCAGCAGGCAGCTGCGTGACATAAGCGATCGAGGATTCCGCAGGCCCCGCATTGAGGTGAGGGAGCAGCATAAAGTGTTTTGTATCCGCTTCCAAAACTGAGCGTTTCCATGTCTCCAAACTAAGGTTTCCGGTTTCGTGAATCGTATAAAAGGCGGTTGGGATATCCCGAATATTCCCCGCCCGGAGAACCGCCTCCCCTTTTTTCCAGACTACGTAAAATTCATCGATCGTGGCGTACGACGTCTTGAACAGGCGGAGCTCCTTGACAAGCTGATATGCGGTGTAAGGCGCTTCGGCGTCAGATTGGCTTGAGTACATCAAAGTTTGCAAGTTCGGACTCCAGGTCATCTCCATGTTGAGCCGCTTCATCAAATCGATTTGCGTATCGATCGTGTAGCGCATTTGCTTCAGCAATGAATCGTTCGCCCGATGAATTTCGCTCTTTAACGCCGTATTGGCCTGAGCGTAAATGATGAGGCTGAACAGAATCGGCACAAACAACACTGCACTGTACGAAACGAGCCAGGTTACGATCACGCTTTCCCGTTTCCGCCACAAAGATTGAATGTTCAACATCCGTTCCTCCCCCGTATCCTTCTGGTTTGTAAATAAGCAGGTAACTGGGTTAATCGGTTCGTTGGTACGTTGGCTTTATACGTTTGTCAGTATGTCAGATCAAGACCTAATTATAACGTGTTTCCCCGGCCCAAGCCTATAGATAAAAAGTTCAATTCGATTGATAATTCTGCTTACAGGCCGTCCTGCAACCTATCCAATGCCAATAGCCCGAGGGACTTAGTCGTCCTTCGGGCTGATTATAATCGAGTTCAAGTTCTTAGAAAATTCGCCGTTTCCAACCTTGGAGCTTCGCCAAAGCTTCAACGAAGTAATAATCCCCATAGATCAGCGACACGTTCACGTTCTGATTCGCTGGCTTATGACCTGTGCCTTGAAGCAAGATCGCCTCATGCTTCGGCTCGTCCCAAGTAGCATAATTCGCCGCGAGGGAGCTTAAGATCCGCTCAGCCGCAGAGCGGTACGGTCGGCCAGTGGGTTCATCCAGCTGGTCGGCAAGCTCCAGCAATCCGGAGGCAGCGATCGCTCCGGCCGAGGTGTCCCGAGGAATTTCTTCCTCTCCGTCTTCCCGCACGGCCCGGAAGTCCCACGGAGGAACATTGTCCTCAGGCAAGCTGGCGATAAAGAAATTCGCCACCCGCTGGGCTGCACTTAAGTACACGGCATCATTCGTATGACGGTACGTATTCGTCAAGCCGTAAAGCGCCCAGGCGTTCCCCCGGCTCCAAGCCGAGTCAGGAGCCGCACCTTGCCCGCCTAATGCCCCCACACGTTGACCTGTTTCAGGATCAAACACCACGATGTGATGGGTCGACCCGTCCGCCCGTACGAATTGCTTCACAACCATATCTGCATGAGCTTTGGCGATATGCGCAAACCGCGGGTCACCGCTTTCCTCAGAAGCCCAGAAGAGCAGTGAGATGTTCATCATCGTATCGATGATTGACCAGCCGGTCTTTTCGATGCCGTTCCAGGCCCTAAGATAGCCGCCCTTTGGGTTGAAACGGCCAGCCAGGAAGTTTGCCGCGAACAAGCCTCGCCGCAAGGCGTCTTTGTCGCCGGTCAGTTTATACTTAAAAACCGCCGTCGGCAAAAAATGAAACCCAACATCATGATCAAAAGCATTCTCCTGCTGGAACAGCGCAAACAACCGCTCATCCCAAGACCAGGCTGCCTCCCGCCAACCTTCATCTCCTGTCATGTCGTACATCAGCCAAAGCATTCCCGGCCAGAATCCGGAGGTCCACCAGTCCAGCTTCGTATCATCATAAATCCCGTTTTGTCCTGCAACATGCGGAGCCTTGGTCCCCAAGGAATCCCTCATCTGCGACACCTTGGACTCCAACCGCGGCCAGATCTCCTGACCGATCGTATTTAAGGTCGTTGTCATGCTTCTCCTCCTCTACCTGTACTCGTGGATATCCCCTTCATCCATTACCCCTTCAAGGATCCGACCATAACACCTTTCACGAAATATCGTTGTAAAAAAGGATACACGCACATGATCGGAAACGTAGCCACAATGATCGTGGCATATTTAATCGTCTCCCCGATCTGGAACCGATCTCCAGCGGAGGCACCAATCGACATACTGTCCGTCGAGTTCGAGATCAGGATTTCACGGAGTACGAGCTGCAAAGGGAACAGCTCCCGGCTTCGAATGAATACCGAGGCGTAGAACCAACCGTTCCATTTATCTACAGCATAATACAAGATCATTACAGCAATCACGGGCATTGAGAGGGGGATGATGATTCGGAACAAAATCGTAAAATGGTTCGCTCCATCGATCTTGGCCGACTCCTCTAAACTGTCCGGGATGCCCATAAATGACGTCCGCATAATAATCAAATTAAACGTGCTGACAGCAAACGGGATGATCGTGGACCATAACGAGTCTAACAGACCTACGCCCTTGACGATCAGGTACATCGGAATTAAGCCGCCGCCGAAGAACATAGTGAACACGATGATGAACATAAAGACTTTGTTCCACATCACGTTTTTGCGGGACAAGACGTAAGCGCCCAGGGCGGTCATAAAAATATTCACGGTCACCCCAAACACGACGATAAACAACGTATTGCGAAACCCGATCCCGATACCTGGGTTGGCGAGCACAGCCCGATAAGCTTCCAGACTAAAACCGATCGGTTTCCAGAGGAACCCTTTATAGGCCAACAGGCGTGCTGGATCACTCAGGGAAGCTAACAGAACATAGACCAACGGATACAAAGTCGCGATTACGAGCAAAATGAGCAGCGTATAATTCACTACATTAAATAATCGATCCATCCAACCGCTTTCCGTCTTCATCGCTTCCACCTCACCATAAGCTGTTTTCATTCACTTTGCGGCTGATGTAGTTCGCGGAGATGAGCAGCGCGAGATTGATCACCGAGTTAAATAATCCCACGGCCGAGCTGTAGCTCCAGCCAAATTCCAATAGCCCTTTGCGGTACACAAATGTGGAAATAACATCCGCCGTTTCGTAGGTAATCGGATTGTAGAGCAAAATGATTTTTTCAAAACCTACATTCAACAAGTTCCCAATCCGCAAAATAAACATGATAGTGATGACAGGCACCAAACCGGGCAAGGTGATGTAGAACATTTGCTTCAGCCGGCTCGCCCCGTCAATTCGCGCGGCTTCGTACTGCTCAAGATCGATGCTCATCAACGCGGCAATATAGATAATCGATTCCCAACCGATCCGTTGCCAGATTTCCGACAGTACGTAGATCGGCCGGAACAGCTCTGGCTTCTGCAGCATCGCATGACCATCGTACCCAAACAGCATGAACAGCCGGTTGATCAGTCCGTCCGCATTCGTAAAGTCCGTAATTATCCCGCAGATGACAACTAAAGAGATAAAATACGGCATGTACGTAATGGTCTGCACGACCCGTTTGAAGTAGCGGCGGCGCACTTCATTGATCAATAAGGCTAGGATAATCGGTGCGGGAAACTCGAAGATTAACGTATATAAACTGATGAGAATGGTATTTTTAAGCACTCGCAAGAAATAGTAGCTTCCGAAGAACTCTTCAAAATGCTTTAGACCTACCCAGTCGCTCCCCAAGATCCCCTTCACCGGGGTAAAATCCTTAAAGGCGATAATCGCGCCATACATCGGACCATAATGAAAAATCACGTAGTAGGCGATGACGGGAATCATCATGAGATACAAGTATTTGTTTAACCGAAAATCCCGGATGAACCGGCGTTTGAAGGACACGGGTTTATTCATGGGCTTTAGGGGTTCACCTCATTTCAAGTCGGGAGGGCAGATCCGCCCTCCCGCATGCTTCTTATCGGTTGTTGTAACGCTCCAGCGCTGCAGTTTGGATCTCGATTGCACGGTCCAGGCGAAGCGACTTCATTTTTTCTACATAACTTTCAAATTGGTCTACGGATTCTTCCCCTAAAATGATCTTGATCGTCATCTCATCCACCAGCGTGTTGATGTCGTTCATAATCGTAGCGTATTCCGAGCTTTCCTCCGGCGTTGGCGTAATCGGCGGCAATTGGTATTTCGCGACATCGGTGTTCTTCCAGATTTCAATCGCATCCCGCTGGGTTTGCAAGGCGAAGAATTGCTCCGCATACCGTTTGTCTTGGACAAACGGTCCGTTGTAGCTGCCGCGGGCATGTAACGAGATCGCTTGCGCAGGTGCGAGCTTCTCTGGATTATTCATGAGCAAGTCGGTGTATTTCGGATATCCATCCACCATTTCATAGCTGACGCCTTCTTCGCCAAAGTTAAAGAACATATGGCCTTCCTCGCTGTAGCCGTAATCCAGCATCCGCACCGCCAACTCCGGATCCTTGGCCGTTGTCGTGATGGCGACGGTGCCTTCAGAGGAGTACGGTTGGTTGCGCTGTCCGAATTTAGGCTTCTCGCCTTTGTTCAGCACCGGATATGGGGCTGCCACAAGCACAGCTTTCGGATCGTTGGCTTCAATCAGCGGCTGCCATTTCCCCATCCCGCCGCCGGCGTTGCCAATCGTTGCCCCCGTGGCGCCGGAGGCCAGGTTGCTGTCGAGCGCTTTCCCATCCACCGTCGCGATATTTTTATCGAGTAATCCTTCTTTATACCAAGACTGGAACAATCTTAAATACTCTTTAAATCCGGGCTCTGCAGGGCCAAATTTGACTTTGCCGTCCTCCTGGTAAAAGCCTTGCGTTACCCCGTAGGCACCTAGAAACGCCCCGTTGTAGGATTCATTAAAGAAGCGCGGCTTGCTGACCAGCGAGAGCGGAGCGGCAGCCCCCTTCTTCTCTTTAAACGCACGAAGCGTGGTCGTCCATTCGTCGATCGTTTCCGGCACCGGCAGGCCCAGTTCATCCAGCCAATCCTTGCGGATCATCGGGCCTTGGAAGACCTGCAGGTACTCATCGCCCCGAATAAACGGGAAGACGTAGTAGCTGCCGCTGTCGGTTTTCACCATCTTATCGATCTCGGGATGCTCCGCTAAATACTTCTTCAGATTAGGCGCGTACTTGTCGATCAGATCATTCAGGCGCAAAATATACCCGTCACTGATTGCTTTCTCCGGTCCACCTGGAAAACTCATAAAGTTGTATTCGATCATATCCGGCAAATCGCCCGAGGCCAGCATGACGTTCAACGCCTCGCGGGCTTGACCTGCCGGCGGTGCGGTAAATTCGAGCGAAACCCCCGTTTTCTCTTGCCACTTCTGGAAGAACGGGACATCGTTATGGGAATTCACGATCCCGATCAGGTTCCCGGTCAAATCCCCCCAATACGTTAGCTTCTTATCGGTTTGGATCGGATACGTTGTCGCAGTTTCGGTGACTGAATTGTTGCCGCCGTTATCTGCTCCCCCTTCATTCGATTTCGCGCTGTTCGTCTGCCCCCCGTTTGAGCATGCCAGCAGCATGGTGCCAAGCAAGCCGATAGCTAGGCCAGTGGAGACCCAGCGGGCTAAGGATTTTGTCTTCATATACCTTTCCCCTCCATGATTTGTGATGGGAGTGAACCCATCCTCAGCATACGAACGATTCGAAGAGCAGCCTATGGGCAAAACCTCCAATGGCATGTTGATTTCATTTGAGGCGGATTGATGATTTATGCAATGAGGTTGATGATCTATGTAAAAAAGCCCGCCGAACAGTAGTTCAGTGAGCTCATTCGCTTGCTTGCTCCGTTTGAATTCAGATGAGCGACAGCGCTGATTTCGATCAGCTGTTCGGGAGATACCAAGTAAGTAACACCTAGCAGGGTTTCCCCCACATCCGCTTTCAACAATCCAATCACCGTTTCAATATCCTCCAGCGGTCGAGTCAAATTAATCTCCACCTTTGTTTTCTCTCCTTTACATCAAAGTAAGGATAGGATAAACTGTGCACAAAATATGCAGTCGTACGCACTATTTTGATAGGTACTACCCGAAACTTATGGGAATGGCGGATTATCAGCAGGTTCTTCCCAATATGGCTCCCGAGGCTTTTCAAATTGATAAACAGATCGAACAACGGCTGCGAGAAGATCCGCAAGTCTACGAGAATTTCAAGAACTTCCCGGCGCTCTATCAACGAGTTCGGATCGATACGATCCAGAGCGTCCTCCAACAGCCGGAACTTTTTCAGCGCAGGCTGGATAAATTTATCGCCTGCACGAAAGCAAATCAAATGTACGGCCAATGGCATGATGGCGGACGATTGCTGGAGGTTTAGATACTTCAATCGCGCAGTAATCACTCTGTGGTAACCAGAACCATCTCTTGAGCTTGGGATGTGTGATCACTGCCTAAGGCTTGAACTACGATACGGTCGTGCATGCTACGGCTGCCAAAGTTCCACGTGAATGACCATCCATCGCTTCCATCGAGGTCATAACCGAGGAGTTGCCGTTCTCCCCACGTTTCCGTCCCTGTAGGAACAACCCAAAACAATACGGTTTCGGTATTTAAGGCTTTCACCTGAAGGGTCATCGACTTCATACCGTCGCGAACAACCCACCAGCCTTCGTTATGCGGCAAATCCACGGTAACTTCAACAATTTGAGCTCGTTTATCCTGGGCTTGAGGTTCTTGGGGTTCAGCGGAATAGCTGCATGCCGATAATATCAAGGACATGAATAAAAAGAAGCCAACAAGATGTAATTTCCTCATCTTAACCTCCCCTACTAAAACGACTTATACTATTATTGCGCATTCGAAAAATGACGAGAAGTGTTCCGGTACGTTGTCGGGGATATCCCCTTCTTGGACGTAAACTGTCTAATGAAATAGGTATCGTATTCAAACCCCGTCGCACGTGCAATGTCGTTCAGATTCATATCGGTATGGGTTAGAAGTTCGCAGGCGACTTTCAAACGATACGAGAGCAAGTAACCCATCGCGGTTGAACCACATCTTGCTTGGAACAACTTGTTTAAGCTGACCCGGTTCAAGTGCGCAGCTTGAGTGAGATCCCCTAAGGTGATTTTGCGGGAATAGTTGGCATGAATGAACTCTAGCACTTGATCCACCGGGGAAGGCTCCCGAATTTGATTCAACTCCTCTAACAAGCCCAGAATTTGAATCAGATACTTCTTAATCCGACAAGCCCAGCGTTCATCGCTCTGTGCCATCACTTCCATCCCCAGGACAAAAAACCATTCAAAGATATGCGGATAAGCTTGACTCGTCATTCGGGGAATGATCGGATACGGTTCCACGCGTTGAAAAAACGATCGCCCGGTTTGGATACTTGGTGCTGACGGAAATAGGTCCTCCGTTTCAGCCACCCTAACGCTCTTCAAAAATTCAGGGTGAAAATGAAACGATTGGGCAGCTATCCCTTGCATCTTGGTAATCTTCCAATCATCGCTTTCAACCAAACAGAGAATTGCTGGAGCCGTGATGGCAATCGGGTGATCGTTCAGGGTGGCTTGAAGGCTTCCAGAGGTAATCAAGACCAGGGAACGGCGCTCAGGATAAGGCAGCCGAGTGACCTCCTCCATCGGAACAAACTCAATGTTGACAATGCGGTTCTTATAGCGGTCTAGCAGCGGCATGGGCTTCACCTATCAAATCGTATAGTCAGATCCTTCATTTATGTCAGTGTATCATATCTACCCGAGGGATATAATGAGCGATATAGCAAGAGAAGGAGGGAAACGAAATGGCACCTATGCCGTATCGTATTCATGTTCCCGAAGAAGTTTTGGACGATCTGAACCATAGACTTCAGCATATCCGCTGGCCCGATCAGCCCGAACATACCGATTGGGAACGAGGAACCGAACTAAAGTATTTGCAATCGCTAGCTACTTATTGGAGAGATCAATTTGATTGGCGAGCCCAAGAAGCTAGATTAAACCGCTTCTATCATTTCCGCAGCCGTATCGACGGGATCGATATCCACTTTGTGTATGAACGCGGGAAAGGCCCTAATCCCCTGCCATTGATTCTGACTCATGGATGGCCCGACAGCTTCCTTCGTTATGAAAAAATCATCCCGCTCCTAACCGATCCGGCAAGTTACGGGGGCCGTGCGGAGGATGCTTTTGATGTGATTGTCCCATCCATTCCCGGGTTTGGGTTCTCTAGCCGTCCTTCGCATCCGGGCATGAACAACGCCCAGGTTGCAGAACTTTGGGCCAAGCTGATGACGGAAGAGCTGGGTTATAAGAAATTCGCTGCCGCCGGTGGGGACATCGGCTCTGGGGTAACGCGGTATCTGGCCGCAAATCATCCAGAGCTGTTATACGGTATCCATCTCACGGACATCGGGATCATTCGGGCGCTCATGAACGCCTCAGGAGAGGACCTCTCAGCTGAAGAACGGGAATATCAACAAGCTGCTTTGGCTTGGGTCGCTCAAGAAGGGGGCTATATGTCCATTCAATCTACTCGCCCCCAAACCTTAGCTTATGGGCTTTCCGATTCACCTGTTGGATTGGCCAGTTGGATTTTGGAGAAGCTGCGCGCCTGGAGTGATTGCAACGGGGATCTTGATCAAAAATACACCAAAGACGAGTTGCTCACCCATATTATGATTTATTGGGTAACGAACACGGCCGGCTCCTCAGCCCATATGTATTATGAAAATGCGCATACCCTTCCGCCTCTCGGATACATCGAGGTTCCAACTGCTCTCGCGTTGTTTAAAAAGGACATTTTGCCTCCGCCTAAGGCATGGGCTAAACAAAACCTAAATATCACGCGTTGGACAACCCTCCCCCGCGGCGGTCATTTTACCGCCATGGAGGAGCCGGAGCTGATGGCCAAAGACCTTTGGGAGTTCTTCCGATCATTTCGAGCGTCCCATCAAACAGCAAAAGGCTAACCGCCTCTGCGGTTAGCCTTTTGCTGTAGCATTATTTTTTATGATTGGATTGTAAAATATCATCCATCAGCTTCATCACCTTGCGAACCTCAGCGTTCTTCACGATGGGCTCAGCGCCTTCGCGTACAACTTCATAGAAGTTCTGATAGAACGGCACGAAATCCGCTTTAGGCTCAGGGAAATCCAATTTCTCCGTAGCTTCCTCCGAAGGAGGCGCCATCGTCTTCGTGAGTCCTACGCCCGCTTGGATTGGGGTTGGAGCTGCCACATCCTCACGGCCGGTAGCTGCGATGATCTCGCCGGACAGATCCCAATCGTTAATCTTCGCTGTCCCTTCAAGGCCCTTCACATACCAACGCGGAAGCTTGGTATAGTTGGTGGTGCCGACTTCAACCAACGCCTTGACACCATTCTCAAAGGTAATGTAGCAGATGAATCCGTCATCAACTTCATCCCCTAAGATGTAGCTTAAATCCGAAAATACGCTTTGAACCGGGCTGTCGACCAGCCACAGCAGTTGGTCCAACAGATGAACGCCCCAGTCCAGGAGCATCCCGCCGCCATGCTTCTTCAAATGACGCCAGTCGCCTGGAATGCCGTTCGCCCCTTGAACGCGGGATTCGATTTGAAAAATCTCCCCAATCGTTCGGTTCTGATACAACTGGCGAATGATGAGGAAGTCCGGGTCCCACCGCCGATTTTGGTGAACCATAAAGACCTGGCCCGTCTCTTCCGCCACCGCCAAAATCTCATCCAGCTCTTCGGTATTCATTGCTACCGGCTTTTCGCAAACGACATGCTTGCCAGCCCGCATCGAGCGGATCGCGATTTCCTTGTGCGAATCATTGGGAGTCGCGATTAAGACCGCTTCGATGTTGTTATCAGTTAATACTTCCTCCAGGCTGCCATAAATATGCAGGCCTTTGCCCTTGGAGATTTGCTGTCTTTCTCCGGAAATATCGTAGGTTCCCACGACATGAAAGCGAGAGCTTTCTGCCGGAATGAGGCTGTGGGCATGATAAGAGCCCATCCCGCCATAGCCGATGACGGCAAAATTGATCTTCGACATCTTGCTTGCTCCTTTACGCCCACCACATGGCAGAAGGCTGCTCATGGATCATGATGGATTTCAAGTTGGTAATGGCACGTGTGAGGCCTTCATCCACTGACATAATTGGGTCTTCATGCTCGATGCTGAGCACATAATCGTAACCATATACGCGCAAAGCGGAGATGATATCCGACCATACCTTCAAGTCATGACCGCAGCCCACCGAACGGAACGTCCAAGCCCGTGTCTTCACATTGCCATAAGGCTGCATGTCCGTTAACCCGTACATGTTGATGTTATCTTGATCCAGATACGTATCCTTCGCATGGAAGTGGTGGATGGCGCCAGCTTCGCCAAGGATCTTCACCGCAGCAACGGGATCAATCCCTTGCCACCACAAATGGCTTGGATCCAGATTACAACCGATCGCTTTACCGGTCGCTTCACGCAATTTCAGCATGGTGTATGGCGTATGAGCCAGGAAGCCGCCATGGAGCTCGATCCCGATTTTCACGCCAGCCGCTTCCGCTTCTGCGTTGATCTCCTTCCAATAAGGAATCAGCTTCTGTTCCCATTGGTAATTGTAGTTATCGTCGTATTCGGTTGGCCAAGGCAAGACCGGCCAGTTCACTTGGGTATCCCCAGGTTTACCGCCCGATACGCCGGAGAAGCCGTTGACGACCGGAACGTTCAATAGGCTGGCCAGCTTAATCGTTTTGCGCAGCAAAGTGTCTGCTTCGGCAGCCACTTCCGGGATCGGGGAGATCGGATTGTTGTGACAGCTGAGCGCAGAGATTTCGAGGCCTTTGTCCGCTAATTTGGCAAGATATTCTTTACGCTCATCGCTGCTTGCCAGCAATTTGTCGATATCTAAATGAGCGTTGCCAGGATAGCCGCCGGTTCCGATTTCAACCGTCTGCAATCCTTTTTTGGCTACTTCTTCAATCATTTCTTCAAAGCTTAAATGATTAAACAAAGGTGTAAATACACCGAGTTTCATTGCTCTCACTCCTACTGGTTTACCTTATTTTTCGCGTGCTTCATAGTGTCCGTAGACAGGGTACAGGTTCTGGGTTGGGGCGCACCAGCGGATCCCGTTCTTAATGACCTTCTGCACTTTTTCGTTATAGTAGCTTGGATACGTTTCATGGCCCGGTTGGAAATAGAAGATCTTCCCGTTCCCCCGCCGGAACGTACAGCCGCTGCGGAACACTTCGCCTCCCGGGAACCAGCTGACAAAAATCAACTCATCCGGTGCCGGAATATCAAAATGCTCCCCGTACATCTCTTCCTTCTCCAATTCGATAAAATCGCCGATGCCTTCAGCAATCGGGTGGCTCGGGTTCACGTTCCAAATGCGGCTATGTTTCCCGTCTTCACGCCATTTCAGGTCACAAGAGGTTCCCATCAGTCTTTTGAAGATTTTTGAAAAATGCCCCGAATGCAGTACAACCAGCCCCATGCCTTCCAGCACCCGTTTATGCACGCGTTCCACGATTTCATCCTGGACTTCATCATGGGCCATATGCCCCCACCAGATCAGGACGTCCGTATCTTCTAGCACTTCTTCCGTCAGGCCGTGCTCTGGTTCGTCCAACGTTGCCGTCTTCACTTTAAATTGATCCTCACGGAGAAACTTGGCAATTTGCCCGTGAATCCCTTCCGGATATACTTCTTGAACGACTTGATTAGTCTTCTCATGCCGAAACTCGTTCCATACGGTGACTTGAATCATGGATATCGCTCCTTGATTTTAGAGGTAAACCGGCTCGCCGGTCTTCGAGGATTTGTAGATCGCCTCAAGGATTTCCGTAACGACCAAAGCTTCTTCCGGTTTCACGACTGGCTCGGTATCATTAAGGATTGCCTGAATCCAGGATTGGGCTTCAAGCACTTCCGGTCTTTCCCCTGCTCCGTCGTAGAAGGCTACGCCGCCGGTTTGCAGCTCGATCTTCTTCTCATACAACAAGCTGTGGTCTTCCCCGTTGATGGTCAGGCCGTTGTTCATATCGGCGCCCGCTTTCGTTCCGCACAGCGTCGTTTTGGCTTCCTTTACGTCCAGGCTATTCAGCGCCCAGCTGGATTCCAGGAAGATCGTCGCGCCGTTCTCCATCACAACAAAACCAAATGCAGAGTCTTCTACAGTGAATTTTTCCGGATCCCAAGGTCCCCATGCATTCGCAGCATTTTTCGTTTGGGACAATTTATGATACGTTTTCCCCACCACGTACTTCGGTTTGTAGTTGTTCATCATCCAGAGAGTTAAGTCCAGCGCATGGGTGCCGATGTCGATCAACGGACCTCCGCCTTGCGCTTCCTCATCCAGGAATACGCCCCAAGTAGGTACCGCGCGACGACGAATCGCATGAGCTTTGGCAAAGTAAATTTCACCCAATCCGCCCTCTTCACATACTTGATGCAGATATCTTGAATCCGTCCGGAACCGGTTCTGATAACCGATCGTTAATTTTTTGCCGGTACGTTTCGACGCTTCGATCATGCTTCTAGCTTCTTCCGCTGTCTTCGCCATCGGTTTCTCACACATTACATGGCAACCGGCTTCCATCGCTGCAATCGAAATTACCGCATGCGAGGAGTTCGGCGTACATACGTGAACGACATCCAAATCCGTGTTCGCTAACATCGTTTCATAGTTATCAAAAACCTGCGCATCCGCAGTACCAAATTTCTTCTTCGCTTCCTCCGCACGTTCTACGACAATATCGCAGAAGGCTACCATTTCTACTTCTTTGACCTCGGAAAGTGCTGGCATATGCTTGCCGTTTGCAATCCCGCCGCATCCGATAATACCAACTTTAAGTTTCATCTTATCCCTCCTGAAAGCGTTTCTATTGTCGAATTCATTATAGCCAATTTGATAATCGCTTTCTTCCCAATTTCCTCGCATGATACTCCCGAATATTGCTCTTCATTTCAAAAAACAACAAAGGCTTCTAGCGAGAATAAACTCGTAAAAGCCTTTGATCTTTTAAGACTCTATTAGATTTTTGCGATATTGCAGCGGCGATTGTCCCACCTCATCTTTAAACACATGATGGAACGTTTTGACACTGGCAAAGCCGGCTTTGTCGGCGACTTCCGCCATTGGGATATTTTCATTGGCCAAAATAAACTTCGCTTGATTGATCCGATACTCCGTCAGGAACTGCATAAACGTCTGCCCTGTATTCGCCTTAAAAAATCTAGTGAAATAGTACGGGCTAAAGCCTACGAATTTCGCCACATCTTCTAAGGTAATCACTTCCCGATAGCGATTTTCTACATACTCAAAGACTTGATTCAGCAAATCCAACGTTTCTTTATGTTGAATAGTGGATCGCTTGCTGGGCAAGTTTGAGGTTTGGCGTCTTGGCAAGTGCAAATAGAACTCGCCGATTAATTGATACAGATACCCTAAGGTCAAATAATTCATGCCCATCGGTTTCGTCTGGTCGACTTCATATAAATGAATCAATAATTCCGTCGCTCGCTGGGTTAGCTCCTGCGGCCAGTTGCGGCTATGCGGCTCGCCAGTCTCGAAGAGATTTAATAAGGAGTCCTCCGATATCCGCAGGATTCGCTCATCAAACAGCTTCAAATTAAACTGATAGACATACCGTTCACTCTCAGGTGAAGCCAAGAAATAATGGGCCTCCCCGCTAGGAAAAATGAAGATTTCCCCTTCCTCCAGTTGAACGATCTCTTCCCGAACGCCGATGTTCACCTTGCCTTTTCGGGAATAGATGATTTCAATTTCTTTATGCCAATGCGGATAGACAATCGTCATTCCGTCATTTTGGAACGTTCGAAACAAGAGGGAATCCTGAAACTCCGGGATTTCCAAGTACTCGCTCATAAACCTGATGACTCCCTGTACGTTGGATTTTGTCGTGTTCAGTTTGATTATAAGGGGCATCACTTGTCCGGACAACCCGAGAGGGGATTTACCTTTAGTTTTTACACTTATGATTAGAAAAGTCCATGAAAAAACCACCCTCTGCAATAAGCTTTGGGTGGGTTGCTATAATTCCTTCTATGCTGAATGAACCTCATCCACCATCGCCCGAAGACGCTGGCAATCAATCGCTATAGCCTCTAATGGCGGATAGTTCTGAAACTCCTCTTGCTCCACAATTAACCATGGAATATTGATCTGCTTGGCGATCTGGACGTATTCCTTCATCGGCAGGACGCCGGAGCCAATTTCCGTGCTTTCCCGAGGAGAATCCTGCATATCTTTCATATGAAAAAGACCAATCCGATCCTTATGCGTCTCTAGCCAAGAAAATGCGTCCACACCAGCATCTGCCAGCCAGTATAGATCTACTTCCAGATCAATGTGCTTCGTACGTTGCACCATTTCAGCCAGAATGTCTACGCCGGGGATCTCCGTGAGTTCATTGGCATGATTATGGTAATAGAACTCGAAGCCTTCAGCCGCAGCCTTTGTTGCAACCTCCTCCATCTTGCCAATGAAAGCGTGCCAATCTTCCAAGGTCTGGAAGCTGGCATAAGGAATCACAAGCCGAGAATTGCCAATCTCCTTCTCGAAGGCCAACGTCCCCTCGAAATCCCGTTCCAAAGCCTCAAAAGAAAGATGCGAAGCCGCGACCTTTAATCCCAGTTCCTCTAAGTACCCTTTGACTTCAGCGGCACTTTTCCCATGATAACCGGCAAATTCAACGCCGTCATAACCACTTTCTTTTACTTTTTTGAGCGCCTCATAAAAGTCGTCTTTGCATGCATCCTGAATACTCCATAATTGCAAGGCAATTTGGGGTTTCATCGAACCTCCTCCTTTCACGAGTCCATTATAGCGAAATCACCTCCCACATTCTTCCCGCTTTCTTCCGAAAAGCTCCTGAATAATGCGCTTTCATTAGCGATATAATAAAAAGCCACAACAAGAATATCTTGTTGCAGCCGGTAGATCATGAACTTCTTTCTATTAATTTGTTTGGAACAACTGAGGATACAATGCTTGAATGCCGCCAGCAAAGTCCTGTTGCACTTTACGGCTAAAGTCATCGGCGACAATTTCGTATTTGTCTGCCTCAATCCCATCGATGGCAATCTTCGCAATATCCGCGGGACTTGCTTTAGGAGCTTTTACATTGGCGGTCATATCTGTGTCCATAAACGCCACATGAAGTCCGGAAAGCCGAATATTCTTAGGTGCCAAGACCGTGCGAAGCGTATTGGTCATATTCCATTCCGCCGATTTCGCTGCAGGATATCCCGTGTTGCCTACAGTTACCCAGGATAGGACAGAGAGGATATTCAGAATCGTCCCGCCTCCATTTTTCTCAAGAATCGGGGCAAACGCACGGATCATCGACAGCGTCCCGAAGTAGTGAGTTTCCATATCCAAGCGAATCTGTTCCATATCGCCGTCCAGCAAAGAAGCTCCTGTAAGTGTTCCCGCATTGTTTACCAACAAAGTCAGATCGGGAATGGATTCTGCCGCCTTCGCAACCGATTGAGGATCTGTAATATCCACTTGTACGGGAATGGCCCCCGGCAATTGAATCGCTTTGGGATCTCTCGCTCCGGCATAAACCTTAGCCCCTCTTGCGAGAAGTTCGCTTGCAAGGTGGTAACCCAGCCCGCGATTCGCACCAGTAACCAACGCAACTTGTTTTGAAATTTCCATTGTTAGCAGCTCCTTTTATAGTTTTGAATGTGTTTTTTCTGGAATCTTATTTAGAACGAACATTCTTTTATTATCAAAAAAATAACTTCTTTCAAAGTTGCCCTCCCCCCTGCAAAGTCAACTCTTATATCTAGAACGATCGTTCTCGTTAATGTGTAGGAAGTTCCGCCTGCAAAGTCATCATACATGATTTGAGAACGATCAGTCAAGAATTTTTTTGCTCCCCTTCTTCAGCAGCCAAACTCCCTGAATGTATCAATCAAAAACAGCGGATACTGCAACTTTCGCGGTGTCCTCCAAAATTTTACGATTCGTAGCGGTTTTAGCAAGCACATACAACCCGTGCCGCGTAGCCACCAGGAACCTTGCGGTCTCACGGATATCCCGTCCAGCCTTTAATTTGCCTAACTCTTGAGCTCGCATCAAAAATCTATAAAAAGCTATTTCCATGTCTGACGTAAAAACTTCGAACCGTCGGGAAATCTCCAAATCCACAGCCCCTAGTTCCATGGCGGTGTTAGCAATAAAACATCCACGACGTCCTGTTTCATTGTTTAAAGCCGTATCTATCAAACTATCGAGATAACGTTGTAACAATTCCTTAGCTTTTCCATCCTCTTCAAGGATCCAAAGGCTCGATTTTTGGTCACTGCCTGGAATCGATCCAAACAGTTGAGGAACAATTGATTTTTATCGCCAAATGTATCGTACAAGCTTCCTCTGTGGACCCCTGTCCGATCGACCAAATCCTGAATGGAGGTTAGTAAAGAATTATGCTTATGGCATTGCCTAAAACCAAATCTTTCTATACCTAGTATTCATAACCCATAGCAATGATGATAGAACTGTTTCAATATTCACTTCTTTTGTGGCGAAGGTATAAAACACTGACCTAAAAAACATTTTTTTAGATACACAGTAATTCAGCATCACTTTCGTGTTCACATACCTCCTGAGGAAGTTATTGCAACACCACATCCATACAATCCAGCTCTGCATCTAAGAGACTTGTCCCTGGATATTAATTGTATTTCAATATTTGTTTTACTTAACTAGCGTCTTTGTATTTTCTTGTACCGGTAATCTTATATCTGTAATTTCCTGAAAAAGTAGTTCCTCGATAACGCTTAATACTTTACTCTTGATAGTTCGAGCATTTTCACCAGTTGTTTGGATGATTTTACTAACCCTACTATATACTTCGAGTTTATCGATAAGCCCTTCACACTCGTTAGCAATTGAATCTATCTCCTTCATCGTTAACTCGTATATTGTTTCTTCAGAAAAGTCACTAAATTCGATAAATTTATCAATTCTATAAAAAATCGGTAGACCTAAACTCTCTTTGATCTCATTTATACTAGAAAAATTAGATGTCAGTATTATCAATAAGCCTGAAATATCAACATCATACGTCGCGTCACTAAAAACAGTATTATCAAACAAAGTGTAAAAGGCTGAATAGAAGTACTCTGGGCATTTATCAAGTTCGTCAAGAAATATAAGATTTGATTCTCTTTCCATAAGGTCGAATCCTAAACTTCTTCGATTCGGTCGGTCACCAAAAAAATAATAAGAATAAGCCTCATTTTTAAACATCGACAAGTGCTTTTCCATATATTTTCCATCAAAGAATTTTTTTGATATTTCCCTAACTAGTTCCGTCTTCCCTAAACTACTTTTACCATATAACATGATTACATAAGGCTTTTTTCTATTTACAGTTGTTAAATACCACATACTTTTACTTATTTCGTAAATTGCATTATTCT
Source organism: Paenibacillus barengoltzii G22 (assembly GCF_000403375.2). NCBI lineage: Bacteria > Bacillati > Bacillota > Bacilli > Caryophanales > Paenibacillaceae > Paenibacillus > Paenibacillus barengoltzii. Next base: position 1,515,314 of record NZ_KE159652.1, on the reverse strand, counting down.
GTCCAATAATGCTCTGCGCGATAGAACCCATATTTTCTGAAAAATGCTCTGGTTGTCTGGTTATAGCATATTTCTCACTAATCCGGGTCAAATCAACTATTTCACGGTTGCATAAATCTTCAAGATATGTTTCTAACACTCTTGGAGGATTATGAATATATATAGTTGCATCATCTGTTGTCAGTTCTTCAATTAATGAGCCTAATCTATCGTGGGCAGATTCCACAATTCCATGATAATTATTATTTTTTAATATCATGGATGAAGCTTTAAATTGGTCTAGTTGATAATCTCTTTTCTTTATTTCATCAAAAATCCTAACTAATTCCAGAAAGTATTCCGCCCCTTCTTTGAACTCTTTAATTTGATCATCGAAAAAAGACTGTGAACCGATTATTATTTTGTATGTTCTTTTATCCACCTTGGATACCTCCCGTTGTAATACATGCATATACTACATCGAATAATTGAACTTTATTGGCACTGTTCCCTTTACTTATAGAATCACCATTTTTAATATCATCGTCGGTTGATATAGTTGGTGGGTATGCATCAGCAAGAGATTTATGATGACTGACCCCAGTAATAAAATTTTCCATTTTACTTATTTGTTTTAAGAAGTCAAATTTCTCTTTATCAAATTTTCCAACATCAATACAATATAATGTCATTCTTGTGGCCAACAAATCATTCCGTTTATAGTTACTAACGAAGGCAGAATTATTAAATCGAACATACCGCTGATCATCAACTTTATATGTATCATACCCATCATAATCGTCCATTACAGACTTAAACTCATTTATATCTACACCTTCCACACCTCCTTTAATAATTCGTAAATATCCTCCAGCAACCCTAAAAAAAGTTGATGAGTTTTCAATGTCGAAAATTAGCGTGTCCTTAATTTCTGTAAAGTGCAATTTTAGTTGTTCAAATTCAGAAATCTCAGTCGATGTAATTGTTGTAGAAGAATCTCTTTTAAACATAAATGATGCGTTAATTCTTCCTGAAAATAAAAAAGATAATCTATCCCAAAAAGGTACACTCAATTTAACTTTCGCCTCTACCTCAGCACTAGTTTCGATTCCCGTTGAGGATACAGAATCTAGCTTAGTTGTTTTTGAACCTTTATATTGCTCTTGAAGAATATTTCTTATCGTTTCTTTGTCAAAATATATTATCTTGTTAATACCTTTATTTTTTATCATTAACTCTAACCTCCATACCCATGAGTCCTCTTACAAATTAAATAGTATAATTTACCTATATTCATATACTACTATAAAATGGAATATTATGTAGAATAAAATATATATTGCTCGAAAATAAAGTAAATCTCTCTGTTGACAATACTGTGGAAGTCAAGTGACCTAACTGAATAAACATGCATACAACATGCTCTGTACTAATTCTAACCTAACCTTCTCTCTAAATTTTCACTTATTTACTCCTTCCCCCCACAAAACACCTCTACCATAACCAACGCCCCCATCCTAAAGCCCTGGACAAAAGCCTCCCTTATTACCATTGAATTAGATTCACCACTTAAATCTAAGATTTGCTCTAATTTGGCAAAGTCTCTATCCGAAAAACTTTCTTTAGCTTCCTGCATTAAATTTGAAATCTTTTTATTAAGTGGACGATAGTCGGGATCTGTAGGAACCAATCGTTCTTCAGGTCTCAGGTTGCCGTAGAATATATCTTCTACAATACTCTTCATACCTCTCTCCCTTTCAAGTGCTCCGTTACTATATTCAAAATCCCTTGAAATATTTGGGATATGAATTGATTTTATGCGAAAAATGCATAAATCTCAATATGCATTTTTCGCATAGAGTAAACTTAGCATGGGTGATATATGAATGTATAAGCGAATCAGGGATTTAAGAATAGATAGAGATTTAACACAACAACAAATAGCTCAACTTTTAAACATTTCACAGGCAACCTATTCTCGTTACGAAAACGGAAACTTGGATGTTCCAAGCTCCGTTTTGATTAAATTAGCCAACTTCTACAACGTTAGTGTCGATTACATTTTGGGTCAAACCAACATTACTAAGCGTTCTTATGACAAGTAACTTAGTACTAATTAGCACTAAAACAAAGTTCACTTACTTACTGGCATAGTAAATTTATAGGTTATTAACAAATGTCCTCGAGGTGAGCCCATGATCACAATTAGACCGCTGCAACCCCATGAGTTTGATTTCTTCACGGATATGCATTATGAATCAATTCATATCCCACAAGGGAAACCGCCAAAGGCTGAGCTATTAAATGCGCCGCATCTGAAGAAATATCACGAAGGTTGGGGACGATCAGGAGACCGGGCTTTTGTCGCCGTGAAGGACGATCAACATGCCGGGGCGGTATGGTATAGACTGTTCGAGGAAACGAATCCAGGGTTTGGTTACGTCGATAACGAAACGCCGGAGCTGGGAATTGCTATACATCCGGATTTTCGGGGAATGGGAATCGGGCGGCTTTTAATGAATGAAATCATCAAGCAAGCAGCGCTTGATGGATACCATTCACTGTCCCTAAGTGTAGATCCCACCAATACTCCAGCCGTGGAACTCTATCAGAAATTAGGTTTTACCTACTTCGGGATCTCCGGAACCTCCTGGACAATGAAACTGGATCTTGCTCCAAAAACGAAACCCACGCCTTAATCCAAGACGTGGGTTTTCGTTTGCTCCCTTATTTCAACTTCCACAAGGCAGGTACATTCTCAGGCTCCCAGCCCGGAAGAGAGGTATGGGCTTGTAGGCAAATATAGATGTTTCCGTTGTAAGATACCTCGTCGTTAATATTGAAGGATACATAAGGTTGCCAAGGTTGGGCATCACCTGGAGAACCTGACGACGCCGTTGTCCCTTGAACTGTAGCTCCTGAGGAGACATTGCCGGCAGCATCTTTGGCTGTGACGGTAAATGTATACGTCGTGTTCGGTGACAAACCGCTAATGGTTGCCGTGGTATTCGTCGCATTTACACTTCCAGAGCCGTAGGAGATGGTATAACCAACAACCCCCACATTATCATTGGAAGCGGACCATTCCAGCGTGATACTGTTTGACGTAACTGCAGTTACCCGAAGCTGACTCGGGGCAGTTGGCGGCGTTGTGTCAGGAGTTGGATTCGGATCTGGGCCAGGACCTGGGTTCGTCCCTAAATTGTCTAAATATGCACGATGAGACCGAGAAAATTCAAAATTCGCCGCCTTGTCCCAGTTGATGGACCAGGTCATCAGGCCTTTGAAGCTGGGATAACCTTGCGGCTGACGTAATGTATAGCTTCCGCCAAACGATTGACCTTTAATCAGATAATCCAATGCTTTGTGTACGTTGGCTGGTGTCGTGTATCCTCCTCCCGCTGCCGCTTGCGTCGCCGGAAGGCCGATGAGCAGTTGCTCCGGACGTAGGGCTGGGAACTTGTAGTTCGCATTACCGCCGACATTAAACCCTTGCAATAGCATTTCAGCCATCGCCACTTGGAAGTCAGCGGTACCTTGAACGTAGGATCGGCCGTCTAACGCGGTCATCGGACCGGAGTTATAATGCTGCACGTGGAGATAATCCAGTTGATCCCGAAAAGCGTAAATCACCGGCAGATATGCACCCCATGGCCCGCCGTAGGCTACATAACCGCCTTGAACGTAAGCCGTTTCCGGCGCCATCGTCAACATGAAGTCCGAACCGTAGCTGTTCAAAATTTCACGTACGCCGGAAATCAAATTTACGATTCTCGGAGTCGTCGGATTTCGAAAATCCGTATCTCCCCCGTTTAAGGACAAAGAGCTGCCTTCGAGATCAATGTCCAACCCGTCAAAACCGTAAGTATCGATAATGCTCTTCATCGTCTGAACAAAAGTCTGCCGGGCTTGCTCACTGGACAGATCCACGGTCCCATTAGCGCCGCCCACGGAAATGAGAACCTTCTTGCCTTTGCCTTGCAACTCACGGATATCCGCCTTGAAGTCGTTGATGGAAGCGTTATACGGCGTAAATGCCATATTCCCGCTAGCAGGTCCCCCGACGGGCTCTGCGAACGCAACCTGAATGACATCAAAATCCGGTGAAACATCCCGCAGCCGGATATTCACAGATCCGTTATCGAAGTTATGCCAATATCCAACAAGTATTCGTTCTCCTGCTGCTCCAACTGGCTTGGCTGCAGCATACGCTAAGGTTGAAAACAGCGGCACCACAAGTATCAAGGCGAGCAACCAAATCTTTGTCCTCCTTAATAAACTGACCTGAACCATAATTTTCCTCCTTCGCTTGAATCGTCAATCTCTCAAGTCCCATGAAGTGTGAGATTGCAATAGATATCTTATTTTACATAATCATCCATTTTACCTGCTAGATTTTAGATAATTTTTATAGATTATGAGAAATTAGAGACTTGAAGTTTTGAGGATTGCTGCGAAATCGAGGAATTCAAGAGAGATAATCTAGCGTTTGACAGCTTGGCACCCCTGATATAAAATGAAGTCACATCCTTAATTTGCCATATCTTACTGACTTAAGGATGAAAGTTGATCCCACAATTTGAGGGCGCTGCTTTCCTGATCCTCCCTATCAGGAACAACCCCGTAATCTTCCGTTGAAGATTGCGGGGTTTTTTGTTTTGTAGCGGCGGGAAAGGAGGAACCGAACGATCCTACAGCGGTTGGCTTAAATTTCAAATGAAGTCTATGTTCAGAACAGTAGAAAAAGCTGGAAAGGTGGTTTGATCTATGAAACCGTTTTTAAAAAAATCCATTATCACACTCCTTGCTTCCACCTGTCTCTTTACAGCATGGCTCATCCCTTCCATCGCCGTACCGACGGCGAGCGCCGCTCCCGATACGTCGGTTCTTAACAAGCAAAGCTTCTCTACCGATGTCATCTATCAAATTGTGACCGACCGCTTCGCGGATGGGGATCCTAGCAACAATCCATCGGGCGCGGCCTATTCACCCGGTTGTACAAATCTGAAGCTTTATTGTGGAGGAGACTGGCGGGGTATCATTAACAAGATTAACGAGGGGTACTTTGCCGGAATGGGTGTAAGCGCTTTATGGATATCTCAGCCGGTCGAAAATATTTACAGCGTCATTGACTACTCCGGTGTCAATAGCACGTCCTATCACGGGTATTGGGCCCGCGACTTTAAACGAACGAATCCGGCGTTTGGCAGCATGAGCGATTTTCAAGAGCTCATTAACACAGCACATGCCAACAACATCAAGATCATCATTGATTTCGCACCGAACCACACCTCCCCTGCTTCGGAGACACAACCTTCCTTTGCCGAGAACGGTCGGTTGTACGATAATGGCAACCTGATTGCCGGCTACACGGGGGACACCAACGGAATTTTCCATCATAATCAAGGCACGAATTTCTCCTCGCTGGAGGATGGCATCTATCGGAATCTGTATGATCTGGCCGACATCAATCACCACAACAACGTAACGGATACGTATTTCAAAGATGCAATCAAGCTCTGGTTGGATATGGGGATCGATGGCATTCGGGTGGACGCGGTGAAGCATATGCCGGAGGGCTGGCAGAAGAACTGGGTTGCTTCGATTGCAGGATATCAACCGGTGTTTACCTTCGGGGAATGGTTCCTTGGCGTTGGCGAAAATGATCCGAACAATATCCGCTTCGCCAATGAATCCGGGATGAGTCTGCTTGACTTCCAATTTGGTCAAAAAGTCCGGCAGGTCTTCCGCGACAATACAGATACGATGTACGGCTTAAATAACATGCTGACTACAACAGCAGCCAACTACAAACATATCCATGACCAAGTCACGTTTATTGATAACCATGACATGGATCGTTTTAAGCTGGGCAACAACGACCGGCGATTGGAGCAAGCGCTGGCCTTCACATTAACATCACGCGGCGTTCCGGCAATCTATTACGGGACAGAGCAATATATGACGGGCAATGGTGATCCGGCGAACCGAGGTTTTATGAGTGGATTCTCGACTTCTACCACCGCATATCAAGTCATCGGCAAGCTGGCGCCGCTTCGCAAATCGAACCCGGCACTCGCCTATGGAAGCACGCAGGAACGCTGGATCAATCATGATGTATTTATCTATGAGCGAAAATTCGGCAATAGCGTAGCGCTGGTCGCCATTAACCGCAATACGACCACCGCCGCCTCGATCACTGGCTTGCAGACCTCACTACCAGCCGGTACTTATACCGACGAGTTAAACGGACTGCTGGATGGCGGCAGTATTACGGTAAGTTCTACGGGATCAGTCCCCGCCTTTAACCTGCCGGCAGGGGCTGTTGCAGTATGGCAATTTGCAGCTAGTGAATCCGCACCGATCATCGGTAATATCGGAACGGACATGGGTAAAGCGGGCACAACGCTGACGATCGATGGCCGAGGCTTTGGGAATACAAAAGGAACGGTCTTCTTCGGTACAACGGCAGTAACCGGTAACCAGATCGTGCAGTGGGAGGATTCACAAATCCAAGTGAAAGTACCGGCAATCACACCAGGTCAGTATGACATCAAAGTCCGCAACGCATCCTCCGTGGACAGCAACAGCTATAGCAGCTTTAACCTGCTTACAGGAGATCAAGTCTCGGTTCGGTTTATCATTAACAATGCCAACACCACGTTAGGTGAAAATGTCTATCTGACAGGCAACATCGCCGAGCTTGGCAACTGGGACCCGGACAAAGCAATTGGTCCATTCTTTAACCAGATCATTAGAACCTATCCAACTTGGTACTTTGATGTCAGCGTGCCGGCGGGAACAAACCTGGAATTCAAGTTTATCAAGAAGAACGGGACATCCGTGACCTGGGAAGGCGGCTCCAACCACAGCTTTACAACGCCAACCAACGGTGTAGGCACAGTTGAGGTCAACTGGCAACCCTAAGCAGGGTTCATATAACATCCAAATGAGCAGCTATGGATCAAATTTCCTTAGCTGCTCGTTTCTTATCCTCACGTAGGAGATCCCAACCCCCGTGCCAATTGCACGGGTTTTATCTTTTATTTCACATGCAGTAACTTCTCTTCCTTCCGTAGTACATGACTGACACCCCAACTGTGCATCGCATCCAGCAGCGGCTCCAAACTTCTGCCATACTCCGATATCGAATATTCTACACGAGGCGGAACCTCGGGATAGACGATCCGTTCGATAATCCCCTCTTCCTCTAATTCACGCAGGTTCTGGGTCAGCATTTTTTGGGAAATGTCCGGCAGCTTGCGCTTAAGGTCACTGAATCTTTTCGTGCCTTCTTGCAACAACACCAACAGAATCATCGGTTTCCACTTTCCCACAATAATCTCCAATGCGTCACCGACGTGACAAAGCTCAGGTATCTTCTCCATAGCACAACCTCCTAGTTTCTTATTAGTTTCTTATAAGTAACTATACCACTAAAAAGTGCGTACTTACTATATTTTCGTAAGCTGATTATAATAAGCGCATAAGCAACATCACATCACCAAAAAATAAACAAGGGGTGAATTTCTCATGAACCAATATCGTATTGATCCCAGCAAAGGACTGGAGTTTGGCATATATACTTTGGGCGATCATGTGCCTGATCCCAAAACGGGAAAAAGCACTTCCCCACAAGAACGAATTCAACAAATTATCGAGTACGCTAAGCTTGCTGAACAAGCAGGTTTGGACTTCTTCAGTGTCGGTGAAAGCCACCAAAATTATTTCGCGACCCAAGCACACACGGTGGTGCTTGCCGCTATAGCTCAAGCCACGAGCAAAATCAAGATCGGCAGTACCGCCACGATCATCAGTACTTCGGATCCTGTTCGCGTGTATGAGGATTTTTCCACGATTGACCTCATCTCGAACGGCCGGGCAGAGATCGTGGCCGGGCGCGCCTCAAGAGTTGGACTGTTTGACTTGTTAGGTTACAATGTTCACGATTACGAGGAATTATTCGAAGAGAAATTCGATCTTCTGCGGTTGATTAATGAACAAGAGGTTGTCAACTGGAGTGGAGAGTTCCGGGCACCGTTGCGAAATGCCAAGATCATCCCACGTCCGCTGAACGGCTCCTTGCCGATTTGGCGGGCGGTTGGAGGAAGTCCAGCCAGTGCGGTTAAAGCTGGTTTCGCCGGCGTTCCAATGGTAATGGCACATTTAGGCGGTCCCGCTTCCGTCTTCAAACGGACGGTTGACGTCTATCGGGAAGCCGCCAGAAAGGCTGGCCACAACCCGGACGAACTGCCTGTCGCAACTGCAGGCTTCTTCTACGCAGCCGAAACGTCACAACAGGCCCTGCAGGAGTTCTATCCTTACGTCAACGAAAGCATGATGAAATCGAATGGCCAAGGCTTCCATCGACAACTGTTCATGCAAGGCAGCGACCCGCATCACATCATTAATGCCGGCAGCCCTCAACAAATTATCGAGAAGATCCTGTATCAACATGAATTGTTTGGTCATCAGCGATATATCGCCCAAATCGATCTTGGCGGTATGCCGTTTGATCAGGTGAAACGGAATATCGAACTGATCGGCACAGAAATCTTGCCAGCCATCAAGAAATACACGAAAAAATCTGAAGGAGGTAAATAATGATGAAAGTCGTTGGATTGTCCGGCACCATCGTAGGTTCGAAAACCAAAACTGCCGTGGATTACACTCTAAAAACGATAGCGGAAAAGTACCCCGGCACGGAAACGACGCTGATTGATCTGGCTGAATATCAAGTTCAATTTAGTGACGGGCGTAACTATTTGGATTATGAAGGCGATACGGGAATGATTACCCGAGCGATCATGGACGCTGACGTTCTGATCATCGGTACGCCGATCTTCCAGGCATCAATTCCAGGAACGCTCAAGAACATTTTCGATCTGCTTCCACAATATGCTCTTAAGGACAAGGTGGTTAGTATCGTGGCTACCGCAGGCTCATCCCGCCACTTCCTCGTACCTGAACAGCAATTGAAGCCAATCCTGACTTACTTGAAAGCACAATTAGTACAGAACTATGTGTTTATTGAAGAACAAGACTTCTACCGTAAAGAGATTGTGAACGACGATGTCAAATTCCGGATTGAGCGTCTAGCCGAGGATACCATGATGTTGGCTGAAACCTATGCCAATATCCGAGAGGCTGCCTATAACGAGTTATGATAGCAAACCAAAGACTGCGCATGAAAAAAGGCTGACGAGTCATCGCCAGCCTTTTGACATTTAATCCAAGCTTGCCGTATTTGCAAGCGGAAGTGCCCCTTCCTTGCGTTGCTTCGCATACTCCGCCGTAGCCGTAAACAGCACGTCGGAGGAAGAATTCAGCGCCGTCTCACACGAGTCCTGCACGACCCCGATAATAAAACCTACCCCTACAACCTGCATCGCGATGTCGTTCGAGATCCCAAACAAGCTGCAAGCCAGAGGGATCAGCAACAGCGAACCGCCGGCCACGCCGGAAGCGCCAGCTGCGGAAATCGCCGACAAGACGCTTAGGATCACTGCTGTACCGAAGTCCACCTCAATGCCTAACGTATGGACAGCTGCCAGCGTCAAGACCGAAATCGTGACCGCTGCGCCCGCCATATTGATCGTCGCTCCCAATGGGATAGATACCGAATACGTATCCTTATTCAGTCCCAATTTTTCACTGAGACGCATATTCACAGGGATATTTGCCGCCGAGCTGCGGGTGAAGAACGCCGTGATCCCACTTTCTTTCAAACAGGTGAATACGAGGGGATACGGGTTCCGACGAATGTTGATGTAAACGATCAGCGGGTTGACGATCAACGCGATGAACAGCATGCAACCCACCAAAACCATTAACAGCTTCCCGTAATCCAGCAACGATTCCAATCCACTTACCGTAATGGATTCATACACAAGTCCCAAAATTCCAAACGGTGCGAATTGAATAACCCACTTAACGATTTGCGAAACAGCGTCGGAGGCGTGTGTAAGCAAGCTTTTGGTCTGATCGCCTGCGCCTTTCAGCGCTAAACCAAGCAGGATCGCCCAAGCCAATATACCGATATAGTTGGCATTCATTAACGCACTCACCGGATTATCCACTACATTCAGCAGTAATCCCTTTAGAACTTCGATGATGCCTCCAGGCGGGGTTAAACCTTCGGTCGTCCCTGCCAAGGATAAGCTGACCGGGAACAGGAAACAGGCTGTCACGGCGCTGGCCCCAGCCAAAAACGTACTGACTAAGTACAACACGAGAATCGACTTCATGTTGGTTTGCCGCCCTTTTTGATGGTTCGCGATCGCAGCCATAACCAATAGCAGCACCAGTACCGGCGCTACGGCCTTTAGAGCAGACACGAATAGCGTCCCTAGGAGCGCTATGCCGCTGGCTTGAGGTACGATTAACGCCAAGAGGATCCCCACCACCAAGCCAACAAGAATTCGCTTCACAAGACTGATTTCATTCCATTTCTGTAAGATTGCCTTCATGTTTCTCCCCCGTATGTTTATGATGTCACATCAATGCATAGCGATAGTATACCACGCATTATGGACATTTGTCCTCCGGGCGGAAACATTTGTGCAATACTTTTCACAGATTGTCAGAAAATTCAGACGAAAAAGCCAGATCAAGACGATAATTCTCCAATTGGATCTCCGTCTTCCGCCCTAACATGAGTTGGGCAAGCTGTGCGCCGATATACGGCCCCATCGTTAATCCTGAAGCTCCTAGGCCGTTGGCCGCATAGATCCCCTTCCATTCAGGTACCGCCCCGACGACCGGAAGAAATCCTGGTGTGAACGGACGAAACCCCACTCTCGCTTCCAAAAAACAGCCGTCCGCCAACCCCGGTGCCACCGTCAGCGCCTTGTTGATCACTTCTTGCAAGCCGCCCGCTGTCACACGGGTATCATAACCCTGCGGATCGTTTTCATGGGTTGCGCCAATCACAATCCGGCTGTCATCGAACGCCAGAATGTACTGATCTCCCGGCGGCATTACGACAGGCCAATGCTCGGTTGCAACGTCCGGCAGTGATAAATGAACAATTTGGGCTTTCTGGTAAGTGACCTGGAAGTCCAAACCCAGCGGAGTGAGCAGTTGACGCGCCCATGCCCCGGCACAAACAGCAACCGCATCAGCGTTGATCTCTTCCGTGCCGACGCGCACCCCGGTGACGGTGTTGCCGTCATACAGAAGCGAAGCTTCGCCGCGGATGATCGTCGCCCCATTCCGTACCGCTGCCCTCAGAAGCGATTCGCGGAGCGCACGCCCGTCAACGCGGGCGGCACCGCTCACATACAGGGCGTAGAACCCCTCATCCAATGGAGGAAACAACCGCTTTACTTCGTCCGGTTCAAGCAATCGAATCTCTCTCATCTCCGGGGCTTCTTGTCTACGGTCGACGGCCAGCTTCTCCAAGGCAACCAGCTTTTCGCGTTCCCGATGAAGACGCAGTGCCCCAACACGAGCATATCCTGTATCGTACTCTCCTTCCGCCTCGAGTTCATTGATTAAGGACTCGTAATAATACGCGCCCGATTTGGCCAAGCTATACCAAGCTTTATTACGCCGTTGTGAGATCCAGGGGCATATTATCCCGGCGGCAGCGTCAGTGGCTTGTCCAGGCCCCCCACGGTCGACGACCGTAACCTCGGCTCCCAGCTTAGCCAACTGATATGCGGTTGAAGCCCCGAGAATCCCGGAGCCGATAACTATCATCTTTTTCACGTTAAAAGCCTCCCTTGCCTCCATTATAGTTTAAATTGAAACCATCGCGGCATACCTTCGTAACAACCAATATGGCTCTATAAAAAGGAGGACTCCCTATGATTATGACTACCACCCCAACCATTGAAGGATCTCCGGTCAAACGTTATCTTGGGATCGTGACCGGAGAAGTGATCATGGGCGCGAACGTGGTCCGCGATTTTCTTGCTTCGATCACCGATATCGTCGGAGGACGTTCCGGTGCTTATGAGAACAAGCTTCAGGAAGCTCGGGACACCGCCTTTGCAGAAATGTCTGACCAAGCATCGCGCCTTGGCGCAAATGCGATTATCGGTGTCGATATCGATTATGAAGTCATTCGAGAAGGCATGCTGATGGTATCTGTCAGCGGAACCGCCGTCGTTGTATAGTCTCTGGAAAAAAATCAAAAACCCGCAAATTTGCGGGTTTTTGTGTGTTCCTGATTAGAATCGTCCATCTTTACTTGGTTATAATAACTTCGTCATAAATACGCTGTTCGGATCCTCGACATAATCTTCAAAGGGACCGCAATACGTAAACCCAAAGCTCTCGTACAATTTACGGGCCGGAGCAAAAGCCTCCATCGACCCCGTCTCAAGGCTGATCCGCTGATAACCGCGTCGTACTGCCTCTTCAAGGATATGCGCCAGCATTTGCTTGGCAACGCCTTTCCCACGGTGCGGGATCGCAGTTCGCATCGATTTAACCTCACCGTGTTCGCGATTCAGCTCCTTAAGCGCACCGCATCCCGCGAGCTCGCCATCGATCCAGGCACTCCAAAACGTAACATCCGGCTGCTTCAAGCCGTCTACATTTAAGGCGTGGATGCTTTCAGGTGGAGAGGATTCCGTCATGTTCGCCAAATGCTCGCCAATAAATGCTATAATTTCAGGTCCGCTTAAATCATCCACTGTGATGGTGATCAACAGGCTCCCCCTCCCCCGGACAAACCTAGATTATTTCGCTTGAATATATCCTTCTGCTTTCAGCAGCTCAGCAATCAATACCGCACCGCCTGCAGCTCCGCGCAGCGTATTGTGCGACAGGCCAACGAACTTATAATCGTACAACGAATCTTCGCGCAGACGGCCGACGGAAACGCCCATCCCTTGTTCAATATCGCGATCAAGCTTGGTTTGCGGACGATTGTCTTCCTCAAAATAGGTGATGAATTGCTTCGGAGCGCTTGGCAGTCCCAGCTCTTGCGGCCGGCCTTTGAACTCAGCCCAGCGCTGCAGAATTTCTTCCTTCGACGGTTTCTTCTTAAACGATACGAACACGGTAGCCAAGTGACCGTCCGTCACCGGAACGCGGATACATTGGGTTGTGATAATTGGAGAACTTGCTTTGACGATCTGTCCGCCCTCCACATGACCCCAAATGCGCAGCGGCTCCTGCTCGCTCTTCTCTTCTTCGCCGCCGATATAAGGAATGACGTTATCCAGCATTTCCGGCCAATCCGCAAAGTTCTTGCCAGCCCCGGAAATTGCTTGGTACGTCGATGCCACAACCGTCGTTGGTTCAAAATCAAGCAAAGCGTTTAACGCCGGTACGTAGCTTTGAATCGAGCAGTTCGGTTTCACGGCAATAAACCCGGTGCTCGTACCAAGACGCTTGCGTTGGGCTTCAATCACTTCAATATGTTGCGGGTTTACTTCTGGAATGACCATCGGTACGTCCGGCGTCCAGCGGTGTGCTGAATTGTTGGAAATCACCGGAGTGCCGGTTTTCGCATAGGCTTCCTCCAGCGCTTGGATTTCTGCCTTCTTCATATCTACGGCGCAGAAGACGAAGTCCACGTCCGACGTCACTTCCTCAACCTTAGACGCATCCTGTACAACAATGGATTTCACGGCCTCTGGCATCGGTGTCGCCATTTTCCAACGTCCTTGGACGGATTCTTCATAGGTTTTACCTGCAGAATTGGCGCTGGCTGCAATCGCAGTCACCTCAAACCAAGGATGCTGATCCAGCAGCTGCACGAAACGTTGCCCTACCATTCCTGTTCCACCAACGATGCCTACTTTCAACTTTTGACCCATTTCTAACATCCAGTCCTTTCCCTGTGAGTATTGGAATTATGTCATAAAAAAATCCCGCCTCCAAGACGAGACTTTCGTCTTGGGGGCGAGATTGGTATGCTCGCGGTACCACCCCAGGTTCGCTAATATGTCGCCATATTAACCTCTTCAAGTACAGCCTGGCGCTGCCAAGCGTATACTCTAGCTCTATAACAGGAGCTCCTGTCACACCATCCCGCCGATTTACACGTTCCGATGTGCTGCTCAGAGGCTTTCTTCAGTAAAGTCACGCTTTGCTCCTTCTCAGCGTACCGGAGCTCTCTGGAAAGGTTCGCTTTACTTACTCTTCTCGTCATCGCATTTACATTACATGTTGCGATAATATTACCAGATTCCTGGCGGAACGTAAACTGGTTTCAAGAAATTTTCAGCTTTACCTACTTGTCCTTTTCATCCATTTGAATGACGCGGAATCGGTTTCGGTAGGCTCCCGGGGTCAAGGATGTCTCACGTTTGAACAATCGGGAGAAATAATTGGGGTCCGAGATCCCGCATTGCTCGCCAATCCGTTTGAGCGGCTCGTCGGTATGGGCAAGCAATCGCTTAGCCCGTTCAATCTGCTGATGATGACGGTATTGCAGCGGACTCATTCCCGTATGCTGCTTCAAACATCTTGCTAAATAATCAAAATGATAATGCAGGTCTCGCTCCAGTTCCTCTGCGTCAAACGGGAGGTGCAATCGTTCTTCCAAGTAAGCTGCCACCTGCTCGCTGAGATCCGCAGATCGGGATTGCGGACTGCCCTGCCGCATTCCCTGTTGTAACTGGAGGAGCAACTGTCCGAAGCGAAGCTGCAGCTCGAAGGAACGATATGGCGTTAGCGTGCGATGCAGTGCAACCATCTCGTCCAGCATCGGGCGAATCGTTCGGAGATCAATGTCAGCGAACTTGGGAATGTCAATGATCGCCGGACGCGGTTCAGTGTCCTGATCCGTTCGGGCAAGCAGCGGTTGCTGCCAGCTCTGCTTGTCCACCAGCTTCGGCGGAAGATGCGGTGAGTGGCAAAAATGAATCCAATAGACCTCGGTTTCCTCCTCGGTCGGACGGGTTCCGCGGTGTCTTTTCCCCGCTTCCAGCACCAACATTTTGCCGGCATCCATCTCGTAGGAGCGCCCTTCCTCCTCCATATATAGAGCGCCTTGTGCGCAAACAATCAAGTCATACGCCTCAAAGACCCGTTCGGCATGGATCACCCCCGGCCGCCATACCGCACAGCCCACTGCGGCAATCAGTGGATACGGCGGTGCCGTGAACTCCAGCACAAGCAAATCCTCACCCCCTATGCGATGTAGAAATTGTACTACTTTTCGTCGTATTTATCAGCTGTAGCAAGCGATGATTCCGCCTAGAATGGTAGGTAACGTACGATACTCATTTCTAGATCGGGAGGAACGTCCATGAGATTCCGTCAGGTTCATCTTGATTTCCATACCTCCGAAGCCATTGAAGGGATTGGCAGCCGCTTCTCCAAGCAGCAGTTCCAAGAAATGCTCCAGTTAGGCCATGTGGATTCGATTACCGTCTTCGCCAAATGCCATCACGGCTGGGCCTATCACCCTTCAACAGCCAACGAAATGCATCCGCATCTGTCCTTCGACTTACTGGGCGCCCAAATCGAAGCCGCCCACGAAATCGGCGTCAAAACACCGGTGTATCTCTCCGCCGGACTCGATGAGAAACTGACCCGCCGCCATCCAGAATGGCTGATTCGTGATCCGCAGGAGAAGCTGAACTGGGCGCCCGATTTTATGACGCCGGGATATCATCAATTTTGCATGAACACCCCTTACCTGGACATTCTGGCTAACCAAGTTCGTGAAGTGGTCTCCAATTATGACGTCGATGGAATTTTCCTTGATATCGTTGGGGTACGCGAGTGCTATTGCCAATCCTGCGTCGCAGAGATCCGCAGACGAGGCGAAGATTCCCGTGACCTGGATGCGATGAAACTCCTTTGGGAAGAAACGTTTCTTCGGTACGCCCAAACGATGGACGAAGCAGTACATCGCATCAAGCCCGGACTTCCGGTGTTTCACAACAGCGGTCATGTCAAGCGCGGGCGGCGAGATCTTGCGAAGCTGAACACCCATCTGGAGTTGGAATCGCTGCCGACGGGCGGCTGGGGTTATGACCATTTCCCGCTCTCAGCTCGCTATGCGCAAAGCTTGGGAATGGAGTTTCTGGGGATGACGGGAAAATTCCACACTTCATGGGGCGAATTTGGCGGCTATAAGCATCCGAACGCACTGAAATACGAGACAGCACTTAGCTTAGCAAATGGGGCCCGCATCTCGATTGGCGATCAGCTGCATCCGACCGGATGGATGGATCCGGCAACGTATGCGTTAATTGGGGAAGCATATCGGGAAGTGGAGGCTAAGGAGAAATGGTGCCGGGACGTGAACTCGGTCGCTGACGTGGCCTTGTTGTCCGCCGAGGCCGCAGGGGAGCCCGGAAACACAGCACAGCACGCCGATGCAGGAGCTGTCCGGATTTTGCTGGAGGGTCATTACCTTTTTGATGTCGTGGATACGGAAAATGATCTCAGCTCCTACTCCGTCGTCATCCTGCCGGACGTGATCACGGTCGACGAAGCGTTGAAGACGAAACTTACAACTTTTATCGCAAATGGCGGCAAAATTTTGGCAACGGGACGCTCCGGTCTTGCGCCGGACGGTTCCCATTTCGAGTTGGATTTCGGCGCCAAACCTCTTGGGGATTCGGCGTTTAAGCCGTCTTATTTTCGCCCGGACTTCGAGCTGTCTTCATTACGTAATGCTTCCTTCGTGATGTATACCGACGGTCAGGACATCGAACTTCAGCCCTATGGAATGAAGCTGGGCAGCCGGGAAAATTCCTATTTCAACCGTGACCTGTTCACCTTCTGCTCGCACCAGCACACGCCATCCAACCTGCAGGACGCCGGTCCCGGCATGGTTGAAGGCCCTGCCGGCATCTATGCGGCTTGGAACCTGTTTGAGGATTACGCACTAAAGGGCAGCTTACCCGTCAAGGAGATTCTGCATTATGCCCTTGACCGTTTATTGATACGTAAAACAGTAAACACCAATCTTCCAGCACAAGGCGTGACGACATTGCAGGCTCAACCGTCCGAAAATCGCTGGGTGCACCACCTGCTTTATGCCTCTCCAGTGCGCCGAGGACTCAACATCGAGGTCATCGAAGACCTGCCGGTTCTGAGCGACATCGAGGCCACGATCTCCGTGCCCGCACCAGTTCGGGAAGTCTATCTTGCACCACAGGGCCTGAAACTCCCCTTCCGTCAGGAAAATGGCCGCGTCCATTACACCCTGCCGCCGTGGTCCTGCCACCAAATGGTTGTGCTGCAGTTTTAGCAAGCAACCAACGCACAAAAGCCTTGAACCCCTTGGTTCAAGGCTATCTTTTTTCCATAAGCTTACCGCAGCGCCGCCAATACCTCTTCCGTCGACCGAATCTTGCCGATGCGAGGGAAGATATAGCGGCAGACGTAGTCATGCTCCTCTTTTGTTGAGGCCGTCATCGCGTCCTCAACGAAGATTTGATGATACCCGTGCTGGAACGCTTCACGGGCGGTGGTGTCCACCCCGATCGAAGTGGAGATGCCGCAGAGCACGATCGTATCGATGCCCCTCCGCCGCAACTGCAAATCCAGATCTGTCCCGTAAAAAGCGCCCCATTGCCGTTTCGTCACGACATGGGCTCCTTGAATGTTGGCTATTTCGGGCACAAGTTCATCCCAACCTTCAGGGTAAGCGCCTGGACTGAAATGAGCGTCCGTATCCGGTTTGAGCATATCCTTGCCATCCAGCGTAGATACGCGGACAAGCACCACAAATCCGCCTTCTGCAGCAAACGCTTGAGCCAACCGACTAGCATTGCTCACGACTTCCGCACTGCCATACGGCGCGCTTTCCCGAGAGGGATGGGCAATCCCTTGCTGTAAATCGATCAGCACAAGTGCGGTTTTTTCCGCAATGATCATCGTGCTCGTTTCAGGTTGGATCATTTCCATCATATCTGCTTAACTTCCCTTCTCTTGTATACTTTACTGAACGGTCGAATGGCTGGGCTCCCGCAGTTTTTTATACACTTTTGCATATACCCAAGCCGCGTTAATCAGGAGCAGCAGACTAGTAAGCAGGAAAACATAGGGGATGCCAAACCAAGCCGCAACTTGCCCGCCCAGCACCGAACCGGCGAATACTCCCAAGTAGCCAGCGGCCATACTAAATCCGAATACCCGGCCGGTTAGATGCTCTGGGGTGATTTTCTTAATCAAGGTATTCACGGAGGGATTAAGTCCTCCTGATGCCGCCCCCAGCAGGAACCGCAGCCCCATCAACTCCCATGGATTGCGGGCGATCGCCTGCGGGATAAACAAGATCCCCGAGACCAATAGCGCCGCCAACATCACTTTGTGGGCGCCAATTCGGTCGGACAGCTTGCCTAGCTTAGGTGCTGCCAAGATATTGGCCAACCCGGATGCCGAGAAAATGATACCGGCCAGCAACGCCACATGGCTGCTGTTACGGGAGATTTCATTCACATACACGGTAAGGACCGGCTCCACCGAATACATTGCAACACTCAGCATAAAAAACGTAGCAAACAGCGTCACCGTTAAGCCTTTTTCCGGCAACGCACTCCATACTTCCTTCATGCCCGCCACCTTCACTTCCGACCGTACAAACGTCTCTATAACGAAAAATAGCGTCGTTATGAAGGCGATCAGCATCAGTCCGCCAGTCAAGAAAAAGGTCTCTTGAATCCCGGCATGTTCAGCGATAAATCCGCCGATCGTTGGACCTAGCAGCGAGCCGGCGGTATTGGACGTAGACAAGAGCCCTAGTGCCCAACCGGCATGGGCCTTGTCCGTCTGAGTAGCAATCAACGTCGTACAAGCGGTGCTATAGCCAGTGATAATGCCTTGCAGGAACCGAAGGAAGATCAGCATGTGGACATTGGTGACAAACCCCATACATCCAATGATAATCGCCATCCCGAGGCTGGCCCGCAACAGCATTGGTTTCCGGCCAAATTTATCCGCCGCAAGGCCCCAAATCGGCGAGAAAATCGCCGAGACGATAAAAGTGATGCCGAAGGCTAGTCCGGAATACCGGGACACCGCATCAGCCTGATCCACCACCAGCTCTTTGATGTAAAGCGGCAAGATCGGTGCAAGCTGGCTCATGCCTACGCCGGTCACAAACATGCCGAACCAGCATACGATCAAATTTCTTTTCCAAATTGGCATTATCTTTAAGCCTTCCTTCTGTGACCCCTGTCCTCTGCGCGCGCAGATGAACATATGATGAACATTCTTGCAGGACAATATTAACGCGAAGAGTAGCTTTACTCCATGTATTATCTTAAACTCCATGGACGATTTTGCTGTAAAATTCCGATGGGCTCATCCCTTCGGTCCGTTTAAAAATGCGGCTGAAATAGAACTCATCGGTGAAACCGAGCTCCAACGCGATATCTTTGATTTTTTTATCAGTTTCCATGATCAGCTCTTTGGCTTTATCAATTTTTAGTTTGTTAAAGTACTCAATGACGGTGAATCCGGTCGTCTGTTTAAAAGCTCGTGACAGGTAATATGTGGACAAATGCACCTGTTCCGATAACTCTGCCAACGTAAGCCGCTCGCCCAGATGCTCACGCATGTACTGAATCACTTTCTCCACTTTGAGGGCAACCGCGTGGTTCTGAGTTTGTCTTTGCACATGGGCCAAGACTTCATACAGCAGTTGCTCCAGCCCCGCTCTCGTCAGCAGCTCATATCCTGGCAATTTAGCGAACCAGGCAGCCGTCAATCGGCGAAAGGCATCCTCGACCAAATATCCGTTTTGCAGCACCTGCATGGACGGAAGCGGCAAATGCTCAGTTTTCTGCCCAATGGTCCAAGTCCCGTCATCAAAGCGGATGCCCGCATAACTAAAATGGACGGAATAGAAACAGATCGGATCGGTTTCGTCCATCTGTATGTGATGAGGGAGACCCGCGTGGATGTAGATTAACATGCCTTCTTGAACGAGAAGTTCCTTGCGGTCCAACGTAATGCTGCCCTTCCCCCCGGTGACGAGCAGCAATTCGTGATGCGTAAGTGTTCTACGGATGCTGCTTCTTAGCTGTTTACCGTCATTCGGCTGTTTACTGTTGCAATAATGGATATGAAAATGTAGATGGTTCAGGTTCATCACCGCTCGCCCCCTCAATGAGACTTCCTGTGAAGTTTCTATGCAGTTTACAGCTACTGCGATTAGACCATACGTATGGGTAAACCGCAACCTCCCCCGTGCGAAGACGTAGATATAGTATCTGATTAGGGGAGGAAATCATGTGGGGTTATGGGTGCGTGAGGCGGAGCCAAGTGATTTCTATTATCTCTCGTGCAAAATCAGCGGTATCGCGATTATTGGTATGGGGATCTATGTGTTCATTCAATCGTTCTTCATCTAAAAAAATAAGGCCAACCTCATGAGGTTGGCCTTTGGGTTTGCTGTTATTTCACTTCCGTTGCCCCTGTTACTTTACCGTCGATTTTCGCGCTGGCTTGCACGTCGGCATTGGCGAAGTAAAGGTTGCCGTCGATCGTAGCGTTTTCGTACAGGTTGAAGCCGTTAGCTTCTACGTAGACATCACCTTTCACAGTGCCGCCTTGAATTCTCAGGTTTTCACTTTGAACCGTCAATTTCGGAACGGTTAAGGTGTAAGAAGCGGTCACGTTGTGGTCTTCATCTTGCGCATACAATGCGATCTTCCGGTAGATGTCTTTCGAAGCATCGTTTTTATCGTGGAATTCGCCAGCAACAACAACATCTTGGTCCACCGTCAAGTCGTTGAGAATCGCGATAATCCAAGTCCCTTTCTCACTCACTGCATTCACGAATGCATCCGATTGATTGACGATTGAAGCCGATGTCGTAGCATCCGCTGGTTTATTAGCGTTAGCCGCCGAGTTCCCGTCGTTTGAACCGCATCCTGCCAGCAGAGCCGCAGCAAGCCCGGCAACCACCAATCCTTTAACCATTTTCATATTGTTTCCCTCCTGTTTTTCTCTTCAGTTTGAATTATAAAAAAAAGTGGTTTTTGTTAATGTGATTTTTTTCACTTATATGTGCAAAATTTCACATTGCTAGTCACATCTTGTTCATCTTTGACATTCCCTCCTCTATATTTTCGTAATGGAAGCCGACCAACTCCCTGGCCGGCTTGTATCTATATGAACTCCCTCACGGGAGTGTTTTTCATGCTTCGTTCAGTCGAGCTGATGTGCTGGCGTCCCCATTGGCGAAGAGCCTGCGCCCCCGTCTACGCTGATTTCTGCACCAGTGACGTAAGATGAATCATCCGAAGCTAGGAATAACACCGCATTCGCCAATTCTTCCGGTTTCCCCATCCGGTTGAGCGGGATGCTTTGTTTCAAATATTCTTCGAGCGGGCTAAATTCCGGAACCGATGTATCCCCCCAAATCGGTGTCTTCGTTGCGCCAGGAACAACGGTGTTAACGCGGATTCCCCGCGGCGCGAATTCTGCCACCAATACCCGTGCCATGCTGGTAACCGCTCCTTTACTTGCAGCATAAGCTGCATATCCTGGACTGCCGGCCTTTGCCAACACGGAGCCGTTTAAAATCACCGATCCGCCTTCTTTCAAATATGCGGAAGCTGCTTGAATTGTAAAGAACACTCCGGCGATGTTCACATCAAGGATCTTCTTGAACAAAGATGGATCTGCACTGCCAAGCGGCGTGTTGCCGCTGATACCGGCGTTCGCGAACACGATGTCTAACCGGCCAAAGCCGTCAACCGCTGCCGTGACGGCTTTCTCTGCCCCCTCTGGATCCGAGGCGTCTGACACTACGCCAATCGTGTTGGCAATACCCAACGCTGCAACAGCTTTATTCAATTTCTCCTGATCCCGGCCTGTGTTCATTGACGAAGGCTGCTAATGGGCGGTTTCTCCTTTCATCCTGAGTTTATCATAATGAGAACGTTCGGTAAAGTATTATTTTAGATTTATCGTTCTCAAATTATAAACTCAAAAAAACAGCTCCCGGTAACGGAAATATCCGTCCGGGAGCTGCGTCATTCCTACTTACTTCTATTTAACTTTTACCGATAGAGATTTAACTCGGCGATCGACCACCACCACGATGGCGTCGTGGAGGTTTGAATGATTTTCACATAACGCGCCGTTTGCCGAGGGAAGGTCGTTACGATCTGTTTGCTCGTTCCGACATCCTCAGCAACCAACGTCCAGTCCACCCCATTCTCTGAGGCAAGGACTTGATAGCTGTGAGCATAGTCGTTGTCGCTCTCGCCCGAGTCCATGCTCAGCTTACTGATCGTCCGCAGGCCGCCCAGATCAATCTGAATCCATTGGCCTGGTGTCTGCGCCTCACCGGACGTCCAGCGGCTGCGCAAATTGTCATCCAACATCTCCAAGATATCCGCAGCGGTAGAAGCGGTAACCGTCCACCCAGAACGGTCCAGCACATTAAGGAAATCGTCCTCTCCGGCTAACGGTTCTGCAATCCATGGCGTCGAATCAGCGGTAAATACCTTCACATCATGAATCGACCACCAGTGCGAATCGGTCCCCGTTTGTACGACTTTAAGGTAACGGGCCGTCTGCAGCGGGAAGGCTGCCGTTACGACTGGGCCATCTCCTTGCCCCGTAGCGACAGGTTCGCCCCAGGATTGACCGTCCAGCGAGACGTACACCTCATATCCGCGCGCATAATCCTCGTGGCTATGCGCACTGTCCATGACGATTTGGTCAACTGGCAGGGCCGTACCCAAATCCAGTTCGAACCATTCGCCGCCGCTTTGCTCGCGGCCGCTCGTCCAGCGAGTTGCTTCGTTGCCATCCAGCATCGCTTCTGCTTCTTCACCAGAAGAAGCTGTAACGGACCAGCCGTCAGGAATCAGTTCCTGTTGCTTGCCGATACCGTAATCATAGACGTTAAGCTCGGCAATCGACCACCAACGGTTCGCTTCGCCAGTTTGAACCAGCTTGAGATAACGAGCCGTTTGTGTCGGGAATGTAATCGACATGCGGCCCGATTGCCCTTGACCGCCGATCACCGGCTTGCCCCAGTTCTCCCCGTCGTAGGAGACATAGAGAAGATAGGAACGCGGATAATCATCACTGGCATGACCAGGATCAAGCACGAGAGAATCAAATTGATACACTTCGCCTAAATCCACTTTCACCCATTGTCCCTTCGCCTGATCGCGTCCATTCGTCCAAAGCGTGTCGCGATTGCCATCCAGCATGTTAGCCGGTACATCCCGGCCTTGCGAGGAGGAGGCAGTCACAACCCATCCAGAATGGTCTGCTAGAGAACCGTCCGATGGCAATGGATGCTGCGGCTCCGGATCTGGCTGCGGTTCAGGTTCTTCCGGTTGCGGATCTGGCTGTGGTTCGGGCTCAGGTTGTGGTTCGGGCTCCGGTTGTGGTTCCGGATCTGGCTGCGGTTCTGTCACTGGCGGCGTTACAGGTTCCATATTGCTGAATTCAGCCAGCTTCAGCTCCGTAATCGACCACCAACTGTCAGCAGGCTCTGTCAGCACAATCTTGATATAACGAGCCAGTTGCTTATCGAAGGATACAACCAAACTTGGCGAAACCCCAGTACCTGTTGCTACCGGTTCATTCCAGTTCTCGCCATCCGCCGATACGTAAACTTCATAACCATGCGCATAGTCTCCCCAGTTGGTGCCGGAGTTCATAAACAACGTATCAAACGCTTGCTCCGTGCCCAGGTCGATTTGCAGCCAGTCGCCAGGAGCTTGCAGTTGTCCCGAAGACCAACGGGTAGACAAATCGCCGTCCACAAGGCGCCCAACATCCTCAGAGCTGGAAGAAGCCGTGATCGTCCATCCGTCTCGATCGACGTATTTTACGCCTTGCGACGGATCCGGGCCTTCCAGCACCGTCTCTTCAAACGGATTCACTTTCGCTTGGGCTTTAGCATAGACCGTTGCCGATCCAAGCGGCCCATTGGCATTATAGAAATGCACCGTTTTGGCGCTGTCCGACGGGTTCCAGATTTGCGCCGTGTAGACACCATCTTTTTCATAGACGGTCACTGCTGGATCATCTGCCCAAATATCCATAGTTCGGGTACCTGTCGATACCATGCTATGAATAAACCAGTAGGCGTTAAACACTTCGTTTTGCTGCATTTGGCTGGTATCCCATTTCGCCAGCGCCCCTTCCGGATCACCGATCGATTGGAACGGCCAAATAATGTGCTGCCAGGAACGTTCTTGCTGACCGCCGAGATCCTTAATCAAACCGGCGTACAGCTCGTTCGTTTTTTGCGGGTCCCGACCATAGTAAGTCATCCATTCTGCCGGCGGAAGCCAGTGAATGCCGTAAATCTGCTCCGGATCTCCGGAGAAATACGTACCAAACGAATAGGCGCTGCCGTAAACTTGGCCTACGGCTGCATGATTGAAGCCTTCCACCCAGTTGTCATGATCGTAGTTGAACCAATATTGCTCAGCAGCTTTTTCCTCAGTGGTGAAGCCCCAAATCCCGGTATCCCGGTATTCGTCATTGCCCGTCACAAGCCCCCACATATATTCGCCGACCCAGCTGAACAGAGCTTCGCCGGCAGCTTCCTGGTTATTGCCGCTGCGGTTGTCCGCATAGCCGCCTGCCCAGGAATGGCCTTCGTACGGGTCAAAGTTGCGGAGCCATGGGAACTGGCTGTCTGTTCTCGACGGGTTCGCATAGTCGCGAATCAGCAATTCGATCATATCGCGATAATCTTGAAGGAACTGCTGGTCATACGTCGCAAGAACTGCGGAAGCAAAGATGTAATAGCCGTACGTGAAGTGATGATCCGTTAAGCCGGTATTCACGCCAAAGCCGCTGCCATACGGGAAGATCGCGCCCCACTCATCCGAGTAATGGAAATAGTAGGAGTGCAATCGTTCTTCCGGCGAATAGGTATACCAGTCTGTCAAAATTTCCTTCAGCTTCGAGAGATAGAAATCTCTCCGTTCCGTATCACCAATTTGATCACTAATTAAGACACCTAAGGCCAAAGGATGAAGCTTCTTGCCTTGCCAATAAGGGTCATCACTCATGATGTCCCCCGACACATCCGCATCTAATTGATCCAAGTATGCGATTAACTGTGCGCGGGAGTAGGTTGGATCGTTAGGTTCTACGAACTGAGGAATGATTCCATAGAAACGGTCTTGTGTCGTAAAAGAGTTCCCTTCCCGAATCTTCAACAAACCACGGATCGAAGGGTAGCTTAAATCCGTTAACGGTGTGCTCGAAATCTTCCATTGATGCGGAAGCAGTGCCATGAGCGTCTCCGAAGAGAAGCCAGGTCGCTTCAGCTCTGTGATCGATTCAAAATCCGTTGTCACGAGCGAAGTCGCTTGATCGTAACGGTAGTCCACTCTCGTATCCGTGACGAAGGCATAAGCGTGCTGATAATATTTGCTAAGGTCTCTTGCCGACGGCAGTGTAGCCACAGACAAGTAATTTCCGCCTTGGCCGAATTTGATCTTAATCGTATTACCGAGCTTCATAAACACCGTGCCTTCTGGAGCATACACCCCGTAATGGCGAACGAACGTCTGCGGCTGCGGCGCTTTGTCCTGATTCGTCACTTCGATGCCGATGTGGTCCGTGGTCAGAGTGTCGCCGTCATTCAGCAGAATCGGCTGGTTGTTATCATCATACAGCCGGGTGATGAACTGTGACTGGAGAATCGCCGCATCCGGGTTTTCAAATGTGTTATAAAGGAACGGCGAGCCTTTGACGAACGTCGTGCTCATTTTCGCTGTATCATCGTCGCTCATGACAACCGTGGCTGAATAATCGCCATATCCGGAAATCTTCGTGACAACGTTAGCAGGGTTGATCGTATTCGTCGACAGAATCAGATCCGATTCGCCGTCGGCATCAATCGAACCTCCACCGCCCGATACGTAACCGGCTCCCGGATTCAAAATGTTCAGCCCCTGCTTGGTATACCAATTTTTCAGGGGAAGCGTGATCAAGCTGTTCCCGTCGCCCAGATTTGAAATCAGAATGTTTTGCCACCAGTCATTGGACGGGATGGGGCTTTGAATATTGGATGTGCGGTACTTCGGATTTTTAGGCTCCAGCATCGTTACATCGTTGATTTCATAACTGCCCGCACCAAGCTGAACGGCGGAAGTGGTTGGTACTTCCGGAATGTCATAAGTGGATTTCGGATCCCCTTCCCGGTAGGCATAAACTCCAAACTCGTACAGCGAATACCCGTTCGTTGTGCCGCGGCCTAGACCCGCCATTTTCACGTAACGTGCTTTCGCGTACACCGGAATGTTCTCCCGTCCTCCCGATCCGTTGAGTTCACGGTAAACGGTGGTCCAGTTCTGCGCATCATCGGACACTTGGATATCGTAGGCACGTCCGTAAGCCGCTTCCCAATTGAAGGATACGCTGCCGATTTCGCTGACTTCACCAAGGTCTACGTAAATCCATTCGTTATCCTGATAAATGGAAGACCAGCGAGTATCGTTGCTGCCGTCGGTGACGTTGCTCGCCAAATAGTTCTTCTCTTCCATTTTGGCTTTATCCTCAGCCGATTTGCTTGGCTCATTAATCTCCAGCGAAGACGCCGTTACCGGCTTGCCCAGCGCCAGGTTGACGGCAGCTGGCTTCGGAGGAAGACTTACGCCGCCGGTGCCATAAACGTTAAATTCATAAATGGACACCCCGTAAGCTTCTTGAGCCCGCTTGGTGCTGTACACGCGGACATAGCGGCCTTGGGCAGCAACGTCCACCTCGGTCCATCCGCCTTTGCCTTCCGTAGTGGAATACACGGGCTCCCAATGAACTTCATCATCAGATACCTCAAACTGAAAAGCGCTGGCATAAGCGTTCTCCCATTTGACGGAAATCTTCGAAATGGTCGCGCTGGCGCCCAAATCGACGTAGATCCATTGCGGATCTTTCTTCCACACACTTTCCCACCGGGTGTTCTCATTCCCGTCAACCGCCATGTCCGGCGTGTTACCGCCCAGCGAAGAGGAACTGTAGACCGGTCTATATAGTGATAATAAATAATCGCCCTCAGCGGCATGAGCTGCCGGTGCCGGCAAGACTTGCACACTGCTGATCAATAAAATGATCGCGGTCAATAAATTCGCCCAGACAGTCCGGGCATGGCGCTTGCTCACGAACGCTCTTTTCATGATTTCTCTCCTTTGTTTTGATTAACTATAAAGCGCTCTACCACCGACTCCTACCCTATTTCTTCACGTTTACTACCTCTCCATCGGCACGTCCCCTCACTCTGCAAAAATGTTCTCGGAAATGGTCCTATCGTGGAAAAAAGTACCACTCCACATTGGATTATCGTCCGATGATTCACCAATTTGTAGAGCAGACATCCTGAATTCTAAAAAACAGGAATATAGTACCATATATTCGAGATCGTATTCCGTAAGTCTCAGAATCACATAACAATTGTCCTATTCACATTTGGATTGACTTAATTATTGTATACGTCATATACTGTTTATATAATATACAATAATTAAGATGGGAAAGGAGCCAACTTGATGAATGCAATCGAAGTGGACCGTTTGTACAAAAGCTTTGGCAATCAGACGATACTCAATGGCGTAGATTTGGTTGTCCCTGCAGGCACGGTATTTGCGTTGCTTGGCCCCAATGGCGCAGGTAAAACAACCCTCATTCGCATCCTCTCCACACTGACTGCGCCGGATGCAGGAACCGTACGGGTCGCTGGATACGATGTGGTCGCCGAGAAAAACGAGGTCAAGCGCTCGATCAGTCTCACCGGACAATTCACTGCCGTCGATGAGGTGCTGACCGGAGAGGAAAATTTGGTGATGATGGGCCGTCTCTCCGGGCTTTCCGCGAGAGCAGCCCGTTTGCGGGCGATGGAGCTCTTGGAACAGTTCGACTTGACGGCTGCGGCCCGTAAACGGGTAAAAACCTACTCCGGCGGTATACGTCGCCGCCTGGATCTGGCCATCAGCCTCATCGTAAGCCGCCCGGTCCTGTTCCTCGACGAACCTACGACAGGACTGGATACGCAAAGCCGCCGCGTGTTATGGGATGGTATCACGGAATTGGCCCAGCAAGGCCATACCATATTTTTGACAACGCAATATTTAGAAGAAGCCGATCAGTTAGCTGATACGGTGGCCGTTCTCAAGGACGGACACATTGTGGCGACCGGCACCGCGGAAGAGCTGAAGGGGCAAGTTCACAGTGATCGGGTTGAAATTAGAGATGCCGAAGACCAACTGGTCTCCCGGGTGCCGACCGATGGGACTGTTGAGGATCTGCTTAGAATATTAAGCACATTGCACGCACAGGTGCCGTCGAATGCGAGAGTTACGATTCAACGCCCAACGATGGATGATGTGTATATTGCCCTGACTTCCGGTGAGAAGGAGGTATCGGCATGATCAAAGCCCAACTTTCCGCACGGCAGCCCTCGGTATGGACCACCAATGCGGTATTTGTCGGCCGCGGTATTCGCCACAGTCTAAGAGATGTGGACACCATGGTCATGGCGATCCTGCTGCCAGTAATGTTGATGCTGCTGTTCACCTATGTTTTTGGCGGGGCCCTGGACCCTACCGGCAATTATGTCGATTATGTGGTCCCCGGAATTATCCTCCTTTGCGCCGGGTTTGGTGCCTCAGGGACCGCAGTGAAAGTTGCAGAGGACGTTACCAACGGGGTGATCGACCGCTTCCGGACGATGCCGATTCAAAGCCTGGGCGTAATTACCGGCCATGTCGCCGCCAGCCTCATTCGGAACCTCGTCGCCACGGCAATCGTCATCGGTGTAGCCTTACTGGTCGGCTTCCGCCCATCCGCTAGCTTTGGAGCGTGGCTCGGAGCGGCCGGCGTGATTATTTTATTTATTCTGGCGATCACCTGGTTGTTTGCTGCGATTGGGCTGGTTGCCGGCAGCGCTTCTGCTGCCAGCGGGTATGGATTCATTTTGCTGTTCCTGCCTTACTTGTCCAGCGCCTTCGTCCCAACTCAATCCATGCCGAAGTGGCTTCAAGGCTTCGCCACCCATCAACCCATCACGCCGGCCAATGAAACAATCCGCGCATTGCTGACCGGCGGGCCAATCGAAAACCATGCTCTGTGGGCAGTTACATGGTGCCTGTTTCTCATCGCCGGAGCCTTCATCTGGTGTCGAGTCGTGTTTCATCACCGTTCAGTACAACGCTAACAACTAAGTCATAAAAAAACAGGGAATCGAATCGCTTCGATTACCCTGTTTTTGCGTGTTACACCTGTCCCTTTGGTTTTGGAGCGAGGTTCAAATAATGCTCCACTCCATCTAGAATCCGTTCCAGCCCAAATTCGATGTCGTTGCCAATGTCGCTCTCGGCTTCATTTTCGCTGGTGTATTCCCCCGACATCACAAGCGGATGCAGATACGGAAAACGCTCCGGGGTCACGAGTTCCTTCAACGCCGCACTGTAGCTGAATCCGCTGAACTCGTCCAGACTGGTGCCTGAACTTAAGGCCCGGTCCATGTCCCGTTGCAAAATTCCACATGCCCGCGCATAGCTGCTTAGCAGCAAGATGATCGACATTTTCGCGTAACCGCTGATCGGAAACTTCTGCATTCCTTGCAAAGCCCAATCCACAATCCGCAAGCTGTTAGGGGTAATCGGAGCACCGTAAATCGGAAGGTCAGCAAACCAAGGATGGTCCTTATAGACCTGTACCGTACTCCAAACGAATGTGCGCATCATCCCCCGCCAGTCGTCCGGATCCGGGGACTCTGGAAGAGAAATGTCACAAACCGCCTCCTGCATTAACAACAGCAAATCGTCTTTGCTTGGGATATACCGATACAACGACATAGCCGTATACCCTAATGCCCCGGCAACCCGACTCATGGACACGGCAGCGAGTCCGTCTTTATCCGCAAGCGCCACCGCTGTATTAACAATCTCCGGAATGCTAAGCTCCCGTTTCGGCCCGCGTGTGGGTTCCGGAATTAATCCCCACGTTAAGGCTACCCCGTGTGGAAGACCTTTGGTATAGGTTCGCTCGTCCGCTTTATTTTCTTTTCTGTTCATGTCTAACGTCTCCTATATCTGCGAGAAGTTCATGGCCTAAACCGCTTATCCTATAAGCAATATACCATAAACTCCAGAGCATCAGCCATGAACACGTACGTTAAACCTCGGCTTCCATTCGTCCGGGCGCGGTTAACGAGAACTCATCCTGCGTTTGGAAACTTAATTGTCCGACGCCAGCCACAGTAAGTTCAACGGGGTAGAAACGTGCCGGGATACCATTGGAGAAAAACCACTCCCGCTGCTCCCTCACCACGATCAACAGCCCGTGTTCGTCGCCAATCGGAGTAAACGCAGGATCGTCCTCCTGAAAGTTCGTAAGCCCCGCCGCATTCAGCCGATGAACGAGCGGGAGGACCTCGGAGGTCACGATGCCGATTTCACTGACGCCCATAATATCTTCAATCGAGAAGTCATGGCTAAGCTCACTGGGCAAATTGTGCCGGGCGATTAATTCCAAGATATTGCCGGACGGATCTTTAAAGTACACCGCATGGGCATTCCAAGCAGTGAAAAACACTTCGTCCTTCCCCTGTTCTTCGATCAGCGGGACCCGCGCAGCCAACCACTGCTTCGCTTCCGCGAACTTATTTTCCGGTATATTCAGTGCAAAATGATAATATGGAGATTCATTCACCTCAGCGGAACGGAACGTAACCAGCGTCGCGCCCGCCTGAATCGTGAAATGCTCCAGACCGTGCTCAACTAAGGCGAACCCCAGCGTTTCGGTATAGAAGACTTCCGTCTCCTGAAGCTGCCCAGACCATAACGTCATGTGCGTAAATTTCATGTCCCTCATCCCCTTATTTCGGTTGGGCGATGAACATCGCTTCTGCCGCTTACCGCATTAAGCCAAGTTCTCCAGGTATTCGCGGACTTGTCCCGGCGTCTTGGCAAATTTGCTGTGCAGATGGGCGATCTTCTCCCCATTTTTATACACGAGCAAGCTTGGAATCCCCCGCACCTCGTTAGCCTCAGCCAGCGGCTGGAATTCCTCTGCATCCATCGCGTAGAACTCTTTGTCCGGATGCTCCTGAATGATATCCCCGATAAACCGATCAAGGTTCTTGCAATCCGGGCACCAGGTCGTATCAAATTTGATCACCGTATATTGGTCTCTTTGAATTAGTTGCTCGAATTGCGATTCCGATTGGACACGTTCCATCCGGATCCACTCCTTTAATTGTAGTTTTGATAGTTTAATTTTGAAGATTTGTTTACATTGATTATAGCGCATCCATATAAAGAAGCCAGTATCTTCATCAAGGTTTCATCTTCGCGGATTCATGGTACAATCTTTGGTAAAAATAACGCGAAAGGACTTAAGCTGCATCATGCTCCTCGCCATCCTCTTGTTCATTGTCGCCGGACTCGCTGAAATCGGCGGAGGTTATTTAGTTTGGCTGTGGTTGCGCGAATCCAAACCGCTATGGTACGGAATCGTCGGCAGCCTAATTTTGATCGTATACGGCCTGATTCCGACACTGCAGAAATTTCCGAACTTTGGCCGTGTGTATGCAGCCTATGGCGGCGTATTTATTGCGCTCGCAGTGTTATGGGGCTGGTGGGTGGACAAGAAAACCCCCGACCTCTACGATTGGCTTGGCGCTGCAGTTTGCCTGATCGGCGTCTCCATTATCCTCTGGGCACCACGACATTAGAAAGGACATCGTTATGAACGTATCTTCCATTTCGGCAGCCATCGCGCCGCTTGATTTAAGAAGCTGCTTAATTCACACGCAAGGCCAGATGGTGCTTGAATATTATCGCAACGATCAAATTGCGGACGAGCTCGCCAAAATTAATTCTTGCACGAAAAGCTTTCTCTCCGCCCTGCTCTGCATTGCCTGGGATCAGGGTCTCCTGCCATCTCCCGACACACCGATTCTCCGCTTCTTTCCGCAGTTGGAGGAAGATCCGGATGAGCGAAAACGTGAGATTACATTGCGTCATCTGCTCACGATGACGGCTGGGTGGAATTGGACGGAGTTTGGCGGACATAACTCGTTCCCACGCATGACCCGGTCGCCCAATTGGGTTCAGTTTGCGCTGGAGCAGCCGATGGCGGACCGCCCCGGGGACCGGATGGAATACAACTCCGGAGCGTCTCAGCTGTTATCGGCGATCCTTGTCCAAGTCACCGGCATCCCGGTGGCGCAATTTGCCGAGGAGCATCTGTTTGGCCCGCTGGGCATTGAGACGTATCGTTGGCAGCAAGACCCGCAGGGCATTCATACCGGTGGATTTGGGATGTGGCTCCGTCCGACGGACATGTTGAAATTCGGTTTACTTTACTTGCAGGGCGGCAGATGGGAAGGCCGGCAGGTGATCCAGGCAGAACGAGTAGCGGAATCCGTAAAGCCTGCGATCGATGTCGAATCCCCTTGGCGCGGCTGTTATGCTTGGCATTGGTGGGTGGACGTTTATGGAGAGGACGGGCATCCGAAATTTGATTTTTTCTATGCTCGTGGATACGGTGGGCAGTTCATATATGTCATTCCCAGCTTGGAGACGGTGGTTGTGCTGACCCAAGATCAACGGAAGCAGAAACGGCCGCCAACAGAAATGTTCCGCTTATGTATTGCACCTTATTTAGTGTAAAAAAAGAACCGGTATTGCACGAAGACGATGGGCTTGGAACTCGATGGGCTTGCATGGATTCCGATTCAAGAAGAAGGCTGGCAATGGGAGCTCGGCCTGAAATGGCGAAAAGACCGTTACGTCTCACCGGCGGCTAGACGGTTTATCGAATACGTCAAAAGTCTGAGCGAGGAGAAGCAAAACTAGTGACATGAACAAGCCCATTCCACCATTGGAATGGGCTTGTTTTTCGATTAGACGCGGGTCAAGATGCCATCTGCACGCTAACTTATTATCCTTTCAACGATCCTGCCAATGCACCAGCAATAAAGTATCGCTGCAAGAACACAAAAATCACGATCATCGGAAGCGCCGCAACAACAACTCCAGTCATTAACAACGGATAATGGGTGACATACTCGCCTTTAAATTGAAGCAAAGCTAACGGCAAGGTCAGCTTATCTTTTTCCACAAGCAGCAGCATCGGGAATAACAGATCATTCCAAACGATCACAAATAAAAAGGCTGCAGTGGTTGCTAAGTAAGGAGCACATAACGGCACAACGATTTGCGTAAACAGCCTGAGTTCACTTGCACCGTCAATCTCCCCCGCTTCCATTAATTCTTTGGGCAATGTATTCACAAAACCCGACAGGATAAAGACGCTTAGCGGCAGCAAGATCGTCAAGCTGACCATAATCAGCCCGAAGTGGCTATTCGTCAGCGACCACTCCCGAAGCAACGCATAGATCGGGATCATATTCACCTGCGACGGAATCATCAAACCGATGGCGAACAGCGCAAATAATAGCTTCCCGACTTTGCTCTTTCCATACCTCATGATCGCATACGCCATACTGCTTGCCAGCAGCAATTCTGCCGCTACCGTAACGAAAGTAATCAACGTGCTATTCCAAAAATAACGCCACATCATTTGCTTGGCAAACAAGCTGCGCACATTATCCAAGGAGAATTGGTCCGGCCACGAAAGCGGGTTGGCATAAAACTCGGGATTCGTTTTTAAGGTCGTGATCACCACGATCAATAGAGGAGCCAGAATGACTCCAGCAAAACCAACAAGCATCACTTTTCCAACGATACGGAGCATTCTATCCCCCCTTAATAACTAACGCGATCTGTGCGCAGCAGCTTAAATTGGACAAAAGTAATCACTGCGACCAGGATCATAAAGTAGACCGAAGCCGTAGCCGCTTTACCAAACGTGTAGTTAAGAAAGGCAGAGCTATAAATATACGTAGATAAAATCTCCGTGGAGTAGTTAGGCCCTCCACCGGTCATCGTAAACACGAGATCAAACGCCTTAAAGGATTGGATTGTCGTATAGGACACCACCAAAGCTGCCGCCGGGGCAAGCAACGGCCAAATGATGCGAAAAAACAATCGAATCTGAGACGCTCCATCCAAAATGGCAGCTTCCTTCAATTCCTTAGGGATCGATAAAAGCCCGGCGATAAATAATACCGCCATCTGCCCAATATGAGCCCACGCTTGCACCGCAGCGATCGAAAAGATCGCGATTTTCGGATCGCCAAGCCAGTTTTGAGCCACGCCTCCTAACCCGATATTTTGCAACATTAAATTGACAGCACCCAAATTGGAATCATAAATAAATGTCCAAATAAACCCTACGGATACCGATGACAATATCGTCGGCAAGAAAAATAACGCGCGCAAGAAAACATTCCACTTAGTTGTTTTGTAAATCTGCAACGCTAAGAGCAAGGAGACAACGGTTTGCACAAGAACCACGGTCAACATAAACTTCACATTATTGCCCATAGCTTTGCGAAAGATGATATCTTCACCGACCTTCTGGTAGTTTTGCAAGCCGACAAACTGATAGGACGGTGATAAGCCGTCCCAATTCGTTAAAGAATAGTAGAGTGCGGAGATCGTCGGGTATAAAAACAACACCGCATATAAAGACAACCCAGGTAAAACAAACGGAAGCAATCGCAGATGTTTTCTCATGCTACTCCCCGATCTGCTGTTCCACGATCGCTTGCGCATCCGCCGCGGCTTTTTCCGCTGATTCCCCGCTTAGTACCGCCTGGATGGAATTGGTAACTGCCTTTTGAACTTCGGCGTTGGAGATCGTAAACCGCGGCTGGAAGCGGGTCCGCTTCTTCGTCCATTCGCTCACGATTTGGAGTT
The DNA here is from genome assembly GCF_000403375.2 of Paenibacillus barengoltzii G22. Lineage (NCBI taxonomy): Bacteria > Bacillati > Bacillota > Bacilli > Caryophanales > Paenibacillaceae > Paenibacillus > Paenibacillus barengoltzii. The sequence continues at coordinate 1,480,647 of NZ_KE159652.1, read as the reverse complement.
CTTCCGAAGTGTATTCCACATCTTTGACGGTGACGTTCTGACCTGTACCATTCGCATATTCCCCGGCGATATCTGGACGACTCAAAAATTCAATAAACAGCTTCGCTTCTTCAGGGTGCTTCGATTTACTATTGACCGCCAGCATAAATGTGGTGGTATGAATCCCTTCATAAACCGCCTGATCCGCAGATACGGTAATCGGGGCTAACAGACCTTGCTTTAGATTAGGGTTGCTCGCTTTATTCGAGGCAAGATGGTAAGAGCCGGTTGCCAGAATCGCGGCCTGCTCCTGCACGAACAAAGCGATGGAAGAATCCTGTTTCGCGCCGACGGCGTCCTTCTGAAAATACCCTCGATCATTCAGTTCCTTAAATTGCGACAAAGTGGTCACCCACCATCCATCAGTGAGCTTCGCTTCCCCGGCCTCCAACTTCACAAAAATCTCCTCATCCGGCGCATTATTCATCACCATGGAGTTCATGAGTTGCCCAGGCCCAATGTCCGCTCCTGGAAAAGCAATCGGCGTTAGGCCAGCCTGCTTAAACACCTCCATAGCTTCCAAGAAGCTGTTCCAATCCCGGGGAATATCCACGTGATACTTCTCAAACAGCGAAATATTGTAAACCGGAATATTATAGACCAACTGATACGGTAACGCATATTGTTTCCCATCCAATTGTCCAGCAGCGATTAAGTTCGGCTCGAAATGGTCCAGCCAGCTTTCAGTAGACAGATCCGTAAAGAGCCCTGCCTTGGCGATCGCTTGAAACTGCGCTCCTGGAAATACGGTGAATACATCCCCGACGGAGCCGTCGGCGATTTTAGCTTGAGCGGTCGATTGATATTGATCCGACGGGAACACCTGAGTCTCAACCTGGATGTTCGGATTTTCTTGTTTAAACTTGTCTATGATGCGGTCCAGCACTTCCACATCTTCGCCGCGCCAATGAATAAAGCTCAGTTTCACCTTCTCTTGTTGATCTCCGCCGCTGTTGGCATGACTTGACTGAGTCGTGTTTTGACTGCTCTGGCTACTGTCGCTGCCGCATGCCGATACGAGCAGCACCAGCGTAAGAATGATGATGTATCCGCTCCATTTTCTCATATCCGATCCTCCTAATCCTGCTTAACCAAGCCGCGCTCAGCCATTTTTTGCTTTAATACCGGCATCAGTAAGCGCCCTGAAATCTCCGCTTCCTCCAAATGAGGATAACCGGACAAAATAAACGAAGTCACACCAAGATCCACGAACTCAAATATCCGGTCTGCAATCTGCTCCGCTGTACCAACAAAAGCGACGGCACCGCCTCCGCGGATCGCTGACAATCCCGCCCACATATTTGGCGCAATCACATAATCGTCCTGAATCGATTGATGATACAGATCCATTTGCCGGTTTTGACCTACGGCATCGGTTTTCGCATGCAGCTTTTCTCTGGACTGAATGAGCTCTGGATCGGCTTTGCTTAATAGCTTCCAGGCCGCAGCCCAGGCTTCTTCCTCTGTTTCTCGGACAACTACTTGAGCACGCATGCCATACCTTAATGTGCGTTTGATCCCCTGCTCTCTCTCAAGTTCTTGCAGATAGTCTTTCATTTCTTCGATTTGCGATCGAATCCATTGAAGGGGCTCAGCCCACATTAAATAGACATCCGCGGTCAAAGCTGCCGTCTTCTTGCCGGCAACCGAGCTTCCTCCAAAATAGATGGGAGGATGAGGCTGCTGCAAGACAGGGGGCTGACAGGAGCCGCCTTCAATAAGATAATGCTTGCCCTCAAAGTTAAACCCTCCATCCTTCGCATCCCCTGCTTCCCATACCCCCTTGACTACCTTCACAAATTCCAGTGTCCGTTCGTACCGTGCATCATGCTGGTCATACAACGGATCGCCGCAAGCCTTCAAGTCCTGTGGATAATGACCGGTCACAACGTTGAACATCGTTCTACCGCCGGTCATTTGGTCCAATGTGGCTGCATTGCGGGCTGCAAGAACTGGTGTGATTAGGCCTGGACGCAAGGCAACTAAACTCTTAAGCTTCGAAGTATGAGCAGCGATCCAGCTCCCAACGACAAAACCATCCCAGCAATCGCCCCCGGTTGGGATCAGGACAAACTCATAGCCCGCATGTTCCGCTGCCTTGGCAATCTCTGTCAGATACTCCGGAGAAGCCGGCCGTTGCGGAGGAATCCCTACATATTCGCCATCTCCGGTGGTAGGCAGGAACCATCCGAATTCCACATGCTGCTGTTCTGACATGACTTCGCCTCCATGTGAAAAATAAATAATTATTTTCCTATGTTTTTACTAGGTTTAATATGATATAAGTTAGAGTACACAAAGTTGTCACAAGTGTCTATGTCCTTTTGTTGCAGATTGATTTGTCTCTTTGTGGGGGAGTACCAGGCTTAAGGGGAGTGAGTGCAGTGGAATTGGTAAAGGGGATTCAACTTGAACATTGGAACGAACATGAGCATGAGTGGCTGGCGATTTATCCGCTTCAGCCCACCGATTTCGAGAAGCAGCATGGGATTTGGCCACTTCGCATCGGGGCGAATCTCGCCAAGCCTCACTATCACATCGGACCACGTGTTACCCATAATTATTATTTGTTGTGCGTATTGGAAGGAACGGGCACTTTTATCCAACAGAAGAAGCAGTATCACCTTCAGCCTAATGATATCTTCTGCCTGTTTCCTCAAGTGATACATGAATATTATTGCGATCCTCAGCAACCCATCAAGAAGCTGATCTTGGCCTTTGACGGTAAACAAGCGCTGGCGACATTGGCGCGGCTAGGGCTGACACCGGAGCATCCGCATATGCCCAATCGCGTGGTGGATCGAACCATTTCGGCTTTTCTCAACTTAATTCATCAACACCAGCAGGCGCTCGCGCGCCTGCACGGGATGTATGCCATCTTTCAATCGTTGGAACTACCAACCCCGCTGGTTCTGCAGCAAGATCTAACTCTGGACTGGCTTGATAAAGGAAAGCAGCTCATCGAGCACCATTTTTCGGAACTAATTACCATTGAGGAGATCGCCACTTCGGTTGGCATCGAGCGAACGCATTTTTCCAAAATGTTTCGCAAGACCTATGGCACTTCTCCCGTTAATTACCTGCTCCAACTCAGAATGCAGGAGGCTCAGCTGCTCTTGCAGCATACCAATTACACTATTGCCGAAATCGCTAGAGCTGTAGGTTACCAAGACATTTCTTCCTTCTCAAAAGCGTTTAAGAAGCGATTAGGGATATCTCCAATCGAATATCGTATGAATGGGAAAAAGGAGCAAACGAGCTAATTCTCTTACTCACGAATCAGCGGCGCGAACTTCCCCTTGACCTGGGCCGCCAGCTGATAAGGCGTCAGCTCCATCTGCAAACCAATCCGACCTGCCGATACAAGCATCGTTTCCAGTTGTTCGGCCGTTCTGTCGATAAAGGTGGGGAACTGCTTCTTCATACCGATCGGAGAGCAGCCGCCGCGGACATAGCCCGTGTATTGCTGCAAATCCTTTAGCGGCAGCATCTCGATCTTTTTGACCCCGGCGGCCTTGGCTGCCTTCTTCAGGTCCAGCTCCTCCGCAACCGGAACAATAAATACAAATAACGATGAGCCTTGGCGGGCCACCAACGTTTTGTAAGCTTGTTCGACGGGCTTGCCGATCTTCTCCGCCACCGCGGTTCCATGAATTTGTCCGTCCTCGGCATCGTATGCAAAGATGTGATATGGGGTTTTCGATTTGTCCAGCATACGCATGGCATTGGTTTTGACTTCGGCCATGGTTTCCACTCCTCTAATCTTCCTGGGTCCTGTATTCAATTATCGTAGCATTTTTGCAGGAAGCAGGACAGGCCGGAAACGGATGAAGTTGTTTTTTCCTATGCCGTTACGGGCGGCTTCGGTTCAGAAGAAAAAGGATCGTTTATATCCCGCAAGGCATCCGCCTTTCCTCGGTTTAGGTTCAATCTCATCACGACAGCGATCCCTAAGCCAAAAAACAGCAGCAACGACAAGATCCCCAGGCGCGAATTGCCAGTGATTAATGAGCCCAAAAGCAAACGGCCCAAAGATCGAGGAAAACTTGCTCGTAATGTTAACGAAGCCAAAAAATTCGCCCGTCCGGTTCGGCGGCATCAGCTCGCTAAGAATCGTGCGGGAAATCGATTGGCTTCCCCCTTGCACAAGCCCCACCATAACAGCGAGTATGTAAAAATGCAGCGCGCTGCTCATGCCAAAGCCCAAGAGAACAATCACCACATAGGTCCACAGCGTGCCGATCAACACACGTTTGGAGCCGAGACGTGTTGCCGCTTTGCCGAGCAGGATCGTACTAGGGAATCCAACGAACTGCGTAATTAATAGAGCCAAAATCAAATCGCTGGTACCGATCCCCAAGATCGTGCCGTAGATCGTGGCCATCAGAATGATCGTATTAATCCCATCATTGTAAAACCAGAAGGCCGCGATCATCCGAAACAGCTGCGGATAACGTCGAATGTCCTTGAATGTACCGCGAAGCCGCTTGGAGGCAGCTCGTACGTATCCTCCAGCCGTAAGACCGGTTGCTTGCTTCGGAAGGTTAGAGACGTTCCGCATTAACGGCAGTGAGAAGACGAGCCACCAAAGCCCCACGGTCAAGAAAGAAAGCTGGGTGCCCGCAAGCTCATCCCTCATCCCAAACCAGTGCGGCTGTTGGATCATCAGCAGGTTGACCGCCAGCAGGATCCCGCCGCCGATGTACCCGGCTGCATATCCTTTGGCTGAGACATCATCGCGTTTTGGCGATGGTACCAAGTCCGGCAGTAACGCATCATAAAAGGTGAGGCTCCCCGAGAATCCAACGGTCGTCACGACAAGCAAAGCCGAAGCGAGCAGCCAGTCCCCTGGGCCAACGAGCGCGAACCCCAACGTACCTACGATACCAAGCAGCGCAAACCAAGTCAGAAACGTTGTTTTGCGGCCAGATATATCCGCAATATATCCCAGCAATGGAGAGATCACCGCCACCAACGCCATGCCGATGGAATGCGTATAGGCCAAATAGGAAGCTGCAGTCGTTTCACTTAACCCTTGCGCAGCCACCCCGGCATAAAAGATGGGCAGCACGGCAGCCAACACCGTTGTCGAATACGCGGAATTGGCCCAATCATACAGAATCCAAGCACGGATTGCCGATTTTTTCATTTGGGGCTTCCCCTTTCACTACCAAATGGTTAGATTATAATCAAATACGTTAACAGCGTGTATCATCATGGTTTGCGCTCAATTAAATCGTTATCGTAAAATAGACCCCTGAAACTTTCAACCTCAGTTTGGATAGAACGGAGAATAGACATGGCAGATACATTAAAATCAATTTATAGTGAGGAATTTCTGCGGGATTTCGGCAGCAAAGTGAAGGAAGCTTACGCTCCCTTTGATACGGAACGATTCGTGACTGACGTGATGGACGAAACTTGGGACAAGTTGGAGCTCAAGGCGCGGATGCGGCAGATCTCGTTAAAGCTGGGCGCTTTGTTGCCTGCCAGCTTTGGGGAAGCGCTGGACATCTTATATGCCATTGATGATACCTGCGTGGGGTTCCCCTACCTCTTCTTTCCCGATTTCGTAGAGGTGTTTGGTCACGCCGAAGCGGACTGGGAGCAGGCGATGCAAGCGCTGGAGCGCTTCACGTCTAAATCGTCCGCGGAGTTTGCCGTCCGTTCATTTATTGAACGGGACCCCGAGCGGATGATGCGGCAAATGTTGGCCTGGGCGCAGCATAACAACGAGCATGTACGCCGCTTGGCCAGTGAAGGCTGCAGGCCGCGCCTGCCATGGGGACAAGCACTGCCGATGTTCAAGCGTGATCCCGCGCCAATTTTGCCGATCCTGGAGCAACTGAAGGCCGATCCGAGCTTGTATGTTCGCAAAAGTGTGGCCAACAACCTGAACGACATCGCTAAGGACCATCCAGACCTAGTGCTGGAGATCGCCCGGCGCTGGAAAGGCTACCATCCGCACACCGATTGGATCATTCGACACGGCTGCCGGACGCTGATCCGACGCGGCAGCCCTGAGGTTCTGGAGCTGTTCGGCTACGCCACCGGCGAGGACAGTGAGCCTCTGACAACAGCTGCCTCGCTCGTAATTGAACCAAACGTACTGCGGATCGGTGAGGCCAGCGAGCTCCGTTACGAGCTGACCATCCGCTCAGGCGCCCCGGCCAAGGTGCGCATTGAATACGGCATCGATTTCGTCAAAGCCGGAGGCCGCACGTCGCGGAAGCTATTTTTATTGTCGGACAAAACGGTACCCGGCGGTTCACGTCTCAGCGGCACCCGGCGGCATAGCTGGGCTGACTTGTCCACCCGCCGTCATTACCCTGGTGAGCACCGCATCGTGCTGCTGGTCAACGGCGTGGAAACGGCGGCAGCCCAACTCACGCTGCAAGCGGGCGAAGCATAAGAAGCTAGCAGACAACCGGGGCAGCATGTAATACTTATACGTCTTGAATGCTAAAGAAAGACCTGATCGTAAGGAGTCAGGTCTTTTCGATGTTCGTATCCATTCAGTTGATTTCCGAAGGACTGGGTTGCTCCGAAGCTCCCATCAGCGCTTGTCCAACTTTGGTTAGATGGGTCCGCATCAGGTCTGCCGCTGCCTGCGGGTTCTGCTTGCGGATTGCCTCCAGCATTTGGCGGTGCTCCTGGAACAGACGGTGGGCCGATTCCTGCTCGCTGAACAGCCACAGACTCCGGCTGTCGCGGATCGTTCGCATCATCATGGTGGAGATGCTTTCCATCATTTGACGGAGCAACGGATTTTGCGTTGCCTTGGCGATGGCCAAGTGAAAATTGACGTCATGCACCTGGCTGATTTCCTCGTTCCCGATCGCTTCCTCCATTAGAGCAACGATCTCCGAAAGTTCAGCCACATCGGCTTCACTCCGGTGGAGGGCTGCCAGCTCAATGCTTCCAACCTCCAGAATGCTGCGCACCTCCAGCAGTTGCTGCAGGTCCTCGCGGTTCTTGATTTGCTGGGCTGCCATTGATTCTAGTGCCTGCGCCCGGACGTAGGTTCCGCCTCCCTGCCGCGTCTCCAGCAGGCCCCGGGCTTTCAAATGGCTGATCGCTTCGCGGACGGTGGAACGGCCAACGCGATAGCGTTTGGCCATATTTTCGATTGTCTCCAGCTTCTCTCCCGGCTTCACCTTCCCGGTTGCAATGATCCGCTCCAGTTCCTCGGTGATGATTTCGTAATTTTTTTTGCCTAAATCCATGACTTCTCCCTCTTCCGGCCGCGGCCTTCCTAAAAACAATCATCATTCTTAAATTACAGTCTATACAATTTACCAGCGATATGGTAGATTTATTTCAAATTTAAAATTCATCTGATGACCTGATTAATCTAATAATTCGTTTATACCAGAAAACGGGAGGAATGTGAATTGATCAGTCCCGAATTGAAAGCGCAGCTTCAAGCCCTCGTCGGGGACAAATGGGTGTTGGACCGCCCGGCCGATCTATACGCCTATTCCTATGACGCTACGCCGATGTACCAAGCTATGCCTGACGCGGTCGTATTCCCTGCCTCGGCTCAAGAGGTTTCCGGCATTTTGCAGCTAGCGAATACCCACCAGATTCCGATTATCACTCGGGGGTCCGGTACCAACCTCGCTGGCAGCACCATTCCGATTCAGAGCGGGATCGTCCTTAACATGAACCGAATGAATCAAATCCACGAAATCGATACGGCAAATCTGACAGCGACCGTTGGTCCTGGAGTTGTCACCGCCAACTTGCATCATGCCGTCGAAGCGTTAGGCCTGTTCTATCCGCCAGACCCAGGGAGTATGCGGATTTCCACGATTGGCGGAAATATCGCCCAAGGGGCCGGCGGGATGCGCGGACTCAAGTACGGCGTAACGAAGGATTACGTGATGGGCCTAGAATATGTGCTGCCGTCGGGCGAGATTCTGCGCTGCGGCGGGAAGAACGTCAAGGACGTGGCCGGATATGATATGACGCGGCTGCTCGTTGGTTCCGAAGGAACGCTTGCCGTCATCACGGAGGTTACGCTCAAGCTGCTCCCATTGCCGGAAACGAAGCGAACCCTGGTCGCTTATTACCGGAATTTGGTGGATGCCGCTAAAACGGTCGAAGCCATCATCGCCTCGAAAATCATCCCGGCCACCGTAGAGTTCATGGATCAAGGAACGATGAAGGTCGTGGACGACTTCGCGAAGCTCGGTCTCCCTTTGGAAATGAAGTCGATGCTCCTGATTGAACAAGACGGGCCGGCCGAAGTCGTTAACCGCGATATCGAGCAGATCGCGACCATCGCCCAAGAACACCGCGCTGCCGGAGTTGAGGTGGCCAGCACACCCGAGGAAGGCGCGAAGCTGCTGGCTGCGCGGCGTGCGGCGTTATCGGCCCTCTCCCGACTGAAGCCGACCACGATTTTGGAGGACGCCACCGTGCCACGGTCCCGTCTGGCGGAAATGGTCGAAGAAGTGGAACGGGTTGCCGAGAAATATGGGGTACAGATCTGTACGTTTGGTCATGCCGGTGACGGCAACCTTCATCCGACCTGTATGACTGATGAACGGAACCCGGAGGAAATCGAACGCGTGGAGAAAGCGTTTGAGGAGATTTTTCACGCGGCGATTCGATTAGGAGGCACGATTACCGGGGAACACGGGGTTGGGTTGGCCAAGAAGGACTTCCTGCACCTGAAAACGGGTGAAGCCGGCCTGGAACTGATGCAGCGCCTCAAAGCCGCTTTTGATCCAAACGGTATTCTCAATCCCGGTAAAATCGTTAACTTTACAAATCGGCGGAGATTGGTGGTGCAACGATGAGCGGAGAAAAACATTCATTATCTAAGGAGTTCGCCTCCCCTGCCTGCGGCGGAACAACGGTCCTCCCTATGACCCATACAGACAGCAACCGCCTGCAACCCTTTGATCTGGATGAAATCATGAACTGTATGCACTGCGGGTTTTGTCTGCCTACCTGTCCAACCTATCAGCAAACCGGGCTGGAAACGTACAGTCCCCGCGGACGGATTGCTTTAATGAAGGGCGTGGCAACCGGGCAGCTCCCGGTAAATGAGGAATTCGAGCAACATATGAACGCTTGCCTGGGTTGTCGGGCTTGTGAAACGGCTTGTCCTGCGGGTGTGCCTTACGGGAGCTTGCTGGAAACCGCACGTCATGTTGTGCAGGAAACGAAGCAAGAGACGGCGAAGCCCTCGGTACTGCGCAACTTGATTTTCGAACGAATTTTCCCGTATCCGAAACGTGTCCGTCGTCTGGGCAATGTTCTGTGGGGAGCTCAAGCGCTGGGTCTGCAAGCCTTCGCCAATCAAACCGGTCTGATCCGGGTGTTGCCGAAGTCGATGCGCGAAATGCAGAAGGCGGTCGAAACAGTTGCTTCCCCGCGCGAACGCCGCAAGCGGGAGCAACACATGAAAGCCGAAGGCGAAACCAAACTCACGGTCGGCTTGTTCACCGGATGCGTCATGGATGTGATGTTCTTCGAGACGAATCAGGCGACGGCGCGGCTGTTAACCAAAGCCGGCTGCGACGTCGTGTTTGTCGAAGCACAGAACTGCTGCGGAGCGATGCATGCCCATTCCGGCGAAATGGCTGGCGCCAAAGAACTAGCCAAGCGGAATATCGAAGCGTTTGAACGAGCCGGAGTTGACTTCATCGTGAACAATGCCGGAGGCTGCGGGGCGGCGTTAAAGGAATACGGGCACTGGTTCAAAGGTGATCCGGTGTGGGAGGAACGAGCCAAGCGGTTTGCTGCCCGCAACCGCGACGCGAATGAGCTGCTAGCCGAGCTCCCCCCTCTCCAATTCAGCAAGCCGCTGAATTACAAAGTCACGTATCAAGATTCCTGCCATCTGGCCCACGGTCAAGGTGTGCGTAACCAACCCCGTGAGCTGCTGCGCCGCATCCCGGGATTGGAGCTTGTAGAAATGCGCCATCCTGACAGCTGCTGCGGCTCAGCCGGGACGTACAACCTGACCCAATTTGAGATGTCGATGCAAATTTTGGACGACAAGATGGAAGAGGTCCGTGAGACGAAAGCTCATCTCATCGTTACCTCGAACCCGGGCTGTCTGCTACAGATGAAACAAGGCATTTTGCGAGCCGGCTTGGATAAGCAAATGGAAGCCGTGCATATTATGGATCTGTTAGACCGGGCTCTGTAAGCTCTGCTTGGCTGATCAGAGCACAAGGAAAGGCGTTTCCCTTCATGGATGCAACCTGAAGGGAAACGCCTTTTGTGCGCCGGGCGGCTTAGCCCCGCCCGGGCGCCAGCGCGCGCAGCGCCAGCATGACCGCGCCGTAGGCCGCGTCATGCTTGGGCAGCGTGCAGGTGAGCCTGGGGAAGCGCTCGCTGAGCGCTTCCCTGACGCCCGCCTGCACGTGCGCGCTGCGGAGCAGCACGCTCCCGGCCAGCGCCAGCTCGCCCTCCTCCAGGGCGAGCCGGCTGGCCACGGGAGCGGCCAGCTCCGCCAGAGCGATCGCGCTGCGCCGCGCGATTGCCAGCGCCGTGCTGTCGCCAAGCTCGCAGGCTTGCGACAGCAGCGGGGCTAGTGCGGCAATGTCCTTCTTGTTCGTGTCCTTGCTGTACACGAACCCGATCAGCTGCCGCACCGAATCGATCTCCAGCTGCGCATAGACCAGCTCCGTGATCGCAGTGGGACCGCTCCGTCCGTCCGCCGCCCGGACGACCGCGCTCAGCAGCTCGCGGCCAATGAAATAGCCGCTGCCTTCGTCATCGATCAGGTGACCGAAGCCCCCTGTTCGATGGGTTTCCCCGCGCGCGTTCCGCCCGAAGCAGATGGACCCGGTCCCGGCGATCAGGATCATGCCGATCGAGCGATCTAACGCCCCGCACAACGCGGTTTCGTGATCGCCTACCAAGTCGAGCCCGCCGTGGTAACCGCCGGAGCGGATCAGCGTTGTCAGTCGCTCCGCAACAACCGGGTTGCTAATCCCCGCCGCGCCGAGACACATCTGCACACAATGATCAAGCCCGCCGCACACCTCGGTCGTAATCTGCAGGAGATGACCTAGCGTTTGTTCCACCGATCCGGCATCCTGACCGTTGAGATTCAGCGGACCGACGGCGAAGGAGCGAACGATGTTCCCTGTCTCATCGGCAACCGTTGCTTTCGTTTTCGTACCGCCGCCGTCGATGCCAACGACATATCTCATTTGAATCCAGCCTCCCCTCAGGCATAGAGGTGATATTGCTGCTTCATCGCAGCGAACGCCCGGCTCTCTTCCCGGAACTGCTCCAATAGCTCCGGAAGCGGCAAAGCCCCTTCGCGAAGCAGCTTGTCGCCGCTCAGCATATCGATGAAGGACAAGCGGTTCTCCTGCATCGGCGGCAGGAAAGCAAATTCCTCGTAGTTTCGACGAATGGTATCCAGCAGGATATATCCGGTCTCCACCGCATGCAGCGCCCGAGGATCGGTCACATACAACTGGACGCCCCCGCAGAGCTCCCTCTCGTGTTTGGAGGTCGTCGGCTTAAAATACACCGGCCGGAACAGCACGCCCGGCAATCGCTTCGCATTCATTTCCGCGGCCAGCTGCTCCGGCTGAATATAAGGCGCACCGATCATTTCAAACGGGAACGTCGTGCCGCGCCCCTCCGATAGATTTGTCCCTTCAAACAAGCAGGTTCCCCCATATAGCAAGGCGGTCTCAAACCTAGGCATATTGAGCGACGGATGTACCCAGATCCGCCCGGTTTCCGGATAGAGCATGCTCCGGTCCCAGCCTCGGCACGGGATCACATGCAATTCGGCATTCCAGCCCATTTGCTCGTTGACCATGCGGGCCACTTCCCCGGCAGTTAAACCGTACCGTACACAAAGTGGATAGTTGCCGACAAACGACTCAAATCCCGGCTTAAGCACATTGCCTTCCACCGTAACACCATCCAGCGGATTCACTCGATCCAGCACGACAAAAGGCTTGCCCGCTGCCGCACAATCCTCCAGCGCGTAAAGCATGGTATAGATGTAAGTATAGTATCGAATACCTACATCCTGAATATCATAGACGACGGCATCAACCTCATCGAGCATCTCCGGTGTCAGCCGCTTGGAATCTTGTCGGTAAAGGCTATGTACCGGCACCCCCGTGATCGGATCGATGTAGCTGTCGACCAGCGCACCAGCGGCCTGATCTCCGCGAACCCCGTGCTCGGGCGAGAATAAGGCCGTCAGATGAAACTGGTCATGCAGCACCTGAATTGTAGACCTAAAATCCGAGGTAAGGCCGGTCGGCGCTGTAATTAACCCCAGCCGATGGCCTTGCAGCAGATTGGCATATTCCGAAAGCCGATCAATCCCGTTTTCCACCATCCTATTAACATCCCCTCTCTACAAATTGCACGTTGACCGACCGTCGAATTACCGCTTGGGAACTGAATAGCTGATCTTCCCCATCACCACGGGATGAGCGGCGCCGGTGACCCGCGGGAGATTGTTCGGCACCCCATCCAGCGTGCAGCCCGCTAATAACGCAAACGCTACCGCCTCTTTGGCGTCGCTGTGAAAGCCCAGCTCTTCCTGCGTCATCACAGCAACCCCCATCGCGTTCATCTCGTCCGCCAGCATGCTCATCAACACTGGGTTATAGCTCCCGCCTCCCCCAACAATCAACACATCGGCTGCATGCTGGGCCCGAACAAACCGGCGATATCCTTCACCAATCGTCCAAGCCGTAAGCCGGGTGACCGTAGCCACCAGATCCTCTGCTGAAAGACCATACCGTGCCTGGTACTCTAACAGACGGTCAATGTAGGCCGCATTAAACAGCTCTCGTCCGGTTGACTTCGGAATCGGCTGCTCGTAGTAAGGCTCCTGCATTAATTCTTCAAGCAGCCTGGCATGCACTTGGCCGCGCAGGGCCAGACTTCCGCCAACATCCATCGTGGCTGCGCCTCCAGTCAGACGCGTCACCACACCATCGATCAATACGTTCCCGGGCCCCGTATCAAATGCATACACCTCATCTGATCGACAGTTCTGGGGAAGAACGGTCATATTTCCGATCCCTCCGATATTTTGCAACAGCAGCGTCCGCTTCTCCTCCCGATACAGCAAATATTCCGTATACGGTACCAGCGGAGCTCCTTGGCCTCCCACGGCCATATCTGCGACGCGAAAATCAGAGACGCAAGGGATTCCTGTCCGGGCTGCAATCACCGCCCCTTCCCCGATTTGAACGGTATACCGTAAATCGAGGCCCTCCACGAGGCTCGCGTTCGGCGCATGATAAATGGTTTGGCCATGGGAGCCAATCCAGGCGATTTCACCGGGAGTTAACCCGGCTTTCCGAATCACCGCCAGCGCCGCTTGGGCGAACAACTCACCCAGCCACACGTTCAGACGACCTACCCGGTCGATCGTCGCTTGCCGGGGATCAAACATGGCAAAGATCTCTGCCCGAACCTGATCTGAATATGGCGTGTTTTCGTACGCTACCAATCGGACTTCCGGTTTTTCACTTCCATCTAGGTCACCGCGAATGGCGATCACAGCAGCATCGATGCCATCGACCGAGGTTCCTGACATCAAACCTACCGCATAGCGGTAAGCCGCAGAAGTTCCGCGAGGACGTCCCATCCCCTCACCTCCAGGTTCATCCCTTCACCGCGCCAACCGTGACGCCTTCCAGGAAATATTTTTGCAAGCTGAAGAACAAGATGAACATCGGCAAGGCCGAGATCGTCGCCCCCGCCATCATCGGAGCGAAATACGTGGTGTTCGCGAAACGGAAGTTTTTGAGCCCTACCTGAATCGTTTGCATGTCCATCGTGTTCGTAACCAGAAACGGCCAGAAGAACGTGTTCCAGCTATCCATAAAGGTGAGAATGGCCATGACCGCCATCACGGTTTTGGAGAGAGGGAGAACGATCTTCGTGAACATCTGAAGCTGGTTGCAGCCTTCCACCTTCGCGCATTCTAAAATTTCGGACGGAATGGAAGTCATGAACTGCTTGGCAAGAAAGATGTTAAATACGGTGACAAGACCAGGCATAATCAACGCACCGTACGTATTTTCAATCTGAAATACGTTCACGATCAAAATGTAAAGCGGCACCTGAGTCACTTGATACGGAATCATCATCGCGCAGAGCATGATCGAAAACAACAGCGATCTGCCGCGAAAACGGATTTTGGAGAAGGCGTAACCCGCCAAGGTCGCAAAGAGGACATTCGACACCATCACGCTGGTCGCCACAATTAGCGAATTCAACAACCAGCGATAGGAATACTCGCTATAGTCGAAGAAAAACTTGTAGGAATCCAGCGATATTTTGCCCGGCCACAACGAATAGCTTAAGGCCCCCGCTTCCACAGGATCACCGAAGGAGGAAATGATCATGAAGTAGATCGGAAACAGCGTCGCCAGCGCAAAAAGCAGAAGAACGATCATGAGCCCTGCGTTGCGGATTCGCCTCACGTATGGATGGCCGGTATGATTACTGTATAGTGCCATGGGTTCATCCTCCCTCCCACGCTAATATTCGATGTCGTTGCCCATAAATTTGAACTGGAGCAGGGAAATGCTTGCAATAATCACCGTTAGAATCAAGGATTGTGCCGCCGCCTCTCCGAATTCAAAATACTTGAAGGCATTGTTAAAAATCAGCAACCCCACCATCGTGGTCGCGTTATCCGGACCGCCTCCAGTCATCAGATAGGCGTTCTGGAACACCTGGAAAGAACCGATTACGCCGGTCACCAGCAGGAACAACGTTGTTGGCTTAAGGCAGGGAATTACAATGTACCAGATCTTCTGGAGGAACGATGCCCCATCCAGCTCCGCCGCTTCATAGTAACTGTGATCAATGCCAAGCAGCGCCGCCAAATAGATGATAATGCTCGTGCCGTGACTGGACAGCCAGGCCATCAACACCAGCGAGAACATCGCCGTTGAGCTGGAGCCCAGCCAGTTCTGGTTCGTGATGCCAAACAAGCCCAGCAGCTGGTTTAAGATCCCGCTCGTCATTGGATCAAAGATCCAGAGCCAGACAACCGACAGGGCTACACCGGATGCCACCGCCGGCAAATAATAGATCGCTTTAAAGGTCGTTTGCATTCCTTTACGCAGCGGATGGATCATGATGGCGATCACAAAAGACAGGAACAAAGAGACCGGAACAGTTAAAACAGTATAAACAATCGTGTTCTTGATCGATTTCCAAAATAAGCTGTCAGTGAAGGTATTTGCATAATTCTCCCATCCGACAAACTGGGAACCCAGCGGTTTGTATTCCTGAAAACTGATAATCAAAGCGCTGACAACAGGATAGGCGGTAAATACGGCGTAGACGACCAGCGCCACGGCGATAAAAGCGTATGCCCAGCTCGTGTCACCTTTGATCCGCAGCATTTTCTTCTTGGTTGGGCCTGTCGTCCGCATTTTTGCCAACTGGGCCATCGTGTCCAAACTCCTTTTCGCTAGTGTAAAAAAACGGTTCGGATAGCCGCAGACCTTCCCCACGGCTATCCTATCCTCCATTGGTTAGTCGATCACTACGCCGTCTTCCCCAAACATCTTGATCGCTTCTTTTTTGACTGCTTCGTACATTTCCTCCGGCGTAATCTCATCAGCCAACAAAGCTTGCAGCTTCGGAATGATCACTTCATCCTCCAGCTTGATCGCCTGGGCGCCAAGCTCCACCGGGATATCCGGACGTGCCGGATTGGCGTGGGATAACAAAGTTTCGACTGCGGCAACGTTATCCGGATTCCGGTTCACCGTCAGGTCCTTCGCCGCTTCTCTTCCGCTCTTGGTAATGTGCGCCGCAAACAGGTCATTGTTCGTCAATGCCGCTACTTTGCCGCTGGCCAGATAGTAGGCCGCCTTCACGACATTAGCTTTATGCTCGGCGGTGGGCTCCTTCTTGCCGCGGAAGGTGACATAACCGTCCACGACTGTGCTGGAGACCGGCTCTTGGCCCAGGAACGTGGGGACAGGAAGGACAATGTACTCAACCGGAATGCTGCCAGCGACCGCACTGCCGTCATTAGCCTTCAGCTTCTCATTGTTTTGATTTGCCGAGTTCTCGAAGGTGGCCAGCCCTTTCCCGGTAATCATCGTTTGTCCGGTCAGGAACATGTTCCAGCGTTTGCCGGCATCGACGGAACTCAGTTCCTTCGGCATCGAGCCGTCATCAATCATTTGCCGTACCGCCTTCAACACTTCCAAATAATTTTTGCTGGTGTAAGCAAATTTTAAGTCTTTGGTGAATGCAGCAGGCATCCCGGCATTTTTGATGAGGATGTTCAGATAATCCTTAGCCGTCACCCCGGCAGTTGCGAACACGAAGCCGTACCGTTTGATCGTATCGCCTTCCTTCACGACGCCTTTTTTGATCGCTTCACGGAACTCTTCGTATGTCCAACCGTTTTGCTGTACGCTTTTCCAATCAATCCCTGCTTCTTCAAGGAATTGCTTGTTGCCGCCAAGGGCGTGAACTTCCATATAGGCCGGGAACCCGTACAGTCCATCCGCTTTCTTCATGTACTCAAGCGGTGTCGGGTCAAAATCCGCGACCATTTCCGGGGTTACGGTATCGGTGATGTCCATTAACATCCCCTGCTGCACGTATTTGGAAATTCCGTCCGAGCCAATAAAGGCAATATCCGGGGGACTGCCGGCATTCACCTGCGTATCCAGCTTTTGCGTCATGTCCTCCCAGCTTGCCGGTTCAATTTTTAAAGTCAAATTGGGATACAGGGCGTTAAAATCTTTCTCGATTTCCTCAAAACGACTTTGGAAGTTGCCTGAAACCGGCGGAAGTAACGCAGTGATCGTGTCTTTGGCCTCGGCAGGCGCTTCAGCGGAGCTATTGGTGTTGTTGGGAGTCGCAGAATCGCCGCCGTTTGCGGCTTTGTTCCCCGACCCGCATGCCGTCAATAAGCTGATCGACATGGTTAATGCCAATACAGATGCCCATACATGCATTTTTCTCATCGCCAAAAATCCTCCCCCTGGATAATCGTGTTAAACCACTTTGTTTTGTTTGCGAATCGCCAGCTTGAGATTTCCGTCACACTCGGTTAATCGACGCTCAGCCTCCTTGGCCTCCATCCCCGTCTTGATCATCAGGATCGCAAGCTTGCAGTTCAGTGATGCCTCCTCCAGCACTTTCGCTGCGGTGGCACTGTCGACACCGGTGGCGATTTTGAGGATGCGGATAGAACGGTCATACAGCTTCTTGTTGCTCGCCTTCAAGTCCACCATCAGGTTATTGTACGTCTTCCCCAGCTTCACCATCGTGCAGGTCGTGAGCATGTTCAGCACCAGCTTCTGTGCCGTTCCTGCCTTCAGACGGGTAGAGCCCATAATTGCTTCCGGTCCTACCACAGGTGAGATACAAATATCGCAGACTGCCTCCAGCTTGGATACCTTGTTGTTGACGATGCCAATGGTCGTTGCCCCCAGCTCAGCAGCTTTCTTCAAGCTCGCAATGACGAAGCCGGCGCTGCCGCTGGCCGAAATACCGATCACTGCATCCTTGTTCGTCACCCCAAGCCGTTCAATTAATGCCATCCCCTCCTCCTCGTTATCCTCATAACCTTCGACCGCTGCTCTTAAAGCGATGTCTCCACCGGCGATATGCCCTTGCACCAGCTCAGGATCAACGCCGAAGGTTGGTGGACATTCCGAAGCATCCAGCACCCCCAATCTGCCCGAAGTCCCTGCCCCGATATAAAACATTCTCCCCCCCTGCTTCAGCAGTTGGTGCAGCGTATCCACCGCCTTGGTAATCTGCGGAATTTCCGCAGCCACAGAGGCGGGTACCGTGGCATCCTCCCGATTCATAAGACGCAGCATTTCTTCGGTTGAGCATTCATCAATCCTTAGCGTATTTTGGTTGATAGCCTCCGTCGTCAGCCCAGCATAGTATTCTTCCATGGCGTCTTCATTCTCCTCACTGATGATCTGGTTTGATCCACCCTTTACTTGAGTCTTAGTTTACGGTGGTAAACTTTACCACGTCAATAGATTTTGAAATAAAATTTTACTGTGTAATATATTTTTGATTTTTTACTCCTTTTTTCAACAAAAAAAGACATCGGATCGTCAGGATCCAATGTCTGATGTAAGCTTGTTTCCTTTATCTTTTGTGCTTCGCGGCTAAAATACTATGCGTCTTGGTCAAATACTTCTTCACATGTTGATATTCTGCACTGGCCACTCCGGCAAACAGCATGTCTATGATCGTCAGCATCGCAATCCGAGAGCCCATCGCCCCGCTGCGCATGGTGATCTCCGGTGTGGAGATGCCGAGCAGGATATCCGCCTTATCGGCAAGCTCGCTTTTGTTGTATTTGGTAATGGCGACCGTTGTCGCGTTGTTCTTCTTGGCAATCTCCAGTGTCTCTATAATTTCAAGGGTACTACCGGAGTTTGAGACGAAGATGGCAACGTCACCTTTGCCAAGCAATGTCGCCGCAGTCAACTGACTATGACCATCGGTGTACGCATGGCACATTTTATTAATTCGTGAAAATTTCTGTTCCCCGTCCTGGCACACCAATCCGGAGGCGCCGATCCCAAAGAACACGATGCGGTTAGAGGCTCGAAGCGCTTTAACGGCACGAGCAACCTCGCCGCGATCCAGCACACTTAACGTATCCTCAATCGACTTCATATTGTTGCGCGAAATGTTGGCAATGATCGTATCCAGGTCATCGCCCGGTTGGATATCGGTGTACTGATCCTTCCGCTCGTCGTCCATCGAGCCAAGCGCTGCGGAAATACTGACGATAAAGCTGCGGTAACCGCTGTATCCCATCGTTTTGCAGAACCGAAGCACCGAAGCATCGCTTGTTTTGCTCAGCTTGGCCAAGCTTTTGATCGAAAGATGGGGAATGTCTTCTGTATTGGCGAGAATATATTCCGCGACCATGCGCTCGACCGGCGTCAGATTTTCCTTCATATCGCGAATCTTGATCAGTATATTATCATGAATAGCCATCTTCATTACCTACTTCACTATTTGGATATATTTACTAGACTTGCAATCATATCTTAAGCGCAAAGCTGACAAAAAACAAGCAAACCATGTGAATTTTTTTTGGAAATTCATTTCATTCGTTTGAAATTATATTTTAAAGTTAAAACATCTTTATGATATTAATTTACGAATTATATTATCGTAATGTAAACAAAAAATCTCTAGTTTACTGTATTTTCCTCCTATCTCCCATCGAATGTCTTTTGGAAATAGTGAAATAAATCTTGAGTTAATATATCCCATTTATAGATTGTGTCTGATTCAAGTTGGTGGATTCTGGGTAAGCTTTAAGGGAGTCTATGCACAACGAGAGTTATTTAAGAGGAGGAGAAGGATATGCCGATTGACGCATATTTGTATTTCGACGGCAACTGCCGTGAAGCGGTGGAGTTTTACGCCCAAGCGTTTGGTGTGGAGCGGCCGCAAATCATGACCTACGGCGAAGCGCATGCGGCTGAACCGGATTATGCGCTTCCCGAAGCAGCAAAGGATCGGGTCATGCACGCCAATCTGCAGGTAAGCGGCAGTCATCTGATGTTCTCCGACGTGTTCCCAGGCTCCCCTTATACCGTTGGAACGAATATCAGTTTGGCGCTGGTCAGCACCAATCGAGAGGAAATCACCGCCGCGTTTGAGCGTCTCAAGGAGGGCGGAACGGTGAAGATGGAGCTGCAGGAAACATTCTGGAGCCCTTGTTACGGCAATGTAACGGACAAGTACGGCATTGAATGGCAGCTCAGTTATGACGACGGGAGAAACAGCAGGTAATCCTGCGGTTTCTCCCGGGTTTATTTTCCGAAATATTGTTTAAGCGCATCCACTATTGCTTGCGCCGCTTTGTCCTGCCCCGCTTCACTAAATAAGACCGACTCATTCTCCGCGTTGGTCAGAAACCCGATTTCGGCCAGAACCGCTGGAACTTCGCTCGTTCGCAGCACTTTCCAGCCTTCTTGACGAACGCCCCTGTCCCGAAAACCCAAGGCTTCGATTAAATGCTGGTGGATCATCTCCGCCAGTTCATAACTGCCGTCTCCTCTGTTGTAGTAATACGTCTCCGTGCCGGACACTGGCTCCGACCCTTCATACGTGTTGCCATGCAAAGAGATGAATGCATTTGCATGCAGCTCGTTGGCGACCTTGGACCGATCCTCCAGCTCGATAAACTCATCACTTGTACGAGTTAATACGGGTTCGAACATCGGATCCTGCTCAAGTCGTTCATAGACCTTCTCCGCTAGGGCCAACGTAAAATCCTTCTCTTCTCTGCCGCTCATGCTGGTCGCTCCCGGATCCTTCCCGCCATGTCCGGGATCAATGACGATCCGGTACTTCCCGGCGGTTCCGCCGGGAACGGCCCTTTCCTCACCAACCGCCGGTCCGGACGACAAGAACCGATGAACGGAACCTCCGTGCTTCTCACCACCAAGGGTAATCACACCCCCTAAGGACAGCAAAACCATAATGATCCCCAAGACAGCCACGAAATACGCGATCTTCCCACTTTTCCCCATAACTTCTCCTCCGAGTGTTCTCTATCTCCCTCAAATCGGAACCGACCCTCTCCCAGAATCGGATCCGTGCTGTTCATGATCACTGCTGCTATTCATTGAGATACGTCGTGACCTTGTTTTGGATCAGGCCTGCGACGTCCTCAGCGGATTTTTGCCCGCTGAAGAAAGCTTTGGACTCTTCAGTAATGATTTCCGACAGTTGATCCGGCTGAAATTTAGATACCATATGGGTCGCACCGGTCAGAAACTGCTCAAACGCAACCAGCTTGTCCAGCTCGACTTGGACGGGTACCCCCTTCAATGGGCCCTCCTTGGCGGTTTGTACGGCCCCTTCTTTTTTCAACTGTTCGACTTCCTGTTTGTAAAGCTGCTTATTGAGCGGGAAGCCGGCATGGTTCGGATCGACCGGCACTTGATTCGAGATCATAAATTTCACGAAGTCCCAGGCTTGTTCCTTGGCTTTGGAGCTGCGATTCAATCCGATGCTTTGATACGGTTGAAAGTACCCGCCGGCCCCCACGTCTTGGGCATGCGGCTTGACGTAAAGCTTCATGTTTGGACTCCGATAGCTTTTTAGTGATTCGAAGTAATCGGCAGGCGAATTGATCTGCACAGGGAAGAAATAAGGGGCTCCCTCCATGCCAATCACTCCGTCTTCGGCCATGTTCTGCACCTGCTTCATTAAGCCGGTAAAGCTGCTCGTGTTGAATTTGGCCATTCCCTTGGGCTCGTCCACAAATAGCGATAAATTGTCGGACACCATCCAATTCAGCATGTATTGAGGTTCTGTTTGGATGACATGCGGATACGTTTTGTTCACCAATTGCTCGGAAAGAACGGCGAAATCGTTCCAAGACCAAGATTGGTCGTCGATCTCCACTCCAGCCTTCGCGAGCGCTTCTTCGTCGCCGGCCAGTCCGAGCAGGAAGAATGAAGTCGGCATCGCGTACAAGCCGCCGCCAAGCTTGGCATTGTCCAATATATTTGAGAAATAGTCCGTTTTCTTAAAAGTAGGATCTTGTGCGATCAACTCATCGAAGTTAACAAGCAGTCCGTTCTTTACATAATTGGCGGCCGGCAAATCATCCAGGATGAGCAAATCCGGCCCCTTTCCTGCCAGCATGGCCGTATTCGTTTGGGTCAGATACTTCTCCATCTCCGCCTCCATATGAGCATCATCGGATTGCACGAACTGAAGTTGGATGTCCACCTCCGGGTGGATCTTTTCATATTGGTTGACCAGCTTCTCCAGACGAGCATCTGGAAAAAAGCTCGACAGAACCAACGTTGTTTTTCCAACGTCATCGGGATCCTGGCTTGGCGGTTCGCCCACGAGGTTGCCCGATTCACCGATTTGGGGATTTGGAGACGCTCCTCCCCCACCATGACAGGCAGCTAGTGAAAACAATAGGATGAAACTCACCGCTGCCGTCGTTATTGCTCTTGTTTTGATTGAAGTTTTCAACGTCCTATACTCCTTTCGGCCGCATGACGATAAGGCAATTCCTGTTTTTTAGGCCACCTTCATCGTAAAGGGGAGATGTCACCATCGTTTGACCGAGTTGTCAACAAAATGTCTCCAAACTGTAAACACAAAAAAACAGGAGCGTTTCAAACTCACGCTCCTGTTTAAGCTAAGACGTTATTTCAATTCGATAATGAAGGGCAGCCAGTCAGATTCCTGAACGGAGTATTCCGCGCTTGGCACGACGGCAGGCCCCTGTGAACTGCGAATCAGACTTCTCCCGCCAAAGATCAACAATCTTCGATTATCCTCGCTCCAGGACATCTGGTAGGGCAGCACCCCCTGATATATTGGACTCGCATTGATTATATTGTTGCCCTGTACTCTACCAGCAAGCAAGGTACCATCTTCCTTACTATAGGCGATGGTATGACGGTCTCTGGACAGCTCGAAGGTAAGGGCATAATCCAGTAGCACAGCCACTGCCTCATTCCGCAAATCGTATGCATACAACGTCCCGTCCTGACTCAGGAAGGCTACTTGATTGTCATTGAGCCATGCGGCTTGGCCATACCGGCTTAACGCATGTTCATATTGAGCGACGAATTCCCCGTCCTTCAACTTTCCGGCTACCAGCCTCGTTTCATCGATCCGTTGGACAAGAAGAAATGCGTTGTTCCCGTCATCGGAGACATGGACTGAGTTGTACAGTTCCGTCTGCCCTTCCTTCAGAAACGGAATCTTGTAAATTTCCGAAGTCCTATTTTGCATGTCATAGACCACGATCTCAGATTGACCTGTCACTTCAGGTTCCGATACATAATTAGTGAAGGCGAGATACCGACTGTTGTCCGACCAAGTAAACTGTTTCGTCGTGAGCTCAGAAGTGTCTATGGTTTTTAGCTTGAGATCTGCTTCTCCGGTCAAAGACAGCAGCTGAAGCTCATAATGGCTTCCCTTCTCCTCAATGGCGGTAATTCGCTTGCCGTCCGGAGATAGATCGAAAACGTACTGCTTGGCCCCCAATGCGCGAACCTTCTGCAAATCCGCATATGGGGGCTTGATTTCCTCGAGAATTTGCGATCCGTTGGTTCCGTTATAAACCCCCAGCAAAGAATCGGTACCAAACCACCCCAATAGTCCGCCTTTGGCAGCGAGAGGAATTCGATAGATTTTCTCTACCTTGAAGGGCCCCGTAGGCTCGTCTGCATGTTGACTTTCCTCCGCATCCGGGATAATGATCATCTGGGTCTGGGGGCTGCCAGCACAGCCGGGCAGTAGAGTGACCGCGATCAACAACGATACAGCGATCATCCATATTCGCAGTTTCATGCCAACTCTCCTTCCGACTTCATGAATGGCAGCTCCACCACAACCGTGGTCAATTCGTTTTCGCTCGTCATCCGAACAGTCCCTCCATGATCATCCACGATCGATTTCACGATGCCCAGTCCCAAACCAACGCTCCCCGTCTCCTTCGCACCATGCCGCTCAGGGACATAATACGGCTCGAAGATTTCGTTTAATTGTTCCGGTGGAATTGTCTCCCCCAGGTTGGCAAATCGATAACGAACCTGCTCCCCTGCCCGCTTGGCTTGAACTTCAATCTCCGAATACGGTTTGCTGTATTTAATCGCGTTGTCCAGCAAATTGATGAAGATCTGCCGGATGCGGTCTTCCTGTCCGTAGACGTGAAGCCCTTCCTCGATCTCGCTGTGTATCGATTTATGGTAGCGCTTGGCTTTAAAGGCCAATGCCTCGCACGTATCGCGCAACAGTTGTCCCGTGTCCACCTGTTTGAACTCTTCGCTGCCTGCCGTTTCCCGCGATAATTCCAACAATCTCAGTACCATCCCATGCAATCGCTCACTTTCTTGAACGACATGGTTCATGCCTTTCTCAAAAAAAGCCCGATCCGACTCCCCTTGCTGGCGGATGATTTCTGCATATCCAAGAATGGAAGTCAGCGGCGTCTTCAGCTCATGGGTCACATTGTCGAAGAAGGTTTTCCGCTGCCGATTTAAACGCTCCAGGCGGTCGCGGTCTCGTTCGATGCGAGCAATTTGCTGCTTGATCTGTCCGATCATCTCGTTAAAGTTCGCGGCCAGTCGACCAATTTCATCCCGCCGCGTCGGTTTGACGTCAATGCGCACGTCCAGATTCCCCTTCATCACTTCGCTCGAGGCATTGCTGAGCTTGACCAGGGGAATCGTCAGATTACGGGACAACAAATAAGAAAATAAGAAAGCTACAGCCAATATGCCAAAAGCCAAATACGTGATGGTCTTCAGAATGGTATCGCTCTGCTCGTACAGCAAAGAGAAGTCCTTGGCAAACCGCAAGATTCCCACATGACTTCCATCAATGATCACCGGGTAGGAGTAATGCACGGCGGCCGTCCCTTGTTTATAGGTGATCGTGTAGGCGGTTTTGCCCTCGAGCGCTTGCTTTAAATCCTCATCAGTTGCACCGGCAAACGCCTCATTGGATGAGGCATGAAGCAGCACCCCGTCCACCGTATAGGCGCTGACCTCGCTGGAGGTCGCCCGTTTCAGGTCACTGACGATCTCTTCAGCCATTTGCCCGAAATAGAGATCGTCGTTCGTGAAGTGATTGATTAAGAACGCCTGCCGAACATAGATGTTGCTGTTTTTCTTCAGACCAATCAAGTCGTCCGTGATGATGCTCTGGTTGTTCCTCTGAATGAGGTGGTCTACCGTTTGATTCAGCAATAGAAAGGACAGGGCAAAGATGAGAAAAAAGCCGACAAGAAACTTCCCTCGAATCGTGCGAACCATCGCCTAGTCCACCTGTTTCTCGAATTTATACCCGACACCAAACACGGTTGTGATCAGGTCGCTCGCGTCGAGCTTTTTGCGCAATCGCTGGATATGCGTGTCAACGGTGCGCGTATCGCCAGGAAAGTCATACCCCCACACGAGATCCAGCAGCTCCGAACGCGTATAGATTTTGCCCCGGTGATGATACAGACGCAGCAGCAGATCAAATTCCTTTGGGGTTAAATCTACAGGCTCTCCGTCCTTGCGTACGAGCCTTTCGCTTTCGATGACCTCAATGTTCTTGAAGCGAATCCGCTCTTCCTGCGGAGAAGTTTCAAGCCCGCCGGCGGCAGGCTGAACCCGCCGAAGGATCGTACGGATTCGGGCGACCACCTCTCGCAAATCAAACGGCTTCGTAATGTAGTCGTCCGCCCCAAATTCCAGACCCAGAATTTTATCAGTAATATCGGATTTTGCCGTAATCATCAGAATTGGAAGGTTGTAAACAGCCGTTACTTTCTTGCAAATGTCCAGACCACTTTGGTCCGGCAGCATCCAGTCCAGCAACAAAAGATCCGGCTGGAACGTCTTCATCAGCTCCAGCCCTTCGGCTCCGCTTCCGGCGGTGCGGGTGTCAAACCCTTCCTTAGACAACCCGTAAGCCAACAAATCGGCAATAGCCGCTTCGTCGTCGATGATTAGGATTCTCGTCTTCTCCATAAGCGCCTCCATTTTACTTCCTCGACACCTATTGTACCCGTCTGACGACGCTCAGAAAAGTTTGGCGTACAAGGGGTCTCAACTAAATAAAAAACAACCCTTGCTCCTTCGATGGAGTGCGGGTTGCTTCCACTGGATTTATGTAATTTTACATAAACACATGCACTAAATCGATATTTCGTTCTCTCGACAAATCCCGGAACTGCCACTCGTCGATTTGCACCAACGGTTTGAAAATATCAGTAGGGTTGTTCCAAACAATCGTCGCCGTTTCACCGTTGCTTAGTTTCACTTTCTTCCCGATGAAATTCGGCAGAAGATTGGCCGTCAACGCTTGAACCGCCTTCTCATTCAGCTTGCCGAAGCCGAGATTATAAATGTTTCGCAGCACCGTCAAGATATCCTGCCGCGAACCTGATGCGTCTGGAGACGTCATCGCTATGTATTCATTCGCTACCGCAACGATTTCGGCATAAGGATGAATTTTCTCTTTGCGCAAGCCAGCCGGATAACCGGAGCCGTCTTCCCGTTCATGATGCTGAAGTGCGACGAGAGCCGTCACTTCTTCCCCTGTCGATCGGCGGATAATGTCATAACCGTAGGAGGTATGACGATTCATTTCCTCCCGTTCTTCCCCCGTTAATTCATGCTCGCGGTTGCGAAGGGATTGCCGCACCTGACTCTTCCCGATATCGTGCAGATACCCCGCCTTGCTAATTTCATAACATTCATTTGGCGGGTGTCCCAACCAAGTGGCAATATAATAGGATAACAGACCCACCTGCAATGAGTGGTTATAAATATTAACATCCTCTTCCGTGAAGGCGATCAGGAGTGACACAACATCCTTATTTCGATCCAGGACCTCAAGCATAGGCACCAAATGCTGCTCAACCATGGATTGATTAAACTTCCCGGTCGTCAGCGCCTCTAAAAATAACGTTTGATACCCCTTCACTGTAAAATAAAAGTTATCGCGCAAATGCTGGATAAAGCTTGAATTCTTGCTAGAGTTCAGGGTAACTTCCCCTTCGCGTAATTCGATATCGACATAATCGATACTCTGCCGAATCAGCAGGGCGATTTCCTCCGCATGAATGCTTGTCCCCTTCGGAAGAATGTGCAACCCGGCTCGGTTAAACACATCGGTTCTCAGACGATCCCCTTCCTGAAGCTCCATGACATGAGTTCTCATATAACCCCCCCCCCTTCTTACTCTGCGCGTACACCGCCTAAAATCTACCTTTACATATAAATATCGCGTAAACCTACTCCGCCCTAAATAGTCCTAAAGGCGTGTTTTGGAAGGGTGGTTATTGCTGCTTTATTCATTGGGATGCAGGTCAAAAGCCCCGGATATTCACTTCCTCTTCCATGGTGGATCCCCGTAATGATGCAGCGCCTGATTGATGGAATAGACAATCCAAGGAATCACCGCCGACAATACTGCACAGACCCAGGTCATCGTGGTAGGAAGCCGATCTCGCACGATATTCCACATGAGCTATTCTCCTCCTTCCTTATTTGGTTTCCAACGTTGAACCTACGATGCGAATCTTGGCGCGGACTTTTACTTCGATATCGCATCGGGAAAAATAACGTTCGCCCTGCTCCCAATCGTCCTTGATGCTCTGCCAAAGCGCATGATGCCTGCGATTCAGCTCGTCTCCTAAATCAAGAACATCCACTCTAAATTCCTGCTGCAGCTTCGTTAATGTTCCATTGGTGATGCGGATTACTTCTTGCTCGGTTTTCTCCTCGAGTTCCGCAAGCTGATGAGGGGAAAGCAGATCCAATCGCTCCTGGGTCTCACCAACGTTTCCCTCCAACTCCAGATGGATGGTAAACCGGATATGCTCGGGATCGGACACATCCGCTTGGATAGTCTGCCGTAAGCCTTTGATCTCATAAGCGATGTACTCATCATTCACACGCACCTCTATAACCCCGTCCTTAGCGGTTCCGCGCAGGATGTTTAATCCTGAAGTCTCCTCTTCATTTAGAAACCCCTTCAACCTCTGTGCATTATCGAAGAGAGCTGCCCCGGAAACAGAGACCTCATTCCCATGTTTACGAATGATCGGCAGGGCAAAGCTGCTTTTTGACAAGATATAAGCTTGGACATCTCCGATGTTCGTTGGCGGAAATATACTGGAGCTCTTCGTTGGATTTAGCGACGTGGATTCAAAAAACATCACCGGCAGCTTCTCGTTTTTCGGATTTGTCTCCAGCACTTCACGCGCTTCTCCCTCCGTCACCATAATTTTAGTCGCTCGACGCATTTCATGGTCTCGAAGGAATACATCCAATACAGAGGCAAGCTCGCCGCTTTCGGACAGCTTCCGGGAAATCAGGATCATGCGTAAATGTTGCAAATAGGGACTGCGGCTCGTTTGATAGGACAGCTTCCGGGTTGCCCCAAACATCGTATTCGCTGCAGAGGATAGGTTAAAGTATGCTTTTTTGGATGAACTCCCATTGTTACTATCGCCTTCTCTTGCCTGCAACCCTCCTGGAATTACAAATTGGTAGGTTAGAATATATTGACCCTCCTCTGCTTCTTCCTCGTCAGCAAGGTCGATTCCAGCCCCTACGACAAACCCGCGATCTTCAATTTCGACCCGATCCCAGCACCCGGTCATCCCTATGGCTAGGATCAGCGCGATAAACCAAATCCAGCGGACCCTACGCACGCCCCTTCACCCCCCGCAGCATCGACAACAATAACAGAAGGGTCGGAACAATCATTCCCATCCCGATGCCGGCGTAACTAATCCAATCGCCAAACAGCTGAATTTCATTGATATTTTGCGGCTGCATCATCGCGAGATAAAGAATGGGTCCTACCCCTATCGCCAACGCCGTGCGCTTGACTTTTGAAAAAACAGCTTCAATCGCAGACAGAGACACATCCAAGGCCATCACCGCCGAATTATACAGGGTAAGCACCCAAACCGAGAAAAAGATCGACTCAAACCGTTCAAAAAAACCACCGGGAGCCTCAACCTGCTTGGCCAACTCCTCCGTGGGATACAGCGTGCTGGCGGTCACCTCGGGACCAAAGACGCCCACGCTGAAAAAAAACACAAGCAAATAGAGCACAAGCGAAACCAGCACTCCCAGCGTTGAAGCTTTAACGGCTTGCTTCGGCTTTGTGAGAATCATATTGTAGAACAATAAAATCTCAAACCCAAGAAATGAGAAGGCTGACTCCTTGGAAGTTATCAGCAACTCCCGCCAGTCGGTCACAAAAAACGGCATCAGGTTATGGATATCAAAATGGCTGATATTCATCAATAATAGGACGAAGATCAGCATGATCACGATCGGTAATAACAACGTATTTAACCGGAACAAGGCCACACTGGGGCCGGATACGCCATAGATAAGCACTAGGAGAAAGACCAGGCAGACGATCTCGATCGGAGTCCGATCGAACAAGTATAAGCGGGAAATGCTTGCTACCCCCCGGGTTTCAAAAGCAACAACGGCTAACATATATACGGCAAACATGAGCGTGATCAGGAAGGCCAGCGGCCTACCAATGACGGATCTGCCGATATCATACAAATTCCGCTTTGGAAATTGAGAGATGAGCTTGGCGACAATCCACGTAAAGAAAATGGCGCCTACACCGCCAATGAGGATCGATATCCAACCGTCGACCGAATTTGTCTTCTGTATGATGGAGCGTGGCAAGCTAAGCACGCCGAAACCAAGCACCATATTCGCAACGGAGGCGAACACTTCATAACTGTCTATTTCTTGATCCCCGTACTTGAAGGACTTCATGTACCGCCCTCCCTACTTCCCATCTTGGAATCGTCTTTGGTTGCCATATATTGAGGTCGCTTCGACAGCATCATTAATGGGGCTCGAATGAACATATCCCGCCAGTCGCGATAGTAGCTGGGAGCTAATGGTGTTAAATAAGGAATCCCAAAGCTGTTCAGTCTCGATAGGTGAATGCAGATCATGATGTGAATTAGGATAATCCCGTAAAGTCCAAACATGGATGCAGCTATCATGATAATAAACCGCAAGATCCGGAAAGCAATTCCTGCGCTGTAGGCAGGGATCGCAAAGGAGGAGATGGCCGTCACCGATACGACAATGACCATGATTGGACTTACAATCCCCGCCTGCACCGCCGCCTCGCCGATCACTAAGCCGCCTACGATCCCGATCGTTTGCCCGACCGGCTTGGGCAGGCGGATCCCGGCTTCCCGGAGCAGCTCCAACGTCAATTCCATGAGAAAAGCTTCGATGACGGCTGGGAATGGCACGCCTTCCCTAGCTGCCGCAATCGAAAAGGCCAGCTTGGAGGGAATCAACCCTTGGTGAAAGGACACTAGAGCGATGTATAACGATGGAAATGTCAACGATACAAATACCGCCGTATATCTCAAGATCCGAATTAAAGATCCAATCAGCCAGCGCTCATAATAATCTTCCGGTGACTGCATTAGAGTTTCGAATGTCGTTGGCATAATTAACGCAAATGGCGTACCTTCCAGTAATATCACAACTTTACCTTGTAGAATCGCTGAAGCAGCCTTATCCGGACGTTCCGTATGCAGGATCAGAGGGAACGGTGTCAAGAAGCTGTCTTGGATGAGCTGCTCGATCATCCCGCTTTCCGGCGCATCGTCAATATCGATCGACTCGACTCTTCGTTTTACCTCTTGGACAAGCGCAGGATGCACAATGCTATCGATATAAGCGATAATGAGCTCTTTCTTCCCACGTTCCCCAATGCGGTAGGGATCGAATCGAAGTTTCGGATCCCGGATCGTCCGCCGAAGCAGGATAACATTCGTCTCAATGCTCTCGTTAAAACCTTCACGCGGCCCGCGGACTAGAGCTTCCGTTTCGGGCTCCTCCACGCTCCGTCCTGTCCATTTCTTACTGCCAATCAGGAGAACCTGATCCAGATCATCAATAAGTAACGCGGTATCCCCAGACAACAAAGATACGAGAATCTCGTCAAGGGATCGCGTTGTTTTATATTTTTGAACCGATAGAAATTGCTTGTCCAACCGCCGGTACAATTCTTGTCCGGTGATGGGCTCAGAACAGTTAATGGCGGAATACGCCTGCTGTATGGATGTAACGATATGATCGTTAATCATTTTCAAATCCGCTAGACCGGCAATACACACGATGGCGCATGGAGGAGTCCCTTCAGCACCGCAGATAAACCGGGTCACTAAATCATCAGGAGCATTCAAGAGACGAACGATGCTCGCAACCGACGCATGAACGCTCCGTGTGATGCAGTCGTCAGCCGAAGTGTTACTTTGCGATTCCCCGCTGTTTCGGATTGGACTGCGCTTTTTGTGCGTATTTCGGAACATTATTCTTGGCATGAGAACCCTTCCCCACTGGACTATTCTTGTTGATGATATCGTTACCCTTTATTACCAACTTGCTTCAAAAATAATCTCGTTTCGATTGATGTTGGTCTTCACTCCGGATTTGCCAAAAAATTAGTATATTTCTCCTGTCAACGGCGCATCTTAACTGGGAATAGTCGGCTAAGGAAGGAGGTAGCTCCATGCCCATCATAAGAAAGCTGCAGCGTCGAAAACACTCCCTCGGGGGAAAGTCAGGCAAAACACCGACACTCCCCCCAAGCCGTACGGATGCTTCATCCCTCGCTGACGGTCAAAGCTTACAAGTTCGGTTAGATTGGATGAAGCAAGAGCTTAAGGATAGTTCAGATATCATCTATCGTGAATTTACGATCAGTTCGGGCCAACCCTGTGCTCTCGTCTATGTTCGCGGGATGATTGCACAGGAAACGGTCCAGCAATTTATCGTACGCAGCTTACAACGAGAAGCCTCGTTACTGCAGGAGAAAGATATTTATCAGTTCCTATTCGAGGATAAAGCGTTAAGTGTATCTCAAGCTACCGTGATCGATGACTTAAATCAAGCGATTCAAGCCATCCTGAACGCCGAAGCTTTGCTGATGATCGACGGGGATAAGCGGATGTTGACGTTCTCCATTTCCGCTTACCCGACGCGCAGTATTGATGAAGCTCCCAACGAATCTGTCATCCGCGGGTCTAGAGAAGCCTTCATCGAGGACTTGGAGAAGAATTTGACCATGATTCGCCGCCGGATTAAAAGTCCACATCTGAAAACCCCGACGGTCAATAAAGGTCGGGAAACTCGAACCAGTATTGTGCTGGCTTATATGGAGAACATATGTAAGCCGGAATTGCTGAAAGAAGTGCAGCGTCGCATGTCCAATATCGATATGGACGGAATTCTGGGTTCCGCCTACGTGGAAGAAATCATCGAGGACAACCCTTACACGCCTTTTCCGCAACTTCAGTACACAGAACGACCTGACGTCGTCGTCGCAGCGATTTTGGAAGGAAGAATCGCCATCATTGTAGATGGTTCACCGATCGCATTGCTCGCTCCGGTGACCTTGCCGATGCTGCTGCAATCGGCGGAGGATTACTATCAGCGTTATGTCGCAGCGAACTGGATTCGCTGGATTCGTTATTTTTTCGTAGTTGCTTCTTTAACTCTGCCGTCCATTTATATCGCAGTCACCACGTTTCATCCGGAAATGATCCCTTCCCAGCTGCTGATTACGATCGCTGCTTCACGGGAGATCGTCCCCTTTCCGGCACTATGGGAAGCCTTTGCGATGGAACTTGCGTTTGAAGCGCTTCGTGAAGCTTCCATTCGAATTCCAAAATCGGTCGGGCAAGCCGTATCCATTATCGGCGCCTTGATCATCGGCACAGCTGCAGTTCAAGCTGGGATCGTCTCAGCGGCCATGGTGATCATCGTCTCCATAACGGGGATCGCTTCGTTTATCATCCCCCATTTCGATTTAGGCTTGGCGTTTCGATTGCTCCGTTTTCCGATTATGATCCTAGCCTCCATGTTTGGGTTGTACGGCGTCACCTGCGGGTTAATCCTGATTTACATCCATTTGGTCAATTTGGAATCTTTTGGACTTCCCTATTTATCCCCGATTGCTCCGCTCATGGGCAAGGATTTGGGAGATACGTTCATTCGGGTTCCTTGGTGGAAGATGCACAAACGACCGATGCAACTCTCGAACAACGAAAACCGACAAAACTCAAATCCTCGCAGTTGGGTAAAAGAGAAGAAAGGTGATTTCGAGTGACGAGAATCCACCGCGCTATCGCAACAGCAACATTGATTATCTTGCTCTTCATTGGCGTTGGCGGATGCTGGTCCGCTCAGGAGCTTAACAACCGTGCGTTTGTGAACACGGTACTCATCGATCGGACGGAGGACGGGCAGGTGGAATTGACCGTAGGCATTCCGCTCCCGAACCGGATGATTCCCGGGGAAGCCGGCGGGACGGGGCAACACCAAGGGGATCCGTTTAGCTTTATAACTAGACGAGCAGAAAACCTAAGTCAGGCTTTAAATCTACTTCAAATTGACGTGCCTCGGAACATCACTTTTGGTCAAACCCGCATCGTTGTGGTAGGCCGAAGAGAGGCGGAGCATGGCTTGGACGAAGTTGTTGAATTTGTCTTCCGTCAGCCCTCCTTCCGGCTGAGTGCCAGCTTGTTCGTAACCCCGGGTGACGTTAAAGAAATCACGAAGGCACCGATGGTATTCGAACGGATTCTCAGCGACATCCTGCGGAAATACGTCAACAATCACTATGTGTTGGACACTACTGTCAAGGATTACAAGCTGGCGCTATACCAAGGAGGGGATATTCTGATTCCGCTGCTGTCCTTCGGAGAGCTTCCAGAAATTGCAAAGGAGAATCCAAAAACGAACCGTTGGATGGGCTCCGGAGGAGCAGCGATCTTCAGCGGCGGTAAAATGGCAAAGATCGAACTCACCCCTCTCGAGCAGCGAACCGCACTGTGGATCAGCTCCCAGCTGAAAAATACTACGCTCACCCTCCCATCTCCCGCCGATGGGAAGGAGATTAGCTTTCACATCGAGAGAATTAAGACGAGCATTAAGCCGAGAGTACAGGGAGATCAGGTCTCGTTCAAAGTCGATAGCAGTGCAAAAGCTTATATCGAAGCCTCACTGTCTCGCATCGATTTGAAGGACCCGCAAGTTCTCCGTGAATTGGAGAAACTCCTGAGTAAGGACGTGGAAGAGCAGTTTATCCACGTGCTGAACAAGACTCGAAAAGCCCGTTCTGATGCCTTCCTCATGAGCCAGTATCTGGATTGGAGTCATCCAAAAATTTGGCACACCATGCGAGATCAATGGAAGAATTACTACGCCAAGGAACTCCCGATTGAGGTTGACGTAAAGATTAAATTAAACCGTACGGGCGGTGTGTTTCGTTCTGTAGTCCAAGAAACCAATAGATAGCGAGGGATCAATGTGGTCTATATCGGCATCCTGTATGTGCTCATCATGCTGGCAGACTGGATGATACAGAAAAAAGAGGGCGTTCAGCTAAAAAAACGGATGACGGTTCTACTCGTCTCCATCTGTTTTTTTGTCATCTCAGAAGTCACATTTAAACTGAAGGATCAATGGAATTTCATCATGATGATGGAATATTTACGCAAGTCGATGCTGGGCGGATCGTTTTGACACGATCGGACTTTAGGAGGCGGAATGAATGCTCAAGAACATAACAACCAATCAAATCTTTATGCTTTTCAGCTTACAAACCTTCACCACCGTCGTTGCTTTTTATGCAGGAATGTTACTAGGAGGCAGCAAGTATTCTACGCCGATTGCCGTTGTGGTGGGCGCTTTGCTGGGGCTGCTGTTTTGCTACCCAGCCTATAAGCTCGCTTCCTCTCGCCCCAACGAGTTTTTTGTAGAGTTCGGGGGCAAAGTGGTGGGCCGCCCCCTCCATATCATTTTCGTAATTTACATCGTGATACTCCATCTTTTTCTAGCTGCTCTCAATTTAAGGGAGCTTGCTGATTTCTTGTTATCGGAATATTTGATTGGTACGCCAGGGTGGGCGGTGATCGCTATCTATGGAGTATGTGTTACCTATGCTGTTCGCTGCGGGGTTCTGGGCATCTTCCGAACGGCCGAAGGTTTTTTTCTCATTTTTTCGGTCGCCTTCTTCCTCATTCCGTTTATCGGATTTCAGGAGATGGAATTAGATATGTTCTCTGCCTTGGTAAACCATCTCTCGATAAAGGATATGGCTTCCTCAATCCTGGATACTATGGCAATATTTGGTGAGATGGCATTCTTGTTTTTACTTTTCCCTTATCTAGAGAAGCCAAAAAAGGTGTTTCGTACCCTCTTCTGGGCTACAATCACTTCGCTGCTGCTGATCGTGTTGCATCTCATTCCGATCCTGCTGACGTTTGGACCGAACCTGGGAGCCAATCTGGTTTACCCTGACATGGAACTGGTTCGTTTCATTCGCGTTGGCTCATTTATCGAAACGATGGATCCGATCTTAATTATTTTGTGGCTGACCAGCATCTTTGTCAAAATTGCGTTTGTGGTATTCACCGCGGTCTTATGCATTGCCCAATTGACCGGCGTGAAAGATCATAAACCGTTCACGCTGCCGGTTGTCGCCTTTGTATCCATTTACGCCATGTCGATTGCCAGAACCCCCCCGGAAATTATTTCTTTCCTGTCCTGGGAAGGGGCGCCGATGTTCTTTTTCGCCGAATTTCTCATCCCCAGCTTCTATTGGTTAGTGGCTGCAATACGCAAAAAAGCCTCCGGCTCCAAAACAGCAAAACCCGCCGGGAGTACCCCGACGGGTTAAGGCTTATTTCGTCGACAGCCAAGCTCGTTCCTGATTCCATCGCAAAGCCACCGGCGTTTCAAAGAAATCGGATAACCCGGTTTCGTTCAGGACATCCGACGTTTTCCCTTGCGCGTAGACTTCTCCCCGCCGGAGCAGCAACGTATGCGTGAAAATCGGCAAAATTTCCTCGGTATGGTGCGTTACATACAGCATATGCGGCGTGTTCGGTTCGGCGGCCAGCTGTGCGATGCTGTCCAGCAATCCTTCCCGGGAAATGAAATCCAGACCGTTCGTTGCCTCGTCCAGGATGAGCAGCTGGGGAGAAGCCATCAACGCCCGAGCAATCAACAGCTTTTGCTGTTCACCTTGGGAACAGGTCTGGTAAGTCCGTCCATGTAAATGGCTGCAGTGGAGCCGGTTCATTAAGGCTGCAGCCCGGTCGTAATCCTCTGACGTTGGCTTCTCGTAAAGTCCGATGGAGGCAAACTTGCCGCTTACCACGAGATCTTCGGCTTTTTGCCCCCCGTGCAGTCTGGCCTGCATCGAAGAACTAACCCAACCAATCGTTTTGCGCAGCTCCCGCAAATCTACTTCGCCAAACCGGTTCCCCAGTACGCTGATATGGCCAGATGTCGGCCAGAGATAGCCGCTGATCATGTTGAGCAACGTCGTTTTGCCTGAACCGTTTAAGCCTAGCATCGCCCAATGTTCTCCCTCGCGGACCGTCCAATCGATGCCGTTTAATACGGCTTTCCCATCCCGGAACCAAGTCACTTGTTCCATTTCGATGATATTCATTCCTAGTACCTCCGAAAAAATAAGTAGATTTGCAGTACTTTCAAGCTACCCCCGTACTTGAGATATGTCAAGCGCGGATGCCCACGATTTCACGTGCCAATTTCCTTCCGATCCGCTAGAATACGAATGAAGGGAAGTGAGCTGGCATGAATCTAACATGGACATGGGCTGACGTGGAAGCCCTCCAACAACACGTAGAGCAGCATGATGGAATTGCTTTGAAGTTAAATTGGGACACCTTACACTCCCGCAAGGAAGAGAGTGCCGCAGATTTGATCGAGTTCCGCGACGGGCAACTGGTCGCTTTTTTAGGCTTGTATCCGTTCGGAAGCACGCTGGAGGTCTGCGGCATGGTTCACCCGAATTACCGCAGACAGGGTATTTTCACCTCCCTGCTGCGGCGTGGTTTAAACCTAGCTACAGTGGGTTCGTATCCGAAGATCCTTTTGAATGCACCTGGGAACTCCGACTCGGCCAAGCATTTCCTTGCCACCTATCCTTGCCGCTATGAATTCAGCGAATTTCAAATGAAACACTCCCCTAAAGTGGCTTGCGCGAATGCTCCGTCCAGAACGACTCAGATCACGCTTCGATCCGCGGAGGACGCGGAACGGCCGCTGCTCGCTCGCCTCGATCAGGAGGGATTTGATCTCCATCCGGAGGAAACCCGGTTGTACTACGAGAAGTTAACGGAGGAAGAAGTTCGTCAGAACGAGCTCATCGTGCATGAAGGCGAAGCCGTTGGGAAAATTCGGGTGTCCCGTCGTGATCAGGAGGCTTGGATCTACGGCTTTGTTGTTACTTCATCCCGGAGGGGGCAAGGCATCGGTAGTACTGCTTTGCGTCAGGTAGTTGAACGCGAACGTGCCAAAGGCTTTGAAATCTGGCTGGAAGTCGCACTCAACAACCCCCAAGCCAAGAAACTTTATGAACAGACGGGGTTTCGGGTTTGTCGATCCCAGGACTACTATGCTTATTTGCGTTGATTCTAAAACGAATCAGACCGCAGGCTCTACGGAAGAGCTCCTGCGGTCTTCGTTCATTTAAGCATTCAAATGTCCAAACTGGGCCTGATGCAGCCGGCTGTAATGGCCTCCGGCGGCCATCAGCTCCTGATGGCGTCCCTGCTCGGTAATCCCCTCTTCCGTTACTACAACGATACGGTCAGCGTTCTTGATCGTGGCCAGCCGGTGAGCGATCACGAGTGTGGTTCTTCCCACGGACAGCTCGGCCAGCGATTGCTGGATCGCCTGCTCCGTTTCGGTATCCAGGGCGGATGTCGCTTCGTCCAAAATCAGGATCGGCGGATTTTTCAGGAACATTCTTGCGATCGCCAGCCGTTGCTTTTGCCCGCCGGACAGCTTGACACCGCGTTCACCAATCACCGTCTCCAATCCTTCCGGTTGCGAGCGAATGAAATCCTCGAGCTGCGCCCGCCGCGCTGCCTCCCAAATCTCCTCTTCCGTTGCCTCCAACTTGCCGTAAGCGATGTTCTCACGAATCGTCCCCGAGAAGAGATAAACGT
The DNA here is from genome assembly GCF_000403375.2 of Paenibacillus barengoltzii G22. Taxonomy (NCBI): domain Bacteria; kingdom Bacillati; phylum Bacillota; class Bacilli; order Caryophanales; family Paenibacillaceae; genus Paenibacillus; species Paenibacillus barengoltzii. The sequence continues at coordinate 1,443,080 of NZ_KE159652.1, read as the reverse complement.
CCTGCTGTACAATCCCTATATTGCGCCGCAATGAGGACAGAGTTAGATCGCGAATATCCATCCCGTCGATGGTGATCCGTCCGCCATCCACATCATAGAAGCGCGGCAGCAAGCTGCATAGCGTAGTTTTGCCGGCACCTGACGGCCCTACGAAGGCGACGGTTTCCCCGGCTCGAATCTTCAAGCTGACGTCCTCCAACACGGGAGACGCCCCTTCATAACCGAAAGAAACCCGATCGAAATGAATGTCTCCCTTCAGCGTTCCAACCTCGATCGCATCCGGGGCATCGGCTATGTCCGGCTCGGTATCCATAATTTCCAGATAACGCTTGAATCCGGCAATCCCCTTCGGATAGATTTCGATGATCGCATTGATTTTCTCAATCGGCCGTATAAACACGTTCGCCAGTAACAAGAAACCAACGAACTCCCCGTAAGTCAACTCCCCTTGAATGACAAACCAAGTCCCGCAAACCATGACGAACAACGAAACAAGCCGCATTAGCATGTAGTTGATGGACAAGCTGCCGGCCATGATTTTGTAAGCCAACAGCTTCATAGCGCGATAGGCCTTGTTATTTTCCTCAAACAGCTTTTGTTCGTGCTTTTCGTTAGCAAACGCCTGAACGACGCGAATCCCGCCGATATTCTCCTCTACACGGGAATTGAAATCCGCGAGTGCGGTAAACAAGCCACGATAGGTATTAGACATTTTGCCATTGAAATATAGCGCCGCCCAAACCAGCACCGGCACAACAAGGAAGGTCAGTACCGCCAGCTTCCAGTTAATCGACAGCATCAGCAGGAACGAGCCGATCAGGGTCATACCGGCGATAAAGACGTCCTCCGGTCCGTGGTGCGCCAGCTCTCCGATATCGTCAAGATCGTTGGAGATCCGCGACATCAGTTGTCCGGTCTGATGGTTATCATAGAAGCGGAAGGACAGCTTTTGCAGATGATCAAACATCTTTCTGCGCATGGTCGTTTCGATGTTAACCCCCAGCATATGGCCCCAGTACGTGACGATGTAGTTCAACGCCGTATTCAAGAGATATACGCCCAGCAGCGCAGCCGAAGCCCAAATGATCAGCGCCCAGTCGCGACCCGGCAGCAGCTTGTCCACGAACTGGTTAACGGCGACCGGGAACCCGATCTCCAGCAGACCCGCCACCACCGCACAAGTGAAATCCAGAATAAACAAATGTTTATAAGGCCGGTAATATGAAAAAAAACGACGTAACATTTCCAATGCTCTCTCCTTGATCCTCTAAAACTTAGCATTTTATTAAAAGACTACCACATCCGCGGAATGAATTGAAGATCGTTTTCACCAGGAAGGTAGCATGTCGATAGAAAAATAAGGTACAATAACTACCGAATCTACAGAACTTAAGGACATGCCCGAACGGGCGAGCCGCATAAGGCGGCGGAAGGAAGGATCAACACATGTATGTAGCAAATGATTGGCAGGATTATGAAGTCATGGACACCGGAAACGGAGAAAAGCTGGAGCGCTGGGGGGACGTCATTTTGCGGCGCCCCGATCCGCAGATCATCTGGCCGATCGCCAATGAAGATCGCAGTTGGCGCGATGTGCACGGGCATTACCATCGCAGCTCCTCCGGCGGCGGACAATGGGAGATGAAGAAGCAGATCCCCGACCGTTGGACGATTTCCTATGACCGGTTGAAATTTTATATCCGCCCCACCAATTTCAAACATACCGGATTGTTTCCGGAGCAAGCCGCCAACTGGAGGTGGATGATGGACAAGATCGCCGGCGCGGGTCGGCCGATTCAGGTGCTGAACCTGTTTGCTTATACTGGCGGGGCCACCGTGGCCGCAGCTTCGGCTGGCGCTTCGGTTGTTCACGTCGACGCAGCGAAAGGGATGGTCCAATGGGCCAAGGAGAACCTGGCGCTGTCGGGTTTGGCTGACCGCCATGTACGCTTCATTACAGATGACGTGTTCAAGTTCGTACAGCGGGAGCAACGGCGCGGCAACCGTTATGACGCGATTATCATGGACCCCCCGTCCTACGGGCGTGGTCCGGGCGGTGAGATGTGGAAGCTGGAGACGAGCCTCTACCCGTTTGTAGAGTCTTGCTTGTCGATCCTGTCGGACAAGCCGCTCTTCTTCCTTATTAACTCGTATACGACCGGCATTTCGCCTACCGTTCTGAACAACATTCTGACGATGACCGTCAAGAAGCGTTACGGGGGACGGATCTCGGCCGGTGAACTGGGCCTGCCGATCACCCGCTCAGGGCTTCATCTTCCTTGCGGCATTCTCGGACGCTGGGAGGAATAAGCGATGACTTCTGAAGTCAAGCGGACCTCGGGACAGCCGGCGATGGCGATCCTATATGAAGACAACCATCTGCTCGGCATTGAGAAGCCGGTGAACATCCCTACCCAGGAGGATGCCAGCGGAGACCCCGATCTGCTGAATTTGCTGAAGGCGGACATCAAGGAGCGGTATAGCAAGCCCGGTAACGTGTATCTCGGACTTGTGCATCGGCTGGATCGTCCGGTCGGAGGTGCCATGATCTTCGCCAAGACTTCCAAAGCCGCTTCACGGTTAGCGGAGATGGTGCGAAGCCGCCGATTCAGCAAAACATATGTCGCTGTCGTACACGGAACGCCGCCGCAGCGGCAAGGGCGTTTGGCGGATACGCTGCTTAAAGACGAACGCACCAATACAGTGTCTGTCGTTCCAGCGGGGACGCCCGGCGGCAAAGAGGCGCGGCTCGATTACCGGGTGCTTGGCACTTCTGCATCGGAGCAGCTGAGCCTTGTGCAGGTGGAGCTGCATACCGGCCGGCCGCACCAGATCCGAGTGCAACTGAGCCACATCGGTTGCCCTCTGTATGGCGATCAGAAATATGGCGCAGGGCGGAATAAACCAGGCCAACAAATCGCCCTTTGGTCGTTGTACGTTGGGTTTCCGCACCCGGTGACGAAGGAGCCGATCGATCTGATCTCCCTCCCGCCGCGTGCGTATCCGTGGGACCTGTGGAAGGAAGAAACGTATACCCGCCTTGCAGCGTTGCTGCAGGCTGGGGGGAACGGAATCGAGATGTGAAAAAAGGCGGGACGTCTAAAGCTGACAAATCAGCTCCTTGACGTCCCGCCTATTCATTAGACTCCCTCGTAGGCAAGTTCCTTATTTCGTTCCCGAAATTTTGCCCAACAGAAATACGAGCAGTTGTTGATTATGGCTTGAGATGCGATTCAACACGCCGCTTAAGTAGGCGTTGCGAACTTCGATCCCCCGGCGAACTTCGGATTGTCCTTTATCCGTAATTGATACCCACACGTTGCGGCGATCGTTCTCATCCCGGTCGCGGCGAATCAGTTCGCCCCGCTCCATACGGTCCAGAAGCATCGTTACTGCAGCCGGCGTCGTGGAAAGAAACGGAATCAAATCGGACGGCTTCAGATTGCCCTGCTGCTCCAGCAGCTCCAGAACGGTCAACTGCGACGTCGTTAGTGTGGGAGCCAGCTCCTCCTCCATGTGGGTCTGATAATCCTTCACGATGAGATCAAGCAATCTGGCAAATTCAGCGGTATGCAATCTTATCCCTCCTTGCCTTACATCACCATTTGGATAATTCGCTGCTTCCTTCGCAAATTCCTGCTGCCTTGAAGCAATTATCCAAGGGTTTACGGCAAAGGGGCACCATCCCGTTGTTTTTAACGGACGGAATACCGCCATCCGAAGGAATCCTCCCGCTCTCCGCGTTGGATTCCGGTCAATGTCTCGTACAGTTTTGCCGACAATGCTCCGGTTTGGCCTCCAGCAATCTCCATGTCATGACCTTCCCACGTCATGCTGCCGATCGGAGAGATGACCGCCGCCGTTCCGGTGCCAAACGCTTCTTCAAGTTTCCCTTCCTTATGGGCCTCGAACAGCTCTTCAATCGAGATCCGGCGTTCCTTAACGGGAACTCCCCACTCCCGAAGAAGATGAATGACCGAGTCCCGCGTGACACCAGCCAGAATACTGCCGTTCAGTTCGGGAGTGACCACTTCCCCGGCAATCTTGAAGAACACGTTCATGCTGCCCACTTCTTCGATATACTTCTTCTCGATTCCGTCAAGCCATAACACCTGGGAGAAGCCCAGCGATTTGACATCTTCCTGGGCTTTGATGCCTGCGGCATAGTTCCCCGAGGTTTTCGCTTCACCGGTACCGCCGCGAACCGCCCGAACGTACCGATCCTCCACATAAATGCGCACCGGATGGATGCCTTCGCGATAATAAGCCCCAACCGGCGATAAAATGACGATCAACCGATACTCCTCTGCGGCCCGCACCCCAAGACCTGCTTCAGTGGCAATAATAAACGGTCGGATATATAAAGAATTGCCTTCGCCTTCCGGCATCCACTCTTCCTCTAAAGCGAGCAGGCGGCAAATACCTTCCAGCACTTCCTCCGGATCCACCTGAGGAATCCCAAGACGTTCGCATGAATGATTCAACCGGCGTAAGTTCATATCTGGTCGGAACAATACGAGCTCTCCCTGCGGTGTCCGGTAAGCCTTCATACCCTCAAACACTTCTTGCCCGTAGTGGAACACCATCGCCGATGGATCCAGCGAAATCGGTCCATACGGCACGATTCGCGGATCGTGCCAGCCTTGATCTGCCGTATAATCCATAAGCAGCATATGATCGGTAAAATATTTGCCAAAGCCCAGCTGATCGGCAGCCGGCTTCGCTTTTTTAGCCGTCGTTAATGTGATGGACCAATTTCCCATATTCATTTCCTCTTTCCCTTTATCGGATTCACGAACTAACGAAGCAATAATTACTCTGTCTTTCACTATACCGATTCTTTCTTCATTGATCAATAACATCGTTTCAATTATAATCATTGACAACATCTATGTATTAAGGAGAATGATCCGCTATGGAGCATCGTTTATTGGAATATTTCATCGCGGTCGGGGAGGATTTGCACTTCACCAAAGCTGCGGAAAGACTGGGGATTACGCAGCCCACGCTCAGCCACCAAATTCGCTTGCTGGAGCAAGAGCTGGGGACGGCCCTCATTCAACGGATTGGTAAAAAAAACTACCTGACCCAAGCAGGAGCAATCCTGTTGGAGCACGCCCGCCGGGTGGTTTATGAGGTAGAGCAGGCAAAATTGGAAATCGGCCAGATTACCGGCGTACAGCGCGGGCAGCTCCGCATCGGATGCTCCGGCAACCACCTGCTGGAAGACAAGCTGATCTCTTTCCACCGTCAGTACCCCGGAATTGAGCTGACGGTGCTTGAGCTCGCCACCGAAGAGACCAGAGCCGGACTGCTCGCCAACCAGCTGGATCTCGGCGTCGTGTTTCTGCCGCTCCAGGATGAGCAAATCGTCAGCCGACCGCTGTTCGACGAGGCGCTGGTGCTGGTTGTCTCCAGCCAGCATGCTTATGCGGAGCTGCCGGAAGTGACGCTGGAGCAGGTTGCACAGCTGCCGCTGGTGCTCTTTCCGCCGAAGTTTTACGTGCGGCAACTGCTGGATACGGCATGCGCTGATCAGGGCATTGAGATCCGGCCAGTCATGGAGCTGTCGACGATGGAATCCCAGGTCCAGATGGTCATCCACCACGTCGGAGGTACGGTTCTCCCCGGCTCTTATGCCCGGACGTTAACTAGCACGAACCGCCGCGGCGGAATCACCGTTGTCCCGTTGGCACAGCCCGTTCCGCACAAAAACGTCGGGTTAGTCTATCGCAGAAGTACGTTTATGGATCCTACGCTCCAAGCATTCATCGATCATCTTACCGAGGATCACGAGGGAGCAGTTCAAGGCTCGATTTTAGCTCCGAAACGTTAATCCTTGCGCACGCAAAGCCTCTCTCAGCTTAGGCAAGGAAGCGGGGCCCATGCCATGAAATCGCAGCACCTCTTGCTCACTCAGCTCGGCCAACTTCTCCAAAGTCGTTACGCCATTTGCTTCCAAGGCTCGTCTAGCCGGCGCGGATAACCGCGACAGGAAATGCGCTTCCGCCATTCTCCATCCCCCCCTTCACTACGGATTGCTTAAAAAAACTCCGGGAAAGTTTCAAGCCCTTCCCCGGAGTTGATCGCTTATTCTTTGACGAAGAGATCCACGATCTCGTCGTTTTTGTCTACGGACATCATCGCTTTCCCTATGGACTTCCGGTCCGCGATTGGAGCATCTTCCGAGCTGAAGGTGTGCATTTGCCCTTCCTTCGTGACGGCCTGTAACAACACCGGCTCCTTGCAATGAATACCGCCAACTAAGCGGCTGCCGTTTGGTTTGACGCGTTTTCCTTCCTTAAATTCAAACGTCTGGACACCTTTGCCGCCCCGGCTTTGTACCGGATAGTCCAGCAGCAGGCTGCGCTTCGCGTAAGCCAAGTCGGATACGACAAGGACTTCGCCTTCCTCGCCTTCGACCCAGAGCGCGGCAACAACCTCATCGTCATCCTTCAGGTTGATCCCGCGTACCCCTGCGGATACCCGTCCCATCGGGTTCACTTCATCTTCGGCGAACCGGATCGCCATTCCCTGCTTCGTTAATAGCAGAATTTCCTGGTTGTTCCGGCTGACCGTGACGCTCAGCACTTCATCGCCGTCGCCAACCTTGCAGGCGGCCACCGCACCGGAACGCTTCGTTTCGTATTCTTTCAGCTCGGTTCGCTTCACTTGACCGTTCTTCGTCACGAAGACCAGACTGAGCTCTGGATTCTCGTCGAAGCTCTTCACCGGAATCACGCTGACAATGCGATCTTCCTTGGCCAGCGGGATAACGTTGACGATCGCCGTTCCGTTATCCTTCCATTTGAACTCTGGTATCTGGTGCACCGGCAAGAGGAAGTATTGACCCCGCTGCGTAAAGATCAGCAGGTTCTGCAAAGTATCTACCTCCAGCAGATACTTCATGTAGTCGCCTTCTTTGACCCCGGAGCCATCGCGCTCCCCGCCGGATCGCGTAAACGACAACATGCTGGTACGTTTGATGTACCCCTCATGGGAAATCGTAACCAGTACATCCTCTTGGGCCACCAGCACTTCAAGGTTGACCTTCAGCTCCTCAACCTCGTCCTGAATGTGCGAACGGCGATCAATTCCGTATTTGTCGCGGATCTCGAGCAGCTCTTTCTTGATCAGTGCGATCAGCTTCTTATCGCTTTCCAAGATGCCGCGCAACACGGTGATTTTCTTCTGGATGTCCTCCAGCTCTTTCTGCAGCGTCGTAATCTCCAGATTGGTTAAACGATACAGCTGCAGAGTCAAGATCGCATCGGCCTGCCGTTCGGTGAAGCCGAACATCCATTGCAGGTTGTTTTGCGCATCTTGACGGTTCTTGGAGGCTTTGATCGCTGCGATGACCTCATCCAAAATGTTAAGCGCCTTGACCAAGCCCTCCAAAACGTGAGCACGGTCCTCCAGCTTCTCCAGCTCATATTGCGTCCGGTAGGTCACAACCTCGCGCTGGTGAGCAATGTAAGCTTCGAGCATCGCTTTGAGCCCCAGCTGACGCGGCGCCTTGTTAACGATCGCCACCATGTTAAAGTTGTAGGTGACTTGCAGGTCGGTTTTTTTCAGCAAATAGGCCAAAATCCCCTGAGCATCCGCATCCTTCTTCAACTCGACAACGATACGCAGTCCGTTCCGGCCGCTTTCATCCCGCACTTCGGCAATGCCGTCCACCTTTTTCTCCAGACGGATGTTTTCCATTGCCGTTACCAAGCGCGACTTCACCACCTGATAAGGAATCTCGGTGATAACAATCTGCTGCTTGCCGCCGCGTAGCGTCTCGATTTCTGTCTTGGAGCGCAAATAAATCCGGCCTTTCCCGGTCTCATAAGCTTCCCGAATGCCTTCCTCGCCCATAATAATGCCGCCCGTCGGAAAATCCGGTCCTTTCACGAACAGCCGAATTTCCTCTAGCGTCATTTCCGGCTTCTCCATCAAGGCGATGCAGGCATCAATCACCTCGCGCAGGTTATGCGGCGGAATTTCCGTCGCAAACCCTGCGGAGATCCCGCTGGCCCCGTTGACCAGCAGGTTCGGAAAACGGGCCGGCAGGACGACGGGTTCCTTCGCCGTATTGTCGAAGTTGTCCTTAAACGGCACGGTCCGTTTCTCAATATCTCGCAAGAGCTCCATCGCGATCGCCGACAAGCGCGCTTCGGTATACCGCATCGCTGCAGCCGGGTCATCGTCCTGCGAACCCCAGTTGCCGTGACCGTCGATAAGCGCATGGCCCATCTTCCACGGCTGCGCCATCCGTACCATCCCTTCGTAGATCGAAGAGTCCCCGTGCGGATGGTAGTTCCCCATAACGTCCCCAACCGTCTTCGCCGATTTCCGGTACGGTTTGTCCGGGGTATTACCGGAATCGTACATCGCATACAATATCCGGCGTTGGACCGGCTTCAACCCGTCGCGAATGTCAGGGATCGCCCGATCCTGAATAATATATTTGGAATACCGGCCAAAGCGGTCGCCTACAACCTCTTCCAAGAACGCCGGCAAAAAGTTTTCCAGCATGCTCACATCAATTCACCTTCTATTCCTCAAACTCCGTGAAATCCACGTTTTCCACGATCCATCGCTTGCGCGGATCGACCTTGTCCCCCATCAGCGTAGACACGCGGCGCTCCGCTTTGGCGGCGTCTTCGATCTGCACCTGCAGCATGGTCCGCGTTTCCGGATTCATCGTCGTTTCCCACAGCTGTTCGGGATTCATTTCTCCCAAACCTTTGTAGCGTTGCAGCTCGAAATTTTTGCCGAATTCTTTCAGGTAGTTCTGCAGCTGCTCGTCGGTCCACGCATATCTCACCGTCTCCAGCTTGCCGGAACGACGAGTAATCTTGTACAACGGCGGTTGCGCGATATAGACCCGTCCCGCATCGATCAGCGGCTTCATATAACGGTAAAAGAACGTCAAGAGCAACACTTGAATGTGCGCACCGTCTGTATCGGCGTCGGTCATGATGATGATCTTGGAGAAGTTACTGTCCTCCAGGGTGAAATCCGGCCCAATGCCTGCGCCAATCGCCGAAATAATCGCCCGGTACTCGTCGTTCTTGAGAATATCCGCCAGCTTGGCCTTCTCCGGATTCATCGGCTTCCCTTTCAACGGCAAAATAGCCTGTAGCTTCGAATCACGCCCCTGCTTGGCCGAACCGCCAGCGGAATCCCCTTCCACAATAAACAGCTCTGTGCGCGTATAATCCTTCGACTGCGCCGGCGTCAGCTTGCCGCCAAGGTTGGAGCTTTCGCTCCGCTTCTTGCCCGAACGCATTTCGTCGCGGGCTTTGCGAGCGGCCTCCCGTGCTTTGGAGGCTTGGACCGCCTTCTTGATCAGCGTCTGAGCAACCTGCGGGTTCTCTTCCAGGAACACCGCCATTTTCTCGCTCACGACCGATTCCACCGCACTTCGAGCCGATGCACTTCCGAGCTGGTCTTTCGTTTGACCGACAAACTCCACCTCGGACATCTTGACGCTGATAACGGCCATCATGCCTTCGCGCAAATCGTTACCTTCGAGGTTTTTATCCTTTTCCTTGAGCAAGCCGTTCTTCCGAGCATATTCGTTCATCACGCGGGTGTAAGCTGTCTTGAATCCGGTTTCATGCGTTCCCCCGCCCCGAGTTGGGATGGAGTTGACGAACGATACCAGCGTTTCGGTGTACCCTGCATTGTATTGCAGCGCCACTTCGACTTCGATATCCTCCCGCTCCGCATAGAAATGGATGACATCATGCAGCACGTCCTTCCCGTCATTAAGGAACTCCACGAACTGACTGGCTCCGCCCTCGTAAAAAAACTCGTCGGAACGGCCGACCCGCTCATCCTTCAAGGTCACCTTCAGGCCCGAATTCAGAAACGCGATCTCCTGCAATCGTTCCGCGAGCGTATCGTAGTTTAATCCGATCCCGCCGGTGAAGACGCGAATATCCGGTTTAAACGTTACCTTCGTGCCGGTCTTGTTCGTGTTGCCGATCACTTCAAGTCCAGTAACCGGCTCACCCACGTGTTCAATGCCTTTATCATCAACCCAATACTCGAAGCGCATCCGGTGGATTTTTCCGTCCCGATAAATTTCCACTTCGAGCCACTCGGACAACGCGTTCGTTACCGAGGCCCCAACGCCGTGCAACCCGCCGGATTTCTTGTAACCCGATCCGCCAAACTTGCCGCCTGCATGCAGGATCGTATAGACGACTTGCGGCGTCGGTATCCCGGTTTTATGCATGCCGGTTGGAATCCCCCGGCCGTTATCGAGTACAGTGACCGATCCGTCCTTGTTCAGCGTAATGTCAATTTTCGTGCAGTACTTCGCCAGATGCTCGTCGACCGCGTTGTCAACGATCTCCCATACCAGATGATGTAGTCCCGACGAGCTCGTACTGCCAATATACATCCCTGGCCGTTTGCGTACCGCGACAAGCCCTTCGAGCACTTGAATGTCGTCCGCGTCGTATCCCGAAGACGGGCCATCGGCATTCGTGCCGGGTACGTCCTCGAACAAATCGATTTGTTCGGCCATTCATGCTCCCCCTTTAATTCTTTAGTCTACCTTTGTATGTAGTAGTCGAACAGATGTTTTGGTGCCTTTGTCCATTTTAATTCAAAATATCTTGTTTCGTAAAGACAAGGAATGAAACGACGAGGGCGCAAAGGCCCCAAATCGCCAGCACAGCCAGCGAAAATCCCAGCGTCATTCCCTCGATCGGAGCCGGTGTCCCCGCCAGATAATTCGTTAAACCAAGATTCACCATAAATAAATATTTGGCGCTGGTCCAGGAAGAAGCCATGTTCGTCAAAATATTTCCAGCGATCAGCGTCGCCATCATAATGACAATACTTGCCGATGTGCTGCGCACAAGCACTGACACCATAAACGCCAGGGCAGCCACCACCACGCTGACAAACCAGATCAGGCCGGCCTGCATGAATATATACAACCATTGCGGCACGGCATGTACACCCGAGATGTCTACTTCGGCCCCCCGCAGTTGGAATCCTGTAAATACCGGCATCGTCCATCCGCGGTAACCAAAAAATAACCCTGAGATGAAATAGCAAATCACACAGGTTGATACAATGATCAAGGACACAAACATCATCAGCGTGATCAGCTTGCTCAAGAGAACCTTCCATCGCCTTACCGGCCGGGTGAGCAGCATTTTGACCGTTCCGCTCGTCCGTTCCGAAGAGACGATATCCGATCCCACGCCCATAATTAACAACGGAATGAACAGTGTGGCTGCGTTATCCAAGAACTCCCGGGTAAAGGAGACGCCGCCCGGTTCTCGCGGATTCACATCATGCTCCAAATAATACTTCAACTGCTGAATATAAATTTTACGGTATTTCTTCCATTCCTCCGGCACCCGGTCACTGCCCAGCGAATTCTGGTTGTCCGTGATCGCTTGCTGTACTTCCCTGCGCCAGTCCGCCCCGAACTTCTCCCGTTTATCCTCCGCTTGTCGCAGCTGGGCATAAGCAAACATCGGAACCAGCACGATCAACACGAGCAAGATGACGTAAAAGCGTTTCTTTTTGATCATCTTGATCGTTTCATTTTTTACTAAAGGAAGAATGTTATTCAATGCTTTCACCTTCCGTCATCTCCAGGAACAACTGCTCGAGCGTTGGATTCACTCTCTGCACCGCCTCCACTCGGATCCCTTCCTGCACCAAACGCTGGACGAGGCCTGGGATCAATTCCGGCTGCATTTGAGTGACGATCGCCCGGCCTTGAATCCCTGCGATGATCGTATCGTCCAGTACATTTCCGACTTCGGTGACCACGTTGACCCCGCTCGTCGACCGCAGCAGCACCTCGCCGGGTTCCCGAGGCTCCAGCTCCCAGACGACATAACTTCGATTCGCCTGGATCAGCTCATCCACTTTGCCGACGGCGAGGACGCGCCCGCGCCCGATAATGGCCACCCGGTCGCACAGCAATTGTATTTCGCTAAGCAAGTGGCTCGAGACAAATACAGCCATTCCTTCTTCCGCGAGTCGGCGGATGAATCTGCGCATTTCTTTGATCCCCTTCGGATCCAGACCGTTTGTCGGTTCGTCCAGAATCAGAAGCTTTGGCCGGCCTAACAACGCTTGGGCAATGCCCAGTCGCTGACGCATACCAAGCGAATAGGTTTTCACTTTATCATCGATCCGGCCAGTCAACCCAACCATTTGCACAACTTCCTCAATCCGCTTTCCATCGATGCCCGGCATCATGCGGGCGAAATGCTCGAGATTCTCCCGTCCAGTTAAATAGTTGTAAACCTCGGGATTTTCCACGATGGAGCCGACGCAGCGCAGCGCCAGCTCCGGTTCCCGCTGTACATGATATCCGCAAATATGTACTTGGCCTTCGGTTGGCCGAATTAAATCGACGAGCATGCGGATCGTGGTTGTTTTGCCAGCTCCATTCGGGCCAAGGAACCCAAAAATCTCCCCGGCATACACCTCAAAGTTCACATCGTGGACGATCCACTTCCGTCCGATTTTCTTCTTAAGCCCCTGCACCCTGAGGACAGGTTGAGGCTGCTCAGCAATGATCGGCTGCCGTGCTCCCATGCCGTTCACTCCTTCATTGTAAACTCCAGCATTATACCGTCATTAGCGCGCGATGCTTTGGACCATCCGTTCGGCAATCGCCTGGTAGCCATCCCCGTTCGGATGAAAATGGTCGCTCGACAAATACCGGGCCGCGTTATTCGTAAACAAGTCATACGTCGGTATGACCAACGTCCCTTCATATTCCCCGAGCGTCTTCATCGCCATTGCGTTCCAGCGCGCGACCGTATCGTTTCCGATTTCGCGCATCCCCTCAAGATCGCTGAACGGGTTATATAACCCAACGTAGACGAGGAGCGCTTGCACGTTGATTTTCTTAATTTGTGCTACAATTTTTTCAAAATCCTCCGAGCTCTTCTCAATCGCCGCTTCGATTTCCGCCTGAGATGGGACTTGCTGCCCTGAGGTTAATGCCTCCGTGCCGTCAAACAGATCATTTCCCCCAATCGACAACAGGATAATCCCCGACTGCTGCAGGGCATATTTCACGCCGGGATCGTCCAGCATTGGCAGCAGTTCTTTCGTGGTTAGACCGTTAATTCCCAAGTTGTTGATCAGTTTAGACGTGGTGCCTTCTTTATTAAAAAGTTCTACCGCCCGGCGGGCAAATCCGCTGCCTGTATCGTCTCCAGTCCCTTTGGCCAAGGAATCCCCAAGGGCCGTCACATCCCAGGCTCCTGCTTTCACAGCGGGTTCCATTGGGGACGGTGGAGCCGGCGAATGACCCGCAGCTGCCGACGGATCGGCAATATCCGACACCGCATATACGAATCCAGCGAGCAGAATTAAAGTCGATATCAGTGACGCCAATCCCGCCCATAGCCAAATCCGGGACGTTCTGCTCATCTAATCCCTCCTGTTTCCACGCAGTCCTACATTTCGCTCACGATGAGTCACTCTCCAACTTATGTAAATAACATAAAACTTCTTGCAAAGAGATGCAAATTTTCTCGAAAAAGGGCTAGCATTTTTAAAACGACAGAGTTATAATAATTCTTGTCCTTAAGAAACCTTACTTTGAGGGTTATTAGCTTAGCTGGTAGAGCAGCCGACTCTTAATCGGCAGGTCGCAGGTTCGATCCCTGCATAACCCATTTATAGCATCCTCCACTGCATGGGCAGCCTGGGGGATGTTATTTTTTTGTGTATTTTTGGCGAAAAAAAGCGCGGGAATCGAGGGGATCACCTCGTTCTCGCGCTTCATCAGGCTTCATCGCGCTTTGAACCCTAGTTGCTTCAACGACTTATGGCCTCAATTGGCTCGAATGACTTTAATGTCGGCCGGAATCACTTTAGCGCCTTCGTATAACATAAACCGCCCGTTCTGCCACTCGATCCGCAGCAGCTTGCCGTCGTCTGACTGGTACTGCCAGACATGCTGCTCCCCGCCTTGCAGGAACGGCGTCTTGCCAACCACCGACACATAACCTCCGTATTCTTCTTCCAAATAGTACAGGGTTCCGTCAAGGTCCATCTGGCCCGGTACCTCGGTCGGATCGTTGAGCCGCCCGTCAATCGGCTCATAGAGGTGATACTGCAGCGACTCACGATCCTCGACCAGCAGATAGCGGATCTGACTGCCGTCCTGCAGCGTCAGCATCACCGCGTTACGCCCGCGATTACCTACCCGGCCGGTCACTTCGTAGGAAACGAGCGATACCTCACAGATGTCGCCCGGGGCCAGCGTGAGCATGCTCTTCTCCACGACGGGCGGCGCCGGTTTGGCAAACAGATTGCCGAGTCTTTTCCATACGCTCATGTTTGGTCTAGCCTCACTTTAGAATCAAGTCGCTTATTTTTTATCCTCATAGAGCTTCATCAACTCGGCCAATTCTGCTTCCACGGCTGCATCCTTGTTCAGGCTTTCGAACTCCTCATCCAAGGATTTCGCCTTCGCGTTCAGCTCATTGCTTGCTTCGGCTTGAGCTTCCATTTGCAGCATCTTCTCTTCCATCCGCTTCAGGCCGCTTGCTGCCGAATCGGAGTTAAACCCGGACATCGTCTTGTTGATTTCATTTTGTGCTTTAGCTGCATTGTAACGGGCAACCAGCGTTTCGCGTTTGTTCTTCATTTCCGTCAGCTGTTTGCGCATTTCCTCAAGCTTCGAACGGAGATTGTCAGCTGCGGCCTTGTTTTGCTCGTAGCTTGCCTTGTATTCTGCCATCTTCGCCTCAGCGGCTTTCTTCTCTTCGAGCGCACGGCGAGCCAGATCAACGTTTTGCGCTTGAGCTGCCTGATGCGCCTGCTGAGTGCGCCGCTCAACCAACGCTTGCTGTTCTTCATACAAGCCTTTAAACTTCTTCTCGATCGCGATTTGGGCAGCAACGGCCTTCTCCGCATCTTCGAGATCTTCTTGCATATCGCGGATATATTGGTCGGTCAATTTGATCGGATCCTCCGCTTTGTCAATCAAAGCGTTGATATTAGACATGGTCAAATCGCGTAATCTTTTGAAAATGGACATTTGCTCTTTCCTCCCGATTGAAATATCAGATTATGCTTATGTTTACGCTGCAAAGTTCGGGAGGTTTCAATAAAATATCGTAGAGACCTTATTTACCCATTTCCCGACTATTTCCCGCTCTAACGGAACCAGAAGACGTTATTCACTTCAAGATGGCCCTTCTCCAGCCCCAATCCCCCAAATAAGGTCACCTCGTTCCGTTAGAGTTCCCGATCCCGCCTGAACCGCCAAATAGCGTCTCTCCGTTCCGTTAGCACCCCATTATCCCGTTGAATCCCTCCGTCAAAATAGACCAACACCCGACTACTCACAAACACACTTCCCTCTCCCCAGACTCCGCTAAAATACAACAAAGAGCCCAGCTCCCAAGCCGGGCTCTATCCTGCATCTGCCCACATTTCCTACGTCCTATTGCTTGATGAAAAAGAATAACGAACCTAAGGGAGTCTACGTCCGCATTTGGGAGCCGCTTGTCTTCCTTCCATTCGCATCAATGGACAAGTGGCGGACAAGAGCGGCCCGTGGTCGTTATTCTTTTTCACGGTCAGCAATAGGGCGAAGGAATCCCTCTACTTCCCAATAAACTCCTGTACCCAATATCCATTATAATATCCAACGCCAATCAGCTTGTATTTCGGGTTCAGGATATTCGCTTTATGGCCAGGACTTTCCATCCAATCCTTAACCACTTCCTCGGCGGAACGTTGCCCTTTGCCGATGTTCTCTCCTGCGTAGATGTAGGTAATGTTGAACGCATCCATCATGTCGAAGGGTGAGCCGTATTTCGGCGACGTATGGCTGAAATAATCGGTTTTGAACATGTCGATGGCTTTGATTTTGGCCATTTTGCTCAGATTGGTATGTACAATCAGCGGCTTCAGACCGGCTTTCTTCCGCTCCTTGTTGACGAGCTCAACTACCTTGGACGCGTTCTCCGTCTGGATCTTCAAGTAGACCGCTGCAAGTAACTTCGACTGCGAGGAGTTGCTGGCGGCTGCTGCAGCATGCGCCGTTTCCGTTCCGAAACCGGTTCCTCCTTGCCCCGTCGTCATCACCAAAACCAAAGTTGCCACCAACAGCCCGGACAAACCGATTTTGCTCCACTTCTTCATCATGGCGTGCTCCTCCCAGCCGAATTTCCTATCGCCGATTCTAGTTTTCGTTTCTTCTCAAATTTTAACATATTTCGACGCCATCCGCTTGCTAAAAAAATGGAAAAAGGACGGCTCCAGAGCCGCCCTATCCATATCCTAAAAAGACCTTATTTCTTACTTGCGTATTTCCGCATATCGAACGCTACCGCAGCCACGATAATGGCACCTTTAATGATTTGTTGCCAGTAAGGTCCTACACCTACGAAAGTCAAGCCATAGTTGATGACCGTAAAGATCAGCACGCCTGCCATAATGCCTGGAACCGTACCAATCCCGCCGGTGGTGGATACGCCGCCAACGACGCAGGCTGCGATCGCATCTAGCTCGTACATGTTCCCATAGTTGTTCGTAGCACCGCCGGTTCTGGCTGCTTCCAGCACACCAGCCAAGCCATAAAGCGCCCCGGCAATCGAGTAAATCATAATCAAGTTTTTGGAGACGTTAATCCCTGATACTTTTGCAGCTTGTTGGTTACCGCCGATGGCGTACATATTTTTGCCAAGCCGGGTTTTATTGAACATCACCCAAACAATCGCACAAACCACAATCGCGATAATGACGATATAAGGAATCGAGAAGCTCCAGTTACTGAACAAGGAACCAGAACCCAACGTAGTAAAGTCGTTGCGCAAACCGCCAATCGGCTGGGATTGGTTCGGCTCCGTATCGAAATACAGGGAGTTGATCCCGTAGATGGCAACCATGGTACCGAGCGTCGCGATAAACGGTGGAACTTTAAACTTGGATACGATGACCCCGTTGATCAGACCAAAGATCAGGCCGACAACAATCGCGATCAAAATCGGCACAAACAAAGGAAGTTCCGGCAAGTTCGGGAAAAAGCGCCGGGCATAATCAACCTCTTGCAGCATAGAGGCAGAGACGACCGCCGTCAAGCCAACCATCCGGCCCGCGGACAAGTCCGTACCGCCGGTAATAAGGATAAATGCTACCCCAAGGGCGATGATTACCCGTGTGGACGATTGAATCAAAATATCACGTAATGTATTGAGTCCGATAAAGCTTGGATCATAAGCGGCGATGCCAATAAGCAACACGGCTAAGACAATATAAATGGCATTTTCGGTTACAAAGCTCTGAAGTTTCTTTGTATTCATGATTTTCTCCTCCTTCAAATCCTTAGTGCTGGGCTGCCAGACGCATAATTTCTTCTTCCGTAGCCTTATCTCCATCCAATATTCCCGTCAGACGGCCTTCGGACATTACCATGACACGGTCGGACATCCCAAGCAGTTCAGGCATCTCGGATGAAATCATGATGATGCTTTTGCCTTGCTGTGCCAAATCCGTAATAATGGAATAAATTTCGTATTTTGCCCCGACGTCGATCCCGCGCGTCGGTTCGTCCAGCAGTAAAATTTCCGGGTCGGTAAGCAGCCAGCGTGCCAGCAGCACCTTCTGCTGATTCCCACCGGAAAGGTTCATGATCAGCGTTTTCGGCGACGGCGTTTTCGTCCGCAGCTTCTCTACCATTTGGTTGGCTTCCGCCTTCTTCTTCCGTTCATTCAGCAGGCCAAAAGGCGTTACATAACGATCGATGTTGGCAATAGCCGCATTCTCATGAACAGACAATACCGGGAAAATACCAGTCGTCCGGCGCTCTTCCGTCAACAGCGCCAAGCCGTACTTCTTCGCTTCGCTGGCGCTGCGGATCTTCACCTCTTTGCCGTGAATCGAAATCGTGCCGGATTGAATTTCACGAAGGCCAAACAACGCTTCGATTAACTCGGTGCGCTGCGCCCCAACCAGACCGCCCACGCCAAGGATCTCCCCTTTGCGCAGTTCAAACGATACATCCTTAAACGATTTCGGATCAATAGACGTCAAATGCTCCACTTTCATAATGACGCCGTTAGGCTTGTTGTGGCGATCCGGGAACCGCTGCGTGAGATCGCGCCCGACCATCTTGGAGATAATGAGGTCTGTCGTCATCTCCGATGCCGGCCACGTCCCGATTTTCTTACCGTCACGCATGATCGTTACATCGTCGGAGATCCGCAAAATCTCCTCCATTTTGTGCGAGATGTAGATGATCGACACCCCGCGCTTCTTCAAGTCGTTGATGATCCGGAACAGGTGCTCCACCTCGACGCTCGTCAAGGAAGAAGTAGGTTCGTCCATCACGATGATTCGCGAGTTGAACGAAACCGCCTTCGCGATCTCAATCGACTGGATTTTGGAAACGGACAGCTTGCCGACAATCGTATCCGGTTCCAAATCGATATCTAATTGTTTAAACAGCTCTTCCGTATCCTGATACATCTTCTTATGGTCGACGAATTGGAAGGGTCCCCATCCTTTCATCGGGAAACGTCCGAGCCAGATATTTTCCATCACATTGCGGAAAGGTACCGGATGCAGCTCTTGGTGAATCATCGAAACCCCAAGCTTCAGCGCATCGCTGGAATTGTTGATTTCCGCCTTTTGACCATTCAAATAAATTTCGCCGCTGTCCGGCTTATAAATCCCGAACAGACATTTCATCAACGTGGATTTACCGGCCCCATTCTCGCCCATCAACGCATGAACGGTCCCCGGTCGAACCTGCAGTGTTACGCCATCCAGCGCTTTAACGCCGGGAAATTCCTTGGTAATGCCCTTCATTTCGAGCATATATTCAGACATCGTTTTCGCCCCCTGATCATTTCTTCCGCATTAGAGGCACAGCATCGTTTCCTCCTGTGTTCCTATCCCCTGTGAAAAAACAGGAGGTCCGTACCTTTCGGCATCGAACCTCCCATGTTGTTCTAGCGAATATGAGAAGTCCTGCTGATTAACCTGCTCGCCGTACTCTTATTTGAAGTCAGCAGCGTTTTCCTTCGTTACTTTTTGGTAAGGAATCCACACATATTGATTGTCGGTGATATCAAAGCCAACGTTGTCTTTGCTGATCGTTTCGCCATTGGCCAGCAAGGAAGCCAGAGTCACCGCTGCTTTCCCTTGGTTCTCTGCATCGTTCAGAACCGTTCCCAGCAAGGTACCTTGTTCAAGCGCTTGCAGGGCTGGTGCCGTTGCGTCAACGCCAACAACCGGCATGTATTTATCGCCTGTGAAGTAACCCGCTGCTTTCAATGCTTCGATAGCACCGAGAGCCATGTCATCGTTGTTCGCAAGTACGGCTTCGATTTTGTCGCCATTTGCTGCCAGAAACGCAGCCATTTTCTCTTGGCCTTTTACGCGATCCCACATCGCGGTGTCTTCAGCAACTTTCTCTACCTTGATACCGGCATCTTCAATGGCTTGGACTGAATATTGCGTACGCAGCTCCGCGTCTTGGTGGCCCGGTTCGCCTTTCAGCATAACGTATTGCAGTACGCCGTCGCCGTTCTTATCTGCTTCCGGATGAGCTTTCCAATAGTCCACGATAATTTGTCCGGACAGTGTACCGGACTCTTCCGCTTTTGCACCAACGTAATAAACTTTATCCCATTTCTTCATATCTTCCGGCAACGGTTCGCGGTTCAAGAATACTACCGGCGTGTCTTTCGCTTTCGCTTTGTCGATAATGACCCCTGCCGCCGTCCGGTCAACCGGGTTCACGATCAAGGCATTCGTCTTCTTCGTTAAGAACAAGTCGATTTTATCGTTTTGCGTAGGTTGGGAGTTTTGGCTGTCAACGATGTCCACTTTCGCGATCCCGTCGGCATTTTTCTCGATCGAGTTACGAACACCTGTCATGAACGTATCGTCAAATTTGTAAATCGCCACGCCCACGTTAGGAGTAGAACCCCCGTTGGCTCCGCTGCTCTCTTTATCGCCGCCGTTGGAGCAGCCGACCATCGTCGCTCCCAGCATGGCTGCAGCCAGCATGACCGTTGTAAGCTTCTTCATATTTTTTGACCTCCTGAATGTGTATTTCTTAAGTGATATCCTCTTGGATACGTTTTCATTATGCATGGTTTCGGGAGTATTGCGAATCCAAAATTCTAAGGTTTTTCTATCAAAATTCTGATGATGTCGAATTGAATATCTAAATCTTTATAGCGATCGCCGCAAAAAACATCAAACAGCAAGCGCCCCGGACTCCCGGTGATCACTTGCTGTTTGCTCGTTCTATCTTTCATTCCAGAACACTTGACCATGATTGCCGTCTAAACTTCGCTATCATTTCACAAACGGAAACAGTAGCTTCTGGTTTTCAGGCCACAGCATATTATTCAGATCAATCAACTTCGTATCCGTTGGAATGCGATCCTCCAGCTTCTCGCCGCGGGCCGACTGGACAGCGGCAACAACCGCCATGTATCCATTGTTAAACGGGTTCTGCACGACCATCGCCTGTACCTTCTCCTCCTGCAAGAGTTCAAGCATCTCCGGCGGATTGTCGAAGGCGATCATCTTCACCTTGCCTCCGTATCCAAGCTCGTTAACCGCCCGGCCGGCTCCAATCGAAGATTCGGCGCTTAACGAAACGATGCCGTCCAGATCCGGGAATCGCTTCAGCATATCCGCCGTCAACTTATAGGCGAGGTACTCGTCCGAGCCACAGTATTGAATATCGACGACGTGGACATCGGGAAAGCGGGCGACGTAATCCAGGAATCCTTCCTCGCGCTGGTTTGCGTTACGAGCGCCTTTCGCAAAATTAATAATCCCGATTTCACTCACGGGCCCGGTGAGCTCAACCAACCGTTCGGCTGCCTTCTGGCCAGCCTCATAGTTGTTGGCCCCTACGAAAGTTTTGACCTTGGTGGAAGCGACCTCCGAATCCATTGAAATAACCGGAATGTCGTAATAGGAGGTTCGGTCGGTCACCTGACCCAACGCTTCATAGTCAGAGGCCGCCAGGATAATGGCGTCCGGACGCCGCTCAATCGCCTCTTCCATCAGTCGAATTTGACCGTCGACATCGTTTTCGTTCTCCGGGGCGACAAAATTCAACCGGACATTAAACTCCTTGGCCGCAACCTCCGCTCCCAGCTTGGTCGTCTTCCAATAATCACCGCGATCCATCTTGACGATCATATCCACGTCATAAAATTGCTGATGATCCGCGCCGCTCCCGGGACCACCGCAGGAGGTCAACATCGTAACCAGTGCCCCTGCCATTAACAGGACCCCTGCCCGATAGATACACTTCGGCTTACGCTTCATGGCTGCATCCCGCCTTGTTCCAGACTATCCGGCTGTACAGCCGGGATCGTAATCGTGACCGTCGTCCCTTCCTCCGGTTCACTTTCGAAATGAAGCCCATAGCCAGGGCCGTAATAGAGCGTGATGCGTTCCTGCACGTTCCGCACCCCCACCCCTGAGCCCCTTTCACTGCGGATGTTTCCGCTGAGGAGCTTTTCCACCGTATCCGAGGTCATTCCAATACCGTTGTCTCGGATCTGGAAGATCAGGTTATCCCCATCCAAACGAGCCTCGATATCAATAAATCCTTCCTCGGCCGATTTTTCGATCCCGTGATGAATGGCATTTTCGACAAGCGGCTGCAAGATCAGCTTTAGGGTTGAGCATTTCAACACAGCTTCATCCGCCCGAATCTCATAACGGAACCTGTTCTTGAACCGGATCGTTTGAATGATTAAATAATGTCGGACGTGTTCCAATTCGTCCTGCACGCTGATGATATGTTTCCCCTTACTCAAGCTGATCCGGAAAAACCGCGACAAGGACGTAATCGTCGTTACGACCTCCTCGTTCCGTCCCAGCTCGGCCAGCCGGGTGACCGAATTTAACGTATTATAGAGAAAATGCGGATTGATTTGCGATTGCAATACATCCAGCTCACTCTTGCGTTTGGCTTCCTGCTCCTGAATAATCTGATCCATCAGCTCACGGATTCGGCGCAGCATCAAGTTAAACCGTTTAGACAACTGCTCGACCTCATAAGCGCCGCTAACATAGACATTCGTCCCGAAATCTCCGCGTTCCACCATTTGAACCGAACGTTCGAGCTTGCGAATCGGCTGCGAAATCCGGGCCGAAACATAAATGCTAACGAACAGAATGATGGCGATAGCCAGAGGCAAAAACCAGGACAGAAAGTCGCCAACCTCCCGTTTCGTCGTCAAAAATTCATCTGCATAAGCCACCCCAACGATTTTCCAGCCAGCCGGCTTTACCGTCTGAATCGTGATAATCCGCGGCTCCCCCTCCAACTCATCGGAAAAACGGCCATACGAATAATTCAGCACCGGCTCCAGATTTTCATATTTCAACCCGGCATAAATGAGCTGTTGCTGCGGATGGTAGACGATATTTCCCACGGCGTCGATGATGTACACGTACCCTTTCTTGCCCAAGCTGATCCGACCGCTCAGCTCGTCGATGGTACGGAAGTTGATATCAATCACCAATACGCCTTGCTTCAATTCGCCTTGATCCCGGTAGTTCACGGTTTTGCTCATGGATACGACCCAGCGGTACTGCCATTTGAACAGGTTCTGAATGTGCGGCGGAGTAAATTGCAGCTTCCCGGGATTCTGAACCGCCGATTCGAACCATAATTGCTCCTGGAGTCTTGTGTTTTGCCGCATGGGCAACCTTGGCACATTGCGCACCAGCTTCCCATCCTCGGTAAACAACGCCATGGAGACCAGATCCTCCCGAGTACTGAGCACGGTCTGAAGCTGCTCCCCTAGCTGATCGTTGGTGGGCAAGTTGGGAGCAACGGAGATTTTCAGCTCCACAAGGTCAAAAATATCCTGCATCCCGCTGACATATAGCTCCAGATTGGAATGAACCTGTTCAATAATTTGCTCCAGGCTTAAGTAAGCGTTCTCTTCCGCAGCCTTAGAGAAGCGGTTGTACAGCAACATTGTGACTAATACAACCGCCAATACGGTAACCGTAATCGAAGATAGAGAAATGAGCACCTGAATATTACGAACATGAAATCCTTGAAACAGACGTTTGAACCAACGCCACAACTTCATGAGCTTCTCGCTCCGATACGATATTCTTTCGGGGAAATGCCAAATTTCTTGCGGAAGCAGAAGCTGAAATAGTTCGGATCGGCAAACCCTACGCGCTCGGCGATCTCAAAAGCTTTCAAATCCGTTGTGGCCAGCAGATCTTGCGCGGCATCCATCCGAACGCTCATCAAGTAATTAACAAAGGTCGTCTTCGTTTCTTTTTTGAAAATGTTACTGAAATACCCGGTACTGATATGAAGATGCTGACATACCTTAGCGATGGAGATATCGTGGTCACCATAATGCGCCTTGATATATTCCTTCGCCTCATCCACCAGCTTGTTATAACTGGATTGCCGATCTGTGGCGATGGATTGCTTCAGCTTCATGCAAATATCCAGGAACCAGGCTTTGGCTTCGTCGGCATGCGAAAATTTAATGAACTGTCCAAGAAACCCTGCCCCATCTCCAAACAATTTTTCGAAGTCAACGCGGATGTCTTTGGCAACCTTGATGACTGCGGTCAGCAGCTCCAGCAAATATACTTGGAAGTCTTGATACGATGCTTTGGTGTCCGTTAATGCCTTAAACAGTTCCTCCAGAAGGTGAACCAACTCCTGATCACTGCCAACCTTCAAGCAACGCACCAGTTCTTTCTCCTTCATTTCATCTAATGACAACGGGTCCGTTTGCCGCGATTCCACGTCCTCAATCCAAATCACTTTGTTTCCCCCGAGGATAACGCGGTAATCGAGCGCTTTTACCGCCTCTTCATAGGACCCGGCAAGCTCGCTTAATTGTCCTACCTCAGAACCGGCGCCAATCGTCACCGACAACTTGAGGAAGCGTTCCACGCTAAACCGGATTTCATCTAACAGTCGCAGCGTTTGGTCCGCAAGCGGCTTGTCCGATCCAGGTTCCCCTACGCTGAGCACCACGACCTCGTCATGATGGATGAATGCTCTGCATTTCGGATGGAGACTAGCAATTTCCTCCGCAATGTTAAAGACAGCAAAAAGTTGCAGCTGGGTGTCATTCGTATCTTTCAGAGACAACGTCGTACTTTTACCCGATGCTTCACTTTCGTCTAATCCCCGCCGAGCTGGCACGGAATCGATGCGAATAGCAGACACCATATATCGATCCCCGCTGAGGTCCAGATCGTAATGCTCACATTTTTCATGAATTTCCGCTTCTTGCAGCCGCCGGGATACGAGCGAAGACAAAAATAGACTTTGCAGGATCGGCAGATTTTTGCGGTAGTGCTCGGTCAGCAGCTGCACATTTTCCTTCGCAGCCATTTCCTCGTCGAGCTGCAGCTTCACCTTACGTAAAATTTCGGCCAATTCTCTAGCTGAAAACGGTTTCAAAATATATTCATCGATTCCCAGTCGGATGGCCTTCTGTGCATATTCAAATTCCTCGTACCCGGTTAAAATGATGATCTTCGTTGCCGGATACCGTTCACGGATCCACTCGGAAAGCTGCAAGCCGTTCATAAACGGCATTTGAATATCCGTCACCACAACGTCCGGCGCATGCTTCTCCACGAGCTCAACTGCTTCTTTGCCGTTCTCCGCCGTCTCTAGGACGACATAACCGAGACCTTCCCAATCGATTAGGCCCAATAGGCCTTCGCGCACATCTTCTTCGTCATCGGCTAAGATCAATTTATACATCGATGGACCATCCTCTTCCATGCCCTGATTTCCCCCCGATTTTAACGTATCGGTCCGCAAAAGTAAATTATCATGCGGATCGGCGAGAAGGAACCAAGACCTTAGTCTAGTTTGTTTTCCGCCTTCGGTCCGTTTTGGGATTCCCATAATCCTAGTACCATGTTAATATCCAATGGAACTATCATCAACAGTAAATGGTGGTCGAAATGATGAACAATGAGAAGAAAATCTATGTTCTGCTAAGCAATCCAACAACCCTGGTGGCCAAAATGATCGGCCTCTATACGAGAGCACCCTACAATCATGCCTCGATCGCATTTGATCCCGAACTGCGCGAGGTCTATAGCTTCGGGCGGAAACACCCCCTCATTCCGATCTTTGGCGGTTTCGTCAGAGAGGACATTCATTCCGGGGTATTCGAGAAAGCAACCTGCGCTGTATACAGCTGCAAGGTTAGCGCGGAGAATTACATGCGCATGCGCAACTTCGTGAAAACCTTCGAGGATAACGACGAGCTTTACACCTATAACTTTCTTGGACTCTTAGGGATCATTTTAAATATGGAGCTTGGCGGAGAAAACTCTTACTTCTGTTCTCAGTTCGTCAGCCGGGTCTTCCAAGAAGCCGGCGTTAACCTTCTGGAGAAATCTGCGGGATTAACAACCCCATCCGATCTATGCCGCTGTCCGCATCTCCAACTCGAGTTCCGCGGACGCCTCGAATCCTACCGAGAGCAATACTGTTATTCCCGCCGCACGGCAGCCGCATACGAGCAAAGCCGGTATTATGCGGCAAATTAATTCTGCACTAATTTTATAAGCAAACAAAAACCACGTAGTCTCTGCTACGTGGTTAATTTGAATACGGAAGTTCATTTCTCGTTTGTTAATAGGATTCAATGGGATAATCGTGCAAAAGTGTCCGGACAACGATAGGATCAGCCTGCCGCAGGCTTAAGCCAAATAAGCTTCCTTCACCTGCTCGTTGGCGAGTAACACCCCCGCTTCGTCCTCCATCATGATTTCTCCGGTTTGCATCACATAACCGCGGTGCGCAATTTGCAGCGCTTGAAAAGCGTTTTGCTCAACAAGCAGCACCGTCATCCCCTCGCGGTTCAACTGCTGGATCATCTCAAAAATTTGCTCGACGATAATCGGAGCCAGCCCCATCGATGGTTCGTCCAACAGCAATATTTTCGGTTGCATCATCATGGCCCGGCCGATGGCCAGCATTTGCTGCTCGCCGCCGCTCATCGTCCCGCCCGTTTGCGTCATCCGTTCTCTGAGACGCGGGAAGTGGTCGAACACTCGCTCCATCCGCTGCTTGATCACCTTCTTGTCCCGCACGGAAAAAGCGCCCATCTCCAGGTTCTCCTTCACCGTCAAACGCGGGAAGATCCGCCGTCCTTCCGGCACATGTGCGATTCCCGCCAACGCCGCTTGATGCGGAGGCAAGTTGGACATCTCCGTGCCGCTAAAGCAAATGGTGCCGGTTGTGTTGACCTGACCGCAAATCGCCTTTAGCGTTGTGGACTTACCGGCTCCGTTGGAGCCGATCAACGAAACGATTTCCCCTTCTTCTACGGTTATGGATATACCTTTTAACGCTTCAATTGCTCCATAATAGGCGTGGACATCTTTCAACTCCAGCAAGCTCATGATATCACCTCGACCTGTACGGCATTGCCGCTGCCTTGAACCGCACTTTTGCCCAAATAGGCTTCAATCACTTTAGGGTGGGAGCGAATATGATCCGGCCCACCTTCCGCAATTTTCGTTCCGTAATCAAGCACCAGGATATGCTCGGACAACTCCATCACCAGCTTCATGTCATGCTCGATCAGAATAATCGTCATCCCCGTTTCCTCCTGGATGCGTCGGATCAAGCTGATCAGCTCTGTTGTCTCGCGCGGATTCATCCCGGCAGCCGGTTCGTCCAGGAGCAGCACCTTCGGCCTCGCCGCTAACGCCCGGGCAATTTCAAGCCGCCGCTGTGCACCGTATGGCAGACTCGCCGCCTGTTCGTTCAAAAGCTCTTGCAGCCCGACGAACTCCAGCAAGCGGTACGCCTCTTGATGCACCTGTTCCTCCTCGTGTCTGGCTCGAGGCAGTGAGAGCAGTGTCCCGAAAATGCCTGTCTTCAGATGGGTATGCATCCCCACCATCACGTTTTCCAGCACGGTCATACTGCCAAACAA
The DNA here is from genome assembly GCF_000403375.2 of Paenibacillus barengoltzii G22. Taxonomy (NCBI): domain Bacteria; kingdom Bacillati; phylum Bacillota; class Bacilli; order Caryophanales; family Paenibacillaceae; genus Paenibacillus; species Paenibacillus barengoltzii. The sequence continues at coordinate 1,416,132 of NZ_KE159652.1, read as the reverse complement.
CCGGATATTTTGAAACGTCCGGGCGATACCTAAACTGACGATTTGATGGGGCTTAACGCCAACGATCGATGCACCGTCCAACTCGATCGTGCCCTCGTCCGGGGTATAAATGCCTGTGATCATGTTAAAAAAAGTCGTTTTCCCGGCGCCGTTTGGACCGATAACAGCGGATATTTTGCCGCGAGGAAACGCGAAGTCAACGCCTCCAACCGCCGTCAGTCCACCAAAGCGCTTCACCAGCTTGCTTACCTTCAGAATCGTCGTCATTGGCTTACACCTCCGCTTTGTTGATTGGCGGGCGGTAATGTGGCTAACGAATTGCCGGAACGATGAGCCTTAAGCTTCGCGGCATCTACTTTCTTGTTCTTGGCGGCGATCAAGCCGTTCGGCCTGAAGATGGCAACGAGCAACAGGATCACACCAAAGATCAGGCGTTGCATCTTGGAAGGCGAGATCGAGCTGGGAAGCTGGATTACTCCCTGCAGCGTCAACTGGTTTAGCCAGTTGGTGAGCTCCGTCAGCACCTGCAAATTCAGAATCGTAACCAGCGCCGCGCCGAGAATAACGCCGGGCACGCTGCCCATGCCGCCCAGCAGCACCATGACCAGAATCGTGATCGATTCAAGCAGCGTAAAGCTTGTCGGATCGATAAACGTTTGCTTTGCCGCAAACACCACGCCCATCATGCCTGAAAAAGAAGCGCCAATCGCAAAAGCGGTCAATTTGGTGCGAATGAGCGGAATGCCCATCGATTGTGCGGCGATCTCGTTCTCGCGAATCGCCTTCCAAGCCCGCCCCAGCCGGGAATGCTCCAGCCGTTTCACGCCAAAAATCACGATCGCCAAGATAAACAGCACGATAAAGTAAAACTGGTTCGGAAACGTAAAGGATAACCCAAACAAGCTTGGCGGCTGAATCGAGGACAACCCCATCGCTCCGTTCGTAATATTCACCGGTTTATCCAGGTTGTTAAAGATAATCCGGATAATTTCCCCGAACCCCAGCGTAACGATCGCCAGGTAGTCGCCCTTGACCCGAAGTACCGGCAAACCAAGCAGCAGTCCAAACAAGGCTGCCATAAAGCCGCCAAGCACGATAAAAATCCAAAACGCGCCTCCAGGCAGCGGAAACAACTGGCCGGAGATGAATTCGTTGGCCTGCGGCGTGGCAAAAATGGCGTACGTATAAGCACCTACCGCGAAGAATGCAACAAATCCAAGGTCAAGCAGGCCGGCGAATCCGACCACGATGTTCAGCCCTAACGCCATCGCAATGTAAATGCCGCACTGCGTGGCCACCTCCATGTACGACTGATGAGCCGGGCCGCCGGAGGTAGCAAACGGAATGACCACCAGCAGCAGAATCGCTCCAACTGTCCATTTAATCGATGTTCGGAAGGTCGTTAAGTATAGCAGCAGCAAGGAGCCGAGCAGGAGCAGGAAGGCGATGACCGATTTATTCGAAAAATATACGCTTGCCGCTGTAACAAAGACAAACAGTGTCAATAACAAGGCTTGGGCAAGTTGATTTTGGCCCAGCCAGAGCTTCAGTTGATTCATGGCAGGTCACCTACACTTTCTCTTTCACGGCTTTGCCGAACAACCCTTCCGGCTTGAAAATGAGCACCGCGATCAGGATCAGAAACGCGACGACGTCTTTATACTCCCCGCCCAGCGCACCGCCTGTGATGACAGACAGGTTCGCGGACGAGAACATTTCCAACACACCAATGAACAATCCGCCAAACATCGCGCCGCGGATATTGCCGATGCCGCCAAGCACCGCTGCCGTAAAGGCCTTCATCCCCAGGATAAACCCGATATACGGATCGATGGTGCCGTACTGTTGGGCGAACAGAACGCCGGTTCCGCCGCCGAGTGCCGATCCGATAAAGAAAGTCAGCGCAATGACCTTGTTGACGTTAATGGACATCAAGGACGCCGTCTCTCGGTCCTGGGCTACCGCACGCATCGCGGTTCCCCATTTGGTGCGATTCACGAAGAAATCTAGCCCTGCCATCAAGAGGACAGCCACCGCCACAACGATGATCGTATTGGTCTTCAGAAAAGCGTCGTCAAACCCGCTCCATAAGGAGGATGCGCCCAGCTTCAAGTTTTCTCCGTAAAGAGAAATGCCGGTTACGATAAAATTCCCGGTACGGAGATCCGCGATAAAGCGGACGATATCCTGTAATAGAAAGGACACGCCGATCGCTGAAATCAATGAGATGAGCTTGGGAGCCCGGCGGAGCGGGCGATAAGCCACCCGCTCGATCCCGATCCCCAGCAACCCGGTTGACAACATCGCCATCGCTAGGATCAAAAAATAAGTAAAGGCTGCGGGCAACCCGCCGAGCCAACCGGCCGAGTTCATCGTCAACAAGGCGGCGGTGCCGACAAATGCACCGGTCATAAAGATTTCCCCATGCGCGAAATTAATAAATTCGAGAATGCCGTATACCATCGTATAGCCGATGGCCACTACCGCGTAGACCGCACCTAACGTTAATCCGTCCACCAAAACCTGGGGGAGTGTTTGCAGGATCATATCCATTTTGCCCTTACCCCTTCTGCGTTATTGCCGTTCGTCCAATTACTTCGGCTGTTCGATTTCGGATACCATCGTGCCAGGATAAGTGGGTGAATCGAATTTATAAATGAAGACCTTGGCATATTCGTTATCGCCTTTATCGTCAAAGCTGACCTTCGTGGCAATCCCGTCGAAATCAGTGGTCGCCCGGACCGCATCGCGGACTTGCTCACGGGTCGGCAGCTTGCCGCCATTGTCCTCAATCGCTTTTTTTACCGCGTTCAAAATAATGTTCATCGAATCATAGGCATAAGCGGAGTAGTTCTCCACGGATTTGCCAAACTTCGCTTCGTATTTCTCCGCCCAGTCCTTGTTGGATTTCGTAACGTCCGTAGATACCGAGCTGTAAGCGACTTCCGTCAACTTATCGCCAGCGATGTCCACCATCCCCGAGGAATCCAGCGCATCCCCACCCATGATCGGCACCGTGATGCCCTTCTCACGAGCCTGTTTAACAATCAATCCAGCCTCGGCATACATCCCCCCGAAGAAGATAAAGTCCGGTTTCTTGCTCAGCACTTGGTTCAGAACACCGTTAAAGTCTTTTTCACCTACCGTGATCCCTTCGTACCCGGCGATCGTCGCTCCCAGCTCTTCAGCGGAGCTGCGGAAAGCATCGGCCAACCCTTGGCCGTAAGCAGTTTTATCTTGGATAACGAAAATATTTTTCGCCCCGACCGTCTTCACGGCATATTCGGCACCCGCCGGTCCCTGGAAGTCGTCGCGAGCGACAATCCGGTTCGCAATCTTCAGCTTCCGGTCTGTAAAGTCCGTTGCCGTACTAGCCGGCGAAACCATCGGAATATTGTATTTCTCATAAACAACCGAGCTCGGAATCGATACTCCGGAGTTCAAATGTCCAAGCACCGCCAATACCGCTTGATCCGCGCCGATCAATTCAGCGTTGGCGACACCTTTCTTCGAATCGCCTTGGTCATCGTAAGGAACGAATTGCAGATCAAATCCCAGGTCCTTAAATTCAGCCTGACGCTCCTCCAGCGCCATCTGTCCGCCCAGCTTAATCGATTCCCCTTGAATGGCCGAGCCCCCGGACAGCGGAGATTGCGAGGCGATCTTGATGACCGTACCTCCCCCTCCAGAAGCGCTGGTATTTCCAGCCGCCGGTTTTGCCGCGTTGCCGGTCGAATTACACCCCGAGAGCAACCCGATGATGAAACATGCACTAACCAGCCAGGCAATTCTTTTTTTCCCCTTCATACACATCCTCCTCAGATCAATCTTGTTCTAGGGCTTCGCCCCGTTCGTGTTATGTATCAGTCATATTATCTAACATAAATCACTTGCTAGTTCGCGATTTATGTTAGTAATCATGACATCTGAAATCACCTTACTCCCTTGACTACGTAAAACTACAATTTCCAACTTGATTATCAGTCAATAAAGTAAAATAATTTTACACAGATGTCTTCTCCGTAGAACACAAAAAAGCCCCGCCCTTCTTCAAAGGCGGAGCGCTATCGCTTACAACGCTGTTTAATTTAATTTTCTAAGCTTAGTTCAACGGCTTATTCATTCGGTAGCCGGTGCATCTGAAGCCGCAATGTTCATAGAACGCTTTGGCGGCAAGATGGTTCTCGCGGGCTGTAGATAATACCAGATCTGTGCTGCCCCGTTCACGGGCCCACATCTCCGCCGCTTCGATCAACCGTCTTCCGATCCCTGTGCCGCGGTGTTTCTCATCAACAACCAATGCTGTAATCCGGGTTACCGGTCTACTCATGTCGTGTGTCTGAAGCTGCTTGAGAAAAGCTGTCCCAACGACCACGCCGTCAAGTTCCGCAACCAGGTTGCCTAGCAACAGCTGGCCTTCCAACATCTCTAAACGTTCCTTCAATACACTGGCCGTCATTGGATAACGCAGTTGACGCATTAAAGGAAGCATGTGTGGAACATCGTCGCAACAAGCCTTGCGAATGACCAAAGCCGGAGCTAACGCCTCACTACTCAATTGGACCAAACCACCTTTAATAAATTTGCCGTTTTAGTATCCTACTCTATTTTCCGGCTTTACGGGCAAGATTGCAATAGTTCTAATTAAAAATCTAAATATTTTTCGATAAAAAGTTACAAATAACGGAACTGTGCTTGGACTAAGCCGTAATAGATTCCCTTTCGTTCCATCAATTCCCTGTGGGTACCCATTTCTTTGATCTCACCATGATCCAGCACGATGATGTTATCAGCACTTCGGATGGTGGAGAGCCGGTGAGCTACGATAAACGACGTTCTGCCTTTGAGCAGCACCTTCAAAGCCTCTTGGATCTTCAGCTCCGTTTCCGTATCGATGCTGGCCGTTGCCTCGTCGAGGATCAGGATCCGCGGATTGGCCAGCAACGCCCGGGCAAACGACAGCAGCTGGCGTTGCCCCATGGACAGCACGTTCCCCCGTTCCTCTACTTCCGTATCGTATCCGTTTGGCAGTTTCACAATAAAATCGTGGGCATTTACCGCCTTCGCTGCGGCTTCTACTTCCTCATCCGAAGCCTCCAATCGACCAAAACGGATATTCTCCCGAATCGTTCCAGAGAAAATAAACGTATCCTGAAGCACCACGCCGATTTGACTGCGGAGGCTTTGAACCGTCACGTCGCGGATGTCATCACCATCGATGACAACTGACCCGCCGCTAGGATCATAGAACCGGCTGAGCAGGTTGATGATCGTGCTTTTTCCCGAGCCGGTGTGGCCAACAAGGGCAATCGACTGGCCGGGTTTCACCTCCAGATCGATGCCTTTTAGGGCAGGACGCCCTTTTTCATATTCAAAGACGACGTGGTTAAAGCGGATCTCGCCCGTGATCGCAGGCATCGGTTTGGCTCCTGGCTTATCCGCGATATTTGGCTCCTCATCGATAAACTCGAAGATCCGTTCCGAGGAGGCCATCGCCACCAGCAGCTGGTTGTACATTTGCCCCAAGCGGTTGATCGGGTCCCAGAAGTTACCCACATAGTTGCTGAACGCCACCAACAGACCAATCGTCAGTTCTCCCGACTGAATCAGGTAGACGCCCAGTACAAACAAGACAAATGTGCCGATGCCCCCGGTTATTTCGATCAAGGGGCCAAACGCCTGGTTCATCGCTGACGCTTTATCCCATGACTTCTTGTTGCTCAGGTTCATCGAATCGAAATAGCGCATATTCTCCCGTTCTTGCGTATAAGCCTGAGTGACGCGAATCCCCTGAATCGACTCGTTCAAATGGGAGTTGATCCGCGAGTTCTTCATCCGGACTTCCTGCCAGGCCATCCGGATTCTTTGCCGCAGTTTGGTGGAAATGAGGAACATGATCGGGACGGTAACCATCACCGCCAGCCCAAGCTTCCAGTTGATCAGCAGCAAAATCACGACGATCCCGGCCAGCTGCACACAATCGATCATCAGGTTAACGACCCCGTTGGTAAACAGATCCTGCAGGGAATTGACGTCATTGGTGACCCGCACCAGCACCGAGCCGGCCGGGCGTTTGTCAAAGAAGTTAAATGAGAGCTTCTGAATATGTTTAAACAAGTCGGCGCGCAAATCATAGATGACTCTCTGCCCAATGATATTCGTATACTTAATCCGGTAGACACCGGAAGCCCATTGAATGAGGTACAGAACAAGGACAGAGGCGGTGATGCCGTACAGCAACGATAGGCTGGTCTGTCCGTTCGCCGGGGCGATCGCGCGGTCGATGGCCAAACTGGTCAAATAAGGTACAGCCAACTTTGTCACGGTACCAAGCACTGTCATCGCGATGATCAAAGGCAACATTTGCTTGGCATATGGCTTCATATAAGCAAAGAGCCGACGGAATTGCTGCCAGTCAAACGCTTTATCAATCAGCTCATCGTCCTGATACACAAACCGTTCTTCGATTTTACCTAGGCCGGCATCCTTGCCGGACTTCGATTTCGACCTGGTCGCGGTATAGGTATTCACGCCTCTCCCTCCCCTTCATGCCCGAGGGCTCCAGCCAAATGGTCTGCATATTGGATACGGTATACATCCTGGTATGGACCTGGGATTTTAATTAGTTCCTCATGTTTCCCGCGTTGGATTACCCGTCCTTCGTTTAAGACCAGGATTTCATCGGCATGTCGCAACGAAGAGATCCGATGGGCGATAATAAACGTGGTCCGTCCCCGCATCACTTCTTTGAACCCGGATTGGATCTCCTGCTCAGTCTCCATGTCCACCGCACTGGTGGCATCGTCCAAAATCAGGATTTTAGGATTCTTGAGCAAGGCGCGGGCGATGGCGATCCGCTGCTTCTGACCCCCGGACAATCCCAGTCCCCGTTCCCCTACAACGGTATCGTAACCGTCCGGCAGCTCCATAATAAAATCATGTGCTTTCGCCAGTTGAGCAGCACGAATGATTTCTTCCATCGTGACGTCGGTCATGCCGTAAGCAATATTGTTCTTAATCGATGACGAGAACAGGAATGTCTCCTGAAACACCGTCGCAATTTGGCTGCGCAGACTGCGTACGCTCAGCTCCCGAATGTCTTGGCCATCCAGTAAAATGCAGCCTTTATTCACGTCGTAAGCACGCATCAGCAACTGAATGATCGTCGATTTGCCGGAGCCGGTGCCGCCAAGGAAGCCAATGACGGAGCCGGGCGGGGCATGGAAGTCGATATCTACGACCGCCGGCATTTTGTTCCCGTAAGCAAACGTCACTCGGTCGAACCGGACATCGCCGCGAACCTGATCCGGGTCCAGCTCTACCGCTTGCTCTTTGTCCTTCACATCGATCGGTTGATTAAGAATTTCCAGCACCCGTTCCCCGGACGCTTTAGATTGCGTATAGTTGTTGATATGAAAGCCTAAGCCCCACATCGGACCAATAATAAACCAGATTAAACTAAAGAACGCGACCAGATCGCCGAGCGACATTGAGCCCTTAATCACCAAGGTCCCGCCGACCGAGAGCAGCACCGCAACGCTGATGGAAGCCAGCAGCTCCATGACTGGAAAGAATCGGCTCCACAACGTGGCTGCGAAGATCTGATTATCTTTATAGCGCTCATTGCGAAGCGAGAATTTCTCCACTTCATGCGGCTCCCGGGCGAACGATTTGACGGTACGTACGCCTGTCACGTTCTCTTGAACCGCGGTTGTTAAGGAACTGAGCGCCAGACGCATTTCCTGAAAGGCTGGATGAATTTTAGACTCAAATTTGAGGGCTACGCCAGCCAGGAAAGGGATGGTAATCATCGTGATTAACGTAAGCTGCCAATGAATGGACAGCATGACCGCTGATCCAAATGTGACCATCAAGATCAGATTCAGCAGCTGGGCAAAGCCAAACCCCACAAAGTTGCGGATGGCTTCCAAATCCCCCGTCAACCGCGACATTAGATCCCCGGTCTTCGCCGTGTCATAGTAGCGGAACGATAAAAATTGCAGTTTCTCGTAACATGCGTTACGCAACCGATACGCCAAGTAATTCCCCAGTCTTCCGCCAAAAAAACCGTGCAAGAACTGCAGAAACGCCTTCACGGCCACAACCGAAACTGCCGTCGCGGCAAGCCATACGACCTCTCCATAATTCCCCGGCCAAATGACATCATCGATCAGCTTGCGCAACAGCATCGGGTAAACTAACCCCAGCCCAGTCGCAGCTGCCAAGCATAAAATCGACAACACCAAGTAATTCAACTTAGCCTGGTAATACACCCGAAGTTGCCTAAGAACCTCCATGTCTCTCCTCCTACACCCGTTTGTGGAACTGTACTTCAGATACCTCTTCACAACCAAACGGTTCCGGACGTCTTAGCAGCAGGATCAGGGAGAGTCGTCTGAACGCCGCGAAACCTGTCACAGCCTGAAAGCATGCGCTTTCATGGCTTTAGTCCCTTGCAGTTTAACATCATGATTTTTCCGCGGCAAAGCGTAGAAAAGCCTAATATCCGGTAAATTCGAATATTAGGCTTCTATCACGGGTGAAACCCGCCTATTTATCATAAAAAGCTTTCATTTCCTCCACATCCCGCCCGATTTGATCAAGGATGCTTTTCCAATGCGTCAGCTCCTCCGGAGAGACTTTGGAACCTTGAATACTCTGCTCCCATTCCGTCCATAAACCGCGGAACATTTCAGCGGTATGCTCCTTCCGCAACGCGATTTCACGCTCATAATGCTCCTGGAAGAAGGTTTCCATCTCGTTAACGATCGCCTTCAGCTTGGCGAGCAGGGGCTCCTCCAGCTTCGCCCGCAGCTGCAAACGACCGCCGCCTTCAAAGAACGCTTTGGGATTTTTGAAATACGGCCAATAGACTTCCGGCGCCAACGATCCGCTGTCCAGCAAGCCTTCCGGAATCGCTGGCGTATTCCAGCTCGTTTCTGCGCTGGAATAGCTGAGCGGCATATCCAGGGCCGCCTCATACCGACGGCACCAGCCTTCAGCTTCCCGGCGAAGCAGCGCCTCCGCTTTGCGCTCCAAGCGAAGCGAGGTCGCAAGCAGCTCCCGCTCCAATTCCCCTGAAACCTGATCCAGCCACCCGCGCAGTGCAACGGTAAAGTTCTGTTTCAACGAACCGTTATGCTCCTGTAACAAGGAGGGGTGGAAAAATTCCGCAAACAACTCCAGCGCCTGCAGGCGTACCCGCTGCACGACATGGAACAGCAGCTCGGCGTTCTCCTGGCTCCATTCCCGACCGATATCGACCTGAAGAAACTCGGCAACCGCCTGCTCAAACAGATCCCGGCGACCACGCAAGGCGGCAAGCTGTTGCTCCGCATTTTCCGCGCTTTGCCCAGCAGCTTCCGTCCATTTGGACAACCGTTCTTGCATCTGCTTCATCATTTCCACCGCGGACGACACCGCCAGATTCCCAAGATCCTGCTCCAGGAACGTCGAGAAGCGTTGCCGGAACAGGGAGAAGCCTGGGTCCTCCGCCGTATTCTCCCGTCTTGCTGCCATCGCTCGCATACTGGAGACCGCATATACGTTGGGCTGCTGGATTCCGGCGCTGCGAAGGCCGTCCCTTACATGCTCCACAACAGCCGTCAACTCTTCCTCCGAAGACGCCAGATCGGCGGCATTGACGACAAAGAACATTTTGTCGAGAGCGAAGCTGCCCTTCATTCGTCCCAACTGGCTCAAGAGCTGCTTATCGGAGCGCGAGAACGCGTGGTTGTAATACGTCACGAAGATGATCGCATCGGAATCCTTCATATATTGGAACGTAACCCCTGTATGGCGAGCGTGGATTGAATCGGCCCCCGGGGTATCCACCAGCACGATACCTTGTTCCGTTAACGGACAACGGTAATAAAAATCGATTTCCGCCACGAAGCAGGCTTTCGTCTCGTCTGCCGCATAGCTGCGGAATTGCTCGGCTTCCACAACCTCCACCTGTCCGAGCCGATCGGCGGATTCTGCCCAACCGGCAGCGGCGGCCTGCAGGAAGCTGTAATGCGCCCGGCCGGCCGCCGGAATATCTTCGGGCTTCAAGCGCCGGACCGCCTCCATCCAAGCCGTCTCCTTCCATTCCCCTAAGCCTAGGGCTTGGAAGGAGTAGGCCAAGTCTTCGCGGATCGCCTCGGGGCTCTTGAATTTGACGGCGGCTGTGTTATGGCGCTGATCGTCTACCGGCGCCATCACGCGGATGATCGCCGCGGTGGTCGGATGCGGCGAGACGGGCAACACCGCTTCGCCAAGCAAGGCGCTGGCGAAGGACGATTTGCCCGCGCTGAACGCCCCAAACAGCGCCACGGTGAACACGCCGTCGCGCAGCTCGGCAGCGCGACGGGTCAGCTCCCGCACCCCGGTGCCAAAGGCCGGGTGGGGAGTCAGCCGCTCCGCCGCACCCGCCAGGCGTGCGGCGGCGGCCAGCGCGCGCCCGCGCGCAGGCGCAGCCGGCGGCTCTTGCGCCGCCGATGCGGGCGCGGGCGCCGTTGCCGCTGCTGGATCGCCCCCGGCGGCCCTCGCCTGCGGCGGCGATCCAGCAGCGGCAGCGGTGCTGCCCGCTGTCCCCGTCGCCGCAGGCGCTCCCGCGCCGCTTGCTGCGAGTGGCGCGGCAGCCATTGCCCTCACCTCCGGCAGCAGGCCGGGGGTGAGGGGCACGGGCGCGCCCAGCAGCGCGGCACAGCGCGCTGCGCGCGCCTCGGCGGCCGCGTCCAGCTGCGCCAGGGCGCGGGCCGCGGGCAGGCGCGCCGCCAGCTCGGCGCGCCGGGCGAGCGCCGCCGCAGCGAAGGCGGCGCGGCGCGGCGACGGCGCGGCGAGCAGCGCGTCGATCACGTCCACAGCCGCGCGGCGATAACGCGCGGCGATGCCAGCGCCTACCGCTGCCGCGTAATGCAGCGTCGATTCGCCGGACAGCATTGCCCCGCCGGGAAGCGGCTCCGTGATCCACGCCTCCGCCGGCTTCGGCATCCGTTCGTCGAGTTGCTGCTCCCAAGTCTCGCCCCAGAGCTCCAGTTCCTGGCCGATCGCTCGCAACTCCTGGCGCACATGCCAATCCAGCTGCGCTTCAACTTGTTCGGCCAGCGCCTGTAAAAATTCGCTTTGCCGCTTCTGCTTCTCCGCTTCCGTCTTCCCGGCAGCGAACCAGCCTTTCACTTTAAAGCCCGGCGCCTGGCTCTCTAAATAACGTCCGGCCTGCTCCCGGAGCGGCGGCGTCATCAGTTGGGCTGTCTCCAGCAGGCTGCTAATGCGGTGCAGCCATTCCTGCTTTCTCGTCTCCCATAGCTGCTCGCCTGACGGACCCGCCAGTTCCAGTTGCCGCAGCTCCTCCTCCATCGCGGAAACGTCCGTCTCTCCGCCGGCTTCTGCCTCCAGTTGCTCACGCTGGGACTGCTCCGCCGCAGCCGCACGAGCCAGATATCCTTCAACCGACTGGGCAGCTGAAGCATAAGCACTGTACTCCAGCAAACCTTCTCCCCGTGCAAACAAATGGCCGATCACTTCCCGCAGCTGCGGAAGCATATTGCCAGGGGCGTTCTCTTGTTTCAGCGAGATATAAAAGATCCCCTGCGCCTGAATATTCCAGTTCCGGAACGCCTGGCTGACGGAAGCCTGATACGCGGTAAAGGACAGTTCCTCTTCCCGATGCTTATCAATTTGGTTTACGATCATATAAACAGGTTTGCCGTAATCACTTAACGATTTGGCAAAGCTTAAGTTCGTCTCCGAAGATACATGGTTATAGTCCATCACGTAAAAAACGACGTCCGCCAGGTGCAACGCCGAATGCGTGGCCATCGCGTGGCCGGCGTCATTGGAGTCGACCCCTGGCGTATCCAGCAGAACGCCGCCGCGCGGCGGCAGCTCCACCCGATCCCACAGTTCAACGCGGGTATATTCCTCCCCATTGCGGCAATACGCAGCCACCTCGTCCACCGGCACCTCGACCTTCGGTTTCCCCGGATCGGCTGGCGTCAGCAGCGCGCGTGGCTCCCCTTCCCGGATCAGGACCACATTGGCGCTGGTAGGCAGCGGGCTGGCCGGCATCACCGTCTTTCCGCTTAACGTATTAATCAGACTCGACTTCCCTGCAGAGAAATGGCCGCAAAACGCCGCGACCAGCTCCCGCCGTTCCAGCTTATCGCCCACTTCTCGAAGCTCCGCCGCCGAAGTAGCATCTCCTTCCTGCTCCAGCAAGTGTTGCAGCTGATGCAGCCGCTCCTGCAATTCGTAGTCCGTTTTCGTCATCGTCTGATCCATCCATGCCCCTCCGTTTTCCACGCTGCGAAATCAAGTTTCATTTTAATTATTCATATTTTAACATTTCCCCGGGCGGTTGGAAACGCTCCCTATTGCAGCTCCCTACGGGCTTTCTGTACAACAAAACCGCCCCCAAACGGAGACGGTTCAAGATGTATTAATATAACCCGGCCTCTCGATCCGCCAACACCTTTCCGGTGAGAGACAGATCGTAGTCGCCTAGCGAGGAGAGCACCCCGCGCAACGCGTCGGATTCCAACGTTTCGCGCAGCTTGGCAATCCACTCGCGATTTTCCGGCTTGTTCATGACGACGAGATCCACCCGCTCCTGAGTGAGCGGAATAAACTCAAGTCCGGCAATCTTCGCCGGTCTTTCACTGCCGACTCCAACGTCCGCCTGACCGAGAGCAATTCGTCCGCCAAGCCCCATATGTGAAGTTTCCTCCTGGTGATATCCGATGATGGAGTCGGGGGATATCCCCTGCTTGCGCAGTTGTTCATCCAGCAGCACGCGTGCGCCGGAGCCTTTTTCCCGGTTGATCAACCGAATTCCCGGCCGCGCCAGATCCTCCCAGGAGCGAATCCCCAGCGGATTGCCCTGCTTGACGTAAAATCCAGCCCTCCGCGTCGCAAAGTTCAACACCAGATAAGGAAGGGAAATAAACAACTTGCGAATATACGGCAAATTATACTCACCCGTATCTCCGTCATACAGATGGGTACTCACGATATCTGCCGCAGCGTTATACATGGCCACCAAGCTGTCCATACTGCTGGCAAAAGAACGCAGCGGCCGGCACCCCCGAAGTCTGGATTCCAGCGCTTTCGCCAGCAGATCCAATCCCGTGTCCTGCCCGGTAATCACCAGCGTCTTCGCACCGCTCGGCATTTCTCCCCTATCTACATCCGACCGAGGCGGCATAGTATAGGGCGCCGCTTGGAAATCCGGTATACCGGCGGCAGCATGAGGCGCTGTCCCGCCTTTGGCTCTCTGCTTATAAGCTTCCAGATCAGTGGAATCCACTCGCATCTGTTTGCCCACCCGGTAAGCGGGAAGTTCTCCTTTTTTGATTAGATCATAGACCGTTAGCTTAGACACCTTCAACAGTTTGGCGATTTCCTCGGCGGTATATGAGATCGGTTCGGTCATAGCGCACTCCTTCATCCGTTCCACATCAGTTCATGCAACTAGACTCATCTTACCGGGGATTCCTCTTTTTTTCAATGAAGATTCCCTAAGGGTCTATACAATTCGTTATGCTTTGTATAATCTAGTTATAATTAGATATAACTAAGGTGGTTTACCTATGCAAAAATTTATGAAAGAGCCTATCCTAGCTGCACTCTCAGCTATTCTGATCATTCTATCTTCCGGTTGCGGCCATCCAGCTGCCTCGTCTGCACCGGTCAAGGACCCGTCTGATTCTACGGAAGAAGTCCAGTTGCTCATCTCCGCCGCTGCCAGCTTAACTGAGAGCCTAAATGAACTACAGAGCTTGTATGAAGCCGAACATCCCCAAGTGAAGCTGACTTTTAACTATGCGGCTTCCGGCACGCTTCAGCAGCAGATTGAACAAGGCGCACCGGTTGACCTGTTCCTGTCCGCCGGAACGAAACAAATGAACGCCTTGCTTGACAAAGGACTCATCAACGAGAGTCTCACCACTAACCTGCTGACGAATAACTTGGTCCTGATCGTCCCTAAGGGAGATGCTGTGGTGGTCCAACGCATGGACGATTTGAGCAAACTCGGCGATATCGCGATGGGCACCCCTGAATCGGTTCCAGCCGGAAAATACGCACAGCAAGCTCTAGCCTACCATCAGCTTTGGGACACGTTGCAATCCCATTTGGTGCTGACGAAGGACGTCAAACAGGTGCTGTCTTATGTGGAAACCGGCAATGTTGACGCCGGGTTCGTGTACAAAACCGATGCAGCCTTTTCCGACAAAGTGAAGGTGGCCTTGACCGCAGAACCTGAAAGCCATGACCCGATTGAATATCCGATCGGCGTGCTTAAGGGCAGCGCCCATCCCGACGAAGCGAAAGCTTTCTACGAATTTATATTAAGCGACCAAGCCCGGCAAGTATTCATCAAATACGGGTTCACCCCGATGGTGTAATTATATATGCATACATTTGAATTCTCGGACTCCTTCTGGGAGCCAGTCACCTTATCTCTGCAAGTGTCCATTGCCGCTACGATCATTGCCTTTGCGGCAGGATTGTTGGTGGCGTGGCGCATGTCCGCCGCCACTTTTTATGGGAAGACGTTGGTAGAAACCGTCTTTCTCCTTCCACTGGTCCTTCCACCAAGCGTGGTCGGTTTTATTTTATTGGTGGTGTTGGGGAAAAACAGTTGGATCGGCCAGGCCGCGGAACGCCTGTTCCACATCAGTTTTGTGTTTCAGCCGCTTGGTGCCGTGGTCGCGGCGGCTGTTGTCAGCTTCCCGCTGATCTATCAAACGTTGAAGTCCGGCTTCCTTGAAGTGGATAAGCATCTGAAAGACGCCGCTCGTTCGCAGGGCGCCGGGGAATGGCAGGTGCTGATCTATATCGTGCTTCCGCTCGCCGCGCGTTCGCTCCAAGCGGCCTTTATTCTCGGATTCGCCCGTGCGCTGGGGGAATTCGGGGCGACGATGATGATCGCCGGCAACATTCCTGGCCGAACCCAAACGATACCGACGGCTATTTATTTTGCCGTTGATGCCGGTAACCAACAGCTGGCCTGGGCGTTAACCGGATGCACGATTCTATTCTCCTTCGGACTGCTGCTGATCTCTTCGCGCCTAAGAAACGATAGATGAACGAACAAGCTCTAACAACAAAAATCCCCTCGAATGTGCGTGAGTTTCACAAGCGCATTCGAGGGGATTTCATTTTCTCTTTTTTGAAAAAAAGAGGGATATAAGCTCTACTTCACCGCAACTTCTGCGGTTTCAGTTGGAAGCAGGACTTCAAACACCTTGCCGTGCTGTAAAATGGTAATGCCTCGTGTTTTATCCTTCATCACGACAACCTCCGGTTTGGCTGACATCCGCTCCAAGTAATGCTCAGGCACTTCACCGGAATCGCTGACCATTAGCCCGTCCACTTCACGTTCGTCATTTTCACCTAAATTCAAATCAAGAACTTGTTCAAATACGTCCGAGAACTGTTCAAAGTTGTCGGTATACACAGAAATGCATCTCATGTGGTCTCTCATCCTCACCTATGGGTTATCTTATTTTGCCGCATTTTTCTTAGGTTTCCTGTTTTGCGGCGTTTTCATACGTTTTTTGCCCTCCCGGCAAACGTCAAGCAGCGGGCAAACATCACATTTAGGGGCTTGCGCCTTGCAGTGATACCTTCCGAAAAAGATTAAGCGATGATGCGTTAACGTCCACTCCTCTTTAGGTACCCGTTTCATCAGCTTCTTTTCCACTTCGAGAACGGAATCGTTCCATCCGGCTAATCCTAACCGTTTGCTGACGCGCTCCACATGCGTGTCAACGGCAATTGCCGGAACCCCAAAGGCGTTGGATACGACAACGTTGGCCGTCTTACGCCCCACCCCGGGCAGTTCAACCAACTTCTCATGTTCCCTGGGCACCTCGCCGCCGTACCGTTCCAGCAAAATTCGACACAAACTTTGAATATGCTTGGCTTTGCTGCGGTACAAGCCAATTTTACGGATATCTTGTTCCAGCTCCTCCAACGGAACCGAGACGTAATCCTCCGGCGTTTTATACTTCTTAAATAAATCAGCCGTAACTTTATTTACCGTAGCGTCGGTGCACTGCGCGGACAGGAGGACGGCAATCGTAAGCTCAAAGGCATTCTCGTGGTTCAACTCACAGCGCGCATCCGGAAACATGGCACCGATGGTGTCTAAAATATGGCGGACATCAGCCGCTTTCATGTCTCCACTCCTTTCCTGGAGGCCCTGCTGGCCGCTCTTGTTAATCCCGCGAAAAAACCGTCTTGACTCGGGAAACATCCCGCATCAAGACGGTTGATCTCACGAAAAATGATTATTGCTTTTCGACTTCAACCAGCTTGTCTCCGTTGAAATACAAAACAATTTTATCATTAATCTGGAGGGATTGCACGGATATTGTCGTGTCACCTTGGTGAAAATACGTATCCGCTGTTACCGCAAAGCGATAATTGTTGTCAGACGTGGAGGACCGCAAGACAATAATTTCCTTGCTTACCCCGTCGTACCGGGAGAATTTGCGTTCTTGCGCCGTCAGCACCTTCACGACAACTGCACCGTTTGTATCTTTGCGAACTTCAACATGATCATTGGTCGTTAGCGATGTCACGCTTGTGCTGACTTCTGTCCCACGTTGAACCTTCACGCCGTTAACTAAAGAATAAGTTTCCACATTGCCAGCAAAAGATTTCACCAGCAAGCTCGAACCATCCACACTTTGGATCTTTCCTAACGTCAGCTTCACGACTTGCAGCGAGATCGCTGATTGTCCGTTAAACGTAACATTGATCGTTTGTCCCGCTTTCAGGTCGCTGACTTTAATGGCTCCGCCATTTTCGCCAAGCAGTACAGCTTGATCTACATAGAATTCAGAGGTTACGCCGTTCGCTGTTGCCCGAATGCGGCTGTTCGAGGTATTCACCGAAACGACCTCAAACTGAATGGTGCTCTTCACCGCCAGCGTTTGCAGCGCGTCTTGGTTCGCTGTCAGCATCGCGGTAACTGGATCCCCGGCTTTGAGATCAGCCAGCGAGGCATTCGCTTTCCCATAAATGCTGATCGTTGGCGTCGAACCTTGATAAGGAACTTCTACGGTTTTGCCATTGTTCTGCAAAATCGTAATTTTCTTCGCGGAGGTATTGGCCGATACATAAGTGCCTTCGTACTTGTAGGTCACATCCACATTAACTGCGCGTGAACCTACAACGGTCAGATCCACTTTGCGGCCTTTGGACAGCAACGACTCCAGACCGGATAACGTTGGGTTCGTTGTGTTGTAGCTGTATTTCGTCTTCTCATCGATGACGAACACATACGGTTTCTCCGCCGCATCCAGGACGGTAAGCGCCTTAGTTTTCGCGTCATAGTTGATCACCGTTGCGCTCTCCAATTTCTCGGATTGACGCCCCGTAACTACGATCTTCGTCACTTCGTCGTCGGGATTCAGGGTCAATTCAACCTTGTCCCCGCCCTTTTCATCCGTGATCAGATCGTCCAGGCTCGCGTCTGCGATCCCGTTGATTTCCACGGTCACGTTCTTCGCCAGCCGCTTGATTTCATCACGTCCGCCGGCATTGGTGTAGCTCAGCAACGTATCGCCAACGAGATCCAGCAAGGTCCCGGTCACGGTTCGTTCTGTCGCTTGGGTCACAACTAAGGAGGCCAGCACGCCGTCCTTCACTTCAAACGTAACCGATGCCCCTTCTTTCACTTCGCCCATCTGACTTAGAACTTGGTTTTGGTAGAGCAAAATCGTCTTATCGTTGTATTTGAACGTTTCTTCATTGCCGTTGGCAAGCTTGATCGTAACGTTCTTCCCGGTAAGATCAATCTTCGAAACCGTACCGTTGCCGGAAATATTCGCCACAGATTGCAGCTGAATAATCACTGGCTTCTTGTCAGGCGTAAACGTCTCACGTTGAACAACGACCGTACTCTCCGGGGTTAAATCGCTGACTTTGATGGAGTTCCCGTACTGATCAACAAAAGTTGTATTGCTGTCATAGGTCAAAGTCAACGGATTGTTATTTACCAATAAGAGCAATTGGTTGTTCCCGAGAACACGCAGGAGCGTACCTTCCGAGCGCTCCAGCTGTTGGTTCGGATCGGTAACCTCCACATAAGCGGCAGAACCTACCTTGTCCACAGCCAGCACTTTCGTATACAGCTTCAAGGCGCTTCGGGTGGTTCTTGTTTCAGAATCCTTCGTGAAATAGACCGAACGGTTATCCAATGTGAAGCTCTTCAGCTGACCGTTCGTATACAACGTCATCTTGTTGTCTGTAAGCTCTGTTACTATCCCCTCGTAGACGTTGGCATAGCCCGGGTTGACGTATTCACTGCCGCGGCTAAAGAAGGTCGCGATTTGAGCCCGCGTCACTTTGCCCAGCGGATCGAACCGGTTCCCTTCAACCCCGTTGGTTAAGTTCAATTGAACCGCAACATTCACGTATCCACGCGTATTAGCGGAGATGCTGGTTTGGTCGGCAAAGCCGGTGGGCAGCGTTGCAGAAGCTTTCGCTTCCGCGTCTTTCCCCAACGCGCGAACGAGCAGCTTGGCTACCCATTCCCGGGAAGCCTTCTTCTCGCCCCAAGCTTCGCCATCCTTCGTGGCGGCGATCTCTTCGTTTTTATTAATCAAATTTTTCGACAGGGCCAGCTCCAAATAAGGTTTAAAATAATTGCCCACTTTCAGATCTTCTGGAGCTCCGGCACCATTGCCGAGTTGAGAATCCAGGTTCATGAACCGGATGGCGATCGTAATAGCTTCTTGTTGCGTAACGTTATCGCCTGGACGGAACTTGCCGGCATCGCCTAGCAGAATGCCTTCAGCTGCTAATTTGTATATGTGTTTCTCCGCCCAGAATCCGCTCTGTACGTCGCTGAACAAGGATACGGCTGCGACGTTTTGCGTGGTTACGGCCGGCGTTTCCTCGGCGAATGCCGCCGTTGTCCCGCCCAAGCACATGGCCGTGACTAGCATCGCGGAGACTGCTTTCCGGGTACTGCGTTGAAACGTGCGTTTATAGGATGCCATCAAATTCTTCCTTTCTACAAAAAAGATCTCCTTAAACCATTCGACGGCGAACGGGAGAGTTCCTCCCCGATCTCTTAATTTCTTACCAATGGATGCGTCAGTTCGACATGCCCCATCAAAGTATCCACGGCAGCGCCGTCAACCAGCACATCGATCGCCTCGACTTCGTCGAATTGGAACAACGTGTTCTTCAGCGCATCTATCGCTAACGCCTCCCCGCCTGCTCCAAGGCGCGCTTCATCCGGAAGCGTTAAATCAACGGTAACCGTTCCGTCCTTGAAATCAGCCGAATGAAACTCCGCTTTGCCCCATAGAGAGAATTGGCTTGCGGAATTAGGGGTTTGCAGCGCTTTGAGGGCGGCTAAATATTTGTCTTGCTCCGCCGGATAAGAGATCTCACGGCTCTCTTTGCTGAGCTCTAGCATCTGGTCATCGGTAAAATAAACCTCAATGCTCTCCGTCTTCAGCTGCGGTTGATCGACTCCGCCCGCTCCTTGCGTTGCATCGGAATTTTGCGGGGTTGCCTCGTTTGGTGCTTGTACACTTCCTTGGTTCGCCTCGGCATTCCCTGCTCCAGCATCCGGAGCAGCCTGCGGCTTCTGCCCGCAGCCGCTGCTCAAGGCGAGCAGAAGTACCAGGATTCCGAGGATGATGCTTCTTCTTCTGTTCACGGTGACTTCCTCCTTCGCCCGGCGATCACTGAAGGCCGAGATATTCTTTAATACCGTCAACGATACCCTGGGCAACTTTACTCCGGTATGCATCGGTTGCCAACAGCGCATCATCGTTCTTGTTGCTTAAGTACCCGCATTCCAGCAGCACGGCCGGCATCGTCGTTTCCCTGGTCACGTGCAAGCTTTGCGTACGGACTTTGCGATCGGCCAAGCCGGAGGCTTGAACCAGATGCTTATGCATGACCTTCGCCAGATCCAGGCTGGCTGCCCGCGTATAATAGGTCTCCACTCCGCTGGCCGAAGCAGAGCCGGAGTTCGCATGTACGGAGATAAAAATGTCCGCTTTAACGTTCTCAGCAATCTTCACCCGGTCAGACAACGTTGGATACGTATCGCTCTCGCGCGTTAGCACCAGATTGATGTTCGGATCGTTTTGCAGCAGTTCCTTCACCTTCAGCACAACCGCCAGGTTAAAATCTTTTTCCTTCTTCTTCGTAACACTAATGGCGCCCGGATCGCTTCCACCGTGACCGGCATCCAGTACGACCGTCTTCTTCCCGCTGCCGCCGGAGGTTCCTCCGCCCTGACTTGGATCCGTGTTCAAATTAACGAAAATCAAGCCGTCATTCTCATTGACCAGCTGGTAATTCACCTTATGGTTCAAATCCAATACAATTCGAACCGTCGATGGATTGTTGCTGAACAACGCGTATCTAACCTTGGAAACATCCGGGTAATCCGTGATTTCAAGGCTTCCGCTCTTACTTGCGTCCAGCGGAGTGCCATTAGCCAACGTTTCGGCAAATTGAGCTTGCGGCAAATCGATCACAAGCCGCTCGGGACCACTCATCGTGAAGACATTAGGTGTTACATCCCTATCGACCGCAATCATTAAGCTGTTGTTGTCAAACGCGATCCCGGTCACATTCGCCAAATGGCTAGTATCTACTGGAGGCACAACCGTTCCCGGCTGCTCTACATCAGTTCCGTTGCCGTTCCCGGAGTCGTTGCCAGACCCGGCATTGCCGGTATTCCCGCTTCCGCTGCCAGAGCTTGGCGTCGTCAAATAGGCAGCCTTCGCTGTGTTATCCCATGCAACTTGCAGCCCCATTTGCTCACTGATAAACCGCATAGGTACGAGCGTAGTATCTTGGGCAAGCTTCGGCGCGACGGGCAGTTTGATCTCGCTTCCATTGACGGAAGCGGTGGTTTGATTCACGACAAGAATAAGCGTTGTACCGGGTTGCTTTATGGTTACCGTGCGCGTCTTCTTCTCATAGTTGACGTCAAAACCTAGCTCCTCCGCGACGACACGAATTGGAATCATCACATTTCCATTCACATTTTGGACTTGTCCATTTTGGGGCAAAGCGAGTGCTTGCCCATCCAGATAAATACTCGTACTACCGGACGCTGCATGACCGGTTTGCGCCATTACGAAGAGCAGCAACCAGCCGAACATGAGCGTGACCAAACTTTTTTTCTTCATCCGTCACCCCTACCTTTAGAATTTTTGCCTTGTGTTGCCGTAGGCGTTCATTTCCATTTCGACATCACCAGACGACATATTAGACGCCAATCGGCTTGGAAAGTTGCGAAAATCTGGCATTTTTCTGCTTAACATTTGCCAGTGTTTCCTATGAAAATCCTGTGTTTCCTGAATGCGGCAGAGAGACGAACGAAGCTGGACAGCTTCACTGTGGCAACACTGAGCGAGCCGTTGCCATGTGAGTGTCAAACTCTCGGCGAGAGGGTCGCGGACGCTGTGGGGGAACACGTGTGCATAGATGGTCTCCGGCGGACAACGTTGAGGCCAACCTGCGCTCTAACGCTTGCCAGCAACGCTATTTGGCCCAAATCGAGATCGTTGCGATTCTAACGCTTATGAGAAAGCTTATTTGCCCGTTTCCCCCTCCAAATGGGGCCATTTGACGCAAATAAGCTCGCTGGCAAGCGTTAGAATTGAAATCTCCTTCATTTGCCCCGAATAAGCGCTGTGGCAAGCGTTAGCCGGAGATGCACACGTCACCGTCCGATTAGTAGCAGGTAAGCGCAGTTAGGTGCAATGATCAACCTGCGCTCTAACGCTTGCCAACAACGCTATTTGGCCCAAATCGAGGGCGTTGCGATTCTAACGCTTATGAG
>NZ_KE159652.1:1284698-1393835 GCF_000403375.2 Paenibacillus barengoltzii G22 | reverse complement strand
CCCTCCAAATGGGGCCATTTGACGCAAATAAGCTCGCTGACAAGCGTTAGAATTGAAATCTCCGTCATTTGCCCCAAATAAGCGCTGTGGCAAGCATTAGCCGGAGATGCACACGTCACTGGCCAATTAGTAGCAGGTTGGCGCAGTTAGGCGCAATGGCCAACCTGTGCTCTAACGCTTGCCAGCAACGCCATTAGGCCCAAAACGAGGGCGTTGCGATTCTAACGCTTATGAGAGGTAAATTACCTCAATTGCGGCTAGGACCTATAAGCTTGAAGCAAAAAACAGCCCAGCAAATCCGAATGCGGATTTGCTGGGCTGTATAGTCTGCTGCTGCACGTCATCTTTATCTGCACTTCGTAGATGATGTTCTTAGCGGCTCATCGGATGCTCCAGGTCCACGTGGCCCATCAGCGATTCGACTTGCTGACCATCCACCTTCAACTCAATTTGCTGGACTTCCTCAAACTGGAACATCGTGTTCTTCAGCGCTTCGATCGCCAGCGACTCCCCGCCCGCACCAAGGCGTGCTTCGTCCGGCAAGTGAATATCGATCGTTAGCAGCCCGCTCACCGAGTCGAACTTCACCGTATTTAGAACCACCTTCTCCCATAGGGAGAGCAGACCGTCTTCTGCAGTTTGCAGTGCCTCAAAGGCGCTTTCGTATTTGCTGTGATCCGCAGTAAATTCAATCTCACGCGGTGTCTGCTTCAGCTCCAACATATCATCATCTGTTAGATATACCTGGATAGTCAACTTCTCCGCCCCCGCTTGTGCATCGGTTTGGGGATCCCCCGATTCATCAGTACCATTCACCGGCCCCTGCACCTCTTGCATCTGAGTTTCACCTTGCTGCGCACCGCTGCTTAGCGCAGCTTCCCTCTGATGCTCATTCTCCGGAGGTGAAGCCGTCGGCTTGTTACCGCATCCTGCAGCAACCCCCAGCATGGCCACCAAAGCCAGCAATACCGCCACTTTTCTCTTCATGCCGCTTCCCTCCTTGTCATATCTTATCGATCATAAGCCCAGATATTCTTTAATACCCGCGACAATACCTTCTGCAACACGTTGTTGAAACTCCTCCGTGTACATTAATTCGGCATCGGTCTTGTTACTCAAATAACCGACCTCAAGCAACACGGCTGGCATCTTCGTTTCCCGTGTAACATGCAGACTGCTCTTTCTGACGCCGCGATCATTTAAGCCCGTTGCTTTCACCAAATGCCGGTGCATGACATTCGCGAGCGGAATACTTTCGTCTCGAGTGTAATACGTTTCTGAACCGCTAGGATTACTTGGCGGATCGATACTGTTGCCATGTATCGATACGAACACCGAAGCCCCGTGTTCGTTGGCTACCTTCACCCGATCTTGGAGCGTCATGGTGACGTCCGTCGTACGGGTCAGGATGACATCTAAACCTGCTTCCTGTCGGAGTAGCGCTTCGACTTTCAGCGCCACAGCCAGTGTAAACTCCTTCTCCTGTTTCTTCGTGACACTGATCGCCCCAGGCTGGCTGCCGCCATGACCTGCATCGATCACAACCAGCGGCCGGCCGCCCCCCCCCGTATTGGTGCTAGGTACACCTGCAGCCACTGTCAAATCAACGGTTACAAGCCCATCATCAAGGTTCGTGACCTTAAAATCTACGCTTCGGTTCAAATCGATGACAATCCGAACCGTTGACGGCGATTGGCTAAACAGCGAATACCGGATCTGGGAGACGTCCGGATAATCGCTGACGGCAAATTGACCGTTCCGACCTGCGTCCAAAGGATGAACATCCCCAAAAGTTGGAGCAAAGTCGGCGTTGGGAACATCAATGACGAGCCGCTCAGGACCGCTCATTTTAAATACGTTTGGGGTCACGCTGCCGGAAACGGCAAACATTAGACGGTTTTCGCTAAAGCTGATACCTTGGATCAACGCGTTTGGGCTCTCGGCTTGGTTCCCCGTTGAAGCTCCCGGGTCGTATGTATGGTTATCCCCTGCCGCAGGCTGCCCTCCCGGAACGGAGTTTGGAGTCTCCGACCCTGGAGCTTGACTCGCCGTCCCCGGAACAACACCGGAGGCAGTGCCTCCTGCAGGACTCGTTAAGTAAGCGGACTTCGTAACATTGTCCCAGCTCACCTTCATCCCCATCTGTTCCCCTACGAAACGCAGCGGAACCAGCGTTGAATCTCCCTGCAGAAATGGAGCAGAACTCAGCTTCACCAGCTGACCGTCAACATAAGCGGTGTCTTGGCCCAGCGTAAGCTTCAGTTCGGTTCCCTCTTGGGAGATCGTAATCGTGCCGCTCTGCTTCTCCCAGCCAACTTGGTAACCCAAACCTTCGGCAACGACGCGCAGCGGCACCATTACGTTGCCTCCCACGATCCCCGCTTGGGCACCAGCAGGCTGTTCGAGCTCCTGGCCGTCCAGCACAATATGGGTGCCGGCTGCCTCCGCCGAGGCAGCGTAGGCGTTGTTCGCCAATCCCGGAAACACGAGCAAACCAACCAACATAAACATCATTAAGCCGAGTTTCTTCATCCGTAAATCCCTACCCCACCCTCGTTTTTTGCCGAATCAAGAATCTTGTTGCCGGATACGCCACCAGACGAGGATCCAGTGAGCATTGTAAACGTCAACATTCCTAAATCGTTGCTAATTACTTCCATAATATCAGAAAAAACTCTGGGCTGATAGACTTATATTTTCATAGATTGACAAAAAAAAGCCCCAGCTGCATCTCGCAGCCGGGACTTCCCGCCAAGTTCAGACGGTTTAAGCCAAATGCGCAAATTTCTTCTTCTCGTATGCCGCAATCAAATCTTCGTGCTGCAGCGTCAAACCGATATCGTCCAAGCCTTGCAGCAAAAACTGACGGCGGTGCTCATCCAGATCAAAGCTGATGTTCAAACCATACTCATCGGTGATCGTTTTTTGCTCCAGATCCACCGTCAGCTTGTATCCCTCATGGGCAGCTGTGCGCTGGAACAGTTCCTCCACTTGTTCTTCCGACAGCTTGATCGGCAGGATGCCGTTCTTAAAGCAGTTGTTATAGAAAATATCCGCAAAGGACGGTGCAATTACACAACGGAATCCGTAATCCAAAATGGCCCACGGTGCATGCTCCCGCGAAGAACCGCACCCGAAGTTCACGCGTGAAATCAGAATGGACGCACCAGCGTACCGCGGTTTGTTCAATTCGAACTCAGGATTCGGGTTCCCTTCCGTGTCAAACCGCCATTCATAGAACAGAAACTGACCAAATCCCGAACGCTCAATCCGTTTCAGAAATTGTTTAGGTATAATTGCATCGGTATCTACGTTGACACGGTCCACGGGACCTACGATCCCAGTATGTTTTACAAATGCTTCCATCTTCGATTCTCCCCTTTTCCCTTGATTAGCTCAGGACTTCACTCTTGATTTCCCATTCGCGCACGTCGACGAAATGACCTTTGATCGCCGCTGCTGCCGCCATCGCTGGAGAAACCAGATGGGTTCTGCCGCCCCGCCCTTGCCGTCCTTCAAAGTTACGGTTGGAGGTTGAAGCACAACGTTGCCCCGGCTGCAAGACGTCAGGGTTCATGGCCAGACACATACTGCAACCTGCATCACGCCATTCGAAGCCAGCTTCTTTGAAGATTTTGTCCAGACCTTCCTTCTCCGCTTGCAGCTTCACGCGGCCCGAACCTGGAACGACGATCGCCGTAACTTTGTCGGAAACCTTGTAGCCTTTCGCGATTTCCGCTGCTGCACGCAGGTCTTCGATCCGGCCGTTCGTACAGGAACCGATAAAGACGTAATCAATCGCGATATCCGTCATCGGCGTACCTGGGGTCAAGCCCATGTATTCCAGCGCTTTCTCAGCGGCTTTGCGTTCATTCTCATTCTCGAAATCAGCTGGATTCGGCACCACGCCGTTGATTCCCGTACCCATCCCCGGGCTTGTTCCCCAGGTAACTTGCGGAATCAGCGAATCCACATCGAATTCGACGACGCGATCATAAGTTGCACCTTCATCGGTAGCCAGCTTCTTCCACTCTTCCACGGCTTGGTCGAATGCCGCTCCTTGCGGCACATGCTCACGGCCCCGCAGGTAATTAAACGTCGTCTCGTCCGGTGCAATCAAGCCTGCTCTTGCTCCGGCTTCAATCGACATATTACAAATCGTCATCCGCTCTTCCATGGACAGCTCACGAATCGCTTCACCTGTATACTCAATAACATAGCCGGTGGCGAAGTCCGTGCCGTACTTGGCGATGACACCAAGGATCATATCCTTTGCCGTTACCCCTGGTTTGCGTTTGCCCACAAAACGAACTTCCAGCGTTTTCGCTTTTGCCTGCTGCAAGCATTGGGTTGCCAGGACGTGTTCAACTTCACTCGTACCAATCCCGAAAGCAAGTGCACCAAACGCACCGTGTGTGGACGTATGGCTGTCGCCGCAAACGATCGTTTTGCCCGGATGCGTCAGGCCCAGCTCCGGCCCCATAACGTGCACGACGCCTTGGTCAATCGTATCGAGGTCATACAAGGTGATGCCAAAATCGCGGCAGTTCTTCGCCAGCGTATCAATCTGCTGCTTCGAGATCGGGTCGGTAATGTTATAACGGTCTTTAGTCGGGACGTTATGGTCCATCGTAGCGAAGGTCAATTCCGGACGGCGCACTTTGCGTCCGCTGAGGCGAAGACCCTCAAAGGCCTGCGGTGAAGTCACCTCGTGAACGAGGTGCAAATCGATATAGAGAATGCTCGGTTTGCCTTCCTCTTGATAAATAACATGGTTATCCCAGATTTTCTCGTACATTGTCTTTTTGCTGCTCATGATTAATCACCCCATAGAAGGATTCGTACACGTGATCAAGGCGAAGGGGGCGTTTGCTGCGCCCTCCGGCCTTGAATGTTGAATCCAATATAACATGATCGTGTTAATTGTTCCAAGATATAATATCTATAAACGCAATAGGTTTAGCTTATAAGTGGCACAAAAAAGGCGGCTGGCTACTTCACCAACCCGCCCCGCAGCGCCATCACAACCACCTGCGTCCGATCCTCGCAGCCAAACTTCTGCAAGATCCGGTGGACATGGGATTTTACCGTCCCTTCGGTAATAAACAACTTGGCCGCTATTTGTTCATTACGAAGTCCGTAGGCCATCTCCTGGAGAATCTCCTGTTCGCGCTCAGTCAACGGCTCCAGCAACTTCACTTGCAGTACATTATCAGGAGAGGACAGTGATGCAGAGGCTATCGCTTCCTGCAGGGCGCCGGAGGCAAGTTTCGTCTTATAGATGGCTTCTCCCCGATAAGCTGCCCGGATCGCTTCAATCATGTCGCTTGCTTCCGCATCTTTTAATAGGTAGCCGACAGCGCCGGCACGAATCCCCTCTAGCACATAGTCCTGATCATCAAACGTCGTCAAAATCACGATTTTAACCCCTGTTTGCTGCGCCATGATTCGCTTTGTCGCTTCAATCCCGTCCATGAACGGCATCTGTACATCCATCAGAATGACATCCGGACGCAGCTCCTCCGCCATTTTGACCGCATCGTTTCCGTTTCCCGCTTCACCAACGATCTGCAGATCAGACTGCAAGCTGAGAATATAGCCGAAGCCTTGGCGAATCATGTTCTGATCGTCAACGAGCATCACTTTAATCCGGTTTGCTTCCGTCATGAGCCTCCTCCTTTCCTTCCGTATCCTGTTGGTTTGGCTCGCTCATCACCGGGAGTTTGGCCACAATCTCCAAGCCGCTTGGTTCATGTGCCGCAACCTGCAAACTTCCGCCGATCTCCTCCACCCGGGTTCGCATCGTTTTTATCCCGAATCCTTCAATGATGGGTTGCCCGGCTGGCAGCTTGCCGTTATCCCGAATGCGCATCACGACCTGATCCATCTCCTTCCATAGACGGACTTCCACCTCGGTGGCTTCCGCATGGCGTACCACATTGGTGCTGGCTTCTTGTAATATTTTAAACAGAATCCCGTAGACTTTGTCTCCCAAATCCTCATCCGGCAGCTCGTTATCCATCACGCACCGAATTCCGGAGGAAGCTTCCAGCCGTGACAGAAGGGCGTTTAAGGCAGATTTGCCGGAGAACGAGGAGTCGTCAGCCAGTGCATGAACGGAGTTGCGGATATCTTGAAGACCCTGACGTGCGACGACCAACATCTCATCAATCGTTTGTTCCGATCGTTCAGGATCCTGCCGGACCATGAACCGCAGCGCTTGGAGTTGGACGATCAAGGACGTGAGGCTATGGCCGACGGAATCATGAATATCTCTGGCTATGCGCGTACGCTCCTCCAGGATCGCAAACCGCATCGAGGTTACGGAAGCCTCCTGCAATTCATCATACGCCTTCCGCAGCTCTGCAATATGACGGAGATTTTGTTCATGCATTTCTTGACGCAACATCCGACGGCGAATAACGGAATACAGAAAGATCGCAAGCGAGATATAGCTCATGATCTCAGGCAGATTTAAGGCGCCATAATGGATGAATAGAACGGCCGTAATCAACAGCGTCAGGATAGCAGGCCACAGCGGCTTTGGCATAATCAAGCGGAACAGTGCATAAAACACGACGAAAATGAGGAAGTAGACCAATTCCCAATCCTGATACCAGACAAAATTCATCCCCGTAATCACAACAAGCAGCCCCAATGCCGCCCAGGCATGCTTGGGAGTCCATTGGGATTTCGGAAGGAACAGGATGCAGGCATAACTCAGCCAAATCAGCCCGTTTAAGGCACTTTGAGACGGGGTTCCGTCAAACAGCCCGGCCGAAAACATAGAAATTAAGATAACCACGCTGATGACAGCAGGTCGAAGGAGGATTGTGCTTTTTCCCATGGACATCAAAACTTGACCTCCAAACGTTGGATGTCTTTACCTTATCATAGCCTATCTCTATCTGGAGATAGAAATTTGACGGCGGCAATTCTACCCCGAGACAGTCTCGAACGAGTGCGGATGTGTACAGAGCTCGATCTGTTCCTTACTGGACGAGCACGATCAATGCGGGGAGCGTCAAAAAGGAAGCGAGGGTCGTCCATACGATACATTTTGATACTAGACCCGAGGCGGCATCAAATCGCTCGGCCAGCACAACGGCATTCACCGCAACCGGCATACAGGCTTGAATGAACAAGACTGAAAACAGCAGCCCCGAAATGCCCAGTAGCTTTAATGTTACAAGAGCCACAAACGGTGCTAGTAGCAAGCGAATGGCCGTCCCCGTCCAAAATCCGGCAGGCTTAACCTGCTTCGCCTCCGCCCGACCAACCTTCATCATTTGCGCGCCTAAGATCGTCAGCACCACCGGCGAATAAGCGTCCGCGACCATGCCTATCCCTTGCTCCAACCCGGCTGTCAGGTGAAGCCCAAAGCATTTTAGAAATACAGCCAGCGCCGCCGCATACACCGCTGGCAGGGTAAACACCGATTTGACTGCGTTTTGAACAGAAAACTGGGAACGTGCCGCAAAATAAACACCTGCCGTATTCACAATGATCATTTGCGTGATGACGTATACGGAAGCTTTATCTAGACCCAGTTGGCCAAAGGCCAGCAGCACGAGCGGCAGTCCGTAGTTGGC
Source organism: Paenibacillus barengoltzii G22 (assembly GCF_000403375.2). Lineage (NCBI taxonomy): Bacteria > Bacillati > Bacillota > Bacilli > Caryophanales > Paenibacillaceae > Paenibacillus > Paenibacillus barengoltzii. The sequence goes on along the minus strand of NZ_KE159652.1, from coordinate 1,386,243 downwards.
GCTGTTCGTTAAGGTGGAGATCAGTGTCAGGCCGGCCTGCTCCGCCGGATCCAGGCGGGCGATCTTCCCGATCCCTTGGGCAATGCCCCACATAAACAGCAGATTCACCAGGGCGAAGCCGATCGTACTGTACAGCTCATCCGTGGAGATATGGGCACCCCGCAGCGTGTCAAAGATTATTGCCGGACTTAGCACGTACAAATACAACGTAAGCAGCGGCTTCGTGTCCCAGGCGCGAAACCGGGCCAGCAGCGCCCCGGCGGCAACCGGAACCGCCAGCGGCACCAGAACGCCTAACAGCGTCGATACAACCGAATGGAGCATCACAGCACCCCCTTCTTTAAACTGCCTCCTATTTTAAAGGCCGGATCCTTCCATCGTCCAAGACTTGAAAGCAATATGGTTGATAGACAAAGCCTATACCCCTATCTTCACTCGAAAAAAGAGCAACCCATCCGAGAAACTTCCCGGCTTGGATTGCTCCATTTCTACACAAGTCTTAAAACGAATCGATCCCCATCACATGATCCAGCGGTACCGGTCCGATGCTGCGGCTGTCATTACTGTTGTTCCGGTTATCCCCCATCACAAATACGTGGTTCTCCGGTACATGCCATATCTGCGCCGCGCTGGGATCCATCTGCTCCTTGATGTAAGGTTCCTCCAGCTGTTGCCCATTGCGGAACACATGTCCATCCTTCACTTCAATCGTATCACCTGGCAAGCCGATCACGCGTTTGACATAGAAAACATCGTCCTCTTCCCTACCGGAAAGCCAAGTGATGATCGGATGCTCCTTCACATCGTCCCAGAACGTACGGCTCCGGTCTACCCGGCTGTCGATGATGACGATGTCGCCATAAGCCGGCAGCTTCTCCAACACATGCGTAAACTTCCAAGCGTAAATGCGTTGATTGTCCGTCAAGGTTGGTTCCATCGAATGACCGTCAACTTTATAAGGTTGAATGATAAAAATGCCGATAATCATGCTAAGTACAAAGCCTAGGACGATGGAGAAGCCCCATCCGCCGAGTTCTTTCCACCATGTTTTCCGTTTCAAGCGAAAAACCTCCACACTCTTGATGTTTGTCTCTTATTATAAAGGCAAGTCACATACCAATACAAATATCTATATGTTATAGTGTACTTATAGGTAATACTTATAAGATCAGGAAGGTTTATTCCTTAATGAACCAAAGGGGTTAATGCTATGGAACTTCGTCAACTTCTATACACTTTAAAGATCGCTGAGGAAAAGAACTTCTCCCGGGCCGCCGACAAGCTCCACATCGCTCAGCCGTCACTCAGCCAGCAGCTGTCCAAGCTGGAACAGGAGCTCGGGGTGAAGCTGTTCCAGCGCAATACAAGTACGGTTGAGCTAACCTATGCCGGTGCCAGCTTTATTGCGCACGCGCAAAAAATCATGGACGCCGTCGCCCAACTCCGTCAGGAAATGGACGACATTTCCCAGCTCAGAGCAGGCCGCGTTGTGGTCGGCAGTATGCCGATTACCGGCTCTCACCTGCTCCCTTACGTGCTTCCTGCGTTTAAAGCGAGTTACCCCAACATTCAAGTGACCCTGTTGGAAGATACGTCCCTGAACCTGGAGAAACTGACGGCCGAAGGCGGTACTGACCTCAGCCTGCTGTCCCTGCCGTTGCAGGAGCCTACGCTCTCCTACGAACCGGTTGGTGAAGAGATCATCGATCTGGCGGTTCCTCCGGACCATCCGCTGACGAAATTGCCCGGGGTGTTAGAGCAGGGTGTTCAGATGAAGCAACTGGAAAACGAACCATTTATCGTGCTCAAAAAAGGCCAGGGCTTCCGCAAGATGACTGCCGACCTATGCCGGGAGGCCGGGTTCGAGCCGAATGTCGTCTTTGAAAGCAACAATATCGAAACCGTGCAATCGTTGGTGGCTGCTGGGATGGGCATTACGCTGGTGCCACGGTTTATCGCCCGGGCGAAACGCAGCGAGTTGATCCCGGCGTATTTACCCCTCGCCGCTCCAGCCCCAAGCAGGACGCTAGTGATCGCCTACCGCAAAGGACGTTATCTGTCCAAAGCTGCGGAGGCTTTTATCGAGACGTTTAAAAAGACGATGAAGGAACGCCAAACGTCACATCAATCATAAGCTTGCGGACGACGGTCGTCGAAGACGGGAATCCGGCGGCGGACTTGATCAACCAACGTCAGGTCAATGCTGGCGATGACCATTTCCTCCGCTTCACCGCCCTCGGCTACGATCTCCCCCCAAGGGTCGATGATCATCGAATGGCCGAAAAACTCATCGCCGCCGCTCTTCCCTGTCCGATTGCAGGCGATGACGTACATTTGATTTTCGATCGCCCGCGCAGTGAGCAGCGTACGCCAGTGGTTAAGCCGCGGGAGCGGCCATTCCGCTGCCACGAACAGCAGCTTCGCCCCGCGTAACGCCAAGCTGCGGGTTAGCTCCGGGAAGCGGATATCGTAACAGATGGCTGCCCCTGCCGTCACGCCATCCAGCTCAAACGTCACGCTCCGTTCCCCCGGTTGCAGATACTTCTCCTCTTCCATCAGTCGAAACAGATGAATTTTAGAGTATGCGGCCACCTCATCCCCGTTGCGGTCAAAGACCATCATCGTGTTGTAGACTTGACCGCTGCGATTTTCGGCAATCGAGCCGCCAATGATATGGATCCCATGACGCCGGGCGAAGGCAGACAACCATGCCCGGCTGTGCTGTCCCTCCGGATCAGCCAACCGGTTAATTTCCGCCAAGGCGTATCCCGTATTCCACAGCTCCGGCAGCAGGATGACGTCAGGTTTCTCTGCAGCGTGAGCTGCTCGTTCCATTGCCTCCTCGATCTTGGTCCGGTTCACTTCGGGTTCCCCTAAGGCGACATCGCATTGAATCATGGCGATCCGCCAATGACTGGACTGTAGACTCATTCGCTTTCACACCGCCTTTTCGTAGGCTTCGCTTTGCTTAAATCTCATCATAATGGTGCCTTGGTTGAATCGCAAGATGAACGTGAATGAAACCAAAAGAAGCGATGGTTGCGCCATTTCGGCGCTTTTCCCTTTGCAATGCCAGAGGACGCGTGGTATGCTTACATTACATGAGAACCATAAACGGACTTTTTGATAAAACGCATTGACGGGACCAGTACGAAAGTACGCGGCAAGACAGAGAGTAAATTCCACCGGCTGAAAGAATTTACATGCTAGCCCTTTCCGAATCCTATCCCTGAGCGGCCGGCCGAACAAGCCGGACAGCGCCCCTGTTACCGGGCATTGAAGTTGGATGAGCTTGACTCATCAATAAAGGTGGTACCGCGGAAGTCGAAACTTTCGTCCTTTGCATGCAAAGGCGAAAGTTTTTTTATTTATATCTATCGTTCGAGGAGTGATCCCCATGCTGCGACGCATCGTCGTCAAAATTGGCAGCAGTTCGCTGACATCGTCAGAAGGAGGTTTAAACCGGGAGGCTGTGGCGTATTACACATCCGAATTGGCCGGGTTGATTGAGGCCGGATACCAGCCGTTGCTGGTCACCTCCGGCGCTGTGGCCGCCGGGTTTCGTGAAATCGGCTACTCCGAACGGCCTAAGCTGCTGCATGAGAAGCAGGCTTCGGCTGCCGTTGGGCAAGCGCTGCTGATGCAGGCTTATCGCGAAGAATTGGCTCGACACGGAGTGACTGCGGCCCAGGTGCTGCTGACCCGTTCCGATTTCCAAAACCGTAAGCGAACGGGCAACGCCAGCATGGCGATCGAAGAGCTGTTGAAGCGAAACGTGCTGCCGATTATTAACGAGAACGACACCGTCTCGCTGGATGAATTGAAGTTCGGCGACAACGATACGTTGTCCGCCCTCGTCGCTAACCTGATTCACGCCGATCATCTGCTGATCCTGACCGATATGGACGGTCTGTACACCAAGGATCCGCGTCTGGATCCTCAGGCCCAGCGGATCAGCCGGGTCACGGAAATCACCGGCCAGATCTATGCGATCGCCGGCGGTGCCGGCTCCTCCGTCGGAACGGGCGGTATGAGGTCGAAAATTGACGCCGCGAAAATCGCTTCGCTCGGAGGCGTTCCGGTCTTCGTCGGAAAGGTCGCCTCCCCCGGCGATCTGCTGGGCGCTTTGCACGGCGATGGGCATGGCACCTATTTCGAAGCCCACGGTGCCTCGCTGCCGCGGAAGAAGCAGTGGCTGGGCTTCTTCTCCACCCCAATCGGAACGCTGACGGTAGATGCCGGTGCTGAGGAGGCGCTGATCCGCGGCGGACGAAGCTTGCTTCCGGTTGGCGTCAAAGAGGCCAGCGGACAGTTCCATACCGGCGATGTCGTAGAGGTTATCAGCGCAGGCGGCGAGGTATTGGGACGCGGCATCGTTAACTATGATGCGGAACAGCTCCACAGCATTCTCGGGCTCCCCAGTACCGAGGTATTCAAGAAGTTAGACAGCGTCCATCGTCTGGAGGTCATCCACCGGGACGAATGGATCTCACTAAAAGCATAATTCATCCATCCGTTTTCACTGGATTTTTAAGTCCAGCGGTATGATGTCAAGCTGTTGATTTAATCGAATTGGAAATTTCCCGTGCCTGTTGAGCGCGGAGTCACGAAAAAAGGGCGCATCAAACCAAACCCAGCCAAAAACCATGTCAGATACCAGATTTTTACTGGGAATTCGTGAAGGACTAAGGCAAAGGAGGCGTTAATCCTTGGCGCTATTCACCTTCCTTCGAGGCGTGTAGAGTTGGCCGCTGCGTAGCAGCACATCGACCAGACGCACGAGTTTTCTTGCCGTTAAGACGAGGGCGCGTTTGTGTTGATTCTTGGGCACTTCGTGATACTTCTTCCGGTAATATTCACCGAATTCTTCATCGCGCATCCTAACCGAGTTGGCAGCTTCAACGAGGTAGTAGCGCAGGAATCGGTTGCCGGATTTGATGCGGGCGGTGTCCTCCGCCTCGAAGACGCCGGACTGGTGCCTGCGCCACGTCAGACCCGCGTACTTGGCGACGGCGGCTTGATCCTTGAACCGTTCAATATCGCCGAGTTCGCCGAGCAGACCGGCTGCATAGACTTTGCCGATGCCGGGCACTGACAGCAAGCACTGAGCGCCTTGAATGCCGTCGAGGACCCGCTCGATCGCTTTGTCGAGATCCTTGAGCTGCTTCTGGATGCTGCGGATGGATTCGATGGAGGTGCCGAGCACCAGGTCAATCGAATCCTCCACGACCTTGGACAGCCGATAGGAGGCGCGGGCAGCTTGCTGAATGCAGCGGGCGACCCGCTCGGGATCGGGGAAACGATTGCGTCCCTTGTCCCGCAGATAGTCGGCCAGATCGGCCACGTCCATCTCGGCGATGTCATCGAGGCTGAACTTCTCGGAGAGCATCTCCATGAGCGCATGGCCAAACACGGAGCTGTCGACCTCGGTTGTAAACGCATTGCACTTGTAGAACAGGTTCTGCAAGAAGTACTGCTTCTCGCGAGCCAAGTTATGGACCAAGTGGAAACGCATGCGCGTGAGGCGTTGAAGGGCGACATACTGCTCCTGCATGACGATGGTGGTCGTCAGGCGGCCGAAGCGCAGGCGATCCGCAATGACCCAGGCGTCGAGCCGGTCGGTCTTGTCCATATCCGCATAGGCTTCTCTGAACTTGCTGATGAGCTTGGGGTTCAAGGTGAACACCTTGGCCTTGCGCTCTCGAAGCGCTGGATCCTGATGCAGGTACATGGCAGGGTGCCAGCTGTAGACGGAAGTGGCTTCCAAGCCGATGTGAATCTCGGTGACGGCCAACTTGTCCGCTGCAGCGACGATTTGGTCACGCAAATGCGAGGCGCCATTCAAATTGTTTTTGACGGTGAGTGTCTCAAGCTTGTCACCGTCAGCGTTCATGAAACACGCTTCGAGCTCTTGCGAGCTCACGTCAATACCGACAAAAAGCTTCAAGTGAAATTCCTCCTTTCGCTAGGGATTCAGGGAATGGACGCTCCGGGATGCCTCCGGCGCACGCGCAGATCTATCACCCTCGCGTATGAGGACACACTTCGGGCCATGAGCTGCCCCGGATCTGCTAAAACCGGGCATGGGATGCCGAAGGGAACAGCCAGCGGGTAAGAAGCTCAGACGCGTACCGGAGAAACAGACTTAAGGAGTAGACGATGCTACTGGAGGCAGAAGGATTTCCCCGAATGGACCCTACGTTCCATTGTCCAGAGGCATACCGGAAAGTCCAGTCCCTGATGGAATTTTCAAAGAACAAGCTGGAAATTTGGAGGCTGTTTTCCATCCCCCGGGGGGATGGAAATGAACCTAAAAGAGCTTTTTAAAGATACTATACGAGGAGGTATACCTATGAGTGAAGTAAGAGAAAAAGCGAAGCTGGCCGGAACGGCCGTGTCTGTCCTGAATCGTCTGACAACGGCGCAAAAAAACGACGCTCTGTTGGCAGTCGCCGATGCGCTTGTTCGCAACAGCGATGCGATCCTCGCGGCCAATGAAGAGGATCTGCAGCGGGGACGGGATAACGGGACATCTCCTTCCTTATTGGATCGCCTGGCATTAACCCATGCGCGCATTGAAGGGATCGCTGAAGGACTGCGGCAAATCGTTGAGTTGCCTGACCCGGTAGGCGACGTGCTGGAAACGATCAACCGTCCGAACGGGCTGCATATCATCAAACGCCGCGTCCCGCTTGGCGTCATTGGGATCGTCTATGAAGCGCGGCCGAACGTAACGGTAGATGCCATGGGCTTATGCCTGAAGACAGGCAACGCCGTTGTGCTTCGCGGCGGCTCCTCCGCCTTGTCCTCCAACCGACAAATCGTAAAGATTATCCACGAAGCGCTTGCGGGAACGCAAGTTCCGGTTGATGCTGTTCAACTGATCGAGGATCCAAACCGCGCCTCTGTTGACGAAATGTTGAAGCTGAACGGATTGCTGGACGTCGTGATTCCGCGCGGCGGCAGCTCGCTGATCCAGACGGTCGTGCAAAATGCCACAGTTCCAGTCATCGAGACGGGTGCCGGTATCTGTCATACGTATTTGGATGCCTCTGCCGATCCTGTGATGGCAACAGAAATCGCGATGAATGCCAAAGTTCAGCGTCCTTCGGTCTGCAATTCGATGGAAACGCTGCTGGTGCATGAGGCGTTCGCCGCACAACATTTGGTTGAGCTGGCGAATCGCTTCAAGGAAGCCGGGGTTGAACTGCGGGGCGATGAGGCCGCAAGACAGCTTATCTCTTGGGCAGTACCCGCGACGGATGAGGATTATGCCACGGAGTATAACGACTATATACTCAACGTGAAAATCGTTCGTAATCTGGACGAAGCGATGGCGCATATCGCCCGCTTCGGCACGAAGCACTCCGAGTGTATCGTGACCCAAGACAGCGCGAATGCCGAACGGTTCCAGCAAGAAGTTGATGCTGCGGCGGTGTACCATAACGCTTCCACTCGCTTCACCGACGGATTCGAGTTCGGGTTCGGAGCGGAGATCGGCATCAGCACCCAGAAGCTGCATGCCCGCGGCCCGATGGGGCTGACTGCGCTCACCTCAAGTAAATATATCATCCAGGGGAACGGACAAATCCGGCAGTAACGGGCGTCCCCCCTTTTTTTCAACCAAAATAAAAACCGGAGGTCATATCCTATGAAAACAATACCTTCTCTGTCCGCCTCCACCATCTGTTTCTATGGAGCAGGTTCGATGGCTGAAGCGATCGTACGCGGCTTGCTCCATAAGCAAGTTGCCAGCGCGGATCAAATTGTGATGCTGAATCGCTCGAACCGGGAACGGCTCAACTATTTAGCCCAAACCTACCAGGTCCAAACAGCGACTGAAGCGGACGCAAAACAGGTCTATTTGCGAGATGCATCGATTATCGTCCTGGCGATGAAGCCAAAGGATGCCGGCGAAGCTTTGGCAGGATTGGGCCCGCTTCTGCGCGAGGGTCAGTTGATCGTCTCGCTGATCGCTGGCTTATCGATTTCGACGATTCAAGCGCTGCTTGGCAGCCCGGTCGCTGTCGCCCGCACGATGCCCAACACCTCCTGCTCCATCGGACAAGGTGCGACGGGAATCTCCTTCTCTCCGGAGACCACCGAGGAACAGCGCGCCCAAGTGTTATCAATGTTTGAAGCGGTAGGGATGGTTAGCGTGATCCCAGAGGATCAAATGGAAATATTGACGGGCGTATCTGGGAGCGGACCCGCATATGTTTATTATCTGATGGAAGCGATGATTGAAGCGGGCATCGAAGGCGGATTAACGCCTGAGCAATCTCGTGATCTTACCGTACAGACGGTACTTGGCGCTGCCCTCATGATGTCAGAAACCGGAGAAGCGCCTACCAAGCTGCGTGCGGACATCACCTCGCCCAACGGTTCGACGCAAGCGGCGATCGGTGTGCTGGAAGCCGGCAGCTTTCAGCCAAACGTAAAGGCTGCGGTCCACCGGGCCGCCGAACGCTCGAAAGAAATGGGCGAAGCCGTCAAACAAGCGCTCTTGTAAGAAGCTGCAGCCATATGGTGCAGCGATGGTCGCACTGTGCGTAAGGCCAATAGGAAAGGGGGACGGCAGCATGAACTACGTCGATATCCCATGGGAAGAAAAACAAGCGGCGCTGGACGCCATCCAACGCCTGCGGGAGGAGCTTGCTGCCCGCGGTTGGTTTCCCGCTTCCAGCGGCAGCTTGTCGATGCGGGTCGGGCGATATGCGCCGGACCGGTTTGTGTTTGCCATAACGGCCGACGAGACATATTGGTCGGAGCTGTCAGCGGCCCCTTCCCCTTCGGTTGGCGCGCTGTTCGTCGACGCCGCCAGCGCCCCCTGCGAGCCCACGCGACTCAAGCCTAGTTCCGATGCACCGATTCACTCAAGAATCTACCGGATGACCGGTTGCGGCGCGATCGTGCACGTACATACGACGTTCAACAACGTGCTCAGCGGCTATTTTGCTGCGGATGGCGGCGTTCCACTCAAGGGGAACGAGCTGCTCAAAAGCTTAGAGATCTGGGAGCCACAGACGGAGGCTCGAGTGCCAATTCTGCCAAACGCCGCTGAGCTCCCGGCCATCCTCAAGCAAATCCCAAGCAGTCTAGATACCCGTGTGCCGGCGTTGCTGCTGCAAAATCACGGGGTCTATGTCTGGGGAACCAACATCGCTGAGGCGAAGCGCCATCTGGAAGCGCTGGAGTTTATGTTTGAAGCGCTGTACCGTTCCCTGCTGTTGCCTCCCAAAGGGCATCATGCCTAAAAAAAAACTCGCGACAAGCGATAAGCGGAGTGATTAAACTACCATCAGCAGCTCCCGCAATTACGCTGACCGCGAGTTTTTTACATTTGCCTAAGATCTTGATTTATCTCTCGATAAATTCCGCATACGCCTTCGCGTCCATCAAGTTCGCCAACGCGACGTTAGCGTCCTCCTTCAAACGAATATGGACCATCCAGCCCCCATCGTAGGGCTCTTCATTGACGAGCTCCGGCGCGGTGTCCAGCTCCCGGTTCACCGCCAGCACCGTCCCGCTGACCGGCGTAAACAAATCGGCCACCGTCTTCACGGATTCGATCGTTCCGATGCCTTCCTGCGCTTCGAATTCCTGCCCCGGTTCGGGCAGCTCCACGAACACAATGTCGCCCAGCCGATGTTGGGCTACGTCGGAGATGCCGATCTTCACCGTCCCATCCCCCAAATCAAGCACCCATTCATGCTCATCGCTGTACAACACGTTTTCCCTGATCTCACTAGCCAAAGCTTGCTCCTCCTCTTTCGGATGATCTAGCGTACCTTAAACTTTGTGGAAGATTCATCTGCGTATTTCCCTCGTTCAGATTATTCCAAACCTAGCTCTCATGTCAATATTATTAACACATTTGATAGAGTCTAGTAAAATGTAAGCGTAGCCTTTTCCAGTAAACGAAATTAATTAAAATTATTATGATAACTTTATTGACATCTAGACAGATTTTGAGTATTAATGAGATGTGTAAGCTGCGGTTGATGGCAGGGGGAGAGATTACAATTACGGGATTGTAACGCCGAAGGAGCAAGCCGCGAAGCGGTGAATCTCTCAGGCAAAAGGACCTCTGCCGGACGCAACTCTGGAGAGCATTCACGTAGAGGTATGCGTTACGTGAATCACCCAAGGGGAAACCTGCGCGAGCATTGAGCTCTAAGCAGGGTAACTCTCAGGTACAAAGGACAGAGCCTGGAAGAACCGTTAGACCTCTCTATGCAGGTTAGCGGGTTTTCTTTGGCCTGTCCTTTTTTTGCTGTTCTCAAAAATTGGCCGATCCGGCCCTTACGAGGTGATGGTAATGTCCGAATCCGCTTTGCGGCGTACGCCGCTCTATCCCGGATATGCGCGTTATGAAGGAGTCCGCTGTATCGATTTCGGCGGTTGGGAGCTGCCGGTGCAGTTCAGCGGCATCCAGAAAGAGCATGAAGCCGTGCGCGAGCGCGCCGGTCTGTTTGACGTATCGCATATGGGTGAATTTTACGTGGAGGGTCCTGAGGCGGAACGCTTTCTGCAACACATGACCACTAACGATGTGACCCTGCTTCAACCGGGAAAAGCCCAATACACCTTGCTCTGCTATCCCAATGGCGGTGTGGTGGATGATCTGTTGATCTATCATCTGGAAGAAGGCAAGTACATGCTGGTGGTCAATGCCTCGAATATTGACAAAGACTGGGACTGGCTGCAGCAGCACCTTCCCGCTGAAGGAGTAACCATGCGGAATGCCTCTGACGAGACAGCGTTGCTTGCCGTGCAAGGGCCGCTGGCCGCCTCCCTCCTCTCCCCTCTTTGCGAAGGGGAGGATCCTGGAGCGTTGCGTCCGTTCACGTTTATTCGGGAAGCGCGGATTGCCGGCATCCCCGCCTTGCTGTCCAGAACCGGTTATACCGGTGAGGATGGGTTCGAGTTGTATGTCGCGGCCGAGCAGGCACAAGCGCTTTGGGACGTCGTGATGAAAGCCGGGGAGAGCCAGGGCCTTCTCCCGGCCGGGCTGGGCGCCAGAGATACGTTGCGCTTTGAAGCTTGCCTGCCGCTGTATGGTCAGGAGCTGGGCCCTGAGATCACCCCGCTCGAAGCAGGCTTAAACCGATTCGTGAAGCTGGAAAATGACGACTTCATCGGCCGCGATGTGTTGATCAAGCAGCGGGATCAAGGCCTTCCTCGCCGGCTCGTTGGCCTGGAGATGATCGACCGCGGGATTCCGCGCACCCATTACCAGGTGTTTGCCGAAGGATCAGAGGAACCAATCGGAGAAGTCACGACAGGTACGCAATCGCCAACGCTGAAAAGAAACCTCGGAATGGCGATCCTCTCCACCCGTTATGCCGACCCCGACACGATCGTAGAGGTCGACATCCGTGGCAAGCGGCTGAAGGCCAAGGTCGTCCCGTTGCCGTTCTATCGCCAAAACCCTGCCGCCAAGCGGTGAAAGGAGAACACGAAACCAGATGCTTAAACATCGCTATTTACCATTAACCGAACAAGATCAAGCGGAGATGCTGCAAACGATCGGCGTAAGCTCCGTCCAGGAACTGTTCAAGGACATCCCGGAGAACATTCGCTTTCAAGGGGAACTCCCGGTATCTCCCCGTCTAGACGAATACGCGCTGATCCGGCACTTATCCGAACTGGCCGGGCGCAACGCCGACACCGACCGGTATACCAGCTTTCTAGGTGCCGGAATTTATGATCATCACATCCCTTCCGTCATTCAACACGTCGTGTCGCGATCGGAATTTTATACCGCGTACACACCCTATCAACCGGAAATCAGCCAAGGCGAGCTGCAGGCAATATTTGAATTCCAGTCGTACATCTGCGAGCTGACTGGCCTTAAGGTCGCTAATGCGAGCATGTACGACGGAGCCACCGCATTAGCGGAAGCTGGCAACCTAGCCGCAGCGGCTACCAGACGCAAACAGCTGGTCGTCTCCCGCACCGTCCATCCGGAAGCACGCGAGGTGCTCGCCACTTACGCCCACGGCTTGAACCTGGAGATCGTTGAGGTTGGTTGGGAACAAGGTGTGACCGATCGCGAGGCACTTACTGCGGCCATCACTAAGGACACCGCAGCTGTCTTGATCCAAAACCCGAATTTCTTTGGCTCCCTGGAAGATCTTCGAGCCATTGGCGAACTAGCTCATGCCCAAGGGAGCTTGCTGATCGTCAGCAGTAATCCGCTCGCTCTGGGCCTGCTGGAAGCGCCAGGGAAGCTTGGTGCCGATATCGTCGTTGGTGACGCCCAGCCTTTGGGGCTGGCCCCCTCCTTTGGCGGTCCAACCTGCGGCTTCTTTGCCGTATCTGAAACGTATATGCGCCGGATCCCTGGCCGGATCGTTGGGCAGACCACCGATCGCAATGGCAAGCGCGGGTTCGTCCTGACCCTGCAAGCCCGCGAGCAGCATATTCGCCGCGAAAAAGCGACCTCGAACATCTGCTCCAACCAAGCGTTGCTTGCCTTGGCTGCCTCCGTTTACTTATCCGTGATGGGTAAGCAAGGCATGGCTGAAGTAGCAGAGCTGAATTTGCAGAAAAGCCATTATGCCAAACAGGTGTTCACTGCTATCCCTGGCGTAAGCGCCGCTTTTGAGTCACCATTTTTCAACGAGTTTGTGCTTCAGTTGCCGGAGGGGACTGATCTGACCAAACTGCAGCGAGATCTGCTTGCCGCCGGATTTATCGGCGGGTACGATCTGGGACGCAGCTATCCTGAACTCGCCGGCCATCTGCTGGTCGCCGTGACGGAGAAGCGCAGCAAAGCGGAAATTGACCAATTCGCCCGCGTACTGGAGGAATCAATATGCTCGAAATAAAAGAGACGACGAAATCTGATGAATTGTTGATATTTGAGCGCAGCCGCCCTGGGCGGATCGGCTATTCTCTGCCGGAATGCGACGTCCCAACCACCCCGAAGGAAGAGCTCGTCCCCAAGGGCATGCTGCGGAGCGAAGACCTCGCTTTTCCCGAAGTTTATGAAGTTGACGTGATTCGGCATTATACCGCGTTGTCCCGCCGGAATTTCGGGGTAGACAACGGTTTCTATCCGCTCGGCTCCTGTACGATGAAATACAACCCGAAGGTGAATGAAGATGTTGCACGTTACCCTGGCCTGGCAAAAATCCATCCTTATCAACCGGAGGAAAGTGTGCAAGGGGCACTTGAACTGATGTACCGTCTGCAGCAGGATTTAGCCGGACTCACCGGTATGGATGCCGTGACACTGCAACCGGCGGCCGGAGCCCACGGGGAATGGACCGGCCTGATGATGATCCGCGCTTACCACGAAAGCCGCGGCGAGAAACGCACCAAGGTGATCGTGCCGGACTCTTCGCACGGCACGAACCCAGCCAGCGCCTCAGTCGCCGGCTTCGAGACGGTGACCATCCCGTCCACCAAGCGCGGCATGGTGGACCTGGACGCGCTGCGCGCCGCCGTTGGCGAGGACACGGCTGCGCTGATGCTCACCAACCCGAACACGCTGGGCTTGTTCGAGGAACAGATCCTGGAGATCGCCGACATTGTGCACGAAGCCGGCGGATTGCTGTATTATGACGGCGCGAACTCCAACGCCATCATGGGGATCGCCCGCCCTGGCGATATGGGCTTTGACGTCGTGCACCTCAACCTGCACAAAACGATGAGCACCCCGCATGGCGGCGGTGGTCCGGGCGCCGGTCCAGTTGGCGTCAAGGAGCGGCTCATACCGTTTCTGCCTGAACCCCGAATCGTCAAGGACGAATCCGGGCGGTACGCCATCCGCGGTGCTCGCTCCGAAGAGGCCGCAGGTGGCGCTGAGAGTGGATCGGGCAGCTCGATTGGCCGGGTGAAAGCTTTTTACGGTAATTTTGGCATCCTGGTTCGCGCATATGCTTATATCCGCAGCTTAGGCCCTGATGGACTTCGCCAAGTCTCGGAAAATGCCGTTTTAAACGCCAATTACATGATGAAACGCTTGGCGCCTTATTACGAATTGCCGTACCCGGATCAACCATGCAAGCACGAATTCGTCATGTCCGGCAGCGGGCTGGCGAAGTATGGCATCCGCACGCTGGACGTCGCCAAGCGGCTGCTCGATTTCGGCTATCATCCGCCAACTATCTACTTCCCGCTGAACGTAGAGGAATGTATCATGATTGAACCGACGGAAACCGAAAGCAAGGAAACGCTGGACGGCTTTATTGACGTCATGATCGCCATCGCGAAAGAAGCTGAAACGAATCCGGAAATGTTAAGGAACGCTCCGTACACCACTCCGGTGACGCGTCTGGACGAAACCGGCGCCGCCCGGAAGCCAGTGCTGAACTGTGCTTGCGGCTAAGGCCACCCTAACAAAAAAAGAGATGTTGCTATTTAAGCAGCATCTCTTTTTTTCATCAAAACATTAGAAATAAACTACCCAGATCACGAGCGCCAGCAAAATGCGGTACACCGCAAACGGCACCAGCTTGATGCGGTCGATGAGCTTCAAGAAGAATCGGATCGCCAACAACGCAAACACGAAGGCACTGATAAAGCCAACAACAAAGAAAGGCAGTGCATCGATCGTGAAATATTCCAGATTCTTCACCAAGGAAATAAAACTAGCCCCAGCCATGATCGGAACGGCCATGATAAAGGTGAAATCGGCTGCAGCCCGGTGGCTCAAACCTAGCAGCACCCCGCCGGAAATCGTCGAACCCGAACGGGAGAAGCCCGGCCAGATCGACAGACATTGGAACAACCCTATGCCGAGCGCCTGCTTGTACGTTATTTGGTCAACAGTATCCACGCTTGCGCGCTTGGGCGCAAACCGGTCGGCGGCGATCATCAGCAGCGCTCCGATCACCAGGCCAATTAATACGGTTGCGGTGGAGAATAGATGCTCATCAATAAAATCCTCAAATAACACACCAAGAATCCCGGCAGGAATCAACCCCACGATCACCTGCATCAGCTTCAACCGCGGTCCGCTCTGTCTGGCCGCTTCCCCTTTGGCCTTCGGCATCCAGCGCGACAGCCCCAGCAAATCGATAAATCGGTTGCGGAACACGACCAAGACCGCCAAAATCGAGCCGAGTTGGATCACGACTTTAAACGTGTTCGCCACATACTTTGAACCGAGCAGCTCCTCGGTTTTCAGCCACATATCATCCACAATGATCATATGCCCCGTGGAGGACACCGGCGCAAACTCTGTAAGTCCCTCCACCAGGCCAAGAATAATAGCTTTCATGAGTTCCAACAAGTTCATTTCGTAGGTTTCTCCTTATCTCTCTGTTTTGATGTTTCCGCGAAGCTCCTTCTTTCTCCGACGCAGCCAGAGGAAGCCCAACAACACACCAAATACTATAATAGCATAGGCGATGTTGGAATAGACGTCCATAAAGGCGACGATCTCTGCCCAGGAACCTCCTACCGCCGCTCCAAGCAAGACGAGCGCCACATTCCAAATCAACGTCCCGATCGTGGTAAACAGCAGGAACTGGCCAAATTTCATTTTCGACATGCCGGCCGGAATCGAGATCAAGCTGCGAATCAGCGGGACCATCCGGCAGAACAGTACCGTCCAATAGCCATATCGATCAAACCAGGCATCCGCGCGGCGGACATCTTCTTTTTTCAGGCGCAGGAACCGACCGTAGCGATCGATCCACCCTTCCAATCGGTCAACGTTCACCAGATACCCGATCCCATATAGGATCACGGCGCCAAACACCGAACCTAGCGTCGAGAAGACGATCACCGCTGACGGTGTTAAGCTCGTATAGGTGGTCATAAAGCCACCAAAGGTTAAGATTACTTCCGACGGAATCGGGGGAAATACGTTTTCCAAGGCAATCAGCAGGAAGACGCCAAAATAGCCAAACCTCTCCATAAAGTCTGTAATCCAGTTCTCCACGTTGTACCTCCCGTATTTAGCGAATCGCTTTTTTGACGTTGCGTAAGTAACGGGCCTGAATAAAGAAGAAGTAAACGACTTGCACCAGCAAAAAGCTAGCCAAGATCAGCACGGTTTGCCAAGCGACCGAAAAGTTAAACAAGTTTTGCATGGCCTTAAACGCAAACAGGCTATGGACAATGGCCAGCGCGATCGGCACGAAGAACAACACCCCTACCTGGCGAGTAATGATTCGCGCAAGTTCTTTATCTGTGAGGCCAAGCTTCGATAACGCCCCATACTGCCGCCGATCATATGCCAAATCGCTGTACAGCCGAAAATACAGAAAGCTCCCCGCTGCGATAAAAAAGACAGTGCCCACCAGTAAAGCGAAAAACAGCAAGGCTCGGTACGTTGTGCCCTGCACTTCCGCCAAGGTGCCGCTGATGGTCATGGCGTAAGGCCGGTCTGACTCGTAGCTGACTCTTCCGTTCTCGGTCAGCTCCGCCGCCAGGCCTCGGGTAGTTTCCAGAGCATCCACGTAAAACCCGGTGAACCGGTCCATCCCCAACCCATCACCCTCCTCTGCCGAAGCCGCCTTAAGCCGCTCCAGCGTGGCATCGCTGACCACCAGCCCGGAGAACGAACCCTCCCGATCATCGCCAGTCGTAGGCGTTAGATTCTCGGGCAGGGCGACATGCTGACTAATGCCGATCTCGCGGACCGTAAGCTCCGGTGCGCCCGCAAAGGTGTAGGAGACCGGCTTGCGCTGCAGGAGCTGCGGTCTCTCCCGCTCCGACCCAAGCAGCAGCAGTGCCTCTCCGTCTTTCGGCGAACTCTCGGACACTGCGATCCCCGCCGCCTCCAGCAGCCGTTTATAATCTGTGAACGAGAGCAGAGGCAGCCGATCCAGCGTGTCGGAAGAGCTTGAAGATACCACTTCCGCAAGAATGATGGGCAGGCTTAGTGTACGGTACGCAATTCCGCGTGCCCCAAGCTCACTTCGAATCGCCTCCAGATGCTCATCCTCTGCTTCGCTATCTCCTTTGGCCACATAGGCGATGTCCACCGGATAATCCTGTTCAAATTGATCCGCAAGCCGATTGACTGAGGCGAAGGCGCCTACCGCGCAGAACGTGACTGTTGAAATGATCGTTACAAGAAAGAACATCCGGGCATTCTCTTTCATTCGGTAAGCGAGACTGGATACGGTAATCAAGTTTGTTTTTTTCCAATAATAATCGAGTTGCCGTTTGATCCGTTGAATCAGAAACACACTTAGCTGCGTGTAGAAGAAATACGTACCCGCTATCGTCATCGCTGTCACCGGCAGCATACGGGTCAGCACGTTGGACGCCGTAGCTGTAGCCGCCAGCCCATAGCTGATACCAAGCAAGCCTGCCGCCAGCAACGACAAAACCAGGGAAGCCTGCGGCGGAGGGGCGGGCTTCATCTCGGCCTGGAACAACTCAATCAACCGGTGCGAACCCAACAGCATGGTCGTACAAAGCGAAATGATCAGAAACAGCAGCGAGAACGCCCCTAATGTCAGCAGCAAACCTTGCCAAGGCACATGGAAGGATAGCTGCGGAACACCGAGCAGATTGGAGCCTGCCATCAGAAACAGCTTGGCCAGCAGAAGTCCCCCGCCAATCCCACACACCAGCGCCCCTGCACCAATCAGCAGATGCTCCAGGAAGACGAGGTTACGCAATTGCTTCTCGGTCATGCCGTGCAGCAGCAAGATCCCAAACTCGCGCTTGCGCGAGCGCAGAAAAGACCCCACGGAGTAAATCACGAAGAAGAAGACAAACACGTACATAATCACTTCGGCGGACCAGAGCACTAACACAGCTGAACGATACATCACTTCTTGCTGAAGGCCGGGATGAAACAGAAACAAAGCGCAGACGAAAAAGATCATTACCGAAAACGCACTACTCAGAAAATAAGCAGCGTACGTTCGCTTGTTCCGCAGGACATTGTTATAGGCGAATTGACGAAAGGTCATGACTGTCCCCTCCCAGCAGCGACATCATGTCGATGATTTTCTGGAAGAAGGCCTGCCGATTGTCCCCGCGATACATTTCGTTGTACAGCTTCCCATCTTTGATGAAAATGACCCGATGGCAATAACTCGCCGCCAGCGCATCATGTGTGACCATCAGAATCGTCGCCCGATGCGATTCATTCATGGCAGCGAACGCCTCCATCACATCACGGGAAGCCTTCGAGTCCAGGTTGCCGGTCGGCTCATCGGCCAAGATCAGCGAAGGCTGGTGGATCATCGCGCGGGCAATCGCTGTCCGCTGCATTTGCCCGCCCGACAGTTCATAAGCATATTTGGACAGGATCCCCTCGATCCCAAGTCGCCGCGCCATCTCTAGCGCCTTGGCTTTCATGACCTGGACAGAAACCCCATCCAACGTTAAGGGCAATACGATGTTCTCCTCCACCGTCAGCGTGTCCAGCAGGTTGAAATGCTGAAAAATAAACCCCAGCTCCCGCCTCCGGAACAACGCCGTCTGCTCCCGATTCATCCGGTGCGGATCCTGACCCTGCAAAGTAACCGTCCCCGAAGTGGGTTCGTCGATGGTGGCGATAACGTTAAGCAGCGTTGTTTTGCCGCTGCCGGACGGCCCCATGATGCCAACGAACTCTCCTTCCTGGATTCGGAAACTTACACCATCCAAGGCTTTGGTCGCAATTTTTCCTTCATAGATTTTCGTTAACGCCGATACTTCCAATACCGCCATGCTGATCTAGCGCTCCTTCTTACTCAGTCCATCTACCTCGATTATAGGAGAGCTGTCAGCCTGCGCTCCATCGCTTAACCTTACAGTTACCTTACTCCCTTGTAAGCTTTACGGGTTCGGTTGAAAGATAATCCGCACGGTCGTCCCTGCACCGTACTGCGATTCCAGCTCCAGACGATGCCCTAGCTTCGTACAGATTTCCTTCGCTAAGTACAACCCCATCCCGGTGGATTCAGGAAAGCTCCGACCGTTGTCTCCCGTAAAATAAGCGTCGAATACCCGCGGCAGATCACTGGCTGGAATCCCTATGCCTTCATCCTCAATCTCCAGCACCGTCTCACGTCCGCGTACAAAGCCGCGGAAATACAGATTCGCCCGTTCCTTCACGGTATATTTCACAGCATTAGTGATCAGCTGCGTCAGCACGAATGACAGCCATTTCTCATCCGTAGTAACCTGAAGTCCCTCAGGAATTTCGATCATGGGATAAACCTTACGCCGGATGAACAATCTTTTCTGGGCTGACGTCACGGAACGTACCAAGACCGCCATATCGAGTGTTTCGGCCACAAAATCATGCTCAAACGTATCCAACCGAGCCGTATAAAGCACCATTTCCAATCCTTTGCGCAACCGATCCAGCTCATCGGCAATTGCCACAGACTGAGTGTCATCTTCATGCTGCACCATCAGATGGATGACGGACAACGGCGTTTTCATTTGATGCACCCATTGATTGATAAAATGGCGATGCCCCTCGATCTTGCTCTGCTGCTCGCCGGTTTCCTGCAAGTACAGACGATATTGCGCCTTCAAGAAGCGCTGCAGAGAGTCGGCCAGCGGCGAGCCCGGCTTCATTTCGGCAAAGGAGCGCAGCGAATCGGGCATCTGCTCCAGCAAGCGGTAGAACGAGCGGTTGGTCCAATAACGGACGATGAGAAAGATAGCCAAGATGCACGTGCTCAGGAGCGCCCCGTATACACTGATCGCCGCATGGCGGTAACCGTCAAGCCAGTACACCAAAGTCAATACAGCGAGTTGCAGCAAATACACGATCATATACGGACGTTGATCCCGCCAAAATAAACGCATGGGCTCACTCCCCCCAAAGAGGCACGAGCCGATAACCTTGACCTCGAACAGTTTGCAGCGCATTATCAATCCCGAGAGCGGACAGCTTCTTTCGCACCCGAGTCACGTAAACGTTAAGCGTATTGTCGTCGACAAACGCCTGGTCATCCCAAATCTTCTCCAGCAGCCGGTCTCGGCTGACCACCTGCTCGATTTTACTCATCAATTCGTCCAAAATTTTAACCTCAGTTAAGCTCAGCTCAATTCGTTGATCCCGCAAGCTGAGGGACAGGCGGTCCCGGTCCAACCGCAGCCCGGCGACCGTTACCGTACGGTCATCTCCACTCCCGGCATAAGTTCCATAGGCGCGGCGCAGCTGGCTTTTGATTTTGGCAATCACGATATCGTAATCAAACGGTTTGGTGATATAATCGTCAGCTCCATTTTCCAAGGCCATCACCTGATCCATCTTTCCTTCACGCGCCGACAAGAACACGATTGGACAGGTCGATAAGTTGCGGATCTGGCGACACCAATAGTAGCCGTCGTATTTCGGCAGGTTGACGTCCAGCAGCACAAGATGCGGAGCGTAGCGCTCAAACTCGGTTTTGACTTCGCTGAAGTCCGAGGCCGCCAACGTATCGTAGCCAAACCGTTGTAAATATTGCTCCAACAGCTCCACAAGCGGCTTGTCATCTTCCACAATAAAGATTTTGAACATCGTGTTTCTCCTTTTCTAGCAATCCCACTCCCTGCATTGTAGCAAATAATCCCCCCAGAAATAAAATAGAGAGGCTTAGCCGTGAAGCTGTCACCTCTCTTAACCGCATCAATGTGTTAGATTTCCTCGTCGCTCCAGAACACATCCCGCCGTTTCGGCCGGGCAAGCAGCTTGATTCCCCCGCCGATCAGCAAGACGGCGACGATCGTCGGACGGAGGTATTTTTCAATTCGATAGTAGATATGAAGCTCAGGGAAATTAGCATCTAGTACTGGAATGATCAGTTCCATCCCCACGAAATAAATTCCTAGCAGAATCAACGCAATGCCCAGCCAATGCTGGTATTCACCGCGGGTTTCCAGAAGCGGTTGATCCTCCATAGGTAAAATACCGTAGCGGCTCGTCTGCTGCAGACCGTCGAAGAAACAATAAAACCAGATGATCGGGAGGATGAACAAAAACACCGACAACCGCAGCACATCAATGATATAGAAGCTGCCCAGGAACAGGACCATCATTTGCAGGCCGCGTTTCTGCAACCCGAGGTACATTTGACCTGCCCCGGGAAATGCGGATAACAATGTCGCCAGCACTTTGCTGCGCCGACCTTCTATTCTTCCGGCTTCCCAGTCGTCAAAGGGGGTTCGGTCAACCAACGGCTCGCCCGCTAATTTCCGGTGCACGAGCTGCACCGCATCGAACATGCTGTACAGCCAAATGATCGGCAGCAGACCAAGGAACAGCAGAAACACGGAATCATGTGTAAGGCCAGATACAAAAAACATCATCGTGATCAAGCCAAAAAAGGCGATCAAAAACGAAAGCCCGCGCTGCATAAGTCCAAGTTGAAAATGACCCAGACCGGGTACAAACGACAGCAGGATGGTAAAGAATTTCTCCGACTCTCTTCCTTCGCCGGTCATCTGACGAACATGCTCCCGGTAAGCCCGTTCCTCCGGCGATTCGCGAAGCATCGTGATCAACAGGTCAAACATCGAGATCAACCAGAGAATAATGGACGCGACCAAGGTGAACATGGCCATCTCCCCGCTGTCCGCAGCCATTGCTACAACCAATCCAAACAAAATTCCGCCAAAAAACAGGATCGGATAGGTGATCCCTCTTCCTTTTTTGCCCCAATAGAGATGTCCCAGACCGGGGATAAAATTTAACAGTAAAGCTAACAGTCGATTTCGCTCATACGGCATATGCTTTCTTCCTTTCCTCGATCATCGCTTCATACCATTCCTATAGAAAATGAATTTGTTATCGTTGCCAGCTGTCAAGCCAGCTGGTTGTTGCCTTCATCATCCGCTCGCTCAGAGAGGATGAGTTCGGACGTTGGATCAGTTGATTGCTTTTTAACGCGATATGATCAAAAACACCGCTTCCCAGCAGCAATGCGGTCAAAGTTGCCGCAATCACATAGTGCAGCAACGGATGACGACTCCAGGCTCTGCGGCTGCCGGTGCGCGCCTTCCTCTCCCTTGCACACGGAAGCTTTTCTATGATCGATTGCCGATAGGCTGCCTCATCTATCGGTCCCGGAAGCTCGCGTTCCAAGGAGGATAGTACAGCCGCATAACCAGCAAAGGCCGCCTCATCCCCTTGCAGTAAGGCTTCCAAGCGTGACTCCGTGTTCGTATCCAGTTCGCCGCTAATATAACTGCGCCATAGCGCTAAATCCTCTGGCTTATGTTGGCTCATCCCCATTCCTCCCTTGACCAGTGCTCACGAATATAGGCCCTCGCCCGGTATAGCTTCGATTCTATTGTTTTCACCGCTACACCTAACTCTGCGGCGATTTGATCATGACTTTTGCCTTCCAGATAAAATTTCGTAACGATCTGACGATGCCCCGCCGGAAGCGCGGCAATTCTTCGACGGACCTCCACAGTCCGCTCAGCATGGAGTAAACCAAACAGATTACCTTCATCCGAATCCGTTGCGTGCAGGTCCAGATCCGCCGGGTCCCAATGCTCTTCCTTGCGCCGGTCCCGCTTCCGCTTGATGTCAATCGACTTGTTAACGGCGATCCGGGTCAACCAGGTTTTAAGACCTTGAGAGCGATACTCCGGGAGAGATTTATAGATTTGCAGGAAGGTTTCCTGGGCAGCATCCTCCGCTTCCTTGGCATCATGCAGCACCGAGTAGGCTACTCGATACACATAGGTCCCATATTCCTGGATCAACCAAGGAAAGACGCTGTGATCTCCCTTCTGAAATCTTAGAACAAACGATCTTTCATCAATAACTCTCCCCTCCTCCCATCATATTGACGACGGTTGTCCGCCCTGCCCCTGCATACTAATTGAAAAAACGTTTGAACCCGCAAAAGTGCTACAAACTACCCAAAAAATTGTTCATGTCATAAATGTTTACATTAAATTCGACTATTTAAATATTTTGAAACTGCCTTTAAAATCGTTCTACAAATCGTTATAGCTTGATAACCAAAGGTTTAAGCGCTTTATTCGCCCTTTAACCTGTTTGTCAATATACATGACATCAAACTATAATTTCTCTCAAGTTAACAACCATTGTGGCAGTTTTTATTACATAACGTTAACTTAATAACATCTTGGAGGTTGATGGAATGAAGAAGTGGACATCCCGAAGTTTAAAGACCTTATTAGTTACCGGCCTCGCCGTGACTGCACTGCTCCCCAATTTATATCTCTCACCAGCTTCTGCAGCCGAAACGGTGACAGGTACCGTTACCGCGACTGAAGTTGTCAAGAAGCTGCCGAAAGTACAGGTGATCGCCACCGGCGGCACACTTGCCGGGCAATCCACGGATGAAACGAGCTTCCAAACCTATCGAGCCGGCTCGCTGCCAATTGCCGATCTCGTAGCCTCCCTCCCCAATAAAGACCAAATCGCCGATGTCTCTACATATCAATTCGGCAACTCTGGCTCCAGCGCCTATACGATTGAGCAATTATACGATCTTTCCTTGAAAGTTGACGAAGCCCTCAAAACCCAAGACGGGGTTGTGGTAACAACCGGTACGGATACGATGGAAGAAATCGCCTACTTCCTGGATCTGACCGTGCGCAGCCCCAAACCGGTCGTTGTTACAGGTTCCATGCGACCTTGGACGGTCATCGGGACGGATGCGCCAGCTAACCTTTATAACGCTATTAAGTTGGCGGCGAGCGGAAAGACGAAATATTTCGGCACCGTCGTCATGCTGAACGACGAGTTCCATGCCGCCCGTGAGGTTACGAAAACGAACTCCTATCGGACCGATACGTTCGTAACGCCGGAAATTGGAGCACTTGGTTATATCGACGAAAAAACGATCCGCGTTTACCGCGCACCGTTCCGTGCTCTAAAATCGGCTGCAGATTGGGCAACACCGTTTGATCTGAGCAAAATTAGCAAAAAGGACTTGGCGAAGGTCGAAATCGCCTACTCCTATCAAGATGCCGGTGCAGGTGCAATCAGCGGATTTGTCGCCAACGGAGCCAAAGGCATCGTTACGGCTGGCACCGGAGCAGGCGGGATCTCCAAGGCAATGACCGAAGAGCGTAAAGCCGCCATCGAGAAAGGCGTTGTGTTCGTCACAACGACCCGGACCGGATCAGGCAGCAACTATTCCAGCGGTGAAGGGATTATCGCCGGTGACAACCTGAACGCCGCCCATGCTCGCATTCTCTTGCTGCTCTGCTTGTCCTTCTCGAAGGACTTCGATACCGTGAAGAACTGGTTTACGACCGTCGGGTATGGTCAAATTGAGCTCCCGGCGAAGTAAGGAAACTGAATAACTCCACCTCCCCATTCATATATTTAGCAGCGCGGTTCTTTATGAACGCGCTGCTTTTTTTGACTTGGATTGACGAGCCTAAGGGGAATCGGTAAGATTTGGAGGGAGGTGTTATCTACCATGACCTTACTGCTTACACTGGGTGGAATTCTGATGTTTCTTGCGGTTGCGCTCGGTGCCTTCGGCGCCCACGCCCTCAAAAACCGTTTAACCGAAGATCGACAAAAAACGTATCAAACGGGCATCCAATACCATATCGCCCACGGAATCGGACTCCTTCTACTGGGGCTTACCGCAGCACAGCTCGAGAGCGAATCACTCATCGTCCTCGCTGGCTGGTTCCTGCTTGCCGGAATCATTCTATTCTCCGGCAGCCTGTATGCCTTGAGCTTGACCGGCATCCGTAAGCTAGGCGCCATCACGCCGTTAGGCGGCGTCAGTTTCCTCGCGGGTTGGGTGATCTTTGTGATTGCGGTGATTCAAGGCTAACTAGGAGTTTTGCACAAAAAAAGAGTACCTCTCCCATTGAGAGGCACTCTCTTTATTTTATTGACTTATCGCATCCCGCTGCGGAAGCGTTGCGTATAAGCTTTGACGTCCTCCGCTGTACGCACGCGGTTGCGGCTCCATTCCAGCAAGATCCGGTCAATGTACCGGAAATGGACCTTTCCGGCAAATACCGCTTCCTTCAGTGCCAATCGGATCAGCTCTTCTGGATAACGGTCTTGGTCCACCCAGCTGGAGATCGTCTCGCATTCCATCGGCGAAAGCGGACGGGCAAATTCTTTTTCGAAGATAACAAATAAGTTCCGTTCCGGCTCCTCACGAACATCAGGAGCAGAATCTACCGGCTTGCGGCCGGATGCGGCCGATGGCTGCGCAGCCAGCCACTCGCCCAGCCGCTTGTACATACCATGCAAATTATAATGCTCCGAATGGATGCCGGTTGCTTCATCAACCGTCTCGTCGATGCTGATCCAGCCTTCCTTCAATAAACCGCGAATGACCGGGGCAAGCGTTCCGGGTGCCATGTCCATCCGTGATTCCAGCTGCTCAATCGACGGGAAATCGTTACGCTCGATTTGCTGGAAAGCCAGTAACTGGATCAGCAACATCGCTTCTGTATCGCTTAAACGGAGCTTCCGGTAATGGGCAAGCAGCGGGTAAGGGATGTTCACCATCCCCGCCTCCATCCCGAGAGCCATGCCCTTCGCCCAAGCGTTGTTGCCTTCATTCATGGCCATAGATTAAGCTCACCTTTCAGTAGCCTTATGGATACAACCGGTACAGCATCCGCGGGAACGGAATCGTCTCGCGTACGTGATCCAGACCGCAAATCCAAGCAACAGTCCGTTCCAATCCGAGGCCGAAGCCGGAGTGAGGAACCGAGCCGTATTTGCGCAGATCCAGGTACCATTGGTACGTTTCCGGCGACAGGTTATGCTCCTTGAAGCGTTCCTCCATCAGTTCCGGATCGTCAATCCGTTGCGAACCGCCGATAATTTCCCCGTAGCCTTCCGGAGCAATCATATCGGCGCAGAGTACGACCTCTGGACGATTCGGATCCGGCTTCATATAGAACGCCTTGATTCCCGCTGGATAATGGGTGATAAACACCGGCTTGTCGTAACGTTCGGCAATTGCCGTTTCGTGCGGCGCTCCGAAGTCTTCGCCCCAAGGAATATCAAAACCTTGCGTATGCAGGTATTCAATCGCCTCATCATACGTGATCCGCGGAAACGGCGCTTGGATGCCTTCCAGCTTGGACACGTCGCGGCCTACAGCTTCCAGCTCGGCCCGGCAATTTTTCAATACCGATTGCACCACATGCGTGATGAAATTCTCTTGCACCTTCAAGCTTTCCTCATGATCGGTGAAGGCCATTTCCGGCTCAATCATCCAGAACTCGATCAAATGGCGGCGCGTCTTGGATTTCTCAGCACGGAATGTTGGCCCGAAGGAGTACACTTTCCCTAATGCCATCGCAGCAGCTTCCATATATAGCTGGCCGCTTTGCGTTAGATAAGCGTCTTCCTCAAAGTATTTCGTATGGAACAGGTTCGTCGTTCCTTCCGCCGATGTCGGCGTCAGGATTGGCGGATCCACCAGCGTAAACCCGTTTTGATCGAAAAACTCTTGCACGGCGCGAATAATTTCAGCCCGAATGACCATAATCGCCCGCTGCTTCGAGGAACGAAGCCACAGGTGACGATGGTCCATCAAGAAATCAACCCCGTGTTCTTTGGGCGTAATCGGATAGTTTTCGGTCAATTGGATGATTTCGATGTCGGTAACCGTCATTTCATAACCGGACTTGCTTCGCGGCTCCTCGCGAATAACGCCCGTCACGTACATCGAGGATTCTTGGGTCAAGCTTTTGGCTTTGTTCCAGGTTTCCTCAGATACCTCGTTCTTCACTACAACTGCTTGGATGTAGCCGGTCCCGTCCCGAAGCTGCAAAAATTGAATTTTACCGCTGGAACGTTTGTTATTGAGCCAACTGCCGATGACGACCTGTTCCCCGACATGCTCATTCACTTGACGAATCACAGTTTTGACCGCCATGCTTATATCTCTCCTCTAACGAAAACGATATTTAAAAACCTACTGGTTTAAATTCGCCGTATTTTACTTCGATTCCTGCACGATCTGCAGCGTATCGCGAGCGATCATCAGCTCTTCGTTGGTCGGGATCACCAAAACTTCGACCTTCGAATTCGGAGTCGAGATCCGGCGCGGTTCCCCAGAACGAACTTTGTTCAGTTCCTTGTCCAGCTCGACACCCAAGTAGCTGAGGTTTTCACAGGTTTTCTCACGGACGATCGCCGAGTTCTCGCCCACGCCAGCCGTAAAGACGATGACGTCAACCCCGTTCATGGCCGCAGCATATGCACCGATGTATTTACGCAGGCGATATTCATACATTTCAAAAGCGAGCGTTTCATTCGGTTTGCCAGCTTCCCAACCATCGGTAATATCCCGCATGTCGCTGCTGCTTCCGGAAATCGCCAGCAGACCGCTGTGCTTGTTCAGCATCGAGTTCACTTCGCTGATGGACAGCTCTTCCTTATTCATGACAAAGGTAACGACCGTTGGATCCAAGTCACCGCTGCGCGTACCCATCATCAAGCCTTCCAAAGGCGTCAGACCCATGGAGGTATCCACCGATACTCCTCCCTTCACCGCGGTCAAGCTGGCCCCGTTCCCGATGTGGCAAGTGATGATCTTCAGTTCTTCAATCGGACGGTTCAAAAATTCCGCAGCTACACGGCTGACATATTGGTGCGAGGTACCGTGTGCGCCATAACGGCGGATGCGATGCTTCTTATACAGTACCTTCGGAATCGGGTACAAGTACACTTTCTCTTCCATTGTTTGATGGAAGGCTGTATCAAAAGCCACTACGTTAGGAACGCCTGGCATGTTCACTTCAGCCGCATTAATCCCCATGATTGCCGGCGGGTTGTGAAGCGGCGCCAGATCAAACAAGCGGCGGATTTCAGCTTTTACTTCCGGCGTAACGAGGGCAGAGCCTTTGAACGTTTCGCCGCCATGCACGACGCGGTGACCTACCGCTTGAATTTCGTCAACCGAGGACAGAACGCCATGCTCTTTGTCGGTCAATTTCTCAAGCACTTTACGGATCGCCGTTGTATGCTCCAGAATTTCGCTGACTTCCGTCACTTCTTCTTTGCCCGTCGGTTTGTGGGTCAGGATCGAGGAATCCATGCCAATCCGTTCAACCAGACCTTTAGCCAATACGGTTTCATCGGTCATATCGTACAGCTGATATTTCAAAGAGGAGCTTCCTGCATTAATTACTAACACTTTCACAGCCGGTCACCGTCCTTATCGTATTTAAAGAAGCCTTCGCCCGTTTTAACACCCAAATTGCCGGCGCGGACCATTTTCTTGAGCACGAAAGAAGGACGGTATTTCAACTCGCCGAATTCGCGGAACATCCGTTCCAAAGCGGCCAGCACCGAATCCAGACCAAAGCGGTCGGCCATCTCCAGCGGTCCATATTGGAATTGGTAACCCATGCGCATCGCTTCATCGATTTCTTCAGCAGAAGCAACGCCTTCACCCAATACATGCAACGCTTCATTGATCATAACGCAAATAATCCGGGATGTGACAAAGCCCGGAGATTCATATACCATGATGCCGCGTTTCTCTACGACTTCTTCAACGAACCGCTTCGTTTCTTCAAACGTCGTATCCGAAGTTTTCAGACCGCGAATGATTTCTACCAGGTTGATTTTAGCAACAGGATAAATAAAGTGCATGCCGATGACGCGCTCCGGATATTTCGTTCCGCCGGCAATCTCGGTCAAACTCAGCGTGGAGGTATTACTTGCTAAAATAATGTTGCTTGGACAAACTTGGTCCAGTTGCTTAAATACCTCTTTTTTTGCATCCAAATCTTCCGAAATGGTCTCGATCACCATATCGCAGGTACCGAGTTCGGCAAAGTGTGTAACTTTATGAATACGGGATAAGATCAGTTTCTTCTCCGCTTTTGTAATTGCCCATTTCTCAAGTTGTTTATCCAGACTCGTCTCGATCATGTTATAGGCATGATCCAATTTATCGGCTGTCTCCTCCACGAGCAACACGTCCAGTCCTTTAGCAGCCAGCATTTCACTGATGCCTTGACCCATTGTGCCGCCGCCGATGACACCAATTCGTTTGTAATTCATGGTCCTCTCGCTCCATCCTTTCATCATCTGTACATAATATGGTTTTCCAGATGTCGAAACATACATCTTTTAACACCCAACATATAATAATATCTTAGCACGAAGAAAAAGTAAAAAAAAATAACCGGCACCATGATTTATGCCGGTAAATGGACGCTGTCACGAAATTGACAACGAAATTGCTCGCCGGAAAGGCGTTCTTCTTTTAACAGTATTTCTAGGGATCTGTCAAAAACTGCCGAATGCTGTTCCAATAACTGCTTCGTTCTGGCCGCAAGATCCTCCAAAATTCGAGTGTTTTCGTTCATCAGCACCTCAGTTGTCACCATATCCATATTCACGATCCCCAACTCGGTCAACCCCGACGTCATCATCGTATGCACGATTTTTAACGCCTGCTCGAAATCGTTACTTGATCCGGTGCTGCGACCACCATAATAAATTTCTTCTGCGGCAGCCCCGGCCAAGGCGATCATGATTTGACCTTCCAGATACGATTTCGTATATAAGTACTTCTCGTCCTGCGGATTGTGCCGGACATAACCCAGCGCTCTTCCGCGCGGACTTAGAGCAACCTGACTGACGCTGCCCGGAGCAACAACCTCTGCAGCAATCGCATGGCCCAATTCGTGAATGGCAACGCGACGTTTCTCTTCCTCTGCTGCCTGACGATCGGTCTGCTCACCCATCAGCACTTTATCGATCGCGACTGACAGATGTTCCTGGGTGATTTGATCCACGCCATCCCGCATCGCATAGATTGCCGCTTCATTCATTACGCTTTCCAGTTGAGCGCCGGAGAAGCCGAACGATTCCTCGGCGATTTTGTCCAAGTCGACGTCCTCCCGCAGCGGTTTATTCGCGGCATGCAGTTCGAGGATATGGCGGCGTCCCTTCTTGTCCGGCAAATCCACTTGAATATGTCGGTCAAAACGGCCCGGCCGCAGCAGCGCACTGTCCAGCATCTCCTTGCGGTTGGTTGCAGCAATCAGCAAAATCCGCGGCGTATCGGACGTATAAATGCCGTCCATTTCCGTAAGCAACTGGTTGAGCGTTTGATCGTATTCCCGCTGCTGTCCGCCTTCACGTTTACCGCCGATGACCTCGATTTCATCAATGAAAATAATCGCGTTTTCCTTGTTTTCCTTGGCCGCGCGGGTTCTCGCTTCTTTAAACAGATCACGAATCCGGCTAGCCCCCACGCCAACATACATTTCTACAAACTCACTGCCGGAAGCGGCCACAAACACCGCGTTTGTATAATGCGCCGCTGCTTTGGCAAGCAAAGTTTTGCCGGTTCCAGGAGGACCGGTCAGCAATATCCCTTTAATCGGCCGGATGCCAAACTTGCTGATTTCCTCATGGCGCACCATGAAATCCAGCGCTTCGCAGAGCTCCTGCTTGGCGCTCTCCTGACCGCCAATCTGCTCGAAGGTCAGCTTCGCCGGTCCGCGCTTTTTGCGTTTCCGTTCCTGGGCCGCTCCAATCGTGATGCCGCCCCGCATTTTGAGCATGGCAAATACCACGCCAAATAACACGATAGCCGTAACGAGTGGAATGATGTTCACGCCAATGAACGCCAAAAAGACGATGAGTACAAGTATAAAGCCAAGAGCAGCTTCAATGATCCATTTACGCATTTGGCCATACCCCCATCCGTTCCGGCGTACGCGGCAAAATAATAAATTTGCTGTATTGTCCGTCTGTTAAGGTGATGTACACGTTTTTCTCATCCATTTCCGCCGTAGCCTGCAGCTTGCTGTTCTCTTGCTCCATCTGTTTCAGCGCAGCCGTAATTTGGGTATATTGCTTATTTTCCATGGCCTGGGCGACAGTAAACATCGCATTTTCCCACAACTGGTCAAGCTCCGGCGAGGAATGATCCTCGATATTCAGCTTCAATGTACGGCTGCCGATTTGCTTCTCCCCGTTCTTTTCAATGTGCCGAACCAATTCACCCAAATCCGTCCCGGGCTTCAAATTCAGCTTCAGTTCCAGCTCATCCGCCTTCACATTCATATCGACATGATTAACCCCATCTACACTCTTCACAATATTCTCCAGCGGACGCTCAATCGCCCACTGCCGATATAAGAACCATCCACCAAATAATACAAGGGCGGAAATAGCAATGCTTGCAGCAATTGGTCCAATACGCAGTTTCACGTGATGTCCCCCTTATCTATATAAATAATCTACTATATTATATATATTCACGTATATCAAAACTACAAGTATCAGTATATCACATCGTATATATAAATTCGAAGGAATGTGTGAATATATTTAAAAATAAAGCCTAGTAGTTCTAACCCGAAATGCTACAATTTCTCAAGCCAAACATAAAAAACGGTTCCGCCATTCAGGCTCTTCGCCTAAACAACGAAACCGTTAGATATGATTCATTCATAGACTCCCCGTCAGCGATTCGGCAGGGTGAACACTTCCGGCAAAGCCTCGCCGGTCGTGAAACTGAAAAACCGGTAGTAATGGTGGTCCTTCTCTTTATAGAACAGCTGCCACACCAGTTGATTATTGTAAATGCCTGGCAGCAGCCGAACCACTCGGATCCCCGGCAACGATTGTTTGATAATCTCACGCATTTGGCTCTCGGACTTGCCATCAGCCAGTAGGCGTACCTCCGGATCATGTCCTTCCCGCAGCCAGACCATCATCTGACGACCGGAAGCATCTTCACCTTGTACGACCCAGATGACTTCATCCCATACCGACTTCCAAACTTTGTCGCCCCGGACGAGATCTGTCTCTTGCTTTGCCTGCTGAATGGCGGCTCTTTCGGCTTCCCACGTATCCTCATGAATGTATAGATAAAACCGGTGGAGACCCAGGAGCACGATCAACAGGATCACAAGGGACAGCAGGATCCATTTCGTTCGCTTCCTCAAGCTTCTCTTCCTTTCCCTTCCTATGCAAGCAGCCTCCTTCTGGAAACCGCGCGCCGCTCATTATCGTGCCAGCAGTCCCTCAAACGCCGCCTGCGCCTCGTAGCGGATACGTTCCTCATCCAGCGTCAAGCAAGCCCCGTGTTTGACAACCTGCTTGCCGTTCACCCAGACATGCTCCACATCCTTGGCCCCTGCGGAATAAACGGTATGGGAGATATAATCCGTTCTCGGCAGGAAATGGGCTTGCTCCGTGTTCAAGGCGATAATATCTGCCTTCATGCCTGCAGCCAGCTTGCCTGTATTTTGCAAGAAGACTGATTTTGCACCGTATTCCGTTCCCATCTTCAAGGCTTCCAGTGCCGGAACCGCCGTTGGATCGCCGGATACGCCTTTATGGATCAGCGCAGCCAAACGAATCTCCTCCAGCATATCCAGGTTATTGTTGCTCGCCGGACCGTCGGTCCCCAGCGATACCACTACGCCTTTCTTCAAGAGTTCGGGTACGCGGGCGACACCGCTGGCCAGCTTCAAGTTACTGCCCGGGTTATGCGAAATTGTAACCCCGTGGGATGCCAAGATATCGATTTCCTCGTCGGTCAAATGCACCGCATGGGCAAGCAGGGTTGGGCGGGAGAACATCCCCAGCTTCAACAAATGCTCTACCGGACGGACGCCGTAATCGTTCACGTTCTGCTCTACCTCGGCGCGTGTCTCCGACATATGCGTATGCATTGGCAAATCGAGATCATGGGCAGCTTGCACAAATTTCTCGATGAAGGCTGGCGGGCAGGTGTACGGTGCATGCGGTGACATCATCGTGGTGATGCGTCCTTCTGCCTTGCCGTGCCAGTTCTGTGCAAACGCGATCGCTTCCTTGAGCTTCTGATCTTGCTCTTCCGGGGAGCACAAACCGATGGCTCCGCGCATCAGCACGGCGCGAATGCCTGATTCCTCCACGACGTTGGCCACTTCGTCCATATGATCGTACATATCCAGGAACGTCGTCGTCCCGCCCTTGAGCATTTCCAGCACGGACAATGCCGTACCGGCATACACATCCGCTGCCGTAAATTTGGCTTCCATTGGCCACATTTTCTCCTGCAGCCAGGTTTGCAGCACCATGTCATCTCCGTAACCGCGCAGCAGCGACATCGCCGCATGGCCATGGGTATTGATTAGGCCCGGCAGGAACAACAAGCCTTTGCCGTCCAAAGTCTCGGCGCCTTCCACGCCTTCCGGGCGCTCTTCCCCGATATAGCTGATCGTATCGCCCTCAACGAGCATATATCCGTCAACCACAGGACGTTCCGCATCTAATACGGCAAACGTCCCGTTCTTAATTAACCATTTCCGACTCATACGTTGCTTGTTTCCTTTCCGTTTTCCAAGTAGTAAGCCAAGCTCAGCAAATCTGTGGTGAAATCAGCCGCATGAATCCGAACTTCCGGCGGAACCTTCAGAATCGTTGGCGCGAAGTTCAGAATCGCACCGATTCCGGCGGCCACCAGCTCATCCGCCACCCGTTGGGCTTCTGTATCCGGTACGGTGATGATGCCAATGCGGATATTTTTCGCTCGAACAGTTTCCGCCAGCTCTTCGATCGGCTGAATCGTAATGTTGTTGATCTGCTTGCCGATTTTCGCCGGCGAAGCGTCGAACACCGCAACAATCTTCATATTATCCTTCAAATACGCATTATAATTCGAAAGGGCTTGGCCCAGATTCCCGGCGCCCACCAGCGCAACGTTAATCTGTTGGTCCAGATTTAAAATTTGTTGAATTTTCTCAATCAAATAAGCGACATCGTAGCCGATCCCCTTTCGGCCAAAATCGCCGAAATAAGCTAAATCCTTACGGATTTGCGCCGGATTAAGATCCAGCTTCTGTCCAAGCTCCTGGGAGGACACCGTTGGCACCTCACGGCGGCTGAGTTCATTTAAAAAACGCAGGTAAACCGGCAGTCTGCGGACGACAGCGTCCGAAATTTTATCTGACTTCATGCATTGTTCCCCCTATTCTCCATTACGATCTATGAAGCGGCTTAGGCTTCGGGATTTAACCATTCCGAGATACGCGGCACCATTTGAGTTAATGGCATATGCTCCATCTTCGGTCCAGGCAATGAGTATAAGAAATATTTTCCATAATATGATTCCAGGATCCGGGTATCATAAACGATCACGATGCCGCGATCCTGCGACGAACGGACAAGCCGTCCGAACCCTTGCTTAAAGCGAATGACCGCCTGCGGGACAGACAGCTTCATGAATGGATTCTTCTTCTCCCGCTGCAGGCGTTCGCTCTTCGCTTCCACCAGCGGATGGTTTGGCGGCTGGAACGGCAAGCGTACAATCGCTAAACTGGTCAACGCCTCGCCAGGGATATCCACCCCTTCCCAGAAGCTGCTTGTCCCGAGCAGCACCGATGCGCTGTTCCCTTGGAAGCGCCGGGTCAGCTTGGTGCGGCTGCCGCTGTCCATCCCTTGCCCGATCACCGTGATGCCCTCCGCTACAAGCCGTTCTTTCAGCGGGTCATACACCTGCCTGAGCATCTTGTACGATGTAAACAGCACTAGCATGCGCCCCTGTGTCGCCACCGCGGCATCCGCCAGTGATTGTACCAGCGTGTTAATGAAATGGTCATCCCCCACGCTGCCTTTCACACTTGGAAAATCGCGCGGAATCACCAGCAGCGCCTGATCACGGTAATTAAACGGCGATGGCAGCATCGCGGTGATCAGCCGATCCTCTTCCGCTGCCTCCGTCAAGCCAAGCTGCTCAATCATATATTGGAACGATTTATCCACAGATAAAGTCGCAGACGTCATGACGACGCTCTTCTTCCGATCGAAGAAAAATTGCTTCAACTGAGCGCTGACATCAATCGGCACCGCATACATTTGCAGCGACCGGCTGCGGAAGTTCCCGTTCGCTTCTATCCAATAGACGGTATCCTCGCTCTCCAGCTTCATGAAGAAGCGAAGCGCTTCCCGTTCTCCGGCTAAATCTTTAAACAACCCGCTAATATCGGTGATCAAGCTCTCCGCTGCATAATCGTCCTGCTCTTCTCGGATTTCGGACAGAAGGCGCTCCCCTTTCCGAAGCACGTCGCCGAGACCTACATAAATTTGATTCTCTAGCGCGGTCAACGTCTCCCAATCCTTGGGCTTGCGGTTCGGCAGCAACCGGTACACGAACTGTCCGGGATCACCAGGCGCGGCGTCACTGCGGTCAGGCATTAAGCTGAACAGCAGCTCGCTGAGCTTGTCCCAGCTCTCCTTCACATCCACCAGCGTAGGATAGATCCCGTCGATGACTGAGCACCATTCCGAGGATTTCTCCGCGGCTGACGCTTCGAGCGCGCTGCGGAGGTTGGCCAATTGCCCCGTCTTGCTGTCTTTATACAGCCGGGTCAGCGTATGCACAACCGTAAAATACTTCATATGAATCCCCAAATGCTTGCCGGCCACATCCTCTAAATGATGCGCTTCAT
This sequence comes from Paenibacillus barengoltzii G22, assembly GCF_000403375.2. NCBI lineage: Bacteria > Bacillati > Bacillota > Bacilli > Caryophanales > Paenibacillaceae > Paenibacillus > Paenibacillus barengoltzii. Next base: position 1,350,945 of record NZ_KE159652.1, on the reverse strand, counting down.
CGATTACTAATCGCTCGTAGCCCGGCAGCAGCTGATGTCCCGCCTGGATGTCTGTAAACAGCTTAGAGTGGTTCGTAATCACCACGTCCGCGACACCGGCTTCGTGTTTTGCGCGATGATAGAAGCATTTGCGGAACCAAGGACAGGAGCGGCCCAAGCAGGATTCCGACTCACTGGCCACTGTCTCCCAAAAGTCACCGCCGCGATTGCCGAGATTCAGCTCTTCGTCATCGCCGCTTTCTGTTTGGGTCAGCCATACGACCATTTGCGCGGCCGTCATCACCTCTTCTTTGGGTGTAGAGAAGTCTTTTCTATTTATTTTATGTTCAAATTTGCGCAAGCACAAATAATGCTGCCTACCTTTAAAAACGGCTGCACGAAACGGAAAAGGCACGACCTCCGTCAACAACGGCACATCGCGCTCTCTAAGCTGTTCCTGCAGGTTGATCGTGTGCGTGCTCACCATGACCTTCTCTTCATTCTTGACGCTGTGGTAAATAGCTGGCAGCAGATATCCCAAGGATTTGCCCGTTCCGGTTCCGGCTTCCACGAGCAAGTGCTTATCTTCCTCAAAAGCCCGCATGACCTCATTTAACATCATGTTCTGGGCTTCCCGTTCCTCGTACTGCGGCAACCGCTCCCGCAGCCGTTCTCGGACCTGCTCCATAAACTGCTCGAACGTCACGTTCTCCAGCGGATTGCGTTCCGCGCTGTCCCTCGGCGCTTCGATGTCGAGCCAATCTTCCACCTGCAAGGCGAATTGGCGGTAGTAGACATAGCCGTCTTCGCTTGGCAAAGCTTCCCGCTCTTTCTCCTGAACCATGGCGTCAAAGAACCACCCGAGATCGCTGTCCTCACCGGCAAACAGATCTGCCAAACGCTGTAAGGTCAATAGCGGCAATCGGTCACATTCCTCCAAGCATTTGAGGAAAATCAGCGCTGTCGCCAATGCGTCACTGTCCGCCTGGTGCGGACGCTCATGCTCCACCTCAAACTCCGCTGCCACCATCCCTAGCTGGTAGGAAGTCAGTGAAGGGAACAGAATTTTCAGGAAATCCATCGTATCCAGAATCCGTCCTGTAAACGGCAAATACCCCGTCTTGTCCAAGGCGCTCTGCAGGTAATTAAAATCAAACGCTACATTGTGCCCAACCAACACGACGTCGTTAAGTAGTGGAACCATCTCCACCATCACTTCGTCCAGCTCTGGCGCATCCTTCACATCCTCTTCAGTGATGCCCGTTAACCCCGTAATAAACGGAGGAATCGGCACGCCTGGCTTAACGAAAGAACGATACACCTGAGAAATTGATCGATCCGGCTCTATAATGGCAAGTCCCACTTGAATGATTTCATCAGAGGACTGGTTACCCGTCGTTTCAAAATCAAGCACAGCATATTTCATTGCAATTAGATGTCCCTTCATTCCAGTCTCTTTACAGCATAACAGAAGATAGCCAATTTGAAAATTAATACAAACCATATCTGTAATAAAAATCACAAAATAAAACAAGCGATGCGCCGCCATAAGCGGGAGATCGCATCGCTTCCAAAACATGCCGTAATAAGTGCGTGAACTTCCAAGACAATGAGCCATAAATCCTACAATAACGACGTCAACTCGGGACCGTAATGGAGTTTCCCTGTACTGTTCGCACAGGCCTCCAAATTGGCCAACGGCTCGGGCAAGGACGGATCATGGTGGTGAGCCAACTTGAAGTACTCTTTTGCCTTGTCAAATATGCCCTTGTGCGCCTCAATACACCCCAGCGCGTTGTAGATAATGGAACGCAGCCGCTTATTTGCTGCCTTTTCTAGCACGATCCAGAAATGCTTGGCGGCTCTGTCATATTGCTCAAGGTGCAGATGGCACATCCCCAGATAGGTCCGCGCTAACACGCTGTCTGTAAATTGCTTCACCACCTGCTCAAATTGAGCAGAAGCCTGGGGAAACATCAGCAACTTGTAATATCCTTGGCCTTTCACAAAGGCGGGGTCGTCCAATTCAGGTAGATCGGGGATCTCTCTGGACTCCAGGCTCCGGAACGCATGGCGTAAGTACCCCATTTTCTCCTCAAAGCTCAACCATTCTTCGATAATGCCGTCACTCATATGCTGAAGCAGACTCCATTTCTCCGCGAGTTCCTGCTTCTGGGCCTGGCCGGCCAAGGGGTATTTCCTCGTGATTTCGTCCAACATTTCATTCATTTCCGCAAACACATGCTGAAACATCATTCGCATCCCCCCTAACGAAAATGAAATCAGTCCGAGCCTTACGTACATTTTTTGTTTCGGGGGACGATTTCATTCCGGCAGGGAGGAATTACACTTTTTGAAGGATGGATCTCTGGGGTCATGTGGAATTGTATGTGAAAAATCAAGTACATTTCAGCGGTTGTTGCGGCTCACAGCCCAATGTACTTGAAATTTCATGTACAATGCGGTGTTTTTGCCCTTTTGGGGTGGATTATACTCGAAATTTCATACACATTAGTGCGTTCCCCGGGCATTTCGCCTAATTCTATATGAAAAATCATGTACATTTGCGGGGGATTGCGAACTACAGCTCGATTATATACGAAAAATCAAGTACATTTCGGCGGTTGCTGCGGCTCACAACCCAATGTACTTGAAATTTCATGTACATTCCGGTGACATCAGTATAGTGTAACGCGGACGCACCATATTTAAACACACCAAGGGCCCGGCAAAAATGCCGAGCCCTCTTACCATGGCACCTTCGTCATCCGAAGTTGCCTTCATGAACCATTTAGCGGATCATGGCGTGGAGTTCTTGATGCGCCTTTTCTACCGGCTTGTTGTTTTCGTCAACGAACACGACGGTTGGCTTGTGGCTGCGGACTTCTTCCGGTGACATTTGGGCATAAGAAATAATGATGACAATATCGCCAGGTTGCACCAGTCGCGCTGCTGCACCATTCAAACAAATCACACCGCTGCCGCGAGGTCCCGGAATCACGTACGTTTCCAGGCGGGCGCCGTTATTATTGTTGACAATTTGAACCTGCTCATTTTCCAACAGATCGGCAGCCTCCATCAGATCCTCATCTATAGTAATGCTGCCCACGTAGTTCAGGTTCGCTTCCGTCACGGTGGCGCGGTGAATTTTCGATTTCATCATCGTTCTATACATTACGGGTTCACCCTTTTCGTTAAAATTACGTTGTCGATCAACCGCGTTGTTCCAAATTTGACGGCAACGGCGATCAACACCCCTTTTTGGCGGCCGACTGCATCAACACGTTCATCCTCTGCCAAAGGCGACAATTCCGGAAAATCCGAAACTTCCACATAATCGATATTCGCCAGCGGTTCAGCGCTGATCTTCTCGCGGATTTCCGCTCGCAGCTCCCCTGCGGTAACAGGAGTTTGCCCCTCTGCCTTAGCCCTTGCATCCTCAAGACTGCGGGATAAAACAAGCGCTGCCTGCCGTTCTTCCGGACTCAAGTATACATTTCGGGAGCTAAGCGCCAATCCATCAGCTTCCCGCACGATTGGACAAGGAATCACTTCGATATCAAAGTTCAAATCCTCTACCATCCGCGTAATGACCGCCACCTGTTGGGCATCTTTTTGCCCGAAATAAGCACGGTCCGGCTGCACGATATGAAACAGCTTGCCTACAACGGTAGTGACCCCGTCGAAATGGCCCGGCCGGGAAGCACCGCACAGCACATCAGTCAAACCGTCGACCTTAATGTGAGTACGGGTTGGCTCAGGATACATTTCTTCTACAGTGGGCAAAAAGACGAAATCCACACCTTCACGCTCGGCTAAGGTCAGGTCTTTCTCCGGATCACGGGGGTAGCGCTCAAAATCCTCGTTCGGCCCGAACTGGATCGGGTTCACGAAGATGCTCAGCACCACCAGATCGTTCTCCGCCCGTGCTTTGCGCAGCAAGCTGGCATGCCCCTCGTGCAAATATCCCATCGTTGGCACGAGCGCAACTTTGATTTGCTTTCCTTCTTTCGCTGCTGTGAACCGCGCATCCTTCAACTGTTCACGGAGCGGGACAATCTTGTCAAAGGTCTTCATGACCGGACTTCCACCTTTCCTTTACCATACAAAGTTCCCAGTGATTCCTGCACACCTTGATCCGCGCGGAAAACATGCTCTTCTGCCGGGAACGAGCGATTTTTGACATCCGTTACATATTCTAAAATCCCCTGGCGGATCTGTGCGCCGATATCGGCGTAGGTTTTGACAAACCGTTTATCCCGGTAATCTGCCGTATATTTCAACACATCATGATACACGAGCACCTGGCCGTCACAACCGCGTCCCGCGCCAATGCCGATGGTCGGAATACTCAACTCGCGGGAGATGGCCGCTGCCACTTCCTCCGTGACCAACTCCAGCACAACCCCGAAGGCACCGGCACGTTCCAACGCCTTGGCATCCTCCATGAGCCGTTTGGCATCGGCCGCGTCTTTGCCCTGCACCCGGTAACCGCCAATTTGGTTCACGGATTGAGGCGTCAATCCGATGTGCCCCAGCACCGGTACCCCGGCTTGCACGATGGCTTGAACAGCAGGAGCGATCTCCGCGCCGCCTTCCATTTTGACGGCGTGGGCATGCCCCTCTTGCATTAAACGGCGAACGTTCCGCAACGTTTCGTCAATACTTCCGTGATATGTCATAAACGGCATATCCACCACGATGAAGGTGTGCTGCGCCCCGCGCGCAACGGAACGACTATGATATACCATATCGTCCAATGTGACCGGGATCGTCGAATCGTACCCCAGAACAACGTTGCCCAGCGAGTCACCGACCAGCAGCAAATCCGCCCCCGCTTCCTCAGCCAGTTGAGCCGACGGATAGTCGTAGGCGGTAATCATCGCGAGCGGAATACCGTCCTGCTTCATTTTTTTCATTTTGACAATGTTCAAAGCTTGTTTCCCTGCCATGTGATCCATCTCCTTCGGTTTGGCTTTGTGCGAGTCCTCCAAAAACGCGCACAACAAAAAAACCTTTTAGTTTGGCACTAAAAAGGTCCGAAGTCCAAAGAAGAGTGAGTTATCATCCTCGTTCTTCTGTCTCGGTCCTCTTTCGGCTCAGAGCAGAATCCAACGCAACTTGATTTGTGGTCATTCAAAACGTCGGCTGACGGTTTGAACTTTCACCACATTCATACCTCCGACAAGCACCCGGAGTGCAGTTCAGGACGATGCCGATACCGCCTCCTGTGCTCAGTATAACAAATTACGTTAATTTTTTCATCCGCCAAGTTGTACTTCTCCAGAGAAAATCGTGAAATGTTGGCCATTCTGATCCATTAGGAGCAATGCGCCGCTCGAATCCAATCCGGTTGCCGTGCCTTGAAGTACTCCATTTGGCGTATGCACGGTGATCTCCCGCCCCAACGTGACCGACAGCGCCTCCCACAAATGACCGATGGGTGCAAACCCTTCCTGAATATACAGCTCGTAAAGCTGCTCCAGCTCCTTCACTACTGCGCCGATCAAGCTTGTCCGATCAATCCGCTGCCCGCTTTCGATCAATAACGAGGTCGCGATGGCTTCCAGCTCCGGCGGAATGTCGGCGGCCGCCAGATTGACATCAATGCCAATCCCGGCGACGGCGTACCGGATCAACTCATCCTCTGCGGCAGACTCCACGATAATACCGCACAGCTTCCGGCCGCGGGCTAAAATATCGTTTGGCCATTTGATGCCGACATCCACACCCGTGACTTTCCGTAACGCGCGGCAAACCGCTACAGCGGTCAGCAGTGTTAACTGCGGTGCAATCGACAGCGGCTGGCGATCGGGACGCAGCAGCAAGCTCATCCATACGCCTTTGCCCGGCGGTGAATACCAGCGGCGCCCTTGGCGCCCGCGCCCTGCCGTCTGCTCTTCGGCGAGCACAAGCGTACCGTGAGGCGCGCCTTCATCCGCCAGCTTGCGGACTTCTTCCTGCGTGGAGGGCGTGCTGTCCAGCAGCTTCAGCCGTTTGCCAAATGTCTGCACCCCCTGGAGGGCATGCAGCAAGCCGGCATGGCTTAGCTTGTCAGGCTGTCGGGTCAACCGGTACCCCCTGCGAGGAGCGGATTCAAATTCGTAGCCTTCTTCACGCAGCTTGGCGATTTGCTTCCATACCGCCGTCCGGCTGATCGACAGTCGGCGGCTCAGCTCCTCGCCAGATATATATTGCCCCGGATGCTCCAACAGCATGTCAAGCAATCGGTTTGCTTCCATCATCCTTCACCACCATTTCCACATGTTTCAGGAGCGTTGCCCGGTCGTTGGACAGCTCACCTGCGGCAACCGCGATCAACAGTTGCTTCAGCAGTTCGCTAAGCCAAGGGCCGCCTTTGCGGCCGGCCGCTTGCAGCACGTCGCCGCCGCTGATGGCGAGCTCCTTCAGCGTATGTACTTGCACCTCGCGATGCCATGCCGCCGCCCGTGCCAATATCGCCTGGTCGGCCTGCCGCTGCGCATCGTCGCCAATGGCCGCTTGCACCACCGCCTGCTGGCGGCGCAGCCACCACGCGGCGGTCTCGCGGCCAAACGCGACCTGCAGGCCGATCCAGCCGCGCCGCTGCTCGCGCTCGCCCGGCGCCTCGGCCAGGATGGCTCCCCACGCTTCATCAAAGCGGACGATCCCAGCCGCCTCTTGGGCGGTCTGGTTCGGGAACGTCCAGCTTTTGAGCAGCGGGGAAGCCGCCTCGCCCGGGGCGCCCAGCGCCTGCAGCAGCAGCGACCAGCGCAGCGCCGGCGGCGCAGGCGCCAGCAGCGGCAACGCCGCCAGCAGCGCCCGGCGCGGCGGCTCGCGGTGCAGCAGGCGGCGCGCCAGCGCGGCGCCGGCGCCAGCCACCGCATTGGCGTCCGCCTCCGCCGCAGCGCCAAGCGCTTCCGCAACGGGCTCCTGCGCCGCCTTCGCGTACCGCAGCAGCCCGCTGCGTTCCAGCAGGGCCAGCCCGCGCAACGGGTCTGGGCCCAGCACGATTTTTTCAAGCTCCATGCGCACGCGCTCCGTCGCGATATAGCCGAGCTTGTCCCGGCCTGCCAGGAGCGCCTTCCACAAGCTCAAGACCGGGCGGAACCCGAAGGTCGAAGCGAACCGGACCGCCCGCATCATGCGCAACGCATCCTCCGTAAACCGTTCTTCGGCATCGCCTACGCAGCGGATCAGCCTCCGCTCAATATCCATCTGTCCGCCAAACGGATCAATCAGCTCCCCTTCCAGCCCCCGGGCAATCGCATTCATCGTAAAATCCCGCCGCCGCAAATCCTCGGTCACCGCATCAACGAACTCCACGGACGTCGGTCGGCGATAATCAGCGTAATCCGATTCCTTGCGGAACGTCGTCACCTCAAACGCATGATCCTCCATCATCACCGTAACCGTGCCGTGTTGAATCCCCGTCGGGATCGTGCGTTCAAACAATCGAACCACCTCATCCGGCTTGGCTGAGGTAGCAATATCCATGTCGTGGACCGGGCGTCCCATCAGTTCGTCACGGACACAGCCCCCGACAAAAAAAGCCTGGTGCCCGCCATCTCGCAAAATACGCAGCACACGTTCCCCCTGAGCCAGCATGAGGGGGTCCACTTGACTCCAGTGTTGTTTTTCGATTGCGGACACCTCCTTTCAAAATCACTACAAGCATAGACAAAAAAACGGCACAGCAAGCGCAGGACTCTCCAGCCCTGCGCCGTTACGATGCTATGAACTCATTTATCAAACTTACGGTCGCGTCAACCGCAAGCCGGATTTAACGTTGGCATTGGAACATTGAGCACACGGTAATAAATTTCTTCGTACGCGGCCATCATTTTATCGCTGCTGAACTCGGTTTTGGCCCGGGATAAACAAGCTTCACGCATCCGCTCCGCCAGCTCCGGATTCTTAAACAGCGAGATGCAATGCTGCGCCATCTGTTTCGTATCGCCAATCGGCGCCAAGTAGCCGGTCTCCCCGTGCTTCACCAGCTCCGGAATCCCGCCGGCGATTGAACCGATCGTTGGCACTCCGCAAGCCATTGCCTCAAGGGCGACCAAGCCAAAGCTCTCTTTCTCCGAAGGCAGCAGCAAGACGTCCGCCATGGAGATGACATGGGCGATATCGTCCTGTTTTCCGAGGAAATGCACCCGGTCGGCTAAGCCTAACTCCTTGATTTTGCATTGGATCTTGGGCAGATCCGGTCCTTCCCCCACAAACAACAGCTTCGCCGGTACTTCCTGATTAACTTGATGGAAAATATCCACCACATCACTCACCCGCTTCACCGGCCGGAAGTTGGAGATATGCATCAGCACTTTCTCGCCCGGAGCAGCAAAATTCGTCCGGCAGCTCTTGGCGTCGCGCGGATAGTACACCCGCTCATCCACAAAGTTATACGTCAAATCGATATCTCGCGTAATATCGAGGACCTCACGAGTTTCCCGCATCAAATCTCGGGACACCGACGTCACTGCATCACTTTCATTAATCGCCAGACGAATCAAGTCCTTCAGCGATTCATCCTGTGCCAGGACGGTGATATCGGTCCCATGCAGCGTTGTCACGACTTTAAGCGAGTCACCTACCATTTGTTTGGCGAGAAACGCGCATACCGCGTGGGGCACTGCGTAGTGAACATGCAGAACATCCAGTCCTTGCTGTTTGGCTACCGTAGCCATCTTGGTCGCTAACGACAAATCGTAAGGCGGATACCGGAACACGTAGTAATCGCTGACTTCAACTTCATGATAAAAAATATTTTTATGGTAACTCCCTAAGCGAAAAGGAACGCTATGCGAAATAAAGTGGACTTCGTGGCCCTTATCCGCCAGCAACTTCCCAAGCTCGGTGGCCACAACCCCCGAACCGCCCAAGGATGGATAACAAGTGATGCCTATTTTCAAAAATGGTTCCATATGGTGGGGGCCTCCTTTATGTTTGTTCCCTCTTCCAGCTTATGAACGATGGGAGCCAAATAGATTAACTTGATATGCGGTTTTCGTCATAAAACCTTCAGCGAACGGAATTAGAGCACGCTGACCAATCAGGGAATCGCGGGCTTTGACCCGTTCCACATATCCCTGATTCAGCGGAGTTAAGGCAACGTCTTCACCCGGTGAACCGGCTTCAAATTGAGAACGGTAACACCGGAGCGCCCGCTCCTTCTGCTCATAATTTGCGCTCACATCGACGATCAGATCCGGCGATACCCAGTCATTAATGAAATAAAAATAAAGCTCAGGCGCAGCCACCGCCGGCTTGTCCGGCATATACCGACGCAGCTTGGCGTTGAACACCGCCGCCTCCACCAGCTTGCTGCACTCGATATGATCGGGGTGACGATCATCCCAATACGGAGCAAAAACCATACGCGGCGCATACTGCCGAATCACCTCAGTAACCGCGGCGAGTTGCTCCGCCGACCCGGTTAACCCGCGGTCAGGCAGTCCCAAATTGATGCGTGCGGCTAATCCGAGCACATCGGCTGCCGCCTCGGCTTCCTGCTTGCGCAGCACGGGATTGCCGTTAGAGGACAGCTCCGCTTCGGTCAAATCGCAGATGCCCACGCGGTACCCTGCAGCAGTATGCTTGGCGATGGTTCCGGCCATGCCGATTTCGGCATCGTCCGCATGTGCCCCAAAGATTAAGATATCCAGTAAACCGTTCATTTTGTCAACCCCGGTTTATTTTGTTCTACCAGTTCGCGCCAACCGAAGTCGCCGCGATCCAAGGCACGTACCAAGATCTCTGCCGTAGCCATATTCGTTGCAACGGGTATTCCATGTACGTCGCACAAGCGCAGCAGTGCAGTGATGTCCGGCTCATGGGGCTGTGCCAACAACGGGTCGCGCAGGAAGATGACCAAATCCATCTCGTTTTGAGCAATTAACGCCCCGATTTGCTGATCGCCGCCAAGCGGTCCCGATAGGAACCGATGGATTTGAAGCGAAGTATTTTCCATGATTTGTTGTCCAGTTGTTCCCGTGGAATAAAGCTTTTTCCCTTTGAATACATGTTCGTAGGCGATGACGAAATTCACGATATCTTCTTTCTTACGGTCATGAGCTATAAATGCGATGTTTAACATATGCCTTATCCCCTTTATTCATCCATGAAGTGGTCGAACCCGTAAATCATGCCCTTGCAGTCAATGACTTTCTTAATGGCCAAATTCACGCCCGGCATATAACCGGCACGCTCATATGAATCATGACGAATCTTCAGCGTCTGGCCAAAGCCGCCGAACACCACTTCCTGCTGTGCAAACACACCAGGCAACCGGACGCTATGTATCCGAAATCCGTTATAATAACCGCCGCGTGCGCCTTCAATCGTCTCTTCCTCGTTCGGGTTGCCCTGACGAAGCTCCTTCCGGTTCTGCGCGATCAGCTCCGCCGTCTTCACCGCTGTCCCGGAAGGGGCATCCAGCTTCTGGTCACCATGGTATTCGATGATCTCCAGATGTGGAAAATACTTCGCCGCCTGCGCTGCAAAACGCATCATCAGGATCGCCCCGATGGAGAAGTTTGGAGCAATCAATCCGCCGATCCCCTGGTCATGGCACAGCTTGTCCAGTTCTTCGATCTGTTCCGGCGTAAACCCGGTCGTCCCTACAACCGGCGAAACGCCGTACCGAATCGCAAGTTCGGTGTTCGTATATGCGTACTGCGGTGTCGTAAAATCAACCAGCACCCGCGGGCTCGTCTCCCGCAGCGCTTCTTCTAAATTCGTGGTGATCGGCACGCCGCAAGCCGGAAGGCCAACCAGCGTTCCGGCATCGATGCCTTCATTGGATAAATTCACAGCAGCAACCAGTTGAAGCTCCGGGTCCTGGAGCACCATTTTGACGACTTCTCTGCCCATTCTGCCTGCGGCGCCCGCCACGGCGACTTTAATCGGTTCAGACATTCGATCTCCTCACATTCTTTACTATGATGATTGCTTCATTTGCTGCTTCAACCGCTGCTCCAACTCTTTAAGCTGACCAGCTGCACCAGCGTCCAAAGGAAGGGCCGATGCGTCCCGAACCGCCTGCAGCGCAAGGTCGTAGCACTCTAATTCGCCGTAGGCGATTGCCAGCCAAACCTGCGCATCCAACGACAACGGGTCCAGCTCGACCGCACGCTTTAACATGCGGGCTGCTGGCTCAGCTGCCGCTTTCCGCTTGGCACCGGCAGCCTCCAGCTGCCGTCTGGCCATCTGCGTCAGTTCCATGGACTGCAAACGATCGTAATGCAGTTTATATTCGTCCTGCTCAGGCTCCAGCGCTGCAGCCAGACGCGCGTGTTGAAGCGCCTTATCCAGCTGCCCGCTCCGGGCACAAGTGATCGAGTAGCGATAATGGATGTCCGCGTGATCCGGCTGGACGTCCAGCGCTCGTTCGAACCAGTGCATTGCCTGTGCAAAGTCGTTTTCGTAGATGCTTCGGTAAGCTCGTTGTAAATAATCCTCCGCCTTCATATGCTATCCCCCTTTACTGTAGGGATGATCATGCTAACAGCATATGAAGATTGACCCTATTCGGTGTCCTTTTTCGTCCAACGATCCGCATCGCGGGTCGCAAATTTATGCATTACCTTATCATGGGCCTCGGTAAGATTAATCCCAAGGGAATTGGCAAAGCATATGGTAATAAACAGGATATCGCCCAATTCGAGCTCAATCGAATTTTCCGGTTCATCTTTCTTCTTTGGCTTTTCGCCATAGGTATGGTTCACCTCGCGGGCCAGCTCGCCTACTTCCTCCGTCATGCGAGCGAGCATCGTCAGCGGGCTGAAATAGCCTTCTTTAAACTGCGAGATATAACGGTCTACTTCGCGCTGCATTTCCGCGAGAGATTTCTCATTGTTCCGATCCAAGTGCCGATCCCTCCGCTTTATGTCCCGTTTTTCCCTATGTTATCGTAAGTAGGTGACGAAAACAAATCCTTTTTTAATCGGCGAAGAAAAAGGTATACTAGGAGAGGCAGATCTATCCAATTGCCCGCAGCACAGTACATAACATAAATAACGCTAGAGACAGGTGAGGTTTTTTCATGGCATTGAGCAAATTGACCGGATTTCTAAAAACACTGCTACCCATCATGCTGGGTACGGCGATTTATGCGTTTGGCCTTCTTTATTTTATCCTACCGAACCAACTGATGGAAGGCGGGGTTACCGGTGTGACGCTGCTGCTGAACTATGCGTTTGGCATTTCGCCTTCGCTTTCCAACCTCCTGCTGAATATCCCGTTGTTTCTGATCGGCTGGAAAATCCTCGGCGGACGCTCCATTCTATGGACTGGAGTTGGTATCGGCTCGTTAACGCTCTTCCTGTGGCTGTTTGAACAGATGATCGATCATGGCTGGATATTACCGTTTGAGACACAGACGGACTATATCCTCGTCTCGTTATATGCAGGGGTGACGCTAGGGGCAGGGCTTGGCATCGTCTTCCGCTTCGGCGGCACCACCGGAGGATCGGATATTGTAGCCCGGATTCTGGGCCGCAAGTACGGGTTCAGCATGGGACAGGTCATCCTGACGCTGGACATCATCATTATCGGGTTATCGCTCTTCTATATTAGGAAGGAAAATATTTTGTACACGCTTGTAGCCGTCTATATCTCCTCGAAAGTGATCGATTTTATTCAAGAGGGCGCATATTCAGCCAAGGCGTTTACGATCATCAGCGACCATGCACCCGCGATCGCCGATATCATTACGAAGGAGATGGACCGCGGCGTTACGTTGATTCCAGCCATTGGCGCCTACTCGAAGCAAGCGAAGCATGTGGCCTACTGCGTCGTTTCCAGGCAGGAGAGTCGGAGGTTGCAATCCATCGCCAAATCGGTAGATCCACGGGCGTTTATCATCATCAATGACGTCCACGATGTGCATGGCGAAGGATTTAAAGAAGATTAAATCGCACTTACCATCAAAAAAAAGCTTAAGAGGTTTAGGGTTCTCCCTGCCTCTTAAGCTTTTTTCGTAAATCCCTGCCTAAAGCCGGTACCGATTCATCTCTTCCGCCGGGCGCTGTGCTCGAACTGCAGTTACCGCTCGATCCGCGCGATACTTCCGAATTCCCGTGTAGGTCAAGGCAAGCACGATCCACAGCCCAATCAACGCACTCCAATACCACGGACTGTCCACGCCGGTGACCGGCAGGAATACAGGCTCGTCTCCCCGGCGGCCAAACAGCGCTTTGAGTTCGCCTTCTCCTTGCTCGATCGCTCCTTTCAGAGCCTTTTCATCCCAGGATTGTGCACCGCTTAGTCCTTCAGTATACGATAGCCACGACTCAAAACGGTTGATCTCGGAGGCCGGACGACGAATCACTGCAGCCGGACGCACGACATCGTAATGATCCTGCAGCGCCTGGAACGCCTTGCGCAGCCCCGCAGGTTTGCCGCCTGCACGCGCCTGTTTCATCTGCTGCAAATCATCGGACATCACTTTATAATATTGCTGCCATAAGGCCTTATCGGGATGTAGCAAACTATTGACCGCCAGCCGCAGCCGGGCTGAGGATAGCGCCCAGGCTTCAGGCTGAGCATCCGCCCTAACTAACGTCTCTTTGGTGTCCATAATCGTTTCCGCCAAGGCATGGATACCCTCTACCGAGGTTAACCCCTTAAAGGATACGCCCTCCAGCGCTTGGATTAACGCCTCCATGTCGGCCAACGCTTCTTGGCCACTCCCTTGCTGCATATGCTCATATAGCCGTTCCGATGCCAATTCCAGCTGCTTGAGCCGCTCGCTGCGTTCCTGTTCGGACATCGCCGGCGTCCCTGCCTTGGACGTAGATGGCTTGCTCTCGGTTCCGTTCTTCACAGGCTCTGCAAATACCACCGAAGTCCATAGCAGCGTCGCGGCAAGCAAAGTCAGTACGGCTGTTGCTCCTCTCAACCAAGTTCTTCTCACGGACATCCCCTCCCTACCATCATGGTATGGCAGGCTGTCCTACGTTAGAACCCCGGCCTCAAGCGCGTTTGGCTTGTTTCAGCGCAAGCCAGCCGGCAGCAACGCTCGCTACCGTCAAGATTACGGTAAAGACCGCCACTGCAGGAACGTCATCCCACAACGTCTCCGGTAACCAGGGATAAACTTCGTAGGTATAATCCACCGTATCATTGAGCAGCGTCCAAGCACCGGCCCCAAGCAACATAAACGTCCCAAACTTGTACAATCGGACGAACAACAACGCCTCTACGGCCATCGCCAAATGGGAGGCGACCAGCATCCAGTCCTGCCACACCAGCTCGCTCCCCTGATAGGCCCCGGCGAAAATCATCGTTACGGCCCACACCCCGTATTTCACGCTCGTCACGACCGCTAGCCCCTCGATCAAGGTACGGAGGCGGAAGTATTTCGCTAACTTCGACGGGAACAGCAGGAACAACAGGCTTAACGTGAAGAATAAGCTGGCGGTTGGGCTGTCGGGGACGAACACGATTTGCCAATGTGGATGATTCCGCCAGGTGTCCAGCAACTGCGCATCGTACCATATATAGCCGTAAATCGTCCCCAAGAGATTACATACGAACAAAGCCCAAAGTATGAAGCGGGAGGATAGAAACTTTGTACTCCATAGATCCGATATCTTCAAGCGCGATCTCCCTCTTTTTCTACAATAATAGTACGATAGCTTAAAAAAACCTGATCGTAAGACGATCAGGTTTTTCATTATTACTTATTTTACTGTTCTGCTTTTTGTTTCGCAAGCCATTCAGCCAAGTGGTCGATGTCTTGGTCCGTCAAGCCCGCGCTGATCGCAGTATCGTACATTGCAGTCATCTTGCCATTGTATCCTTCTTTAATAATCGAAAGGATTGCGTCCTTATCATGCTTGTCACCAACGCCGCGAAGCGAAGGTCCAGCCCCGCCTTTCAGGTCAGCCCCATGGCATGATACGCAGGTCGCTTTCTTGTATGCATCCATGGCCGGATCGTCCTTATCCACGATCGCCACTTCTTCCTGACGGTTCGCATTCGACGTAGGCAAGCCCTTCTCCCGATTCTCACGGGCTTGTTCTTCCCGTTGAATATGTTCCGGTACTTGACCTGTTGCTTGCAGTTCTTTCTGGTAATGCGTCCAAGCGAAGTTCGTCAAGTAAACAACCGCGGCAATCGAAAGAAACATCAGTGTCGAGGCGATCGGACGCTTATAGAAGCGGCGTTCCTTACCGCGATCCAAGAATGGAGCGAGCAGCAAGCCGCCGAACATCACAGCCGGAATCCCCATTGTACCGAGAACGACGTAATCGCCGGAGGCATATGGATATTTCAGATATTGATACAGGAACAGGAAGTACCAGTCCGGCATCGGAATAACCGAAGCCGTCGGATTGGCCGGGAAGCCCAGTGGAGCCGGTTCTGAAATTGTCAGCGCTAGGAATCCAACGAGTACAACAACGCCAACCATCCATTCCTTCAGCAAAAAGTTAGGAATGAACGCTTCCGACTTACCAGGATACGCCGTATAGTCCGGAGGCGCAATAAAGCCCTTGCCCTTACGAACGCGGGAGTCGCCGACGTATACGACCTTTTCCTTCGAATTGTCATGATGAGCCATGTCCTTTTTGCCCCCCTTCTCTTATAGAGGTCATTCGAAACTACTTTCAATTCATTTAAATCAGCTTTGTCCCACGCTTCTTATAGCGGACCGGAAATCCCTTGTCTGCGGATCATGATAAAGTGACCTACCAGGAGGATCAACAATACCGCAGGCAGGAAGAATACGTGAATGGCAAAGAACCGAGTTAACGTTTCCGCCCCTACAATCGTTCCGCCTTGCAGCAATTCCTTAATAACCGGACCCAACACCGGTACAGAGTTGGCAATTTCCAACGTTACCTTCGTTGCGAAATAAGCTTTGTTATCCCATGGCAGCAGATATCCCGTCAAACCAAGACCGATCATGACGAAGAAGATCAGCATACCAACTACCCAGTTCATTTCGCGTGGTGCCTTGTAGGAACCGGTGAAGAAAACGCGAAGCGTATGTAGAAACATCATCACGATAACCAAGCTGGCTCCCCAGTGGTGCATCCCGCGGACAATCTGGCCAAAGGCGACCTGAGTCTGCAAGTATTCTACACTGGCATAAGCGTTAATAATATCGGGAACGTAATACATGGTCAAGAACATCCCCGATAAGATCTGGATTACCGTAATAAAGAACGTCAAGCCGCCGAAGCAATACACAAACGCGGAGAAGTGATGCGCAGGGTTCACGTGCTCCGGAACCTCGTGATCGGCTACATCGCGCCAAATCGGCGTGATATCAAGACGTTCGTCAATCCAGTTGTATACATTCTTAAACATCCGTATCTACGCCTCCTTATTTCACGATGGTGTTCGGGATGATATCCCCCAGATAAACCCAGTCATCCTTGATCATAACCTTGTACTCGTCAAGCGGCTTCGACGCGACCGCCAGCTGCTTACCTTCTTTGGTGTAATGTGCACCGTGGCATGGGCAGTGATATTCATCTGGGAAGTTCTTGTCGTTATTCCAACCAACCGTACATCCCAAATGTTTACAAATCGGTGAAAGCGCATAAATTTTGCCGCTTTCGTCTTTGCGAATCCAAGCCGTCAGGGAAGCTGTGCTTAAGTACCAACCGTCTTGCTGCTTGAGCTCGAACGAAAATTCCTGTGGTTCGTTGGTAATTTTGCTCACTTCCACAACTTTAACGAAGGTCCCTTCGCCTTTCTTATGCAAAATCGGATCAACCGCAAAACGAACCATAGGAAGCGTCACCCCACCCACCATGAATGCTGTGGCGCCCCCTAGCGTATATGTAAGAAATTGCCGACGGGACATCTCTTTGCGAATAGGCGGTTTGTGCGAGGATTCCTGCTGGTCATGCTGATTGCTCATATGTCTTCAACCCCCCTTGTCAAGCAATTGTTTCCGTGCGTTTCAATGATAATTATCACAACATCGCGTAAGACATATTAATAATATATTAGCGTTTTAAGAGCGTCAAGAATTTGACACATTTTTTTGACCCGCAAAAAGCTTGTCCCACTTGAAATTGTCGATATTTTGTCACAATCACCACCGCTATTGAGCTTGCCACATTTCTTGGACTGCCGCCTTCACTCGTGCCGCAGCTCCTTCCTTCGAATCCGCCGCAAAACGGCCTGGCGTCACGATTAAATCCGCCTCTGGAAGCCCCGCATCTCCCCATTCAAAATCAGCTGAGATGACCACAGCGTACTTAAATCCGCTGCTCTTGACATTTCGGCACAAATCGTTTAAGTTCTGCGCCATATCCGGCGTCTCGTATTGATACGACGGGTATGTCACGACCCTTCCCTTGAAAGGGATTTCCACCCAATCAAGGATATCTCTCAGTCTTTCCAACTTTTCGGTGACTTCATACGGACGTTCTTGTCCAGATAATCCTGTGACCGGAATCAAGCAGGTATCCAGATATGGGCTAAGCTCTTCCCAAGCGGAAGCTTCAATTTCACTAAATTTCATGTTGCATCCCCTTCTTCGATCAATGTCTTCCCATTATAAACAGGGATCATTGACAAATCCATCCTTCATCTCCTTCACAAAAAAACCGTCCCATCCGTTCGTATTGCTGTGAACAGATAGGGCGGTTTGCTTTTAGCGTTCTTCCAGTGTTTTCAGTTCATCCGTCAGGAGCCGGAAGGCAACCTCGTCGCCATTCGCCAAGGCGGTGTCAATCTCGTTGTAGATCTGTTCCGAGCGATGCTTCCGGAGCGCTTCGTCCCATATCATTTCCGCCGCCAATCCAAGCATTGCTTCATAAGTAACCTTCATCTGATCCATAGGATGCACCTCCAAACCATCGTTACATTGAATATTGTTCTCCATACCGTCACACATCTCGTAGATTCTGTCACTTCAACAACCTGCTCATACTTAAAGATATTCACTGATATCTTCGCCGATATGGGACGTTTGCCCCCATTCTCATGAATATGTCTGTGCCCAGCGGCATTCGCGGAACTAGGTCTAACCCTTATGGATTTGCTGAACCGCTTGCTTTCCGAACGGGGAAGCTTGCACATATCGTTCGCGCTGCTCGTCTTCTCCGAAGCGCACCATTCCGAGATGAAGCATCATCTGCAGGATCCGCTCTTCAAAGATCGAAGCTGGCGAGTCGTAGAAGAACGGCTTGATCAGCGGCTCCACTCGTTCGAAGAGCGAGGAAACCGTCACCCATTCTTTCGAACAACAGACAATCCAGTAGACGAGGGACAGCAAATTGGGAATTGGTCCTTTATATAATCTTAACCAGAAGCGAACGAACTGGATCATCGGTTCCTTTCGTTCCTCCGTCAGGTAGGCCACTCCCGTATCCGTCAGTTCCAATCGATGGTTGTTCTCTTGAATGAGACGGGAATGATAGGCATAGTCGTAGAGCAGCGCAAACCGATTGGGATAATCCTTAAAACGGCGGCCATACCCGAAACGCCACCCTCTGCCTACCAGCCCCTCGGAGACGTGCAGCGATTCCATAATCTGCGACTGATTTCTCCGATACATAACACCTTCGCTATTTAGCGGAATGTCATGCTTGGACACGTATTGCAGGAAGAGCAACAGGTCGGCGGATAACATCTCCGGCTCCTCCCGGTACATCGGCGGTTCGGCGGCGGCCGCCTTCACCTCGGCAAGAAACCGGCGCTCCAGAGCTTCGCGGAACCGCTGCTTCAAGTCCTCCGGAACCACAAATAGATAGCGAGTTTGCTGGGTGGTCCCGTTAAACAACCAACCCTTTTGGCGAAAACGGGTGATCATCTCCCGCGGACTCTCCCGCTCCTTGGCATCTTCCGTAAAGCGCGAGCCCTGTGCACAGGCAACCAATTCCTCCAGACTGAACTGACGACGACCATCAAACAGCAGGGTGTTCAGGAAGCGCAAATCCTCCATACTCATGCTGCCGATATACCGCTCAATAAAATCCCGGCGCCCTACCGTCTGCAGGATGGATTGAATCAGTTCATGCTTCGAGTGCCCGCTGCATTCACAGCGGTAATGATCTGCTATTCTGCTAAGTTGTCCGATATCGGCATAAGTGAGCATATCCGCAAGATTCATAGTTTGACCGCCTCGCCGTTTTAATCCCATTATGGGAAGGTTTTCCGGCGTTTATTCCCTGAAAGCAAAATTATTCCATGAATTAAGCAAAAAAAGAAACCGGCCTAGGCCGGTTTACTTTCGTTCCTGGACGCTTTCCTGCAAATGACGCGTGCAATTATATAGACGCAGGTCCCAGGCTTTCTCATTTTTCTCCAGGATGGTGAGTGATAAGTTGCCGATGCGCTCCTGGCATCTCTCCTGATACAAGGCAATGTATAACTGAGCCAACAAGCCGCCGTGGGTCACAACCAGGATGTTATTCGACGGGTAACGCTCTGCCAAATCGGACATAAACGACAAAGCCCGCTGACGAATCTCCTCATCCTTCTCTTGTCCGAGTTCATGGCGATCCCACTCTTTTCCCCACAAGGCTTCCCTCTCCGTTAACGTCAGCCCCTCGACCTTACCAAACGACCGTTCCATCAACCGCGGGTCCGGATCGTAAAGCGGAATCCCCAGCGTTTCAGCAATGATTGAACCGGTCTCTCGCGCCCGAGACAACGTGCTCGTCAGGACGAAATCCCAGCGGTATTCGTTCTCCTCCTTCAATCTTCTGCCGAGCAACTTGGCTTGACGCCGTCCCTCATCGTTTAACGGAATATCGCTTTGACCTTGAATTCTTCCGATAGCGTTCCAATCAGTGAGTCCGTGGCGAATTAACCCAACGAGCATAATCATCCCCCTTTAGATAGTAAAAACGCCCCGCCCGCTCCGAAAGCGGGAGAAGCGTTAGTACCCAAGTTTATCTTTTGGTTCGGCGCAATCCTTTCCAGGAAAAGAGCGCCAGCAGCATACCGCCCATGGACAGATACATCCAGTATTGCGGATAGGCCGGACTCATTGGTACCGCAAAAGGCTCGACAATCCCCCGCGATACGCTGGTTAAGGTAATGGAGAACTCCTCATACGTATCCGACTCCGATCCCGCTACCACCACGGCAGTTGGGAGTATCCCGGTCATCGGCTCCGCACTTTCCTGGTCCGGTGTAAAACGATCCATCAGCAGGAACCCGAAGCTAATGACGAAAATCGCAAGGAAGCTGGCAGCCCAAAAGACCAACCGCCGCCGAATACGACGAGTCACGCCGCGCTTCACATCAGGAGCCAGCCAAGGCGATTCGGCATAAATCCGATCCATCACTCGTCGATTGACCGCTTCCGCTTGCTCTTCTGTCACTTCGATCGGTATGTACTGCAGCATGTCCAGGCATTCTTCCCATTGTTGGTATTCGCCCGCGCAAGACTCGCAGCCCAAAAGATGCTGTTCCAGCATTAGCCGCTGTGGGTGTTGTTCGGGTAGGTCCCGTAACAATCCGAACAATTCTTGGGCCTCTTTACAATTCATCTGCTTTTCATCCCTTCGTAATGCTCGTAGATGGGTTCATAAAAGTAGGGTTCAAGCTGACTCTTTACACTGCTGCGCGCTCGGAACAATAGCGACTTCACGGCACTGACGCTTTGTCCCAGTATGTTAGCGATCTCCTGGTAATCCAATTGATCGTATTCACGCAAGATCAAAGCTGACCTTTGCTTCTCCGGCAAATTGTTGATCGCTTCTCTCACCATGCCCACTTTCTCGCTCCGCAATACCGCTTGCTCCGGGGCGACTTCGCTGGGGGCTACGGGGATAATCCCGCTTTCCTCCAAGGGGACGTTGCCGTTTCGTTGCTTGCGGAGCTCACTGAGCACGGTGTTACGGGCAATCGTGTACAACCAGGTTGAGAATGAAGCATCCAGCTCTCTAAAGGAATGCAAGCTGCGAAATGCTTTATAGAACGTTTCCGAGCATAAATCTTCAGCAAGCAGCTCTAAATGAGCGCTCTTTAACATGTTGTACACGAAAGCTAGGATCTTCCGCTGATACCTTCGCATCAGCTCCGAATACAGTTCCGTGTTACCTTCCTTAATTTCGCGAATCATTTGGGAATCCGTCATTTGGGTGCGATCCTCCTCGCGCTTCCATGGGCCATCTTCCCGTTCGATTCTTTCCTAAGTAATTACCGAACAGGGGCGAAAAAGTTGCGGTGATCTATGTAACATATACTAAAAAATATCAAACCAACAAAACAGCAAATTAACAGCATAGCCAAACATTGAGGATATTATACCATAGGAGTAGGAATTAAAAAAATATGCGTTCACGCATTATTCCTGACAAAAGCCAAATAAATTCGAATCCCACTTACCATATTGACCACAAATTCCCAACCCCTTGCCTAAAGACAAGGGGTTGATCTGTGTATTGTGTTTGGGATGGAAACGCTCAAATCGTGTTTGTGTCGGCATCTGTTTGCGCATATAACTGCGCCGCCGCTTGGCGAACGTCATCCGCTAGGGTGATGGCGGAAATCACGGCAACGCCATCGGCCCCGGAGCGGATGACGTCGCGGGCCGTTTCAACCGTGATGCCGCCGATGCCCACCAGCGGCAAGGTGATCCCGCGATCGCGCAGCTCGCGGAGAATCGCCGGCCCCTGCGGCGCCTTGGCATCCGCCTTCGAGGCCGTGGGGTAGATCGGCCCGATTCCGAGGTAATCGGCGCCATGCTGCACGGCGGCCTCCGCCTCGGCGAACGTGTGCGCGGAGACGCCGAGGATGCGGTCGCCGATCCGGGCGCGAACCCGCGCGGCCGCCTCGTCCTCCTGACCGATATGCACGCCGTCGGCATGAATCGCAAGGGCCAGTTCCACGTCGTCGTTGACGAGGAACGGCACGCCCCTCCGGCGGCATGCGGCCAGCAGCTGGGCGGCTAGCGCCCGCAGCGGCTCCCCGGTGAGCGCTCCCGGCCCCTTCTCGCGGAACTGCACCAGCGTCGCGCCGCCGTCCAGCGCCGCCTCCAGTACGCGAAGCGGATGGTCGCGGCAGTTCGGGCTGCCGAGGACCAGATACGTGCGCAGCAGCTGGCGCATCCGGTCTGCCTCAATCCGCCCGCTTCCAACTCCGCCGCTCATCGGGACGCTCCTTGCAGCCGGCGATAGGCAAAATGGTTGGTCGGGCCGTGCCCCTGCCCCAATCCAAGCTCATGTTCAATCGCCGCTTGAATGAAAGCACGCGCAATTCGCACCGCATCTAAAGTCGGCGTTCCCTTGGCAAGCTCCGCCGTTAATGCCGCCGAGAATGTGCAGCCCGTGCCGTGCGTATGCGCAGTGGGGACTCGCCGCTCCACCATTTCGGTGAAGGTGGTGCCATCATAATATAAATCCACAACCTGCTCACCGGTATCGGCATCATGCCCGCCCTTGATGACAACCTGTTGCACGCCGTAGGCGCAAATCCGTTTTGCGGCCTCACGGCGGTCCTCCATGCTGCGTATAGACAGTCCGGACAGCACCTCCGCTTCGGGAAGGTTCGGCGTCACGATGTACGCCAGCGGCAGCAGCTGTGAGCGTAACGCCTGCACCGCTTCCGTCTGGAGCAAGGATGCGCCGCCTTTGGCGATCATTACCGGGTCAACAACGACCCGGCTCCAGCTGAACGCGCGGATTTGCGCGGCCACTGCTCCGATGATTTCGGCGCTGAACAGCATACCGGTCTTTAGCGCATCTACACCAAGGTCAGAGCCCACCGCTTCGATTTGCTCTGCCGCGGCTTCCGGCGGCAACGGGTAGACGTTGGAGACGCCGAGCGTATTCTGAACCGTCACAGCGGTAATCGCCGACATTCCGAAAACGCCCAGCTCCTGGAACGTTTTCAGATCGGCCTGGATGCCAGCCCCGCCGCCGCTGTCCGATCCGGCAATCGTTAAGGCCCTGGCGATCCGGCTCATCCGACCCACCACCCGCCGGCTCCGGTCGCCTGAAATTCACGCACCGCCGCGTGCCCTTTGAGCGAATGCGGGTGCAGCTTCGCCAGCTCGTCAAGGAACGCGATCTGGAAGCTGCCCGGGCCGGCCGAAGCCGTCCGCTCAGCAGCGCGGGACGCGGCAGCGCCGTAAAATGCCAGCCCGGCCGTGCCGGCCAGCAGCAGATCGCGCTCCACCGCGGCGAAAGCCCCCAGCACCGACGTCAGCAGGCATCCCGTGCCGGTCACTTGTGTGAGCAGCGCGTCCCCGCCGCTCACGATCCGGCACTTCAGCCCGTCGGTGATGACGTCTTCACGGCCGGTGATCGCCACGACCGTGTTCAGCGCCCGCGCGGCCCGCACGGCAAGCTCGGCCGCCTCGGCGCTCGCGGAGTCGCCGGCGTCGACGCCCTTGATCTCGCGAGCTTCTCCAACGAGATGGGCGATCTCCGCCGCATTGCCGCGCACGAGCGCCACCTTCACCTCGCGCAGGATGCGCAGCGCCGACTCCGTCCGGAAGGCGGTCGCTCCCGCGCCCACCGGGTCAAGCAGCACCGGCACGCCGTGGGCGTTCGCCGACTGGCCGGCAAGGATCATCGCCTCCACCTGCGGCGTCGACAACGTGCCGATGTTGAGGACAAGCGCGCCGGCGATCTTGGCCATGTCGGCCACCTCCTCCGGCGCATACGCCATGACCGGCGACGCGCCAAGCGCGTACAAGCCGTTGGCCGTAAAATTCGTAACGACCACGTTTGTGATGTTATGAACGAGCGGTTTTGTATTTTGCACCTTTTGCAGCACTTGGGCTAGTTCTTTTTCCAGTACACTCATGTAGGTTTAACCTCTCTTTCGATCATTTGGCTTGTATCGATGGATCAGTAGCTTGGCGCGAAGTTATGGCTGAAGCACCGGCACCGCCACCGGCCAATCTTCCAACCGATAAGCCATGTCCCAGAATAGATATTCCAGCTGGCAGCTCTGCATAAAGTGGTCGACCATGCGTTGGCGCTCCGCCGGATTGGCGGTTTCCGCCCATTGATCCAACGCCTGTTTGAATTTCTCTGTGACACCTCCTGCACGTTGACCGTAGAAGGTGATCCACTCATAGTACGGATGCTCCGGCGTCGGCTGCACTTCCTCAAGCAGCTTCTGGCCAATCTCCAGATACGTCCACGGACAAGGCAGAAGCACGGCGTAAATTTCCCCCAAAGTTCCTTCATGAGCTACTGTCAGCATATGACGGATATAATGATGCGCCGATGGGGCCAGCGGAAAGCCTTGCAAATCTTCAAATTTCACCCCGGCCACCCGGCAAAAATTGTGATGCGGATGAATCTCGCTGTTGAGAATAAAATCGATCTGTTGGCTAAACACCGCAATCTCCTCGCGGGTCTGGCACTTGGAAATCGCAATCCCGTAAATTCGCATATACGCATTCAGATACTCAAAATCTTGCTTAACGTAATGAATAAGCTGTTCTTTCTGTAACCGGCCTTCCGCAATACCTCTGACAAAGGGATGATCAAATATCGCTTGATAAATTCCGTCCGCCTGCCTACGCAACTCTTGAGAAAATCCCAAATTCTCCACCTCCACATATTTTGGCTAGGAAATCCTCTGAGAGGGCAACAGCAAACCGAGCTGCCAGAGCATGCAAAAAAGCCGCTCCATAGAGGGAGCGGCTGGATGAACCCTAGGCATACCAATATACTCATGGCAGCCTAAGCGCATGTCACTTGGGGCCGGCTCCACTTTCCTACGCTAGTATGAACTAGATCAGGTTCAAAGGGTCCAAGATGATCTCTTGTCTCAGCCGATGACGGCGCCCCTAGTGGATTTCCTATGCAATTCAATTATTACTCTACCGGTCTCTGCCTGGATTGTCAATCCCGTCCAGAAGGTCGAATAGGTGGATCGTTTGCGTCTCCCGTCTACACCAATCCCGTTCGGTTGCATAGCATAAATAACAGGGGATTCCTAGGAATCGGTTCAGGAACCAGTTCAAAGATCGGTTCAGATCTGTTCCCCTTCACAGGAAACTGGACTCCATCAAGTTAAGGAAGGTAAAGCCATGAACTCAGCCGGAAAGAACAAGTCCTCGTCTTCCAGCAAGAAAAACGGCAAAAAAGGCGGATTCCGGCCCAAAACCCCGGAATACACCGTAGCTGCGTTGCTGCTCTCCGGCAAACTTCGCGTGGATTCCGTCCAGTTATACCGTAACGCGACCATGTTCGTCTCCTTGGTTGGCGAGTACAAAACGATCAGCAGCGACGCGAACGCCGATAAACTGCTGAATTTCCTCAATGAAAATGGGGATCTCACCATCAATGACATCATTAATGCGATGAAGAAAAAAGCGAACGACTCCTCTTAAAGCAATGCGTGTGCTACTCCTGTGAGCCTGAGTTGCTCCTAAGCCAGTTTCTTTCAGCGGTGCCAAATGAGGAATGTACGATTTGCACTTAACTATGTTTACGGGGGTTTTCCATATGGGTCAATTTGACGGGGAAGGTTTTGCCGAATGGATTGTGATCATTATTCTGGTCGTTTTATTTTTCTATGGTTCCAACAACATTGAAACGTTAACGGGCGCTCCCGCTTCGGATAACTGACGGAGGCGCCCGCTTCACACATTATGATTTCATTTGAAGACGAACCGTCTTGATTTCATACGGCGTCACGGTCAGCTCAATCGCATCTGCGGAGGACAGCTCACCGGCAGGACGTTCCATCAAGTCGGTTTCCTGCCAAGACATAACGGGCACTCCGACGTGCAACCGGACGCGGCCCCGGCCGCCCTTATATTCATGGAAACGGACGATTACGCTATCGTCGTCTTCCGCTTTTTTCACCGCATCGATCACGACGTCCGCGCTGCCGCTTGTTTGAAGCAGGGAGAACGACGACGCAGGCACTGCACCCGGCGTCGCGTATACCGGCTGATTCAGGAGCGCTGCCGCTTGCACGGTACCGCCTTCGGACCAATCCCCCTCATGCGGATACAGCGCATACGTAAATTCATGCTCGCCGCGATCTGCCTGCGGGTCTGGGTACGTTGCCGACTTCAGCAGCGACAGGCGGATTACATGATCCTTAATGTCATGCCCGTACTTGCAATCATTCAGCAGACTAACCCCATAGCCGCGCTCTGACAAATCCACCCATTGATGCCCCACGGTTTCGAAGCGAGCGAAATCCCACGACGTGTTCCAATGCGTTGGACGCTTCACGTTGCCAAACTGAATGTCGTAGGTCGCTTCCGTCGCTCGGATATCCACGGGGAAAGCAACCTTGAGCAGCTGCTGACGTTCCTGCCAATCCACCCAAGTGCGGAAATCGATTCGCCGATTGTCGGCATACAGAATCATCTGTTGGCGAATCGTTGAGCTCATGTACGTCCAAGTGAAATGAACGACAGCCCGCAGCGAACCGGTATCCACCTTGCATTCCTGAAGCTGCTCGACCTCGCGCTGCTTCTCTTGGTAGAATACATCGATGTCCCAAGCCTCAAACATTTTAGGCTTATCCTCAAACACCTGCAGCACATTGCCTCGTTCACCGGATGCCAGCACCTCACGGTCGGCGATGCTGTCGAAGATTGAGATCAGCTGCCCGCGGTCGTTCCACTCGATGCGATAAATCGGAGTTTCGATCCCGTTTGGCCGAACTTTAAACGGTTCACTTGTCACCGCGACGGCGTTATCCGCTTGTACCTCCTTCTTGCGTTGAATCGTGACAAAACCTAGCGGCGGCACGTTCTCCACGCGTACCCACACCGTCGTCCCGTCGAATTCGGATTGCAGCACTTGCCCCTCCGCTTGGATCCACTGTGTTGCCTTGTCTGTGTCTTGATCTTCCAAGGCAACCAGACCGGTAAACGGCCAAGAAGACGGGTTCCACACGGTATATGTATCCCCCGCATCGCTCGTCAAAGCTTGAATGGCCTGTTCCCGGCACGACTCTAGCAGCGATTGGGCTTCGGCATACTCCTCCTTGGAGTCCCGGTATACTTCCGGAATGGACGAGCCCGGAATAATGTCGTGGAATTGATTGCGCAGGATCGTTTTCCAGCTTTCATCCAGCTTGGCTTTCGGATAAGTGTCCCACTTTCCGCCGCCCGCAAGCAACGCCTGCAAGCTAAGCAACCATTCGGTATCCCGGGACAGCAGTTCCAGCTTCCGGTTCATTTTCTTATTGTACGCCTGGCTGGTATAAGTTCCCCGGTGGTACTCCAGGTACAATTCGCCGTCCCACGTATGGACGTAACGGTCCGCCGACTCCACCGTCTCATGCAGCTTCGCAAAAAAATCATCCGCTCTTCCGGTCGTCACACGCGGCAGACCCGGCATCTCGTCGAGACGCCGACGCAGCTCCAGGTGTTCGCGGTTTACACCCCCGCCGCCATCGCCGTAACCGTATGAGAGCAGGAGCTCCTTGTTCACCTCTTTATCGCGGTAGGACTCCCAGATGCCTTGCACGCTGGAGGCCTCAATCTGCCCGTTATAGGTGTACCACCAGAAATTGCCGTCCTGGGGCGTGGTGATAAAATGGGTCAACACTTCGCTGCCATCGATGCCGCGCCACCAAAACGTATCATGCGGCATGCGGTTGTATTGATTCCAGCTAATTTTGGTGGTCATAAACGTGTCAATGCCCGACTTGCGCAAAATTTGCGGCAAGGCCCAGCTGTAGCCGAATACGTCTGGCAGCCACAAATAGGTGCATTCTTGACCAAATTCCTCACGTAAAAACCGCGTCCCATATAGCAGCTGCCGCACCAGCGATTCTCCGCTTGTCAAGTTGCAGTCGGCCTCCAGCCACATGCCGCCGGCGGCTTCCCAGCGTCCTTCTTTGACTCGCTCCTTGATCTGTTCATAGAGCTCCGGGTAATCCTGTTTCAGATATTCGTAGAGCTGCGGCTGTGTTTGCAGGAACACGTACTCTGGGAACATCTCCATCAAGCGCAATACGGTACTGAAGCTGCGGGCTGCTTTTTCCCTCGTATGCTTCAGCCGCCATAACCAGGCGACATCAATATGCGTATGCCCGATGCATTGCACCGTCACCGGCGACGTTTTCTTCATTCCTGCCACCGCCTGGGTTAATTGCTCCTCCGCTTCCGTCAGCGAGGCATAAAACGCCTCCGATCCCGGATAGGACCAATCGATCCGCAGGAAAGCGCGGTCCAGCGCCGTCAACAAATCCGTTCGCTCTGGCGCATTTGCCGGCAGGACCTCCACCGTCTGCATGACCGCGCGCGCGGTATAGTACAAACGGTCCACCGTTCCGTCCAGCCACGCAATCTCTGCCCGCTTGATTCGGTGTTCCTGGATTTGCGGCTTCCCGCCGCCTTCCAATCCGGACCATAGGCGGAACTGCAGCTTCACCTTCGTCCCGGAAGCTTCTTCCGGGAAAAACACCTCCTGGTGATTCATATCCACGCCTTGGAACGGTTCACCATTGACATATAAGAGCGATTCAAACCCGGAGTTGTTACCGCCTCCCGTTTTGCCGAAGTCGAACACGCCAACGATTTTACGTCCTTTCCATTCGGCCGGAAGCTCGACGTCCGTCTCCAGCCATAAATAAAGATCGCGGCCTTCCCAGCGTTCTCCTGTCTGCATCGTGGACCATGGCCCCTCTTTGGGCGGTCTGGCGCCGATGCGCCCTTCCTCATCCACTTGCGCGCGAAACGCCTCGACCGGGCGGGCATCGCGGTATCGATAGCCCTCCAGCTCGCGAATCCGTGCGTTTAATTTCTCCTCCGTCCAGAACATCGTATCGGGTACCTCCCCTGAATATGAGTTAGCCTTCCCCCTCATTTTCCGGTTCTGCCTAGGCGAAGTAAATTACTTATCCTCATCAATTTTTGTCCTATTATGATATGATGAAGTCAAATCGAACAAAGGAGCAGCAGCTCATGGATTTGAAAAAATGGCGCAATGAACTGGCGCCCGAATTGAACAATATCTGTGGTGAAATCGCGGTTGGCGATGCTGTAGTGGACTGGGTCGATATCGTGATAGAACAAACTGGCGGTTCCGGCAAATGCCCTCCCCACGCCCATACTTGGTATGAATTCAACTACGTCCTGTCCGGCCGTATGCAAACCCGATTTATTGACCAGGACGTGATGGTGTATGCGGATGAATTTTTTTTAATCCCACCGGGGATGACCCATGCCCACGATTATTCTCGGGAAGATCCGCATGAAGGCATTTGTTTGCGCTGGCGGTTCCGGCCAATGGCAGGTACGTTGGAGGAAGAAACTGCAGGAGAGACGGCGGACAACTGGGCTCAAAATAAAGCGGCAAAACCGGAAAACGACAGCTTCTTCCGGCGGTTGAACCGGTTAAAAGATTGGCCTCCCGGGGCTTACCGAGACGATTACGGCATTCGGTCGCTGCTCATCCAGTTGTTTACCGAGGCGGAGAAGGGGCGGTCGCCCTTTTATCTCCGGTTGCTGCTCGTTCAACTGCTGGAGGTCTTGTCCGGGGTAACCGCTATGCATGAGGCTAGTGTGTTAGCCTCCGAGCCTGCACAAGCCCGGGACGCTTTGCTTCGTAAGGTGGAGGTATACCTGGAGGATTTTCGCGGGGAACGTTTGAATGTAGAGGCATTAGCCGCATCCCTCCATATGAGCTACGGCCATCTATCCCGCGTCTACAAGCAAAAAACCGGCCGAACCCTTATCGAAGAAATGAACCGAATCCGGCTAGCCAAAGCCTGCGAGTTGCTGCAGCAGCCCTCCTTGCTGATTAAAGAAGTCGCCGAGCAAGCTGGTTTCCCTGACATTTACTACTTCAGCAAGGCATTTAAGAAGAAATACGGCGTCAGCCCGCTTGCCTATCGCAAGCAGCAAATCAACCGATCGAGCTAACGCGAGAGAAGTTAGTGAGCCAAATTTTGTCCAAATCAATACTGCGGGAAGCTTGATCACGGTGAAGTAACTGATGGAGAAGAACCGGACTGGCGATGGAGAACAGAGCTGATGGTGGAGAACCGAAGTGGTGGTGGAGAACCAACTAGTAACATGTGTTGTTATATATCCCCCCAGTTGAGCCGAAAGGTGTAAAGTATGTGTTTTATTGAATACGGCACGTCATTTTGTTGTCTGGCGACCGATTCGTAAGACGTTAAGAAGTAACCTGTGATGGTGCTGAGTAACTTGTCCTGGGACGGGGTTGAAGGTTCGGTGAGAGTACTAGAGGGGAAATAACTTACTATAGACATGGGGCAAAGTAACTGATGAGGGTAGTAGAAAGTAACTGGATTTTTATTGCGGTATCAAGGTTTCTGGCAAGAAACTGGACTTGATACGCGTTTGGGGAAATTAAATTAGTAGTGGAGTAACTTGTCTTGAAACTCGTTAAAGTGACTAAGTATGGTGGGTAGGTAACTTAGAAAAGCGCCTCCTCTTGGATGCGGATGCAATGTACTTGATATTTCGCATATATTTTGCCGCGATCGCCCAAACATCCGAAATGTACTCGAAATTTCATATACATTTCAGCCGATACCGGCAACACCTGCCCATTATACTCGAAATTTCATATAGATTTCCTCTGATCCCAGCATTACGAGCAAATGGCACTCGATTTTTCGTACTTATTACTCTCGCGCCATCCGCCAGATCACGCAAAAAAGACAAAAAAAGACCGCTTCCTCGGAAGCGGTCCTTGCTCACCTGGAGCAAGAAGTTATTGGATAGGAGTGGAGAGAAACCATACTGTACTTTTATTATATGTATACGTTTTCATTCTGTCAACAACTTTTTTTAGCGCTTACATTTGCGATCACTATAGGCTTTTGGCTAACGGAACGTATGGACCTTATCCCCCCATTTCCCGGCGATTTCCCGATGGAACGGAACCCTAAGTCCTTAATGGCGATCACGACTACGTTATCCCAGCAATTAAGCCAAATAAGTCTCCTCGTTCCCTTATAACTGGAAAAGGCACGCTCCTACACTAATAACGTCCCTACGTTCCGTTAATCCCAGCTAGCAGCCAAGCATTTACAGCCCCAGCTTTGATAAGTAGCTGCCTAGGGAAGCAATAGCCCCTGTAGCTCGGCAGCCCGAAAAGTCATTATCCCTGTGAAGTAACAAACAGGAAAGTCACTGTCTCTTTGAAGTAACAAACAGGAAAGTCAGTATCCCCGTGAAACAACAGACAGGAAAGACACCATCCCTGCGAGGCAGCCCCCAGTAAGGTCATTACCCCGTAGACTAATGCGTTGCAAAGGAATGGCATAAGCCAACCTCCAGAAATGCAAAAGACCCGGCATTGAATTCCAAATTCAACGCCGAGCCGAAACTTTACCATAACAATAGCCAACTTACACATACACAACATAACCCAAGGATTGGAGGTGAGTCTTCGCCCGCTCCATCTCCCCTTCCTGGCGGAAAGAGAGACGCAGCACGCCCGGAACATCCTCGCGGCTTTCGATAATTTGCATGTTGCTCAGGTTAATTTGGCGCAAACCAAGTTCAGTCGCAATTTGCCCAATAATCCCCGGTGTGTCGGGTACGTCGATATAAATATCGAACAACGAGGTGATCGCTCCTTTGCGCCGCTCCGGCAGTTCGCCGCGGAACTGGTTCGCCTTTTGGAACTCCGCCTCGATCCCTTCACCGTTCTGTGCCTCTAATAAAGTGATAAATCCTTCAATCTCGCGGTTCCAGTCCTTCAACAAATGAAGCAACACATCCCGGTTACTAAGCAGGATATCCCGCCAAATCACAGGGTCGCTTGAAGCGATCCGCGTGATGTCACGGAACCCCCCCGCTGCCAACATCCGGTATAACCCATTGCTATCGTTGTAATGACGCACCTGATTTACCAAGGCCACCGCGATAATATGCGGCAGATGGCTGATCGCCCCAACGATTTCATCATGCAGAACAGGGTCCACACGCACAATTTGCGCTTTAGTGTACGCCAGCAGTTGCTCCAGACGTTGATAAGCTTCCTCCGGCACATCAGAAGACGGCGTGAGCACATAATAAGCGTTCTCGAACAAGAGCATCGAAGCCGCCTCCACGCCGGAACGCTCCGAGCCAGCCATCGGATGGCCGCCGATGAAATGCACGCCCGGACGGGCAATTTGGGCCGCGCAAGCGGCAACCGACGCCTTAGTACTGCCAACGTCGGTTATAATACAGCCCGGCTTCAACGGCAGCTCGGTCAGCTTTTGCAGATAATCTTCCAGCAATCCCACCGGCACGCACAAAAAAATAAAGTCGGCATCCGCCGCCGCCTCTTCCATGGACAGAGTCGCGGCGTCAACGACACCGCGCTCCTCAATGCGTTTCAAAGATTCCGGGCGATGGGCGTGTCCAACGACCGTAATTCCCGGCTTGCCTTTGAAGCACAACGCCAGCGAACCGCCGATCAAACCCACGCCAAAAATGGCAATTTTCGTTGTCATCGTATCTCACTCATTTTCTGCGAATAGATTGGGTCAGACCCGAGTCGCCGATTTGCCAAGCACCTGCTCCAAGGCAGTGATAAATTTCGCGTTTTGTTCCGCCGATCCGACGGTCACCCGCACATAGGTAGGATATTTATGGAAACCTCCGCGCACAATAATCCCCAGCTTCAATAGCGACTCAAACATTTCACTTGCCGGACGCTGTACGTCCACCATGATGAAATTACCATGCGCCGGGAAGTACTTCAGGCCCAGTCGATCGAATTCCTTATACAGATAGGAGATCCCTTCGCGGTTCTTCGCACGGCAGTCTGACACGAATTCCTGATCGGCCAATGCCGCTTTGGCCGCCGCTTGCCCAATCCGCGAAGTATTAAACGGCTCACGAACCTGATTGATCAGTTTAATAACCGCCGGTTGCCCCACGCCATAGCCGATCCGCAGCGCTGCAAGACCGTAAATTTTAGAAAAAGTACGTAACACAACGAGATTAGGATACTGGTTCAGCAAAGCAATCCCGTTTGTATACTCCGAATCAGTTACATATTCAGCATACGCTTCATCCAAAACGACCAGCACGTTCCCCGGAACTCGATCCAGAAAAGCAACCAGCTCCGCATGCGGCACGATCGTTCCAGTTGGATTGTTCGGGTTGCAAATCCAAACTACTTTCGTTTTGTCCCCGATGCGTTCAAGCATTCCCTCCAAATCGTGAGTCCCTTCCTTCAGCGGCACCTCGATGCTGACGGCCCCTTCAATGTCGGCGTTGCTCTTATACACGCTGAACGTCTGATCTGCCATTACCGTCTCGTCACCCGGCAGGAAGAAAGCGCGGGCAATCAGCGCGATGATTTCATCCGAACCGCAGCCGAAAATTATTTGCTCCTTCCCAACGCCAAGCTGGCTGGCCAGCGCTTCGGTCAATTCGGCGGCACTGCCATCAGGATACAAGCTTAAATTCGCCAGCTCCTGTTCAATGGCGGCGCGGACACGCGGCGAGCAACCAAACGGATTTTCGTTAGAGGCCAGCTTAATGACGTCCTCAAGTCCGAGCTCTTTCTTCACTTCTTCAATCGGCTTTCCCGGTTGATATACCGGCAAATTGACGATCTGGGGTTTCGGCAACATATATAGGTTCCTCCTCAAATGACTTTGTGATGATACAGCAAAAAAACTATAATCTCAATTTTGCCACAAAGTCGCGAATTTGCAACAACCCTTGATCCCGAGTCGAAGCATGGGACAAGAGCGGCAAGTTTTCCTCGATCTTACGCACGATGGCGCTGCCCACGACCGCTCCGTCACAGATCGCAGCAAACCGCTCCACCTGTTCCCGGCTGGAAATACCGAAGCCAACAGCAACGGGCAAATCCGTTTGTGCTTTAACCGAGGAGATAAACTCGTCGACACTGGCATGGAACGAGCTCCGTTCTCCAGTTACGCCCAGCGAAGAGACGCAGTATACGAATCCGCGGGCACGCTCCAAAATTCGTGCAATCCGGCCGCTGGAGGTGGGCGCGACAAGCGGGATCAGCCTGACGCCGGCGGCATCCGCCAAGTTCAGGACCTCCTCCGCCTCTTCATACGGCAAATCCGGGATGATCAAGCCGCTGATTCCCGCCTTCTGCAGCTCAGCAAACAAGCGTTCCGTCCCCATTTGCAGCACAGGATTGTAATAAGTAAACAAGACAAACGGCATACGAATGCCGCGTTCGCGAGCTTTGACGGCCGTCTCGATACAGGAAGCCACCGTGATCCCGTGGACAAGGGCACGTTCCGATGCCCGCTGAATCACCGGGCCATCCGCCAAGGGATCGGAATAAGGTACACCCAGCTCCACCACATCAGCCCCAGCTTCCTCCAGAACGGTCAAAATGTCGAGCGTCGTCTCCGGATCCGGATCACCGACGGTGATAAACGGAACCAGCGCAGTTTTTCCCGCCGCTTTCAGCTTCGCAAACGTATCGTCCAGCAATTGACCTGCCTGTTGGCTCATAACGTCTCCCCGCCTTCCGTATACGCCATAATCGACTCCACGTCCTTATCCCCGCGGCCGGACAAGCAGATGACGATAATTTCGTCCCGGCTCATCGCTGGGGCCATTTTCACCACTTGCGCCACCGCATGCGCCGACTCCAGCGCCGGAATAATCCCTTCGGTCCGGCTTAGCAGCTGAAGGGCATCCAGTGCCTCACGGTCCGTGATCGGATAATACTTCGCACGTTCGATATCCTTCAGATACGAATGCTCAGGGCCAATGCCCGGGTAATCGAGACCGGCAGAGATCGAGTGAGCCGGGAGAACTTGGCCGTACGCGTCCTGAAGCAAGTAACTCATCGAGCCCTGGAAGACGCCTTTGGTACCTTTGGTCATCGTGGCGGCATGGAACTCCGTGTCAATGCCTTTGCCTGCGGCTTCCACACCAACCAAGCGAACCTCCTGATCCTCGATAAACGGATAAAACATCCCGATCGCATTGCTGCCGCCGCCAACCGCAGCGACGAGCATATCCGGCAGCCGGCCTTCCGCCTCTAAAATCTGCTTCCGCGTTTCATCGCCGATAATCCGCTGGAAGTTCCGCACCATCATCGGGTAAGGATGCGGTCCGGTAGCCGATCCGAGAATATAGAAAGTATCATGCACATTGCTTACCCAATAGCGCAGCGCTTCGTTGCAAGCATCTTTTAGCGTACGTGTGCCGGACGTAACCGGGACCACTTCCGCACCCAACAGCTTCATTCGAAACACGTTCAGCTGCTGCCGTTTCGTATCTTCTTCACCCATGAACACCTTGCATTCCAGACCCAGCAAGGCTGCAACTGTAGCCGTAGCAACGCCGTGTTGGCCAGCGCCGGTTTCGGCGATTACTTTCTGCTTGCCCATCCGCTTCGCCAAAATCCCTTGCCCAATCGCGTTGTTAATTTTATGAGCACCGGTATGGTTCAAATCCTCGCGTTTCAAATAGATCTTCGCTCCGCCCAGGTGCTCCGTCAGGCGCTCTGCATAATAAAGCGGCGTCTCCCGTCCGGAATACTGCTTCAGCAGATAAGAGATCTCCGCTTGAAACTCGGGATCATCTTTAAATTTCAAATAGGATTCTTCCAGTTCGATCAAAGCGTTCATCAGCGTTTCTGGCACGTAGCGGCCGCCAAAAGGACCAAATCGCCCATGCTCATCCGGTACCTGCTTCATCATCCCTTCACCCTCTCTACAAATGCTGTTATTTTCGTGATATCCTTCACGCCGTCGGTTTCCACGCCACTTGAGACGTCTACGCCATCCGGCTGCAACGTATCAATCAACGTTCTCACATTGCCGGGATGTAAACCGCCGGCCGCAAAGAACGGGATTCCTCGCTCCTTGGCCCATTGACGAAAAGGCTCTGCTGCTTCCCAATTAAAGGTAACGCCGGAGCCTCCGCCATACTTCGGATCGTACGTGTCGAGCAACAGCCCGTCCAGCACGCCGTCATACTCTGCCAAGGCTGCGCCAGCATGGACCGATCCGTCCGTTTTGACCGAAAATGCCTTGAAAATCTTGACGCCATAAGCGTCCTTCACTTTCCGGCAATAATCCGGGCTTTCCGTCCCGTGGAGCTGCAGGATGTCCAGCGGTGCCTGCCGCAAAACCTCGTCCAGCTCCTCCAAGGTCGGATTGACGAACACCCCAACGCTCTGCGGAACTGCTCCTGTGCTCCACGTTTGCAGCACAGGAAGCAGCTCCGCTGCATGGCTTCCGCTAATTTGGCGCTTACTTCGGGCAAACACGAATCCAACATAATCTACGGGTAAGTTCACCATAGATTTTAGCACTTCAACGCTTTGAAGTCCACAAATTTTTACGGCTACTTCACCCATGCAACGTCGTCCCTTCAGCATCCATTTCGCGGGAATCCGTTTGAGCTAACGGTCCCATTAAGTCAACTACGGCTTCTCCCACATGTTCTCGACGCATAAACGTTTCTCCGATCAGCACGCCTTGTGCGCCGGTCTGTTGCAGGAATTTGACATCCTGCCGGGTTTGAATCCCGCTCTCGCTGATCAACGTGGCACTGGACGGTACCAACTCCGCCAACGCGGCCGTCGTCTCCAGAGAGACCTCAAACGTCCGCAAATTCCGGTTGTTGATGCCAACCAGTTTCGCTGCTGGCAGCAGCAGAACGCGCTCCAGCTCCTCGCGATCATGCACTTCGATCAGTGCATCGAGTCCCAGCGCCGTAGCGATCGACAGATAGTCGCGAAGCTGTGTATCGCTCAGGATTGCGGCGATCAGCAAGACGGCGTCAGCGCCAAGCAGCCTTGCTTCGTAAATCTGCCGCTCGTCAATCACAAAATCCTTGCGCAGCAGCGGCACATTTACCGCCTCGCGAATGGCGCTCAAATAGGCTCCGCTGCCCTGAAAATACGTCTCATCCGTCAGCACAGAAATGCAATCCGTTCCCGCCGCTTCATAAGCTGCAGCCAGCTGTACCGGATGGAAATCTGGGCGAATCAAGCCTTTGGAAGGGGACGCCTTTTTCACCTCAGCGATTAACCCCATATCCCGCTTCCGTCCGGTTGTAAGTGCGGCGTGGAACCCCCGCGTTGGTTCCATCGCCGCAATGCGACGCTCTGCATCTGCAAGGGAGAAGGTTTCTGCCAAACGTGCGACTTCTGCTTTTTTCGTCTCTACAATTCGATCAAGATACATAACTTAACTCCCCCGTTGTCTGAATCAGTTGTTGCAGCTTGGCATAAGCCTGCCCGGAATCGATCGCATTCGCCGCGATCGTTACTCCCTCCCGAATCGTATTCGCCAAACCAGCCACATATACACAAGCGCCTGCATTAGCCAGTACTACGTCACGGTAAGCCCCACGCTCCCCTTGCAGCACGCGCCGAACGATCTCGGCATTCGTCTGGGGGTCGCCGCCAATCATCGCTTCCAGCGGGTAGGTGCGAAGACCCAGATCTTCCGGCTGCAGCTCGTAAGTTGTGATCTCTCCGTTTTTCAACTCAGATACCCGTGTTGGCGACGAAATGCTGATTTCATCCAGCCCTTCTTGGCTGCTGACCACCAGTGCCCGTTTGGAACCAAGCTCACGCAGCACTTCTGCTATGGTTGACGTTTTGCTGCCGTCATAAATGCCCAGCACCTGGCGGTCCGCTCCTGCCGGATTCGTTAATGGCCCCAGCATATTGAAGACCGTCCGAATCCCCAACTCTTTGCGAGGGGCTGCCGCGTGCTTCATCGATGGATGATAGAGCTGTGAAAACATAAAGCAGATGCCGATATCATCCAGACAACGTTTCGCTTGACCGGCGTCCAGTTGAATATTCACGCCCAGCGCTTCGAGAACATCGGCACTTCCCGAACGACCAGATGCCGAACGGTTGCCGTGTTTAGCCACCCGCACCGACACCGAGGCTGCCACGATCGCCGCCGTCGTGGATACGTTGATTTTGTGGATGCCGGATCCGCCCGTTCCGCAGGTATCCAGCAGTTTTTGCGTTTCCGTATGAATTCGGCTGGAGGCGCCGCGCATCGCCTCGGCGAAGCCGGTGATTTCCTCAACGGTCTCTCCCTTGATCCGCAACGCGGTCAACAAACTTCCGATTTGAGCTGGCGTGGATTCGCCGTTCATGATCGCTTGCATCACACCACGCGCTTCATCCCGCGACAAATGCTGTCCTTCAATCAAGCGGCTAATGCCTGCCTGCACGGTTTGCTGTCCTGTCATCTCGATTCGCTCCTCCCTTTTAGTTCCCTGGGGTATATTCGTAAAGGTAATCCTGATTAATCACGTCATCGTTTCGGATTGCTGGCGGAAACATCTGCTCCGCTGTACGGATCGCCGTCAACAAAGCCTTCGCCTTATTGACCGACTCCTGAAATTCGTTCTCCGGGATGGAATCCCATACGATACCTCCGCCCGCCTGCACATATGCCTTTCCTTGCTTAAACACGATGGTGCGGATCGTTATACAGGAATCCATATTGCCCGAAAATCCGAGGTACCCAATGGCCCCGGCATATGTGCCGCGTGCCTCGCGCTCCAGCTCCGCAATAATCTCCATCGCCCGCAGCTTGGGTGCCCCGGAGACGGTACCGGCGGGCAAACAGGACAGGAAGGCATCGAAGAAGTCCTTATCCTCCCGCAACTTGCCGGACACTTTAGAAACCATGTGCATGACGTGGGAATACCGTTCGATCTCCATCAATGAGTCGCAAGTGACGGTGCCGAACTCGGATACCCGGCCTAAATCGTTGCGTCCAAGGTCGACCAGCATCAAGTGCTCCGCCCGTTCTTTCTCATCCTGAAGCAGTTCAGCCTCTAATGCAAAATCGGCTTCTTCCGTCGCTCCCCGCGGTCTTGTACCGGCAATCGGACGCGTTTCCACTCGACCGTTCTCTACCTTGACCAGAGCCTCCGGCGACGTCCCGACGATGATCTCTTCGTCCAGCTTGAGGTAATACATGTACGGCGACGGATTTAACGTCCGCAGGACACGGTAGACGTGAAGCGGATCAACCTCGGTTTCGATATGGAACCGTTGTGACAACACCACTTGAAAAATATCGCCTGCACGAATATATTCCTTCGCTTTTTCAACGTTCGCGATGAACTGCTCCTTGGTCAGGTTGGATCTGACATCCCCGAGATCCGTCACGGCCGGCATCGGCCGGCGGTTAAAGCTTTCACCCGGCCCCTCCTGCTGCAATAGATCGGCCGCCAAATCCAGCTTCAGCTCGGCCTCTGCATAAGCTCGGCGAATATCTTCGTCGCGATCGCCTGGCTTCACATGCACGTTGGCCACCAGCAGGATCCGCTGCTTCACGTGGTCGAACACGATCACTTGGTCGCAGAACATAAACTGCATATCATTCAGGTTTAGGTCATCCACCTGATGCGCCGGCAGCTTCTCATAATACTGCAATAGATCATATCCAAAGAAACCAATTGCTCCCCCCGTAAACGGCGGCATTTCCGGAAGTTTCGGACTGCGGTAGCCCCGCAGGATCGCCTTCAGCTCGTCAACGGGACGGGACGATTTCAACCGTTCTACGCCGCCTTCCCGCTTTATCGTAATCTCTCCCTTTTTCGCGGAAATCGTTAAGAATGGGTCGGTGCCGATAAAAGAATATCGCGCCCACTGAATGCCGCCTTCCACGCTCTCCAGCAAAAATGCCTGCTCCCGCTGAGCAATACGGCGAAAAATCCGGATGGGGGTTTCCATGTCAGCCAGCAGCGTTCGGGTAATCGGGATCAGATTATATTCGTTCGCCAAAGCAATGACCTGTTCTACATTCGGGGTTACCATGTCTTTCACTTCCTTTTCGAATTGGTTTCAGAGCCAAATAAAAAAACCTCTACCGAAGTAGAGGTTGTAGGATTTGCGGTTTATGGGAAAGCACAGCTCCTAAAGACGCAACTTGCCCGTCATTCTCCCACAATTAAGGAAACGACGAAATACGCACTAAGGAACAGGCTATTCACTCAGCTAAACTCAGCTCATCTCAACTATTCTCTACTCAGCTCTAAAAAATTAAAAATACATTTACTCTAAACTCTTCTAAACTTACTCTCAACTAATCTGCTCAACTAACATACACTCATCTAAATTAACTATACCCTAACAGCGGCCCGTTTGGCAACCCAAACCTGCAGTACCTGTTCTCAGGAATTGGCGGAGCTGAGGTCCGGGCGAAGGCTGCGGGCTTCGTTCAAATACACGTGCTTCATGTCCCGCTGCCCTTTGGTGGTATTCACCTGAATTAGCAGGCGGATACACTTCGGCAAAGCTCCTTGAACCGGAATTTCCGTGGAGCACATCAGAGGAACCATGTCCCATCCACTTAAGACGCGTATCGCACGGGCTGGGAAAGTTGCTGTCAAGTCCGGCGTAACCGTAATCCAGACGCTGCAAATATCCTCAGGCTCGATTTCGTTGCGCGCAACAATTTCTTTTAACAACTCGGCGGTCGCGTCCAGAATTTCCTTCTCATCGTTGCGGGAAACTGTCGTTGCTCCGCGAATCCCTCTGTTATACATGTTGTCCCTCCTCCTTGAGTTCTGCAATCACTCTGCGAACTTCGTCCAATGTCACATCCGATACAATTTCCACCTTGCCGATTTCTACAGGCAAAATAAACACCATGGTCTGTTCCTTAAACTTCTTATCGTGCATCATTGCACCAATTAAATCCTGCTCGTTTAAATGCGTCGGCATTGCTGTTGGCAAACCAAACCCACTAAGCAAGGATACCGTGTATTCGTAAATTTGCGGATCCCGACCCCGGTTCACTGCAAGCTTTGCAGCCGCAGCCATCCCGATCGAAATCGCTTCCCCGTGCAAAAATTCACCATACCCGCCGATCGCCTCGATGGCATGGCCCAGGGTATGCCCCAGGTTCAGAATTGCACGAAGCCCATTCTCCCGCTCGTCCACGGAAACAACTTGGGCTTTCACCGAACACCCCTGGGTTAATCC
Organism: Paenibacillus barengoltzii G22; assembly: GCF_000403375.2. Classification (NCBI taxonomy): domain Bacteria; kingdom Bacillati; phylum Bacillota; class Bacilli; order Caryophanales; family Paenibacillaceae; genus Paenibacillus; species Paenibacillus barengoltzii. The sequence goes on along the minus strand of NZ_KE159652.1, from coordinate 1,310,176 downwards.
GTATCCCAGTGCATCCGGATCCAGCGCCAACAACTCCGCTGTGTGCTCGCGGCACCAGTCCGCAAAAGCCGCATCCCAGATCAGGCCGTGCTTAACCATTTCTGACAAGCCCGCCCGAACATCGCGCGGCGGCAGGGTTTGCAGGCTGTCCACATCATATAACACCATTTCCGGTTGATGAAAAGCGCCGATCATATTTTTAGCCAGTCGATGGTTAACGGCTACCTTGCCTCCGACACTGCTGTCGTGAGCAAGGATCGTGGTAGGCATTTGCACAAATGCTACGCCCCGCATATACGTTGCCGCCACAAAGCCGGCTAAATCGCCAACGACGCCGCCGCCCAGCGCTACGACCACAGAGCGGCGGTCCAATCCGCCTTCAATCGCTGTCGTCATGACGTCCTCATAAACCTCCAGCGATTTGGATTTTTCACCGGCTTTCACCACCTTGCTGACGGTACGGTAGCCTTTGGCCTGCAGCGAGGCTTCCACAACTGGCAGATATTTCGGCGCGACATGGTCATCGGTGACGATTAAGACAGGGCTCTTCGCCGACAGCTTATGCTGCTCGAAGAATTCACCGGCCCTTCCCAACAAGCCGCCGCCGATATAAATCGGGTAAGAACGTTCGCCCAAATCGACCTGCAGCGTTCGCATCAATATTCCTCCAGTTGAGCCAAATATCCCCTATAGTTACGTTCGATCTCCTCGATCGAATCGCCGCCGAATTTCTCCAGGAACGCTTTGGCCACTTCCCAAGCGACCACGTGCTCAAGCACAACGCTTGCGGCTGGCACTGCACAAGCATCCGAACGCTCCACCTGAGCGGCGAACGCCTCGCGGGTGTCGATGTCAACGCTTTGCAGCGGTTTGTATAACGTTGGGATCGGCTTCATGACGCCGCGTACGACGATCGGCATACCGTTGGTCATCCCGCCTTCGAAACCGCCAAGCCGGTTAGTCGCCCGGTAATAGCCGCGCTCCTCGCTGTACAAAATTTCATCGTGAACCTTAGAACCTGGCAGTTTCCCGGCTTCAAAACCGATGCCGATTTCCACGCCCTTAAAGGCGTTAATGGACATGACCGCTTGCGCGATACGACCGTCCAATTTACGGTCATACTGCACATGGCTGCCAAGCCCGACCGGCACACCTTCAACGATACATTCCACGATGCCGCCGATGGAGTCGCCTTCCTGCTTGATTTTATCGATGTAAGCTTCCATCTTCTTCTCCGTTTCCGGATCGGCAACCCGCACCGAAGAAGCTTCGGTCACACGAGCCAACTCGTCCAGCGGCAGGTTATGCGGCGGCGCTTCAATCTCGCCGATGCGGATGACATGCCCCGCGATTCGGATGCCAAAGCGTTCGAGGAGCTGCTTGGCTACCGCACCAACCGCAACGCGAATAGCGGTTTCGCGTGCGCTTGAACGTTCCAGCACGTTCCGCAAGTCTTTATGGTTATATTTCAAGCCTCCGTTTAAATCGGCATGCCCTGGACGAGGACGATGTACTCTTCGTTTCTCCTCATCCGTGCCTTCGATCGGCTCAATGTTCATGATTTTCTGCCAATGCTTCCAGTCGTTATTCTCCACAACCAGTGCTACTGGCGCCCCTGTGGTATACCCGTGTCGGACGCCTCCGACGATCTTCGCGGTATCTTTCTCAATTTGCATCCGTCGGCCGCGGCCATACCCTTTCTGACGACGAGCCAACTCAAAATTCAACGCTTCAAAATCCAGCTGCAAATGGCTGGGCAAGCCTTCAATAATCGCAGTCAACTGGGGTCCATGCGTCTCCCCGGCTGTTAAATATCGCAAACTCATGATGCTGCGTTCCCCCTTTAAACTGTTAAACTGTAAAGAACTAAAAGCCGAAGATGTCTTTGCTCATTATAATATTGTTTGATGCATTCTGTCACGTGGTGATTCACTGATTCTGTTCATATACTCACCGATTTCGCCCCTACACGCGGCAAGCGGCCAAGCCTGGCCCGGATTTTCGCCCCTCACTTTTCGAGGTTCACCAAAATCCGGGGGCCTCTAAAACATCCTTATGAATCTGTGGACACAGGATGAACTGCATATGCTTGCTCTGGGTCAGTCCGTCGGGTAGCTAAAAGCTTGCGAATGCGATGCTGGCCCACTTCACGAACAGCGAAGACATAACCTTCGTATTCAAATTCCGGTCGTTCATTCACCGTCGGTATCCGCTTTAACTGTCCGATCATAAACCCGCTTAACGTATCATAGTGTTCGATCGGAAGCTTTATATCCAAGATCTCCTGGGCGTCGTCGAGGGACATCGTACCGCTGAACAGATAACTGCCTTCACCAACCTGCTCGTATTCCCGTTCCTCATCGTCGTGTTCGTCGTAGATGTTGCCGACGATTTCCTCCAGCAAATCCTCCATCGTTACGATACCGGCGGTTCCCCCGTATTCGTCAACGACAATTGCCATGTGAATGCGGTTTTGCTGCATTTCCTCGAACAGTTCATTTGTTTTTTTGGAGATCGGGATAAAATAAGGCGGCGTCACCAGCTCCCGCAAATTCCAACTCTCCTTATCCCCCGTACGCAAAAAGCGGATCAAATCCTTGCTATGCAATATCCCGATCAGATTGTCAACCGTATCCTCATACACTGGGAAGCGGGTATATTGCTCCTTGTCGGCGATCTCAGCCACGGTTTGTTGGTCGGCATCAACCGGGATCGCCACGACGTCGATCCGGTGTGTCATAATATCAGACACCGTCAAGTTGTCGAAGTCAAAAATGTTGTTGATCATCAGACGCTCGCTAGGCTGGATCGTCCCCATTTCCTCACCGGTATCCAGCATCATACGGATCTCCTCCTCGGAGACTTCCTCCTCCTTGGCGTTCGGATCGATGCCAAACAACCGCACCAGCAAGTTCGTGGACGTGGTAAGCAGCTTCACGAACGGCGAGGTTACCTTGGATAACACTGACAACGTCGTCGCCGCAAACATCGCCATCGCTTCAGCCTTGTTCATCGCGACCCGCTTCGGCACTAACTCGCCCAGTACCAACTGGAAGTAGGAGAGCAGCAAGGTGATCACGATCAGCGATAGTGTGCTCAGCACGTTTTCGGGGATCGGCAGCCCCATACGGATTAAATAAGCCGCCAGGTCGCCGGCAAAGCTCTCCCCAGCGAAAGCACTGGCAAAAAAGCCCGCAAGAGTGATGCCAATTTGAATCGTCGCCAGGAATTTGCTAGGCTCGCCAAGCAAACCCACGATGACCTTTGCTTTCCGATGGCCTTGCCCTGCCATCGCTTTAATTTTATTATCATTCAGGGAGATCAAGGCGATTTCCGATGCAGCAAAAAAGGCATTAATCAAAATCAAGATGAAGACAACTAAAAGTTCCAACAATCCAATGCACCTCCACAAGTTTCCCACGCCGCTCAAGCGGGTAACAAACGCAAAAAGGCATAACCTGCCGTCGCTGAATTGACGCAGGCTATGCCTGAAATTCTCCTACAAATAGGTTATTAATCAATTGGAATACGTTGCTACTCTCCGGGTCGTCCGAATCGTTCATGAATGAAATCTCTCCTGACCTGAATTTATAACTATTATAGAAAGTCCCCTTGGCGGCTGTCAAGAACACCTCTACCAAGAATGACCAAGAACGCAAAAAGCGCCGTTCTCCGCCCTGCTTGGCGATGTCGGCGCTAAATAACGGGTTCGGGCGCTCGCTGCTTATCTGAGGCCTGAAGCGGGTTGATTTTCTAATGCGATGGAACGCCGGGCATCCATCGGAAAATCCTCAAGCATTCGCTTGAGGTGCGAGCCTTCAACACCCAGCACCTGCGCGCATTCCTGCGGCGTTAAGAATCCGCGCCGATAAGCTTCGATCACTTTTCGCTTGTCCATGATCTGACCTCCATTGGCTATATGATCCAAGTATAGGAAAGATCACCCCATTCTATACCCACTGGTTATAATCAAGAAGTAGCTCAGAGATGTTAAAACGACTTCGAGTTAGTCCCTACACAAACAAACGTCCAGATCAACCCTAAACGGGTCAAACTGAACGTTTTTTCTATTTACCCCTTCTTACGATAAAAGAACGTCTCCGCCGCTTCCAAATCGTATTGGCCGGGGGAGAAGATTTGCTCCGTGCTGCCAACGAACAGAACGCCGCCGGGACGCAGCGCACGAGAAAACTTATGATAAAGACCTTGTTTGGCTTCCTCGGTAAAATAAATCATGACATTGCGGCAAACGATCAGATCAAAGCCCTCTTCGAACGTATCCAGCAGCAGGTTTTGCTTCTTAAACGTGACAGCCTTCTTCAGCTTCGGATCAAAGCGGAACATTGGGCCTTCCGGCGTAAAATAACGCTCAGCTACTGCCTTCGGCACATCCTTCAGCGAACGATCGAGATATAACCCTTCCTGGGCTTTCCCCAGCGCTCCTTCATCGATGTCCGTCGCCAGCAGATAGGTGTTAGCAAGAAGCCCCAGATCCGCGAGAATCATCGCCAGCGTGTACGGCTCCTCACCCGTCGAGCAGGCCGCGCTCCACACCTTCAGCCTTGATCGCCCAGCCGCCAGCCCTGGCAGCACCGAGTCCCTCAGCACTTCCCAGCGATTGGGGTTACGCCAAAACTCGGATACGTTAATCGTCATCTTGTCCAAAAATTCATAAAATAACTGCTTGTTACTCAGCATCGCCGAGTAAAAATCCGCAAACGAAGAATAGCCGTTCTTATTACGCAGCGTAGTCAGACGCCGCTTCATTTGTGCTTCCTTGTATTGGGCTAAATCGATGCCCGTGCTTTTTTTGATGTTTTGGATAAAGCCGTAATAGTCCGGATCCGGTGCCGTCTCTTTGTTGTCTGCCCGAGGGATGTCGGGAAAAATCCGGTTCAAATCCATGGGCTCACGCTTCTCGTATACTGTAGTAGCTCATGAGGCTCAAAGAAGTTGGCGATTTCTCGCTCCGCACTCTCTACGCCGTCGGAACCATGAATTAGATTAAATGGGGTATGGGCGGCAAAATCCCCCCGAATCGTACCGGGCAGCGCCTCGGTAACTTTCGTCTTGCCGATAACCATACGGGACAAGTTAATAATGTCGTCCCCTTCCCATACCATGGCAAATACCGGCCCGGAAGTAATAAAGCCCACCAGTTCGTCAAAGAAAGGCTTGCCCACATGCTCCGCATAATGTCTCTTCGCCTGCTCCTCTGTCACTTGAACCAGCTTGCCTGCGACGAGCTGAAATCCTTTATCCTCGAACCGGCTGATAATTCTGCCAATCAATCCGCGCTGCACGCCGTCCGGCTTAACCATTAAAAACGTTCTTTCCATGGTTCCCCTCCCGAAATTAACAGCATCATTTGCATTTCAAACCTTATTGCGCCTTCCAGGAAGGCGGTTTCACCTGCATTTTACCAGAAACTGTCCAAACAGGTAAAGCGATAAGATCAATAGGAGCGTTTGTTCACAAATTCAGCAATGTCATGTAAATGGGAGCGTGCAGATGTATCCGGCAGCTGCTGCAATGCTGCCAGCGCTTTGGCAATATAACGGTCGGCAAGCGCCTCCGCCTTGCCAATCCCCGGGCTTGTCCGAATCATTTCAATCGCACGGGACACATCTCCGCTGCCGTCACCGGCTTGAATGCCACGAATTTCCCGAAGCAGAGGCTCTCTTAAATCAGGCTCCTGCAGAGCAAAAAGCACAGGAAGCGTAATGTTCCCCTGGCGCATATCGCTGCCCGGCGGTTTACCGATCGTCTTCTCCGTACCGAATAAATCAAGCAGATCATCGCGGATCTGAAAGGCCATGCCCACGTTGTACCCGTACCGATACAGCAGTGCACACACTTTGGCTGGAGCATCTGCCGCCATGGCTCCCAGCTGACAGCTGATAGCGATCAGCAGAGCCGTTTTCCGCCGGATGCGCAGCAAATAGTTGCGTACGCTTTGCTCTGTATTGAAAAAATCACGGATCTGCTCCATTTCCCCAATCGACATCTGCACCATCGCTTTGGCCAGAATACGGTGTATGTATGGATTTCCGAGCTCGGATACTTGCATCAGGGCCTTGGCATAGATGTAATCGCCGGTATACATGGCGATCCGATTATCCCATTTCGACTTTACCGTCGCTTTGCCCCGCCGCGTATCGGCATCGTCGATCACGTCATCGTGAACGAGCGACGCCGAGTGGATAAGCTCCAGCGGCACAGCGATATACTGCAATCTTTGCAGGTCATAGTTTCCGAATTTCCCGGCAAGCAATACGAAGACCGGCCGCAGCCGCTTTCCGCCTGCCTTCAACAAGTGCAGGGACGTCTCGCTGAGCAGATCGTCATCGCCGTCAATGCTGCGGTACAGCTGGCGCTCGATAAAATCCATATCTTTTTTTAACGAACCGAAAATATCCAGTAGTTTCATTCTTTCACCCGTGTCAGCAATTTGTCACTCCATATCTCCAGCTCTACTCGATGATCCAGCAGTCCCATTTCATAGGCATAGTCGAAATACAACGATAATCCTTGGCGGTGTGATTCGTTAAAATCATAACGGATGTTTTGCGTAAAATAATGCCGCCAATATTCCGCAGTGCCGCCAATTTCGGCGCAAGCCTTGGCTACGAGCGGGGAGACATCGCTTAAGCTCATTCGTTTGCTTTCCACGAAAGCTTCTGCCACTTCAGCCAAAAAGTCGCCATGGGCTTCGGCAAACGCCTTCTGAACGGCCCAGACCGCAAAAGTCATCCCATAGCCGGTCCATGACTTCCAAACTTCACCCAAATCAGTAACGATATAACCGTGATCCCGCCAGGAGGCCTGAATCGCGTGATCGCCAATCAACAGCGCGCCGTCGCTTTCGGCCATCATCAGCTCCAAATCAGGCTCACTGTCCCAATACTCAGGTTTGCCACCGTACGCTTTTTCCATAATAATCTTCAGCAAGTTGACCGATGTTGCCGATGTATTCGTTAATGCGATTTTCCCGTTTGCGATTTCCTCTGGCGGCTTCCGTGAAAACAGCAAAATCGAAGCCACCGGGCCATCGGAGCTGACGGACAGATCCGGCAGCAGCAGGAAACGCTCCGAGCCATACCCGTAGGCAAAAGAAGACACCGGGGAAATATCCAGCGTCCCGCCTAGCATCCGGCGGTTTAGCTTCGATGGAACCTCGGTGATAAGTTGGCTCGCTCGCGAAAGTCGCGTCTCGTCAAAATAATGAAAAACGGGCCAGACGTTGCTGTATTTGATTTTGCCGATGAGGACTTCTTCATTCTCCTTGTTGTTCATTTTGCTCCCCCCATCTCTTAAATAAGGCATGCTCAATACCTAAATTATCGAGCACTTTACCTACCAAAAACTTAACCAGATCATCAATGGTCTGCGGTCCGAAATAAAATGCCGGCATCGCCGGGATGATGCGCACGCCAAGTCGAGCCAGCTTCAGCATGTTCTCCAAATGGATTGCATGCAGCGGCGTTTCGCGCGGCACCAGCACAAGCGGCCGGCCTTCCTTCAGCATGACATCGGCTGCCCGAGCCATCAGATTGTCTGACGTTCCATTTGCGATCGAAGACAGAGTTCCCATCGAGCAGGGCATCACAATCATCCCGTGCGTGAGGAAAGATCCGCTGGCGATGGAAGCCCCAATGTCTGCGATCGGATGGTATACCAGCTTCCCGGGAAGCTGACCGAAATGTTCCTTCAGCGTCGCCTCCCGATCACTCGTGTTCCAGCCGAGCTCCTCCTTGATCACTCGCCAACCCGCATTGGATACGACGAGATGCACGAGGAAGTTCATGCCCAGCAACGTTTCAATCAGCTTCACACCATAGATCGAACCGCTGGCCCCTGTAATGCCGACAACAATCGATTTCGCTTTATCCATTAGAAATGTCGCACCACCAAATCAATCAATGTGAAGGAAAACACAACGATGCTCAGCACACCGTTCATGGTGAAGAATGCAGTCTGGAGACGGCTAAGATCGCTTGGCGACACGATATGGTGCTCGTAGAACAAAATGGCATACGCTATAATCATGCCCACGATATACCACCAGCCCAAATCCGTCATCAGCAGCAAGGCGATAAAGCCCAACGCCGTGATGATATGAAACGCTTGAGCAATCTTCAGCGATTTAGCGACTCCAAACCGAACAGGAATAGAGTATAGGCCTTCCTTCGTATCAAATTCAACGTCTTGGCAGGCGTAAATGATATCGAAGCCGGCAATCCAAAAAGTAATTGTGAAATAAAATACCATTGCTGTCCAATCAACTTGTCCAGTTACAGCCGCCCAGCCGCCAAGAGGAGCTAAGCCAATCGTCAGACCGAGGATCACGTGGCAGAGCCAAGTAAAACGTTTCGTGTAGGAGTACAAGACCAACATGATGACAGCGATCGGCAACAGCTTTAAAGCTAAGGGGTCGAGCTCGGCAGCGGCCCAGAACAATAAAGCAAAGGAGAGAATGATGAACAACACCACTTCGCCGATTTTTAAAAGTCCCGCCGGGATGGCCCGGTTTGCGGTACGAGGGTTCTTTGCATCGATGACACGGTCAATGAGACGATTCAGCCCCATCGCGGCACTGCGTGCGCCAAACATCGCCAACAGCACCCACCCAATTTGCGCCCAGGACGGCAGCTCATGGTTGATCATTTCAGACCCGAGCAACGCACCCATGAAAGCAAACGGTAAAGCGAATACGGTATGTTCAAACTTGATCATTTGCAGGAAAATTACCATTTTCTTAAACATGTTGCGTCTCCTTCGTTCCGATGTGCAAGGCGGCAATTCCGCCGGTTAAAGGATACGCTTCAACCCGGGCAAGTCCCGTCTCCCGGAAAATCTCCGCCAGCTCCAAACGACCGGGAAACTGGACGAGGGAATCGGGCAGCCATTTGTACTGCTCATACCGTTTGGCCACCAGTTTGCCAAGCATCGGAAGCACATTTTGAAAGTAAAAATAATAAAGTCCTTTGAACGGCTGCCAGGTTGGCTTGGACAATTCCAGGCAAACCACCTTACCTCCCGGCTTGACTACGCGCTGCATTTCTCGCAGCACCTGGCGAAGATCTGGCACATTACGCAGACCAAAACCGATCGTGACATAATCAAACCGGTTGTCTTCAAACGGCAACTCCATCGCATTCCCTTGAACCAAGGTGATTTGCGAGTCCAGCCCTCGTTCCTGTACCTTAAGACGTCCGTATTCCAGCATTTTTGCACTAAAATCCAGGCCGACGATCGGCCCCCCGCTGGCTTCCGCCATGCTGATGGTCCAATCGCAGGTACCGCAGCACAGATCAAGTGCGGTCTGCCCGGGGGACATGTTCATTTTAGCCATCGTGAACTTCCGCCACGCTTTGTGACGTCTAAAGCTGAGCAAGTCGTTCATCATGTCGTATTTCGGAGCAATGCTCTCGAATACGGAATGCACGAACTGCTCTTTGGTCTCGGATGAAGATGTTTGAATCATTTGCTATTCTCCCTACCCTTCTTGCACGGAACGGCGTGATGGCGAAAGCGCGGCGATAAACGGCTCAAGAATCGATTTGAGCTCCGTACGCGCAGTTTCCTTCTTGCACTCATGCAACAGCGATTGAACATGATCCACCGATTGGTGCAGCATGGACAGCAGCTGTTCCTTGATATTGTATTTTATAAGCATCAGCGACCAGTCCCGCTCGCCAACTTTGCGGGTGGAGAGCGCAGCTTTATCCTCGGAGGATCCGGTTTCCATGATGCGCAAATAGGCATAACCTTTGCGTTCGTGCGGCAACTCAGAGGCGGACCGAATTTCTTCCAGCATCACTTCGCATCGGCTTAACTCAGCCAGCAGCTTCCGCCATAAGCTTTGGACCGACTTGTCCAACACTTCCGTAAAAGACAGAAAAAGCCCCATTTTGACATGGACGCATTCCTTCAGATAGTCTTCTGCAGGCAATAACATCTGCTTCAACTTGCTGTACAACTGCACCTTCAAGCGGTTCACCTCACAAATGGCAGAGCTCATCAACGGAACCATACGGATCTCCCCGGCTCCAGCCAACAGATGATAAAACACGCCGCTGAAATAGTCACCCGCCAGCACCTTGAGCTGGCGCGAACGCATGGCGCGGGTTGCTTCCCCAAGCCCGGACTCCAGATCGATGCGATCATGGGTATCCATACCAAGCTGCACGAGGAACGCAGCCAGCGCGCAGGTCTCTGCGGACTCCGGCGACAGCCCCTCCCGCTCGGTTAAAAACGTATAAAGCAAACGAACACGGGGCACCGGAAACTCCGGAAGCGCCGTGTATGCGGTGATCATGTCGTAACTGACATATTTATTTGCCAATTCTGTTATGCGATAAGGTTTCATCCTTTGCCTCCGAGCCGCTGATCTTTCAGTCATACTGATCTTTCAGTAATAAAGATGTCACAATCTTGTCTATTATAGCATATGTTATTTCACTGCGCACAGAGGTGATACGTGAAATCAACGCATCGCTCAATTTACCGTTTACTCCTGTAGAAAACGGGACTTCCACAACTTGGTTTCGGTCATCCGCAGGCGCAGCCGCAGCTCCTCGGGGATCTCACCGCTGCCGACATGTCGAAGCAGGTCCAGCTCCTCAGCCGTAAATTCGGTCCGCCGAACATCCGCAGCCAGCAACAAATACTTGGTGCCAAGCCAGCGGTCCTCCGCCATCAACCGCAGCAACAGCTGATCAATATTGTTCGTGCGTTCGAACGCAAACGAGATCATTTCCGCCATTCCCCGGTACACATCTGCAGTACGAACCGAGTCCCCCTCAACCTTCAGGTCAACGGACAAAATATCCCGGTTCAGCTCCACTTTCGCGATGGGCACCGGAAGCTGCAACGGGGCCAAAGCATCCACAAGGTTCTCCTCGGTGAGCTCCGCTGGGGACGTACCCGCAAACACCGCTGCTACCTGCCGCTGACGGGCAGGATGCTCCCCTAACCAAGCTGTTCCTGCCATTCCCAGCGCACAGATGAATGTTAGCAGGATGGCCCGAACGAATAAGTTCCGTTTCATGGGGCATTCTCCCTTCTGGTACTCTTGGACAGCGCCAATTTTAGCCTTTGTCCATACGGTTCTTATACCCCATTCTACATAGAAAAAAAGCAGGCTATGCCTGCAGATTAGAAAATCATTCCTCCGTATCAATCAAGCCGTGCTTCGTATAGACGAGCGCTTTGCCGCGAACCTTGACAGCTGAGGTGTGATCGGTAAATTGAGCGATGAGCACCTCGCCCTTGTCCAACTTTTCGGTGTGGTGAAACCGCGTATCCTTCCCCCGGGTTAGTCCGATGACCGTAACGCCCTGTTCTTTGGCCTTAATCACGAAATAGTCTCCGCCCGCGGCAGATGGATCGTTACCGTGTTGCTGGTTATCCATGTGGCAGCGCCTCCCCTTCACATTTTAGACAGATTGGTTCTTCTTTAAGCCTCCGTGAAAAGAAAAAGCCGTGAACGAGAAGCCCACGGTCTTTTGCACGGAAGATATGTAGAAATCTTTATTTAATTCCGTCTTTGAGCGCTTTACCTGGTTTGAAAGCAGGAATTTTGCTCGCAGGGATTTCGATTTCCTCTCCGGTTTGCGGGTTACGGCCTTTACGGGCGGAACGCTCGCGGACTTCAAAGTTACCGAAGCCAACCAGTTGAACTTTATCTCCGTTCTGCAGCGCTGTGGAAATCGCATCAAAAACGGCATCAACCGCTTTCGTCGCGTCTTTCTTGGACAGCTCAGTACTTTCTGCAACTTGAGCAATCAAATCGGATTTGTTCATGTGTGTTTCACCTCCCACCAAGGAAAATAATACCACTTGCTATTTGTGTTTCCGTTTTACCGCAGAATATACGTGATTTATGCAATTCATTACGTACAAATTCCCGAAAAACGTGATGAAATCGCGCTTTCGGGGACGCGGAACAAATTTATAGTAATACAGCCCATACATAATTTCAAGCTATTTCAAGGCTTCCCGGCGATATTTCCTCAATTCGCCCTACAAAATGGACCTTTCCGCCCTCAAATAACAAAACAACCGCACGCAGCCATGGTTCAGCATACGCGCGGTCATTGAGGAGGAATTGCCTAAGGTTAGGAAATCAATGAGATTGAAAAGTCAGCTTATTCAGCACCGTGAAGGTTGGATGTAGTTATGATCAAAAGCCGAATATTTCGTTACCTATAGGATGATGGCGATGAGGCCGCCGGAACCTTCGTTAATAATCCGCCCCAGCGTTTCCTGCAGCTTGTAACGAGCGTTATCCGGCATCATGGCGATTTTGCCTTGAATGCCTTCGCGTACGATCGAGTGCAAGGATCTGCCGAAGATGTCGGACTCCCAGATCTTGATCGGATCGTTCTCGAAATCCTGCATCAGATAACGGACAAGCTCTTCGCTTTGTTTCTCGGTCCCGATGATCGGCGCAAATTCCGACTCGACGTCGACGCGGATCATATGGATCGATGGTGCTGTCGCCTTCAGCCTTACTCCGAAGCGGGATCCCTGACGGATCAGCTCTGGCTCATCCAGCGCCATTTCCGCAAGCGTCGGCGCAGCGATGCCATAACCGGTCGTTTTGACCATTTCCAGCGCCTCGGCGAACCGGTCGTATTCCCGTTTCGCGTGCGTAAATTCCTGCATCAGCTGCAGTAAATGGTCTTTGCCTCGAATCTCAACGCCCACCACTTCCATCAGGATGCGGTCATACAGATCATCCGGCGCATACAGATCGATCTCGGCTACGCCTTGACCCATATTTAATCCGCTGAGACCAGCCCGGTCGATAAAATCGTATTCCATGAAGTTGCCGACAACCCGGTCGACATCGCGCAGACGGCGAATATCCTTAACCGTGTCGCGGACAGAGTTCTCAAAATTGGTGCGCAGCCAGTGGTTCTCGTTCAGTACCATCACCCAGCTAGGCAAATTGACGTTCACCTCATGTACTGGGAACTCATACAGAACTTCCCGGAGGACCCCGGTTACGTCTTCTTCTGTCATGGTCGCTGCACTGAGCGCAAGGACCGGAATGTCATATTTTGCGGCTAACTCACCGCGGAGCTGTTGGGTTTCTTCACTGTTTGGACGCGTCGAGTTGATCACCATCACAAATGGCTTACCGACCTCCTTCAGTTCGGCAACAACCCGCTCCTCAGATTCCACGTAAGAATAACGCGGAATATCGGCAATCGTTCCATCCGTCGTCACGACAACCCCTAACGTGGAATGTTCTTGGATGACTTTGCGTGTACCGATTTCCGCCGCTTCTTGGAACGGAATCGGTTCTTCAAACCATGGGGTAGAGATCATCCGCGGCCCGTTTTCGTCCTCGTAACCTTTTGCGCCTTCCACGGCGTATCCGACGCAATCGACGAGTCTTACGTTGACCTCGAGTCCTTCAGCCACCTTGATTTGCACCGCATTGTTCGGAACAAACTTCGGTTCGGTCGTCATAATGGTTTTGCCGGCGGCGCTTTGCGGAAGTTCATCTACCGCGCGGACTCGATCTGCTTCATTTGCGATGTTCGGGAGTACGACAGTTTCCATGAATCGCTTAATAAAGGTCGACTTCCCGGTACGGACGGCACCGACGACCCCTAGATAGATGTCGCCTCCAGTTCGTTCGGCAATGTCCTTAAAAATGTCCACTTTCTCCAATACCAATGATATCCCCTCCTCAAATTTCGCCGAAGGAAAAATGCCCCGAGAGCATCCGCTTCGTGATTCACCATGCTTTTGGGCCTCGCTGCTGCGGCAGGAGCGGCAGCCCCTCTTGCCCGTGTCCGCCGCCGCAAACCTGTGGAAGGAACCTGAACGAAGCGGCGTAAACTCGTACATGCATTTGGACTAGTAACATCTTATGTACCAGATGCAAGAATATGACGGTTAAAACCGTCCAAGCCCGTTTTTTTTGCGGGGCCGCTCATTCAACCCGAACAAGGCGGGCACTTAACCGCCATACTCCCATTTGTATGACTCTATCGGAAAAAGTATGACGCAGGAAAAAGGAGAAGAGAGAAAAGAAAAAACCTCCCGAAATCATTCGAGAGGCTTCTTCCTAATTGAGATAGGGTACGGGTTCGCTTCCGTTCCAACGGTAAGGCAGCGACTTCACCGGAACGAATGCGGAGCGATCCGTCAACCAAGTGCGTAAATCTTCGTCACCTTGCGGCGTTTTCCCAGACTGATCAATCGCCTGCATAATATCAAAAGCGTAATTCACATACACATTGCCTTGCTTGTCCATCAGGTAGGACAGAGTTTCTCCAGAGTAGACACTGGTCAATGCCAAGCTGTCGGCCTTAAGCAGTGAAAGATCCACCGTATACAGACCTGGATAGACCTCACCATCAGCCTCGCCCGGGAGTGCATTACCGTGACTTGTACGGTAGCTCAGCACTTTGTGCTGGACATCGTTCACCTTCTGAACTGTATTTAAATCCATTACTTTGACCGTAGGATCCGTTTCTTCATCGATCACGAGAAAATAGACGCTTCCGCCCTGCTCAAAGGCCGCTGCCGGTAGCTCATCCAAATAACCTTCCCGCTTCAATTGGTTCAAATCGATCTTGTATTTCTCGTATCGGGGAGTATCCTCCCCAGCCGTAATGATCGGCAGAATCGCCTTATCTTCCTGGAAACGGTCAATCGCCCGTTGAACCCGGTCCACGCTCTCAATATAGGAAACCGGACCGCCCTGCTGCCTCTCGCCGCGGTATAAACAGCCTGATAGCAGAGAGGTCGTTAACACCAATATGACAATCAGCGCCGCCGATCTCCAGCAGGTTTGCTTCAAAAAAAGGTACTTCGTCATGTTGAAAATCTCACCTTATCCCCATCCGTACTTGCCATTACCATAGTTCCTCCTCTTCCCGTTGCCGTTCCAGTTGCTTGCGAATCGCCGCTTTAAGGGGATCCTTCGGCAGCTGAACGACCGCATTCCCCCGGATCTTCGCTTGACAGGCCAGTCGCGTCCCCTGGTCTAGCAGCGGGCCAAGCTTGCGGCGCTCCGCATCGCTCGGAGGAGTTAACGCGTCAGCATGTTCCGCATCGACCTGAACTTTGCACATGAGGCAGCCGGCATTCCCTCCGCATCGCGTCGCTAGATGAATTCTGGCGCTGCGGGCAGCCCTGAGAACCGAGGTGCCGGGCCGGACTTGAACGGTCTTCCCCGAAGGCAGAAACGTAATACGTCCTTCCACGATCTGTTCCTTAAGCCTCCCCGCCGCGATATTCGCGCCATGGCCGGGAGAGCAGCGGGCGATCCAACAACTCCGCCATCCGTCCAACCCAATCCGCCGACCATTCGTTCCGTTTCAGCAGCTCGTCCAATAGCGGCAGATGTCGATCCGGTTCTTTACGCATCATCCCCGCAATCGGCAAATAGCGATCCGGGCGCCCGCGCAAGAGGTTGAACACCAATTCATGGGCTAACGGCATGACCCATAAAGCGCTATCACGAAGCTTCACACGCTGCGCAACCGGCGCCAACACGGCTTCGATCTCCGTCCGATAGAACGCTCCGTTAGTATGGACTTCAAATCCGCCAACGAGCTCAATCGTCGACTCCCCGATCCGATAATGGCTTAACTTGGAGGTATAAATTCCGCTTTGGTCATGATGCGGCTGGTCCGTCGCAAACGACTTGAGCCGCTCGTGCAGCCGATCAGCCGTCACCAGATCTGCATAGACGTCGATATCCCGCGGAACTGTCGCAAGCTCAACGCCCTGGAGCCACAATCCGCAGCTGCCTCCTAGCAGCCAGTTGCCCTCCATTCCGCAGCTTTCAGCCAACTTGCATAGATCTTCGGTTAAATCGGCATAGGCTTTGCTATCTTGTTGTTGCATAGATCTTCCTCTTCTCTTGGTTCAGTGGTGTAGAGGTGCTGTCAAGTAATCGACACAAGCCCGGTCAAAAAGCCCACCAGCATAATAAAAAAGGCGAGGAGCGATAAGATGCCCTTAATCCACCCTTTGGTTTTCGTCCGTGCAAATGTGATCAAAAAGACCGAAACCCCCATGATTAAAACGGCGGCAATCGATAGCCACATCTTCGTCATTGCATCCATCTGTTAAATTCACCTACTATTTTTTGCTTTAATATGATCCATATTATAGCATTATGCAGTCTTTCCGGCTACGCGCTTGCCCAAACTAAACAAAGCCCCACGGCAGGCGGCCGCAGAGCTTAAGAGCAATAAGGATCACCTTTTTTATTTTTTTAGCATTAACTTCATTAAGGCTTCCATATTGGACGGATTCATCCCGCTTTTTTTCACGGCGTTCACGATCTCTTGAATCGTGCTTTCCGACACGGGAACTTTCGCCATCGCCGATACTTGCTTAATCAGCTTCCGTAGTTCGGCTTCATTTTGCATTGTGGATGGCTTTACGGTGCTGGCCAGCTTCTTGACCGAACTTTCCGAAATCGCTTTACCCGTCTTCTTGTTGATGGCATTCAAGGCCTCTTTGGATATCTTGCTCACGCTTTCGCCTCCTCCGTTGTCCTCTTCAACCAATGTATGAGAGGGCGGAAGCAAAGGTGATATTCCCCCAACAAAACGGGCTCTATAGCGGAAGTTCAAAAACTCGGCTTTTGATCACGAAGCATACTCAAAGTAGCGGGTTCGACATCGAATCTTGAATTCATCCGGGCCTTCCGTTGCTCACGTAGGTCTGCCTACGCTCCGCTACTCAGTCCCGGCTTCATCCAACCTTCTCGGTGCTGAAAAGCCGCCTTTTTGAACATGATTTGAATTGACTGTGCCAAGATTAGGTGTGCCATTGTTCCCAGGTTTCTAGGGACATGACTTCCATCTCTGTCTTCCGGTCGCGTCCCATGAGTGCTTCGACCGCAGTGCGCGGGTCCAACCCTTCAAACAGCACGTGATAAAGCTGAGCCGCAATTGGCATTTGCACCTGATACTTCTCCGAGATGGCATGGGCCGCTTTGGTTGTACGAATGCCTTCCACAACCATGCCCATCTGGGATAGAACTTCCTCCAACGGTTTGCCTTCCCCTAGCATAAACCCGGCTCGCCAGTTCCGGCTGTGTCGGCTGGTTGCGGTCACGACCAGGTCGCCGATCCCGGCCAGACCGGCAAAGGTAAGCGGGTTCGCTCCCATTTCAACGCCGACCCTCGTAATTTCCGCAAGACCACGGGTCAGTAACGCCGCTTTGGCATTATCTCCGTAACCCAGTCCATCGGACATTCCGGCGCCTAATGCGATGATGTTTTTTAATGCCCCGGCAAGCTCCACGCCTACCATATCCCGGTTCGTGTAGACGCGGAAATACGGGTTCATGAGCAAGTCCTGAGCCTTTTCCGCTTGAGCCTCAACCTGTGAAGCCACGACCACGGTCGTAGGGCAGCGTTTCACCACTTCCTCCGCATGGCTGGGGCCGGACAAGACTACAATCCGACCTTCCTCACAGCCGAGCTCCTCCGCAATCACCGTCGACATCCGCTTCATGCTCTCAATCTCAAAGCCCTTGGTCGCGTGCACAAGCAGCATATCCTCATGCCAGAAGGGCTTCAGCGATCGAGCAACCTCACGGACCGCTGAGGACGGCGCAACCATTACGATTGCTTTCGCGCCGGTCACTGCAGCTTCCAAATCCGTAGTTGCCGTAAGGCGAGGCGACAAGTCCACACCAGGCAAAAAACGTTCATTCCGATGTTTCGTATTGATTTCATCCTGTTGGGCTTCGTTACGTGTCCACAAGGCAACTTCCATGTCTTTGTCGGCGAGCACACTGGCGAGTGCCGTTCCCCAACTGCCCGCCACCAGCACGGCGGCTTTATTAGACAACGCGATCTCCTCCTTTGGATCCCAGCTTATTTTCCTTGCCGTGCACGATCTTCACAATATTCGTGCGATGTCTCCAGAAGGCAAACACACAGATGACCAGACTCGCCCAGAAATAAGGGCCGAATTCGCCGGAGACTGCCAGAAAAATCGGCGTCAAGAAGACGAAGATCAGCGAACCAAGCGAGACGTACCGGGTAATAACAATCGATAATATCGCAATGATCCCCGCGTACAACGCAGGGAAGAAAAACAAGGTCGCCATCACGCCAATCGTGGTGGCAATCCCTTTTCCGCCACGAAAGCGGAAATACAGCGGCCAGTTATGGCCGACGATGGCTGCGATGCCGCACAGCGAGGCGATCCAATCAACGCCGCCGCCCAGCCAGCGGCCGATCCAAACGGCGGCAATCCCCTTAAGCACATCCAGAGCCAGAACGAGAATTGCCGGGCCTTTCCCTAGTACGCGCAGTGTATTCGTAGCCCCCGCATTGCCGCTGCCGTGCTGGCGAATATCGATGCCTTTCAAAGCTTTCGCCAGCACGACGCTGAAGCTAACCGAGCCAAGCAAATAACAAACAATTACAGCTATAACGGGTAAAATCACCTTATTCTCCCCTAACCTTCATCAGACTTGCGCCGCGTAAACAGCCGGATTGGCGTTCCCTCAAAATCAAACGCTGCCCGGATTTTGTTCTCCAGATACCGTTCATAAGAGAAATGCATCAGCTCTGGATCGTTAACAAACACCACGATGGTCGGCGGTTTCACCGCAACCTGCGTGACGTAATTAATTCGCAGGCGCCGCCCTTTGTCTGTAGGCGGAGGATTGATGGCGATCGCATCCGACACAACATCGTTGAGCAGATGGGTCTGCACGCGCTTCGCATGCTGATCCGCGACGTGCTGAACCACCGGCAACAGTTTATGTAAACGCTGCTTCGTTTTAGCCGACAGGAAAACAATCGGAGCATACGTCATAAACAAGAAGTGGTCGCGGATTTTTTGCTCAAATTGGTGCATGGTTTTATCGTCCTTCTCAACCACATCCCATTTATTCACAACGAAAATAGAAGCTTTACCAGCTTCGTAAGCGTATCCCGCGATATGCTTATCCTGCTCGATGATTCCTTCTTCTCCGTTAATCAGAACCAGTACCACATCCGCCCGCTCGATCGCTTTCATGGCGCGCATCACGCTGTACTTCTCCGTCGTTTCATAGACCTTCCCGCGTTTGCGCATCCCTGCGGTATCGATTAGGACGTACCGTTGACCGTCTTTCTCAAACGGCGTATCAATTGCATCACGGGTGGTTCCGGCGATATCGCTGACGATGACTCGCTCTTCCCCGAGGATGGCATTCACCAACGAGGATTTCCCAACGTTTGGACGACCAATCAAAGCAACCCGGATCACGTCATCATCGTATTCGTCATCCGCGAGCTCAGGGAGATTATCTGCGATCGCATCCAGCAAATCACCGATCCCTGTGCCATGGCTGCCCGATACCCCAATCGGCTCACCAAAGCCGAGGTTATAGAACTCATAAATATTGTCGATCCGGCCGATGTTATCCACCTTATTCACCGCGACAATAACCGGTTTGCCTGACCGGTACAACAAGTTGGCGACCTCCTCGTCCGAAGAAGTCACGCCAGCCTTGGCGTCACACATAAATACAATGACATCGGCTTCCTCGATTGCGAGTTCGGCCTGCATCCGGATCGATTTGAGGATGGGTTCCTGGTCGTCGAGCTCAATCCCCCCCGTATCGATGATGCTGAACGGTTTTCCGTTCCATTCCGACGCGCCATATATCCGGTCGCGCGTAATCCCGGGCTTATCTTCCACGATTGCCAGGCGGTCTCCGATTATCCGGTTAAATATCGTGGATTTCCCCACATTCGGCCGCCCAACGATAGCCACAACGGGTCTTGCCATTGACATCCCTCCTAATACTTATTTTTGGATTTTCAAAATTGAATCGATACGCTATATAGGATAGGCTTCACACGTTTATTTGCAGATACACGTAAATCATCATAGCAAAAAAAAGAAAGCTTGGCTAACGGTCAACAACAAAAACGGCGAACCCGCTTCTTCAGGGTCCGCCGATGTTCGAGCCACTAAAACCTGATTATTTCAGTTTGCTGAGTTTGTCGCCAAAGCGTTCGCCCAGCGTGATGCTCAAGCCTTGATTGCTCAGCGATACGTTAGGGTTGTCGCCCAGGTCTTCTTTTCTCACGCTGCTGCCTTTGGAAGGTCTTTCACTCTTCGGTGCAGGAGCCGGAGCTTCTTCCGTTTCTTTAATGCTGAGGCTTACCCGTTTCTCGCTAGGGTTCACGTCCAGCACTTTCACCTGTACCGTTTGTCCTTCTTTCAGCACTTCATGCGGAGTTCCGATATGCTTATGCGAAATTTGAGAGATATGAACGAGTCCTTCTACCCCCGGTGCGATTTCAACGAAGGCACCAAAGTTCACCAATCGTTTAACTTCGCCCGTTACAATGTCACCGGTGTGGAATTTCTCAGCCGCTGTATCCCAAGGACCTGGTTGTGCTGCCTTGATCGAAAGGCTGATTTTGCCTTTTTCCGGATCAACTTTGAGCACTTTCACCTTCACTTTGTCGCCTTCGGACAGGACGTCAGCAGGTTTGTCAACATGGTTCCATGCGATTTCGGATACGTGTACCAATCCGTCAACGCCGCCTACGTCAACAAATGCACCAAACTGAGTCAAGCGTTGAACCGTGCCTTCCAGCACTTGCCCTTCTTTCAATTCAGCCATCACTTTTTGCTTGTTCGCTTCGAACTCTTCATCAAGTACATCCTTTTGAGAGAGGATCACTTTGTTGTTCTCGCGATCAAGTTCTTTCACTTTGACGCGCAGCGTGCGGCCTTTGTAGTCGCTGAAGTCTTCAACGAAGTGACGTTCTACCATCGATGCCGGAATGAAGCCGCGCACGCCTACGTCAGCGACAATTCCGCCTTTGACGACGTCGGCAACCGTAACTTCGAACACTTCGCCGTTCTGGAACTTCTTCTCCAGCTCTTCCCAAGCGTTCTCGCTGTCGATCGCACGTTTGGAGAGCACCAGGCGTTCCTTCTCGTCGTCGATGCTGACCACTTTCGTTTCTACTTCTTGGCCTACTTGCACAGCATCCGCCGCATTGTCGAGATGTACGGAGGACAGCTCGCGAATAGGAATTACACCGTCATATTTATATCCAATGCTTACATAAGCTTGGTTATCTTCGATTTTGACGATCGTTCCTTTGACGGTGTCCCCTTTTTTCAAAGAGACGATTTGCTCCATTTCATCTTGGCTAGCGACTTCCGCTGCCTCTTGAACATTTTTTGTTTCTTCCGACATGTCAATAACCTCCTCAATTCAAAAACCCATTTATTTAAACCCGCTCTAAAGGTTGTTCAAAAAGCCAGCTTTCGATCGCTAAGTAAAAAATTGACTTTTTGAGCTTCCACTTGTAGCGAAGTTCAAAACAATCCATTAAGGTATAGCTTCCCAAATGTGATAAGCCTTCATGCATCTCATCTGGTAAAGGCATGAAAAATTAACGTTTCTTCAGTTCGGCAATGCTGGCCATGATCTTCTCCGTGGCTCGCTCGGCTGCGTCCGGTCCGCCATTCTCCTTGAACTCCGTCAGATCCACCGGCGGTCCGTAGACGACACGCATCTTCCGAAACAATTTATAAGTGCCAATAATCGCCACCGGAATCACTGCTGCGTCACTACGAAGCGCGAACGTTGCCGCACCTTTCTTGCCAATCACATTGGCTTCGGCGTCTTTCACCCGACGGCCTTCCGGGAAGATCCCAATAACGTGGCCGTTACGGAGCAAGTTCAGCGCAGTTTTGATCGATTCTTTGCTTACGCCTCCCCGCTTCACAGGAAAAGCGCCTAGCTGTCGAATCAGCCAACTGAAGCCGAAAATGTTGAACAATTCCTGCTTGGCCATAAAATGCACCTTGCGTTCCACCATAATGCCGATGGTCGGCGGATCAAGCAAAGTTATATGGTTGGAGCACAAGAGCACTCCGCCCTCTTTGGGAATATGCTCTAAGCCGCTTACCTCTAAGCGATACAACAGCTTGTAGAGGACGCGAAGCACACTGCGACAAAAACGATAGATCATCCAGGCTCAACTCTCACTTCCATAAGTTCTGCACATGGCGATGATGTGATCGGCCACTTCATCCAAGGACATCTGCGTCGTATCCAGCAGTCGAGCATCTTCTGCCTGCCGCAGCGGAGAAACCTCCCGCTCCCGGTCCAGCCGATCTCGCTCTTCAATCGATCGCACAAGTTCATCGAAGGAGATCTTGTCCTGCTCCTTCATTTCCTTGTAACGCCGACGTGCCCGTTCCTCAACGCTCGCGGTCATGAACACTTTCACTTCCGCATCAGGTAATACGCAAGTGCCGATATCACGTCCGTCCATGACGACGCCTTTGCGCAAAGCCATTTGCCGCTGCAATGAGACAAGCCGATCGCGCAGCCCCTCGATTTGCGCATATCGAGACACTTGGGCATTGACGGCTAACGAGCGAATCTCTTCCGTGACGTCACGACCGTTCACCCGGACCTGTTGCCCCTGTTCTCCAGGCAGCAATTCGATATTCAAATCAGGTAAATGCTGCAGCACTTTGTCCACCTCATCTGGTCCGATCCCTAGCTGCAGAAAATACCAAGTTGCCGCCCGGTACATCGCCCCAGTATCAACGTAGACATAATGTAGTCTACCAGCAACCATGCGAGCAATCGTACTTTTCCCTGCCCCCGCAGGACCGTCGATGGCGATGTTGATTTTGTCGTGGGTTGTTGACGTCTCGCTTGCCAAAGGGGCATTCCTCCTCAAAAACAAATCCTCAAGAAAAAAGCAGGCATTGCCTGCGACGTGAAAATTATACCACAGATAACAAAGGGATGCAAAAGAAACGCGCTTGCTTTTCCCGATTAATTCCCTTGTTCTCTGTGGATGGGCACCCCTTCATATTTGTCTGCTGAGGCTAGTACATATCGCAATTCTGGAATCCGCAGCAAGAGTTGAAATAAACATAATGCTGCCAATAAAACCAGTAAACTCCGTTTGAACCATCTCTCTGCCTTGTCCGAGAATGTCAAAAACAGCTCGGTGTAAATTTCGTCGTCTTTCGCTTTTTTCATTTCGATTTCCTCCCTGGCAGCACACAAACATAGATCGATTTCAAAGCGTTCATGTATAGCTTATCCATATTGGGAAATCAGAAATACGTTTATACAAGGAGAAACTCAGCGATTTTTAAAATCAAACTGCCGCTCGAAGCAATATCGTATCAGCTTTTGCCGTTCAAGGTCCGAAATGCTTACGAATTTCAGCATGACAATCGTGCGCCCGGTCTCCAGCTTCTTCATTCGAACAACTTCCGCTTCAAAAGGCACATGGTCGATCGTACCGTTCTTGAACGGGATGAGCAGCCAGCAGAAGAGATGATCCCCCTGAGCCAGCTTAAATTCGTTGCTGCAGCTGAAAGAGACTCCGCCTCCGCCAACATCCTCCGTATATGTAACAAAGCGCACGCCGTCCTTCATAAGCACAGCGATTTCTAATTGTGCGACCACTCTCAAAAAGTTGCGCCGTTGGATTTTCGTAATCGTTTCTGGGTCAGGCTTGCGAATTCGCACTAATTGAACAACGTCGTCGGCAAACCCGAGCACGTATGTACTAAAGTATTTTTTCACTCCGTTTTCCGTCAGGAAATACACGGATAATTCGTCCCCGATGTACAGCTTTTTGATGCGTCCGCTCCCGGTCTCGATCGGTACTTCGATCAAAAACGATTCTTCTTCCACGTCCGCGATCCGTGATTTACATTCCTTCTCATCGTTTGGCTTCTCCGCCGAAGCGACTTGAATGTATACGAGATCGTTCACTTTAGGAAACAAGGTTGCCACCGTCCTATGTCATGGTTGTACTACTATGCTAATGATTATAGCACGGCGCGAGGCGGCTGGACTTAATTAATTCGTTTAAAAAAACAAAAAGGAATCTTCCGGACAACCGGAACATTCCTTTGAAGTTGCTGCACAGAGCATCAAGAAGACTTCGTTTCTCCTTGATTGTTGCGGGTGCGAATCTCTTCGATGATCTCTTCATTGCCGTTCTCGGCATTGATGAAAATTTTGTACTGCGATCCGTTAATTGAACCGCCAAATTCGTAGGTTAGCACCTTCTCTGACTGCTCGTTCTCGATGAGCGCAAGACGGTGATATTTCTCCTTATACTCCGGATTCAAAAATTTACGCGCTTGCTGCAAGGTCAGTTTCGGTTTTCCGACCTTTTCCCGGCTTTCACGTTCATACACGTAGTCGCTGGCCTGCATCCCGGTCACTTGCCCGTTATCCAGAGCAACACGGATCGTAATTTTCTCCGGATAAATTAGCACATCGTCTTGCTTGCTAACGAACGTGAAGTTTCCTTCATTATCGAACTCATCATAAGAAACGGCCGCTAGCCCTGGATACCCTTTGTTTTCCAAAAATTCTTTAGCCCGCTGTTTTGCGGTACTTACGTCTACGGCTTTCGGTCCAATTGGGCGATGGTATACATAGGAGATTAAATGACCGCCATTACGGGTAAAATCAAGCGACCAAGACTCGTCACCTTTTTTATTCTTCAGGTTAGCCGTATAGGAAGCCCACTCCGTTCCTTTCCCGTTCTCTACGACTTGGATGTTCTCTTGGCTTTGTACGCCCGTAAACTTCGCAGCTTTACGTTTAATTTCCTCAACGGTGATCGGACGTCCGCCCAGCTTCTTCACCGAACGTTTATTGTACATGCTGGAGATGGACGGTCCCCAATCCAGCTCAGGGTATTCGCCAACCTTTTTATCTACGGTTTTGAAGCCATCGATGATCGTATTGTCCCGCGGTTCTTTCTCGCTCGCCAGCGCCGTCTCGACGTCCATCCAGCGCAGGCGATTGGCGATAACCTTGTTCTGTACTCCTTGCAAGTCTTGGGCGATTTGCGCCGAACTTTTGTACAGTTCTTTTAGATTTTTCATCTCATTTTCGGTTAAAGGCTGTTTCGTCAAATCGCGAATCGCAGTCTGATACGAGAACTTCGCGATCCGAGATAGAAACTCTTCCGTCTTATTAAACGGGAGCAAGGTTAACGGAAGCTGGTTAATTTCGTTCTGCGCCTCGCTCGTGATGCGCCATACATTCACCAGCCCTTTACGTTGGGCACCGGTGGAGGCCGAGTTTACCGCCAAGGTGTTGCCCAATTCCGTATGCAGCTTGTCCACGTGATACGACAAATCATGGAACGCCCGCTGATATTGGTTTTCCGCCTTGATCAGAATTGAGTTTTTCTCCTGGTTCTCCTGATACCCCCACACCAGGGCGCCGATCAACAGCACAGCGGTCACCGGGAACAGAATCGCACTCAGTCGTTTGTACATTGGGCTTAGCTCTCTCCCTTCTTCAACTAGGTTGGGATTAGTGTGACAAGAAGGAAAGAACTTTATGCATTAGAATAAGGTAGTTCAAAAAGCTGGCTTCCGATCACGAAGCCTATGCTTTGGAGCCTATTCGACGTCGGATCTTGGATTCACCCGGGCTCTCCGCTGCTCACGTA